>NZ_JBITHF010000002.1:0-1145606 GCF_044457745.1 Streptomyces sp. NPDC050534
AAACGCCCGGTTACATTTCGAACCCGGAAGCTAAGCCTTACAGCGCCGATGGTACTGCAGGGGGGACCCTGTGGGAGAGTAGGACGCCGCCGAACAATCATTCAAAGGGTTGGACCCTGAACTTCGGTTCAGGGTCCAACCCTTTTTTGTTCTGCGTCACTTGAAGTTCACGTTGTGCAACAACCATCCGCAGCATGGGTACTGCTGCAATGCTCAGGGCCGCCGGCGTAGGGCTCGGTGACGAGGTCGTCGTACCGGCCTTCGGGAACGTCGAGGTCGCTCAGGCCGTCACCATGGCCGGAGCGCTGCCGGTGTTCGCCGACATAGATCCGGTGACGTACTGCATCGATCCGTCCGCCGTCGAGGCGGCTGTAACTTCGCGGACGGCGGCGGTCGTTGTCGTCCACCGCTTCGGCCGGCCGGCCGATATCGCTCGGCTGCACGGAGTGGGGCAGCGGCGCGGGCTCCTGGTGCTGGAACAGGGGGAGTCCGAGGTGCCGTACGACGAAGTGGCTCAGCGCAGGGAGCGGGCGGCTTATCTCGACGCCAAGTTGAGGGGTGTGCGCACGCCCGACGGTGGTGACGGGCATACGTACCAGCAGTACATCGTGCGGGTGCCGGGCAATGGGCGGCCGGACCGGGACGCGTTCGCCCGGGCCGTGCGGGCCAGGGGAGTTGAGGCTCGGGTGCCGGTGAAGACGCCTGTGCACCGGCTGCCGGAATTCCGCCGCTGTGTGGCCTTGCCGGAGACCGAGCGGGCCGCCGACGAGACGCTCGCGCTGCCGGTGGACGCCGGGTTGACGAAGCGGGACATGCAGCGGATCGTCGGTGCGTGCAACGCGCTGGGCGGACTGCTTCAGCCTGCCTTCTGAGCAGGTGTGCGGGACGGGATCAGGCGGTTGGGAGCACCCGTCCCTACGGGGTATGATCTATTCCGTTGCCGCGGGGGGAACCCCGAAAAGGTGACAGGCCCCTATAGCTCAGTCGGTAGAGCGTCTCCATGGTAAGGAGAAGGTCAACGGTTCGATTCCGTTTGGGGGCTCCAGTCGAAAGGCCCCGCCCAATTGGGCGGGGCCTTTTCCGTGTTCGGGGACCGTTCAGTCCTTGTGCAGGCCCGGTACCCGCATCGCCAGGATGGCCATGTCGTCGGACGGTGCGTCGGAGGCGAAGCGCTCGACCGCGCGCATGATCCGGGCCGCGACCGCGCCGGCCGTCAGGCCCGTGCAGGTTGTGAGCACGTCTGCGAGGCCGTCGTCGCCCAGCATGCGGGTGCCCTCGCGGCGCTCCGTGACGCCGTCCGTGACGCAGAGGAGGACGTCGCCCGGGTCGAGGGTGACCGTCTGCTCGTAGAGCTCGAGGTCGTCCATGACGCCGAGCAGCGGCTGGGGTTCGGCGGCCGGTTCGACCGTGCCGTCCTGGCGCAGGCGCAGCGGGAGCGGGTGGCCGGCGCAGACCACCTTGAGCTGTGCGCTGCCGTCCTCCTGCGGCCTCAACTCGCCGTAGAGGAGCGTCAGGAAGCGGCTGCGGGCGCCCTCGTCGAGAATGGCCGAGTTCAGTCGCTCCAGGACCGCCGGGCCGCTGAGGCCCTCGCGGGCCAGCAGGCGCAGGGCGTGCCGGGCGAGGCCCGTGACGGCGGCCGCGTTGGGGCCCGTGCCGCAGACGTCGCCGATGGCGAAGCCGTAGGCGCCGTCGCTGATCGGGAAGAGGTCGTAGAAGTCGCCGCCGACCTCGTTGCCCTCGCCGGCCGCGCGGTAGATGACCTCGACCTCGACGCCGCCGATCTCGGGGAGCTCGGGCGGCAGGAGGCTGCGCTGGAGGGACTGGCTGATGGCGGTGCGCTCCGAGTACAGGCGGGCGTTGTCCAGCGCCAGGGCCGCTCGGCGGCTCAAGTCCTCGGCCAGTTCCAGGATTTCCTGACGGAAGTGCTCGTCGGTGGGCTTGCCGAGGGTCAGCATGCCGATGACGCGGTTGCGCGCCACCAGCGGGAGGACGACGGTCTCGCCGCCCACGGCGGAGGCCGTGGCGAGCGTGGGGCCGATGCCTGAGGCGATCTGGTGGGTCGGGCCGCCGCTGAGGCCCAGGCTGCGCATGGAGCTGCGCAGGGCCGCCCGGTGGGCGACCTCGCCGGGGGCCGTCCAGACGCGGGCGCCGGGGGTCGGCACCGGGTCGGGTGCCGGGACCTTGGAGAGCAACGACTTGATGCCGTCGATGAGTTCCTCGTCCTCGTGCAGGACGTACGACAGGTACGGCTCGGAGGCTTGGTCGGCGATCGTGTAGACGGCGCACCAGGTGGCGAGGGTGGGGACCGTCATCTGCGCCATCAGCGCGAGGGTCTGGTCGCGGTCCAGGGTGCCGGCGAGGAGGTCGGAGGCCTCGACGAGGAAGCTCAGGGAGCCTCGGCGAAGGCGTTCCAGCTCGCCGAGGCGGGCCGACTCGACGGCCAACGCGATGCGGTCGGCGGCGAATTGGAGGCGCAGGGCCTCCTCGTTGGAGTATCTGCCCGCGCTCTCGGCGGCCACGCCCAGGGAGCCGGTGAGTCGTCCCTCGACCTTCAGGGGGACCGTGACGACCGAGCGCATGCCGGTGCCGCTGAGGAGCGGGACCGCTCCGGGGACGGCCGAGAGGTCGTCGTGGACGGCCGGCATGCGGGCCGAGCCGTAGCGGCCGGGGCCCGCCTCGACGGGCACGCGCGCGAAGCGCTGGCGGGCGGAGGGCAGGCCCGTGGAGGCGCGGACCTCCAACTCCGTTTCGTCGTCGGTCGCGAGGAGCAGGAAGGCGGAGTCGGCGTCGAGCATGTCGCGGGCGCGCTCGACCGTGCGTTGCAGGAGGCCGTCGAGGTCGTCGGGGGCGGGGGAGCCGATGAAGACCTCGAAGGGGTCGTTGCTCTGGCCCTCGCCGCCGGCGACGTTGTCCGACGGCGGCATGCGCAACGGGGTCTGGAGAACGGCCCGTTCGTGGTCCCGGACGAGGAGGCAGACCGTGGACGGTTCGCCGCCCGTGTCACGGACACGGAGGTGTGAGGCGTACACCGGGAGGACGCGGCCGCCGGCATCTCTTATGCCGTAACTGCCCTCCCAGCGCGAGAGTTGGAGCGCCTCAGCGATGCCCGTGCTGGTGCCCGGGGTGTGCGGCCAGGCGGCGAGGTCGGTGAGGGGCTTGCCGGTGACCTGTTCGGCCGGGTAGCCGAAGAGCTCCTCCGCGTCCTCGTTCCAGGCCGTGATGGAGCCGGTGCGGTCGATCTGGACGACCGCGACGCGGACCCGGCCGTCGGCGACCGGGAGGAGGGCGGAGGGCAGGGACGGGCCCGCGGCGCGGGTGCCGACCGCGCGCTCGGGGAGGTCCAGCTGGAACCAGACCTGCTTGTGCGTGGGCGTGTACTCGACGCCCCAGCGGCCGGCCAGCGCCGCGCAGAGCTGGAGGCCGCGGCCTCCCTCGCGGTCCGGGCTGCCCATGGTGACGGGGGAGCCCTGGAGGGGGATCTCGCGCTCCGGGTAGTGGTCGGCGACCTCGATCCGTACACCTTCGTCGCTGCGCAGACACAGAACGTCGGCGGAGGTGCCCGCGTGCACGACGGCGTTCGTCACGAGTTCGCTGGTCAGGACCACAGCGTCGTCGACGATGTCGGCGAAGCCCCAGCCCTGGAGAGTGTCGCGGACGAACGATCGGGCGGTCGCGACCGATCGCCCGACGGGCTCGAAGCTGGCGGCCGCACGCGCGGTGATCACAGAACTCCTCGTCCGGTTGTCGACGGGCAGGGCTGCCTGGCCGACCGGCTCGTGCCGCTGATGCGGCAGACCGCCCGTCGGCCGGGGGTCCGGGGGCTGTTCCCCCGGGATCAGTCCGGTGGTCATGTTGTGCGGCCGCCCTCCGATGCCCGCTCGTGCTCGTGCCACCGCCCAGGCCGGACGGACCGGCGTGGCTGGACAGCCGCATGCAAGGTTACTTACCTTCGCCGTCCATGCGGATGCCGGTCTGCAGTGTTTCCGCCCAGAGGGTGTGCGGACGATGTGCGAAGCTGCCGAACTGTTATGGCCGGGTTCAAGCAGGGTGAAACACTGGGCAAGCTTCTTGTGAAGGTCCGGGCAGGCCGAGTGACTTCCGCGCGCAGTGGGCAGCAGCCCGGGGTGTGGCCTGGTATATCCGGCAGGAATACGCAGCAGTAACTGGTACGTCGAACGGAAGTACCGGAGCACAGCAGTAACGGTCGACCCCTGCGGGAGGGACACAGTGGAGTCTGGCGCAGCGACGCGGGGCACTAAAACGCGCGCGAAAGGCGGACAGTCCCTGAGCAATCAACGCAAACCGCGCGGCGGCACCACTTCGGTGGACTCGGCGTCCCTGAACCGGCTGATGGCGGCTCTTGTGGCGATGCGCGACGGGAACTTCCGAAAGCGGCTCACGGTGTCCGGGGACGGCGTGATGTCGGAGATTGCTGCGGTTTTCAACGAGGTCGCCGACCGCAATCTGCATCTGACCGGTGAGCTGTCGCGGGTGCGGCGCATGGTGGGCCGCGAGGGCAAGCTCACGGAGCGGCTGGAGACGGGCGCCTACGAGGGTTCCTGGGCCGCCGCCATCGAGGCGTCCAACGCCCTCGTGGACGACCTCGTACGGCCCGTCTCCGAGGTCGGACGGGTGCTCACCGCGGTGGCCGACGGTGACCTGTCGCCGCGTATGGAGCTGCGGACGCAGGCGCCGGATGGGACCGGGCATCCGCTGCGCGGGGAGTTCCTCAAGGTCGGCCGTACGGTCAACAATCTCGTCGACCAGCTGTCGACGTTCACCGACGAGGTCACGCGCGTGGCCAGCGAGGTGGGCACCGAGGGCAAGCTGGGCGGCCAGGCACGCGTGCGTGGCATGTCGGGTTCGTGGAAGGACCTCACGGACTCCGTCAACACCATGGCGTACCGCCTGACGGCCCAGGTGCGGGACATCGCCCTGGTGACGACCGCGGTGGCCAAGGGCGACCTGTCGCGGAAGGTCACCGTTCATGTCGCCGGCGAGATGCTGGAGCTGAAGAACACCGTCAACACGATGGTCGACCAGCTGTCGTCGTTCTCCTCCGAGGTGACGCGGGTCGCGCGCGAGGTGGGCACCGAGGGCGAGCTCGGTGGCCAGGCGCAGGTGCCGGGTGTGGCCGGTGTGTGGAAGGACCTCACCGATTCGGTGAACCTCATGGCCGGCAACCTCACGGCCCAGGTGCGCGGGATCTCCCAGGTGACCACCGCGGTCGCGAACGGCGATCTGTCGCAGAAGGTCACCGTGTCGGCACGTGGCGAGGTCGCGCAGCTCGCGGACACGATCAACCAGATGACCGAGACGCTGCGGATCTTCGCGGACGAGGTCACGCGCGTGGCCAACGAGGTCGGTGCCGCGGGGCAGCTGGGCGGTCAGGCGAACGTGCCGGGCGCCGCGGGCACCTGGAAGGACCTGACGGACTCCGTCAACACGGTCTTCCGGAACCTCACGATCCAGGTGCGGGACATCGCCGCGGTGACGACCGCCGTGGCCAACGGTGATCTCTCCCAGAAGGTCACCGTCGACGTGGCCGGCGAGATGCTCGAGCTGAAGAACACCGTCAACGGGATGGTGGACCAGCTGTCGTCCTTCGGTTCCGAGGTCACGCGCGTGGCGCGCGAGGTCGGTGTCGAGGGTGAGCTGGGCGGACAGGCGCAGGTGCCGGGTGCTGCCGGTACCTGGAAGGACTTGACCGACTCCGTCAACACTGCATTCCGCAACCTCACCGGGCAGGTCCGCAACATCGCCCAGGTGACGACGGCCGTGGCCAACGGTGATCTGTCGCAGAAGGTCACCGTGGACGTCTCCGGCGAGATGCTCCAGCTGAAGAACACCGTGAACACGATGGTGGACCAGCTGTCGTCCTTCGCCGACCAGGTGACGCGGATGGCCCGGGACGTGGGCACGGAGGGCCGCCTCGGCGGTCAGGCGGTCGTACCGGGCGTCGCCGGTACGTGGAAGGAGCTCACCGACTCCGTCAACGGCATGGCCGGGAACCTGACGGCCCAGGTGCGCAACATCGCCCAGGTCACGACCGCGGTGGCGCAAGGTGACCTGTCGCAGAAGATCGACGTGGACGCGCGCGGGGAGATCCTGGAGCTGAAGAACACCATCAACACGATGGTCGACCAGCTCTCCGGGTTCGCCGACCAGGTGACCCGGGTGGCGCGCGAGGTGGGCACGGAGGGCCGCCTCGGCGGTCAGGCGCAGGTGCCCGGCGTCGCCGGCGTGTGGCGGGACCTGACGGATTCCGTGAACGGCATGGCCGGGAACCTCACGGCCCAGGTGCGCAACATCGCCCAGGTCGCCACCGCGGTGGCCCGAGGTGACCTGTCGCAGAAGATCACCGTGGACGCGCGCGGGGAGATCCTGGAGCTGAAGAACACCCTGAACACGATGGTCGACCAGCTGTCGTCGTTCGCGGAGGAGGTCACCCGGGTCGCCCGCGAGGTGGGCACGGAGGGCCAGCTCGGCGGTCAGGCCGAGGTCCAGGGTGTCTCCGGCACCTGGAAGGACCTCACGCAGTCCGTGAACTTCATGGCGAACAACCTGACCATCCAGGTGCGCAACATCGCCGAGGTCACCACGGCGGTCGCCAAGGGCGACCTGTCGAAGAAGATCACTGTTGACGCCAAGGGCGAGATCCTTGAACTCGTCACGACGGTCAACACGATGGTCGACCAGCTGTCCAGCTTCGCCGAGCAGGTGACCCGGGTGGCCCGTGAGGTGGGCACCGAGGGCATCCTCGGCGGCCAGGCGCACGTGCCGGGCGTCGTCGGCATCTGGAAGGACCTCAGCGACAACGTCAACCTCATGGCCAAGAACCTGACCGTGCAGGTGCGCAACATCTCCCAGGTCGCGGCGGCGGTCGCCAACGGCGATCTGACGCGGACGGTGACGATCGAGGCGCGCGGCGAGGTCGCGCAGCTCGCCGACACCTTCAACACCATGGTGAAGACGCTGAGTTCGTTCGCCGACCAGGTCACCAAGGTGGCCCGTGAGGTGGGCACGGACGGCATCCTCGGCGGCCAGGCGCACGTACCGGGTGTGTCCGGCACGTGGAAGGACCTCACCGAGTCCGTGAACCAGATGGCGTCCAACCTGACCGGCCAGGTGCGCAACATCGCCATGGTCACCACGGCCATCGCCAAGGGTGACCTGACCAAGAAGATCGACATCGACGCCCGCGGCGAGATCCTCGAGCTCAAGACGACGATCAACACGATGGTCGACCAGCTGTCCAGCTTCGCCGAGGAGGTCACCCGGGTCGCCCGCGAGGTGGGTACGGAGGGTGCGCTCGGCGGTCAGGCACGCGTGCGTGACGTCGACGGCACCTGGCGCGACCTCACCGAGTCCGTGAACGAGATGGCCGGGAACCTCACCCGGCAGGTGCGCGCCATCGCGCGCGTGGCGACCGCGGTGACCCGCGGCGACCTGAACCTGAAGATCGACGTCGACGCGTCCGGCGAGATCCAGGAACTGCAGGACTACATCAACAAGATGATCGCCAACCTGCGCGACACCACGATCGCCAACAAGGAGCAGGACTGGCTCAAGGGCAACCTCGCCCGCATCTCCGCGCTGATGCAGGGCCGGCGCGACCTGCAGGACGTGGCCTCGCTGATCATGAGCGAGCTGACGCCGGTGGTCTCCGCGCAGCACGGCGCGTTCTTCGTGGCGATGCCGCTGGTCGACGGCAAGGACCTCAGCGCCGAGAGCGAGGACGCGTACGAACTGCGCATGCTGGGGTCGTACGGCTACTCGATGGGCTCCATGCCGACGTCGTTCCGGCCGGGCGAGGCGCTGATCGGGACGGCCGCCGAGGAGAAGCGCACCATCCTGGTGGAGAACGCGCCCAGCGGCTATCTGAAGATCTCCTCCGGCCTCGGCGAGGCGCCGCCCGCGCAGGTGATCGTCCTTCCGGTGCTGTTCGAGGGCAAGGTGCTCGGCATCATCGAGCTGGCCTCGTTCACGCCGTTCACGCAGATCCAGAAGGACTTCCTGAACCAGATCGCGGAGATGATCGCGACCAGCGTCAACACCATTTCGGTCAACACCAAGACCGAGCAGCTGCTGAAGCAGTCGCAGGAACTGACCGAGCAACTGCGGGAGCGTTCCGCCGAGTTGGAGAACCGGCAGAAAGCCCTCCAGGCGTCCAACGCCGAACTGGAGGAGAAGGCCGAGCTGCTGGCCCAGCAGAACCGTGACATCGAGGTGAAGAACACCGAGATCGAGGAGGCTCGGCAGGTCCTGGAGGAGCGCGCCGAGCAGCTCGCGGTCTCCATGCGCTACAAGAGCGAGTTCCTCGCCAACATGTCGCACGAGCTGCGTACGCCGCTCAACTCCCTGCTGATTCTGGCCAAGTTGCTCGCCGACAACGCGGACGCGAACCTCACGCCGAAGCAGGTCGAGTTCGCCGAGACCATCCACGGCGCCGGGTCCGACCTGCTCCAGCTGATCAACGACATCCTCGACCTGTCGAAGGTCGAGGCGGGCAAGATGGACGTCTCCCCGACGCGTATCGCGCTCGTCCAGCTCGTCGACTACGTGGAGGCCACCTTCCGGCCGCTGACCGCCGAGAAGGGCCTGGACCTGTCCGTACGGGTCTCTCCCGAGCTGCCCGCCACGCTGCACACCGACGAGCAGCGGCTGCTCCAGGTGCTGCGGAACCTGCTGTCGAACGCGGTGAAGTTCACCGACTCCGGCTCGGTCGAGCTGGTGATCCGGCCGGCCGGCCGGGACGTCCCGGTGAGGATCAAGGAGCAGCTGCTCGAGACCGGCTCGCTGAGCGATCCGGACGCGGGCCTGATCGCGTTCTCGGTGACCGACACCGGTATCGGCATCGCCGCCAGCAAGATGCGGGTGATCTTCGAGGCGTTCAAGCAGGCGGACGGCACGACGAGCCGCAAGTACGGCGGCACCGGCCTGGGGCTGTCGATCTCGCGGGAGATCGCCCAGCTGCTCGGCGGCGAGATCCACGCACAGAGCGAACCGGGACGCGGTTCGACGTTCACGCTGTATTTGCCACTGCATCCGAGCGAACTGCCGCCGCAGGGCTACCAGCAGGCACTGCCGGCCCTGGAGGCGGGCGATCTGGTGTCCGCCTCGGACCTGGCCCAGCTCGCGCAGGCGGAGATCGAGACGCCGGCCGAGGTGAAGTCGTACCGCGAGACGCAGAACGGCGCCGCCGCGCTCTTCCGGCGCCGCCGCAGGAGCGGCCTCGACGCGGAGCGGATCACCGCTTCCCCGGAGCAGTGGTCGGCCGAGCAGATGACCACCACGCCGCAGCCGCACCGCGGCGTCCGGTTCGGCGGCCAGAAGGTGCTCATCGTCGACGACGACATCCGTAATGTGTTCGCGTTGACCAGCGTCCTGGAGCAGCACGGACTCTCGGTGCTGTACGCCGAGAACGGCCGTGAGGGCATCGAGGTCCTGGAACAGCACGACGATGTCGCGGTCGTCCTGATGGACATCATGATGCCCGAGATGGACGGGTACGCGACGACGACGGCGATCCGCAGGATGCCGCAGTTCGCGGGCCTGCCGATCATCGCGCTGACGGCGAAGGCGATGAAGGGCGACCGGGAGAAGGCGATCGAGTCGGGCGCTTCCGACTACGTGACCAAACCGGTCGATCCCGATCACCTGCTGTCGGTGATGGAACAGTGGATGCGAGAGGAGTGACGGGAACCATCGATGTTCACTCGGAGTTGCTGACTCAGTGTGGCCGACGCCGTGTAGAAGTACGGGATTCGGGGAACCTTCTGATCTCCCGCTACGTTTCTGCTACGTGCACAGTGACATCGCGGTGACAGGGTGTGGCGACGAGCGGGGTGCGGCTACGATGACCGGCACAAGGACGGGCGGCGAAAGGGAGTCGTCCCCAGGGGCGGCGCCCGGTGCACAGCCGGGGCGAGGAGGGCGGGCCATGGTGCAGAAGGCCAAGATCCTCCTGGTCGATGACCGGCCGGAGAATCTGCTGGCGCTGGAGGCCATCCTCTCTGCGCTCGATCAGACGCTGGTGCGGGCATCGTCCGGGGAGGAAGCGCTCAAAGCACTGCTCACGGACGACTTCGCGGTCATTTTGCTGGACGTCCAGATGCCGGGCATGGACGGCTTCGAAACAGCCGCGCACATCAAGCGGCGAGAACGGACCCGGGACATCCCGATCATCTTCCTCACCGCGATCAACCACGGCCCCCACCACACCTTCCGGGGGTACGCGGCCGGCGCGGTGGACTACATCTCGAAGCCGTTCGACCCCTGGGTGCTGCGCGCCAAGGTCTCCGTCTTCGTCGAGCTGTACATGAAGAACTGCCAGCTGCGGGAGCAGGCGGCGCTGCTTCGGCTCCAGTTGGAGGGCGGCGGCAAGGCCGCGGTCGGTGAGGCCAAGGAGCCGGCCGGTCTGCTCGCCGAGCTGTCGGCGCGGCTCGCGGCGGTCGAGGAGCAGGCCGAGGCCCTGTCCAAGCAGCTCGACGACGAGTCGGCGGATGCGGCGGCGGTGGCCACCGCAGCCCATCTCGAACGCAAACTCACGGGTTTGCGGCGGGCACTGGACGCCCTGGAACCGGGTGCCGGCAGCGCCTCGTCGGTGTCCTCGCAGAACTGACGTTCCGGCGCGGACCAGTTGCGTATGAGGACGCGTCAGTTCCGCGCCCGCTTCAGGGCGACACGAACGGGTGAAGCAGTGGGCACACGTGTCGGTTGGCGTCTCCACCGGTAACCTCACACCTATGGCCTCACGTCCCTCCGCTGCCAAGAAGCAGCCCGCGAAGAAGGCGGCGGCTCCGGCGAAGAAGGCCGCCGCGAAGAAGGCTCCGGCGAAGAAGGCGACCGCCAGGAAACCCGCCGCGAGGAAGGCGGCGCCGCCCCCGAGGCCGGCACCGAGTCCGACCGGCGGCGTCTACAGGCTGGTGCGCGCCCTCTGGCTGGGCCTCGCGCACGCCGTCGGCGCCGTGTTCCGCGGCATAGGGAACGGCGCCAAGAACCTCGACCCGGCGCACCGCAAGGATGGCGTCGCGCTGCTGCTGTTCGGCATCGCGCTGATCGTCGCCGCGGGCACCTGGGCCGATCTGCGCGGCCCGGTCGGCGATCTCGTCGAGATCCTGGTGACGGGTTCCTTCGGCCGTCTCGATCTGCTCGTGCCGATACTGCTCGCGGTCATCGCCGTGCGCTTCATCCGGCATCCCGAACAGCCCGAGGCCAACGGCCGCATCGTGATCGGCCTGTCCGCGCTCGTCATCGGCGTGCTCGGTCAGGTCCACATCGCCTGCGGCGCGCCCGCCCGCAGCGACGGCATGCAGGCCATAAGGGACGCCGGCGGCCTCATCGGCTGGGGCGCGGCGACCCCGCTGACGTACACGATGGGCGAGGTGCTCGCCGTACCGCTGCTGGTGCTGCTGACGATCTTCGGTCTGCTCGTCGTCACGGCCACTCCCGTCAACGCCATCCCGCAGCGGCTGCGGCTGCTCGGCGTGAAGCTCGGCGTCCTGCACGACCCTGAGGACGACGACTTCGCCGAGGACGACGAGCGCTACGACGACCAGTGGCGCGACGGGCTGCCCGCGCGCCCGCGCAGGCGCGGTCCGGCCCCGAAGTCCTACGACCCCGACACGGCGGAGCAGGACGCCCTCTCCAAGCGCCGTGGCCGGCCCAGGCGCTCCGCGGTGCCGCAGCCCGACATGGCGCGCCCCATGGACGCCGTGGACGTCGCCGCGGCGGCCGCCGCCGCGCTCGACGGCGCGGTCATGCACGGGATGCCCCCCTCGCCGATCGTCGCCGACCTCACCCAGGGCGTGAGCGTCGGGGACCGCGAGGAGAGCACGCCGACACCGGCTCCGGTTCCGGCTCCCAAGGCCGTGCCGGCGGCCCGTCCCAAGCAGGAGAGGCTGAAGGTCGAGGTCGCGGACCTCACCAAACCCGCGCCCTCGGAGCCCGGCGACCTGCCGCCGCGCGCCGAGCAGCTCCAGCTGTCCGGGGACATCACCTACTCTCTGCCCTCGCTCGACCTCCTCGAGCGCGGCGGCCCCGGCAAGTCGCGCAGCGCCGCCAACGACGCGGTGGTCGCCTCGCTCACCAACGTCTTCACCGAGTTCAAGGTCGACGCCTCCGTCACCGGTTTCACCCGCGGGCCGACGGTCACGCGCTACGAGGTCGAACTCGGCCCCGCCGTGAAGGTCGAGCGGATCACCGCGCTGACGAAGAACATCGCCTACGCCGTCGCCAGCCCGGACGTGCGGATCATCAGCCCGATCCCGGGCAAGTCCGCGGTCGGCATCGAAATCCCCAACACCGACCGGGAGATGGTCAACCTCGGCGACGTGCTGCGCCTCGCGGCGGCCGCCGAGGACGACCACCCGATGCTGGTCGCGCTCGGCAAGGACGTCGAGGGCGGCTACGTGATGGCCAACCTGGCGAAGATGCCGCACGTGCTGGTGGCCGGAGCCACTGGTTCCGGCAAGTCGTCGTGCATCAACTGCCTGATCACCTCCATCATGGTCCGCGCCACTCCCGAGGACGTCCGTATGGTCCTCGTCGACCCCAAGCGGGTCGAACTGACCGCCTACGAAGGCATTCCGCACCTGATCACGCCGATCATCACCAACCCGAAGCGGGCCGCCGAGGCGCTCCAGTGGGTCGTACGGGAGATGGACCTCCGGTACGACGACCTGGCCGCGTACGGCTTCCGGCACATCGACGACTTCAACGAGGCCGTGCGCAACGGCAAGGTGAAGCCGCCGGAGGGCAGTGAGCGCGAGCTCCAGCCGTACCCGTATCTGCTGGTGATCGTCGACGAGCTCGCCGACCTGATGATGGTCGCCCCGCGCGACGTCGAGGACGCGATCGTGCGCATCACACAGCTCGCGCGTGCGGCCGGCATCCACCTGGTGCTGGCCACGCAGCGGCCGTCGGTCGACGTCGTGACCGGTCTGATCAAGGCGAACGTGCCCTCGCGGCTCGCCTTCGCCACCTCCTCGCTCGCCGACAGCCGCGTCATCCTCGACCAGCCCGGCGCCGAGAAGCTGATCGGCAAGGGCGACGGGCTGTTCCTGCCGATGGGTGCGAACAAGCCGACGCGTATGCAGGGCGCCTTCGTGACCGAGGAGGAGGTCGCGGCCGTCGTCCAGCACTGCAAGGACCAGATGGCGCCGGTCTTCCGGGACGACGTCACGGTGGGCACCAAGCAGAAGAAGGAGATCGACGAGGAGATCGGCGACGACCTCGACCTGCTGTGCCAGGCGGCCGAACTGGTGGTCTCCACGCAGTTCGGCTCGACGTCCATGCTCCAGCGCAAGCTGCGCGTCGGCTTCGCCAAGGCCGGGCGGCTCATGGACCTCATGGAGTCGAGGAACATCGTGGGGCCCAGCGAGGGTTCGAAGGCTCGTGACGTTCTTGTGAAGCCTGACGAGCTGGACGGCGTGCTCGCGGTGATCCGCGGGGAGGCTTGAGAGAAAGGCGCGATCGAAGGGGCGAGCGATGTCGGATCGTGACTCACCCGTAAGGGATCATTGAGCAACCGTTTCCCTTCGGCGTACGTCAAGTTGAGGGAAGCGGCAAGTGTGTACACCGCCATCGGCGTGTCCGGCCATACCGATGGGCTAACAAGCTCCTCCGCCCGGTTGCCCCACCCATTTGTACCCCCCCTAGACTGAACCTCCAGCACAGGTGGCTAACGCTCGAAAGGCGCCCCCGTGTCCATCGGCAACTCTCCTGAAGACGAGCGTCCGTTCGAAGACGAGCGCGAGGAAGCCCGCCTCTCCATCGGTCATGCTCTCCGGCAGGCCCGTATCGCGGCCGGGCTGACCGTCGACGACGTCACCAACGCCACCCGGGTCCGGATCTCGATCGTGCACGCCATCGAGGCGGACGACTTCGCACCCTGCGGCGGAGACGTCTACGCCCGGGGTCACATCCGGACCCTGGCCAAGGCCGTCCATCTCGATCCGGCCCTGCTGCTCGCGCAGTACGACGCCGAGCACGGCGGCCGTCCGGCGCCGACCCCGGCGGCCCCCCTCTTCGAGGCGGAACGCATCCGCCCCGAGCGGCGCGGGCCCAACTGGACCGCGGCCATGGTCGCCGCCATCGTCGCCGTGGTCGGCTTCGTCGGGTTCACCGCGTTCAAGGGCGGCGACAACGGCGGTGGCAAGGCGCAGGTCGCCGAGGGATCGACGCCCTCGACCAGCAAGTCCGCCTCGCCCACGCCGAAGAAGAGCAAGTCCGACAACCCGAAGACGAATCCCTCGGACAGCGCCATCGCGGCCGCGCCCCTGGACAAGGTGACCGTCCAGGTGAGCGCCGCCGACGGCCGCAGCTGGATCTCGGCCAAGGACCACAACGGCCGGCTCCTGTTCGACGGGCTCCTCAAGCAGGGCGACTCCAAGACCTTCCAGGACAGCCAGAAGATCAACCTCGTCCTCGGCGACGCGGGCGCGATCCAGCTCTTCGTCAACGGCAAGAAGATCGACAACAGCTTCCAGCCCGGTGCGGTGGAGCGTCTGACGTACACGAAGGGCGACCCACAGGTCGGCTAGCTGATGCGGTGCCGCGGGGCCGGCGAAGATCGCCAGCCCCGTCGACGTGGGCTGTCGGAGAGACAAAGTAGTCTTGAGCGCATGCCTGAACGCCGTACCGTCGCACTCGTCACCCTTGGCTGCGCCCGTAACGAGGTGGACTCGGAGGAGCTCGCAGGCCGCTTGGAGGCGGACGGCTGGGACCTCGTGGAGGACGCCGCGGACGCGGACGTCGCGGTCGTCAACACCTGTGGCTTCGTGGAAGCCGCCAAGAAGGACTCCGTCGACGCCCTCCTGGAGGCCAACGACCTCAAGGGACAGGGCAGAACCCAGGCCGTCGTGGCGGTGGGCTGCATGGCCGAGCGGTACGGCAAGGAGCTCGCCGAGGCCCTGCCCGAAGCCGACGGCGTGCTCGGCTTCGACGACTACACGGACATCTCCGACCGCCTGCGGACCATCCTCGGCGGCGGCATCCACGCCTCACACACCCCGCGCGACCGGCGCAAGCTGCTGCCGATCAGCCCCGCCGAGCGCCAGGAGTCCGCGGCCGAGGTCGCGCTGCCCGGGCACGGCCCCGTGGACCTGCCGGAGGGGCTGGCGCCCGCCTCCGGCCCGCGCGCGCCCCTGCGCCGCCGGCTGGACGGCTCCCCGGTCGCCTCGGTGAAGCTCGCCTCCGGCTGCGACCGGCGCTGCTCCTTCTGCGCCATCCCGTCCTTCCGCGGCTCCTTCATCTCCCGCCGCCCGAGCGACGTGCTGAACGAGACGCGCTGGCTGGCCGAGCAGGGCGTGAAGGAGATCATGCTGGTCTCCGAGAACAACACCTCCTACGGCAAGGACCTGGGCGACATCCGCCTGCTGGAGTCGCTGCTGCCGGACCTGGCGGAGGTGGACGGCATCGAGCGCGTGCGCGTCAGCTACCTCCAGCCGGCCGAGATGCGACCGGGCCTGATCGACGTGCTGACCTCCACGCCGAAGGTCGCCCCCTACTTCGACCTCTCCTTCCAGCACTCCGCGCCCGGAGTGCTGCGCGCCATGCGCCGCTTCGGCGACACGGACCGCTTCCTGGAACTGCTCGACACCATCCGCGGCAAGGCGCCCCAGGCGGGCGTCCGCTCGAACTTCATCGTCGGCTTCCCGGGCGAGAGCGAGGCCGACCTGGCCGAGCTGGAGCGGTTCCTGAACGGCGCGCGGCTGGACGCCATCGGCGTCTTCGGCTACTCCGACGAGGAGGGCACGGAGGCGGCGACGTACGAGAACAAGCTGGACGAGGACGTCGTGGCGGAGCGGCTGGCACAGGTTTCCCGGCTGGCCGAGGAACTCGTCTCGCAGCGCTCCGAGGAACGCCTGGGCGAGACGGTGCACGTGCTCGTGGAGTCCGTGGACGAGGACGGCGTACACGGGCGCGGGGCGCACCAGGCGCCGGAGACGGACGGGCAGGTGCTGCTCACGAGCGGCGCGGGTCTCGAGCCCGGCCGTATCGTCGAGGCCAAGGTGGTCGGTACGGAGGGCGTCGACCTGGTGGCCGAGCCGCTGACGGGTCCGTTCGGATGTAGTGAGGAGGCGGGCAGATGACCGGAGTACCGGCATCGGCGGCGAACGGCCCCTCCAAGGCGGAGCCCTCGCCGCCCGGCCCCGCCGCCTCCGACCGGCAGAACGACAGGTCCCCGAGGGGCGGGAAGCTGGCGGCCGCGGCCGTGAACCAGGCCAGCGTCTGGAACGTCGCCAACCTGCTCACCATGCTCCGGCTGCTGCTGGTGCCCGGCTTCGTCGCGCTGATGCTGGCCGACGGCGGGTACGACCCGGCGTGGCGCTCGCTCGCCTGGGCGGCCTTCGCCGTCGCCATGATCACCGACCTGTTCGACGGCCATCTGGCGCGCACCTACAACCTCGTCACCGACTTCGGGAAGATCGCCGACCCCATCGCCGACAAGGCGATCATGGGGGCGGCGCTGATCTGTCTCTCCGCCCTGGGCGACCTGCCGTGGTGGGTGACGATCGTCATCCTCGGCCGGGAACTCGGCATCACGCTGCTGCGTTTCCTCGTCATTCGGTACGGCGTCATCCCGGCCAGCCGCGGTGGCAAGCTCAAGACGCTCGTCCAGGGCGTGGCCGTCGGGATGTACGTCCTGGCGCTGACCGGCTGGCTGGCCACCCTGAGGTGGTGGGTGATGGCGGCCGCCGTCGTGCTGACCGTGGCGACCGGGTTCGACTATGTGAGACAGGCCATTGTGCTGCGCAGGCAGGGAATCGCGGAGCGCAAGGCCGCGTTGGAGGAGACGGAAGGGTGAGTCCTGCGGCTGCCGACGTGGTGCGACTACTGACAGTGAGGGGCGAGACCCTCGCGGTCGCCGAGTCGCTCACCGGCGGGCTGGTCGCGGCGGACATCACGACGGTGCCCGGGGCCTCCAAGGCGTTCCGCGGTTCGGTGACCGCCTACGCCACCGAGCTCAAGCACGAGCTGCTGGGCGTCGACGCCGCTCTGCTCGCACAGCGCGGGGCGGTGGATCCGCAGGTCGCGGCCCAGATGGCGGCGGGAGTGCGCAAGGCGCTCGGCGCCGACTGGGGCCTCGCGACCACCGGTGTGGCGGGCCCGGAACCGCAGGACGGCAAGCCCGTCGGGACGGTGTTCGTGGCCGTGGCCGGCCCCTTGGGAAGCCATTCTCATTCTGCCGGTGGCGGAAAAGTGGAGGCCCTGCGGTTGAACGGCGACCGGGCGGAAATTCGTATGGAGAGTGTACGGAGCGTACTCGCACTGCTTCTGAAGGAGCTTGCGGGCGAACAGACCGGGAATGAGCTGGCACAGGATACGGAACAGAACGGGGGGTTTTGATGTTTGCAGCCCTGAGTGAACACGACATCGCTCCCCGCACGGCCGCAGCGCGAGGCGGTACGGTGGGGCGTGAAGGATGCGGTTACGCGGTCCGAGGAGGGAGCCACCGATGATTCTGCTCCGTCGCCTGCTGGGTGACGTGCTGCGTCGGCAGCGCCAGCGCCAGGGCCGTACTCTGCGCGAAGTCTCCTCGTCCGCCCGAGTTTCACTCGGCTATCTCTCCGAGGTGGAGCGGGGGCAGAAGGAGGCTTCCTCCGAGCTGCTCTCCGCCATCTGCGACGCGCTGGACGTACGGATGTCCGAGCTCATGAGGGAAGTGAGCGACGAGCTCGCCCTCGCCGAGCTGGCCCAGTCTGCTGCGGCCACCGAGTCTGTCCCCACGCCGGTTCGTCCGATGCTGGGTTCCGTTTCGGTGACCGGTGTGCCACCGGAACGGGTGACCATCAAGGCGCCCGCCGAGGCGGTGGACGTGGTCGCCGCGTGACGATCACGCGCGTGCCTGCGTGAACCGACGTGCATATGCAAGGCCCCGGCCGGGGTCTCTCCAGGGGGAACTGGAGAGGAGCGGTCGGGGTTTTCGCGTTTCCGGGAGCTCTCCTACGGCCCTGCCGGTCCGTTTGCCGGTGCGGCCGGGGGCGGTCATGGTGGAGGCTCGCAGTGCGTTGCGCCCGTATGCCGCCGGTGCGCCCTCCCTGGGGGTGACGGCGGTCTGGCTTCGGGGCTGGAGGTGGCGTCCATGGCACGGCCGATAGTGCGCCGGGGGGCGGTTCTCGGGCTCGGGGTGTTGTGGTGGTGGGCCGTGCTGCGGCTGGCGTTCGCGCCCGGCGCCGGAGTGCTGGAGGGGGCGGTGGCCGCCGGGGGATGGGGACTGAGCCTGCTGCCGGTGCACTGCGTGCCGAAAGCGCGGGCGGCCGGGGCTGTGGGGCCGGAGTGCTGGCGGGACGCCTGGCGGGCGGCCCGGGCTACCACGGCATCGCCACCCCGCCGTTCGGGCGCAGGATCTGGCCCGTGGTGAAGGACGACGCGTCGGAGGCCAGGTACAGCACGGTGTGGGCCACGTCCGCCGGCTCGCCGACCCGGCCCAGCGGCGCCATGCGGGCCATCATCGCCTCGGTCTGCGCCTGGGCCTCGGCCTCGTGGCGGTCGGTCATGGGTGTACGGATCCAGCCCGGCGCGACCGCGTTGACCCGGATCCCGTGCCGGCCGACCTCGTTCGCCAGCGTCTTCGTCAGCTGGACGACGGCCGCCTTGGCCACGCCGTAGCAGAGCAGTCCGGGGCGGCCGGTGTCCACGGCGCCCGAGGCCATGGTGACGATGCTGCCGCCGGTCCCCGCTTCGAGCATCAGGCGTGCGGCCTCCTGGCAGGCGTACAGCACCCCCTTGAAGTTGACGCTCAGCACCCGGTCGAGGTCCTCGTCCCGGGTCTCCAGGACCGGGCTGGTGTGCATGATCCCGGCGATCGCGGCCATCACGTCCAGGCGCCCGCAGGACTCGACGGCCCCTCTCAGCTGCGCCCGGTCGGTGACGTCGAGCTGGTGGGTACGGGCGGTCCCGCCGCTGTCCTTGATGAGCGTCGCCGTCCCGTGCAGGCCCTCCGCGTCGCGATCGGCGCAGTGGACGGTGGCGCCGGCCTCGGCGAGCAGCACGGCCGATGCGCGGCCGATGCCGCCGGCGGCCCCGGTGACGAATGCGGTGCGTCCGGTGAGGTCGTACGCCTTGACGGGCATGCAGGGACCGTACGAGGGTTTCTGACGATCCGTCAATTAGTCGTACGGCGTGGAGTTCTGGAGCTTCGGGACGTGCTCGGGGCCGGTCCTGTCTGGCAGTTGGGGCACCAGTAGGTGGGGCGTTCGCGGGAACCGTCGCCCTGCTCGGCGACGCGGATCGACGTGCGGCAGCGCAGGCAGGGGCGGGGTGCGCGGCCGTAGACGAACAGGTCCTGGCCGCGGCGGCCCGTCGTCGTGCGGACCGGGCGTTCGCGGTTCGCCTCGAGGAGCTTCCTGGCCAGCTCGGGCAGCTTCGCGGCGCGGTCGGCGGGCAGCGCGCCGACGGGGAGCCACGGGGTGACGCCGAGCAGGAAGCAGAGCTCGCTCTTGTAGACGTTGCCGATCCCGGCGAGATTGCGCTGGTCGAGCAGGGCCTCGCCGAGGGGGCGGGCGGGGTCGGCGAGAAGATTGGCGAGGGCCTGCTGCGGGTCCCAGTCTGGGCCGAGGAGGTCAGGGCCGAGGTGGCCGACGACCCGCTGTTCGTCGGGGGTCCTTATGAGCTCGAGGACGGGGAGGCGGTAGCCGACCGCTGTGAGTTCCGTGTTGCCCAGGATGGCGCGGATCTGGTGGGAGGGGCCGCCGGTCCAGCGCCGGCCGTTCGCGAACACCTTCCAGGAGCCGTCCATCTTCAGGTGTGAGTGGAGCGTCAGACCGCCCTCGATACGGGTCAGCAGGTGCTTGCCGCGCGGAGTGACGTCCAGGACGGTACGGCCCGTGAGGTCCGCCGTGGCGAACCTGGGCACCCGGAGGTCGCTGCGGGTCAGCACCTTGCCCGCGAGGGCGACGTGCAACCGCCTCGCGGCCTGCCAGACGGTGTCTCCTTCGGGCATGGGTCAAGGGTTGCACGGTGTGCGCCCGTGCGGTGATCGGTGATCGGTGGGCGGAGTCTGCCGACTCATGCGCGAAGCCGCAGGCCGCGCGGGGTGGCGATGAAGCCCGATCCTTCCAGGAGGGTGCCGATGGGGGACGTCAGGGCCGAGGCGCCGTTCACCCGCTCCACGGTGACCGTGCCGAGCGAGCCCGCCTTCGCGGCGGCGGCCAGGGCCTGGGCGGCTGCCTGGAGGCGGGGGTCGTCGGTCGCCTTGCCGTCGGGGTCGGCGGGCCAGGCCAGCAGGGTCTTGCCGCCGCGCTCCATGTAGAGCGTCAGCTCGCCGTCGACGAGGACCACCAGGGAGCCCGCCTTCCGGCCGGGCTTGTGACCCGCTCCGGTCGGGGGCTCCGGCCACGGGAGGGCTGCGCCGTACGCGTTCGCCGGGTCGGCGGCGGCCAGGACGACGGCCCGGGAGTCGGAGGCGGGGGTGCGGCGGCCGGAGCCGTACGCCGTGTGTCCGAAGCCGGGCCGTGAGCCGCGCGGGCCTGCCGCGGCGAAATCGCGGGGCGAGGTGTATTCGTGGGCGGCGGTACGGGGGGTGTCGGGGGCGAAGCCGTCGGCGGGGGATGCCTCGAACTCGGTGCCGAACGGGTCGTTGAACTCGACGCCGAATCGGGCGTTGAAGTCGGTGCTGATGTCGGTGCCGAACTCATTGCCGAACGGTGCGTCGGCTCCGTCGGGCGAGGGCTGCGGCGGCAGGGCCTCGCCGCGGTCGCGGGCGTTCGACACCGCGCGCAGGCGGTCCACCGCGCCGTCCATCGCGAACTGCGCCGCGCCGAGCCCCTCCACCACATAGCCGCGCCGGGCCTGACCGCTCTCCTCGAAGACGGACAGGATGCGGTACGTCGCCGAGAAGCCGCCCTCGACGCCCTCCGCGGCGACGGCGCCCCGGGTGACCACGCCGTGCCGGTCGAGGAGGGTGCGGGCGAGGGCGTGGGCGCGCACCGTGGGGTCGGCCTCGGGTGCCGGGAGCAGGGACCAGCGACCGGCGACGGTGGGCGGGCCGCTGCGGGAGGCCGAGCGGGCGGCTGCGGTGAGGGAGCCGTAGCGCCCGCGCGGGACGTTGCGCTTGGCGCGGTGGGCCGTGGAGCCCGCGGTGCGGCCCGAGCCGAGCAGGGAGCGCATGGGGGACAGCGTGTCGTTGGTGAGGCGGCCGGACCAGGCCAGGTCCCAGACGGTGTCGGCCAGTTGGGGATCGGTGGCGTCGGGGTGGGTGGTCGCGCGGACCTGGTCGGCGATCTGGCGGAAGAACAGGCCGTAGCCCCCGGAGAGGGCGTCCAGGACCGACTGATGGAGTGCCGTCAGCTCCAGGGGGTGCGGCGGAGGCGCGAGCAGCGGTGCGGCGTCCGCGAGGTACAGGGAGACCCAGCCGTCCTTGCCGGGGAGGGCGCCCGCGCCGGCCCAGACGAGTTCCCCGGCGGAGGTGAGCTCGTCGAGCATCGCGGGCGTGTAGTTGGCCACGCGGGACGGCAGGACCAGCTTCTCCAGGGCCGACGCGGGTACGGACGCGCCCTGCAACTGCTCGACGGCACGCACCAGTCCGTCGATGCCGCGCAGCCCGTGCCCCTTGCCGATGTGCTGCCACTGCGGGAGGAACTGGGCGAGGGCGGCCGGCGCCACCGGCTCCAGCTCGTGCCGCAGGGCGGCCAGGGAGCGGCGGCGCAGTCGGCGCAGCACGGCGGCGTCGCACCACTCCTGGCCGATCCCGGCGGGGTGGAACTCCCCTTGCACGACACGGCCGTTCGCGGCGAGGCGCTGCAGCGCGCCCTCCGTGACCGCCACGCCCAGGCCGAAGCGGGCGGCCGCGGTGGTCGACGTGAAGGGGCCGTGGGTGCGCGCGTACCGGGCGAGGAGGTCGCCGAGCGGGTCCTTGACGGGCTCTGTGAAGGCTTCCGGGACGCCGACCGGCAGAGCGGTGCCGAGGGCGTCACGCAGGCGGCCCGCGTCCTCGATCGCCGCCCAGTGGTCGGCGCCGCCGATGCGGACCTTGATCGCGCGGCGGGCGCCGGCCAGCTCCTGGGCCCACTGAGCCTCGGCGCCCCGCTCGGCCAGCTCGGCGCCGGTGAGGGGCCCGAGCAGGCGCAGGAGGTCCGCGACGCCCTCGGCGTCCTTGACGCGGCGGTCCTCGGTGAGCCACTGCAGCTCGCGCTCCAGCTCGGTCAGCACCTCGGCGTCGAGCAGCTCGCGCAGCTCCGCCTGCCCCAGCAGCTCGGCCAGCAGCCGCGAGTCCAGGGAGAGCGCGGCGGCACGGCGCTCGGCGAGCGGGGAGTCCCCCTCGTACAGGAACTGGGCGACGTACCCGAACAGGAGGGAGCGGGCGAAGGGGGACGGCTCGGGGGTGGTGACCTCGACCAGGCGCACCTTGCGGGACTCGAGGTCGCCCATCAGCTCGACGAGCCCGGGGACGTCGAAGACGTCCTGGAGGCACTCGCGGACCGCCTCCAGGACGATCGGGAACGAGCCGAACTCGCTGGCCACCTGGAGCAGTTGGGCGGCGCGCTGGCGCTGCTGCCACAGGGGCGTGCGCTTGCCGGGGCTGCGCCGGGGCAGCAGCAGCGCGCGGGCGGCGCACTCGCGGAAACGGGAGGCGAACAGGGCCGAGCCGCCGACCTGGTCGGTCACGACCTGGTCGACCTCGCCCTTGTCGAAGACGACGTCCGCCGCGCCGACGGGTGCCTGGTCGGCGTCGACCGCCGTGAAGTGAGCGCCCGGCTTCGCCGGTTCCTGGTCGAGCAGGTCCAGGCCCATGAGGTCGGCGTCCGGCAGGCGCAGCACGATGCCGTCGTCGGCGTGCATGACCTGGGCGTCCATGCCGTACCGCTCGGAGAGCTTGGCGCCGAGGGCGAGGGCCCACGGGGCGTGCACCTGGGCGCCGAAGGGGGAGTGCACGACCACGCGCCAGTCGCCGAGCTCGTCGCGGAAGCGCTCGACGACGATGGTGCGGTCGTCGGGGATGTGGCCGCAGGCCTCCCGCTGCTCGTCCAGGTACGACAGGACGTTGTCCGCGGCCCAGGCGTCCAGGCCCGCCGCGAGCAGGCGGAGCCGGGCGTCCTCCTTGGGGAGCGAGCCGACCTCGCGCAGGAACTGGCCCACCGCGCGGCCCAGTTCGAGCGGGCGGCCCAGCTGGTCGCCCTTCCAGAAGGGGAGCCGTCCCGGTACGCCCGGCGCGGGGGAGACCAGGACGCGGTCGCGGGTGATGTCCTCGATGCGCCAGGAGCTGGTGCCGAGCGTGAAGACGTCGCCCACGCGCGACTCGTAGACCATCTCCTCGTCGAGCTCGCCGACGCGGCCGCCGCCCTTCTTGGGGTCGGCACCCGCGAGGAACACACCGAAGAGGCCGCGGTCCGGGATCGTGCCCCCGGAGGTGACGGCGAGGCGTTGGGCTCCGGGCCGGCCGGTGACCGTGCCGGCGACGCGGTCCCACACCACGCGCGGGCGCAGTTCGGCGAAGGCGTCGGACGGATAGCGGCCCGCGAGCATGTCCAGGACCGCTGTGAACGCCGACTCGGGGAGGGACGCGAAGGGGGCGGCGCGGCGGACCGTGGCAAGCAGGTCGTCGACCTGCCAGGTGTCCAGCGCCGTCATGGCCACGAGCTGCTGGGCCAGGACGTCCAGGGGGTTGGCGGGGACCCTCAGGGACTCGATGGAGCCGGTGCGCATGCGCTCGGTGACCACCGCGGCCTGGACGAGGTCGCCGCGGTACTTCGGGAAGACCACGCCGGTGGAGACCGCGCCCACCTGGTGTCCCGCGCGGCCGACGCGCTGCAGGCCGGAGGCGACGGAGGGCGGGGACTCCACCTGCACGACGAGGTCCACCGCACCCATGTCGATGCCCAGCTCGAGGCTGGAGGTGGCGACCACGGCGGGCAGCCGGCCCGCCTTGAGGTCCTCCTCGACGAGCGCGCGCTGCTCCTTGGAGACCGAGCCGTGGTGGGCACGCGCGATGACGGGCGGGGCGCCCTGGGCCGCTCCGGAGCCGCCCATGAGCTCGGCCGGGGCGTGGTGCTCGTCCATGGGTTCGCCGGTGGCGCGCTCGTAGGCGATCTCGTTGAGCCTGTTGCACAGGCGCTCCGCCAGGCGGCGGGAGTTGGCGAACACGATCGTGGAGCGGTGGGCCTGGACCAGGTCGGTGATCCGCTCCTCGACGTGAGGCCAGATCGACGGCCGCTCCGTGCCCTCGGAGCCGTCGGCGACCGGGGAGCCGCCCAGTTCGCCCAGGTCCTCGACCGGGACGACCACCGAGAGGTCGAACTCCTTGCCCGACGTCGGCTGGACGATCTCCACCTTGCGGCGCGGCGAGAGGTACCGCGCGATCTCGTCCACCGGGCGGACGGTCGCCGAGAGGCCGATGCGGCGGGCCGGCTTCGGCAGCAGCTCGTCCAGGCGCTCCAGGGAGAGCGCGAGGTGGGCGCCGCGCTTGGTGCCCGCCACGGCGTGCACCTCGTCGAGGATCACCGTCTCGATGCCGGTCAGCGCGTCGCGCGTGGCCGACGTCAGCATCAGGAACAGGGACTCAGGGGTCGTGATCAGGATGTCCGGGGGGCGGGTGGACAGGGCGCGGCGCTCGGCGGCGGGGGTGTCGCCGGAGCGGATGCCCACCTTCACCTCGGGCTCGGGCAGGCCCAGGCGCACGGATTCCTGGCGGATGCCGGTCAGCGGACTGCGGAGGTTGCGCTCGACGTCGACCGCGAGGGCCTTCAGCGGCGACACGTACAGGACGCGGCAGCGCTTCCTCGGGTCGGCCGGCGGGGGCGTCGAGGCCAGCTGGTCCAAGGCGGCGAGGAAGGCGGCCAGGGTCTTGCCGGAACCGGTCGGGGCGACCACCAGCACGTCCGAACCCGCACCGATGGCCTGCCACGCGCCCGCCTGGGCCGCCGTGGGCGCGGAGAAGGCCCCCGTGAACCAGCCGCGGGTCGCGGGGGAGAAGCCGTCGAGGGCCCGGTGTGCGGAGCTGACCATGCGTCCATCCTGCACCCGTCCACTGACAATGGCTCTGACCTGCGGTGACGTGCCGCCGTGGAGGGGCTGGGGCAAGCCGTCCCCGGCCTCGCGGAGAATGGGGGCATGGCAGGTTCGGGGAAGGAGGCCGCGCGGCACTGGCAGTACGCCGAGCTGCCCGGGGTCGATCTGCTGCGCGCCCGGTACATCCGCAAGACGTTCGTGCGGCACACTCACGAGAACTTCGTCATCGCCGCCATCGCGGACGGGGTCGAGGTCTTCCATCACCGTGGCGCCGACCAGTACGCCGGAGCCGGGGCACTCGCGCTCGTCAACCCGGACACCACGCACACCGGGCGGGCCGGAGTGCCCGAGGGATGGCGTTACGGCGCTGTCTACCCGTCGCCGCAGGTCGTGGCCGAGATCGCGGCGGAGACCACCCTCATACGCGGGACACCGGGATTCGTCAGCCCGGTGCTCGACGATCCCCGCACCGTGCAGCTCGTGCACCGGGTGCTGCGGGCCACGGAGGACGGCAACGCGCTCGCCGCCGACACCCTGCTGCGCCTCACCGTCACCAGGCTGCTCCGGCTGAACGGCGGGCCGCTGCCGCAGCGGGAGGTGCGGACGGCGGGGGCGAGGATCGCGGCACGCGCGCGTGCCGCGCTCGAGGAGCGGATGGCCGGCCCGCCGACCCTCGAAAAGCTCGCGGCCGACCTCGGCACCAGCCCGTTCGCTCTGCTGCGGGCCTTCCGGGACGCCTACGGGATGCCGCCCCACACCTGGCTCACCGACGCCCGGGTGCGGCAGGCGCGACGGCTGCTGGACGCCGGTACGACGCCCGCCGAGGCAGCCGTCGCCGTGGGGTTCACCGATCAGCCCCACCTGAACCGGCACTTCACCCGCATCGTCGGCGTACCGCCAGGGGCGTACCGGCGGGAGCGCAAGAACGTACAAGACGCGCGAGGGCGACTGCTTCTACCGTCCGAGGCGTGGCAGAACAGACAGCTCTCGCAGACATACGCCCCGAGGACGACGGGAAGGCCGATGCCGCCGTCGTCCGGGACGCCCTCGGCGTAGGCGTCGCCGTAGGACTCTCCGGCTTCGCCTTCGGGGTGACCTCGGCCGGCAGCGGGCTCACACTGCTGCAGACCTGCGCGCTCAGCCTCCTGGTGTTCACCGGCGCGTCCCAGTTCGCCCTGGTGGGCGCGCTCGCCGCCGGCGGCAACCCGCTCACGGCGGCGGCGGGCGCCTTCTTCCTGGGCGTCCGCAACGCCTTCTACGGGCTGCGCCTGTCCCAGCTGCTGGCCCTCCCGCGCGCGGTGCGGCCGTTCGCCGCCCAGTGGGTCATCGACGAGACCACGGCGGTCGCGCTGGCCCAGCCCACGCGGCGGGCCACGCGGATCGGGTTCACCGTCACCGGGCTCAGCCTGTACGCGCTGTGGAACCTCACCACGCTGCTCGGCGCACTGGGCGCCCAGGCCATCGGGGACACCCGCGCATGGGGCCTCGACGCGGCCGGTCCCGCCGTCTTCCTGGCGCTGCTCGCGCCGATGCTCAGGACCGGCACCGAGCGCGCCGTCGCCGGCCTCGCCGTCCTCCTCGGGCTCGGCCTGCTGCCCGTACTGCCCGCCGGGGTGCCCGTCCTGCTGGCCGCCCTCGCGGCGCCCGCCGTCCTCTTCCTGGAGGGCCGCCGCAGGGGCACCTCCGGCACCTCCTCCGACCACGCACACGAGAACAACGACGTACCAGAGGAAGACCGTTGAACACCTGGATCGCGATCGGTGCGACCGCCGTCGGCTGCTACGCCGTCAAGCTCGCCGGACTGCTCGTGCCCGCGGGCGCTCTCGAGAAGCCGCTCGTCAGGCGGCTGGCCGCGCTGCTGCCGGTGGCGCTCCTGGCCGCGCTGACGGCCCAGCAGACCTTTGCCGACGGGCACGCGCTGGTACTCGACGCACGGGTCGCGGGGCTCGGCGCGGCCGCCGTGGCGCTGGTCCTGCGCGCCCCGTTCCTGCTCGTGGTGGCCGCCGCCGTGCTGGTGACCGCCGGGGTGCGGGCCATGGGCGGCTGACGACACCCTGGTCAGCCGATGGAACGCCCGTGCGCCCTCAGCGTGCGCAGCGCCTCGATGGTCACCATGGGGCGTGTCTCCAGGGCGATGCCCGGTGCCCACGCGCGCTGGGGATGCCATCCGCGCGTGGAGGAGTGGGGCAGGATCGGCCAGCCGCCGTCCTCCTGCTGCGCGTCCGCGAGGTGGTCCAGGGAGCGCGCCATCTCCGCGTCCGTGAACCACGCGCGCGCGAGGGAGCTCGGCGTCTTCGCGTAGTCGTGCGGGAAGTGCTGCTCGCCGGGCAAATAACCGGTGGCTACGGGATACGTGTCGAGGCGGTTCGGTTCCAGCGCCGCGAGCCGCTGTTCGCGCACCAGGCGGCCGAGGCGGGCGGCGGCCGCCTCCGCGCGCGTGCGGTCGCGAGCGGAGTCCAGGAAGGCCACGGCGGCCTGGACCTCGTAGGGGTGCGACTTGTCCAGGGAGTCGACCGCCTGCCAGCAGAAGTCCGTCGCCCTGAACAGCCAGGCGTGCCACACCGCGTTGCGGTGCAACAGGCCCACCACCGGCCCCGTGGTGAGGAGTTCGCTCGGCGGATCGTCCACGACCGGGAGGAACGGGGCCGCCGGATAGCCGCGCTGGCCGGGATGGATCGCCGGCAGCGCGCCGTCCGCCGTGGAGACGGCGGTCAGGTACCGGCACACGCGTTCCACGCGCTGCCCGCCGCAGCGCTCGATGGCGTCCAGGACGCGCAGCGCGTGCCCGGTGTGCAACGGCTGGCTGACCGGGCCGCGCAGATTCGGCTCCAGGGCGTGGCCGTACCCGCCGTCCTCGTTGCGGTAGGCGTCCAGCGCTGTCTCCACCGCGTCCGCGCCGCCGTTCAGGAAGTGGTGTGCGAAAAGACGCTGTTCCAGCACGCGCGCGGTGAGCCAGACGAAGTGCTCGGCGCGGAAGAGCGGGGAGCGCGCCGGGGACGTGGCGGGGAGTGGGGAGGCTCCTGTTTCGGACATGCGACAGACCGTAAAGCGGAAAGCGGTCTCGGCAACGGGTACCGGCCGAGGCCCACCCCCTGAGGCGGGATACTGGAGTCATGCGGTTGACGGTCTTCTGGCAGCGGATGGCGGATCACTTCGGTTCGGGGTACGCCGACACCTTCGCGCGCGACCACGTGATGGCGGAGCTCGGCGGCCGCACGGTGCACGAGGCGCTGGACGCGGGATGGGACGCCAAGGACGTGTGGCGAGCGGTCTGCACAGTCATGGACGTTCCGCGGGAGAAGCACTGATCGGTCACGAAGATCGCAGGACGCCAGTTGATTGTCGGACCGGTGGGCGAGACTTGATCCGTGGCACCCACTGACGAGACCGGGCAGACGCCCCGGCAGGCATCCCCCTTCGGCACGACGCCGCCCGGCCGGCCCCCGGCCGACCCCGCCGCCGATTCCGCCGCCGGGCCGGGCGTCGGCATGCCGCGCTGGCTGCCGCGCGCCGTGGTGCTCGTACTCGGCCTCTACGCCGCCTTCCAGCTGGGCACCTGGGCCTTCCACCAGCTCACCGGCCTGCTGATCAACATCCTCATCGCGTTCTTCCTGGCCCTCGCCATCGAGCCCGCGGTGAGCTGGATGGCCTCCCGCGGAATGCGCAGAGGGCTGGCCGCCGCCATCGTCTTCGTCGCCGTGATGATCGTGTCCGCGGGGTTCGTCGCACTGCTCGGCTCCATGCTGGCGGGCCAGATCATCAAGATCGTCGAGGAATTCCCGAACTACCTCGACTCCGTCATCAACTGGATCAACACCCACTTCCACACCGATTTGAAGCGGGTGGACGTCCAGGAGGGGCTGCTCCGATCCGACTGGCTGCGCAACTACGTGCAGCACAGCGCCACCGGCGTGCTGGACGTGTCCGCCCAGGTCCTCGGCGGTCTCTTCCAGTTGCTGACGATCGCCCTGTTCTCGTTCTACTTCGCCGCGGACGGCCCCCGGCTGCGGCGCGCGATCTGCTCCGTGCTGCCGCCCGCGCGGCAGGCCGAGGTGCTGCGCGCGTGGGAGATCGCCGTCAACAAGACCGGCGGCTACATCTACTCGCGCGGCCTGATGGCCCTGATCTCCGGCATAGCCCACTACATCCTGCTGCAGATCCTGGGCGTCCCCTACGCGCCCGTGCTCGGCGTCTGGGTGGGGCTGGTCTCGCAGTTCATCCCGACCATCGGCACCTACCTGGCGGGCGCCCTGCCCATGCTGATCGCGTTCACCGTCGATCCCTGGTACGCGCTGTGGGTGCTGATCTTCGTCGTGATCTACCAGCAGTTCGAGAACTACATGCTCCAGCCCAAGCTGACCTCGAAGACCGTCGACATCCACCCCGCCGTCGCCTTCGGCTCGGTCATCGCCGGCACCGCCCTCCTCGGCGCCGTCGGCGCGCTGATCGCCATTCCGGCGATCGCCACACTGCAGGCGTTCCTGGGGGCGTACGTGAAGCGGTACGCGGTCACCGACGACCCCCGGGTCCACGGGCACCGGCGAGGGGGACCGGGGACCGGCCTGCTCACGCGCGCGAGGCTGCTGTGGGGGCAGCGGACGGTGGCCACGAGGGAGGAGACGGGGGAGCCGGGGGATCCGGAAGAGGGTTCCTCTGAGGCGTTGACGCGCTGATGAGACGTTGTCGCGCTAAGGCGTTGACGCGCTGAGGCGTTGAGACCCGCCCTCACCAAGCTGGCCGGCACATGGTCGGTACTGACCGGCACTGGTCAGTACGTGAGAACCGCCCACACCCCGGCGCCGACGACAGCCACCACGTAGCACCCGGTCGCCGCCGCCACGATCCGCCGCCGGACCGGCTCGCTCCAGGACGTGCGGGACAGCAGCCAGGTCAGCGCCGGCAGAACCAGGACCGCATGCAGGCTGACCCCGTGCAGCGGCTTGAGCGGGGCCGTCGAGTGGTACGCGGCCTCCTGGTGGCCGGTACGGGTGAGTACGACACCGCGCGCGATCATCGCCGCCCCCGAGGCGAGTCCCACCAGCAGGATCGCAAAGCCGGAGCGAACCGCGAGGGCCATCCCCGCGGGGCCCGTGGGCCGCTGCCGGAACGAGGCGACGGCGAACACGGTGAGCAGCACCACGAGGACGCCGCCGCCCACCGCGAGCGTCATCGACACCGCCGTGTCGAAGGGCGTCTCCATGTCGAGGTGCGAGGGCACCCGGCGCCAGGCCTGAAGCGTGATGCCGCCGACCTCCACGACGCAGTCGGCGGTGAACACCGCGAGCAGCAGGGCACGCAGCCGCGCGCTGATGCGCAGAGACGACGTCACCCAGGTGACCGCGATCAGCGTCGCCCCGAAGGACAGCCCGAACGTGACGGGCTTGCGCCAGGAGACGGGCCCGTACCAGGGGCCGCCGTCGACGGCGAACACCCCCAGGTGCACCAGGCCGGAGAGGATCAGGGCGAGGCCGACGGAGCAGGCGACTCGGGTGCTCTTCTCGATCTCCATGCCCTCAGCCTCGCGAGAGACACCCTCCCCGTCGTCGTCCGGCCGAAGACATCCGGTGTACGCCGGGGGAAGTACCGGCGGGGCGTAGCGACCGCATGGGGCGGCGGGGGCGGTGCAGGGCGCCAACTCCGCCCGGACACGGTCCCGGTGTGCCGCGTGGTGCGCTTGACATGAAAATCGAACATCCATTCTTATGGAGACTCCGGCGAGGTTCTCGACGGGTGGTTCGACCCGGTTCGGACGGAGAAGTGCCCGAGTTATCCACAGGCCGGACGGGCGTCAGGGCGCATTGTCAGTGGCAGGCGTTAGCGTCTTTGACGTGAAGCGATCGACTCAAGCAAATCGGGTGGAACCCATGGCAGGAACCGACCGCGAGAAGGCCCTCGAAGCCGCTCTCGCACAGATTGAACGGCAGTTCGGCAAGGGCGCGGTCATGCGCATGGGCGAGCGGCCGAACGAGCCCATCGAGGTCATCCCCACCGGGTCGACCGCGCTCGACGTGGCGCTCGGCGTGGGCGGCATTCCGCGCGGCCGAGTGGTGGAGGTGTACGGACCGGAGTCCTCCGGCAAGACGACCCTGACGCTGCACGCGGTGGCGAACGCCCAGAAGGCCGGCGGACAGGTCGCCTTCGTGGACGCGGAGCACGCCCTCGACCCCGAGTACGCGAAGAAGCTCGGCGTCGACATCGACAACCTGATCCTCTCCCAGCCGGACAACGGCGAGCAGGCCCTGGAGATCGTGGACATGCTGGTCCGCTCCGGCGCTCTCGACCTCATCGTCATCGACTCCGTCGCCGCGCTCGTCCCGCGCGCGGAGATCGAGGGCGAGATGGGCGACAGTCACGTCGGTCTGCAGGCCCGTCTGATGAGCCAGGCCCTGCGGAAGATCACCAGTGCGCTCAACCAGTCCAAGACCACCGCGATCTTCATCAACCAGCTCCGCGAGAAGATCGGCGTGATGTTCGGCTCCCCGGAGACCACGACCGGTGGCCGGGCGCTGAAGTTCTACGCCTCGGTGCGCATGGACATCCGCCGCATCGAGACCCTGAAGGACGGCACGGACGCCGTCGGAAACCGCACGCGGGTCAAGGTCGTCAAGAACAAGGTCGCGCCGCCGTTCAAGCAGGCCGAGTTCGACATCCTCTACGGCCAGGGCATCAGCCGCGAGGGCGGCCTGATCGACATGGGCGTGGAGCACGGCTTCGTCCGCAAGGCCGGCGCCTGGTACACGTACGAGGGCGACCAGCTCGGCCAGGGCAAGGAGAACGCGCGCAACTTCCTCAAGGACAACCCCGACCTGGCCAACGAGATCGAGAAGAAGATCAAGGAGAAGCTGGGCGTCGGTGTGCGTCCGGAGAAGCCGACCACGGAGCCCGGTGCGGACGCCGCTGTCTCGGCCACCGCGGACGACGCCGCGAAGTCGGTGCCCGCCCCGGCGATCAAGGCGACCAAGGCAGCCAAGGCTCCGGCTGCCAAGAGCTGACGCATGACACGGCGAACCGACTGGGCCGAATACGCCTACCAGGACGCCGCGGGGGAGCGGAACGGCGGGGACTACGGGGGATCCGCCGAGCCGGGCCGCCGCGCGTACGGAGACGACGCGGGTCCGGTGCACGGCGCGGACGGGGGACACGGCCGCGCGGCGCCGTACGGTGCGGGGGGCTCGTACGGCGCCGATGGGCCGTTCGGTGACGACGGCTCGTACAGCGACGGGTCGGGCGGCGGAGAGTGGCGTGACGACGGGGCACCGGAGGGTTTCGGCTCGTCCCGTGGCCGCTCACGCCGGGGCGGTGGGGCTCGTGACGGGGCCCGTGGCGCCGGCGCCTCCCGCGGTCGCCGGCGGCGGCGTCGCGACGAGGCGTCCGATCAGGACGGGGGTTCCTCCTCCTCGTCGAGGGCCGAGCAGGAGGAGTCCTCAGGGGACCCGGTGGAGCGGGCGAGGGCGATCTGCCTGCGTCTGCTCACCGGGACCCCGCGTACGCGCAAGCAGCTCGCGGACGCCCTGCGCAAGCGGGAGATCCCCGACGACGTCGCGGAGGAGGTGCTGTCGCGGTTCGAGGAGGTCGGGCTGATCAACGACAGCGCGTTCGCGGACGCCTGGGTGGAGTCCCGGCACCATGGCCGAGGTCTGGCCCGGCGCGCGCTGGCCCAGGAACTCCGGACCAAGGGCGTCGACTCCACGCTGATCGACGAGGCCGTCTCCCAGCTCGACTCCGAGCAGGAAGAGACGACCGCGCGTGACCTGGTCGCCCGCAAGCTGCGCGCCACGCGCGGCCTCGACCGCGACAAGCGGCTGCGCCGCCTCGCGGGCATGCTCGCCCGCAAGGGCTACCCCCAGGGCATGGCCCTACGGGTGGTTCGCCAGGCGCTGGAGGAAGAGGGCGAGGACACGGAGTTCCTCGGGGACGAGGGCTTCTGACGCGGGTCGGACACGGGTCTGACACGGCGGGAGCCCTTCGCGTCCCATGGCCACGGGGCACGGCCGGTCCGCCTACGACGTCACCGGCAGCCCCGCCGCCTTCCACGCCTGGAATCCGCCGACCAGATCGGTTGCCCGGGCGAGCCCCAACCGGTGCAGGGACGCTGCCGCGAGGCTCGAGGCGTAGCCCTCGTTGCAGATCACCACGACCCGCACCTCGTGACCGGTGGCCTCGGGTACGCGGTGGCTGCCCTGAGGGTCCAGACGCCACTCCAGTTCGTTGCGCTCGACGACGAGGGCGCCCGGGATCACACCGTCCCGCTCGCGCAGGGCGGCGTAGCGGATGTCGACGAGGACCGCTTCGCCGGCCTCGGCGGCGTCGTACGCCTCGCCGGGCTCGATCCGCTCGTAGCCCTGGCGCACCCGCTCCAGCAACTCGTCGATGCCGACGGGCCGTTCGCCCGTGCCGTTCGCCGACTCGCTCACTGCCAGTCCTCCGGGCGCTCGACCTGCTCCAGGCGGAGCACTTGCCCCACGCGACTGTAGCGGCGGATCTGCGGCAGGGGCGGGTAGTAGGCGTGGACGGAGATCGCATGCCGTTCGGTGGACTCGTTGAGCACCTCGTGGACGTGATGGCGGCCGAAGGCGCGCCCCCGGCCGGCCGGCAGCCGGCGCTCGCGGTCGACTCCGTCGTTGAGTTCCAGCGTCCTCCAGCCGTCGGCGGGCAGCCGGACGGCGAGCGAGTTCTCCTTGAGCTCACCGGCCGCCGTCAGGAAGGCGCCGACGGATTCGGCGTGGTCGTGCCAGCCGGTGCCCGTGCCGGGCGGCCAGCCGATCAGCCAGGCCTCGCTGCCACCGGGACCCTCCAGGCGCACCCAGGTGCGGCCCTCCGGGTCGAGGGGGAGCGAGGCGATCAGCTCGGCGTCGGCGGCCGTACGCCGCACGAAGTCGAGGAGGTCCGCTTGCGTCGGCCCCTGGGCGACGGGTGCGGAGGCAGGGGGAGAGGAGGGCGCAGGGGAGGAGGCAGACATGGGACACCGTCCTGGAGAGTTCGCGAGGGGGCGCGCGGAAGCACTGAGGCGCGCGCGGGAAAAAGGGGATGCGAATTCAGCAGGACGGGCGACACACACAGCCTGCATAGCGGACGAGGTCCATATGGACCCGCCGCCACAGGCGCGTAAAGGTGTCGGTCACGATCCGGAGTAGACCATCGACGGTGCGGGCCGGTCAACTCACCGTCACTATCTGGACCACAGGGTGACGGTGAGTACGCTCACTTCGCGGCCGAGCCGGCCGTGGCCTCCTCCTTCGCCGGACCGCCCAGCGTGGCTTCCGCCGCCGCGTACAGGTCGGCCGGGCGCACGCCGCTCAGCGCCGTGACCAGGTGACCGTCGGGGCGCACCAGCAGCACCGTGTGCGGGGCCGCACCCGGGTAGCTCTCGGCGACCAGCAGCTCGGCGCGGTGCGGCAGCGCGGCCACCGCGGCCGCGAGCCTCGGCATGATCCCGGCGCTGACCCAGTGCTTGCGCTCCCACACCCCCGTGCCCGGCGCGACCAGCACCACCAGCAGGGCACCGCGGCCGAGCCGCTCCCTCAGCTGCACGAAGGAACCGTTCTCGGCGGTGACGCGCACATCGGTGACCGCGGCGCCGGGCGCCGTGTCCACCGGGACCTCCGCCTCCAGATGCCGGGGCGCCAGCGGCGAGTGGTCGTACGCCCCCGGCGCACCGAGCGCACCGCGCCCCAGGTGACCGTCCGTGAGCAGCGCGTCGTGGCCGCGGGCCGAGCCGGGCACGTACGCGCGCAGCCCTCCGCCGCCACGCAGCAGCGGCAGCACCTGGTCGGCGGCGCGCAGCCGGGCGGCGACGATTCCGCGCCGCTCCGCCTGATAGCTGTCGAGCAGGGCCTCGTGCGGTCCGTGATGCCAGGCCAGCGCCAGCTTCCAGGCCAGGTTGTCGGCGTCCCTCAGTCCTTCGTCGAGCCCCTGCGTGCCCAGCGCGCCGAGCAGGTGCGCCGCGTCTCCGGCGAGGAACACCCGGCCGACCCGCCACCGGCGGGCCAGCCGGTGATGGACGGTGTGCACGCCGGTGTCGAGGAGTTCGTACGCCGGTGCCGAGCCGCCCGACCAGCCGCCGAGCGTCTCCCGGACGCGCGCCAGCAGCAGCTCGGGCGTGACCAGGTCCTTGCCCGGCGGCAGCAGCCAGTCCAGGCGCCATACGTCGTCCGGGAGGGGGCGGGCGGTCACTTCCCCGGCCGAGGGCCTGGACGTCCGCCACGGCGGCATCCGATGGAGCAACGCTTGGTCCGGCCACGGAAGTTCCGTACGCAGCGTGGCCACGGCGTGTCGCTCCACCGCCGTACGGCCCGGGAAGCGGATGTCCAGGAGCTTGCGCACGGTGGAGCGCGGGCCGTCGCAGCCGACCAGGTAACTGCCGCGCCAGTACGTGCCCTTGGGGCCGCGGGTGTGCGCGGTGACCCCCGAGGTCTCCTGCTCGAGGCCGTCGAGTCGGCTGTCCACGACGACCTGGACGAGGCGCTCGGCGGCCAGGGCCTCGCGCAGGGCGCCGGTCAGGACATGCTGCGCGATGTGCAGGGGAGGGGGCTCGGTGTCGCCGAACGTGACCTCGCGCATCACCTGCTTGCGCCGCACAGACCGCCATGCGGCCCAGTGGGCGCCCTCGCGCGCGAGCGGCATGCCCGTCAGCCGCTCCATCAGCGCGGCGGTCTCCTCGCGCAGGACCACGGTGCGCGCGGGGCGCTGTTCGTCCTTGCCGGAGCCCTCGTCCAGCACGACGGCAGGCACTTCCTGACGGGCCAGCGCCAGGGCGAGCGTGAGCCCGACGGGCCCCGCTCCGACGATGATCACCGGGTCCACGGCGTAGCGCCCCCTGCCCGCGGCGATGTCCTCGCGGACGCATGTGAACAGAGAGTTGGAGCAGGGTGCACGATCACAGAACGTATGCAACCCATTGGCGAGGTTTGCGTCAAGCGACGGAGGCAGTGGCGATCATGCCACTGCCTCCGTGCGCCGTTCACGCCACTTGACTGATCATCAGGTACTGGCACCGGTTCCGTGCGAGCCGCCTACCTCGGCAGGGTTGAGCTCGACGTCCTCGGCGCCGAGGACCGCGCCCGTGCTCTTCTTGCTGCGCCTGAGCCTGGCCTCCAGCCAGCTCGCGAAGCTCGTCAGCGAGAAGTTGACGAGGATGAAGATCACGGCCACGACCGTGAAGCTGGCGATGGTGTTGCCGTAGTAGCCGATCATCGTGTTCGCCGACGAGAGCAGTTCCGGGAACGTGAGGACCGCGCCGCCGAGGGCCGTGTCCTTCACGATCACGACGAGCTGGCTGACGATGGCCGGCAGCATCGCGGTGACCGACTGCGGCAGCAGGATGAGCCGCATGACCTGGTTCTTGCGCAGGCCGATCGCCATCGCTGCCTCGGACTGCCCCTTGGGCAGGGCCAGAATGCCGGCCCGGACGATCTCCGCGAGAACAGCTGCGTTGTACAGCACGAGGCCGGTGACCACGGCGTAGAGCGGGCGGTCGTCCGAACTGATGTTGGTGTACTTCGCGTAGAGGGCCACCCCGAAGATCATCAGGACCAGCACGGGGATGGCTCGGAAGAACTCCACCACGACCGAGGCCGGTACACGGATCCAGGCATGGTCGGACAGCCGGGCTATGCCCAGGATCGCACCGAGCGGCAGCGCGATGATCATCGCCAGTGCCGCCGCCTTCAGCGTGTTCTTCAGACCTGGCCAGATGTACGTGGACCAGGCTTCGGTGCCGCTGAAGAACGGCTTCCACAGCGCCCAGTCGAGCTGGCCCTTGTCGTCGAGGCTGTTGACCACCCACCACACCACCGCCGCGAACGCGACGACGAAGATGCCCGTGAAGAGCACGTTGCGCCGTTTGGCGCGGGGCCCCTGGGCGTCGTAGAGAAGGGAGGTCATCGCTTCACCGCCAGCTTCTTGCCCACCCAGCCGAGGATCAGGCCGGTCGGCAGGGTCAGGATCACAAAGCCCAGGGCGAAGACCGCGGAGATCGGGATGAGTTGGGCCTCGTTCTCGACCATCGTCTTCATCAGGGTGGCCGCCTCCGCGACGCCGATCGCGGCCGCCACCGTGGTGTTCTTCGTGAGCGCGATCAGGACGTTCGTCAGCGGGCCGACGGACGATCGGAACGCCTGCGGCAGCACGATCAGCCGCAGTACCTGGGAGAAGCTGAGGCCGATCGCCCTCGCGGCCTCCGCCTGCCCGACCGGCACGGTGTTGATGCCTGACCGCAGCGCCTCACACACGAACGCCGACGTGTACGCGACCAGACCGAGGACGGCAAGACGGAAGTTGACCGTGTCGATGACCTTCGAGCCGAGGTCGATGCCCAGGGTGTTGTGCAGGCCCAGTGACGTGAACAGGATGATCACGGTCAACGGGATGTTCCGCACGGTGTTCACGTAGAACGTGCCGAAACCGCGCATCAGTGGCACGGGGCCGACCCGCATGGCGGCCAGCAAAGTGCCCCAGACCAGGGAACCGACGGCGGCGAGCAGCGTCAGCTGCACTGTCGTCCAGAAGGCACCCAGTACGTCGTAACCTTCAAGAAAGTCGAACACGATCTCCCGCGCTTCCGCGTGTAGGGACGCCCCGGTGCGCCGCCCGGGAAGGCGGCGCACCTGTCAGGCGTTGCTTCAGCTCTTGACGACGCCGATCTTCGGCGCGGGCTCGTTCTTGTAGCTGGCCGGACCGAAGTTCTTCTTGACGGCCGTGTCCCACGAGCCGTCGGAGACCATGGCCTCCAGGGCCGTGTTGATCTTCGCCTTGAGGGCGCTGCCCTTCTTGACGCCGATGCCGTAGTTCTCGTTGGTCATCTTGAAGCCGCCGAGCTTGAACTTGCCCTTGTACTGGGCCTGGGCGGCGTAGCCGGCGAGGATCGAGTCGTCGGTGGTGAGGGCGTCGATGGCGCCGTTCTGGACACCGGTCAGGCAGGCCGAGTAGGTCGGGTACTGCTGCAGCTGGGCCTTGGGTGCGAGCTTGTCCTTGACGTTCTGCGCCGAGGTCGAGCCGGTCACCGAGCACAGCTTCTTCTTGTTGAGGTCCGCCGGCGACTTGATGGAGTTGTCGTCGGAGCGGATCAGCACGTCCTGGTGGGCCAGCAGGTACGGGCCGGCGAAGTCGACCTTCTGCTGGCGCTCCGGCGTGATCGAGTAGGTGGCGGCGATGAAGTCGACGTCACCGCGCTGCAGCATGGTCTCGCGGTCGGCGCTCTTCGACTCCTTCCACTCGATCTGGTCCGCGCTGTAGCCGAGCTTCTTGGCGACGTACGTGGCGACGTCGACGTCGAAGCCGGAGTAGCCCTGCGGCGTCTTCTGACCGAGGCCCGGCTGGTCGAACTTGATGCCGACGCTGATCTTCTTGCCGCCGCCGGAGGAGGACCCGCTGTCCTTGTTGTCGCTGGACCCGCACGCCGTGGCGGCCACGGCGAGGGCGAGGACGGCGGCCGAGGCGGCGGTGACCTTGCGGAGCTTCATGGTGAACATCCTTTGGGTGGTGACGAGATGAGAGCCGGCATGAAGACGAGGGCCGGCGATGGCTGGGCGGCGCGGACCGGCTGTCAGTGGTGACGGGCGGCGCGGACCGGCTGTCAGTGGTGAAGGATCTTCGACAGGAAGTCCTTGGCGCGGTCGCTGCGCGGATTGCTGAAGAACTGGTCGGGCGCAGCCTCTTCGACGATCCGGCCGTCCGCCATGAAGACCACTCGGTTTGCAGCCGATCGTGCGAAGCCCATCTCATGGGTGACGACGATCATGGTCATGCCGTCCCGGGCGAGCTGCTGCATGACCTCGAGGACCTCGTTGATCATCTCCGGGTCGAGCGCCGACGTCGGCTCGTCGAAGAGCATGACCTTCGGGTCCATGGCCAGGGCGCGCGCGATGGCGACACGCTGCTGCTGGCCGCCGGAGAGCTGCGCGGGGTACTTGTCCGCCTGCGTGGCCACGCCAACCCGGTCCAGCAGGGCCCGGGCCTTCTCCTCGGCCTTCTTCTTGTCGGCCTTGCGGACCTTGATCTGGCCCAGCATCACGTTCTCGAGCACGGTCTTGTGCGCGAAGAGGTTGAAGGACTGGAAGACCATGCCGACGTCGGCGCGCAGCCGGGCCAGCTCCTTGCCCTCCTGGGGCAGCGGCTTGCCGTCGATCGCGATCGAGCCCGAGTCGACGGTCTCGAGCCGGTTGATGGTGCGGCACAGCGTGGACTTGCCGGACCCGGAGGGCCCGATGACCACGACGACCTCGCCGCGGGCGATCGTCAGATCGATGTCCTGCAGTACGTGCAACGCGCCGAAGTGCTTGTTGACGCTCTTCAGGACGACAAGATCGCCTGCACTGGCCACGTCTTCCTTGGCCACCGATACTTCGGTCATCGCTCTCAGGCTCCGTCCTCCTCGGTTTCGGAGGACAGTAGTTACCGGCGACGACCAGCGTCATTACATCTGAGGGGAATCTGAGCATCACGATCCGATAGCAATCGGATACGTGTCGTAGCAGTTCCCGGCGGGGGCGTATCGGCCGGATAACGGAAGCCGCGCGCAAACGGAACCCTCTTGACGCCGTCGTCGTCCATCAGCGTGACTGCGTTGGTGCACGCGCGCGTGCACGCATTTTTTGCGCATGCTGATCGTACGGCCGATGAATCGAAGGAGGACCGGATGAGGCTGCTCCTCGTCGAGGACGACAACCACGTGGCCGCCGCTCTTTCTGCGGTTCTGGCCCGGCACGGTTTCGACGTCACGCACGCGCGTAGCGGCGAGGAAGCTCTGCAGGCGCTGGTTCCGGAGAGTGACTGCTTCGGCGTCGTCCTGCTCGACCTGGGCCTGCCCGACCAGGACGGATACGAGGTCTGCGGAAAGATCCGCAAGCGCACCAGCACCCCGGTGATCATGGTCACCGCCCGCTCCGACGTGCGCTCCCGTATCCACGGCCTCAACCTCGGCGCCGACGACTACGTGGTGAAGCCGTACGACACCGGTGAGCTGCTCGCGCGGATCCACGCCGTCAGCCGGCGCACCGCCCACGAGGACGCGGCGGGCGGCGGCGACCACGAGCTGCGTCTCGGAGCGGTGCTCATCGAGCTGCCCACCCGGCAGGTCAGCGTGGACGGTTCGGTTGTCCAACTGACCCGCAAGGAGTTCGATCTGCTCGCCCTGCTCGCGCAGCGCCCCGGGGTCGTCTTCCGCCGGGAGCAGATCATCAGCGAGGTGTGGCGCACCAGCTGGGAGGGGACCGGACGCACCCTGGAGGTGCACGTCGCGTCCCTGCGCGCCAAGCTGCGCATGCCGGCCCTGATCGAGACCGTGCGCGGCGTCGGCTACCGGCTCGTCGCCCCGGCTTCGTAGCCTGCACGGGTGCGTACACGTCTTCTTCCGCTGCTCATCGTCCTGATGGCGGCCGTACTGCTCGCGCTCGGCGTCCCGCTCGCCGTCAGCGTGGCCGCAGCCCAGCAGCAGAAGGTCGTCGTCGACCGGATCGACGACACGGCCCGCTTCGCGTCCCTGGCGCAGTTCGTCACCGACGCGTGCAGCTCCACCCGCACGTCCACGGACGAGCGCCTCGACACCCTCACCACCGAGCTGACCAGCTACTACGGCGTCTACGGCATCAGGGCCGGCGTCTTCTGCCGTACCGACGTCCCCATGGCCCAGGCGCCGCAGAACTTCTTCCTCCCCGAGACGGGCGAGGTGCGCGAGGCGTTCGCCGAGGCGCTGCTCAGCCGCCGCAGTCACGACCCCCGGCAGGTGTGGCCATGGCAGCGCGGCAGGCTGGTCGTCGCCTCCCCGGTCATCCGGGACGGTGACGTCGTCGCCGTCGTCGTCACCGACTCGCCCACCGGGCAGCTGCGCTCACGGATCCTGCACGGCTGGCTGATCATCGGCGTGGGCGAGATCGCCGCGATGCTGCTCGCGGTCGGCGCCGCGCTCCGGCTGACCGGCTGGGTGCTCAGGCCCGTGCGCGTGCTGGACGCCACCACACACGCGATCGCGAGCGGCCGGCTGAAGTCCCGGGTCGCGGCCGCGGGCGGACCGCCGGAACTTCAGCGCCTGGCACGGTCGTTCAACGAGATGGCGGACAACGTCGAAGACGTGCTGGAGCAGCAGCGCGCCTTCGTCGCCGACGCCTCGCACCAGCTGCGCAACCCGCTCGCCGCGCTGCTGCTGCGCATCGAACTGCTCGCGCTGGAACTGCCGGAGGGCAACGAGGAGGTGGCATCGGTACGCACCGAGGGCAAGCGCCTCGCGGAAGTCCTCGACGACCTGCTCGACCTGGCCCTGGCCGAGCACACCGAGGCCGACCTGCGGGTCACCGACATCGGCGCGCTGACCGCCGAGCGCGTCGCGGCATGGACACCCACCGCCGAGGCCAAGGGCGTGCGGCTGGTGGGCAGTTGCCCGGCGACCACCGCCTGGGCCGACCCTGTCACCCTCTCCAGCGCCCTGGACGCGGTGATCGACAACGCGGTGAAGTTCACGCCCGAGGGCGAGCGCGTGGAGGTGTCGGTCACGGCCGACGGCGGCACCTCGACCGTCGTGGTCAGCGACCACGGCCCAGGCCTGACCGAGGAGGAGCTCGGCCGCGTCGGCGACCGCTTCTGGCGCAGCGGCCGCGATCAGAACGTCAAGGGCTCCGGGCTCGGCCTGTCCATCTCGCGCACGCTGCTCGCGGCGGGCGGCGGCTCCATCTCCTACACCCACCACGAACCGCACGGCCTGACGGTGACGGTGGCGGTGCCGAGGAACAGTCCCACGGCCTGATGGACGGCTCTGTGAGGTGGCTGACGGCTCTGTGAAGAGCCCTACGGCTTGACCGAGCGGTAGTACCGCCTGGCGCCCTCGTGCAGCGCCAGCGGGTCGGTGTAGATCGCGGTGCGCAGGTCGACGAGCTGGGCGGAGTGGACGCGGGTGCCGATCCCGTCACGGCTCCTGATGACGGTCCGGGTCACCCACTCGGTGAGCCGCGGGTTCATGTCCGTGCGCGTCATCAGAAGGTTGGAGACGGCGATCGTCGGTACGGCGACGCCGTTCTGGACGCTGGGGTAGGCCGACTCCGGCATGTTGGTCGCGCGGTAGTAGCGGGTTGCACCGCCCTGCTCGTGCAACTTGGCGACGAGGCCGGCCCCGATCGGTACGAACCGGAAGGTGAAGCGGTCGGCGAGCTGCTGCAGCCCCTGCGTCGGCAGTCCGCCCGACCAGAAGAACGCGTCGATCTTGCCCTGCCGCAGCCGGTCGGGACCGGTGTTGATGCCGTCGGCGAACGGCGTTATGTCCTTCTCCGCGTCGATGCCGGCCGCCTTGAGCACGCGGTCGGCGATGAGCCGCACACCCGAGCTTGGCGGCCCCACGGCCACCCGCTTGCCCTTCAGGTCCGCGACGGAGTCGATGTCCGAGCCGCGCGGGACGACGAGCTGCACGTAGTCGTCGTAGAGCCGGGCGACGCCGCGCAGGTGGCCGGCGTTGGGCCGGTGCTGGAGCTTGTACGTCTCGACGGCGTCGGCCGCGGCGATGGTGAAGTCGGCGTCGCCGTTCGCCACGCGCGTGACGTTCTCCTGTGAGCCGTCGCTGGTCCGCAGCGTCACCTTCAGATCGGGCATGTCCTTGTCGAGCGCGGTGCGCAGGAGCTTGGCGTACTGCTGGTAGACGCCCGCCTGCGTGCCCGTGCTGATGGTGATCGCGCCGCTCGGAGCCGCCTCGCCCAGGGGCAGCAGCCACCACAGCAGCAACCCGAGGGAGACGATGCCGGCTGTCGCGCCCTCCAGGGCCCGGCGCCGGCCGATCCGGCGGAACATCTTGGACATGCGTGGGATCCTGCCAGCCGGTACGCGGTGCTGACCAGGGCCGGAGTCACAACGGGGTCGCAACTCGATCACGAGGGGCGTTGTCAGTGCCGGTCGATAGGGTCGCCGTATGAGTTCATCGCCCGCCGACCTGGTCCGCCGGTTCCACCACGCCGTCGGCCTCGACACCCGCACCACGCCCACCGAGGTCCCGGCCCCGCTGGCCGCGCAGCGCGGGAAGCTGCTCGCTGAGGAGGCGGCGGAGGTCGCCGAGGTCTCGGTCACCGGCCCACTCGACAAGCTGGCACATGAACTCGCCGACGTCGTCTACGTCGCCTACGGCACGGCCCTGGTCCACGGCATCGACCTCGACGCCGTGATCGCCGAGATCCACCGCTCCAACATGACCAAGCTGGGCCCCGACGGCCAGGTCCGGCGGAGAGCCGACGGCAAGATCCTCAAGGGCGACAACTACGAGGCCCCCGACGTGTCGGCGGTGCTGCGGCGCCAAGGGTGGATACCGGGCGGGGAGTGAGCTGCACGGCTCGTCGGACGTCGCGTCGGCCGGCCCGAGGCCTGGGCTGCGGCCCGAGGGCGGCGGGTTACCCACTGAGGCAGGTGTCTTGGCGCCGGTGAGGGGCGGACCAGTCGCCGACGGGACGGCGGCCGGCCCATCGTCAGCACGGACGGACAGGACGGCCGGTCAGGACGGACGGTCGTCAAGACGGCCGGTCGCCCACCGACGCAGGTGTCTCCGCCGGTGGCGAGGGCTCCGTGCGGGCCGTTCGGCGTCCGGTCAGGCGGCGGGCCAAGGGTTCGGTGTAGCGGGCGGTGAGAGGGCCGACGACGACCAGGATCAGGACGTAGGCCGTGGCGAGGGGGCCGAGCGAGGGTTCGATGCCCGCGCTCACCGCGAGCCCGGCGATGACGATCGAGAACTCGCCCCGGGCCACCAGGGCGCCGCCTGCGCGCCAGCGGCCCTTGACGGAGATGCCGACCCGCCGCGCCGCCCAGTACCCGGTGGCGATCTTCGTCGCCGCGGTGAGCAGGGCGAGTGCCAGGGCGGGCAGCAGGACGGGCGGGATGCTCGCCGGATCGGTGTGCAGCCCGAAGAAGACGAAGAAGACCGCGGCGAACAGGTCGCGCAACGGGCTCAGCAGGGTGTGCGCGCCCTCCGCGACCTCACCGGACAGCGCGATGCCGACCAGGAAGGCGCCCACGGCCGCCGACACCTGGAGCTGCTGCGCGACCCCCGCGACCAGGATCGTCAGACCCAGCACGACGAGCAGCAGCTTCTCCGGATCGTCGCTGGAGACGAACCGCGAGATGACGCGCCCGTAGCGCACGGCCACGAACAGGACCAGCCCCGCCGCCCCCAGCGCGACCGCCAGTGTCACGCTCCCGGCCAGCAGCCCGGCCCCGGCCACCAGCGCGGTCACGATGGGCAGGTACACCGCCATCGCCAGGTCCTCCAGCACGAGGACGCTGAGGATCACCGGGGTCTCCCGGTTGCCGACCCGCCCCAGATCGCCGAGCACCTTCGCGATGACCCCGGACGACGAGATCCAGGTGACGCCGGCCAGCACGACCGCGGCCACCGGCCCCCAGCCGAGCAGCAGCGCCGCCACCGCGCCCGGCACCGCGTTGAGCGCGCAGTCGACCAGGCCCGAGGGGTAGTGCGCCTTGAGGTTGGTGACCAGATCGCCGGCCGTGTACTCGAGGCCCAGCATCAGCAGCAGCAGAATGACGCCGATCTCGGCGCCGATGGCGACGAACTCCTCGCTCGCCCCGAGCGGCAGCAGACCGCCCTCGCCGAAGGCCAGTCCGGCCAGCAGGTACAGCGGAATGGGGGAGAGCCGGAAGCGGCCGGCGGCCCGGCCGAGCAGACCGAGGCCGAGGAGGATGGAACCGAACTCGATCAACAACACCGCGGAGTGCACCCGTTCACTCCCGCCCGAGTATCGCCGCGGCGGCGTCGACGCCCTCGCGCGTGCCGACGACGATCACGATGTCACCGCCCGCCAGCCTGAAGTCCGGCGTGGGCGACGGGATCGCCTCGGCCCGGCGCAGCACCGCCACCACGGACGCCCCCGTCTCGGTCCGCATCCGGGTGTCGCCCAGCACCCGCCCGTTCCAGCGGGACGCCGCGGCCACCTCGATCCGCTCGGCGACCAGGCCCAGGTCGGAGGTGTACAGCAGGCTCGCGCTGTGGTGGGTCGGCTTCAGCGCGTCGATCAACGCGCCCGCCTCGGAGCCGGTCAGCCGCAGCGAGTGGGCGCAGGAGTCGGGATCGTCGGTCCGGTAGACGTTCACCGTGCGGGCACCGTCGCGGTGCGCCACCACCGACAGATGGCGTTGGTCACGGGTCACCAGGTCGTACTGGACCCCGATACCCGGCAGCGGCGTCGCCCTCAGTCGTGGCGCAGGCACGTTTCTCCCCTTGTTCCGGCGGCATGGTCATGAGCTGCCGGTGATCACCGGGCCCGTTCGCATGCTGTCATTCGGCCGTACGGTGGCGACATGGGTGACGTGACGGATATACGCGGCCGGGGACGGACGGCGAGGCTGACCGGAGCCGTGCCGCAGGCGCCGGTGACGAGCACGCCGGAAGCGTCCGCGAAGAGAGCGAGAGGGAAGACCGTGTCGCTGTTCTGGCGGATCTTCTCCCTCAACGCCGCGGGCCTGACCGTGGCCGCCGCCCTGCTCCTGGGCCCGGTCACCGTCTCGACGCCCGTCCTGCCGGCCGAGGCACTGGTCGTCGTCGCGGGCCTGGCCTTCCTGCTGGTCTGCAACGCGGTCGTGCTGCGCCTCGGGCTCACTCCGCTACGACGGCTCGGCCGGGCCATGGCCACGGCGGACCTGCTGCGTCCCGGTGCCCGGGCGGTCGTCGGCGGTCCGGCGGAGGCGGCCGAGCTGATCACGACGTACAACACCATGCTCGACCGGCTGGAGAGCGAGCGCGCCGCCGGTGCGGCCCGTGCCCTGTCGGCACAGGAGCGCGAACGGCAGCGCATCGCCCGCGAGTTGCACGACGAGGTCGGCCAGACCCTTACCGCGGTGCTCCTCCAGCTCAAGCGCGTCGCCGACCGGGTCCCCGAGGAACTGCGCGCGGAGGTGGGGCAGGCGCAGGAGGCCACCCGCGCGGGCCTGGACGAGATCCGCCGCATCGCCCGCCGGCTGCGCCCCGGCGTTCTGGAGGAGCTCGGCCTGGTCAGCGCCCTGCGCTCGCTCGCCGCCGAGTTCACCACGCACGGTCTGACGGTGCGCCACAGCGTCCCCGGCGATCTGCCCCCACTGACCGAGGAGTCCGAACTGGTCGTCTACCGCGTGGCCCAGGAGGGCCTCACCAACACCGCCCGGCACGCGCGTGCCGACCGCGCCGAGGTCCGGCTCCGGCCGTTCGGCGACGGCGTCGAACTCCTCGTCCGCGACAACGGCAAGGGCCTCGGCAGGGCCCCGGAGGGCGCAGGAATCCGCGGCATGCGCGAACGCGCGCTGCTCATCGGCGCAGACCTCTCGCTCGAACCCGGCCCCGAGGAGGGCACCGACGTGCGCCTGCGCGTACCCGTCGCCGAAGGAGACCGACGATGACCGCCCCCGCGCGCGTGCTGCTCGCCGACGACCACGCCCTCGTACGCCAGGGAGTGCGCCTCATCCTGGACGGCGAACCGGACCTGACGGTCGTCGCCGAGGCCGGGGACGGAGCCGAGGCGGTCGAGCTGGCACGCACGCGTGAGGTCGATCTGGCCGTCCTGGACATCGCCATGCCCCGGATGACCGGCCTCCAGGCGGCCCGCGAACTCTCCCGCCGCCTGCCCGGCCTGCGCATCCTCATCCTGACGATGTACGACAACGAGCAGTACTTCTTCGAGGCGCTCAAGGCCGGAGCCAGCGGCTACGTCCTCAAGTCCGCCGCCGACCGCGACCTGGTCGGGGCGTGCCGTGCGGCCGTCCGCGACGAGCCGTTCGTGTACCCGGGAGCGGAGCGCGCCCTCGTCCGCTCCTACCTTGAGCGCCTGCACCGAGGCGACGACCTGCCCGCGCGCGCGGTCACCGAGCGCGAGGAGGAGATCCTCAAGCTGGTCGCCGAGGGGCACACCTCGAAGGAGATCGGCGAGCTGCTCTTCATCAGCGCCAAGACGGTCGAGCGCCACCGCGCGAACCTGCTCCACAAGCTGGGCATGCGCGACCGCCTGGAACTGACCCGGTACGCGATCCGCGCCGGCCTGATCGAACCCTGAGCCCCCGGTTGTCCACAGGGCTGCGGGAGGCACTTCCGGCACCGCCTACCCTTGTCACATGAGCAGCATCGACCGGAGCCCGGCCGTGGGCGTGAAGACCTACGAAGTGCGCACCTACGGGTGCCAGATGAACGTCCACGATTCCGAGCGATTGTCAGGCCTGCTCGAAGACGCCGGTTACGTGCGCGCGCCGGAGGGTTCGGACGGTGACGCGGACGTCGTCGTCTTCAACACCTGCGCGGTCCGTGAGAACGCCGACAACAGGCTGTACGGCAACCTCGGCCACCTCGCCCCGAAGAAGGCCTCGCGCCCCGGCATGCAGATCGCGGTCGGCGGCTGCCTGGCGCAGAAGGACCGGGACACCATCGTGAAGAGGGCGCCCTGGGTGGACGTCGTCTTCGGCACGCACAACATCGGCAAGCTCCCGGTCCTGCTGGAACGCGCGCGCGTGCAGGAGGAGGCGCAGGTCGAGATCGCCGAGTCCCTCGAGGCGTTCCCCTCCACCCTGCCGACCCGGCGCGAGAGCGCGTACGCGGCGTGGGTGTCGATCTCCGTCGGCTGCAACAACACCTGCACCTTCTGCATCGTCCCGGCCCTGCGCGGCAAGGAGAAGGACCGCCGGCCCGGCGACATCCTCGCCGAGGTGGAGGCCCTGGTCGCCGAGGGCGTCTCCGAGATCACACTGCTCGGCCAGAACGTCAACGCGTACGGCTCCGACATCGGCGACCGCGAAGCCTTCAGCAAGCTGCTGCGCGCCTGCGGGCAGATCGACGGCCTGGAGCGCGTCCGCTTCACCTCCCCGCACCCCCGCGACTTCACGGACGACGTGATCGCGGCCATGGCCGAGACCCCGAACGTGATGCCGCAGCTGCACATGCCGCTGCAGTCCGGCTCGGACACGGTCCTGAAGGCGATGCGCCGCTCCTACCGGCAGGAGCGCTACCTCGGGATCATCGAGAAGGTGCGGGCCGCCATCCCGCACGCGGCGATCACGACGGACATCATCGTGGGCTTCCCGGGCGAGACCGAGGAGGACTTCGAGCAGACGATGCACGTCGTCCGCGAGGCCCGCTTCGCCCAGGCCTTCACCTTCCAGTACTCCAAGCGCCCCGGAACCCCGGCCGCGACCATGGAGGACCAGATCCCCAAGCAGGTCGTCCAGGCGCGGTACGAGCGTCTCGTCGCCCTCCAGGAGGAGATCTCCTGGGAGGAGAACAAGAAGCAGATCGGCCGCACCCTGGAGCTGATGGTCGCCGAGGGCGAGGGCCGCAAGGACGGCGCCACCCACCGTCTCTCCGGCCGGGCCCCCGACAACCGTCTGGTCCACTTCACCAAGCCGGAACAGGAGGTGCGCCCCGGCGACGTGGTCACGGTCGAGATCACCTACGCCGCCCCGCACCACCTCCTCGCCGAGGGCGCCGTCCTCGACGTGCGCCGCACGCGCGCGGGCGACGCCTGGGAGAAGCGCAACGCGGCCGAGGCGGCCAAGCCCGCGGGCGTGATGCTGGGCCTGCCGAGGATCGGGGCGCCGGAGCCGCTGCCGGTGGTGACCGGAAGCGGCTGCGGCTGCGACTGACCGGCCCGGCCGGACGACCGACGACGATGTGAACACGGGGGAGAACACCTGATGGCGCGATGGGCGCTGCTGCTGGACAAGCCGCCGGGCGAGGGACCGTACCGCAGGCAGTACGAGCTGATGGCGACGATCGACGGCTCGCGCGAGGAGGCGGAGACGCGGTTCGGGGAGCTCGTCCGGCTGTACCAGCCCAAGCATCCGCGGTATCCCCTGCGGATGCGGCGCTTCCGTACGGCCGAGGGCTGGATGCTGGTCGGGGACGGCTCGTCCGGCGGCGTGTTCACGTACCAGTTCCTCTTCACCGAGCTGGAGTGGGACTCGGGCCCCATCACGTACTGACGGCGTACGCTGCCGATCATGCTTGTCGCCGCCGCAGTCTGCCCGTGCCCGCCCCTGCTCGTGCCCGAGGTCGCCGCGGGCGCCGCTCCCGAACTGGACGGCGCCAGGACGGCTTGCTCCGACGCGCTCGGGGTGCTCGCCGCGTCCCGGCCCGGCCTGCTCGTGGTCCTCGGGCCTGCCGAACAGAGCGGGCGCGGCACGCACCCGGAGGGCACGCGAGGCTCTTTCAGCGGCTTCGGCGTGGACGTGGACGTACGGCTGGGCGCACGGCAGGGCGCCGAGCCGGAGCGTGTTCTGCCGCCCTCCCTCGCCGTCGCCGCGTGGCTGCTGGAGCGGACCTGGTGGTCGGACGCCCCGATCGAGGGACTCGGTGTGGGGGAACCTCTCGCGCCCGAGCGGTGTATCCAAGTCGGAAGGGACATCGCAGCCCGGGCCGAGCGGGTGGCGCTGCTGGTGATGGGCGACGCCAGCGCCTGCCGCACGCTCAAGGCCCCCGGTTACCTCGACGAGCGGGCGGCCCCCTTCGACGCGGAGGTCGCGCGTGCGCTGGGCGCGGCGGACGTGGCGGCGCTCAAGGAGCTGGACCCCGAGCTGGCGTACGAACTGAAGGCGTCGGGCCGGGCCCCCTGGCAGGTGCTCGCGGGCGCGGCCGAGGGCGCGGGCCTGAGCGGCGCCCTGCTGTACGAGGACGCGCCGTACGGCGTGGGGTACATGGTCGCGACCTGGTCCTAGCGCACCGGTCGCGACATGGTCGCAGCGCACCTGCCGCGACGGGCGAGGGAAGCGGAAGCGGCGGACGGCCGGGAGCCCTGGGCCCCGCGGCCGTCCGTCGATGTGCCGTGCTGCCGCTCAGGATGCGGGCGGTGGTGAGTCGGTCGGCGCGGTCGTGCCGCCGCCCGTCCCCGGGGCGTTCTTGTGCGCGAGCTTGTCCATGGCGTCCTTGGCCTTGCCCGTCCCCGTGTGGATCCGGTCGCTGTACTTGCCCTTGGTCTTCTCGTCGACGACCTTCGCGGCCTTGTCGAGTCCCTGCGTGATCCTGCCCCCGTGCTGATGAGCGAGCCCGGAGACCTTGTCCTTGGCCGGGGAGAGCCTGGCCTTGAAATTGTCCAGAAGACCCATCGTCCACCTTCCGTCGTTCCCGGGCTGGTTCGCCGCGGGGACTACCGCCGCGCCGCCGTCGGCCCACTCGCGCACGGAACGATCACGTACGGGCGTCCTCGCCGGCCTCGCTGTCGGCCGCCTGCTCGCCGGACTGCTGCTTGGGGATCTCGACGCCCTCGGCGGAGGCGTCGTCCGCGCCGGAGGCGCCATCCTCGCCTGAGGCGTCCTCCGCGGTCTCCGGCTTCGCCGGCTCGCCCTCGGGCCGGTCCTCGGCCCGGACCGGCCCCTTCGCCTCTGCCGCCTCCGTCGCAGCTTCGGCCGCCTCGGGCTCGGCCGTCGGTGTGCCCGCCTGTGCCCCGGCGGTTGACGCCTCCTCCGTGGTCTTCGACCTCCGGATAAGTCGTGCGAAAACTCCCATATCCACTCCATACGTTACTTGTGCGGGCGAAATCCCGCGTCGTCCGGTGCGCCTGTTTGCGCCGCCCGGGTCGCCGCCTCCCGAAACCGGCGGCGAGAACCTCGCAACGGGCAACGACCCCACCTCCGCCCCGTCACGTAACTCGTTCGAGGAGCGCCCTCGGCGTTTGCGAGACTGGTGCGGTGAGCAGCGCACCCCCCACCCCCCGAGTCATCGCCGTCGTCGGACCCACGGCGGCCGGAAAGTCCGATCTGGGCGTCTTTCTCGCCCAGCGCCTGGGCGGGGAGGTCGTCAACGCCGACTCCATGCAGCTCTACCGGGGGATGGACATCGGGACGGCCAAGCTGACGCCCGAGGAGCGCGGCGGCATTCCGCACCACCTCCTGGACATCTGGGACGTGACGGTCACGGCGTCCGTCGCCGAGTACCAGAAGCTGGCCCGCGACAAGATCGACGCCCTGCTCGCCGAGGGCCGCTGGCCGATCCTGGTCGGCGGCTCCGGTCTGTACGTCCGCGGGGCCGTCGACAACCTGGAGTTCCCCGGCACCGACCCCGTGGTCAGGGCGCGTCTCGAGGAGGAGCTCACGCTGCGTGGCTCGGGCGCGCTGCACGCCCGGCTGGCCGCCGCCGACCCCGAGGCGGCGCAGGCGATCCTGCCGAGCAACGGCCGCCGTATCGTCCGGGCCCTCGAGGTGATCGAGATCACCGGTCAGCCCTTCACGGCCAACCTCCCGGGACACGACTCGGTCTACGACACCGTGCAGATCGGTGTCGACGTGGCCCGTCCCGAACTCGACGAGCGCATCGCCCGCCGGGTCGACCGGATGTGGGACGCGGGGCTCGTGGAGGAGGTGCGCGCGCTGGAGGCGCAGGGACTGCGGGAGGGGCGCACGGCCGCCCGCGCGCTCGGCTACCAGCAGGTGCTCGCGGCGCTCGCGGGGGAGTGCACCCTCGAGCAGGCTCGGGCCGAGACGGTACGCGCCACCAAGCGCTTCGCCCGCCGTCAGGATTCCTGGTTCAGGCGCGACCCGCGGGTGCATTGGCTCAGTGGGGCTGCGGCGGATGTCACAGAACTTCCGGAGCTCGCACTGGCGTTGGTCGAACGACCGGTTACAGCCTGATCACGTGATGGCATCGGGACGCTCCGGCCGCCATCCGGGCCTCCGGGGCCGTGCCATCATCGAGCTTCGATCGACCAAGTGGAGTCCTAGTTGGGAGGGCGCGTGGCGATGGAGGCCGGCCCTCGCGACACCGCACACGGCACCGAGCCCCTCACCGTCGACAGCGGTGAACTGGAGCAGGACGAGGACCGTCTGAGCTCCGACGGGCCCGATGACACACAGGGCGGAGTGACCGCGGACGGCCCCGAGCCCGACGAGATGTTCGCCGGCGGCCCGGAGGTCGAGGTCGAGCTGCGTCCGCAGCGCCGGCTGCGCATCTGGCAGCTCGCCCCGATCGTCGCCCTGGCCGCGGTCGGCTCCCTGATGTTCGCCTTCCCGCTCGCCTTCGACTTCGGCGACAGCGGTGCCGTGATCGCCATGCTGGGGCTGCTGATCTGCTCCTGCGCGGCCGGCTGGGGCATGATGGCCGCCCGCCGCGTGGGTTACACGTGGCCCGGGCTCCCGCAGCGCGGCTCCGGACGCAGACCGGACTGGCGGGTCGTGCTCGCGTACGTCGTGCTCGTCGCGGCGGTCGTGGTGCTCGCCGTGTGGCGTGTGGCCCGGCTGCGCTGACGATCACGCGCGCGTGGGGTTGTCCTACCCACCCCGTACGATCGAGGCATGAGCACGCGCACGCGGATCGTCTTCCTCAAGGGCCACGGCACGGAGAACGACTTCGTGATCGTCCCGGACCCCGAGAACGCCGTCGACCTGCCGCCGTCCGCCGTCGCCGCCCTGTGCGACCGCCGCGCGGGCATCGGCGGTGACGGTCTGCTGCACGTGGTGCGGTCCGCCGCCCACCCCGAGGCGCAGGACATGGCGGCCGAGGCGGAGTGGTTCATGGACTACCGCAACGGCGACGGCTCGATCGCGGAGATGTGCGGCAACGGCGTGCGCGTGTTCGCGCGCTACCTCCAGCGCGCCGGGCACGCCGGAGAGGGTGACCTCTCGGTCGCCACGCGCGCGGGCGTGAAGAGCGTGCACATCGCCAAGGACGGTGACGTCACCGTCGGCATGGGCAGGGCGCGGCTGCCCGAGGGGGACGTCACGGTGAGCGTCGGCGAGCGCAGCTGGCCCGCGCGGAACGTGAACATGGGCAATCCGCACGCCGTCGCGTTCGTCGAGGACCTCGCGCACGCCGGGAATCTCTACGCCCCGCCGCCGTTCAGCCCGGCCGCTGCCTACCCGGACGGGGTGAACGTGGAGTTCGTGGTCGACCGCGGCCCCCGGCACGTCGCCCTGCGCGTGCACGAGCGCGGCTCCGGCGAGACCCGCTCGTGCGGCACGGGCGCGTGCGCGGTCGCCGTGGCCACCGCCCGCCGGGACGGCGCCGACCCGGCCGTCACCGGGAGCCCGGCGACGTACACCGTCGATGTGCCCGGCGGAACCCTGGTCATCACCGAGCGGCCCGACGGCGAGATCGAGATGACCGGCCCCGCGGTGATCGTCGCCGAAGGCGAGATCGACGCCGAGTGGCTGGAATCGCTCGTCCGCTGACGGGCGGGTGGCTTGGGATCGCAGGCGCGTGTGCCGGGTGGTGCATGTGTCAACTACCGTTGCGGCGACCGGGCGTTCGAAAGCACGGTGGGTCACTTGTCACATGGCGCAAAATCGTAAACCTCGATCCCTTCGCTCGAATGGGTGATCCGTTTCACGCTCGGCGAGAGGCGGTCGGTCGCACGTGATGGGCTCGGTAGCATCAAGCACCGGCCCGGGCGGGGGACCGTTGCATCCCCTGAGCCGTGTCCGTCCAGGGGCACCCCCGTCCGCCGGTCCATGCAGCCGGAGGTGCCCATGAGTGCGGAGGCGACGAACCCCGCGACCCCAGGTCCGGTAGCGGGCTCCGCGGCGCGCTGGCGGGCGCGCATCGACCTGCGCCGCCTCGGCCGTGCCGCCCTGCTCGGCCCCACCGCACGTGACCGGCTGCCCAGCGCCATCAGCCATGTCGTCGACGCCCATCGCGCCCACTATCCGGGCGCCGATCTCGAACCCCTGCGCCGCGCCTATGTGCTGGCCGAGTCCTCGCACCGCGGCCAGATGCGCAAGAGCGGTGAGCCGTACATCACGCATCCCCTCGCGGTGACCCTGATCCTCGCCGAACTCGGCGCCGAGACGACCACTTTGACGGCCTCTTTGCTCCACGACACCGTCGAGGACACGGACGTGACCCTCGATCAGGTGGGCGAGCAGTTCGGCGCGGACGTCCGCTATCTGGTCGACGGCGTCACGAAGTTGGAGAAGGTCGACTACGGCGCCGCCGCCGAGCCCGAGACCTTCCGCAAGATGCTGGTCGCCACCGGCAACGACGTCCGCGTGATGTCGATCAAACTCGCCGACCGGCTGCACAACATGCGCACCCTCGGCGTCATGCGCCCCGAGAAACAGGCGCGCATCGCCAAGGTCACCCGAGACGTCCTCATCCCGCTCGCCGAACGACTCGGCGTCCAGGCGCTCAAGACCGAACTGGAAGACCTCGTCTTCGCGATCCTGCACCCCGAGGAGTACGAGCACACGCGGGAGTTGATCGTCGACAACGCCTCCCGCGCGGACGACCCGCTCGCCGAGATCGCCGACGAGGTGCGCGGCCACCTGCGCGAGGCCGACATCGCGGCCGAAGTCCTCATCCGGCCCCGGCACTTCGTCTCCGTCCACCGCGTCGCCCGCAAGCGCGGCCAGCTGCGCGGCGCCGACTTCGGCCGTCTGCTGGTGCTGGTGAACGAGGACGCGGACTGCTACGGCGTCCTGGGCGAACTGCACACCTGTATGACGCCCGTGGTCTCGGAGTTCAAGGACTTCATCGCCGTCCCCAAGTTCAACCTGTACCAGTCGCTGCACACGGCGGTCGCCCACTCCGACGGCCAGGTCGCCGAAGTCCTCATCCGCACCCACCAGATGCACAAGGTCGCGGAGGCCGGCGTCATCGCGCTCGGCAACCCGTACGCGCCCGCGCCCGACGACCCGGCCGACGGCGAGCGCATCGACCCCACACGCCCCGGCTGGCTCTCCCGCCTCCTCGACTGGCAGGAGGGCGCGCCCGACCCCGACACGTTCTGGTCCACCCTGCGCGAGGACCTCGCCCAGGACCGCGAGATCACCGTCTTCCGGCCCGACGGCGGCACGCTCGGCCTGCCCGAGGGTGCCAGTTGCGTCGACGCCGCGTACGCCCAGTACGGCGAGGACGCGCACGCGTGCATCGGCGCCCGGGTCAACGGCCGCCTGGCGACGCTGAGTACGGTCCTGCGTGACGGCGACACGGTCCAGCTCCTCATGGGCCAGGACCCGGCCTCCGAGCCCTCCAGGGAGTGGCTGGAGCACGCGCACACGCCCGCCGCCCGCATCGCCATCCAGCGCTGGCTCGCGGCTCACCCGGCCGCGGACGACGCCCCGGGGCAGCAGGACCACGCCCGGGAGCAGCAGGAGGAGCCGCCCGCGGCCACGCTCAGGCCCACCACCGAAGGCTCGGTCCTCCGCTCCACCACGGCCGACATCATCGTCGAGCAGCCCGGCGCGACCGTACGCCTGGCCGGCTGCTGTACACCCGTGCCGCCCGACGAGGCGACCGGGTTCGCCGTACGCGGAGGTGTGGTCACCGTCCACCGGGTGGAGTGCGCCGCAGTGGAGCGCATGAAGAGCGCCGGGCGCGCGGAGGTCGGTGTGCGCTGGGGAGACACCACCGAGTGCCGGGTCACGCTGCTCGCCGAATCGTTCGTCCGCCCCCATCTGCTGGCGGATCTGACCGAGGCCATGGCCCTCGAAGGCGCCGAGATCGTGTCCGCGACGGTCGAGCCCCCGACCCAGCAGCGCGTTCGGCACACCTACACCCTCCAGCTCCCGGACGCGGCGCACCTGCCCGCGCTGATGCGGGCGATGCGGAACGTGGCGGGCGTGTACGACGTGAGCCGGGCGCACACGCCGGGAGCGTGAGCGTGAGCCGGAGCGTCGCGAGAGCCGCACGCCGTCACCGATCTACCCGTTCGGGTGGGCCGGACGCGCGTCGCCGCCGTCCGGGGCGTACGCGCTGATAGCGGTGATCCATGCTGCTCACCCCCCGCTCCCAGACCCGGACGACCCCCTCCAGCGGCCCCCGGCCCGGCGTCCCCTCCCGCCTCCGCCTTCAGCTCCGCGGCCGTCGCCGTCTGCGGGCGACCGCGCTGCTCGCCTCCGCCGTCTCCGTCTGCCTCCTCGCCGCCGGCACGCCCGCCACCCCCGTGGGCGTCGGCGACCGTCTCTTCCCGTACCTCGGCAACCCCGGATACGACGTCCAGTCGTACGATCTCGCGTTCACCTATCCCGGCAGCAACAGCAAGCCGCTGCAGGCGGTCACCACGATCAACGCCAGGACGACCGCGGCGCTGGACCACTTCAACCTCGACTTCGCCCACGGCAAGGTCGAGTCGGTCCGGGTCGACGGCGAGCCGGCCACCTTCACCAGTGCGGGCGAGGACCTCGTCGTCACGCCGGACAAGGTGCTGCCCGCGGGCAGCTGGACGCGGATCACCGTGCGGCACACCAGCGACCCGGTGCCCGCGAAGGGCCAGGACGGCGGCTGGGTGCAGACCTCGGACGGGCTCGCGATGGCCAACCAGGCGGACGCCGCGCACCTGGTGTTCCCGTGCAACGACCACCCGTCCGACAAGGCGCTGTTCACCTTCCGGATCACCGCCCCCGACGGCTACACGGCCGTCGCCAACGGTCTGCCGGCCGACCGGGAGAAGATCGGCAAGGCGACCACCTGGACGTATCGCACACGGCACCCCATGGCCACCGAGCTCGCCCAGGTGTCCATCGGCCGCTCCAGCGTGCTGCACCGCACCGGACCGCACGGCCTGCCCGTACGCGACGTCGTGCGCACCGAGGACCGCAAGGAACTCGAACCCTGGCTCGCCAAGACCCCCGGCCAGATCGCCTGGATGGAGAGCAAGGTCGGCCGCTACCCCTTCGAGACGTACGGCATCCTCATGGCGGACGCCTCCACCGGCTTCGAACTCGAGACGCAGACGCTCTCCCTCTTCGAGAAGGAGCTCTTCGCCGGGAACACCTATCCTGCCTGGTACGTCGAGTCGATCATGGTGCACGAGCTGTCCCACCAGTGGTTCGGCGACAGCGTCAGCCCGCGCACCTGGTCCGACCTGTGGCTCAACGAAGGGCACGCCACGTGGTACGAGGCCCTGTACGCCGAGGAGAAGGCCGGCAAGCCCATGGAGAAGCGCATGAAGGCCGCCTACGCCGCTTCCGACGGCTGGCGCGCGGCCGGGGGCCCGCCCGCCGCCCCCGACGGTCCTGAGCCGGGTCAGAAGATCAGCATCTTCCGGCCGAACGTCTACGACGGCGCCGCGCTCGCCCTCTACGCCCTGCGCCAGGAGATCGGCCGCCCCGCCTTCGAGCAGCTGGAACGGAGCTGGGTGAGCCTCCACCGCGACGGTACGGCCGACACCGCCGACTACGAGCGCCTCGCCTCCCAGATCTCCGGACGCGACCTGAGCGGCTTCTTCAAGGCGTGGCTCTACGGCGACAAGACCCCGCCGATGCCCGGCCACCCCGACTGGAAGTCGGACGCGCCCGACGCCAAGGGCGGCAAGGGGCGGTCCGGCAAGGCCGCGCAATAAGGCGATGACGAGACGGGCCGTACCGTGCGACCATCTTCAGGTCCACGACGCGGGGTCGCGGGAATCTCCCGGGGTACTCCTACGTTGTGATTACTGACGCAATCCCCATCGACGTAAGGATCCAATGACCTCCTCTTCATCCCCTTCCCAGGACTCTGAGCGCTTCGCGCACGACTACGCCGAAGGTCTTCGGGCCGATGCCCTGATGGAAGAGGACGTCGCCTGGAGCCAGGAGATCGACGGAGACCGGGACGGCGATCAGTTCGACCGCTCCGAGCGCGCGGCCCTGCGCCGCGTGGTGGGCCTCTCCACCGAACTCGAGGACGTCACCGAGGTCGAGTACCGACAGCTCCGCCTGGAGCGCGTCGTGCTCGTCGGTGTGTGGACCTCGGGGACCGTGCAGGACGCGGAGAACTCCCTCGCGGAGCTCGCCGCCCTCGCGGAGACCGCGGGCGCGCTCGTGCTCGACGGCGTGATCCAGCGCCGTGACAAGCCGGACGCCGCCACGTACATCGGCTCCGGCAAGGCCGGTGAGCTGCGGGACGTCGTCCTCGAATCGGGCGCGGACACCGTCATCTGCGACGGTGAACTCAGCCCTGGCCAGCTCATCCACCTCGAGGACGTCGTCAAGGTCAAGGTCATCGACCGTACGGCCCTGATCCTCGACATCTTCGCCCAGCACGCCAAGTCCCGGGAGGGCAAGGCGCAGGTCGCGCTCGCGCAGATGCAGTACATGCTGCCGAGGCTGCGAGGCTGGGGTCAGTCGCTGTCCCGTCAGATGGGCGGCGGCAAGGGCGGCGGCCTCGCCACCCGTGGTCCCGGTGAGACCAAGATCGAGACGGACCGGCGGCGGATCCGCGAGAAGATGGCGAAGATGCGCCGGGAGATCGCGGACATGAAGACCGGCCGCGAGATCAAGCGCCAGGAACGCAAGCGCCACAGGGTGCCGTCGGTCGCCATCGCGGGCTACACCAACGCAGGCAAGTCCTCGCTGCTCAACCGCCTCACAGGCGCCGGCGTCCTGGTCGAGAACGCGCTGTTCGCGACCCTGGACCCGACCGTCCGCCGCGCGGAGACGCCCAGCGGCCGCCTGTACACGCTGACGGACACGGTCGGCTTCGTCCGGCACCTGCCGCACCACCTGGTCGAGGCGTTCCGCTCCACCATGGAGGAGGTCGGCCAGGCCGACCTGATCCTGCACGTGGTGGACGGCTCGCACCCGGACCCGGAGGAGCAGCTGGCCGCCGTGCGCGAGGTGGTCAGGGACGTCGGCGCCACCGACGTGCCCGAGATCGTCGTGATCAACAAGGCGGACGCGGCCGACCCGCTGACCCTTCAGCGGCTCCTGCGGATCGAGAAGCGGTCCATCGCCGTCTCGGCCCGCACCGGCCGGGGCATCGCCGAACTGCTCGCGCTGATCGACAACGAACTGCCCAGGCCGTCCGTCGAGATCGAGGCACTGGTGCCGTACACCCACGGCAAGCTGGTGGCACGCGCCCATGACGAGGGCGAGGTGATCTCCGAGGAGCACACCCCGGAGGGCACCCTGCTCAAGGCGCGGGTGCACGAGGAACTGGCCGCGGAGCTCCAGCCGTACGTGCCCGTTCCGGCCGTCTGATCCACAGCACGAAGGCCCGCCCCCTGCGACAGGGGGCGGGCCTTTCGCGTTCCGGCGTCACTGACCGCCGTAGGTCCTGCTCATGTTCTGGTAGAGCGCCTCGGCGCCCTTGCCGAGCTGCGGGCCCGCGAGCCAGGTGTTGTTGGACGGGCCGATGGAGGTGTTGGACACCAGCGCGGTCCTGCCGTTCACCACGCGGAACCAGCCGCCCCCGGACGAACCGCCGGTCATGGTGCAGCCGATGCGGTACATCGTCGGCAGCGAGGGGCTCAGCGAGAGCCGGCCGGGCCGGTCGATGCACCTGAACATCTTCAGGCCGTTGAACGGCGGCGCCGCCGGGTAGCCCCAGGCGCCCATGCTCGACGCTGCCCGCGGCGCCGGGGCGGAGAAGTCGACAGGGAGAGCCGCGCCGACCGTCTCCTCCAGCGACTTGGAGCCCTGCTCCGGCTTCACGTGCAGCACGGCGTAGTCGTACGGGGCACCCGCGCCGCCCGTCTCCGAACCGCCCTTGATCCACTGGTTGGAGGTCGAGGCCCAGTCCGCCCACCACTGGCCGTACGGAGCGACCTGGGAGGCGTCGGCGCTGCGCAGCTGCGACTCCGACTTGCCGAGGTCGTTGTAGGCGGGCACGAAGGCGATGTTGCGGTACCAGCCGCCGTTCGCCCCGGCGTGCACGCAGTGGCCGGCCGTCCATACCAGGTTCGACTTGCCAGGGTGGTTGACGTCCTTGATCACCGTGCCCGAGCAGACCATCGAGCCCTCGGGGCCGTCGAAGAAGACCTTGCCGACCGGGGCCGCGTGCCGGTGGTACGGCGTCCTCTCGGCGAGGGCCTGGATGGGCGCCGGCTCAGGGTCGCTGATGCCCTGGTCGGCGGATGCGTCCTTGGTCGAGAGCGTCTTGTTGGCCTCCTTCGCGGACTGCATCCGCTCCGGCTTCCACAGCCCCTCGATCACCGGGTTGACGAAGTCCTTGGCCGCGCTGAGCCACTTGTCCTTGTCCCAGTTCTTCCAGCCGCCCTTGGCCCACTGGTCGACGTCGATGCCGTGGTCCTTGAGCTTGCTCGCGATGTCGGACGGCACCGTGAGCTTGCCGTTGCCGCCGCTCGCCGAAGCGGTGATGGTGGCGTTCGGCTTGTTGCCCGAGTTGCTGTCCGAGCCGTTGCACGCGGTCGCGGTCAGCGCGAGCGCGGCGACGAGGCCGGTGGCGGCGAATGCGGTGCGACTGGTCCGCCGGCCGCGTGGTGACCCTGCGGGCGTACGTGTGGAACGCATGGTGCGAAAACCCCCGTCGGAACGTATATCTGTCATGTGCTTGCCAGTTCTGCGTCGAGCCTGTCCCTGGGAAGCGACACCCCACTATGCCCGTGGAGTTGAGGGCGAACGGGGTCGGGACGGTGAAGGTTCCTGTGACGGGCCCGCCCCCGTCTGTGCCTACCGGCCGGTCACTGCCCTGCGAACTTCTTGCTTACAGAGTCGTACACACCCTTGGCCACGTCACCCAGTCGTGGTCCGGCCAGCCAGCCCGTGGTCACCGGGCCGATCGAGGTGTTGGACACCAGCGCGGGCTTGCCGTCCGAGCCCGCGGCGACCCAGCCACCGCCGGACGAACCGCCGGTCATGGTGCAGCCGATGCGGTACATCGTCGGAGCCGCGGTGTTGATCGACAGCCGGCCCGGCTTGTCCGTGCACCGGTACAGCTTCTGGCCGTCGTACGGGGCGGCGGCCGGGTAGCCGGTCGCGGTGATGCTGGGAACCTTCGGCACGGCCGGGGCGTTGAAGTTCACAGGAAGCGCCGAACCGACCGTCTCCTCCAGCGACTTGCCGTTGCCGCCCTTCTCCGGCGTCACGTGGATGACGGCGTAGTCGTACGGTGCGCCGTCGCCGCCCGTCTCACCGCCCTGCTCGATCCACTGCTGCGAGGTCTGCGCCCAGTCGGCCCAGTAGACGCCGTAGGGAGCGACCTCTGCCCTGGTCGCGTTCTGCAGTTGGGCGGTGCTCCTGCCCGCGTCGTTGTACGACGGCACGAACGCGATGTTGCGGTACCAGCCGCCCTTCTTGCCGGCGTGCACGCAATGGCCCGCCGTCCAGACGAGGTTCGACTTGCCGGGGTGGGCCGGGTCCTCCACGACCGTTGCCGAGCAGACCATCGTGCCTTCGGGGGAGTCGAAGAACACCTTGCCGGCCGTCGCCGCGTTGGCGTGGTAAGTAGGCGCCACGGCCTTCGCGTCCACCGGCGCCGGCGTCGGGTCGGTCACTCCCTGGTCACCGGAGAGGTCGTTGTTGTCGACGCTCTTGCCCGGGTCGTTGGCGCCCCGCATCCGGTCCGGGTCCCACAGACCCTTGATGATCGGGTTGACGAAGTCGTCGGCCTCGCGCAGCCAGTCGTCCTTGCTCCAGTTCTTCCAGGCCCCGTGCTTCCACTTGTCGATGTCGATCCCGTGCTCTTTGAGCTTGTTCCTGATGTCGTCCGGGATCTTGATCTTGCCGTCGCCCGTGCCCGTGCCCGTGGCGTCGGCCGCGGAGGCGGATGCGGCCGTCTGGCCGTCGGCCTTGTCGCCGCCCGAGTTGCAGGCCGTGGCGGTGAGCGCCAGCGCCGATGTGAGGACCACGGCAGCGAGAACGGGGAAGGTCCTGCGGCGCGTACTCCTGTCTCGCCGGACGTGGAACGACGGCCGTATGGATCGCATGGTCTGAACTCCCCGTGAGATGAACGAACTGAGCTTGTCTGGTGTGTCAGGCCTGTCTGACAACGGCACCACACACTATGCGCTCGCTGTGGGTGAGCACCCACGGAACGGCAACGGTTTCGCTACGGAGTGCCTGATCAGCTAATTCGTCCTGGAAGGGGGCCAGTTGGGGTCGGATGCGGTTGGTTGGGGGTGGCTCTGAGGAGGTGGAGCGCGGGGGCTGGGCGCCGGTGGGGGCGGGGAGGCGCTGGGGTAGCGCAAGGTGGGTTGAGAGGGCGTGGCGTGCGCCAAGGATCTTGAATCAGCCCGTAACCCGGTCGGCCATGGGGTGTTGGTAGCGGTGGGGGGTCTGCTGTCCGTGGGCGGTCCCCTGTTCCTGTGTGGGCGGGAGGACTGGGAGCCGTGGCCGAGCCTGCGTGTGAGGGGAGTGCGTCGGAGGGGGCCCGCCGGGGCCGTGCGACCGACGTGAGCGCCGGGGGCCGGGCTGCCGGCTGCGCTTCCGGGGCGGCAGGGGCAGCGCACGAGGGGATGTGGCGGCGCCAGTCGGCACGCGAGTCGGCGGCACGGACCTATGCACGAGCCCTGCCGATCGTGCCCGTACGAGCACGGGGAATGACCATCGAGGGCGCCGACGGCCGCCGCTACCTCGACTGCTCCTCCGGCGCCGGAGCTCTCGCCCTCGGCCACAACCACCCCGTCGTGCTGGAGGCGATCCGCAGGGCCCTGGACTCGGGCGCGCCCCTGCAGGCGTTCGACCTCGCGACGCCCGTCCAGGACGCCTTCGTGGCCGAGCTGTTCCGCACGCTGCCGCCCGGGCTCGCCGGTCACGCGCGCGTGCGGTTCTGCGGGCCGGGGGAGACGGACGCGGTGGAGGCCGCGTTCACGCTGGTACGGGCCGCGACCGGCCGCACCGGAGTGCTGGCCTTGTCCGGCGACCGCCATGGCGTGACCGCCGAAGCGGCGGCGTTGCTCGGTGCGGCCGGCGACGTCCAGGTCGCCCGACTGCCCGGTCCGCGGGACCGCCGCCGCCCTGTTGGCCTCGGCGGCCCTCAGGGCGCCGAACTCGCCGCCCGCTGGAATGAGTCCGCCTTCGACGACCCCGAGCCGGGCGCGCCGCGCCCCGCTGGGGTGATCCTCGAACCGGTCCAGGGCGAGCGCGGTGTGATCCCCGCGCCGGACGCCTGGATGCGGCGGATGCGGGAGATCACCACCGCCCGCTCCATTCCGCTGATCGCCGACGAGGTGCAGACGGGCGTCGGACGCACGGGAGCCTTCTGGGCGGTGGAGCACAGCGGCGTCACCCCCGACGTCATGGTGCTCTCCAGGGCCATCGGCGGCAGCCTCCCGCTCGCCGTGCTGGTCTACCGCGACGAGCTCGACGTCTGGCAACCCGGCGCCCCCGCAGACACGTTCCGCGGCAACCAGCTCGCCATGGCAGCGGGTACGGCCACCCTGGCCTACGTCCGCGAAAACCACCTCGCCGCCCGGGCCGCCACCCTTGGCGCCCGCATGCTTGATCAACTCCGTGCGCTGCAGCCGGAGTTTCCCTGCGTGGGGGATGTGCGGGGGAAGGGGTTGATGATCGGCGTCGAGTTCGTGGAGTTCGCGGAAGCGGAGGATGGTGGGGATCTTGCCGTCGCGGCGGATGCCCCGGCCTACGACGGACTCGGTCCGGCGCCACCGGCGCCGGCTGCCGACTCCCCTCACCCGCCCGCTCCGGGCATCGCGAACGCCGTCCAGCGGGAGTGCCTGCGCCGTGGCCTGATCGTCGAGCTCGGCGGACCTCACGCGAACGTCGTGCGGCTGCTCCCGCCCCTGACGGTCAGTGACGAACAGGCGACCGCGGTACTCGACCGCCTGGCCGACGCCGTCCGGACGGTGGCCCGCGCCCACGCCGGCAGGCCCTCCGGAGCCGGTCGGCCGCGGGACGCCGGCTCTGGGCTCCGGCGCCAGGAAGACCGCGCCAAGAGGGCGGTCCGGCGCGGCAGTTGACGCCTGCCCGCAGCCGTACGCCCAGCGCGACGTCGTCGTCCACGCGCCGCACCACACGCTCGCCACCGCGCAGGACCCGGAACCACTCACGAGGACCGCTTTGAACACCACCCGCACACCTGGCGCCGACGCCCACCGACCGGAGTCCGGCTCCTCCGCCGAACGTCCCCCCAACGAGAAGCCGCAAGCACCACGGCCCGGTCCACCGGAGCACGACGGGTCACCCGAGGGAGACGCGGTCCCCGGACAGAGGAAACTCCCGATCACCGACCCCTTCCATCTCACCGGTCCCGACCCCCTCGAAGATCCTGACCCGACCACCGCAGCAGACGCCGCGACCACCGAGAACCTGCTGCGCTGCTGGGTACGAGAGACCGACCTCCCGGCCCCCGCCGACGGCATGCTCCGCATCCCCCTCTCCGCCAGCGGCACGACGCTGCTCACCCCCGTTCACCACTGGTCCCCCACGGGCTGGCACCGCTTCGGCCGCCCGCACTTCGAAGGCACTCCCGACCAGTCCTCACCCGCCGACGCGGTCACCATCGCCGCCCTGCTCGCCCGCGAGACGTCGGGCACCGATGCCACGACCATCCCGGAACTGGACCTGGTCTCTCGCGTCGTCGACTCCCTTCGCCGTACCGCCACCTTCATCAGCGAGCGCCGCGCGCACCCGTCCGACGGGACCGATCGCTTCCTCTCCGCCGAGCAGGCACTCGTGCTCGGACACCCGCTGCACCCGACGGCGAAGAGCCGCGAAGGTCTTTCGGAGGCCGAAGCATCCCTGTACTCACCGGAGTTGCGCGGTTCCTTCCCCCTCCACTGGCTGGCTGTCGCCCCCTCCCTTCTCGCCACCGACTCCGCCTGGACCGAGCGTGGCCGCGCCGTCCCAGCACCGCAGCTCACCGCCCGCCTCGCCGAAGCCGAACTTCCCCTGCCCGACGGCTACGCAGCGCTCCCCATGCATCCCTGGCACTTCCACGAGGTCTACCAACGTCCAGAGGTCGCGGCGTTGATCGACTTCGGACTGCTCCGCGACCTCGGTACAGCCGGCTCCCCCTGGCACCCCACCTCCTCGGTACGCACCGTCCACCGGACCGGCGCCCCCGCCATGCTCAAACTGTCGCTGGGCCTGCGGATCACCAACTCCCGCCGTGAGAACCTCCGCAAGGAGCTGCACCGGGGCGTCGAGGTCCACCGCCTGCTGCGCAGCGGTCTGTCACGGCAGTGGCAGGCCACGCACCCGGGGTTCGACATCGTCCGCGACCCGGCCTGGCTCGCGGTCGACGCGCCGGACGGCACCCCGGTGCCCGGCCTCGACGTGATGATCCGGCACAACCCCTTCAGTCCCTCGGACGACGTCTCCTGCGTCGCCGGGCTCGTCACGCCCCGGCCACAGGCCGGGCCGGTCGACCTCGCAGACTCCACATCCCGCCCGGCATGGGCACCCCACCCGGACGCCGAGTCACGGATCCTGCGATCCCGCCTGGCCACGGTGATCACCGGTCTCGCGGACCGCACCGCCCGGCCCCGGGGCGCCGTGGCCGCCGAGTGGTTTCTGCGTTACCTCGAGCAGGTCGTCCGCCCTGTGCTGTGGCTGGACGCGGAGGCGGGGATCGCCTTGGAGGCGCACCAGCAAAACACCCTGATTCTGCTGGACTCCGACGGCTGGCCCGCGGGCGGCCGCTACCGCGACAACCAGGGCTACTACTTCCGCGAGTCTCGGCGTGCCGAACTCGATGCCCGGCTGCCCGGTATCGGGGAGCGCAGCGACACCTTCGTCTCCGACGAGGTCACCGACGAGCGCTTCGCCTACTACCTCGCCATCAACAACGTGTTCGGCCTCATCGGTGCCTTCGGTTCGCAACGCCTCGCCGACGAGCGACTGCTGCTCGCCGCCTTCCGCCGCTTCCTCGGCGACGTCGTGTCCGGCCCCGCCCGGCTGCGCACCTCGCTCCCGGCCCACCTGCTCGACTCACCCGTCCTGCGCTGCAAGGCCAACCTGCTGACCCGGCTGCACGGCCTGGACGAACTCGTCGGCCCGGTCGACACCCAGTCCGTCTACGTCACCATCGCCAATCCCCTCCACTCCTGACAGTTACTTCCCTCTCCTGACAGCCACTTCCCTCTCCTGAGAGCCACGGCCCCCTCCTGAAGACCACCGCCCACATCTGACAGCCACTGCGGGTCATCACCGACTCCTGCCGGCCATCGTGAGCCTCCGCCGACCCTCGCCAACTCCCTTCCGCTCTGAGGAACATGCCCCACCCCGACTTCTGAGAGGAGTGTCGTCGTGCCTCCCACCGACGCCACCGCCCACGCAGCCACCACCGCCACCGACACCGGCGCTGATCCGAGCCCTGGTACGGCTGGCGGCAGCGCCGCCGAGGGCACGGACAGCGAGGACACGCTGGACCTGCGGCTGCCCGACGAGCTGATCGCGCTCTTCGCGGCGGAAGCCGACACCGGCGAGGCACGCAGCCGCGCGCCCATGGCCTCGCCCGCCTCTATGGCCGCGCCCGCCTTCGTTTCCGCACCCGCCTTCGTAGCCGTCCCCTTCGTAGCCGTTCCCCCCTTCGTCGCCATGGCCGACGACGATCTCCTCGACCATGTCGCCGACTGGGGTCCGGCTGTCACACCCGCGGGCGTGTTCCAGCTGGTCCCCGTGCAGGTGGACCGGGATCTCCCCCTCATCGACCGCTGGATGAACGACCCCGCCGTCGCGGAGTTCTGGGAGCTGGCCGGCCCTCGGGCCGTTACCGAGAGCCACCTGCAGGCCCAGCTCTCCGCGGACGGACGCAGCATTCCCTGCCTCGGGGTGCTGGAGGGCACGCCGATGAGTTACTGGGAGATCTACCGGGCGGACCTCGACCCGTTGGCCCGGCTTTTTCCCCTTCGACCTCATGACACCGGAATCCACCTCCTCATCGGTGAAGTCGCCGACCGTGGCCGCAAGCTCGGCAGCACCCTTCTCAGAGCGGTCGCCGACCTCGTGCTCAACAAACGCCCCGCCTGCGCACGCGTCATCGCGGAACCCGACCTTCGCAACACCCCCTCCGTCGCCGCCTTTCTGAGCGCCGGCTTCCGGTTCTCCGCCGAGATCGACCTGCCCGCCAAGCGGGCCGCTCTCATGATCCGGGACCGGTCCTTGCGCAATCTGCTGTGACGCCGTGCCACGGCATCGTCACTTTTGGTACACCGCTCACGCCGATCCGGTTCCCATCGATCCCGAGACCCGTCGATCCGGGGACCCGTCGCGCCGGAGACTCATCTCGCCGGGGACCCATAGAGCCGGAGTCCCATCGAGCCGGAAACCCGTCGACTACGAGCTGCTCTCATCGCACCGACGTCCTTGGCAAACGACCGCACCCAGGCGCCGCCCCGATCCGCCCCGGCCCCGACCGCCCCGCCCCGCCCCGACCCGCCCCGAGGAGCACCCGGTCTTGATCCCGTCCCTCGTCCTCGCCTTGATCGCCCCTTTGTCAGTGCCGGGCCGTAGGGTGGTCGAGCTATGACGAAGCCCTCACTCCCCGAACTCCTGCATGCTGCCGTCACCGCCGTCGGCGGTACGGAGCGCCCCGGCCAGGTGACCATGGCCGAAGCCGTCGCGGAGGCGATCGACGACAGCTCCCATTTGCTGGTCCAGGCCGGCACCGGCACCGGAAAGTCGCTGGGCTATCTCGTGCCGGCCCTCGCGCACGGGGAGCGCGTCGTCGTGGCGACGGCCACCCTCGCTCTGCAACGCCAGCTGGTGGAGCGGGACCTGCCGCGCACCGTCGAGGCGCTGCACCCCTTGCTGCGCCGCCGCCCGGAGTTCGCGATGCTGAAGGGCAGGTCGAACTACCTCTGCCTGCACCGGTTGCACGAGGGCGTTCCGCAGGACGAGGAGGAGGGGCTCTTCGACCAGTTCGAGGCGGCCGCGCCCACCAGCAAGCTGGGCCAGGACCTGCTGCGGCTGCGCGACTGGTCGGACGAGACGGAGACCGGGGACCGCGACAACCTCACGCCCGGAGTGTCCGACCGCGCCTGGGCGCAGGTGTCGGTCTCCTCGCGTGAGTGCCTGGGTGCCACGAAATGCGCGTACGGCGCCGAGTGCTTCGCCGAAATGGCGCGCGAGCGCGCCAAGCTCGCCGAGGTCGTCGTCACCAACCACGCGCTGCTCGCGATCGACGCCATCGAAGGCGCCCCGGTCCTCCCGCAGCACGAGGTGCTGATCGTCGACGAGGCGCACGAACTGGTCTCGCGCGTCACGGGCGTCGCCACGGGCGAACTCACGCCCGGCCAGGTCAACCGCGCGGTGCGCCGCGCCGCGAAGCTGGTCAACGAGAAGGCGGCCGACCAGCTCCAGACCGCCGCCGAGGGCTTCGAGCGGCTCATGGAGCTGGCCCTGCCCGGCCGCCTGGAGGAGATCCCGGAGGACCTCGGGTACGCGCTCATGGCGCTGCGCGACGCCTGCCGCACGGTGATCTCCGGGATCGGAGCCACTCGCGACAAGTCCGTCCAGGACGAGGACGCGGTGCGCAAGCAGGCGCTGGCCTCCGTGGAGTCGGTGCACGATGTGGCGGAGCGGATCACGAACGGCTCCGAGTGGGACGTCGTCTGGTACGAGCGCCATGACCGATTCGGCGCCTCCCTTCGCGTCGCCCCGATGTCCGTGTCGGGACTGCTGAGGGAGAAGCTTTTCGCGGACCGCTCCGTCGTGCTGACCTCCGCGACGCTGAAGCTGGGTGGCGACTTCAACGGCGTCGGTGCCTCGCTCGGGCTCTCGCCGGAGGGCACGGAGGGTGAGGACCTTCCGCAGTGGAAGGGCGTCGACGTCGGCTCGCCCTTCGACTACCCCAAGCAGGGCATCCTCTACGTGGCCAAGCACCTGTCCCGCCCCGCGCGCGACGGCGACCGCGCGGACATGCTGGACGAGCTGTCGGAGCTGATCCAGGCTGCGGGCGGCCGCACTCTGGGCCTGTTCTCCTCCATGCGGGGTGCCCAACTCGCCGCCGAGGAGCTGCGTTCCCGCATTCCGGAGTTTCCGATCCTCCTCCAGGGCGAGGAGACGCTCGGCGAGCTGATCAAGAACTTCGCCGCCGATCCGAAGACGTGCCTCTTCGGCACGCTGTCGCTCTGGCAGGGCGTCGACGTTCCCGGTCCGAGCTGCCAGTTGGTCGTCATGGACAAGATCCCGTTCCCGCGTCCGGACGACCCGCTGATGAGCGCCCGCCAGAAGGCGGTGGAGGACGCGGGAGGCAACGGCTTCATGGCGGTCGCCGCCACACACGCGGCGCTGCTCATGGCTCAGGGCGCCGGCCGCCTCGTACGGGCGTCGGGGGATCGCGGCGTGGTCGCCGTACTGGATCAGCGTCTGGCCACGGCCCGGTACGGGAGCTACCTCAAGGCCTCGATGCCGGACTTCTGGTACACCACGGACCGTAACCAGGTCCGCAGGTCACTGGCGGCGATCGACGCGGTGGCGAAGAAGACGGAGGAGCAGACAGAGGAGCAGACAGAGGCGGAGTGACCAGGGGTTAGCCTGACGCGGCGCCGCGTCAGGCTAACCCCTGGTCACAAGCCGGTCAGTCGCGGGGGTCAGGTCATTCACCTGCCACGCATGGCCCCGGGACAACACAGGGCCCCGGAACCGGCGCAGGGGTCCCGGGGCCCGGATCAGAGGGCGGCTCGTAGGCACCGCCCGCCGCAGCCGTCATACACGGCGCAGCACTGCCACCACCTTGCCGAGGATGGTCGCGTCGTCGCCGGGGATCGGCTCGTAGGCAGCGTTGTGCGGGAGGAGCCAGACGTGGCCGTCCTCGCGCTTGAAGCGCTTGACCGTGGCTTCGCCGTCGAGCATGGCCGCGACGATGTCGCCGTTCTCGGCGACGGGCTGGCGGCGGACCGTGACCCAGTCGCCGTCGCAGATCGCGGCCTCGATCATGGAGTCGCCTACGACCTTCAGCACGAACAGTTCGCCGTCACCGACCAGTTGGCGGGGGAGGGGGAACACGTCCTCGACCGACTCCTCGGCGAGGATCGGGCCACCGGCGGCGATACGGCCGACCAGCGGCACGTACGACGCGGCGGGCTTGCCGGCGGTGTCGGTGGGCTGCACCGAGGTGCCCTGGTCGGATCCGCGGACCTCGTACGCGCGCGGGCGGTGCGGGTCACGCCGCAGGAAGCCCTTCCGCTCCAGTGCCATCAGCTGGTGCGCGACCGAGGAGGTGCTGGACAGACCCACCGCCTGACCGATCTCTCGCATCGACGGCGGGTAGCCGCGCCGCTGCACGGAGTCCCTGATGACCTCGATCACCCGGCGCTGTCGGTCGGTGAGCCCGGAGCTGTCCGCCCGGATGCCTGGAGGTCGCCCCGGCAGGGAGCGCTTGTGCCCCTCAGGGTTCACGGCTTCGTTCATCGCATGCACCGGCTCGAGTCGGCCCTGGGAGCGGTCCTGGGCAGTGATGGTGGCACTGTCTGCGGTGGTGGTCACGTCGGCGGCCCCTCTCGATGGTCTCCCTGCTGGACAACGGTAGTTGGTTTCGAAAGGTTGCGCCAAACACACGTTCGAGTGAAAAACCGTGGATAGCCTGACTTGATCATGTGTCTGGGTGTATAGCTAACGCCGCACCTGGCGGGCAAAAGGGCCCATTGTTGTACTCTTCACCGCCGGGCGCCGACCTCGTGGGTTCCTGCCCAGTCTGCCATCCGGCATTCCGTCAACAGGGGGCAGACTCCCATCTCTGCGGGAGCCCCACGTCCTCTCCCTGCGGCGCCCACGGTATCTCCGCATGTGCCGTAACGGTACGCCCGTGCACCTGCGGATCCGGTGTGCCGCCGCAGGCTCCTGGCACATGCCAATACGTGCGCGACACGCGCGCGTGGCGTGTATGGCTGGCCCAACACCACATCTAGTGGTTGGATTTCATCAGCAGCCCAGAAGTTGTGTTCCCCCGGGTCTTCGGGCGCCGAGAGATCGCCTATGCTTAGGGCTGCTTCGAGGGGCGCGTGACGCCCGGCGAGGCTATTGAGTCTGCTGTGAGGAGGGTTGGGACGTATGCACTGCCCCTTCTGCAGGCACCCCGACAGCCGCGTCGTCGACAGTCGTACGACCGACGACGGCACGTCGATCCGCAGACGCCGCCAGTGTCCGGACTGCTCCCGTCGTTTCACGACCGTGGAGACGTGCTCGCTCATGGTGGTCAAGCGGTCCGGGGTCACCGAGCCGTTCAGCCGCACCAAGGTCATCAACGGCGTGCGCAAGGCATGCCAGGGACGGCCGGTCACCGAGGACGCACTCGCCCAGCTCGGCCAGCGGGTCGAGGAGGCGGTGCGGGCCACGGGTAGCGCCGAGCTGACCACCCACGACGTGGGACTGGCCATACTCGGCCCGTTGCAGGAGCTCGACCTCGTGGCGTTTCTGCGATTCGCCTCCGTCTACCGGGCGTTCGACTCGCTCGAGGACTTCGAGGCCGCCATCGCGGAACTCAGGGAGGGGACGCGACCCGCCGCCGCGGACGACGAAGACCGCGGGGATGCCGTCGCAGAGGAAGTCGCAGGGGAACAGGAAGACCAACGCGGGCGCGGAGGGACTTTCGAAGTCCCCGAGCCCGCCCACGCTGCCGACTGACGGGCGGGCCGGAACCGGGCCGAGGCCCCGTACCAGGCCGCGAGGCGGCGACCGAAGACCTGTTGCGGAGGGCAGTGCGAGCTGCCCGCAACACCAGACACAACACCGTGCCACGGGAACAACGGGGCACTTCAGGGCGTTTTAGTGCCTACAGGGAGGCGGCATGACAGAGACGGCGAGCGGTCCGGCACGGAGTTCCCGAGCCAAGGGCAGCAAGGCGGCCAAGGGACTGCGTATCGAGCGCATCCACACCACCCCCGGCGTGCACCCGTACGACGAGGTGGCCTGGGAGAGCCGTGACGTCGTCATGACCAACTGGCGCGACGGCTCGATCAACTTCGAGCAGCGCGGCGTGGAGTTCCCCGACTTCTGGTCGGTGAACGCGGTCAACATCGTCACCAGCAAGTACTTCCGCGGTGCTGTCGGCACCCCCCAGCGCGAGACCAGCCTCAGGCAGCTGATCGACCGCATCGTGAAGACGTACCGGAAGTCCGGCGAGGACAACAGGTACTTCGCCTCGCCCGCCGATGCCGAGATCTTCGAGCACGAGCTGGCCTACGCCCTCCTGCACCAGATCTTCAGCTTCAACAGCCCCGTCTGGTTCAACGTCGGCACCAAGCAGCCCCAGCAGGTCTCCGCCTGCTTCATCCTGTCCGTCGACGACTCCATGGAGTCGATCCTCGACTGGTACAAGGAAGAGGGCATGATCTTCAAGGGCGGCTCCGGCGCCGGCCTGAACCTCTCCCGTATCCGCTCCTCCCGGGAACTGCTCTCCTCCGGTGGCAACGCCTCCGGTCCGGTCTCCTTCATGCGCGGCGCGGACGCCTCCGCCGGCACCATCAAGTCCGGTGGTGCCACCCGCCGTGCCGCCAAGATGGTCATCCTCGACGTCGACCACCCGGACATCGAGGGCTTCATCGAGACCAAGGTGAAGGAGGAGGAGAAGATCCGCGCGCTGCGCGACGCGGGCTTCGACATGGACCTGGGCGGCGACGACATCACGTCCGTCCAGTACCAGAACGCCAACAACTCGGTCCGCGTGAACGACGAGTTCATGAACGCGGTCGAGCAGAGCGGCAAGTTCGCCCTCCGCGCGCGGATGACCGGCGAGGTCATCGACGAGGTCGACGCCAAGTCCCTGTTCCGCAAGATGGCCGAGGCCGCCTGGGCCTGTGCCGACCCCGGCATCCAGTACGACGACGTCATCAACCACTGGCACACCTGCCCGGAGTCCGGCCGTATCAACGGCTCGAACCCCTGCAGCGAGTACATGCACCTGGACAACACGTCCTGCAACCTCGCCTCGCTGAACCTGATGAAGTTCCTGAAGGACGACAGCAAGGGCAACCAGTCCTTCGAGGTCGAGCGCTTCGCGAAGGTCGTCGAGCTCGTCATCACCGCGATGGACATCTCGATCTGCTTCGCGGACTTCCCGACCCAGAAGATCGGCGAGAACACGCGCGCGTTCCGCCAGCTCGGCATCGGCTACGCCAACCTCGGCGCCCTGCTGATGGCGACCGGCCACGCCTACGACTCCGACGGTGGCCGCGCCCTCGCCGGTGCCATCACCTCGCTGATGACCGGCACCGCGTACAAGCGCTCCGCCGAACTCGCCGCGGTCGTCGGCCCGTACGACGGCTACGCACGCAACGCGAGCGCCCACAACCGGGTCATGAAGCAACACTCCGACGCCAACGGCGTGGCCGTCCGCGTGGACGACCTCGACACTCCGGTGTGGGCCGCGGCCACCGAGGCCTGGCAGGACGTGGTGCGCCTCGGCGAGAAGAACGGTTTCCGTAACTCGCAGGCGTCCGTGCTCGCGCCGACCGGCACCATCGGTCTCGCGATGTCCTGCGACACCACCGGTGTCGAGCCCGACCTCGCCCTGGTCAAGTTCAAGAAGCTGGTCGGCGGCGGCTCGATGCAGATCGTCAACGGCACGGTCCCGCAGGCCCTGCGCCGCCTGGGCTACCAGGAGGAGCAGATCGAGGCGGTCGTCGCCCACATCGCCGAGAACGGCAATGTGATCGACGCCCCCGGCCTGCGGCCCGAGCACTACGAGGTCTTCGACTGCGCCATGGGCGAGCGCGCCATCTCCCCGATGGGCCACGTCCGCATGATGGCCGCGATCCAGCCGTGGATCTCCGGCGCCATCTCCAAGACGGTCAACATGCCGGAGTCGGCGACCGTCGAGGAGGTCGAGGAGATCTACTTCGAGGCCTGGAAGCTGGGCGTCAAGGCGCTCGCCATCTACCGCGACAACTGCAAGGTCGGCCAGCCCCTCTCCGCCAAGACCAAGGAGAAGGAGAAGACGGAGATCACGGAGAAGGCCGAGGCGGCCATCCGCGAGACGGTCGAGAAGGTCATCGAGTACCGCCCGGTCCGCAAGCGCCTCCCGAAGGGCCGCCCCGGCATCACGACGTCCTTCACGGTCGGCGGAGCCGAGGGCTACATGACCGCCAACTCCTACCCGGACGACGGTCTCGGCGAGGTCTTCCTGAAGATGTCCAAGCAGGGCTCGACGCTCGCCGGCATGATGGACGCCTTCTCCATCGCGGTCTCCGTCGGTCTGCAGTACGGCGTTCCCCTGGAGACGTACGTCTCGAAGTTCACCAACATGCGCTTCGAGCCGGCCGGCATGACCGACGACCCGGACGTGCGGATGGCGCAGTCGATCGTCGACTACATCTTCCGCCGCCTGGCGCTGGACTTCCTGCCCTTCGAGACGCGCTCCGCGCTCGGCATCCACTCCGCCGACGAGCGCCAGCGTCACCTGGAGACCGGTTCGTACGAGCCGGCCGACGACGAGGTCGACGTCGAGGGTCTGGCGCAGTCGGCGCCGCGTGCCCAGGAGCTGAAGGCCGTGGCCACGCCGCGTGCCGAGGTCGAGGCGGCCAAGCCCGCCCCGCAGCAGGCGCACACCAGCGCCGAGCTGGTGGAGATGCAGCTGGGCATCCAGGCCGACGCCCCGCTCTGCTTCTCCTGCGGTACGAAGATGCAGCGGGCCGGTTCCTGCTACATCTGCGAGGGTTGCGGCTCGACGAGCGGCTGCAGCTGACGGCGGGCGGGGTGACGCCCCGTCCGACAGGTGGTCCCTGACAGATGAGGGGTGCCGGCCACGGGCCGGCGCCCCTCATCTCCGTACTGCTCCGTACCGCTCTCGTCAGGACTGGTGCGCCCGGCCCATGACCCTGGTGAACGTCGCCGGGTCGTCGTCGAAGCCGTGGATGCCGGGGCGGAACTGCCAACCGCCGGACTCCTCGCGTACGAACTCGCCGATCGTGGCCGCAGTCGCCCCGAGGACGCTGCCGAAGTCGTCCTCGGCCAGGACGGTGTAGCCCTCCCGGATCCGCAGACCCGGGTTGCGCACCCCGACAAAGGTCCGCTGCACCGCGCGCTGCTGGATGATGACACCGATCACCACGCGCGCGTACCGGCCGTCCAGCCGGTCGAGTTCGAGGGTCATGACCTCGTCCCAGCCGAAGCCCTTGCCGTCCTTGCTGTCCCGGTTGAGGTAGATGGTGCCGTCGGGGGAGCGGCTGTCGAAGTGCACCGCGTAGACGGGCTCGCCGTACGGATCGCTCGCCAGATACGTGGCGGCGATGATGTCGAGATCGGTGGGCGGTTCTCCCGTCGGACTGGGGTCCCATTTCACTGCGACTTCGGCCTTGCGGATCGCTTTGTTGAGGCCGTTCACCAAACTTCCCCTTCTCCGTTGCCCATGCACTGCATCCGCCCTGAACTGCGGGGCGGACAAGGCCGGTTGTCCATCCTGCCACGCAGGCACGGCGATGCGCCGCTGTGCTGTCCGCCGGAGCGTGACCGACGCCACGCTCCGTGGCCTTACCATGGCGCGGTGCTGGTCAAGTGGATTCGCTGCACCGTGGTGGACCGCCGCGGCTTCGAGCGGGGGCAGCGAAAGTGGGCGGGGCTTCTGGGGGAGCCGGGATTTCGGGGACAGGGTGGTGGCTGGAGTCGGGGACGGACAGGTGTGGCCCACATTTTCGCCTTCTGGGAGAGTCGTGCCTTCTACGACTCCTTCATGGCCCGCTCCCACGACCGGCTGGCGGCTGCCCAGGTGGGCACCTTCAAGGATGCGCAGGTCAAGCTCTTCGACTACCGCTTCGACGTGAAGACCGGCTTCGAGCCACGCTTCACGGACGCCGACCTGGTGCGGGTCGCCCACTGCCGGGTCCACGAGGACCGCGCCGAGCACTTCACGCTGATGCAGGAGAAGGTGTGGAACCCGGCCATGGCCGGTTCGCCGGGCATGATCCGCGGGTTGTTCGGTGAGGCGCCGGGACATGAGTTCCTGATCCTTTCGATGTGGCGCTCGTCCGCCGAACACGGCAAGTACCGCACGGAGCGCGTGGAGCGGCTGGCGCTGCGGGCCCAGACGGAGGCGGACGTCGCGGCACTCGCCGGCGACATCGTCGAGCTCGAGCCGACCTGGACGGTTTGAGAACTGGATCCTCCTGCCGTTGTTCGTGCGCCCTGGCGTGGCCTGTGGTGCAGGAAATGTGTGACCTACGCCGTATGGAGCCCGTTCGGGTGCTCGATCGGCCGTCACCCGATCTAGGGTTTTGGCATGGCAAGACCACGGCGCATCGTCCTTGTCCGGCACGGAGAGTCAACGGGCAATGTTGATGACACCGTCTACGAACGTGAGCCCGATCACGCGCTGGCGCTGACCGAGCGCGGATGGCGACAGGCCGAGGAGACCGGCAAGCGGTTGCGGGACGTCTTCGGCCGTGAGCGCGTCAGCGTGTACGTGTCGCCGTACCGCCGTACCCACGAGACCCTGCGCGCCTTCCATCTCGACCCCGAGCTGATACGTGTGCGCGAGGAGCCCAGGCTGCGCGAGCAGGACTGGGGCAACTGGCAGGACCGCGACGACGTACGCCTTCAGAAGGCCTACCGGGACGCGTACGGCCACTTCTTCTACCGCTTCGCCCAGGGGGAGTCCGGCGCCGACGTCTACGACCGGGTGGGCGGCTTCCTGGAGAGCCTCTTCCGCAGCTTCGAGGCCCAGGACCCTCCCTCGAACGTGCTGCTGGTGACCCATGGCCTCGCCATGCGGCTGTTCTGCATGCGCTGGTTCCACTGGACGGTCGCGGAATTCGAGTCGCTGTCGAACCCCGGGAACGCGGAGATGCGGATGCTCGTTCTCGGGGAGGACGGCAAGTACACGCTCGACCGGCCCTTCGAGCGCTGGCGGGAGCCGGAACCGTACGGGATCACCGGATAGAGTGGCGAAGCGATGACCCCTGATTCCTCTCCCGACGGGCGCCTGGACCGCGCACTGGCGAGCCTGCGTGGACTCGCGGTCGGGGATGCGCTGGGTTCGCAGTTCTTCGTTCCGGCGAACCTCCCACTGCTCAAGCGACGCGAGCTGCCGCCCGGCCCCTGGCAGTGGACGGACGACACGGAGATGGCCTGTTCCGTGGTCGGCGTCCTGCTCACCCACCGCCGCATCGACCAGGACGCCCTGGCGCACTCCTTCGCCGAGCATCACGACTTCGACCGAGGGTACGGCCCTGCGGTCAACCGCCTGCTGCGGCTGGTCCGGGAGGGCGGTGACTGGCGCGAGCTGGCCGCGGCCCTCTTCAAGGGACAGGGATCGTGGGGCAACGGCGCGGCGATGCGGATCGCTCCCCTCGGCGCCTGGTACGCGGACGACCCGGAGCAGGCGACCCACCAGGCGGAGATCTCCGCCTATCCCACGCACCAGCACCGCGAGGCCGTCGTCGGCTCCATGGCGGTCGCGGCGGCCACCGCGCTGGCGGCCGCTCCGGGGGGCCCGCCGGGCCCTGAGGCGCTCCTCGACGGCGTCGTCGCGCTCATCCCCAAGAGCGCTGTGGGCGCGGGCCTGCGGCGCGCGCGGGACATGCTCGACTACGGCGACGCGGGCACCGTCGCGGCGGTCCTGGGCTGCGGACGGCGTACGTCGGCCCATGACACCGTGCCGTTCGCGCTCTGGTCGGCCGCGCGATCGCTCGGCGACTACGAGCGGGCGTTCTGGACGACCGCACAGGTCGGCGGCGACGTGGACACGACCTGCGCCATCGTGGGCGGCGTGCTCGGCGCGGGGAAAGCGGGAACGCCGCCGGCCGAGTGGGTGGAGCGGACCGAGGATCTGCCGGCCTGGGTCCGGGCGTCTGCCTGAGGGCGGCTTGCGGGACTGGCTGCGGGTGCTTGCCTGAGGGCGGCTTGCGGGACTGCTTCCGGGCGCTTGCCTGGCGGCGGTGGCCTGAGGCACGGGCGTCCGGATGGACGGTGGCCTGAGGCCTCGAAACTCTCTGTGTCCGTCGGGAACTCTCCGTGACCGCCCGACCGTTGTTCCGGCATCGACCGTGCGGTTCACGAGTCGGTGCGGTTCACGAGTCGGTTCGGGCGGGAGTCACACGAGAGTTCCGGGGGTGGGGACATGCAGTTCGTGGCGGTGTCGGCGGCGCTTCTGGTCCTGACCGTGGTCTCCGCTGCGCTCTGCACTGCGCTTCGCACCGCGCTCCGCCTTCCACCGCGAGTGCGGGTGACCGGACCGGCGTCCTCGCCATCGGTCCCCTGGACCCGGTCCGGCCACCATCCGCGGTTCGATGCGGGCGCGTCGCCCGGATCAGCCGACCGGCACGGCAGCCGCGCCGGAGAGTGCCTCCAGATCGCTCTTGCGGACCCGAATCACGAACCATGCCGTGGCGAGGGCGAGAACGGCCATGGCCGCGGCGGCGACGAAGGCCATCGAGATGCCGTGGGCGAGCACCTCGTGGCCCCATGTGCCGGACAGTTGGTGCGACTTGGCGAACTCCGCCTTCTGCTCCGGCGAACCGCCCGTGAGGAACTTCGGCAGCTGCTTCTCCGCCTCGTTCCTGCTGGCCGAGCCGAACACCGTGGTCAGGATGGACAGGCCGAGCGAACCGCCCACCTGCTGCATGGCGTTGAGCAGTCCGGAGGCCGCGCCGGCCTCGTGCTGGGCGACACCGGAGACCGCCGTGACGGTCAGCGTCACGAAGTTCAGGCCCATGCCGAAGCCGAACACCAGCATCGGACCGAGCACTCCACCGACGTACGTGCTGTCGGAGCTGATCAAGGTCTGCCAGGCCAGGCCGATCACTGCCAGAGCCGAGCCGGTGAGCATGAAGGGCTTGGGTCCGAGTACGGGCAGGAACCGCTGCGAGAGACCCGCGCCGATGGCGATCACGACCGTCACCGGCAGGAAGGCCAGGCCGGCCTGGATTGGCGTGTACCCCAGCACGTTCTGCACGAAGAGCACGATGTAGAAGAACATGCCGAACATCGCGGCGGCCAGGGTCAGCATGATCACGTATGTGCCCGAGCGGTTGCGGTCGGCGAACATCCGCAGCGGGGTGATCGGCTCCTTGGCCCGGGACTCGATGAGCGCGAAGGCCACCAGCAGGACCGCGGCCGCGGCGAACGAACCGAGGGTCAGGCCGTCCCGCCAGCCCTTGTCGGCTGCGCGGATGAATCCATAGACGAGGGAGGCCATGCCGACCGTCGAGGTCACGGCGCCCGCGATGTCGAAGCGGCCCCCGTGCCGTTGCGACTCGCTGATGTACATCGGCGTGAGCACGGCGATCAGGACACCGATCGGCACGTTGACGAAGAGCACCCAGCGCCAGTCGAGCCACTCGGTGAGCATGCCGCCCGCGAGCAGACCGATCGCGCCACCGCCCGCGGAGACGGCGGCGAAGACGCCGAACGCCCGGTTCCGTTCCGGGCCTTCGGGGAACGTCGTGGTGATGAGTGCCAGAGAGGTGGGCGACGCGATAGCGCCACCCATGCCCTGCAGGACACGTGCGGCCAGCAACTGCCAGGGTTCCTGGGCGAGTCCGCCGAGCAGGGAGGCGAAGGTGAACAACAGGATGCCGGTCATGAAGACCCGGCGGCGGCCGAGGATGTCACCGGCCCGGCCGCCCAGAAGCAGCAGGCCGCCGAAAGTCAGTGTGTAGGCGCTGACGACCCAGGTGAGGTCGGTGGTGCTGAACTCCAGCGCATTCTGAATGTGCGGGAGCGCGATGTTCACAATCGTCGCGTCGAGTACGACCATGAGTTGGCAGGCCGCGATGACGGCGAGCGCGATGCCGGGGTGTCCTTCCCGGCGAGCCGCACCTGGCTTCTGTTCCTTGATCAGTTGAGAGGTTGTCACTATGCATCCCCCACGAATACGGTAGTGAACGCTCGCGTTCACTGTCCCGCCCAAGGTAGTGAGTCCCCAATAGAGAACGCAAGCGTTCACTTAAATTGGTGTGTCGCGTGACGAATCCCCCGACGTCGCCGCGTGGCGCCACTCCATCCCCGAAAATTCCCGCTCCTCATGCCAGCTGGAGACACTCAGATGGTTACCTCGCGCTGGACGGCCGCCCCCGCTCAGGCGGCCTCCCTCCGTCGGCGCGGCGCCGTGCTCGAACGCGCGATCCTCGAAGCCGCCCTGGAACAGCTCAGTACGGTCGGCTGGAACGGCCTCACCATGGAGGGCGTCGCCGCCGGCGCCCAGACCGGCAAGGCCGCGGTCTACCGCCGCTGGCCGTCCAAGGAGGATCTGGTCGCGGACGCGCTCCAGGCCGGATTGCCGCGTCTCGAGCAGGCTCCCGACACGGGCAGCGTCCGGGAGGATCTGCTCGCGCTGTGCCGTGGAGCCCGGGATGCGATGTTCTCCCGTCCCGGTTTCGCTGTTCGCGCCGTGATTCACGAGTGCGATCCGATCCAGGCGGAGCGCTTCCACGCCGTGATCTTCGACGGCATCGTGGAACCCTTGCTCACGCTGCTCCGCGAGATCGTCGCCCGTGGAGTAGAGCGCAACGAGGTCCGCTCCGACGCCGCGAACGACTACGTCTTCGACGCCATCCCGGCCATCATGATGTACCGCAACAAGATGCGCGGAAGCGAATGGGGCGATCGTGATCTCGAGGAGATGGTCGACCAGTTGATGCTTCCGCTGCTGCGGCCGAGCGGAGGCTGAGGGCGCCTCGCGGCGGCCGGGAACCGACTGACGGAAACCGGGGTGTCGCCGGGTGATCCACGGGGCGTAGGCTAAGGGCGCCATGCCGTACGAACCGCCTACTCACACCGTCGAGCGCTCACTCCGCGCCACGACCGGAGCGAAGATCATTGCCGGTGTCGACGAGGTGGGGCGCGGCGCCTGGGCCGGCCCTGTCACCGTCTGCGCGGCGGTCACCGGTCTGCGTCGGCCCCCCGAAGGTCTCACCGACTCCAAGCTGCTCACCGTCAAGCGGCGTACCGCTCTCGCGGTGGTGCTGGAGACGTGGGTGACGTCGTTCGCGCTGGGGCATGCCTCTCCCGAGGAGATCGACGACCTGGGCATGACCGCCGCCCTGCGTCTGGCGGCCGGGCGTGCCCTCGGGGCGCTGCCGGTCCGTCCCGACGCGGTGATCCTCGACGGGAAGCATGACTATCTCGGCTCTCCCTGGCGGGTCCGCACGGTGATCAAGGGCGACCAGTCGTGTGTGGCGGTCGCGGCGGCATCGGTGATCGCCAAGGTTCAGCGCGACAAAATGATGGCCGAACTGGGTATCGACCATGCAGACTTCGCTTTTGCGGACAACGCCGGGTATCCGTCGCCCGTGCACAAGGCCGCACTGGCGGAGCGGGGCCCCACCCCGTACCACCGGTTGTCGTGGGCGTATCTTGATGCGCTGCCCCAGTGGCGGCATCTCAAGAAGGTCCGCAGTTGGGCGGACGGAGGCGTTCCGGAGATCGAGGGTCAGCTCGGCTTCGACTTCTGACGATTCCGCTCGCACTTGTGTGCCACCCGCCGACGCGAGCCGTACCAACGTTTGATAAATATCAGCTCATGCCTCTCATTCCCGAGGAGCCTCAGATTCACGAGAGTGCCCAGGGTCCCCGCGCCACGCCGGCCAGCGGCCGCACCGCGCCGACCCCCCGTCCCGTACCCGGTCCGCGTCCCGCGGCTCCGCCGCGTCCCGGTCGTCCCGGGCCGCTGCGGCCCGCGCCTCCGGCGCAGCGCTCGTCGCGTGACGCGGCCACGGTGCAGCCCGGGCCTTCGGCCTCGGCTGCTTCGGCCACCCCGCAGATCCAGTTGATCCCGGCTCCGGTGGGCGGTGCGCTCGACGCCGCCGACGAAGCCGTGGACCTGCTTCTGGACTCGGGGCGCGCCCCCGGCGAAGTGCTGGTGATCACCACCGGCGAACAGCACCCGTGGGCCGCCCACGAGCTGTCCTTCGGCGAAGCTTCCTACTGGGCGCAGCACGACGCGGGCGACGACGTCTTCTACATGGACGCCGATGTCGCCGGTCGCGCCGCCGCCCGTCCCGTGGTCGTGGTCGCCGTCAACGGCGGTTCCGACGCGACCGCCGCCACCGCGCTGCCGCTGGCCCTCTCCCGGGCCGGTGCCCTGCTGATCGTCTGCGGTGACCCGCAGCAGATCAACTCGGTTCTGGGCGCGGGCGTCTGAGCCTTTTCCGGCCCGTCCGTAAGGACACCGGAACGGCTTGGTCGCGGTAGCGGCTTGGACGCCGTAGCGGCGGATAGGCACAGCGGGCGGTTCGCCATGCGCCGATGATCCCGGCCGACCCGGCGAACGTGCGCGTTCGCCGCTGGTTGCGGGGGGTTTCGGTGGTCGCGCGGAGTTCTAAGCTCGGAGTGCCGATACCGCTCGGCGGGCGGAGTGCGGGTACCGCCCGGCGGTGCTCTCAGCGGGCCGCCGCGCGGCGCAGGACCTCTGAGGCGGCACCGCCGGTCCGCGGCAGCGGGGGCGGCGCCTCGGATGAGCCGAGGGGCTCCGGTGTCGACCCCGCGTGGGGACGGCGTCCGCCGCGGCCCTCGCCGAGGACCTGCCAGCCATCGCGCGTCAGCGTGATGTACGCGCCGCAGCGCAGTCCATGCAGGGTGCACGCGTCACGCAGCCCCCACATCCATGCGCCGTCCTCCTCGGTCCAGCGCGCGTCGCCGTCACGGCAGTAGAGCAGCACGGCGGTGCGCACCGGTGAGCGGCGCCGCAGGTCGTGCGGGATGACCCGGCGCAGCTGCGCGAGCAGCGTGTTGCGGAACATCCAGCCGTCGGCCGCGGCTGCGCGGCGGGTGAACGAGGCGCTCGCGCACAGCCGTTCGTCCGGATCGAGCACGGCCACCACGGCGGTCGCCGGCCGGGGATGATGGCGGGCGTGCAGCCCGCTGACGACCTCCCGGGGGTTTCGCAGCAGGGGAATTCCGGCTGCGGCCCACTCCGCGGGTTCGAGCATGCGGGCGAGGGGGTTGGCGGACAGGTCGGCCGATGCTGAAGCGGCCGCCGAGGACGGAGCGAATCCGAAGGTCACGGTCCTCCCTTCGGCTACACGCCCGCACTACGGGCGGAGGTCTTGTACGTGGGAGCGCGCACCGCAAACAGAGCCCTGCCGGGCCCACGGACAAGCCGTGCGGGGAGCGGACTTCAATTCTTGCGGTCGAACTTGGATGCGGCAACGAGCAATTGGGGCCACTGACCGGAATCTGGCGGTGTGTGGTTTATATCCCTACCCAGAGTGTTGCGCCACGACCCATGGGACGGCCGTTCACCTCAGGTTCGTACATCGTTGGGGTGGGCGTGGTCCAGAGGGCCGGTCCGTCTCTCGTCCGGGAGAGGTCCGTCGCCGACCCGCCACGTGATCGTCACTCAGGGTGAGGTGGCTGATTGTCAGTGCTGTCGGGTTGCATGGGGGCATGGACGAAGTGGAGCTCCGTACCGAAGCCGATGCCATCCTCGCTCAGCTGGTGGGTGATCCCGGCGGTTCCGCGCGCTTGCGGGAGGACCAGTGGCAGGCGGTCGAGGCCCTGGTACGTGATCACCGGCGGGCCCTGGTGGTGCAGCGCACCGGCTGGGGCAAGTCGGCCGTGTACTTCGTCGCCACCGCTCTGCTGCGCCGGCGCGGCTCAGGTCCGACGGTGATCGTCTCGCCGCTGCTGGCGCTGATGCGCAACCAGGTCGAGGCGGCGGAGCGGGCCGGCATCCGCGCGCGGACCATCAACTCGGCCAACCCGGAGGAGTGGGACACCATCCACGTGGAGGTGGAGCGCGGCGAGACGGACGTCCTCCTCGTCAGTCCGGAGCGCCTCAACTCCGTTGATTTCCGCGACCAGCTGCTGCCCAAGCTCGCCGCCACGACCGGCCTGCTGGTGGTGGACGAGGCACACTGCATCTCCGACTGGGGCCATGACTTCCGGCCGGACTACCGCAGGCTGAGGGCAATGCTCGCCGACCTCGCACCTGGCGTGCCGGTGCTGGCCACCACCGCGACTGCCAACGCGCGCGTCACGGCGGACGTGGCCGAGCAACTGGGTACCGGCTCCGGCGAGGCCCTGGTGCTGCGCGGCCCCCTGGACCGGGAGAGCCTGCGGCTGGGTGTCGTGCAACTGCCGGACGCCGCGCACCGCCTGGCCTGGCTCGCCGAGCACCTGGACGAGCTGCCCGGGTCCGGGATCATCTACACGCTCACCGTCGCCGCGGCGGAGGAGACCAGCGTGTACCTGCGCCAGCGCGGCTTCCCGGTGGCCTCCTACACGGGGCGCACGGAGAACGCCGACCGGCTTCAGGCCGAGAACGACCTCCTCGCCAACCGGGTCAAGGCACTCGTTGCGACCTCGGCGCTGGGCATGGGTTTCGACAAGCCGGATCTGGGCTTCGTGCTCCACCTCGGCTCGCCGTCCTCGCCGATCGCCTACTACCAGCAGGTGGGCCGCGCGGGCCGCGGCGTCGAGCACGCCGACGTACTGCTGCTGCCGGGCAAGGAGGACGAGGCCATCTGGCGCTACTTCGCCGATACGGCCTTCCCGCCCGAGGCGCAGGTACGGCAGACCCTCGCGACCCTCGCCGACGCGGGCCGTCCGCTCTCCGTGCCCGCACTGGAGGCAGCGGTCGATCTTCGGCGCAGCCGACTCGAGACCATGCTGAAGGTGCTCGACGTCGACGGCGCGGTCAGGCGCGTGAAGGGCGGCTGGACGACCACGGGCGCCGACTGGGTCTACGACACCGAGCGCTACACCTGGGTGGCGCGGCAACGTGCCGCCGAACAGCAGGCCATGCGCGACTACGTGAGCGCGACCGGGTGCCGGATGGAATTCCTGCGCCGCCAACTGGACGACGAGGGGGCACGTCCGTGCGGCCGCTGCGACAACTGCGCGGGCCCCTGGGCCGATTCCTCCGTTTCGACGGAGACTCTGACTGCGGCGACGAAGGAACTTGACCGCCCCGGGGTGGAGATCGAACCACGCCGGATGTGGCCGACGGGGATGCCCGCCCTGGGCGTCGAACTCAAGGGCCGTATCCCGGCCGGGGAGCAGTGCTCCACGGGGCGTGCTCTGGGCCGGCTGTCGGACATCGGCTGGGGCAACCGGCTTCGCCCCCTGCTGGCGGAGAACGCGCCCGACGGGCCGGTCCCCGCCGATGTGCTGCAGGCCGCGGTGGCCGTCCTCGCCGACTGGGCGCGCTCTCCGGGTGGTTGGGCGCCGGACGTCACGGATGCGATGCCCCGGCCGGTGGGGATCGTCGCCGTACCGTCCCTGACCCGCCCGCAGCTGGTGGGTTCGCTCGCCCAGGGGATCGCGACCGTCGGCCGCCTGCCGTTGCTGGGTGCCCTGACGTACGGCGGAGCGGGAGGTGCGCACGCGGTACGGCGCAGCAACTCAGCCCAGCGACTGCGGGCGTTGTCGGGCGCGTTCACCGTCTCGGAGGAGCTGGAGGCTGCTTTGGCCGGGTCTTCCGGGCCTGTCCTGCTGGTGGACGACTACACCGACTCCGGGTGGACCCTTGCCGTTGCGGCGCGGCTGCTCCGTCGGGCGGGCAGCGGACAGGTGCTTCCGTTGGTTCTTGCCGCGACGGGCTGAGGCTCGGCGTGAGCGAGGGCCCTCGGCGCCGAGGGAGAGGTGAGGAGGCTAGGGCCGAGGAGGCTCGGGCCGTGCTCGGGCCGAGGCTCGGGCCGAGGCTCGAATTGTCGTGTCCCTGGCCCGACTTATCCACAGGGCAAAGCGGAGTCTCGTGATCCGCGAGATCGTCAGGCCATGACGAATCACAGCGAAACCACTGGATCCCCCGAAAACGGCAAGGCTGCGGAGCGTGACGAGCACGATTTCGGCAATGCGGCTCTGGGGCCCTTCGGCGAGGGATGTCCGAGCCGCTTCGATGACGAAGACTCGGCACGCTGCGACGACGAGGCTTCGGGGCGCTTGGACGACGAGCGTCCGGGCCAGCCGGGCCCGCGCCCGGGCCAAGGCGACTGCACCGCCTACGACAGCCACGGTGCCCAGCATCAGGTGACGCTCCGCACCCCGGCCGAACTGGCCGACGCACTGCCGTATCTGCTCGGATACCGCCCCGAGGACAGCATCGTCCTGGTCGCCCTGCACGACCGGGACGAACGCGGCCGGTTCGGCGGCCGCGCCCGGCTCGGCATTCCCGCCGGCGCGGACGACTGGGGTTCCGTGGCACGGCAGTTGGCACAGGGGCTGGTGAAGGGAAGCGAGCGCAGGGGAGCCCGGCCCGAGCAGATGGTCGCCTACCTCTGCCAGGAACCGGCGAAGGGTGAGTCGGGGCGGGACGTCATGGAGCGGTTGCGCCCGCTGGCCCAGAAACTTCGCGTCGAATGCGGCCTCCTCGACGTGCCCGTGATCGAGGCCCTGTGCATCGCGGACGGCCGCTTCTGGTCGTACTGCTGCGTGAACGAAGCCTGCTGCCCTCCCGAAGGCATCCCCATGGGGCTGCCCGGCACTTCGGTCCTGGCCGCCGCGGCCACCTACGCCGGTCTTCAGGTGCGCGGCACCCTGCGTGAGCTGCGAGCCAGGCTGCAGCCCTGGGAGACCGCCGCCGCCCTGGAGCAGGAGAGCGCCCTGGATGCCGCGAGCATGGCGCTGGTTCCCAGGATTCTCGACGACGTCAGTCGCGCGGGCGTGGCCGACGAGACACTGGAGTTGGCCGCACGGATCATGCATCGGCTGGCGGACGCCCCGCCCACGTCCGGACTGCTCTTGTCGGATCTACGCGATGACGAGCTTCTCGGACACGACGAGGCCGCGACAGTGATTCTCGGCCTGCAGGACCGTCTGACCCGGGACCGGGCGGCCGAATGGATGGAAGGCGACGAGGCCGCGTCGGCACTCCGGCTCTGGCGGGCGCTGGCCCGCAGGTGCGTCGGGTCCTACGGCGAGCACGCGGCGGCGCCCTTGACGCTGGCCGGTTGGGTCGCCTGGTCCATGGGCGACGACTTGGAGGCCCGCGAGGCGCTGGCCATGGCGCTGGGCGCGGATCCCGGTTACCTGTTCGCTCGCCTGCTCCATCAGGCATGCAACGAGGGGCTGGACCCGGAGTCGATCCGCCGCTGCCTGCGGGCGGAGCGGAAGGACCGCGACCGCGGGCAGGTGGCGGCACAGGTACCGCTCGGCGCGGACGAAGACCTCGGCGAGGACGAGACGTTCAGCGGGGACGAGGAGCTCTGCGAGCACGAAGAGCTCTGCAAGAACGAGGGGCTTGGCAAGATCGAGGGACTCGGCAAGATCGAGAGGAAGGCGACTGCGGAGCCGTCGGCAGCCGAGGCCGTCGAGGCGGAGCCAGTACCGGGAACTCCTGAGGTGCCTTCCCGTTCTCGACGTCGGGTCCGTCAGCGCGGCGCGGTGGGCGGCCATCCGCGCTCGGTGACATCAGAGGGGCGGGGGAGCGGAGCGAAGGTTCCTCGCCCGCGGACGGCCGCGGCAGACGGCACCCGCCCCGGCGCCGCACAGGCGGAGCACACGCGCCCGCGTACCTCGGGGAAGGGCGCTGCGCGCCGCCGCGGCAGCCGGCCCGGGGACCTGCACACCGGCCCCGGGGACCGGCATGCCGGAAGCGGCGGCACCGAGGGCAAGACGTGAGCGCGTGCCGGGGAAGCGCTGGCCGGTGGGGCCGGATCGCATTCAGCCGCGGGCCGACGTGAGCGTGACCCGAAGGACCCCCCTTCCGTTCACCTGTGTGGCGGAGCACCCGGATGCCCGTGCCTCCACCTCGTCACGTCCGTCCGGACCTCCCACCCGGCGCCGCACCCGCCCGAGGCGCACCGAGCGCAGAAGAAGCCACGCCATGCATCAGCTGACTCAGCCTTCCGCTGCCGACGACGACAGTTCGGTCGACCGGCCCGGTCTGTCTCCCGGGACGGGGGCCGATCCACCGACACACAAGGAGCATGCCGGTCGGCCCGAGTTCCGGTTCACGACCGACGCCCCGCGCGTCTTCTCACCCATCGGTCAGGAGGGGCACGCGTCCGCAACGCCGGACGGGCCCGGGAATACACCCGCGTCCACACCGACGCACCCGGTCCGTCGCGTCACCGGGTCGGCCGGCCCGGCCCACCACTCCGAGCCACGTCCGGACCGTCCACATCCGTTGCCGCCCTCGACAGGCACGGGCCGACCGCTGCCCCCACCCGCGGTTCAGGTCCCGACCCCGCCCTCACCAACCCGTCGGCCCATCGATCTGCCCCCCACCCACACCACCATGATCTGCGTCGCTCTCCCCGCCCTCGCCATCTCGACGGACCAGGGACAGATGACGGGCCAGGGACTGGAGGGGTTCTACCGTTCAGGGCGACGCCTGCTCTCCCGTTGCCGGCTCCGCGTGTCCGGACGCGAACCGCTGGCCGTGCAAGCCCGCATGATCACAGCCGACAGCGCCCGGTTCGTGAGTGCGATGCGTGCTTCCCCGCACTCGGGTCCTGACCCGGACGTCGTCGTCGAGCGCATCCGCCACGCGGACGGGACGGAGCGGATCACGCTGCACAGTGCGGCACTTCGCCCCCTGCGCGTGCCGGTCGAGGTCGCCCTCGGCACCGACATGGCGGACCTGGGCGCGATCGCCTCCGGCGCGGCGGGGCCCGAACTGCCCGCCAGCGTCTACGACTCGGGCCTGCGCTGGTCATGCACGACCGGGATTTCCTCGGTCACGGCGGATCCGCCGCCCATGGACGCGCTGGCCTCCGCGGGTCTGCTGCGCTGGGAGTTCGAACTGCCTCCCGGCGGCAGCAGAAGCGTGGAGTTGCGGGTACGCCCGGACGGAGCGGGACCCGTCCGGGCCCTGGGCCGCACGGCCACGAGCCCTCTCGCCGGCGCTCAGGCATCCGGCGACGACCCCCGGCTCCAGCCGCTGCTGCGAACAAGCGTCGAGGATCTGAACGCCCTCCTGCTGCGCGATTCCGCGCACCCGGCTGACATGCATCTCGCGGCAGGAGCCCCCTGGCGCTGTGGACCGGCCCCGGCCGACGCACTGGCCGCCGCCCGGATGACACTGCCCCTCGGCACCCGGCTCGCAGCAGGCACACTGCGTATCCTCGCCCGCACCCAACTCCGGGGCACAGGACCGCAGTCGGGCATGATCCCCGGCCCACGGCGGGACGCGGGCACCCACCTGCCCCCGGCCTGCACCGGTGCGGAAGCCACCCTGCTCTTCCCCGCCCTTCTCGCGGAGGCCCGCCGTTGGGGCCTGCCCGATTCCGAGACGGAGGAGCTGCTGCCGACGGCCGAGCGCTGTCTGGCCTGGCTGCGGACGACCGCCGGTGACGGGACCTATCTGTGCGACCCGCACCCCGGCGGGCCCGTCCGCTGCGAGACCCAGGCCCACGCCCACCGTGCCGCCCTGCTGGGTGCCGATCTGCTCGACGCCTGCGGCAGACCCGGCGGCCCCGGGCTGCGTCAATGGGCCCAGGCATTGCGGACGGCGTTCCGGGAGGACTTCTGGATCGACGACCTGGGCGGGGGCAGACCCGCGGCCGCCCGCACTCCCGACGGCACCCCGGTACCGCACCTGGGCGCGGCCGCCGTCCATCTTCTCGACACCGGCCTGCTCGGCGGGGGCGAGCTGGCACCCGGGCTGCTCGGCAAGGTGCAGACCGAACAGCTGGCACGGCTGCTTGGGGGCCCGGCCATGGACTCGGGCTGGGGTCTGCGCGGGCTGGCGGTGAAGGAAGCCGGATACAACCCGTTCGGTCACCGCACCGGAGCCGTCCGGGTCCACGAAACTGCCATCGCCGTGGCGGGCCTCGCCGCCGCCGGCTACGAGAAGGAGGCGAGCTCGCTGCTGAGGGGCGCTCTGGCCGCGGCCGAGTCCTTCGGGTACCGGCTGCCCGAGATGTACGCGGGAGAGCAGCGCACCGACGGAAGCGCCCCCCTCCCGCACCCGGCGGCCTGCCGCCCCGCCGCCACCGCGGCGGCCGCCGGCGTCCTGCTGCAGGTGACACTCGCGGGCATCCGCCCCGACGCCCCCGCCCGAACGGTCACGCTGCGCCCTGTGCACAGCGCCCCCCTGGGGGAGCTCGTCCTGACAGGGCTCCGGATCGCCGGCGCCCCCTTCTCCGTACGGGTCAGCAGGCTCGGCCTCGCCATGGTCGAGGAGGCTGCCGACGGACTGCAACTGGGGGTGTGACCACGGCCGACGCACCGTCGCGCAACGGCCCGGACCCCGTGTGGGGCGTATATCGGACCGATGTGGATCAGCCACCGAAGCGACCGGCGAAGGGAGTGTTTATCGTCAAGCAGACGACTATGATCGCCGCATGCCCTACGACCCGTCAGCATTTCCGCCCTTCGCCGTCACCGTGGACCTGGTCGTGCTGACCGTGCGCCGTCATGCCCTGTGCGCGTTGGCGGTACGCCGGGGCGAACCACCGTTTCAGGGGCGCTGGGCGCTCCCCGGCGGCTTCGTACGGGCCGACGAAGACCTGTCGCAGGCCGCCGCCCGTGAGCTGGCCGAGGAGACCGGGCTGCGCGCCCATGAGCCGTCCGTCCCCGCTCAGGACAACGGCGCTCACCTGGAGCAGCTCGCCACCTACGGCGACCCCAAGCGGGACCCGCGCATGCGCGTCGTGAGCGTCGCCCACCTGGCGCTCGCTCCCGACCTGCCCGCACCCCGCGCGGGTGGAGACGCCAGCAACGCACGCTGGGCGCCGGTCGAGGAACTGCTGCAGCAGGGCGGTTACGGCCGTGACAGCGAACCGGTGGCACCGCTCGCCTTCGATCACGCCCAGATTCTGTCCGACGGTGTGGAGCGCGCCCGGTCCAAGATCGAGTACTCCTCGCTCGCCACGGCGTTCTGCCCCACCGAGTTCACCGTCGGCGAGCTGCGCCGGGTCTACGAGGCGGTGTGGGGCGTGGCCCTCGACCCGCGCAATTTCCACCGCAAGGTCACGGGCACACCGGGCTTCCTGGTCCCCACTGGCGGGACCACCACGCGTCAGGGCGGACGCCCGGCGCAGTTGTTCCGGGCGGGCGGCGCCACGCTGCTCAACCCCCCGATGCTGCGCCCCGAAGTGTGACGGCGGAGTCCGAACTCGGCGCTGCGGCTTCGGCGGAGAGCGGCGAACAGCGTCCGAGCGGTCCTGTCACGGACTGCCGAGTGGGCGAGCGATCCACGTAAAACAGGACATAGCGCGCTATCTTGCTGCCGTGATCCAGGTCTTCGGGTTGACCAGCATTACCCGCAAGGGGCTTCCGTGCGCCGTCGACGACGTGTCCTTCGACGCGCACTCGGGCCGCATGACCGCGTTGCTCGGTGCGCCGGGGGCGGGTAAGACGACGTCCCTCAGACTCATGCTCGAACTCCAACAGGGCCGCGGCATCACCTACTTCAGGGGTCGGCCCCTGCACCGGATCGCGCATCCGTCGCGGGAAGTCGGTGTGCTCCTGGGGGACGTGCCGGGGCATCCGTCCCGCAGCGTCCGCGGTCACCTCCGCATGCTCTGCGCCGCAGCGGGAGTCACCGTCCGCCGTGCCGACGAGATCATCGAGGCGGTGGGTCTTGCCGCACTGCGTGACGAGCGCCTCGGCACACTGTCACGCGGCATGGACCGCCGCCTCGGGCTGGCCTGTGCCCTCCTGCCCGATCCGCACACCCTCGTACTCGACGAACCCGCCGACGGCCTCTCCGCCCGCGAGACCCGCTGGCTGTACGGCATGCTGCACGCGCACGCGGCCCGGGGCGGCACGGTCCTGCTCACCACGGCCGATCCAAAAGAGGCAGCCCGCAGCGCCGACCGGGTCGTCACGCTGGAGCAGGGCAGACTCGTCGCCGACCAGGACGCCGGCGACTTCGCCCGTACCCGGCTGCGCCCTCGCGTCGCCGTCCGCAGCCCGCATGCCCCGCGCCTCGCCGCCCTCCTCACCAAGGAGGCCCGCGGTGCACAGCGTTCCGTCGAGGTCGTGCGCGAGGGCGGCAACCGTCTCTCCGTGTACGGCAGTAGCTGCGCGGACATCGGCGAGACGGCCTTCCGGCACGGCGTCCTCGTGCATCAACTGGCAGACGAGGTGGGAGACATGGGGCCCGGGGCGACGGACACCCTCGTCCGGCAGCCGGTCACCGTCACGGACACCCTCGTCCGGCAGTCGGTCACCGTCGAGGAGCCGCAGGCGCGTGCGGAGATGCCCCACGTGCACGTGGACCGGGACGCCGGCACGACGCCATCTGGCCCGGCCCTGGTCGACGAGCCCCATCCGGCAAACGCGGAGCCGCATTCCACGAATCCGGCCGGCTCTTCCCGCCGAGCGCATCCCGAAGCGCTTGGCCCGGCTCAGGGCGACGACGCTTCTCACCTTCCCCCGCCCATCTCCCCCCGCCCCGCCCCCTCCCCCCTCCGCCCCCTGCGCTACGAAATCCGTCGCGCAACCGGTATCGGCACCGGTTTCCTCACCGCCGCGGCCGTGCTCGTCGTATCCGCCCTCACCGCCGTCCTCCTGGCCCGGACCGGGCACACCCCACAGGCGCGGTTGCTGGCCGCGTGGCCGCGGGAACTGCCGCTGCCGCCCGCCGCGCTCGGTGCGGGACTTCTCGGTGCGCTGGCCTTCGGCGATGAGTTCCGCCACCCCGCGCTGGCGGCGGACCGCGGCACCGTGCCCCGCCGGCTGGGGCTGCTCGCCGCGAAACTCTTCGTCGCCACGGCCACCGCACTGATGCTGGCCTTCACCACGCTTGGCTGCGACGCCGAAATGCTCTACATCGTCTACGGACGGGAGCTCACGCAAGTTCCCGCGGACTGGTTGTCGCTGAGCGCGAATTGGCTCGGGCTGGTCGTCGGATGTGCTTGGGCCGGGGTATTGGCCGCGGGTGTTTTCCGGTCCACAACTGCGGGACTTGCGGCCGTGCTCGCGGTACCGGTGGCCGTCGTTCCGCTCGTACAAAAGGCCTTGGTGGGATCGTCGGTTCGTACGGCGGCCGGATTTCCGCTGCGGCTTCGGGAGGTGCTCATGGCGCAGTGGCCCTTCGGGGGTGAGCGCTATCTGTACGCCGTGGCACGGGTGATCGCCCAACCTGTCGGAGGTGCCCTGACGTTGTCGCTCACCGCTCTGCTCTGCGCATATCTGCTCACCACGTTGCGCAGCCGGGCTCGATGACGACCGTCCGTACACATACGCTCCCACCCTGTGCACAACTCCCGGAGGGAAGCCGATTTCTTTCCGATAAGGCGTCAATTGAGGCGAAGTGAGCGATCACCCTTTCGTGTGCTTTTCACCAAAGCCCTCAAGGGAGTTGGGAAGGGCGCCGACAAAAGTTCCGTGAGTACCCTTGCGCACACCATGATGACCGCCGCCCGCTCCGCAGACTCCGGTCTCGCCGGCCCGGGCGAACTCGACCGCTATCCCTACGCGGAGACCCCCATGGTCGACCGTGTCGGAGCTCCTGCCTGGGAGGGCGCGGAACCCGAGCTGGGCCGCGTGGGCCGACGTGCCGCAGGCAGCCGCGGACGCGGGCTCCACGGCCAACTCGTGCAGCAGCTTGGCCAGATGATCGTTTCCGGTGATCTGGGCGCCGACCGTCCGCTGGTGCCCGAGGAGATCGGGCAGCGTTTCGAGGTCTCCCGCACCGTTGTCCGTGAGTCGCTCCGCGTCCTCGAGGCCAAGGGCCTGGTGAGTGCCCGCCCGAACGTCGGCACGCGCGTGCGACCCGTCAGCGACTGGAACCTCCTCGACCCGGACATCATCGAATGGCGCGCCTTCGGACCGCAGCGTGACGACCAGCGCCGCGAGCTGAGCGAACTGCGCTGGACGATCGAACCGCTCGCCGCCCGCCTCGCCGCGGGGCACGGGCGCGAGGAGGTCCAGCAGCGGCTCGTCGACATGGTGGAGATCATGGGGCACGCCATGGGGCAGGGTGACGCGATCACCTTCTCCCGTGCCGACAGTGAGTTCCACTCCCTGCTGATCCAGGTCGCGGGCAACCGGATGCTGGACCACCTCTCCGGGATCGTCACCGCCGCCCTCCAGGTGTCCGGCGGTCCGGTCACCGGCTGTGACCGGCCCAACGAGACGTCGCTGGGGCACCACGGCCGGATCGTCGATGCAATCGCGACCGGGGACGGCGCGGGAGCCGAGTCGGCCATGCGCCAACTGCTGACCGTTCATCCCGAGGTGGAGCGCGTCGTCCCCGCGCCGCGCGAACACTGACCTCACCTCGCGGGCGGCGCGGCCGGGAGATGTCTTCTTCCCCCTGTGGCATCGCACGGCCGCCGAACCGCCTCCGTCGGACCCGGCAGGATCCGCGAGATCCTGCCGGGTCCGACGGCGTGACGGGCAGCGAGACTCTGGCAATGCAGCAATCCGGCCCCGGGACGACCTCTTCTGTGCGTATCCGTCCGCTTTTGAGCGCTTACGGGCTGTGACTCGGGCCACGTAGATTGGGCGTAACACTCGTGGAAACAGCGCGATGACCTAAGAGGTGACTACCGAGGAGGGAATACGGACGCCGCTTGCGGCGCTGTGCATCTTCCCGGCCCCCGCCCGCGCCGTCGGCCCGATCCCCAAAGCCGACGGTCGGCCCCTGTCCGCCGTGGACGGGGCCGGAAGCCGTTTTCCAACGTTCCGAGAGGTTGTTCGTGTCGGCCAGCACATCCCGTACGCTCCCGCCGGAGATCGCCGAGTCCGTCTCTGTCATGGCTCTTATTGAGCGGGGAAAGGCTGAGGGGCAGATCGCCGGCGACGATGTGCGTCGGGCCTTCGAAGCTGACCAGATTCCGGCCACTCAGTGGAAGAACGTACTGCGCAGCCTCAACCAGATCCTCGAGGAAGAGGGTGTGACGCTGATGGTCAGTGCCGCGGAGCCCAAGCGCACCCGAAAGAGCGTCGCAGCGAAGAGTCCGGCCAAGCGCACCGCCACCAAGACGGTCGCGGCGAAGACGGCGACGGCCAAGAAGGCCACCGCCGCCGCCCCGGAGACGCCGCCCGCCGTCGACACGCCGGTCGAGGACGACCCCAAGACGGTCGCTGCGAAGAAGGCGGTCGCCGCCAAGAAGCCGGCAGCCGCGAAGAAGACGGTCGCCAAGAAGACGGCGGCCAAGAAGACCGGCGCGAAGAAGGACGACGCCGAGGCCGTCGAGGAAGAGACGGCCGAGGAGACCCCCAAGGGTGCCGACGAGCCCGAGGGCGCCGAGAGCGCCGGCTTCGTACTCTCCGACGAGGACGAGGACGACGCGCCGGCCCAGCAGGTCGCAGCCGCGGGCGCCACGGCCGACCCGGTCAAGGACTACCTCAAGCAGATCGGCAAGGTCCCGCTGCTCAACGCCGAGCAGGAGGTCGAGCTCGCCAAGCGCATCGAGGCGGGCCTGTTCGCCGAGGACAAGCTGGCCAACGCCGACAAGCTGGCGCCGAAGCTCAAGCGTGAGCTCGAGATCATCGCCGAGGACGGCCGCCGCGCCAAGAACCACCTCCTGGAGGCCAACCTCCGTCTGGTGGTCTCCCTGGCCAAGCGTTACACCGGCCGCGGCATGCTCTTCCTGGACCTCATCCAGGAGGGCAACCTCGGTCTGATCCGCGCGGTCGAGAAGTTCGACTACACCAAGGGCTACAAGTTCTCCACGTACGCCACCTGGTGGATCCGTCAGGCGATCACCCGCGCCATGGCCGACCAGGCCCGCACCATCCGTATCCCGGTGCACATGGTCGAGGTCATCAACAAGCTCGCGCGCGTGCAGCGCCAGATGCTCCAGGACCTGGGCCGCGAGCCCACTCCGGAGGAGCTGGCCAAGGAACTCGACATGACCCCGGAGAAGGTCATCGAGGTCCAGAAGTACGGCCGTGAGCCCATCTCCCTGCACACCCCCCTGGGCGAGGACGGCGACAGCGAGTTCGGTGACCTCATCGAGGACTCCGAGGCCGTCGTCCCGGCCGACGCCGTCAGCTTCACGCTCCTGCAGGAGCAGCTCCACTCGGTTCTGGACACCCTGTCCGAGCGCGAGGCCGGTGTCGTCTCCATGCGGTTCGGTCTCACCGACGGTCAGCCGAAGACCCTCGACGAGATCGGCAAGGTGTACGGCGTGACGCGCGAGCGCATCCGCCAGATCGAGTCCAAGACCATGTCGAAGCTGCGCCACCCGTCGCGTTCGCAGGTGCTGCGCGACTACCTCGACTGAGTCACGGTCGTACGACACCGAAGGCCCGGTTCTCCCCAGGAGGACCGGGCCTTTCGTGTCGTCCCGCAGGTGCGGGCTGCCGCGGGCTGGATGACTCTGGGTCTCCCAGGATCAACCCGGAGTAAGGAGCCTGCATGCGTCGACTCTTTGTCCAGGCACTCGCCCGGCCGCTGGCTCTTGCGGCTGCAGCGACCGCAATACCTTTGCTGTCCGCCGCCCCTGCGGCCGCCGACAGCGTTGTCATAGGGAGTTTCCCCATCGATGTGTCCGAGAGCCCGTGGACGGTGGCGCTGGCCAGCCGTGACCGGTTCGGGGGTACGCGGGCCGGGCAGTTCTGCGGCGGCGTGGCCATCGCCCGTACGACCGTGCTCACGGCCGCCCACTGCATGGGTGAGGACGTCCTGGGGGCGTCGCCGAAGCGCGTCAGCGACCTGAAGGTCATCGCGAACCGTACGGACCTGCTCTCGCACCGCGGCCAGGAGATCCCGGTGCGCGCGGTCCGGGTGAACCCGGACTACGACAGCGGCACAAACGCCGGTGACTTCGCTCTGCTCACCCTCGCCGATCCGCTGCCGCAGAGTTCGGTGATCGGGATGGCGGCCGCCGGCGATCCCGCCTACAAGCCGGGCACGGGCGCCATGGTCTCCGGGTGGGGAGATCTCACCGGCGGCGGCGACTACGCGCGCAGTCTGCGGGCGACACGCGTGCACGTGCTGTCCGACACCCGCTGCCGGCAGGCGTATCCGGGCAGTGCCGAAGGCGCCTACCTGGCCGGGAGCATGCTGTGTGCCGGGGAGACGGGCGGCGGCCACGACGCGTGCCAGGGGGACAGCGGTGGCCCCCTGGTCGCCCAGGGGAAGCTGATCGGGCTCGTGTCCTGGGGGAGCGGCTGCGGCCGTGCGAAGAATCCCGGCGTCTACACGCGCGTCTCTGAGGTCGTACGGGCGCAGGGGCGGAGTGTCGCGGCGAGCGGGCCCGGCGGGGCCGCTGAGGGAGCCTGAGCGGCGTTTCAGACACGAGCACGGGCGGCGCAGTCCCTGGAAGCAGGGGCTGCGCCGCCCGTGTCCCGGCCTGTGCCGGATCTGGCTCGTCGTGGATGCGAGGTGTCAGCGCTCTTCTTCAGAGGCGGATGCCGGAACGGTCGTGAGCCGCTCCGTCTCGTCCTGTATCTCAGCGGCGATCTTCTTGAGTTCCGGCTCGAACTTGCGACCGTGGTGGGCGCAGAAGAGCAGCTCTCCGCCGCTGAGCAGGACAACGCGCACGTAGGCCTGTGCGCCGCAGCGGTCGCACCGGTCAGCGGCCGTCAGCGGGCTCGCGGGGGTCAGAACAGTAGTCACGTCGCCTCTTCTCTAGCTCGACGAGCTGTCGTACCAGGGTCAACATCCAACCAGCCCCAAAACGTTCCCGCCCCGGGCTTCTCCTCGAAAAAAATCTTCGAGGACGGCTGTCTGCTGGCGGTTGGCGGCGAATGTGCCGTATTGCGTGTCAGTCGTGTCTTACGGTTTCGCGCGGTTTGTCATGGTCTAGCCCTCCCGGCTGGGTTGCCGGTTGTTCATGAGGACGTGCCCGGAGCCTAAATGGTTCATGCCTGGAAGGGAACGTGATATGTACTTCACCCCATCGAGGGATCGAACACGTATGCGATACTGGTCTACTCTTAACTTCAGCCCGAGGGTGGCGTTACAACGGCTCTACCAGGGCTCGGTACCCTCTTGACGGCTACCGAAGCCGCGCCCTTACCCACCAGGGCCCCACCTGAAATTCAGCGAGGAGCGAACCGCGTGACCGCCGAGACGTCCGTGCCGTCCACAGCGCTGCTGGCAGGAGCAGACCGGGACGGTTCCAACTACACCGCGCGGCACCTGCTCGTCCTCGAGGGGCTCGAGGCCGTGCGGAAGCGCCCGGGCATGTACATCGGGTCCACCGACAGCCGTGGCCTGATGCACTGCCTCTGGGAGATCATCGACAACTCCGTGGACGAGGCCCTCGGGGGCTACTGCGACCACATCGACGTGATCCTCCACGACGACGGCTCGGTGGAGGTGCGGGACAACGGCCGGGGTATCCCGGTCGACGTCGAGCCCAAGACCGGCCTGTCCGGCGTCGAGGTCGTCATGACCAAGCTGCACGCCGGCGGCAAGTTCGGCGGCGGCTCCTACGCCGCCTCCGGCGGTCTGCACGGGGTGGGCGCCTCCGTGGTGAACGCCCTCTCGGCCCGCCTGGACATGGAGGTGGACCGGGACGGGCACACCCATGCGGTCAGCTTCCGGCGTGGTGTCCCCGGTGCGTTCGCCGCGGACGGCGACAACGCCAAGTTCGAGGCGAAGAGCGGCCTGCGCAAGGTCAAGAAGATCCCCAAGACCCGCTCCGGCACGCGCACGCGTTACTGGGCCGACCGCCAGATCTTCCTCAAGGAGGCCAAGCTCTCCCTGCAGACGCTGCACCAGCGCGCCCGTCAGACGGCGTTCCTGGTGCCCGGCCTGACGATCGTTGTCCGTGACGAGCTCGGCCTCGGTGAGGGCGGCAGCAAGGGCGAGGAGTCGTTCCGCTTCGACGGCGGCATCAGCGAGTTCTGCGAGTACCTGGCGAGCGACAAGCCCGTCTGCGACGTCCTGCGCCTGTCCGGCCAGGGCACCTTCAGGGAGACGGTCCCCGTCCTGGACGAGCACGGGCAGATGACGCCCACCCAGGTCACCCGGGAACTCGAGGTCGACGTCGCGCTGCGCTGGGGTACGGGGTACGACACGACCCTCAGGTCGTTCGTGAACATCATCGCCACCCCCAAGGGCGGCACCCACGTCGCGGGCTTCGAGACGGCCGTGACCAGCACGATCAACGAGGTCCTGCGCGCCAAGAAGATGCTGCGCGTCGCCGAGGACGACATCGTCAAGGACGACGCCCTGGAGGGTCTCACCGCGGTCGTCACGGTGCGTCTGGCCGAGCCGCAGTTCGAGGGCCAGACCAAGGAGGTCCTCGGCACCTCCGCGGCCCGGCGCATCGTGAACGGTGTGATCTCCAAGGAGCTCAAGGCGTTCCTGACCTCCACCAAGCGGGACGCCGCCGCGCAGGCGCGTGTCGTCATGGAGAAGGCGGTCGCCGCCGCTCGTACGCGCATCGCCGCCCGCCAGCACAAGGACGCGCAGCGCCGGAAGACGGCCCTGGAGTCCTCGTCGCTGCCGGCGAAGCTCGCGGACTGCCGCAGCGACGACGTGGACCGCAGCGAGCTGTTCATCGTCGAGGGAGACTCCGCGCTCGGCACGGCGAAGCTCGCCCGGAACTCCGAGTTCCAGGCGCTGCTGCCGATCCGCGGCAAGATCCTCAACGTCCAGAAGTCGTCCGTGACCGACATGCTCAAGAACGCCGAGTGCGGCGCGATCATCCAGGTCATAGGGGCCGGTTCGGGCCGGACGTTCGACATCGACGCGGCCCGCTACGGCAAGATCATCATGATGACCGACGCCGACGTCGACGGCTCACACATCCGCACTCTGCTGCTGACGCTGTTCCACCGCTACATGCGGCCCATGGTCGAGGCGGGCCGGGTCTTCGCCGCTGTGCCGCCGCTGCACCGCATCGAGATCGTCCAGCCGAAGAAGGGCCAGGACAAGTACGTCTACACGTACTCGGACCGGGAACTGCGCGACAAGCTGCTGGAGTTCCAGAGCAAGGGAATCCGGTACAAGGACTCCATCCAGCGCTACAAGGGCCTCGGCGAGATGGACGCCGATCAGCTGGCCGAGACGACGATGGACCCGCGCCACCGGACCCTGCGCCGGATCAACCTCTCCGACCTCGACTCGGCCGAGTCCGTCTTCGATCTGCTGATGGGCAACGACGTCGCGCCGCGCAAGGAGTTCATCTCCAGCTCGGCGGCGACGCTGGATCGGTCGCGCATCGACGCGTAGGCGCTGTGCCCGGCCCGGCCGGTCCGGCATGGTCGGCCCCGGCCGGTACCAGCGGTGTCGTACGTCGGCTCCACCCATGGGTGGAGCCGACGGCGGTCACCGGTTCCACCCACGATCCACCCCGGCTCCGATTTGCTGACCTGCGGATCTCCGTAGCGTCGAAGGCGTCGGCAGCACTCGCTGCCGCGAATCCCTTCTTCGCTCACGGAGGCAGTGATGTCCGGGCTCGTCAACGCGCTGATGATCGCGGCCGTGGTCGTCGTAGTGATCGTCCGGCAGTTCCGCGCGCAGCAGATAGGCGCCGGGAGGCGCTGGTGGCTCGTGCCCCTGATTCTCGCCGTCGTCGCGCTGCGCGAGCCAGGAATCCTGGACGTCCATCACCGCACCGCGTCGGCCGTCCTGCTCGGCGCCGAACTGCTCATCGGCCTCGCCACCGGAGCCGGCTGGGCCTGGACCACCCGGATATGGGCGCAGCCCGACGGCTCGGTGTGGAGCAAGAGCACCAAGGCGAGCGTGACCGTCTGGGTCATCGGCATCGCCCTGCGCGTCGGTCTCTACGCGCTCGGTGCGGCCGTGGGCGTCCACCAGGACAGCGCCGCCCTGCTCGTCGCCCTCGCGGCCACCCTCCTGGTCCGCTCGGGAATCCTCATATGGCGGGCCCAGACCGTAGCCCCGGCCGCGGGTTCCACCGCGGCGTACGGTGACCCCATGGTCCGCTCCGCGCGGAAGGAGCGCGTGTGACGGAGAACGTCTGGACACGCTGGCCCTCGAGGGAGGCGCTGGGGCGGGCAGGCACGTCACAGCCGCGGCGCATGATCGCCTGGGTCGTGCGGCTGGCCGCCCTCGGCTTCCTGCTGTGGGCCGCCTTCCACAGCAGCCGGGTCCACGGCTGGGTACTGGTCGCCGGCGGCGTGGGCGTGGTCGTCGCCGCGTTCCTCGCCTGGGCCTTCTACCGCACCACCCTGCAGCACAGGTTGTGGCCGTCCCTGGCCTGCATGCTCCTGCTGCTGGGGCTGGCCGTGGCGGCCCAGGCCGGGGGATTCCAGGGGCCCGCCCTCGTCCTCTGGTGCGGCTGCGCCGTCACCGCTCTCGAGCGGCTGCCGCTGGCGGTCGCCCTGCCGATGGCCTCGGTCGCCCTGTCCTCGTACGCCGCGGTGAACAACGACGTGTGGCTGACCACGGCGGCCACCACGGGAGGTCTCGCCCTGGCCGGATACGTGCTGCGGCTCGACGCCGAGGCGCGGGGCAATGCCCAGCGGCTGCTCGCCCAGGAGCGGGCCGCCCGGGCCGCCGAGGCGGAGTCGGCGGCACTGGCGGAGCGGGCCCGGATCGCACGGGAGATCCACGACGTGCTCGCGCACAGCCTCTCCGCACAGCTCGTGCACCTGGAGGCGGCGCGGCTGCTGATCGAGCGGGGTGCCGGCCGGGAGCAGATCCTGGACCGGGTGGTGGCGGCGCGGGGCATGGCGCGCGACGGTCTCGACGAGACGCGGCAGGCGCTGTCCGCGCTGCGCGGAGAGCTGACGCCGCTGGAGGAGTTCCTCTCGCAGCTCGCCGGTACGACGGCGGGCGCCGAGGTCACCATTACGGGTGAGCGCAGACAGCTGCCGGCCGAGGCCTCGCAAGCCGTGCGCAGGGTTGCGCAGGAAGCCCTGACGAACGTCCGCAAGCACGCGCCGGGGGCCAAGGTGCAGGTACGGCTGGACTACACCGACCAGCAGGTGACGCTGGACGTGAGGGATTCCGGCGGCTCGCCGGGCGAGCTCGCCGGGTCGGGCGCCGGGTACGGTCTGCTCGGCATGCGGGAGCGGGCCGAGCTGCTGGGTGGCTCGCTGGAGGCCGGGCCGGACGAGGAGGGGTTCGTGGTGACGCTGAAGGTGCCCGCATGACGGAAGCGGCCGGGAAGCGGCCTGCGCGGGTGGTGGTCGCGGACGACCAGACGGTCGTGCGTGAGGGGATCGTGATGCTGCTGGGCCTGCTGCCCGGGATCGAGGTGATCGGCGCGGCGGGGGACGGGGACGAGGCGGTGCGGCTCGTCGCCGAACTCGCCCCGGACGTGGTGCTGATGGACCTGCGGATGCCCCGCTGCGACGGCGTGGAGGCGACCCGGCGGATTCGCGCCGAGCATCCCGGTACTCAGGTCGTGGTGCTCACGACGTACGCGGACGACGAGTCCTTGTTCCCGGCGTTGCGGGCCGGCGCACGGGGCTATCTCACCAAGGACGCGGGCGGGGACGAGATCGTACGGGCCGTGCAGAGCGTGCTTTCCGGGGACGCGGGTCTGTCGCCGAGCATCCAACGGCGGCTGCTGGAGAGGCTGTCGGACCCGGCACCGGAGCTCCAGCCGGTGGCCGCGACCGAGCCGCCGGACGGGCTCACCGCGCGCGAGAGCGAGGTGCTGCTCCTGATCGCCGAGGGCCTCAGCAATCAGGAGATCGCCCGCAAGCTGCATGTCTCGACAGCGACGGTGAAGACTCACATCAACAACCTCTTCGCGAAGACCGGGCTCAAGGACCGTGCTCAGGCGGTGCGTTACGCGTATGCGAAAGGGCTGGCGAGACCGCCGGCGGGGTGAGTCACCTGATGGGGTGAAGAGCGCGGGGAAGAAGGTCGGGGATCTTCCCGTTCTGTCCATCCTTGGGCATGCAGTCAAGCAACAGCCGTCCCCGCGTAGGCGGGGGTGGCGCCGATGGTGCGGCCGAGCACCGTGAGGGACACGATCCGTCGCCTGCCGAGGCGTCCGGGCGTGTGAGGTACGACGACCCCTGGTACGACGCGCTCGCCTCCGGCTGGGGCGAGTCGGACGGCCCGGGCGGACGGGCTCCTGTGCCGAAGGATGTTCCCGCGCGTCGCGCGAGCGAGGACGAGACCGCGGCCGGCGTCTACCTCGAGGTGCAGCGCAGCGCGGCGTTCCAGGAGGTGCGCAGTGCGTACCGCAGGTTCGTGGTGCCCGGGGTCGCCGTGTTCTTCGTCTGGTACGTCGGATACGTCGTGACGGCCACGACCGCCCCCGGGCTGATGGCACGTCCCGTGGCCGGCTCCGTGAATGTGGCGATGCTCGCGGGGCTCGCGCAGTTCCTCACGACGTTCCTGTTCGCCTGGGCCTACGCCCGGCATGCGCGGCTGCGCAGGGACCGGGCGGCCCTCGAACTGCGGTGGGACACACAGGAGCTGACGCGCGGGATGCAGGGCGGGGTGTCGTGACGGGCAACCATCAGACGCTGGCACTCTGCCTGTTCAGCGCGTTCATCGTGGTCACACTGGCGATCACCACCTGGGTCGGTCGTAACCGGCAGGGCTCCGCGGAGGAGTTCTACGCGGGTGGGCGTCTCTTCTCACCCATGGAGAATGGATTTGCCATCGCGGGCGACTACATGTCGGCCGCCTCCTTCCTGGGCCTGACGGGCCTCATCGCGCTGTTCGGGTACGACGGGCTGCTGTACGCGGTCGGATTCCAGGTCGCCTGGCTGGTCGTGCTCTTCCTGGTCGCCGAACTGGTGCGCAACTGCGGGCGGTTCACCCTGGCCGACGTGGTCGCGGCGCGGATGAGTGAGCGGCCCGTGCGGATCGCGGCGGGAACTTCGTCGGTCACCGTGTCCGTTCTCTATCTGGTGGCGCAGATGGTCGGGGCGGGGAGCCTGGTCGCGCTGCTGCTCGGCGGGACGAGCCCGGCGGCGCGGGCCTGGACCGTCATCGGCGTCGGCGCGCTCATGGTGATCTATGTGTCGCTGGGCGGGATGCGGGCCACCACCTGGATCCAGATCGTCAAGGCGGTCCTGCTGCTCGCCGGTACGGTTGCCCTGACCGTGCTCGTCCTGCTGCGGTTCCACGGCGATGTCGACCGGCTGCTGCTGACGGCCGCCGAACGCAGCGGCCACGGCGACGCGTTCCTGGCACCGGGGCTGAAGTACGGCGGCGACTGGACCGCCCGCTTCGACTTCATCAGCCTCGGTCTCGCCCTGGTGCTGGGCACGGCGGGGCTGCCGCACATCCTGTCCCGCTTCTACACCGTGCCCACCGCCCGGGCAGCACGGCGCTCGGTGCTCTGGTCGATCGGGCTCATCGGCGGCTTCTACCTGATGACGTTCGTCCTCGGCTTCGGCGCGGCGGCGATCGTCGGCCCCGAGGCGATCCGCGGGGCGAACGCGGCAGGCAACACGGCGATCCCGCTCCTGGCGCTCGACCTGGGCGGCGGCGCCAACTCCACCGGAGGAACGGTTCTGTTCGCGGTCGTCGCCGCCGTCGCCTTCGCCACGATCCTCGCGGTGGTCGCCGGCATCACGCTCGCTTCCTCGGCGTCCGTGGCGCACGACCTGTACGCGTCCCTGCGGCGCGGCCGTGCGAAGCAGCGCAGCGAGGTGGCCGTGGCACGCGTCGCCTCGGTCGGCATCGGCGTGGTCGCCATCGCCCTCGGCCTGCTGGCCCGTGACCTCAACGTCGCCTTCCTGGTCGGCCTCGCCTTCGCGGTCGCCGCATCGGCGAACCTCCCCGCGCTGCTCTACTCGCTGTTCTGGCGCGGCTTCACCACCCGCGGTGCGGTGTGGGCCGTCTACGGCGGGCTGATCCCCGCGCTGGTCCTCGTCGTGCTGTCACCGGTGGTCTCCGGCAGTCCGGAATCGCTCTTCCCCGGCGTCGACTTCCAGTACTTCCCGCTCCAGAACCCCGGTCTCGTGTCGATCCCGGCAGGCTTCCTCGCGGGCTGGCTCGGCACGGTCACCTCCTCCGAGACTCCGGACGAGGCCAAGCACGCGGAGACCGAGGTGCGGTCGCTGACGGGGGCGGGGGCCGCGTAGGAACGGCTGCTTCTCAACGCCGTGGGACACGGGGCACCGCCGACCGTAGGGCACGGCTCACCGCCGTAAGACATGGCTCATCGCCTCACGCGGCGATTTCTCAGCCTCGTACGGCGCACGGTGCGGTGTGCGGGCTACGGCGCCACCCATGCGTACAGGTGCTCCGGTCTCCCCGTGTCGCCGTACTTGAGGGAGAGGCGGAGGCGGCCGGCCTGTTCGAGGTGCCGTAGGTAGCGCTGCGCCGTGGAGCGGCTCAGGCCTGTCTCCGCGGCCACCTCGTGGGCCGAGAGCGGGTGGTCGGCGTCGTGCAGGACATGGCAGATCAGGTCGCTCGTCGGCTCCGTGTGCCCGCTGGGCAGGCCCGGTGACGAGGCGGCCGGGGCGGTGCGCAGCGCGCCGAAGATCCGGTCCACCTGGTCCTGGCCGGCGATGCCGCGGCCGCCGACCCGGTCGACGGTGCGGCGCAGGGCGGCGTACGAGTCGAGGCGGGTGCGCAGGGCGGCGAAGGTGAACGGCTTGACCAGATAGTGCAGTGCGCCGACGCGCATCGCGGCCTGCACGGTGCCCACGTCGCTGGCCGCCGTGATCATGATGACGTCCGTGCCGAGGCCCTGTTCCCGCATGCGCTGGACGAGTTCGAGCCCCGTGCGGTCGGGCAGGTAGTGGTCGAGCAGGACGAGGTCGATACCCCCGCGCTGCACGCTGGCCAGCGCCTGAGCAGCACTGTGTGCGCGGTCGGCCACCCGGAAGCCGGGAACCTTTCCCACGTACTTGGCGTTGATCTCAGCGACGCGGAAGTCGTCGTCCACGACCAGGACGTCAATCATCGGGCCTCTTTCTGTCAAGGCCTGGCGAACGTTTCGCCTGTGTTTCGGCTCCGCAGTTCTAGCGCGAGCAAAATGAGCACAACAGGCTGTTGCGAGCAAAAGAACGGCATGCGCCCACAAGGCTGCTGCTGTGGCCCGGACCACATCTACCGTCCCCGGCCATGAGCGCAGACACCAGCCCCGCCATCCAGCTACGGGGCGCGAGCAAGATCTTCAAGACCCCGTCGGGGGGTCTGCACACGGCCGTCAGGGAGCTGGACCTCACGGTCGGGCGCGGCGAGTTCGTGGCGGTCGTCGGCCCCACGGGCTGCGGCAAGTCGACCACGCTGACCCTGGTCAGCGGCTTGGAGGAGCCCACCGAGGGCGAGGTCCTGGTCGCCGGGGAGCCGGTCGAGGGCGTCGGCGACAAGGTCGGTTTCGTCTTCCAGCAGGACGCCACCTTCCCCTGGCGCACGGTCCTGTCCAACGTCATGGCGGGCCCGCGTTTTCGCGGTGTGCCCAAGGCGGAGGCGAAGGAGAAGGCGCGCGAGTGGCTGGCCCGGGTCGGGCTGGCGGCCTTCGAGGACCGCTACCCGCACCAGCTCTCCGGCGGCCAGCGCAAGCGCGTGGCGCTCGCCGCGACCTTCGTCAACGACCCCGAGATCCTGCTGATGGACGAGCCCTTCTCGGCGCTCGACGTGCAGACCCGGGCGCTGATGTCGGACGAGCTGCTGGAGCTGTGGTCGGGCACGGGCGCCTCCGTCGTGTTCGTCACGCACGACCTGGAGGAGTCGATCGCGCTCGCCGACAAGGTCGTCGTGATGACCGCCGGTCCCGCCACCGTCAAGCACGTCTTCGACATAGACCTGCCGCGTCCGCGCAAGGTCGAGTCCGTGCGTCTCGAGCCGCGCTTCATCGAGATCTACCGCGAGATCTGGGAGTCCCTGGGCGAAGAGGTCCGGATCACCCGTGAGAGGGGTGCCGCCAATGTCGCCTGAGGTTCTCAGCACGCCGGTCGTCGACACGGTCAAGGCGCCGGACCGCACACAGACACGCGCGCGTGCCGCCCGCAAACGCAAGATCGTCGTCACCGCCGCCCGCGTCCTGCTCCTGGTCGCCGTCCTCGGACTGTGGGAGGCGCTCTCCCGGGCCAAGGTCATCGACCCGTTCAACTTCTCGATGCCGTCGAAGATCTGGGACCAGATCTGGACCTGGCTGACGCACGGGACCGCCATCGGATCCCTGGGCGAGCAGATCTGGTACACGCTGTACGAGGCGCTGCTCGGCTGGGTGCTCGGTGTGATCGCCGGTGTCGTGTTCGGCATCATCCTCGGGCGGATCACCTTCCTCGCCGATGTCCTTGGTCCATACATCAAGGTGCTCAACTCGATACCCAGGATCGTCCTCGCCCCGATCTTCGTGATCTGGTTCGGGCTCGGCCCGGCCTCCAAGGTCGCCTCGGCCGTCGTCCTGGTCTTCTTCCCCGTCTTCTTCAACGCCTTCCAGGGCGCCCGCGAGGTCGACCGCAACCTCGTCGCCAATGCCCGGATCCTCGGCGCGAGCAACCGGCGCGTGACGCTCCAGGTGGTCATCCCCTCCGCCACCTCGTGGATCTTCACCAGCCTCCACGTCAGCTTCGGCTTCGCCCTGATCGGCGCGATCGTCGGCGAGTACATCGGCGCGACCAAGGGTGTCGGCCTGCTCATCGCGCAGTCGCAGGGCACCTTCAACACGGCCGGTGTGTACGCGGCGATGGTCATCCTCGCCGTCGTGGCACTCGCCGCCGAGGGGCTGCTGACCTTCGCCGAGCGCCGCATCTTCCGCTGGAAGCCGTCGGGTTCCGACAGCTGAACCGGCCCCCCAGCCCCCACTTCTTCCTGCACCGCCCTCTCACAAGGACGTGAACCGCCATGCGCAAGTCCGTCAGATACTCCACCCTGGCCGCCGCCGGTCTGCTCGCCGCCTCCTCCCTCACCGCCTGTGCCAACGACGCGGCCAGCACCGCCTCCACCGGCTCCGGCAGCAAGGGGGACGGCAAGGGTACGAAGGTCAAGATCATGGTCGGTGGCCTGGACAAGGTCATCTACATGCCGGCGATGCTCACCCAGCGGCTCGGCTACTTCGACGCCGAGGGCCTCGACGTGGAACTGCTGAGCGAGCCGGCCGGTGTCCAGGCCGAGACCGCGCTCGTCTCCGGGCAGGTCCAGGGGGCCGTCGGCTTCTACGACCACACCCTCGACCTGCAGACCAAGGGCAAGGCCGTCGAGTCCGTCGTGCAGTTCTCGCAGGCGCCCGGCGAGGTGGAGATCGTCTCCAACAAGGCGGCGGGAGACATCAAGTCGCCCAAGGACTTCAAGGGCAAGAAGCTCGGCATCACCGGGCTCGGGTCGTCGACCGACTTCCTGACCAAGTACCTCGCCGTCAAGAACGGCGTGAACGTCAACGAGTTCACGCCGGTCGCCGTCGGAGCGGGACCGACCTTCATCTCCGCGCTCCAGAAGGGCTCCATCGACGGCGGCATGACGACCGACCCGACCGTCGCCACGATCCTCGACAAGAAGGCAGGCAAGGTCCTGCTCGACATGCGGACCCCGGAGGGGTCCCAGGAGGCGCTCGGCGGTCCTTACCCGTCGTCAAGCCTGTACATGCAGACGGACTGGGTCAACAGTCACAAGGACACCGTCCAGAAGTTGGCCAATGCATTCGTCAAGACGCTCAAGTGGATGTCCACCCACAGCTCTTCGCAGATCGCCGCCAAGATGCCCGCCGACTACTCCCAGGGCAACAAGCTCCTCTACGCCGCCGCCATCGAGAGCACGCTGCCGATGTTCACCAAGGACGGCGTCATGCCCAGCAACGGCCCCGAGACCGTCGAGAAGGTGCTCAAGGCGTTCAACCCCAACATCAAGAACGCCAAGGTGGATCTGAGCAAGACGTTCACTACGGAGTTCGTGGAGAAGGCCAAGGGCTGAGTCCGTATGTATGAAGGGGTACGGCCCCTTCCCCCGCCCCCACAGGCCGTGCCTCAGGCGCGGGTCGCCCACACGTAACGGTGTTCAGGGCGGCCCGCGTCGCCGTATTTCAGGGTGAGCCGGGCCCGTCCGGTGCGCTCCAGGAGCTTCAGATAGCGCTGGGCGGTCTGGCGGCTCACCCCGGTCCGCTCGGCGATCTCCTGTGCCGACAGCGGGCCTTCGGCGTTCATCAGGGACTGGCGCACCAGCTCCGCGGTGGTGGGGGAGTGGCCCTTGGGCAGCCCAGGCTCCGAAGTGGCGGACAGGGCCCCGAAGATGCGGTCCACCTCAGCCTGCTCTGCCTCGCCGCCGCCGTCGAGCGTGCGGCGCAGCTTCGCGTACGCCTCCAGCTTGGTGCGCAGTCCCGCGAAGGCGAACGGCTTGACCAGGTACTGCAGCGCACCGTGCCGCATCGCGGCCTGCACGGTTGCCACGTCGCGTGCCGCCGTCACCATGATCACATCCGTCTGGTGGCCGCGGCGTCGCATCTCCCGCACCACCGACAGGCCCGTCTCGTCCGGCAGATAGTGGTCCATGAGGACCAGGTCGAGTTGGGCCAGCGACTCCAGCTGACGCAGCGCCTCGGCGGCGCTGTGCGCCTCACCGGCGACGTGGAAGCCCGCCACCTTCTCGACGTAGGCGGCGTTGACGGCCGCAACCCTGGTGTCGTCATCCACGACCAGGACCTCGATCATCGCGACTCCTCCTGGACGGTCGTCTCCGCGGGTACGGTCAGGGCCGGCTCCGGCGCCGGGTCGGTGAGCGCCTCCGGGAGGACGATCGTGAACTCCGCGCCGCCGCCGTGGGCTTCGCCGACCGAGGCGCTGCCGCCTTGCCGTTCGGCGAGCCTGCGCACCAGCGAGAGCCCGATGCCACGCCTGCGGTGGGCCGGCTGCTCCTTCGTGGACCATCCGTCGGTGAAGACCAACTCGCGCTGTTCCTCCGGGATCCCGGGGCCCGTGTCGCGCACCCTGAGGACGGCCGTACGCCCTTCGGCGCGCAACTCGATCTCCACGCGCGCGTGGAGGGTGCCCGCGACCGCGTCGAGCGCGTTGTCCACCAGGTTCCCGACGACCGTGACGAGCCCGCGGGGATCGATCAGCCGGTTCGGGAGCCACGTTCGGTCCGAGACCCACAGGGCGACGCCGCGCTCGGCGGCGACCGTCGCCTTGCCCACCAGCAGGGCGGCGAGCAGTGGGTCATGGATCTTCTCCGTGACCTGCTCCGCGGTGGCCCGGTGGTCGCCGACCACCTCTCCGACGAAGTCCACGGCGTCGTCGTACATCTCCAGTTCGAGCAGACCCAGGAGCGTGTGCATGCGGTTGGCGTGCTCGTGGTCCTGTGCGCGCAGGGCGTCGATCAGGCCGCGCGTGGAGTCGAGCTCCCGGCCGAGCTGCTCCAGTTCGGTGCGGTCGCGCAGGGTGGCCACCGCGCCGCCGTCGTCGGTGGGCATGCGGTTGGCTACGAGCACGCGCTGGCCGCGGACGGTGAGCAGGTCGGTGCCCGTCACCCGGCCGCCCAGGATGTCGGCGGTACGTCCATCGCCGAGCGCCTCCTCGGGAGACCGGCCGATGACCTCGTCGTCGATGCTCAGCAGACGGTGCGCCTCGTCGTTGAGGAGGCGGATGCGCCCGGAGGGGTCCAGCGCGACGACACCCTCGCGGATACCGTGCAGCATCGCCTCACGCTCCGAGAGCAGGGCCGAGATGTCCGAGAAGGCCAGGTCGCGGGTCTGCCGCTGGACCCGCCGCGAGATCAGCCAGGCGGCCAGCGCACCGACGGCCAGGGCGCCGCCGGCATAGGCGAGCAGCTCGGGGATGGCGCCGATGAGCTCGGCCCGCACGCTGTCGTACTTGATCCCGACCGACACCGCACCGATGATCCTGCCGTCGGAGTCCCTGAGAGGCACCTTGCCTCGGGCCGAGCGGCCCAGGGTGCCCCGGTCGATCTCCATGACCTCCTTGCCGCCCAGGGCGTCGCGGGGATCGGTGGAGACGCGGTGGCCGATCTCGCTCGGGGTGGGGTGCGACCAGCGGATCCAGTGCCGGTTCAGGACCACGATGTACTCGGCGTGCGTGGCCCGCCGGATCCGCTCCGCTTCCTTCTGCACCGGACCGTTCCGTGTCGGCGAGGTGGTCAGCACCCCCTCCGCGACCTGCGGGTCCTGGGCCGTGGTCTCCGCGATGGCCAGGGCCCGGCGCATCGCCTCCTGGTCCAGCTGCTTGCTCAGAGGGGCGAGGAAGAGTCCCGTCGCGAGCACCGCGACCCCCGCGGCGATCACCAACTGCATCAGCAGTACCTGCGAGAACACCCGTTTCGGCAGACCGAGGCGCAGACGGCGTGCGGGGGGAGTGGGACTCATGACCACGACGGTACGTGGACCGGCCGGAACAGCCGTAGTGGGTGTGGCATGGATCTCTTGATCAATGCCGCACGGGGCGGCCCGAAGCGTTGATCGGCATTGATCAACCGGCATCAACTGGCGAGTGCGGCGGTCCGCAGCTCGTGCACCGCCACGACCTCCATGCGCGCGGGCGAGCCCAGGATCGACGTCCCGCAGCTCTCCGGGCGGGGCGGCAGCGATGCGCCCTGGGCCACCTCGACGGACCACCGGCGTCCGTCCACGTGCGCGACGGTCACGTGCCAGTGGGGTGCGGCCCCGCTCGTCGCCACGACTCGCAGGGCGTCCGCCCCGTACTCGTGCACGGCCGTGCGCACGGCGAGCTCGGCCGCCTGACCGGGCCGCTCCCAGGCGCTGCTCCCGCGGCACCCTTCCACGACGATCCGCCCCTCCTGGACGCCGCTCAGGACTTCCTTGACGGCGTGGGCCTGGGCGCGGCCGTACGCGTAGCCGTACGGCAGCACGAGCAGCGTGGGCGAGAAACGATGGCCACCCAGATGAGTGACCTCCCAGACGCCCTCCACCCCGGAGGCGGCGAGTTCGGCCGCGAGCGGACGGCCCAGCAGGGCGCAGCAGCGGTCGCGCTTGCCGTTGGTGCAGACGAGGGCGAGCGGGCCACCGGTGTGGGGCCGGCCCGCGAGCGCCGCATCGAAGGTGTGCTGGTCGCCCCTGCCGAGCGCGGCGAAGTCGAGGTCGAGCAGGGCGCGCGGATCGTCGACCGTGGCGGAGTGCAGCCAGGCGCTGCCGGGGGCCGTGTGGGCCGCGTAGACCTGCCGGGCGGCTGACGTGCCGTAGTCGGCGTGGCGGCCCGGGCGGCGGATCAGTGCGATGCGCACGCCCGTGCCCTCGGCGGCCGCCTCCAGCGCGCGGCCGAGCGCCGGATCGAGGTGGCTCGACGTGAGCGCCTTGGCGCCCCAGGGGCCCGGCTGCTCCAGCAGCAGCCAGGTCCTCGCGGTGGCCGCGGTGCCCGCGATCGGCTCGGCGAGCTCCTGGGAGACGGTTGAGCACGTACTCACAGAGGTGAGCCTAACCTGACTTGTCGCTCCGCGACTTCCCGGCCGTCCCCGTGTCCCCCTCCGGCAGTGGCTGAGGCGCCCTCGGGCCGACGTAGTGCCCGCTGGGCCGCAGGCGCAGGGGGCGTTCGCCGTACTCCTCCAGCGCATGGGCGATCCAGCCCGCCGTACGTGCCACGGCGAAGATCGTCTCGCCCGCCGTGGCCGGCATGCCGCTGGACGCGGTGAACACGGCCAGGGCCAGGTCGACGTTGGCGTGCAGCGGGGTGTGGCGGGCGGTCGTGGCCACGATGTCGCGGGCCGCGGCGAGGGCGGGGGCGGCCTGGGGGATCTCCTCCAGGAGGCCGAACAGCACACGCGCGCGTGGGTCTTCGCCGGGGTAGAGCCGGTGGCCGAGTCCAGGGATGCGGCGGCCCGCGCGCAGCTCCTCCGCGATCACGGGGGCCGCGTCTCCCTCGTCGAGCACGTCCATCAGCAGACGGTGGGCGAGCCCGCTGGCCGCCCCGTGGAGGGGGCCTTCGAGCACGCCGAGCCCGGCGGAGACGGCTGCGTAGGCGTGGGCCCGGGCCGAGGCGGCGACGCGCACCGCGAGGGTCGAGGCGGCGAGGTCGTGGTCGACGAGGAGGGCGAGCGCGGTGTCGATCACGCGCAGCGAGGCCTCGTCGGCCTTCTTTGCGCTCAGGCACGTCCACAGGCGGCGGGCCAGCGGACCGTCGTCGTGGCGGCCGCGCCGGGACGCCGGCGGCAGCGCGGCGACCAGGGTGGGGATGAGCGTGCGCGCCGTGCCGAGCACGTTGTCCTCGGAGAGGTCGAAACGCAGCGGGTCCGCCACCGCCGCCGCGATCGCCGCGATCCGCAACCGGTCGGTGGGACCGGTGTGTTCCGGCAGCGCGTCGACGGCCTGGCGGGCCGCGGCGACGGACGCCTCCGGGGCGGTGAACGTGATGCCTGGGCGCAGATGGCCGGTCCACAGCCACTCGGCGACCTCTTCGTAGGTGTGGCGCGTGGCCAGTTCGGTGGCGTCGACGCCTCGGAAGTAGTACGCGCTCGGCTCGATGAGGGTGATCCGGGTCCGGACGGAGAGCTCGCCTCCGGAGGGCGAACTCCCGCTGCTCTCACGTCTGTTGCGCTTCGCGAGCGCCTCCACCTCCTGGGCGTCGAAGGTGCTGCCCCGGCCGCCGGGCACACGTCGGCTGCCGAGTTGGCCGCGGCTCACGTACGCGTACACGGTCTCGGGCTTCACGCCCAGCAGTTCGGCGGCTTCCTTGGTGGTCAGCCGCCGTTCGGCGTGACCGGGAGAGGGGTCTTGATCGCGCATGGGGGTCACCGTATCGGCATGACGATGCATGGATGCATGCTGTTGATGGACGTTGATTGAATCAATATTGACAGAGTAGAAGTCAAGCATGGACAGTCGAATCAAGTCCAGGGAGGAAATCATGTCCGTCAACAGGTCAGCTGCCGCCACCATTGATGTGCCGCGTGGGCTCGCCGGAGTCGTCGTAACCGACACCGAGATCGGGGACGTCAGGGGGCTCGAGGGCTTCTACCACTACCGGCAGTACTCGGCCGTCGAACTCGCGCAGACCCGCGGCTTCGAGGACGTCTGGCATCTCCTGGTCCACGGCGAACTGCCGGACGCGGCGCGGCGCGCGGTGTTCGTCGCCGAGACGGCCACCTTGCGGAGGCTGCCGGACGAGGTGCGGGCGGCGCTGCCGGCGATCGCGGCGGCGAGCGGTGGGTCCGGGCCGCTGGCCGGGATGCGGACGGCTCTGTCGCTGCTCGGATCGGCGAAGGGTTTCCGGCCGGTGTACGACATCGACGCGGGAGTACGGCGTCGGAACACGCTCGTGGCGGTCGCGGCCGTGCCCACGCTGCTCACGGCGCTGTACCGGCTGGGGCGCGGGCTCGATCCGGTGGAGCCGCGCGAGGATCTGTCCTTCGCGGCCAACTACCTCTACATGCTGACCGGTTCGGAGCCGGACGCGGCTCGGGCGCGGGCGGTCGAGCAGTACTTGATCTCAACCATTGATCACGGCTTCAATGCATCAACCTTTACGGCGCGGGTGATCGCGTCGACGGGAGCGGACGTGGCCGCGTGCCTGGTGGGGGCCGTGGGGGCGCTCTCCGGTCCGCTGCACGGGGGTGCGCCCAGCCGTGCGCTGGACACTCTGGACGCGATCGGCACCCCTGACCGCATTGACCCCTGGATTCGCGAACGCGTCCTCGCCGGCGACCGCATCATGGGCTTCGGACATGCCGTCTACCGCACCGAGGACCCCCGCTCCCGCATGCTCCGCGAGGTGGCGCAGAGCTTCGGTGGCCCGCGCGTCGAGTTCGCCGTGGAGGTGGAACGCCATGTGGAGGCGATCCTGGCCGAGTTGAAGCCCGGACGGGAGCTCCACACCAACGTCGAGTTCTACGCGGGCGTGGTCATGGAACTGTGCGGCCTGCCCCGCGAGATGTTCACCCCGACCTTCGCCGCGGCCCGGGTGGTGGGCTGGAGCGCGAACATCCTGGAACAGGCGGAGGACCGGAAGATCATCCGGCCGGTGGCGCGGTATGTGGGGCCGGGGGCGCCGGTGGCGGTGCCGCTGTTCTGACGGGCGCCGCTGTTCTGACGGGCTTCCCTGACTCCTGTCGGGGTGTTTGTCTCCCCGTAAGGCCGAAATGGAGAGACTTCGACAACTTCGGTCACTCTTGGGGCCTTCATTCGGCCTGTAGGCGTAACTCGCTCGCTTGGTGATAACAAACCAATAAACGGCCGTACCCTGGCGGGCCGGGGGAGTGTTCACTACGGGGGCATGGGCACCATCGGTGCTCTGCCCGAGTGTTTCTGCCCGCACCATGCGGCGGGGTGAAGAGCCTGCGTGCCAGAGATTGCGCTCAGACCTGCAAGGATGCCACCGCGCACGGCAGCGCGTGCGCAGGTGTTTGGTCGCCTTGTTGGCATGAGATAGGAACTTCAACAGTGAGTCAGATCGTCCGCCGCCTTGGCGTGGCTCCACGCCATCGAGGTAGCACCACCGGGGCCACTTGCCCCGATATCTTCGAATTGGCGGATGGGAATTTCGCCGTAATCGGCACGGATGTGACCGATTCGCTGGAATCCCAGCTTCCCCCTGATGCGGCACGTGCTGACTATGAGCGCATTGTCGTGATTACCCGCGAAACTTTGGTCAAGGCCAAGACGGACATCCCGGACGCCTAGGTCGGTCTCGTAGAGGGTCGGCCCGAGCGACACACCTCCGCTCCGGGCCGGTCCGAGGCGTCATCCGCCGCTCGGCTCGCCGGGTGGTTCCCCCACCACCCACCACTCCTCGGTGTCCGCGTCCTCGAGTTGGCGCAGCAGGTCGTCCACCAGCAGACCGAGCTCTGCCTCATCGGTGTCCGCAATGCTCGCCCTGTGCTGCTGAGTGGCGTACCAGTATTCTCTGACGATCGGGTTCTGGAGCATCCCTCGCACGTGCTTGAAGAACTCGTCCCTGCTCAGATTGCCGATGCGGTAGTAGAGAAGCAGGTTGGTGTAGAGCGCGTTCGCGAAGAGGTACTGGCGGCGCTGCTTGTGGGAGACAGGCGGTTCGTAGAGGTCCAGGACCTCGGCGAGTTCGGGATCGTCGATCGCCTTGCTGAGGAGCTCCCAGTGCTGGCGCTGCTGGGTGGCGAGGTTGGCTGCTTGCCGGGTGTGTGCGGTCTGCTCTGCGTGTGCGGTCTGCTCTGCTTGTGCGTTCTGCTCCAGGTGCTCCAGGCGGGTGCGCAGTGCTTCGAGCCCTTGGCGCTGTACGAGCAGCGTGGCGAGGACCCCCGCCACGACACCTATGCCGACTGCGGCGGCAGACCTCAGTCCCCGCGGACCCATGTTCTGTGTGGCCATGTCAACCCCCGAATCAGGCGGCCGTCCGCCGGTCGTCGGGGTGCGGGTCGACTGTGGGGGACCGGCGAGCGGTGGGCGGCGCTTGCCGTCTCCCAGGATGCCGAGCGGCTCTGATCGGCAGGGAGGCGGAGAGGCGGCGCACGGAAGGAAGCGAGGGTCGCACACTCCGGCGCCTTGCCCAACGTCTGCCCCGTAGGAGCTGCTAACAATCGTTCACTCAGCAGTGATTGTTCCGGCTCGTATCCTGGTCCGGCATTCACATCTCGCACGTGCGCCGCAGCCGCGATCCGGCGCACAAGGAAGCGTGGAAGAGGTCGCACGTTGAGTCAGCCGAGCCACAGCAGTCGGCAGATCCCGGTCGTCGTACTCGCCGGATTCCTGGGTTCCGGCAAAACCACCCTCCTCAACCACCTCCTGCACCGCAGTGGTGGCAGCCGTATCGGCGCCGTCGTCAACGACTTCGGTGCCATCGAGATCGACGCCATGGCCGTCGCCGGTGCGCTCGGGGACTCCACCGTCTCCCTGGGCAACGGGTGCCTGTGCTGTGCCGTCGACGCCAGTGAGCTCGACGACTACCTGGAGCGGCTCGCCCGTCCCTCCGCCGGCGTCGACGTCATCGTCATCGAGGCCAGCGGGCTCGCAGAGCCGCAGGAACTCGTGCGCATGGTGCTCGCCAGTGAGCATCCGGGGGTCGTCTACGGCGGTCTCGTCGAGGTCGTCGACGCCGCCGAGTTCGACGACACCCGCGCCAGGCACCCCGAGGTCGACCGGCATCTCTCCCTCGCCGATCTCGTCGTCGTGAACAAGCTCGACCGCACGTCCGACGCCGAGCGCGTTCTCGGGCTCGTCCGGTCCCTCGTCGACCGTGCCGCCGTCGTTCCGGCCTCCTACGGCCGTATCGACCCCGAGTTCCTCTTCGACTGCCGGCCCGGTACCGAGCGGATCGGGCAGCTGTCCTTCGACGACCTGGACGTACCGGATGATGTGGACGTACCGGACGATGTGCACAGCCTCCACGATCACGCGGACCATATGCACGCCGCCTACGACAGCCTGTCCTTCACCTCCGAAGTGCCCATGGATCCGCGCCGGTTGATGGAGTTCCTCGACAGCCGGCCCGAAGGGCTGTACCGGATCAAGGGATACGTCGACTTCGGGGCGTACGACGTCCGCAACCGTTACGCCGTGCATGCCGTGGGGCGCTTTCTGCGGTTCTATCCCGAGCCCTGGCCCGGCGGCTCCGGCGACGCACGCCTCACGCAACTCGTCCTCATCGGCTCCGGCGTCGACGCGCCCACCCTCGGCAAGGGGCTCGAGGCGTGCAAGAGTGACGCCCCGCACACCGCCGACGAGGCCGGTATGTGGGGCGTCCTGCGCTACGTGCAGGATCCGGACGAGCAGGATCCGGTACGGCCGTCGGCCTAGACCGGTGCGGCCGCCGGTCTATACCGGTCCCGCCACCACCGACACCGTCCTCGCCAGCGACACCCCGGAGCCGTCGCGCCGCGGGTCGATGTCCGGGAGGTCGGCCGGAGTGCCGTTCTTCTGGGCCGCCTTGGCCGGGACGGTGCCCGCCCAGGCCAGGGAGAGGCAGTCCTCGCCCTTGAGGAAGCGCTGGCAGCGGACGCCGCCGGTGGCGCGGCCCTTGCGCGGGTACTGGTCGAACGGGGTGAGCTTGGCCGTCGTCTGGACCGAGTCGTCGAGCGTGCCGCGCGAGCCCGCGACGGTGAAGACCACCGCGTCCGCCGCCGGGTCCACCGCGGTGAAGGAGATGACCTTCGCGCCGTCCGTCAGCTTGATGCCCGCCATGCCGCCCGCGGGACGGCCCTGGGGGCGGACCTGCGAGGCCTGGTAGCGCAGCAGCTGGGCGTCGTCGGTGATGAAGACCAGGTCCTCTTCGCCGGTGCGCAGCTCGATCGCGCCGACGATCCGGTCGCCCTCCTTGAGCGTGATGACCTCCAACTCCTCCTTGTTGGTGGGGTAGTCGGGGACCACACGCTTGACCACGCCCTGTTCCGTGCCGATGGCGAGACCGGGGGAGGACTCGTCGAGCGTGATCAGGCAGACCACCGTCTCGGGGCCGTCCAGCGAGACGAACTCCGTGAGCGGCGCTCCGCCCGAGAGGTTCGGCGCCGACACGGTCTCCGGGAGCTGCGGGAGGTCGACGACGTTGATGCGCAGCAGGCGGCCGAGCGAGGTCACGGCGCCGATCTCGCCGCGCGCCGTCGCCGGGACCGCCGAGATGATCACGTCGTGCTTGACGCGCTTGGCGGCCTTGTCCTCCGGGAAGGGCTCGCCGTTCGCCGTGCGGGCCAGCAGGCCGGTGGAGGAGAGCAGGACCCGGCAGGGGTCGTCCGCGACCTGCAGCGGCACGACGGCGGCCGCGGCGCCGGACGTCTCCAGCAGGACCGTGCGCCGGTCGGTGCCGAACTTCTTGGCCACCTGGGCCAGTTCGGAGGAGACCAGCTTGCGCAGCTCCGTGTCCGAATCGAGGATCCGGGTCAGCTCCGCGATCTCCGCGTTGAGCCGGTCCTTCTCCGACTCCAACTCGATGCGGTCGAACTTGGTGAGGCGGCGCAGCGGTGTGTCGAGGATGTACTGGGTCTGGACGTCCGACAGGGAGAAGCGCTCCATCAGGCGCTCCTTCGCCTGCGCGCTGTTCTCGCTGGAGCGGATCAGGCGGATGACCTCGTCGATGTCGACGAGGGCCGTCAGCAGACCTTCCACCAGGTGCAGACGGTCGCGCCGCTTGCTGCGGCGGAACTCGCTGCGGCGGCGCACGACCTCGAAGCGGTGGTCGAGGTAGACCTCCAGGAGCTCCTTGAGGCCCAGCGTGAGCGGCTGGCCGTCCACCAGCGCGACGTTGTTGATGCCGAAGGACTCCTCCATCGGCGTCAGCTTGTACAGCTGCTCCAGGACGGCCTCCGGCACGAAGCCGTTCTTGATCTCGATGACCAGACGCAGGCCGTGCTGGCGGTCGGTGAGGTCCTTGACGTCGGCGATGCCCTGGATCTTCTTCGAACCGACCAGGTCCTTGATCTTGGCGATCACCTTCTCCGGGCCGACCGTGAAGGGCAGTTCGGTGACGACCAGGCCCTTGCGGCGGGCGGTGACGGTCTCGATCTCGACCGTGGCGCGGATCTTGAAGGTGCCGCGGCCGGTCTCGTACGCGTCCCGGACGCCGGAGAGGCCGACGATGCGGCCGCCGGTGGGCAGGTCGGGGCCCGGGACGTGCTTCATCAGCGTGTCCAGGTCCGCGTTCGGGTACCGGATCAGGTGGCGGGCGGCCGAGATGACCTCGGAGAGGTTGTGCGGCGGCATGTTCGTCGCCATGCCGACCGCGATGCCCGACGCGCCGTTCACCAGCAGGTTCGGGAAGGCCGCCGGCAGGGCGGCCGGCTCCTGCTCCTGGCCGTCGTAGTTCGGCGCGAAGTCGACGGTGTCCTCGTCGATCGACTCGGTCATCAGGCTCGTCGCGGCGGCCTGGCGGCACTCCGTGTACCGCATGGCGGCCGGCGGGTCGTCGTTGCCAAGCGATCCGAAGTTGCCGTGGCCGTCGACGAGCGGCACACGCATGGAGAAGGGCTGTGCCATGCGCACCAGGGCGTCGTAGATCGACGCGTCGCCGTGCGGGTGCAGCTTGCCCATGACCTCGCCGACCACGCGCGCGCACTTCACGTAACCGCGGTCGGGGCGCAGCCCCATCTCGTTCATCTGGTAGACGATGCGGCGGTGCACCGGCTTGAGGCCGTCGCGGGCGTCGGGCAGGGCTCGCGAGTAGATGACCGAGTACGCGTACTCGAGGAAGGAGCCCTGCATTTCGTCGACGACGTCGATGTCGAGGATCTTCTCCTCGTACGAGTCGTCGGGCGGCGGGGTCTTCGTGCTGCGGCGGGCCATCGCTGCCGGCTCCTTCTTTCTGGTCGCTCGCCTACGGGTCGCGCCCCTTCGGCTCACTCTTGCCTGAAGCGTGAACGAGATCTGACGCGGACCATTGTGGACCGCGGCACTGACAACGCGGACCGGGACCCGGAGCGGGCGGCCCGGACCGGCGCTCGGGGATCACCCTCGCCGCGGCTGCCCGCAGGTTACGCGATCCGCTGTGGGCGTACGTCGTCCGGGAACTTCGCCCGCGCTCCGCACGCTTGCATACAGTGGCAGGAACGGCAGGAAAACCGCGGTTCGAACCACCGCCTCGGCGATCGAAGGGACGTACATGACCATGGGTCACACGGCCACAGACCAGGCAGGCTCCGGGGGCCTGACAGCGACTGAGCACCGCCTGGCCAACGGCCTGCGCGTGGTGCTCTCCGAGGACCACCTGACCCCGGTCGCGGCGGTGTGCCTCTGGTACGACGTCGGCTCCCGGCACGAAGTCAAGGGACGTACCGGCCTGGCTCACCTTTTCGAGCACCTGATGTTCCAGGGCTCGGGCCAGGTGAAGGGCAACGGCCACTTCGAGCTGGTGCAGGGTGCGGGCGGTTCGCTCAACGGCACCACCAGTTTCGAGCGCACCAACTACTTCGAGACCATGCCCACCCACCAGCTGGAGCTCGCCCTCTGGCTGGAGGCCGACCGCATGGGCTCCCTGCTCGCCGCCCTGGACGACGAGTCCATGGAGAACCAGCGGGACGTCGTCAAGAACGAGCGCCGGCAGCGCTACGACAACGTGCCGTACGGCACGGCGTTCGAGAAGCTCACCGCGCTCACCTACCCCGAGGGCCACCCCTACCACCACACTCCCATCGGTTCGATGGCCGACCTGGACGCGGCGACGCTGGAGGACGCGCGCGCGTTCTTCCGCACGTACTACGCGCCGGGCAACGCGGTCCTGTCGATCGTCGGCGACATCGACCCCGAGCAGACGCTCGCCTGGGTCGAGAAGTACTTCGGCTCCATCGCCTCGCACGACGGCAAGCCCGCCCCCCAGGACGGTTCGCTGCCCGACGTCATCGGGGAGCAACTGCGCGAGGTCGTCGAGGAGGAGGTCCCGGCGCGCGCCCTGATGGCCGCCTACCGGCTCCCGCACGACGGCACGCGCGCGTGCGACGCGGCTGACCTGGCGCTCACCGTCCTCGGCGGCGGCGAGTCCTCCCGCCTCTACAACCGGCTCGTACGGCGCGACCGTACGGCCGTCGCGGCCGGGTTCGGCCTGCTGCGCCTCGCCGGAGCCCCCTCGCTGGGCTGGCTGGACGTGAAGACCTCCGGTGACGTCGAGGTGCCGGTCATCGAAACCGCCATCGACGAGGAGCTCGCCCGGTTCGCCGAGGAGGGTCCGACGGCCGAGGAAATGGAGCGCGCCCAGGCGCAGTTGGAGCGCGAGTGGCTGGACCGGCTCGGCACGGTCGCGGGCCGCGCCGACGAACTGTGCCGGTTCGCCGTCCTGTTCGGCGACCCGCAGCTCGCCCTCACCGCCGTGCAGCGCGTCCTGGAGGTGACGCCCGAGGAGGTCCAGGAGGTCGCCAAGGCCCGCCTGCGCCCCGACAACCGCGCGGTGCTCGTCTACGAGCCCGTCTCGGCAGAGTCCGCCGAGGACGCGAATCCCCCGGAAGACCCCGAGGCCGAGGCCACGGTCGAAGCCGGCGACGACAACGAGGAGGCGGCCAAGTGACCGAGCTCGCCACGATGGAGTTCCACCCGCAGCCCCAGGCGGGCGAGGCCAGGCCCTGGGCGTTCCCGGCCCCGGAGCGCGGCACGCTCGCCAACGGCATGACCGTCCTGCGCTGCCACCGCCCCGGCCAGCAGGTCGTCGCCGTGGAGGTGTCCCTGGACGCGCCCCTGGAGGCCGAGCCGGCCGCCGTCGAGGGCGTCGCCACGATCATGGCGCGGGCCTTCTCGGAGGGCACCGACAAGCACTCCGCCGAGGAGTTCGCCGCCGAGCTGGAGCGCTGCGGCGCCACCCTGGACGCGCATGCCGACCACCCGGGCGTGCGTCTGAGCCTCGAGGTCCCGGCCTCCCGCCTGGCCAAGGCGCTCGGTCTGCTGTCCGACGCCCTGAGGGCGCCCGCGTTCGCCGACAGCGAGGTGGAGCGGCTGGTCCGCAACCGCCTGGACGAGATCCCGCACGAGCTGGCCAACCCCTCCCGCCGTGCCGCCAAGGAGCTCTCCAAGGAGCTGTTCCCGGCGGCCTCGCGCATGTCGCGCCCGCGCCAGGGCACCGAGGACACGGTCGAGAAGATCGACGCCGCGGCCGTACGCGCCTTCTACGACCGCCATGTCCGGCCCGCCACAGCGACCGCCGTGGTGGTCGGTGACCTCACCGGCATCGACCTGGACGCCCTGCTCGGCGACACCCTGGGCGCCTGGACGGGCTCCTCGGGCGAGCCCCGTCCGGTGCCGCCGGTGACCGCCGACGACACCGGGCGCGTGGTCATCGTGGACCGCCCCGGGGCCGTCCAGACGCAGCTGCTCATCGGCCGCGTCGGCTCCGACCGGCACGACCGCGTCTGGCCCGCGCAGGTGCTCGGCACGTACTGCCTGGGCGGCACCCTCACCTCCCGCCTGGACCGCGTCCTGCGCGAGGAGAAGGGCTACACCTACGGCGTGCGCGCGTTCGGCCAGGTCCTCAGGTCCGCCCCGGACGGCACCGGTGCCGCGATGCTCGCCATCAGCGGCTCCGTCGACACGCCCAACACGGGCCCGGCGCTGCAGGATCTGTGGACGGTGCTGCGCACGCTGGCCGAGGGCGGCCTGACGGACGCCGAGCGCGACGTCGCCGTGCAGAACCTCGTCGGGGTGGCGCCGCTCAAGTACGAGACCGCGGCGGCCGTGGCGAGCACGCTGGCCGACCAGGTCGAGCAGCACCTGCCGGACGACTACCAGGCGACGCTGTATCAGCAGCTCGCCGCCACCGGCACCGTGGAGGCCACCGCGGCCGCCGTGAACGCCTTCCCGGTGGACCGCCTGGTGACGGTCCTCGTCGGTGACGCGGCCCAGATCAAGGAGCCCGTCGAGGCCCTGGGCATCGGTGAAGTCACCGTGGTGTCCGCCGAGTAGGGACACGCGCGCGTGGGGGCCCTGGTGACCGATGCGTCACCAGGGCCCTTGTATGTCCGAATTGAGGAAGAGTTGCCTGTCTGCCCTGTGGGATGCGCTACAAAAGCCCGGATCCGTTTGGGAATTGAAGACCGCTCTGCCTAGCGTCGTCCGGGCTGTTCGTCAGGCAGTGCGCCGCGCCCGCGGCACCGGACAGTCATCGCCGAGTCCCCGTACGGCGCGAGCCAGGGGAGCCGGGGACCCATCGCAGTCCCTGGGGTGAATCGGACGCCCGCGCGCGAGCGAGGGGGTCCGTAGGAGACCTTCCTGCTCCGAACCCGTCAGCTAACCCGGTAGGCGAGAGGGAAGGAAAGGACAAGCCAGTTCATGGCGTTCATCTGCGCCACCGGGAAGCACCGTCGTCCCAGCAGGATCAAGCGCGGCACCGTCCGGGCGGCCGGCGTCGCGGCCCTCGCCACCACCGGCATCGTCGGCGGCCTCGCCGCCCCCTCGTTCGCCGCGGAGAACTCTGCCGAGAACTCCGTCGAGCAGACCGGCCTCAACCCCGTCATCACCATCGGCAACACGATCGCCGACAAGATCGACGCCCAGGCCGAGGCCCAGAAGAACGCCGCCGAGGAGGCCGCCCGCCAGAAGGCCGCCCAGGAGGCCGCGCGTCTGAAGGCGGCCGCGAAGGCCAAGGCGGAGCGTGAGGCCAAGGAGCGCGCCGCCCGTGCCGCCGAGCGCAGGCGCCTGAACAGCTTCGTCGCCCCGATATCGAACTCGTACGTCTCGACGGGCTACAAGACCGGCGGCTCCCTGTGGTCCTCCGGCAGCCACACGGGTATCGACTTCCACGCCGCGAGCGGCACGTCCGTGCACGCCGTCGGCGCCGGCACCGTCGTCCAGACCGGCTGGGGCGGCGCCTACGGCAACCAGATCGTCATCAAGATGCACGACGGCACGTACACCCAGTACGGCCACCTGTCGTCCATCGGTGTCTCGGTGGGCCAGTCGGTCACCCCGGGGCAGCAGATAGGTCTCTCCGGTTCGACCGGCAACACCACCGGACCGCACCTGCACTTCGAGGCCCGTACGACGCCCGAGTACGGCTCGGACATCGACCCCGTCGCCTACCTGCGCTCGCACGGCGTCAGCGTCTGACGAACCACCGCGCGATCTCCTTCAGGCCCCGGCTCCCGAGCCGGGGCCTTTCGGTGTTTCACCGGCCCGGTGTCCAAAAAATATCCATGGATTCCGGCCCGCCGTCGGAAATTCCCGCCCGGTGCAATAGAGTCACCGGAACACACGCCCATCATTGGCGTTTCGCGGGGATTAAGTCGGAGGTCGGTCATGCGTATTCCGGCGCACTCGGTGTGCACGGCGATCCGGGACGACATCGTCGCGGGTGTCTACGAGCGCGGCAGCCGGCTCACCGAGGAACTCCTCGCCCGCCGCTACGGCGTCTCGCGCGTCCCCGTGCGTGAGGCGCTGCGCACCCTGGAGGCGGAAGGCTTCGTGGTGACCCGGCGGCACGCGGGCGCGTGCGTGGCGGAGCCGAACGAGCAGGAGGCCGCCGACCTGCTGGAGATGCGCGTGCTCCTGGAGCCGCTCGCCGCCTCCCGTGCGGCCCAGCGGCGCACGGAGGCCCACCTCAAGGTCCTGCGCGGCCTGGTCAGGCTCGGGCAGGAGCGCGCCAGGCGCGGCAACAGCGACGATCTGCGCTCCCTGGAGAGCTGGTTCCACGAGACGCTCGCCCAGGCCTCCGGCAGTCCCGCGCTGACCTCGATGCTGACCCAGCTGCGGCACAAGATCGCCTGGATGTACGCCGTGGAGACGCCCGCCAGCCCCGTGGAGTCCTGGGCGGAGCACGGCGCGATCGTCGACGCCGTGGCCCGCGGCGACAGCGAGCGCGCGCGTGCGGTCACGACCCTGCACACCGAGCGCTCCGGCGCGGCGCACCGGTTGCGGTTCGCCCTCGGCGGCGACCGCGCCGACCGTGTGAGGACCTCGCAACATGCCGTAAACGTGACGGGCCTACGGCATTAACATGCGCGCCGTATACAACGAGGGTGGAATTGGGCGGGGGGTCATTTCTGCTGCCCGCGACCGGAAATTCCGATGACGTCGACCGGAATTTCTTCCGTTCCGTCGGGAGAAATGCGAAGGGCTCGCCCGTAATTCGGACGAGCCCTTCTGTGGTGCCCTGATCAGACGGTCTCGGGGAGTTCCTCGAGACCCTCGGAGACCAGCTTGGCCAGCCGGTCGAGGGCCGCGTCGGCGCCCTCGGCGTCGGAGGCGAGGACGATCTCCTCGCCACCCTGGGCGCCCAGGCCCAGGACGGCCAGCATGGAGGCCGCGTTGACGGGGTTGCCGTCGGCCTTGGCGATCGTCACCGGGATACCTGCGGCCGTGGCGGCCCGGACGAAGATGGAAGCGGGGCGGGCGTGGAGGCCCTCGGCCCAGCCGACGTTGACGCGGCGCTCAGCCATGTGATGCTGCCCTTCGGTGTTCAGGGTTGTCTAGACCAGTTTCCCACAACGTGAAGCATGCCCGGAGCGGTCCTTCGTCCCGTCCGGAGGTGCGTCGTCGGACCGCGGCCTCGGCCCGACTTGCGTCCCTGTTCTGTTCTCGGCGACTGCCGTCCTCACCACAGACTGCCTCGCGCCGTTGTCGGACGCGAGCCGTACTCTGGGGCCCATGCAGACCTCGTCGGACCGGCACGAGTACCCCGCCCACTGGGAAGCCGACGTGGTGCTGCGCGACGGCGGCACCGCGCGCATCCGCCCCATCACCGTTGATGACGCCGAGCGCCTGGTCAGCTTCTACGAGCAGGTTTCGGACGAGTCGAAGTACTACCGCTTCTTCGCGCCGTACCCTCGCCTGTCCGCCAAGGACGTCCACCGCTTCACGCACCACGACTTTGTGGACCGGGTGGGACTCGCGGCCACGATCGGCGGCGAGTTCATCGCCACCGTACGCTACGACCGCATCGGCGCCGACGGAATGGCCGCGTCGGCACCGGCCGACGAGGCCGAGGTGGCCTTCCTCGTCCAGGACGCCCACCAGGGGCGAGGCGTCGCCTCCACGCTCCTCGAGCATGTCGCCGCGGTCGCCCGCGAGCGGGGCATCCGCCGCTTCACCGCCGAGGTGCTCCCCGCCAACGTCAAGATGATCAAGGTGTTCACCGACGCCGGGTACACCCAGAAGCGCAGCTTCGAGGACGGCGTCGTACACCTGGAGTTCGACATCGAGCCCACCGACCGGTCGCTCGCCGTGCAGCGCGCGCGGGAGCAGCGCGCCGAGGGGCGGTCCGTACGGCGGCTGCTGCTGCCCGGCTCCGTCGCCGTCGTCGGCACCGGCCGCACGCCCGGAGGCGTGGGCCGCGGCATCCTCGACAACATCCGGGACGCCGGCTTCACCGGGTCGCTGTACGCCGTGAACAGGGCGCTCCCCGAAGGGCTCAAGGAACTCGACGGGGTGCCCGCGTACCGCTCGGTGCGGGACATCGACGGGCCCGTCGACCTCGCCGTGGTCGCCGTCCCGGCCGACCACGTGCCCGAGGTCGTCACCGAGTGCGGCGAGCACGGCGTGCAGGGGCTCGTCGTCGTCTCCGCCGGGTACGCCGAGAGCGGGCCCGAGGGACGCGAGCGCCAGCGCGAACTCGTGCGGCACGCGCGCACGTACGGTATGCGGATCATCGGCCCGAACACCTTCGGCATCATCAACACCTCCCCCGAAATACGGCTGAACGCCTCCCTCGCCCCCGAGATGCCCCGCCCCGGCCGGATCGGCCTGTTCGCCCAGTCCGGCGCCATCGGCATCGCGCTGCTGTCCCGGCTGCAGCGCCGCGGCGGCGGAGTCACCGGGGTCACGGGCGTCTCGACCTTCGTGTCGTCCGGCAACCGCGCGGACGTGTCCGGCAACGACGTGATCCAGTTCTGGTACGACGACCCGGACACCGACGTCGTCCTCATGTACCTGGAGTCCATCGGCAACCCGCGCAAGTTCACCCGCCTCGCCCGGCGGACCGCGGCCGCGAAGCCGCTGGTCGTGGTCCAGGGCGCCGGTTCCGCGCCCCAGGGGCACGCCGTGCGGGCCACGCAACTGCCGCACGCGACGGTGTCCGCACTGCTCAGGCAAGCCGGGGTCATCCGCGTGGACACGATCACCGAACTGGTCGACGCGGGCCTGCTGCTCGCGCGCCAGCCACTGCCGGCGGGGCCGCGCGTGGCGATCCTGGGCAACTCCGAATCACTGGGACTGCTCACCTACGACGCCTGCCTGTCCGAAGGGCTCCGGCCGCTGAGGCCGCTCGACCTGACGACGCAGGCGTCGGCGGGCGACTTCCACGCGGCGCTCGCGCGCGCCCTGGCGGACGACTCGTGCGACGCGGTGGTCGTGACGGCGATCCCGGCGATCGGTGAGGGCTCGCCCGATGACGCGGAGCTCGCGGAGGCGCTGCGCTCGGCGGCCGAACAGGTCCCGGGGAAGCCGGTGCTCGTGGTGCACGTGGAACTCGGCGGGCTCGCGGAAGCCCTGTCGGCCGCGACGAGCACCGCGCCCCAGCCGGACGCCAGGGCCTCCGGCGCCCGCCGGCTCCGCCCGTCGCAGCAGCTGCCCCCGCCGGTGCGGACCCAGGAACCCGCGGCCCCCGACACCGGCCCCCGGCTCATCCCCGCCTACCCCGCCGCCGAGCGTGCGGTCCGCGCCCTCGCCGAGGCCGTGCACTACGCCCAGTGGCGGCGCGAGGCGGCCGAGCCCGGCAGGGTGCCCGAGTACGAGGACATCGACGAGAAGGGCGCCGCCCGGCTCATCGACGGGATGCTCGCGCGCGGCCAGGGGCTCACGCTCGGCACCGAGGAGACACGCCAGCTGCTCGGCCGGTACGGGATCGCCGTGCGCAAGGCGGTCCCCGCGTTCACCCCGGACGACGCCGCCCGGGCCGCCGCCGACCTCGGCTACCCCGTCGCCCTCAAGGCCACCGCCCCGCACCTGCGCCACCGCGCCGACCTGGGCGGCGTACGGCTGGACCTCGCCGACGAGGAGCAACTGCGGCGGGCGTACGCCGAGTTGACCGAGCTGTTCGGCAAGCCGGAGGAACTGCGGCCGGTGGTGCAGCAGATGGCGCCACGCGGCGTGGACACCGTCGTGCGGGCCGTCATCGACCCCGCGGCCGGGGCGGTGCTGTCCTTCGGGCTCGCCGGCGCCGCCTCCCAGCTGCTCGGCGACATGGGGCACCGGCTGGTCCCGGTCACCGACCGGGAGGCGACCTCGCTGATCCGCTCGATCCGGACGGCGCCGCTGCTGTTCGGCTGGCGCGGCTCGACACCGGTCGACACGGCTGCCCTGGAGGAGCTGCTGCTGCGGGTGTCCCGGCTCGTCGACGATCACCCGGAGGTCGTGGCGGTGACGCTGGAGCCGGTCGTGGTCGCACCGCGTGGCCTGACCGTTCTCGGCGCCTCGGTCCGCCTCGCGCCGCCGCCCGCCCGCAACGACCTCGGTCCGCGCACGCTCCCCCTCTACTGAGACGTGTACACGGAGACCGCATGACCGGTGCCTCGCAGTCGGTGCACCCCCTTAGGATGGACGTCATGGCCAAGACCAGTACGACGACCCAGGGGCTGCGTGCGGCGATCGAGCGCAGCGGCTACTACCCGGCCCTCGTGGCCGAGGCGGTGGAGGCCGCCGTGGGCGGCGAGCCCATCCGGTCGTACCTGGTCCACCAGGAGACGACGTTCGACCAGAACGAGGTGCGGCGGCACGTGACCGTGCTCGTCCTCACCGGCAACCGCTTCATCGTCAGCCACACCGACGAGCAGGCGGCGGACGACACCTCCCCGACGCCGTACGCCACGACCTCCACGGAGTCGGTGAAGCTCGGCCGGATCTCGTCGGTCGTGGTGAGCCGCGTGGTCGCCAACCCGGAGCAGTACCAGCCGGGCACGCTGCCCCGCGAGGTCGTCCTCACCATCGGCTGGGGCGCCGTCTCCCGCATCGACCTCGAGCCGGCCGCCTGCGGCGACCCCAACTGCGAGGCGGACCACGGCTACACGGGCAACTCGACCGCGGACGACCTCAGCCTGCGCGTCAGCGAGGCCGGGGACGGCCCGGACACGGTGCGCCAGGCGCTCGCCTTCGCCCAGTCCCTCTCCGAAGCGACCGCGGACACCACGCGCTGATGGCCCACCCGCCGCCGCCCGCCGCCCATGATCGAGGGCGCTCCGCGCCCACCCCTCCTTACTCACCCTGGGACGCCCACCCCGAGCCTCTCGCGGTCGACTCCGCGCCGCTCCCCGAGTACGGCAGCGGCTCGCTCGCCGACCTGCTGCCCACCCTGGCCGCCGGCATGGGCGTACCGGAGACGACCGCCGCGATCACCGAGCTGACCCCCGCCGACCGCAACTGCGTCTTCCTGATCGACGGGCTCGGCTGGGAGCAGCTGAAGGCCCACCCGGACGAGGCCCCCTTCATGACCTCGCTCCTCGGCAGCTCGCGCGGCGGCACGGGACGCCCCCTGACCACCGGCTACCCGGCGACCACCGCGACCTCCCTGGCCTCCGTCGGCACCGGCCTGCCGCCCGGCGCGCACGGCCTGCCCGGCTACACCGCGCGCAATCCCGAGACCGGCGAGCTGATGAACCAGCTGCGCTGGCAGCCGTGGACCCAGCCGCGCAAGTGGCAGCCGTACCCCACCGTCTTCCAGCGGGCCCACGACGCGGGCGTGCACGCGGCCCAGGTGTCCTCGCCCACCTTCGAGACCACCCCGCTGACCAAGGTCGCGCTCAGTGGCGGAACGTTCCACGGGCGGCTGTCCGGCGAGGAGCGCATGGACCTCGCCGCCGAGCAACTGGCCGCCGGCGACCGCTCCTTGGTCTACACGTACTACGCCGAGCTCGACGGCGCCGGCCACCGCTACGGCGTCGAGTCGGACACCTGGCGCGGCCAGCTCATGCACGTCGACCGGCTCGTCCAGCGCCTCGCCGAGCAACTGCCGGAGCGCACCGCGCTGTACGTCACCGCCGACCACGGCATGATCGACGTTCCCTTCGACGAGGAGCACCGCATCGACTTCGACGCGGACTGGGAGCTCCGGGCGGGCGTCGCCCTGCTCGGCGGCGAGGGCCGGGCCCGGCATGTGTACGCGGTCCCCGGCGCCCGGAACGACGTGCTGACGGTCTGGCGCGAGGTGCTCGGCGAGCAGTTCTGGGTGGCGTCGCGGGACGAGGCGATCGAGGCGGGCTGGTTCGGCCCGCGGGTCGACGAGCGGGTGTACGCGCGTATCGGCGACGTCGTCGCGGCCGCCCGCGACGACGTCCTGATCATCGCCTCAGAGCGGGAGCCGAAGGAGTCGGCGATGGTCGGCAACCACGGTTCGATGACCCCTGCCGAGCAGCTGATCCCCCTGCTCGAAGTACGCTCCTGAAGCCCGATCTCCGATCCCGCACGCCGAAAGGTGCTCAACTCGCCATGCCCGAGCTGGTGTTCTTCTCCGGAACCATGGACTGCGGGAAGTCGACGCTGGCTCTGCAGATCGAGCACAACCGCTCGGCGCGCGGCCTGGCGGGCATGATCTTCACCCGCGACGACCGCGCGGGCGAGGGCAAGCTCTCCTCGCGTCTCGGCCTGGTCACGGACGCGGTGGAGGTCGAGGACGGGCAGGACCTGTACGCGTACCTCGTCGACCACCTCTCGCAGGGCGGCCGCGCGGACTACGTCATCGCGGACGAGGCGCAGTTCCTGGCGCCGGAGCAGATCGACCAACTCGCGCGCGTGGTCGACGACCTGGGCCTGGACGTCTACGCCTTCGGCATCACGACGGACTTCCGCACCAAGCTCTTCCCCGGCTCCCAGCGCCTGATCGAGCTGGCCGACCGCGTCGAGGTCCTCCAGGTGGAGGCCCTGTGCTGGTGCGGCGCCCGCGCCACCCACAACGCCCGCACGATAGGCGGCGCCATGGTCGTCGAGGGCGCGCAGGTCGTCGTGGGCGACGTCAACCAGCCGGAGGACATCGGCTACGAGGTCCTGTGCCGGCGCCACCACCGCCGCCGCATGACGGCGGCGACGTCCGGTGCGGCGGCGCTGTCCCCGGACGTGCTGCCGATGTCGCAGGTCTAGGGACTTTCGCAACAGGCCCTGGGACCGAGGCGGGCGGGGCCGCGGCTCAGCGCGAGCTCTCGATGAGGCAGAAGCGGGCGCCCTCGGGGTCGGCCACCGTGGCCTCGCGCCCGTGGGCGCCGTCCTTGGGCGGCGACAGCACATGGCCGCCGAGGTCCATTACGCGCTCCACCGCGCCGTCCGCGTCGGCGACTTCGAAGTACGTGATCCAGTGCGGGCCCCGGTCGCGGGGCAGGGCGTGGCCCACGCCGTGGATGCCGGCGACCGGACGGCCCTCGATCTGCAGCGTCAGATAGTCGAAGTCGGCGGAGACGACCGCCTCCTCCTCGTAGCCGAAGACCGTCTCGTAGAACTTCGCCACGCTCACCGACTCGACGGTCAGCAGCTCGTTCCAGGCGGGGGTGCCGGGCACGCCCGTGATACCCGTGCCCTGGTGTTCGGCCGCCTGCCAGATGCCGAAGACGGCTCCGGAGGGGTCCGAGCCGATCGCCAGCCGGCCGGCCTCGGCGGCGTCCAGCGGCCCCACGCCGATGGTGCCGCCGCACAGGCGTACCTTCTCGGCGGTCACGTCCACGTCGTCGGAGGCGAGGTAGGGCGTCCAGGCGATGGGCAGATGGCGGTCCGGCGGCAGCTGGCCGATGCCGGCCACCTCGGCCCCGTCGAGCAGTGCCCGCACGTACGGGCCGAGCTGCTGCGGGCCCGGCCGGAACTCCCAGCCGAACAGCGAGCCGTAGAACTCCTGGGTGGTGGTCAGCCCGTGCACCATCAGGCTCACCCAGCAGGGCGTGCCGGGCGCGTGCCGAGTGTGCATCCCGCCGTTCGGGCCGGCCGGTCCCCGTGCCTCGGTCATCGTCGCTCTCTCCTCGACCCCTCGCCGTGGCCCCGTGGCCCCGCTCTCCGGATCTCCGTGCCGATGCTCGCACCACCGACGCCGGTGCGCGCTCCGGGCGCGCCGCCCTTCCCGGAGGATGCCCGGTGTGCGGTTTCCCATCCGTTTCTGTGCGATTGCCGACGAATGTCGATCAGCTGTACAGCATGTGCTCGAACCCGTACGCCTCGTGATCGAGGCTGTCCGGCCGAGCAGAGTAGCCGGACATGAACGATGCGGCCACCCCGTACGCAAGGATGGTGGCCATGAACGCCATCATCTCCGCTTCCGAACTCGCGAGCGACCTGGCGGGGCAGCGCCCGCCCGTCCTGCTCGACGTCCGCTGGCAGCTCAGTGTGGCCAAGGCGGCCGGTGAGCCGCCCTTCGACGGACGTGCCGAGTACGCGGCCGGGCACATCCCCGGTGCCGTCTTCGTCGACCTGGACGCCGAACTCGCCTCCGAGCCCGGCGAAACCGGCCGCCACCCGCTGCCGGACCTCGAGGTCTTCGGCGCGGCGATGCGACGGGCGGGGGTGTCGGCCGCGCGGCCGGTGGTCGTGTACGACGGCGGACAGGGATGGGCCGCGGCCCGTGCGTGGTGGCTGCTGCGCTGGACGGGTCACCCGGACGTACGGGTCCTCGACGGCGGACTGCCGTCCTGGGCGGGCCCGTCGGAGACGTCCGCGCCCACGCCCGCCGAGGGTGACTTCGAGCCGGTGCCGGGCGCCGAGGGGCTGCTGGACGCCGACGGCGCGGCGGCGCTGGCGCGTACCGGCGTGCTGTTCGACGCGCGGGCGGGGGAGCGGTACCGCGGCGAGGTGGAGCCGATCGACCGCGTCGGCGGGCACATCCCGGGCGCGGTGTCGGCGCCCACGAACGAGAACGTGGCCGGCGACGGGCGGTTCCTGCCCACGGAGGAGCTGGCCGCGCGCTTCAAGACCCTGGGCGCGATGGACGGTTCACCGGTCGGCGTCTACTGCGGCTCGGGCGTCTCCGGGGCGCACGAGGTGCTCGCACTGGCGGTCGCGGGCGTCGACGCGGCGCTGTACGTGGGTTCGTGGTCGGAGTGGTCGTCCGACCCGTCGCGTCCGGTGGCCGTGGGGCCCGACCCGCAGTAACACCCGGCAGCCGCGCACGAGAACGCGTACGAGAGGGGGGGGCCCCCCCCCGGGGGGGGCCCCCCCCCGGGGGGGGCCCGGGGGGGGGGGGGGGGGCGCCCCGGGGCCCCCGCCGGGGCGGCCCCGCCGGGGGGCGCGGCGGGGGGGGGGGGGGGCCGGCGGCCCCGGGGGGCCGGGGGGGGGGGGCGCCCCCCCCCCCCCGCCCCCCGGCCCCGCCCCCCCCCCCCCCGCCGGGGGGGGGGCCCCCCCCGGGGGGGGCGCCCCCCTCTCGTACGTACGCCTGCTAGTCCTGCTTCTTCCGCCGCGTCCCGAACACGATCTCGTCCCAGCTGGGGACCGCCGCGCGGCGGCCGGGGCGGACGCCGTCGGCCTCGGCCTGGCGGTCGGTGGCGCCGACGAGACGGTCACGGTGGCTGCCGACCGAGCGCGGCATGAGGACGTCCGCGTAGGCGGAACCGGCCGAGGCCGCGGGGGCCGGCGGTTCCTCCGTCTCGGGTTCGGCGGGCGGCTCCTCCGCAGGCGGCGCTGCCGGCGGCGGAGTGTCCGGAACCGGGCGCTCCGGTACCACCAGGTCACCGCGGAAGCTCGGAACGGCCTCCAACAGGCTGGTCAGCGAGTCCCGTTCACCCGTGCTCTCCTCGGCGGGCTCGGACGCCTGCGCGGGCAGGCTCGGCCGCTCCCGGTCGAGGGCGCGGTCCAGCGGACGGTCCCGCGGCAGCCGTGCGATGCGCGGTACGAACGGGAAGCTGGGCTCCGGGGCCGCGAGGTCCTCGGACTCGCCGATGAGCGAGCGCGCCTCGTCGTCGACGGCCTGGACGAGCCGCCGGGGCGGGTCGTACGTCCAGCTCGCCGAGTGCGGTTCGCCGGCGACCAGGTAGACCAGCAGGACCTCCCAGGTGCCGTCGTCGCGGCGCCACGAGTCCCACTGCACGGTGTCCTTCTCGGCGCCGCGCAGCAACAGCCGCTCCTGGACGGCCTCGCCGAGCTGCGGACCGGCGTTCTCACCGGGGCGGCGGACGGGCGTCTTGCGGGCCCGCTCGGCCATGAACGCGCGCTCCGCGAGCACGGGGCCCTCGAAGCGGCGTACGCGGTCGACGGGGATTCCGGCGAGCTGGGCCACCTCTTCGGCGGTCGCACCGGCGCGTATACGTGCCTGGATGTCGCGGGGGCGGAGATGGCTCTCCACCTCGATCTCGATCTGGCCGAGGCGGGGCCGGTCGCCGCGCACCGCAGCGCGCAGGCGTTCGTCGATCGGAAGGGTGTACTCCGTTGAGTCGGCAGCCTTCAGCACCAGCCGTGTGCCGTCATTCGAGACGGCCACGACACGCAGTTCGGGCATGGGGACCTCCCGGGTGGTGCCTGCCGACGTCACGTGCGTCGCTGCTTCCGCTAGTCGAGTGTGGCCTGCCCGGGTGCAGCCTGCCACAACCTTGCCGAGTTGCCCGGCGTGTCGGGCACGGGCCCTGGACCGCCGTTATGGCACGGTTACCTATTCGCAACGCTAAGTGACCAACTCCGTCACCCTGTGCAACTAGCCCCCTCATGGCGGTCCTTGAAGGCCATGGACGCCCTGGCGGGAGACCGGACCCAGGGCTCGCCACAGTACTCCATTCGGGCCACGTGCGTGGATTGGCACGCCGCTCAACTTCTGGCAAGGGGCGGTACCGGTCCGCTCGTTGAGCGGTTTTCGGGATCTTGAACGTGGCGTACTTCACGCAATCGTCGGAAACGGAACCAATGGCTACGAGCCCAACACCCTGCGCAGGTAGTCGTTCTGGAAGCGCCGGTCCGGGTCGAGCCGGTCGCGCAGCGCGGTGAACTCGCCGAAGCGCGGATAGACCCGTGAGAAGTAGTCGGCGTCCCGTGTGTGCACCTTGCCCCAGTGCGGCCGGCCCCCGTGGGCGGTAAAGATGCGCTCGGCGGCGGTGAAGTACGCCTGGTACGGCGTCCCCCTGAACATGTGGACGGCGATGTACGCGCTGTCGCGGCCCGACGCCGTGGACAGCGTGATGTCGTCGGCCGGGGCGGTGCGCACCTCGACCGGGAAGCTGATCCGCAGGCCGGAGCGGTCCACCATGGTCCTGATCTCGCGCAGCGTCTCGGTCAGGGCCTCGCGCGGGACGGCGTACTCCATCTCCACGAAGTGCACCCGGCGCGGGGAGGTGAAGACCTTGTACGGAATGTCCGTGTAACTGCGCGCGGACAGGGCCGTGCTGGAGATCCGGGCGATCGCCGGGACGGTCGCGGGCGCCGCGCGGCCGACCCACTGGGCCACCTGGAAGACGCCGTTGGAAAGGAACTCGTCCTCGATCCAGCCCGCGACCGGGGACACCGGCTTCTCCGGACCCGCGCTGCGGTTGTTGCGCTTGGTGTTGGTGTTGGTGGTGTGCGGGAACCAGTAGAACTCGAAGTGCTCGTTCTCGGCCCAGAGTTCGTCGAAGTCGGCGAGGACCCTGTCCAGGGGCATCGGCTCCTCGCGCGCGCTGAGCAGGAAGATCGGCTCCACGGCGAAGGTGATCGCGGTGACGATGCCGAGCGCGCCGAGGCCGATCCGGGCGGCCGCGAACACCTCGGGGTTCTCCTTCTCGGAGCAGGTGAGCACCGAGCCGTCACCGGTGACCAGCTCAAGTCCCTTGATCTGGGCGGCGATCGACGCCGACTCACGGCCCGTGCCGTGCGTGCCGGTGCTGGTGGCGCCGGAGACCGTCTGCTCCATGATGTCGCCCATGTTCGTGAGCGACAGGCCCTCGCGGGCCAGGGCCATGTTGAGTCTCTTGAGCGGCGTGCCCGCCTCGACCGTGACCGTCATGGCATCGCGATCGATCTTGCGGATGCCGGTCAACAGTTGAGGGCGGATCAACACACCGTCGGTGGCGGCGATGGACGTGAAGGAGTGCCCGCTGCCGACGGCCTTCACGGTCAGGCCGTCCTCCGCGGCCCTGCGCACCGCCGCGGACACCTCCTCCACGGAGGCCGGCGCGACCTCTCGCGCCGGACGGGACGCGACGTTGCCCCCCCAGTTACGCCACGTGCCGTTCTTCGCGCTCGCTGTGCTGCTCAACGGTGCCTCCCCGTTGCGTAGCCGGCCTGCTCAGCCGGCGATACCCCAGAAAACCGACCGCCACCGCGACGGCCCCGGCCACGGCCGGGACCCCGTATCCGGCACGCGCGCCGGCCGCGTCGATGACCCAGCCGGCCATCGAGGAGCCGAGCGCGACGCCGACCGCGAGCCCGGTGCTCACCCAGGTCATGCCCTCGGTCAATTGCGTGCGCGGTACGTGCTCTTCGATGAGGGACATCGTCGTGATCATCGTGGGAGCGATGGACAGGCCCGCAACGAACAGCGCCACGGCCAGAAGCGGCAAGTTTCCGACCAGTAGGAGGGGGATCATACTCACGCCCATCGCACATACGCCCAGCAGCCAGCGGCGGGCGGGCGCCCCGGCGAAGTGCAGCAGTCCGAACACGACCCCCGCCAGGCAGGAGCCCGCCGCGTACAGCGCGAGCACGAGGCTCGCGGCGGCCTTGTGCCCCCGCTCGTCGGCGAAGGCCACGGTGACCACGTCGACCGCCCCGAAGATCGCCCCGGTGGCCGCGAAGGTGGCCACCAGCACCTGCAGGCCGGGGGAGCGCAGGGCGCTGCCGCCGCCGTGCTGCGCGCGCGGGTGCGGTGCGGGCTCCGTGGCGCGCTGGGAGGTCAGCCAGAAGACGCCGGCCGCCAGGAAGCACGCGGCGAGCAACGGGCCGGCCTCGGGGAACCAGGCCGTGGACAGACCGATCGAGATGATCGGCCCGAAGATGAAGCACACCTCGTCGACCACGGACTCGAAGGAGTACGCGGTGTGCAGCTTCGGGGTGCCCCGGTACAGGGCGGCCCAGCGGGCGCGGATCATCGCGCCGAGGCTCGGCACGGAGCCGATGCCCGCGGCGCAGACGAACAGCACCCAGTCCGGCCATCCGAAGTGCGCGGCGAGCAGCAGCCCGGCCGCCGCGGAGAGCGCGACGAGCGTCGCGGGGCGCAGCACCCTGCGCTGCCCGTGCTGGTCCACCAGCCGGGAGATCTGCGGCCCGATCGCCGCGGCCGCGAGCGCGATGGTGGCCGACAGGGCACCCGCGAGCCCGTAGCGCCCGGTGAGCTGGGAGATCATCGTGACCACGCCGATGCCCATCATCGACAGCGGCATCCGGCCGAGGAGGCCCGCGGCGGAGAAGCCCTTGGTGCCGGGGGCGGCGAACAGGGCGCGGTAGGGGCTGGGCACGGGGTCTCCGATGGGTACGGATCAGTAACCGGACGGCACGGATCAGTAAGGTGCTACTGCAGCTGATACAGCTTACGAGTGAGGTCACCCTAATGCACCCGTGATTCCGCCGGTGAAAGCCCGCCGACAGGGTCCGGGCCACCTCCCGTCACCCCGCCGTTTCCCGGCTGTCGGTGCCGGGTGGGAGGATCGGTCCATGTCAGACGCGCTCGATGCCAGCCCCTACGACGCCCTTCTCCTGCTCTCGTTCGGCGGCCCGGAGGGCCCGGACGACGTGGTCCCGTTCCTGGAGAACGTGACGCGAGGGCGAGGCATCCCCAAGGAACGCCTGAAGGAAGTCGGGCAGCACTACTTCCTCTTCGGCGGGGTCAGCCCGATCAACGACCAGAACCGTGCCCTGCTGGACGTCCTGCGCAAGGACTTCGCGGAGCACGGCCTGGACCTGCCGGTCTACTGGGGCAACCGCAACTGGGCGCCCTACCTGACGGACACCCTGCGCGAGATCGTCGCCGACGGCCGCCGCCGCGTCCTGGTCCTGGCCACGAGCGCGTACGCGTCGTACTCCGGCTGCCGTCAGTACCGCGAGAACCTCGCCGACTCGCTCGCCGCCCTGGAGGCCGAAGGACTGGAGCTGCCGAAGATCGACAAGCTCCGGCACTACTTCAACCACGAGGGCTTCGTGGACCCGATGACCGACGGGGTGCTGCAGGCCCTGGCCGGCCTCCCCGAGGAGGTCCGCACGGGCGCGCACATCGCGTTCTCGACCCACTCGATCCCGACCGCGTCGGCGGACACCTCCGGCCCGGTCGAGGCCCACGGCGAGGGCGGGGCGTACGTCGAGCAGCACCTGGAGGTGGCGCAGCTGATCGCCGACGCCGTGCGCGAGCGCACCGGCGTCGACCACCCCTGGCAGCTCGTCTACCAGTCGCGCTCCGGCGCCCCGCACATCCCCTGGCTCGAGCCCGACATCTGCGACCACCTCGAGGAGCGGCACGCGGCCGGCGCCCCGGCGGTCGTGATCGCCCCCATCGGCTTCGTCTCCGACCACATGGAGGTCCTCTACGACCTCGACACGGAGGCCAGGGCCAAGGCCGAGGAGCTCGGGCTGCCGATGCGCCGCTCGGCGACGGTCGGCGACGACCCGCGCTTCGCCGCCGCGGTCCGCGACCTCGTCCTCGAGCGCGCGTCCGTGGAGCGCGGCGAGGAGGTCACGCCCTGCGCCCTGGGCGCGCTCGGCGCGAGCCACAACCTCTGCCCGGCCGGCTGCTGCCCGGCCCGCGCACCGCGTCCGGCCGCCGCCGGTGCCGACAGCCCGTACGTGTGAGGAGCGCCGTGACCGACCCCCTGCACCAGGAACTGCTCGCGCTCGCCCAGGAGGCCGCCCGCCGCGCCGGGGAACTGCTGCGGGACGGCCGCCCGGCCGACCTGGCGGTCGCCGCGACCAAGTCGAGCCCGATCGACGTGGTCACCGAGATGGACATCGCGGCGGAGAAGCTGATCACGGACCTGATCTCCGAGCGCCGCCCCGACGACGGCTTCCTCGGCGAGGAAGGCGCCTCCACCGAGGGCACGAGCGGGATCCGCTGGGTGATCGACCCGCTCGACGGCACGGTCAACTACCTGTACGGGCTGCCCACTTGGGCCGTCTCGATCGCCGCCGAACAGGACGGCGACGCCGTCGTCGGCGTGGTGGCCGCCCCGATGCGCGGCGAGACGTACCACGCGGTCCGCGGCGGCGGGGCCCGCGCCACAGGCGCCTGGGAGGGCGAGCGTGAGCTGGCCTGCCGCCCCGCGCCGCCCCTCGACCAGGCCCTGGTCTCGACGGGCTTCAACTACGTCACCGAGGTCCGCGTCCACCAGGCCGAGGTCGCCCGGCAGCTGATCCCCCTCCTGCGCGACATCCGGCGCGGCGGCTCGGCCGCGGTCGACCTGTGCGACGTGGCGTCCGGCCGTCTCGACGGCTACTTCGAACGCGGGCTCAACGCGTGGGACCTCGCGGCGGGCGACCTCATCGCGCGGGAAGCGGGCGCCCTGACCGGTGGGCGGCCCGGAGAGCGCCCCGGACGCGACCTCGCGGTCGCTGGCACCCCGGGCGTCTTCGAGCCCCTCCAGCGCCTCCTGGAGGACTTCGGCGCCTGGCACGACTGAGCGCGTCCGCCGGCCGGCCCCGCGACGAACAGCAGGTGAACGCGGCCGCAGGCCGTGGTACGACACAGCGGGCCCCCGGCGCTGGATTCGCCGGGGGCCCGCTGTCGCGCTGACCAACCGATCGGACGCTAGGCGCCGACCTCCACACCGTGTTCGGCGGCGAGACGGCGCAGGTCGTCGAGCTCGCCCTGCTCCACCTCGACGAGGAAGTCGTCGCCTTCGTCGCGAGCCCGCGTCAGGTCGGACTCGGTCGTCTTTATGCGCTGCAGAAGTCCTGCGGTGAAAGCGTCCATGCTGCGCCCCCTCGTCCTGGGTCGTGGGTCGATGGCACGGGGGTGTGCCGTTCGGAAGGGGCGATCACGTCTCCTGCGAGTGCCCGGCGCAGCCGTGCCGGGCGGCGACGGTGCCGGACACCCACGCCCACTCTGCGGTAAGCGGATTGCGCCGTGCCGCATGGTGCTGCGGCACTAGCAGAGCGTGATCGCGGGGTATGAACCGTCCTCCCCTCGCTCCCTTCCGTGGAAACCTCAACCCGACGACAAAATCCTTGATTCCCGGGTCTCACACCTGTCCTTCATCCGGCGCTCATCCGCCGCCCACCCGTCTTACTGCCGACTTATGACCGAAAAGGGCAGGATGGAGGCACCAACCCGAGACGGACCCCGCCCGCGTGTGCCTTCCGGCTGCGCGGGTGGACACAGGAAGGACTTGCGACGTGCGCGTACTCGTCGTCGAGGACGAGCAACTGCTCGCCGATGCGGTGGCCACCGGACTACGCCGGGAGGCCATGGCCGTCGACGTCGTGTACGACGGTGCGGCCGCCCTGGAGCGCATCGGCGTCAACGACTACGACGTGGTCGTCCTCGACCGCGACCTCCCGCTCGTGCACGGCGACGACGTGTGCCGCAAGATCGTCGAGCTGGGCATGCCCACGCGCGTGCTGATGCTCACGGCCTCCGGCGACGTCAGTGACCGCGTCGAGGGCCTGGAGATCGGCGCCGACGACTATCTGCCCAAGCCCTTCGCGTTCAGCGAGCTGATCGCACGCGTGCGTGCCCTCGGCCGGCGCACCAGCGTGCCGCTGCCACCGGTCCTGGAGCGTTCGGGCATCAAGCTCGACCCCAACCGCCGCGAGGTCTTCCGCGACGGCAAGGAGGTCCAGCTCGCGCCGAAGGAGTTCGCCGTCCTGGAGGTGCTGATGCGCTCCGAGGGCGCGGTCGTCTCCGCGGAGCAGCTCCTGGAGAAGGCCTGGGACGAGAACACCGACCCGTTCACGAACGTCGTGCGCGTGACCGTCATGACACTGCGCCGCAAGCTGGGCGAGCCTCCCGTCATCGTCACCGTGCCCGGCTCCGGATACCGGATCTGATACGCAATGGCCGCAACACCCGCTCTCCCCACCGCGCCGCCCAAGCCCACCTGGGACCCCAGGAAGCCCGAACCGCCGTTCCCGTGGCTGCGCCCGACCATCCGTATACGGCTCACCCTGCTGTACGGCGGCATGTTCCTGATCGCCGGGATCCTGCTGCTGTCGATCATCTATCTGCTGGCGGCCCAGGCTCTGCACGAGGGCAGTGGCCAGTCCTTCCAGGTGACCGGCTCCAACCTCGACATGACCAGCTCCACCTGCCCCGCCCTGAACTCGGCGCCGCCGACCGAGCTGAACTCGATCCTCAAGCAGTGCGACGCCGTGCAGCGCCAGCACGCGCTGGACGACCTCCTCAGCCGCTCGCTGCTGGCCCTGCTCGGCCTCGCCGTGATCGCCTTCGCCTTCGGCTACGCCATGGCCGGCCGCGTCCTGTCGCCGCTCGGCCGCATCCTGCGCACCGCGCGCGCGGTCGCGGGCTCGGACCTGTCGCGCCGGATCGAACTGGACGGCCCGGACGACGAGATCAAGGAGCTGGCCGACACCTTCGACGACATGCTGGAGCGCCTCCAGCGTGCCTTCACCGCCCAGCAGCGCTTCGTCGGCAACGCCTCGCACGAGCTGCGCACCCCGCTCGCGATCAACCGCACGCTCCTCGAGGTCCACCTCTCCGACCCGAACGCGCCGATGGAGCTGCAGCAGCTCGGCAAGACGCTGCTGGCCACCAACGAGCGCAGCGAGCAGCTCGTCGAGGGCCTGCTGCTGCTCGCCCGCAGCGACAACCAGATCGTCGAGCGCAAGCCGGTGGACCTCGCCGAGGTCGCCGAGCAGGCCGTCGACCAGGTGCGCGCGGAGGCGGACGCCAAGGGCGTGGTGATCCGCGGCGAGCAGAGGCCCGCCGTCGTCCAGGGCAACGGCGTGCTGCTGGAGCGGATCGCCCTGAACCTCGTGCAGAACGCCGTGCGGTACAACGTGCCGGACGACGGCTGGGTCGAGGTCACCACCGACGTCCAGCACGGCCAGGCGGTCCTGGTCGTGACCAACACCGGACCCGTCGTACCGGCGTACGAGATCGACAATCTCTTCGAGCCCTTCCGGCGGCTGCGCACCGAGCGCACCGGCAGCGACAAGGGTGTGGGGCTGGGTCTGTCCATCGTCCGGTCCGTGGCCCGGGCGCACGGCGGCCACATCTCGGCACGGCCGCGTGAGGGGGGTGGACTCGTGATGCGGGTGGCCCTGCCGATCTGAGATCATGTCCCGGACACGCGGGGATGTTCGCTTTGCGCGGAATTTTCTGGCCGCCGGATGGCCTATCCCGTGTGTGATCGATCACATGGGCGATTTTCCGGCCATCTACTCTCCGTGATCATGCTGACTTCCGGAAAGCCGGGAAAATCCGGGTTTTCGGGTCACCTGATCACGGGAAGTACAGGGTGAGATGCCTTTGAACAGCGGCATGGGGACCGTGTACGGTCCCGTTCGCCATCCAAGCCGATCACTCTTGAGGGGTCCGGTTGGGTGTCGATTGAGTAACAGACCTTGATGTGAGGCAAAATCTCCGCCTCGGGTCGGGCACAAGTCCGGCCTCTCACGCGTTACGTGCGCTGGAGACACCGCAGACACCCAGAGGGGGAGAGCGACATGGCAACGGATTACGACACTCCACGCAAGACCGACGACGACGTCGACTCGGACAGCCTTGAAGAGCTGAAGGCCCGGCGGAACGACAAGTCGACGTCCGCCGTCGACGTCGACGAGTTCGAGGCTGCCGAAGGCCTGGAGCTGCCCGGCGCGGACCTCTCCAACGAGGAGCTGGCCGTCCGGGTGCTGCCCAAGCAGCAGGACGAGTTCACGTGCATGAGCTGCTTCCTGGTGCACCACCGCAGTCAGCTGGCCCGGGAGAAGAACGGTCAGCCGATCTGCCGCGACTGCGACTGAGGCCGGGTCGGCCGTGACTGGCTCGACCCCACCTTGGAAGCGCCGCTTCCCGGTACTGGGAGCGGACGAAGGGCCGTACGACGGCCCTCATGGCGCGCGTGACCACGAGCGGGGCCCCTCCGGTGCGACGCCCGGTGAGGCGTCCACAGGATCGGCCTCGCTCGAACCGGCGGCCGGCCGGGGTGACCTCCCGGCTCCGTCGCAGACCCCCGCGCCCGTCGCGAAGCGGCGGGCCGCGGTGATCCGTGACAAGGCCCGGGAGGGCGTGCGCCGGAGCGGCAACGCCGCGAGAGCCGGTCTGGCGTACCTCGCCGACCGGATCATCGACATGGCCCCGCGCATCCCCGTACGGGACCTCGCCACGCTCCGCAGACAGTTCCCGGGCCTCGGACCCGAGCAGCTGGCGGACAAGCTCGTGGCGGGCGCGGCGGCCGCCACCTCCACCATCGGAGCGGGCATCGGAGCGGCGGCGATGCTGCCGGTGCCGCCCGCGATGCCGACGGAGATCGCCGCCGAGATCACCGGCGTCGCCGCGATCGAGCTCAAGCTGATCGCCGAACTCCACGAGGTCTACGGCGTACGGCCGCCGGGCAGCCTGAAGCAGCGCAGCACCGCGTATCTGAACTCCTGGTCGGGGGAGCGCCGGATCGACGTCACCAAGCCGGCGACCGTGACGACGGCGCTCAACAGCCGTGGGAAGCAGCAGCTGCGCCAGCAGATCATGAAGCGCACGGTGCGCGACCTGCCGAACCTGATGCCCTTCATGGTGGGCGCGGCGGTGGGCGCGGTCATGAACCGGCGGGACACCAGGAAGCTCGCCGGGCGCATCCGCAAGGACCTCCGCAAGGTCCAGGTGCCCTGGGACGCGCTGCCCGCGCTGCCTCCCCTGGAGGCGCCCGCCGATGCGCTGGACCTGGAGGACCTGGACGACGAAGCCGCGGGCTGAGGCCGCTCCAGACCTTACGCAGCCGCCTCCCGCGCAGCCTTCAGCGCCTCCGCGAGCCGCTCGGGCTCCCGCGTCGACAGATACAGGTACGGCGTCGGGTCCTCGGGGTCGGTGACCTCCACCCGCAGGGCCCTCGGGATGTAGGCGCGCAGCAGCAGGAAGGCGCGGGTGTCGGCCTTGTGAGTGCGCCAGGCGCGCGCCTCCTCCGGGTCCATGACCACCGCCTCGCCCAGGGCCGTGACCGGGATCTTCGCCTCGCCCGCGATCAGTGAGCCGCCCACCACGCGGATGCGCACCGAGCCGTACGAGCTCGCCACGACGGCCGCCGCCGCGGTGCCGCCGACCAGTCCGCCGAGCATCGGCAGAGTGCCGAACGGCAGCAGGATGAGGGCGAAGGAGACGCCCACCAGGAAGGAGATCAGCCACCACGAGCGGGGGGCCGTGAGGCGTTCTTCGTACGGGGCGGTGGAGAGCTGCATGGAGCCAAGCTTGGCACGGTGTCCGGAATCGGCTCGGGTCAGGGGTGCCGGCGCGGAGCGCCGTCGAGCAGGGCGGTGGTGGGAGACGGGCGGGCGGGTAAGGTCTGCGGCTGTGAGTGGTACTTCCCCAGCTCTTCAGCCTCCCGCAGACGCGGTACGACCCGTGCGGCACCCCGACGCTCCCGCGCCCGGCGAGCCCCTCGGCGCCCACTACGAACAGTGTTTCGGGTGCGGCGGCGGGCAGCCCCACGGACTGCACCTGGAGGCGCGGGCCGGCGAAGGCGTCACGATCACCGCCGAGTTCACCGTGCAGCCCGCCCACCAGGGCGCTCCCGGTCTCGCGCACGGCGGCGTGCTCGCGACCGCGCTCGACGAGACCCTCGGCTCGCTGAACTGGCTGCTGCGGACGATCGCCGTGACCGGGCGGCTGGAGACCGACTTCGTCAGGCCGGTGCCGGTGGGCACCACCCTGCATCTGACGGCCGAGGTCACGGCCGTGGCGGGCCGCAAGATCTACTCGACCGCCACCGGGCGCATCGGCGGCCCGGACGGGCCCGTCGCCGTCCGCGCGGACGCCTTGTTCATCGAGGTGAAGGTCGACCACTTCATCGACAACGGCCGCCCGGAGGAGATCCGCGCCGCCATGAGCGACCCCGATCAGCAAAGGCGCGCCCGCGCCTTCGAGGTGAACCCGTGAGCCGTGCTCCCCGTCAAGAGCTCGACGTGCAGATCCGCCGCGTCGATCCGGACGTACCGCTTCCGACGTACGAACACCCCGGCGACGCGGGAGCCGATCTGCGGACCACCGAGGCGTGCCAACTGGAGCCCGGTGAGCGGGCGGTGCTGCCCACCGGGGTGTCTATCGCCCTCCCGGAGGGGTACGCGGCCTTCGTGCACCCCCGATCCGGTCTCGCCGCCCGCTGCGGTGTCGCTCTCGTGAATGCCCCGGGGACGGTTGATGCCGGGTACCGTGGGGAGATCAAGGTGATCGTGGTGAATCTCGACCCGCGCGAGGCCGTGCGGTTCGAGCGCTTCGACCGGATTGCCCAACTGGTCGTCCAGCAGATCGAGAGGGTCCGCTTCCACGAGGTGGCGGAGCTTCCCGATTCGGCGCGGGCCGAAGGGGGCTTCGGGTCCACCGGGGGCCACGCCTCGGTGGCCGGAACCAGCAGCACGAACGGTCAGGCCGCCGAGGGCGGCCGGGCGGGTGGGAATCGATACGCATCGGTCGTATCCGACCGGGAAGGACAGTGACGTGTTCGGACGTCGCAATAAGAAGGGTGCCGCCGAGGACGCGGCCGGCGAGGCCGAGCAGGTCGTCGACAGCGTCGACACTGAGGCGGACGAGGAAGAGCGCGGGCGCGTGCGGCTCGAACCCGGGCCGCGGCCCGACGGACCCTGGGACGACTCCGAGGTGAGCGACCCGGCCGAGGGCCGCGTGGACCTGGGCGGCATGTTCGTACCCGGCGTCGACGGCATGGAGCTGCGGGTCGAGGTCGCGGGCGACGCGATCGTCGCGGCGACCGTCGTGCTGCGCGACAGCGCCATCCAGCTGCAGGCCTTCGCCGCTCCCAAGCGCGAGGGCATCTGGGGCGAGGTGCGCGAAGAGATCGGTTCGGGCATCACCCAGCAGGGTGGGATCATCGACGAGGTCGAGGGCCCGCTGGGCTGGGAGCTGCGGGCCCAGGTGCCGGTGCAACTGCCGGACGGCACGGGCGGTTTCCAGGTCGTGCGGTTCGTCGGTGTGGACGGTCCGCGCTGGTTCCTGCGCGGTGTGATCTCGGGGCAGGGCGCGGTGCAGCCGCAGGCGGCCGGCCTGCTCGAGCAGATCTTCCGGGACACGGTCGTGGTCCGCGGCGAGGGCCCGATGGCGCCCCGCGACCCCATCGTCCTGAAGCTGCCGAACGACGCGCAGATGGTGCCCGAGGGTGTGCAGCAGGAGGAGTCCTCGCGCTTCGCGGGCGGCATGGGACAGCTCCAGCGCGGACCGGAGATCACCGAGGTCCGCTAGACCCTCCGCACGCAGAACGGTTCGAGAGCCGCACCCCTTGGGGTGCGGCTCTTTCGCGTGCGTGTGTGCGTGAACTCTTGACGGCGTATTGGTCTGTACCTACCGTTCCGGCTCACCGGCGCCTGTTCATAAAGGCGCTTCACATTCACATATGAGAACGGATGGCCCCCCACCATGCGCCGTACCGCCCTCCTCGTCACCACCTCCGCGCTTGTCGTGGGCATGCTCGTGTGGCCCAGCGCCCGCCACGCGGACGCCGCCCCCAGCGCCTTCGTCCACCCCGGAGTCACCGTCTCCAGGGCGCAACTGGACTTCGCGCGCGCCAAGGTCGATACCGGCGCCCAGCCCTGGAAGGGCGCCTACGACCAGATGATGGCGAGCAAGTACGCGGATCTGAACCGCACGCCGAAGCCCCGCGCCACGGTCGAGTGCGGCTCGTACTCGAATCCCGACTACGGCTGCACGGACGAGCGCCAGGACGCGATCGCCGCGTACACCGACGCGCTCGCCTGGTACATCACCCGCGACGACCGGTACGCGAAGAAGTCCATCGAGCTGATGGACGCCTGGTCCGCCGTGATCAAGGACCACACCAACAGCAACGCGCCCCTGCAGACCGGCTGGGCGGGCTCCTCCTGGCCGAAGGCCGCCGAGATCATCAAGTACACGTACACCGGGACCTGGGCGAACTCCGGCCGCTTCGCGACCATGCTGCGTGACGTCTACCTCCCCGAGATCATCAACGGCTCCAACTCCAACGGGAATTGGGAGCTGACGATGATGGAGGCCGCCGTGGGCATCTCCGTCTTCCTTGACGACAAGGCGTCGTACGACAAGGCCATGGCGACGTTCCGGACCCGTACGGCCGCCTATGTGTACCTGGCCTCCGACGGCGCACTGCCGAAGACCGTGCCCAGCCAGCACCTCGACACCGAGCAGAAGATCGTCGACTACTGGCAGGGGCAGTCCACCTTCGTCACCGGGCTCACCCAGGAGACCTGCCGCGACTTCACCCACACCGGCTACGGCATCTCCTCGATCTCCCACGTCGCCGAGACCAGCCGGATCCAGGGCCAGGACCTCTATGGCACCGACGTCGGCGAGCGGCTGCGGCAGGCGCTCGGGTTCCAGTCCAAGTACCAGCTGGGCACGGCTGTCCCGAGCTGGCTCTGCGGCGGATCGCTGAAGCTCGGGCTCGGACCGGTCACCGAGGTCGGCTACAACGCCCTGCACAACCGCCTCGGCATCGCGATGACCAACACCCAGACGCTGACCGAGCGGCAGCGCCCGGCCGGCAGCAACAACCTCTTCGTCGCCTGGGAGACCCTCACCCACGGGGACAATCCGAGCTGACCGACCGTTGAAGGACCGGGCGCCGGGTGGCGATACTGGCGCCCGGCCGACGGCTGCACGGGGGAGGGCGCATGAGCCAGGTGGTCACCGAGACCATGGTGCGGGTCGAGAACGTCCACAAGTCCTACGGTCATGGGGCGGCCGCCGTGCACGCCCTGCGCGGCGTCTCCTTCGAGGTGCCCCGCGGCGAACTCGTGGCGCTCAAAGGGCGCTCGGGATCGGGCAAGACCACGCTCCTGAACATCGTCGGCGGGCTCGACGCACCCGGCGAGGGCCGGGTCACCGTCGACGGCCTCGATCTGTCGGACCTCGGAGAGGACGGGCTCCTCGCCCTGCGCCGCGACCGCGTCGGCTTCGTGTTCCAGTCCTTCGGGCTCATCCCGATCCTCACGGCCGCCGAGAACGTCGGCGTGCCCATGCGGCTCCGCCGGACGGAGGTCCGGGAGCGCGAGGACCGCGTCGAGCTGCTGCTCGCCCTGGTCGGCCTCGCGGACCACGCGGCGCAGCGGCCCGGCGAGCTGTCCGGCGGCCAGCAGCAGCGCGTCGCCATCGCCCGCGCGCTCGCGAACAGCCCCTCGCTGCTGATCGCAGACGAGCCGACCGGCCAGCTGGACGCGGAGACCGGGCACGCCGTCATGGAGCTGCTGCGGGCCGTCGTCCACAGCGAGAAGGTCACCGCTCTGGTCGCCACCCACGACGCGACCCTGCTGGACCTGGCCGACCGGGTCCTGGAGCTGGGGGACGGGCGGATCGTCGGGCACTGACCGGCCGAGTCCGTCAGGGATGCGTCAAAAACATCACTTGCCCCGGCTCTCGTCCCTTTTGTCCGGAACGCTGGCCGTAAGGTCGACGCTGCGTGCGCGGCACGGAACGGGAAGACAATAGGGGCCATGGGACGCGGCAAGCTTCGGATCTACCTCGGTGCGGCACCGGGCGTCGGCAAGACGTACGCCATGCTCTCCGAGGCGCACCGGCGCGTGGAGCGGGGCACCGACTGCGTCGTGGGCTTCGTGGAGCACCACGGCCGGCCGCGCACCGAGGTGATGCTGCACGGCCTGGAGCAGGTGGCGCGCAAGGAGCTGGAGTACCGCGGCGCCGCCTTCACCGAGATGGACGTCGACGCCGTGCTCGGCCGGGCCCCCCAGGTCGCCCTCGTGGACGAACTCGCCCACACCAACATCCCCGGCTCCCGCAACGCCAAGCGCTGGCAGGACGTGGAGGAGCTGCTCGCCGCCGGCATCGACGTCGTCTCCACCGTCAACATCCAGCATCTGGAGTCGCTCGGCGACGTCGTCGAATCGATCACCGGGGTGCGGCAGCGGGAGACGGTGCCGGACGAGATGGTGCGCCGCGCGGACCAGATCGAGCTGGTCGACATGTCGCCCGAGGCGCTGAGGCGGCGCATGGCGCACGGCAACATCTACCGGCCGGACAAGGTCGACGCGGCCCTGTCCAACTACTTCCGGCCCGGCAACCTCACCGCCCTGCGGGAGCTGGCGCTGCTGTGGGTGGCCGACCGGGTCGACGAGTACCTGAAGCAGTACCGCAGCGAGCACCGGGTCTCGAAGATCTGGGGATCGCGCGAGCGGATCGTGGTCGGCCTGACCGGCGGACCCGAGGGCCGCACCCTCATCCGGCGGGCCGCACGCCTGGCCGAGAAGGGCGCCGGCGGCGAGGTGCTGGCCGTCTACATAGCCAGCAGCGACGGGCTGACGGCCGCCTCGCCGAAGGAACTGGCCGTGCAGCGCACCCTCGTGGAGGACCTGGGCGGCACCTTCCACCACGTCGTCGGCGACGACATACCGGCGGCGCTGCTCGCCTTCGCGCGCGGGGCCAACGCGACCCAGATCGTGCTCGGCGTCTCCCGGCGCAAGAGCTGGCAGTACGTCTTCGGGCCCGGCGTCGGCGCGACGGTGGCCCGGGACTCCGGGCCCGACCTCGACGTCCACCTGATCAGCCACGGCCAGGCAGGCAAGGGGCGCGGACTTCCGGTGGCCCGCGGGGCACGGCTCGGCCGGTCCCGGATCATCGCCGGCTGGGCGGTCGGCGTGATCCTTCCGGCCATCCTCGCGGTGCTGCTCAACACCGTCCACCTGGGCCTCGCCAACGACATGCTGCTGTTCCTGGCGGTGACGGTCGCGGCGGCGCTGCTCGGCGGGCTGCTGCCCGCGCTGGCCTCGGCCGCGGTGGGCTCCCTGCTGCTGAACTACTTCTACACGCCGCCGCTGCACCGCTTCACCATCGCCGACCCCAAGAACATCGTCGCGATCGTCATCTTCGTCGGTGTCGGCGCCTCGGTCGCCTCGGTCGTGGACCTCGCGGCCCGCCGCACCCACCAGGCGGCCCGGCTGCGCGCCGAGTCGGAGATCCTGTCCTTCCTGGCGGGCAACGTGCTGCGCGGCGAGACCGGCCTGGAGGACCTCCTGGAACGGGTCCGCGAGACCTTCGGCATGGAGTCGGCCGCCCTGCTGGAGCGGGCGAGCGACCACGACCCGTGGACCTGCGCGGGCCGCGCCGGACTCGGGCCGGCGGTCGTGCGGCCGGAGGACGCCGACGTGGACGTGCCGGTCGGGGACCATCTGGCGCTGGCCCTCACCGGCCGGGTGCTGCCCGCCGAGGACCGCCGGGTGCTGGCCGCGTTCGCCGCCCAGGCCGCCGTCGTACTGGACCGCACGCGCCTTCAGGAGGAGGCCGACCGAGCCCGGGCGCTGGCCGAGGGCAACCGCATCCGTACGGCGCTGCTGGCCGCCGTCTCCCATGACCTGCGCACCCCGCTCGCCGGGATCAAGGCGTCGGTGTCGTCGCTGCGCTCGGACGACGTGGCGTGGTCCGAGGAGGACCAGGCGGAACTGCTGGAGGGCATCGAGGAGGGCGCCGACCGGCTCGACCACCTCGTGGGCAACCTCCTGGACATGTCCCGGCTGCAGACCGGCACGGTCAGGCCGCTGATCCGCGAGGCCGACGTCGACGAGGTCGTGCCGATGGCGCTGGTCGGGGTGCCCGAGGGCAGCGTCGCGCTGGACGTGCCGGAAACCCTGCCCATGGTCGACGTCGACCCGGGGCTGCTGGAGCGGGCGATGGCCAACCTGGTCGAGAACGCCGTCAAGTACAGCCCGCCGCAGGAGGCGGTCCTGGTCGCCGCGAGCGCCATCGCCGACCGGGTGGAGGTACGGGTCGTCGACCGCGGCCCCGGCGTCCCCGACGACGCCAAGGAACGCATCTTCGAGCCCTTCCAGCGCTACGGCGACGCGCCGCGCGGAGCCGGCGTGGGCCTCGGCCTCGCCGTGGCGCGCGGCTTCACCGAGGCGATGGGCGGCACCCTGGACGCCGAGGACACCCCCGGCGGCGGCCTCACGATGGTCCTCACCCTGCGCGCGGCCGCCTCGCACGCGCAGGATGATCTCCACCCGGCGGAACCCGAAAGGCAGACCACATGGTGAGCCCGACCGGGGGTGCCCCCCAGGCCCCCACCAGGGTGCTCGTCATCGACGACGAGCCGCAGATCGTCCGTGCCCTCGTGATCAACCTCAAGGCGCGCCGGTACGAGGTCGACGCGGCCCACGACGGCGCCAGCGCCCTCCAGCTCGCCGCCACCCGCCACCCCGACGTGGTCGTCCTCGACCTGGGCCTGCCCGACATGGACGGCGTCGAGGTGATCAAGGGGCTGCGCGGCTGGACCCGGGTGCCGATCCTGGTGCTGTCCGCGCGGCACACCTCCGACGAGAAGGTCGAGGCGCTGGACGCGGGCGCGGACGACTACGTCACCAAGCCGTTCGGCATGGACGAGCTGCTGGCCCGGCTGCGGGCCGCGGTCCGCCGGGCCGAGCCGGTCGGTGCCGGCGAGGACGACGTGACGACCGTGGAGACCGAGGAGTTCACCGTCGACCTGGCCGCGAAGAAGGTCAACCGGGACGGCAGGGACGTACGGCTGACGCCCACGGAGTGGCACCTGCTGGAGGTGCTGGTGCGCAACACGGGACGCCTGGTGAGCCAGAAGCAGCTCCTGCAGGAAGTGTGGGGTCCGTCATACGGAACCGAGACGAACTACCTCAGGGTGTACATGGCGCAACTGCGAAGGAAACTCGAGGCCGACCCCTCGCACCCCAAGCACTTCGTCACCGAGCCGGGCATGGGCTACCGGTTCGAGCGCTAGGGCCGCGGGTACGTAGCCGTCAGTGCACCCCGGTACGCTTCAAGACATGAGTGCTGTTCCTCGTTCCGAAAAGCCGGTGGGCCGGTTCCGGCGCATGCTTGACCGGCTCTCCTCTTCGCAGGAGGACCTGGAGTCCGAGGAGCTGCGGGAGGATACCCAGACCGCGGGATGTACCCGGATCGGTGACTGCCACGACCGACAGATCGTCACGGTTACTGGTACCTTGCGCACGGTCACCCTGCGGCCGCGCGCGGGCGTCCCGGCCCTGGAGGCCGAGCTGTTCGACGGCTCCGCCGCGCTCGACGTGGTGTGGCTCGGGCGGCGCTCCATCGTCGGGATAGAGCCGGGGCGCAGACTGATCGCATCGGGCCGGATCTCGATGAGCCGGGGCCGCCGGGTGCTGTTCAATCCGAAATACGAACTGAGACCCCTCGGACGGGAGTAGCCGGTGACGTCGCTCGACAAGCCGACCGAAGACACTCAAGCCGACGACACGCGGACGGTGACGGAGGCCGCCCTGTTCGAGGCGTTCGGCGGAGTGCGGGGCATGGTCGAGACGGTGCTGCCCGGCCTGCTCTTCGTCACCATCTACACGATCAACAAGGACCTGCACTGGTCGGCCATCGCGGCGCTCGTGGTGTCCCTGGCGCTCGTGGTGGTCCGCCTGGTCATGCGGGACACCGTCAAGCATGCCTTCAGCGGGGTCTTCGGCGTCGCCTTCGGCGTCGTCTTCGCGATGATGACGGGCAACGCCAAGGACTTCTATCTGCCCGGCATGCTCTACACGCTGGGCCTGGCGCTGGCGTACATCGTCACGACGCTGTGCGGGGTCCCGCTCCTCGGGCTGATCCTCGGGCCCGTCTTCAAGGAGAACCTCTCCTGGCGTACGCGCAACCCGGGCCGCAAGAAGGCGTACTCCAAGGCCAGTTGGGCCTGGGGCCTGATCCTGCTCGGCAAGTGCGCGATCCTCTTCCCGCTGTACTGGTGGGCGAACACCGCTCAGCTGGGCTGGGTCCTGGTCGCCCTCAAGATCCCGCCGTTCCTGCTGGCCGTGTGGCTGACCTGGGTCTTCCTGGCGAAGGCGCCCGCGCCGATCGACGTGTTCGCGGAGATGGAGGCGGAGGAGCAGGCCGAGAAGGAGCGGGCCGCCGCCGCGGGGGTCGAGGCGAGCGGCGGGCGGCACCGCCGGGAGGCGTAGGCCCCCCGCGAGCGGTCATTCGCTCTACGACGACGAGGGGGGGGCCCCCCCGGGGGGGGGGGCCCCCGGGGGGGGGGGGGGGGGGCCCGCGGGGGGGCCCCCCCCCGGGGCCCCGCCCCCCCCCCCCCCGGGGGGCCCCCCGCCGGGGGGGGGCGCCCCTCGTCGTCGTAGACGCGGCGAACGCGGCGGCTAGCCCGCCGTGTCCCCCCTGCGCAGCGACAGCAGGTCCTCCAGCTGCTCCTCCCTGGCCTGGGCGGCCACGAAGAGCAGCTCGTCGCCCGGCTCCAGGGAGTCCTCCTTGGAGGGGGTGAGGACACGGGTGCCGCGGATGATCGTGACCAGGGAGGTGTCCTCGGGCCACTCCACGTCGCCGACCTGGGTGCCGGCCAGGGCCGACTCCTCCGGCAGCGTCAGCTCCACCAGGTTCGCGTCGCCGTGGCTGAAGCGGAGCAGGCGGACCAGGTCGCCGACGCTCACCGCCTCCTCGACCAGGGCGGACATCAGACGCGGGGTGGAGACGGCGACGTCGACGCCCCAGGACTCGTTGAAGAGCCACTCGTTCTTGGGGTTGTTGACGCGGGCCACGACGCGCGGAACGCCGTACTCCGTCTTGGCCAGGAGCGAGACGACCAGGTTCACCTTGTCGTCGCCCGTCGCGGCGATCACGACGTTGCAGCGCTGTAGCGCCGCCTCGTCCAGCGACGTGATCTCGCAGGCGTCGGCGAGCAGCCACTCCGCCTGCGGGACACGCTCGACCGAGATGGCGGTCGGCGTCTTGTCGATGAGCAGGACCTCGTGGCCGTTCTCCAGCAGCTCGCCCGCGATCGAGCGGCCGACCGCTCCGGCACCGGCAATGGCAACCCTCATCAGTGCCCCCCCTCCTCGTCGGGCCCCTTGGCGAAGGACGCCTCGACCTTGTCGACCTCGTCGGTGCGCATCATCACGTGCACCAGGTCGCCCTCCTGCAGCACCGTCTGGGAGGTGGGCAGGATCGCCTCGCCGAGCCGGGTCAGGAACGCCACCCGGACGCCCGTCTCCTCCTGCAGCCTGCTGATCTTGTGACCGACCCAGGCGGCGGAGGCGTGCACCTCGGCGAGCTGGACGCCGCCGGTGGGGTCGCGCCACAGCGGCTCGGCGCCCGAGGGGAGCAGCCGGCGCAGCATCTGGTCGGCCGTCCAGCGGACCGTCGCGACCGTGGGGATGCCGAGGCGCTGGTAGACCTCGGCGCGGCGCGGGTCGTAGATGCGGGCGGCGACGTTCTCGACACCGAACATCTCGCGGGCCACGCGCGCGGAGATGATGTTCGAGTTGTCGCCGCTGGACACGGCGGCGAAGGCACCGGCCTCTTCGATGCCGGCCTCGCGCAGGGTGTCCTGGTCGAAGCCGATGCCGGTGACCCGGCGGCCGCCGAATCCGGGGCCGAGGCGGCGGAAGGCCGTGGGGTCCCGGTCGATGACGGCGACCGTGTGCCCCTGCTGCTCCAGGGTCTGGGCAAGAGCGGAACCTACTCTTCCGCAGCCCATGATGACGATGTGCACGACCGTCCTTCCGGTGTCAAGAATCACAGCTCAGCTCGATCAGGGTCTCAGACCGACGCCCAAAGCTACACACCAGCGGTGGGACGCAGGCACCCCTGTGCACGGTTGCCGCACGGCTTGTGACCTCAGCGCCGGCTGATGCTGCGGACGCTGGCGAGCGTCAGGATTCCGAGGCCGACGAGGGCCGCCGCGGCGCCGATCAACTCTGCGGTGGCATGCATGGAACCTCCGTAGGACGACAACAGGGCGATGACAGCGGGGAGTAGAGCGGTGCTTGTCATATAGGCATGACGCGACGGCGGCCCGCGGAATCCGCAGCCGTGGCCTCGCTGTTTTCACCCGGAGGGCAGATCCGGGGACGGCGGTTCCGCACTCGCGCACAGCCGAGGGTGGGGGAGGTGGTTCGGCGGCCGTTCGAACGCCTACGATTACCTGTTGTGTCCAAACTGACCGACGTGCCCAAACGGATTCTGATCGGGCGCGCACTGCGCAGCGACCGGCTCGGCGAAACGCTCCTTCCGAAGCGGATCGCCCTCCCCGTCTTCGCCTCCGACCCGCTGTCCTCGGTGGCGTACGCCCCCGGGGAAGTACTGCTGGTCCTTTCCATCGCAGGCGTGTCGGCGTACCACTTCAGCCCCTGGATCGCGCTCGCCGTCGTGGTGCTGATGTTCACGGTGGTCGCCTCCTACCGGCAGAACGTGCACGCCTACCCCAGCGGCGGCGGCGACTACGAGGTCGCGACCACCAACCTGGGCGCCAGGGCGGGCCTGACCGTGGCCAGCGCCCTTCTCGTCGACTACGTCCTCACCGTCGCCGTCTCGATCGCGTCCGGCATCGAGAACCTCGGCTCGGCGGTCCCCTTCGTGGTCGAGCACAAGGTGTTCTGCGCGGTGGCCGTGATCGTGCTGCTGACGCTGATGAACCTGCGCGGGGTCAAGGAGTCCGGCAAGCTCTTCGCGATCCCGACGTACGTGTTCGTCGGCGGCGTGTTCATCATGATCGCGTGGGGCGCCTTCCGCGGCCTCGTGCTCGGCGACACCATGCGGGCGCCGACGGCGGACTACACGATCAAGGCCGAGCACCAGGGACTGGCCGGTTTCGCCCTCGTCTTCCTGCTGTTGCGCGCCTTCTCCTCCGGCTGTGCGGCGCTCACCGGCGTCGAGGCGATCTCCAACGGCGTGCCGGCCTTCCGCAAGCCCAAGTCGAAGAACGCCGCGACCACGCTCGCGGCGATGGGCCTGCTCGCCGTCACCATGTTCTGCGGCATCATCGTCCTCGCCCTGACGACCAAGGTCCGCATGGTCGAGAACCCGGCCACCGACCTGCTCAAGGAAGGCGTGGGCGTCGGTTCCGGATATGTGCAGAACCCGGTGATCACGCAGGTCGCCGAGGCCGTCTTCGGCAAGGGCAGCTTCTTCTTCGTGGTGCTGGCCGCGGCCACCGCGCTGGTGCTGTTCCTGGCCGCCAACACCGCCTACAACGGCTTCCCGGTGCTCGGCTCGATCCTCGCCCAGGACCGCTACCTGCCCCGCCAGCTGCACACCCGCGGCGACCGGCTCGCCTTCTCCAACGGCATCGTCCTGCTGGCCGGTGCGGCGACCCTGCTCGTCATCATCTACGGCGCCGACTCGACCCGGCTGATCCAGCTCTACATCGTCGGCGTGTTCGTGTCCTTCACCCTCAGCCAGACCGGCATGGTCCGGCACTGGAACCGCCATCTGGCGACCGAGAAGGACCCGGCCAGGCGCAGCCACATGATCCGCTCGCGCGCCATCAACACCTTCGGCGCCTTCTTCACCGGCCTGGTGCTGGTGGTCGTCCTCGTCACCAAGTTCACGCACGGCGCCTGGGTGGCGCTGCTGGGCATGTGCATCTTCTACGCGACGATGACGGCCATCCGTAAGCACTACGACCGCGTGTCCTCCGAGATCGCGGCACCCGAGGGCCCGAGCGACGACAGCGTCCGGCCGTCCCGGGTGCACTCGGTGGTCCTGATCTCGAAGATCCACCGCCCCACGCTGCGCGCCCTCGCCTACGCCAAGCTGATGCGCTCCGACTCCCTGGAGGCGCTGACCGTCAACGTCGACCCGGCGGAGACGAAGATGCTGCGCGAGGAGTGGGAGCGGCGCGGCATCGACGTACCGCTGAAGGTGCTGGACTCGCCGTACCGCGAGATCACGCGGCCGATCATCGAGTACGTGAAGGGGCTGCGCACGGAGTCGCCGCGCGACGCGGTGTCCGTGATCATCCCCGAGTACGTGGTGGGCCACTGGTACGAGCACCTGCTGCACAACCAGAGCGCGCTCCGGCTGAAGGGCCGGTTGCTGTTCACGCCCGGCGTCATGGTCACCTCGGTGCCCTACCAGCTGGTGTCCTCGGAGGCCGCGAAGCTGCGAGCCCGCAGGCGGCAGGACTGGAACGCGCCGGGTTCGGTGCGGCGCGGCCCGGCCCAGTCGGGCCGCTCGAAGGAGCACACCGGCAACAAGGGCTGACGCTCGCCGGTCAACGGCCGGACGACACCCACGTAGACTGGTGGGCTGTTGTCCGGCCGTTTCGCACCCGACGTTGTGGAGTCACCCCGCCATGCAGGCAGAACCGAAGAAGTCGCTGGTGGGGGAGGAGTACGAGGTCGAGGTCGGTCCCGTCGCCCACGGCGGTCACTGCATCGCCCGTACCGCCGAGGGCCAGGTCCTGTTCGTCCGGCACGCGCTGCCCGGCGAACTGGTCGTGGCACGCGTGACCGAGGGCGAGGAAGGGGCCCGGTACCTGCGCGCGGACGCGGTCGAGATCCTCACCCCCGCCAAGGACCGCATCGAGGCGCCCTGCCCCTACGCCGGTCCCGGCCGCTGCGGCGGCTGCGACTGGCAGCACGCCAAGCCGGGCGCACAGCGCCGGCTCAAGGGCGAGGTCCTCGCCGAGCAGTTGCAGCGGCTCGCGGGCCTCACGCCCGAGGAGGCCGGCTGGGACGGCACGGTGATGCCGGCCGAGGGCGACAAGCTGCCCGCGGGCGAGGTGCCCGCCTGGCGCACGCGCGTGCAGTACGCGGTGGACGCCGACGGCCACGCCGGTCTGCGCCGCCACCGGTCGCACGACGTCGAGCCGATCGACCACTGCATGATCGCCGCTCCCGGAGTGAGTGAACTGGGCATCGAGAAGCGCGACTGGAGCGGCATGGCCTCCGTCGACGCGATCGCGGCGACGGGTTCGCAGGACCGCCAGGTGATCCTGACCCCGCGTCCGGGCGCCCGCCTGCCGATCGTGGAGCTGGACAAGCCGGTGTCGGTGATGCGGGTCGGCGAGAAGGACGGCGGGGTGCACCGGGTGCACGGCCGTCCCTTCGTCCGCGAGCGCGCGGACGGGCGCACGTACCGGGTCGGCAGCGGCGGCTTCTGGCAGGTCCACCCGAAGTCGGCGGACACGCTGGTGACGGCCGTCATGCAGGGCCTGCTGCCGCGCAAGGGCGAGATGGCGCTCGACCTGTACTGCGGCGTCGGCCTGTTCGCGGGCGCGCTGGCCGACCGGCTCGGCGAACAGGGCGCGGTGCTCGGCATCGAGTCCGGCAAGCGAGCGGTCGAGGACGCCCGGCACAACCTCGAGGGCTTCGAGCGGGTGCGCATCGAGCACGGCAAGGTGGAGAGCGTGCTGCCGCGCACCGGCATCACCGAGGTCGACCTGATCGTCCTGGACCCGCCCCGGGCGGGCGCGGGCCGGAACACGGTGGCGCACCTGGCATCGCTCGGCGCGCGCAGGATCGCCTACGTCGCCTGCGACCCGGCCGCGCTGGCCCGGGACCTGGCGTACTTCCGGGACGGCGGCTACCGGGTGCGGACGCTGCGGGCGTTCGACCTGTTCCCGATGACCCATCACCTGGAGTGCGTGGCGATCCTGGAGCCGGCGGTGAAGTGAGGTGCCGTGGACGACAGGGACCGGCGCGCCGATGAACTGGGGCCATGACCCGCTGAGTTGACGGAAGTTCGGCTGCTGCACCGTTCCGTGCCGCGTTCAACCCCCATCGGGCGAGACCGCGAGAAAGATCACGCCTGGTGGGGCGGTATTGGCCATGTCCGCGACACGCGATACCGTCGATGCGATATCGACGAAGGCAAGACGGAAGCCGGTGGGAATCCGGCACGGTCGCGCCACTGTGTGTCGCCGCCTCGCAAGGGCGGCGGCGAGTCAGACCCGTAGCCCTCGTCCTGTGCACCATCGAAAAGGGACGCGAACTCCCGGAGAGGCACTGCCATGGCGCAGCATGTCGCGCAGCCGACAGCCACCACTCCCACCCTCCCCGCCAAGTTGCCGATCGGAGCGATCGTCCCGTGGGCGGTCTTCTTCGGCATTCTGATGCTGGTCCTGCTGTACTTCGTCGGCGCCGAGCAGGGCGCCACGTCCGTCGTCTCCGGCTCGGACGTCCACGAGTGGGTGCACGACGCCCGCCATCTGCTCGGGTTCCCCTGCCACTGAGGCAGGGACCCCGACACCCTCATGAACTCCGCAACGGTAAGAAAACTGCTCGTGCGGGGCATGCTCGCCGGCCTCGCGGCCGGCGTGCTCGCTCTGGTCGCCGCCTACTTCCTCGGTGAGCCGAACGTCGACAAGGCGATCGGCTTCGAGGAGGCGCACGCCCACGAACACGAGATGGAGATCGTCTCCCGCGGTCTGCAGTCCACCGCCGGCCTGGCCACCGGTGTACTGGTCTACGGGGTCGCCTTCGGCGGCATCGCCGCCCTCGCGTACTGCTTCGCGCTCGGCCGCGTCGGCCGCTTCGGCCCGCGGGCGACCGCGCTGCTGCTGTCCGGCTGCGCGCTGCTCGCGGTGTACGTCGTGCCCTTCCTGAAGTACCCGGCCAACCCGCCCGCCGTCGGCAACGCCGACACCATCGGCAGGCGGACGACCCTGTACTTCCTGATGATGGTGCTCAGCGTGCTGCTCGCGGTCGCCGCGACCATCCTGGGCAAGCGGCTCGCCCCGAGACTGGGCAACTGGTACGCCACCGTCGTCGCGGTGGCCGCCTTCGCCTTGCTGATCGGCCTGGCGTTCGCGTTCCTGCCGGCCGTCAACGAGGTGCCCGCGCACTTCCCGGCCACCGTGCTGTGGCGGTTCCGGCTCTCGGCACTGGCCGTCCAGCTCACCCTGTGGGGAGCATTCGGGCTCGCCTTCGGCGAGTTGGCCGAACGGCTGCTGAATCCCAGACCGGCGAAGGCGGCCGCGCCGTCGGCGGTCACCGCCGCCGGCTGACTGGCACGAGCTGAGCGAACGACAGGGCCCGCGGGAGCGTCCGCGGGCTCTGTCGTGGTCGTGGATCAGTCGTCGGCCGGCTGGAGCGGGTTGCCCAGCCGCAGGTTCCAGCGCCCCGCCCGTCCGCTGATCTCCGTCGCCGTCAGCGGCGGCACGTCCGCGCGCCAGAAGGACGCCGCGGGCGCTCCCAACACCCGTACCAGCACGGCCCGTACGACATCCGGCTCGACCACGGCCAGCGTGCGGCCGTCCGTCTGCGACACGGTGTCCAGCCAGCGCCCGACGCGCAGGCACAGGTCCTGCACCGACTCCCCGCCGTGGGGCGCGGCGGCCGGGTCGGTCAACCACCGGGCCACCGCCTCCGGTTCGGACCCACCGACCTCCTCGATCGTGAGGCCCTCCCAGCGGCCCGCCCGCAGACCGGCCAGTTCCGCGAGCGGTTCGGCGGCGGCGAGCCCGAGTGCCGTGGCGGTCTCGCGGCAGCGCGCGCTGGGGGAGACGACGACGTGTGCGGCCGGGGGCAGCGTCCCGGCCGCCGCGCGGGCCCGCGCCGCCCCGTTGCCGTCGAGCGACGTGGTGCCGTCGTCGAAACGGGCCTGGCGCAGCGACGGGCTTGTGGCGGGCGAGATGAGGGTGACGCGGCTGGTCACGTGGCTCCTGTCGGCTGGGTCGGGGAGTTCGGCGCCCGCCCCGGGCGAGCGGCGGTGCCGTCCCTCCCTCGGTGCCGGCCCCGCCCGTACAGCGTCCTACAACCGCGCGCACTCCGGCATTCGGTTGGCGTGCGCCCGTCGGACTGCGGTGTCATGGGTTCTACGGCGGTGTGCCGTCCGGTGTGGAAAGGCAGGGCCGAACGTGGCCGACTACTCCCTGACTCTCAGTGACTCGGAGATCCAGCGCTACCGGCTCATGGCGGACGCCGCCGAGCGGCGGGAGCGTGAGTTGTGGGCCGCGGCCGGGGCGGTTCCCGGTGCGCGGATCGCGGACGTCGGATGCGGGCCCGGCGCGGTCGCGGTGCGGCTGGCGCACCTGGTGGTCCCGGACGGAGCGGTGTGGGCGGTCGACCGGGACGGCGAGGCGCTGGCCGTCGCCTCGGCGCTCGCCGGGCGCTCGGGCGTGCCGGTGCACGTCGGGGCCGGGTTTGCCGAGCACACGGGCCTGGACGCCGGCACCTTCGACCTGGTGATGATGCGGCACGTCCTGGCCCACAACGGCGGGCACGAGCAGGCGATCGTCGACCACCTCGCCACGCTCGCCCGGCCCGGCGGCGGCACGGTGTACCTCGTCGACATCGACATCGGTTCCTCCGGTCTGCGCAACGCCCCGCCCGCCTTCGACGAGATGCACGAGCTGTACGGCGAACTGCACCGGCGCCGGGGCGACGACCTGGCCATCGGCAGGCGGCTCGACGAACTGCTCGTCGCCGCGGGCCTGGACGTCGTCGCCTACGAGGGGCACATCGACGTCGTCACGCCGCCGCCCGGGATGCGCGGCCCCGCCTGGGCCGCCCGGGATTCCCTGGTCGCCGAGGGGCTGGCGGGCCCGGACGACATCGCCCGCTGGGACGCGGCCTTCCAGGAGGCCGAGAAGGACGGGGGCGCGCGCCGCTTCTTCGCCGCCAACTTCGTTGCCGTCGGGCGGCGTTCGTGAGTCTTTCCAGCTCCGAACACGGCCGGGGCCGGCCCGATGCGGGCCGGCCCCGGTGTGTGGTGCGGTGGGATCAGACGAGGTCGAACCGGTCCAGGTTCATGACCTTGACCCACGCCTTGACGAAGTCCGTCACGAACTTCTCCTTGGCGTCGTCGCTCGCGTAGACCTCCGCGAGGGCGCGCAGCTCGGAGTTGGAGCCGAAGACGAGGTCGGCACGGGTGCCGGTCCACCTGACCGCGCCGGAGGCGTCACGGCCCTCGAACGTGGTCTGGTCCTCGGACGTGGACTTCCAGGTCGTGCCCAGGTCGAGCAGGTTGACGAAGAAGTCGTTGGTCAGCCGGCCCGGCGTCTCGGTGAGGACGCCGTGCTTCGAACCGTCGTAGTTCGCACCCAGGACCCGCAGGCCGCCGACCAGCGCGGTCATCTCGGGGGCGCTCAGGTTGAGCAGGTTGGCGCGGTCCAGCAGCAGGAACTCGGCCGGCAGGCGGGTGCCCTTGCCGACGTAGTTGCGGAACCCGTCGTACTGCGGCTCCAGCGCGGCGAACGACTCGGCGTCGGTGTGCTCGTCGGTCGCGTCGACACGGCCGGCCGCGAACGGTACCTCGACCTCGACGCCGGCGTCCTTGGCCGCCTTCTCCACGGCCGCGGTGCCGCCGAGGACGATCAGGTCGGCCACGGAGACCTTCTTGGCGCCGGAGTTGAACTCGCCCTGGATGTTGTCCAGGACACGCAGGACCTGCGCGAGCTCGTCCGGGTTGTTGACCTCCCAGCCGCGCTGCGGCTCGAGGCGGAGGCGGCCGCCGTTGGCGCCACCGCGCTTGTCGGTGCCGCGGAACGTCGCGGCAGACGCCCAGGCGGCGCCGATCAGCTGCGGGACGGTCAGGCCGGAGTCGAGGATCTTGGCCTTGAGCGCGGCGACGTCCGCGGCGTCGATCGCCTCGCCCTCCGCCTCGGGCAGCGGGTCCTGCCACAGCAGCGTCTCCGCCGGGACCTCCGGGCCGAGGTACAGGGACTTCGGGCCCATGTCACGGTGGGTCAGCTTGTACCAGGCGCGCGCGAACGCGTCCCGGAACTCCTCCGGGTTCTCGTAGAACCGGCGGGAGATGGGCTCGTAGATCGGGTCGAAGCGCAGCGACAGGTCGGTGGTGAGCATCGTCGGGCGGTGCTTCTTCTCCGGGTCGAAGGCGTCCGGAACGATCTCCGGGGCGTCCTTCGCCTCCCACTGGTTGGCGCCGGCCGGGCTCTGGACGAGCTCGTACTCGTACTCGAAGAGGTTCTTGAAGAACCCGTTGCTCCACTGGGTCGGGGTGGTGGTCCAGGTGACCTCCAGGCCGGACGTGATCGCGTCCTTGCCCACGCCCGTGCCGTACGTGCTCTTCCAGCCGAGGCCCATCTGCTCCATCGGGGCGGCCTCGGGGTCGTCGCCCACGTTGTCGGCCGGGCCGGCGCCGTGGGTCTTGCCGAAGGTGTGGCCACCGGCGATGAGGGCGACGGTCTCCTCGTCGTTCATCGCCATCCGGCGGAAGGTCTCGCGGATGTCGCGGGCCGCGGCGAGCGGGTCCGGGTTGCCGTTCGGGCCCTCCGGGTTGACGTAGATCAGGCCCATCTGGACGGCGCCGAGCGGGTTCTCCAGCTCACGGTCGCCGGTGTAGCGCTGGTCGTCCAGCCAGGTGGTCTCGGGGCCCCAGTAGACGTCCTCCTCGGCCTCCCAGACGTCCTCGCGGCCGCCGCCGAAGCCGAAGGGGGTGAAGCCCATCTGCTCCAGCGCGACGTTGCCGGTGAGGACCAGGAGGTCGGCCCAGGAGATGCTCTGGCCGTACTTCTTCTTGACCGGCCACAGCAGACGGCGGGCCTTGTCGAGGCTCACGTTGTCCGGCCAGCTGTTGAGCGGGGCGAAGCGCTGCTGACCGGCGCCGGCGCCGCCGCGGCCGTCGCTGATGCGGTAGGTGCCCGCGCTGTGCCAGGCCATACGGATCATCAGCGGGCCGTAGTTGCCGAAGTCCGCGGGCCACCAGTCCTGCGAGCTGGTGAGCACGTCGGCGATGTCCTGTTTCACGGCCGCGAGGTCGAGGGCCTGGAAGGCGGCGGCGTAGTCGAAGTCCTTGCCGAGCGGGTTCGCCACGTCGGGGTTCTTGGCGAGGACCTTCAGGTTGAGCCGCTCCGGCCACCACTGACGGTTGCCACCACCCTGAGTCGGGTGCGCGGCACGCTCGTGCGCGACCGGGCAGCCGCCGGTGCCCTCCGCCTTGGGGTCGGTCACGATTGCATCGGGGTTCTCAGACATGACAGTCCTTCCGAACTGGGTGAATCAGGGTGCTGAAGTGGGGGCTTCGGTGGAACAGCCGGGGCACAGGCCCCAGTAGATGACCTCGGCCTCGTCGACCGCGAAGCCGCGGTCGTCGGAGGCGGTCAGACAGGGGGCGTGGCCCACCGCGCAGTCGACGTCGACGACGGTTCCGCACGATCGGCACACGAGGTGGTGATGGTTGTCGCCGACCCGTCCCTCGAACCGGACGGCACTGCCCGGAGGCTCGAGGCGGCGGACGAGTCCTGCCGTGGTGAGCGCGTGGAGAGCCTCGTACACGGCCTGAAGGGATATGTGGCCCACCCGGTCGCGCACTCCCGACGCGATCGCTTCGACGCCGAGGTGATCGCCCTCGCGGACGGTCTCCAGCAGCGCTACACGGGCGGCCGTCACCCGCAGGCCGGCACCGCGCAGCTCAGCGGCGGTGTTCGGGGTCTGGGACGCGGTCATGGCATCAACCTAGCCGGATAAACACGAAGAGTTCAAGAAAACGAACTCGCCAAGTTTTGCCGCGCCGCCCTGAACGCCGGATGAAGCGCGGGGGTGCCGGGCGCAGGACGGGGATTCTCACCGCTGTTCCTGTCTTGTTCATGCCTACGGGTGAATCGAGGAAAGGACATCCGGTCCGCGGCGGCGCTCTGCGGTGTCCTGGAAGGAAGGTGCCGTGACCGGACGGAGGGGGGAACGCGCGTGGGTGTCCTCGTTCTATGTGCGTGGCTGCTGACCGCGGGGCTGGGCGGCTATCTCGCGGCGGTGTGGATCCGCCACGGCGGCCTGCGGCAGCGCATGCCGGGTGTGACGCGGCTGCCGCTGTGGCTGGTGGTGGGGCATGTGCTGCTCGCCGTCGCCGGGCTGGCCAGCTGGACGGCGTACCTCGCGGGCGGGGTGCGGAGCACTGCCTGGGCGGCGTGCGCCGTGGTGCTGGTCGTCGCCACGTTCGGCTTCATGATGCTGCTGCGGTGGATGCCCAGCGCGGGGCGGCACTCGCGCGGCGGCAGGACCGCCGAGCGCCACTTCCCGCTGACCGCGGTCGTCGCGCACGGGATGTGCGCGGGCGCCACCGTGCTGCTGGTCGTACTCGTGGTGCTGCGCAGGATGTGAGGCCCGGGCCGGGGCGCCGGGTGCGAGCCCGGCTCAGCGGCCGGTGTGCAGTTCCACGCAGCAGGTGTCGTCGTGGGCGGTCAGGACGGCGGTGGTCCCGGTGTGGCCGGAGGCGGCGAGGTAGCCGCACAGGAAGGCCCGGTTCATGCCGCAGATCAGATCCGGCGCCTGCGCGGCGACCGGATGGAAGGGGCAGTTGTGCAGCACCGTGCGGCCGCCGCCCGCGTCGGCGGGCTCGAAGCCGAGTGACTCCAGGGTGGCGTTGATGTCGCCCGCCCCGGTCCCGGCGCCCAGGGCCTCGCCCCTCTCCCGGGCCACGCGCACGGACGCCTCCTGTGGGCTCTCGCCGGGCTTCTGCGCCGTCAGCGCCTCGGTCAGCAGCGAGGCCAGCAGTTCGTGGCGGCGTGGGGGGAGGCTCAGCGAGACGGCGTGCGGACTCGGCTCGTACACCTTCGGGGCGCGGCCCACCCGGCGCGGGCCGTGGCCGCCGTGCCGGGCCTGGAGCAGGCCCGACGCCACGAGCTTGTCGAGGTGGAAGGCCGCGAGCTTGCGGGAGATGCCGACCGCCGCCGACGCCTCCTCCCGGGTCACGGGGTGCCTGGCCCGCCGGACGAAGTCGAGCAGCCGCCTGCGGGACTCGTCGCCCAGGACGGCGAGCGCGGCGATCGGGTCGGACGGGGCGGGGCCGGTGGTCACGAGGCCACCGTAACTCCGGCCCAGACCCTTGACCCCGGCCCGAATAAGACTAAAACTTGTTGGTGAAATACCTCACAGGCGAGGTGGGTCATGACGGTCGACGATGCTCGGGACAGTGCGCTGCGGCAGGCGAAGGAGCCGGTCAGCGGTGCGATGGCGGGGCCTTACGGGCATCCCTTCCATCCGATCCTGGTGACCGTGCCGATCGGGGCCTGGGTGTGCAGCCTGGTCTTCGACATCGCGTCGAAGACCGTGGACCGGCCGGGGTTCCTGACGCACGGGTCGGCGTGGCTGATCGCGATCGGGGTGCTGGGAGCGCTGGCCGCGGCCGCTGTCGGCTTCCTCGACCTGCTCGCGATTCCCACCGGGACACCGGCGTTCCGGACCGGTCTGGTGCACATGACCCTCAATCTCGCGGTGACCGCGGCGTACGCCGCGGGATTCGCCTGGCGGCAGGGCGGCGGCTATGCGGGAGGGCGGAGCGTCGGCGACGGGCAGCTGGCGCTCTCCGCCGCCGCCCTGGCCCTCCTCGGCGTCTCCGGCTACCTCGGCGGCAAGCTCGCCTACCGCTACGGCGTCCGCGTGGCCGCGGAGTCCGTGCAGGCCGAGGGCTACCGCAGCACTCGTACGACGTCCTGACCAGAACCGCTGGAGGCGGACCATGGACATCGCCGCTCTCGTCGCCTGGATCGTCACCGCACTCGGCGGTTTCGTCCTCCTCGCCCGCTGGATCGGCCGCGGCGGACTACGGCAGCAGCAGGCCGGGGCCACGCGCTTCCCGGCGCCGCTCGTCTTCGGTCACTTCCTGCTGGCCGCGGCCGGCCTGATCCTCTGGATCGTCTACCTCGCCGCCGACACCGGCGCCCTGGCCTGGACGTCCTTCGTCATCCTCGCGATCGTGGCCCTGCTCGGCTTCACCCTGTTCGCCCGCTGGCTCCCCGGATACCGCTCGGCCTCCGCGCCGGACGAAACCGCCCCGGCCGAGCGGCACCTCCCCGTCCCGGTCGTCGCGGCACACGGCCTGCTGGGCGCGACGACGCTGGTACTGGTGTTGCTGGCCGCGGCGGGGGTGGGGGGCAGCTGAGGGGACGGCGGACGGGTCTGCCGCCCGGAGCCGGTGACTGTGTGCCGTAGTGCGTCGCCGGTGGTACGGAGCCGACCGCCGGCCGTCGCGTTCCCGGCTCCCGTCGCGGGTACGTCGTGGCAGGTCGCGCGGTTTCCCGTGTCCCTTCTGGCGCCTAGGCTCGAGCCATGAGGGAACTGGCGGACACGGCAAGGCAGTGGGCGGCCCCCGGTCGCGGTGCGGCGGTCCTCGCGCGGCCGGTCACCGAGCGGGGATTCGGGCCCAGGAGGCCGGCCGATGCGCTCCTGATCGACGCGGACGGGACCTGCCACGGCAGTCTCTACCAGGGCGCCTTCGACCGGCGGCTGGCCGAGGAGGCCGCCACGCTCGCTCCCGGGCACACCGCCCGCGTGTGCGCGGTGGCCGTCCACGAGGACGGGGTCAAGGACGCGGGGCTGACCTGCGGAGGGCAGGCCGAGATCCTGCTCCAGCCGCTGCCCGCCGTCCCGGCCCGCTGGTGGGAGGTACTCGCGGGCGGCGGCGACGCCGCGCTGATCACCTGGCTCGACGAGCGGCGCACCCATGCCGTGAGCGTCGTGGTCACGCCGGGCCCGGGGCCGGACGACCCGGACCTGCCGCCGCAGGCCGCCGTTCGCGCCCGCGACCTGCTCGCCCGCCGTCGCGCGGGTCGTGAGGTGCAGGCCACCGACGCCGGGCTCGTCCTCATCGAGACCTGCCCCGCCGTCCCCCGTCTCGTCATCGTCGGCGGCGGTGAACTCGCCGAACTCCTGGTCTCCCAGGCGGAGTTGCTCGGCTGGCAGGCCACGGTGACCTCCGCCGCGCAGGACGCCGCCAAGCTCCTTGCGGAGCGTCCCGCGGCCGCCTGTCTGATCATGCTCAGCCACGAGCCCGAGGTCGACGTCCCCACCCTTCGCACGGCGCTCACCTCGGGCATTCCCTACGTGGGCGCGCTGGGCTCGCGCCACACGCAGGAGCGCCGGGCCGCGGGGCTGGCCGAGGCGGGCCTGGGCGAGCGGCTTGTCGGGCGCATCCACGGCCCGATCGGCCTGGACATCGGCGCCCGCACCCCGGCGGAGACCGCCATGGCCATCTGCGCGGAGGTCCTCGCGGCGCTCGTCCGTTAGCCGCGGATGCCGGCGTCCACTTCTGCTCCGTCACCGGGTGCTGCGATCACCTGGCCTGGGTGACCCGCCAGAGCCGGTACGGCAGTTCGCCCTCCTCGAAGGCATTCACGCCGTGCACGTGCCAGCCCTGTGCCAGGTCGTGCAGCAGGTCCGCGTCGAAGAAGTGGACGGCGACGCCGCCGTGTTCGTAGATGTTCTCGCCGCGGTGGACCCCGGTGCGGCAGTGCGGGTCGCCGGTGTGGCGGACGGTGTAGACGAGCAGGCCGCGGGGGCGCAGAACGCGGCCGGTCTCGTCGACCGCCGCCCGGATCTCCCGCCTCGTCAGCGCCGCGCACAGCACCATGGGCGCGAACACGGCGTCCACGCAGGCGTCGGGCAGCGGCAGCGGGTCGCGCAGTTCGGCCGTGTGCACCGTGAAGCCCGCGCGGGTGAGGAACGGGGCGTCCCGGCCGGCGCCGAGCACGAGCACCGTACGGGCGCCGGCGGCACGAAAGGCGCCGACGGCCCACCGGGCGGACGCCGAGGCGGCCGAGGAGGCCCCGTCCTGACGGTCGTGCGGTTCCTGCTGACGCAAGGTCGCCTCGCCGGTCGTCGAGTGGGACGGGACGTGCGCCCGGTCAACTCCGGTGGGCGGGACGGGTGTTCCAGCCGACACGCGGCGGCACGACGCGTGCGCGCCCGCAGTTGCGGCCGGGCCGCCGTCGATCGGGATGCGCATCCCGTCACCGCCTTGGCCGTTCGGTCCGTGCGTCTTCAGTGTGCACCGGTGCGCGCCGGCATCCGGAGGGCGGGGCCGATCCCGGGCATGGCAGTATCGGGCGCCATGAGGGCGGCTCCTTCGGTACGCGTGACGCGCGCGGCGGTGTTCGCCGCGCTGTGCGTGCTGCTCGCCGCCGGGGGCCACGCGCTGGCGACCGGGGCGGCACCGCACATGTGGGTGCAGGCCGCCGGGTTCGGGCCGGTCTTCGCAGCCGGCTGTCTGCTGGCCGGCCGCGAGCGGTCGCTGCCCGCCATCGGCGCGGGCACGCTCACGGCCCAGGGCGGGCTGCACCTCGCCTTCGACGCCGTACGGCCGCACATGGCTGTGCCGATGCACGGCATGGGCGCCATGCGGGGCATGAGCGGCATGAGCATGGCCCACCAGCACGCCCTCACACCGCACGCCACCGTCGCCCACGTCGGCGCGGCCGCGGTGCTGACGTGGTGGCTGCGGCGCGGCGAGGCCGCGGTGTGGTCGCTGCTGCGCCGGGCCGCCTCGCTCGTGCCGGGCCTCGCGGCCTGGTGGCGGGCGCGCGGCGGGACGTGGCGGGTGCCGGACACACGGGGCGCCGTACGCCTGGGGGCCGGTGGTCCGCGGCCGCTGCGACGGCTCCTGCTGCGGCACGCGGTGCAGCGGCGCGGTCCGCCGCCGGGAACGTCGTACGCGATCTGACCTCGACATCCCCCACCCGGTACGGAGTTCGACCCAGTCATGTCCCACACACGCACCGCCCTGCGCCGCGCCGGCGCCGTGACCGCCCTGGCCGCCGTCGGGGTCCTCGCCGCCGCGGGCGCGGCCTCCGCGCACGTCACCGTCCACCCCGACAGCTATGCGAAGGGCGCCACGGACGGCGTCCTGACCTTCCGGGTCCCCAACGAGGAGGACACGGCCAGTACCACCAAGGTGCAGGTCTTCCTGCCCACCGACCACCCCGTCCTCGGCGTGCTCGTCTCGCCGCCGCGGGACGGCTGGACGGCGAAGGTCACCGACACCAAGCTGAAGACGCCGATCAAGACCGACGACGGCACCATCACCGACGCCGTCTCCGAGATCACCTGGACCGGCGGGAAGATCGGCCCCGGCCAGTACGAGGACTTCAACGTCGCCTTCGGTCAACTGTCCGACAGCGGCGATCAGTTGGTGTTCAAGACCCTGCAGACCTACTCGGACGGGAAGACCGTCCGCTGGATCGAGGCGCCCCAGTCGGGCGGGGACGAGCCGGAGAACCCGGCACCCGTCCTCAAGCTCACCGCGAAGGCCGCCGGGGACGACGGGGGCGACGGGGGCGACAGCGGTACCGGGGCCGACGGCTCCGGCGCCTCGGCACCGGCGTCGAAGGCCCCCGCCGGCTCCGCGTCCGCCTCCTCGGACAGCAGCGACTCCACCGCCCGCGGCCTCGGGATCGCCGGGCTCGTCGTGGGCGTACTGGGCCTGGCGGCGGCCGCGTTCGCCCTGCTGCGCGGCCGCTCCGGCCAGGCATCCTGACGGCCGCTACCGCTACCGCCGCCGCAGCACCTGGGTGACCCCCGCCGCGACGAGCGCCGCGCCCAGCCCGGCTCCGGCCAGGGCGAGGGTCCTGGCGCGTCGTCCCGGCGGGGCGGGCCGCACCTCCGGGCCCGTGGCGTACGCGCTGCCGTGCGCGCCCCCGGGCAGGCCCGAGGCCAGCAACTCCGCCAGGTGCACCCCCTCGTGGCCGCCGCTGTCGAACTCGTGGACCTGGGTGCGGCAGCTGAAGCCGTCGGCGAGGAGGACGGTCCCCTCGTCCTCCTCGCGCAGCCGGGGCAGCAGGACCCGTTCCGCGCAGGCCTCGCTCACCTCCAAGTGGCCGCGTTCGAAGCCGAAGTTGCCGGCCAGCCCGCAGCAGCCGGCCTCCAGCTGCTCGACGTCGACGCCGGCCCGCTTCAGCAGTTCCCGGTCGGCGTTCCAGCCGAGCACCGCGTGCTGGTGGCAGTGCACCTGGGCCAGCGCCCGCGCCGAACGGTCCGGGACCTGCGGCGGCCGGTAGCCGGGGGAGTGCTCGGTGAGCAGCTCCGCCAGCGTCACCGTCTGGTCGCGCAGCCTGCGCACGTCCCGGTCGCCGGGGAAGAGGTCGCCCATGTCCGAACGGAACACGGTGGTGCAGCTCGGCTCCAGACCCACCACGAGCCCGCCGGCCCGGACATGCCCGGCGAGATGCCGCACGGTGCGGCTCAACACCCGCTCGGCCATGTCCAGTTGACCGGTGGAAATCCAGGTCAGCCCGCAGCACAGCGACTCCTCGGGCAGTTCGACCCGCCACCCGGCGTGCTCCAGCACCTCCACGGCCGCCCGTCCGACGTGCGGGTGGAAGAAGTTGGTGAAGGTGTCCGGCCACAGCAGCACGCTGCCGCGCGACCCGTCGCCGTACGTCTCACGGCGTCCGGCGAACCACTGCTGGAGCGACTGCTCCGCGAACAGCGGCACCTCCCGGTCCTCGACCCCCGCGAGCGCGCGCGCCGCCTTCGACAGCGGCGGGGTGTGGGTGAGGGCGTTGACGAGCGGGCCGAGACGGGCACGGCCGACGGCCTGGGCGACGAGCGGCAGCCAGCCCATGGAGAGGTCGGACCGCGGCCTGCGCCAGGGCCGTCCCGCGTAGTGGTGGGAGAGGAACTCCGCCTTGTAGGTGGCCATGTCGACATCGGCCGGGCAGTCCTTCTTGCACCCCTTGCAGGACAGGCACAGGTCGAGCGCGTCACGCACCGCCTCGGACCGCCAGCCGTCCTGGACGGCGCTGTCGCCGTGCCCGTCGAGCATCTCGAACAGCAGCCGCGCGCGCCCGCGCGTGGAGTCCTCCTCCTCGCGCGTCACCTGGTACGAGGGGCACATCACCGAGCCGCCGTCGGTGGTGAGCTGCCGGCATTTGCCCACGCCCACGCACCGGTTGGCGGCCTGGGCGAACGACCCGCCGTCGTCCGGGAACTGGAAGTGCAGGTCACGGGGGGCGTACGGGGCCCAGCCGGCGCCGAGGCGGAGGTTCTCGTCCAGCCCGTACGGTGCCACGACCTTGCCCGGGTTCATCCGGTCCAGCGGATCGAAGACGGCCTTCAACCGCCCGAAGGCCTCGACCAGTTCGTCCCCGAACATGCGCGGCAGCAGTTCGCCCCGGCTCTGCCCGTCCCCGTGCTCCCCGGAGAAGGACCCGCCGAACTCGGCGACCAGGTCCGCCGCCCGCTCCATGAACCGCCGGTAGGCCGCCACCCCGTCGGCCGTGTACAGGTCGAAGGGGATACGGGTGTGCACACAGCCCTGCCCGAAGTGGCCGTAGAGGCTGGGCCCGGTGTCGCCGAGGTAGCCGAACTCCTCGTACAGCTTGTTCAGCCGACGCAGGTAGTCGCCCAGCTTCTCCGGTGCCACCGCCGAGTCCTCCCAGCCCTCGAAGGTGTCGGCGTGCTCCGGGACGTGCGCGGTGGCGCCGAGCCCGGCCTCGCGCACCTGCCACAACTCGTCCTCGTGGGAGGGGTCGTCGAGGAAGGCGACGTCGGCCTCGTGCTCGGACTCGTGCAGGCCCCGCAGCATCCGGTGCGCGCGCTCGTCGGCCTCGTCGACGGTGTCCCCGCCGAACTGCACCATCAAGAAGGCGTTCCCGTCGGGCATCTGCTCCCGCGCCTTCGGATTGAGGCCCTTGATCCGCTCGTCCCTCAGCAGCCGCGCGTCGAGACCCTCCAGCGCGATCGGCTCGTACGGCAGGATCGCCGGTACGGCGTCGGCGGCCACCGCGATCTCCGGGAATCCGAGGACGACCAGCGTCCGTTCCCTGACCACGGGCACCAGCTCCAGCTCGGCCCGCACCACGGTGACCAGGGTCGACTCGCTGCCGACGAGCAGCCCGGCGACGTCGAAGCCGTGCTCCGGCAGCAGCGAGTCAAGGTTGTAGCCGGAGACCCGGCGCGGGATGTCCGGGTAGCGGCGGCGCACCTCTTCGCCGTAGCGGTCGCGCAGGGCGCGCAACTGCCGGTAGACCGTGGCCCGCAGGTCGCCCTGCCGCTCGATCTCGGCGAACTCCTCCTCGCCGGTCTCACCGCACCAGAAGCGGGTGCCGTCGTAGAGCAGCACCTCCAGGCGGGCGATGTTGTCGACGACCTTGCCGTGCGCCTGTGCCGTGGCGCCGCAGGAGTTGTTGCCGATCATGCCGCCGATGCAGCAGTTGGCGTGCGTGGCGGGCTCGGGGCCGTAGCGCAGCCCGGTGGGCGCGAGCTGCCGGTTGAGCTCGTCAAGGACGATGCCGGGCTGGACGACGCAGGTGCGCGCCTTCTCGTCCACGGACTCCAGCCGGTTGCAGTACTTCGACCAGTCGATCACCACGCCCGCGTTGGTGCACTGCCCGGCCAGGCTGGTGCCGCCGCCGCGGGAGAGGACGGGGGCGTCGTGCTCGCGCGCGACGGCCACCGCCTCGGCGGCCGCCTCGGGGGTGCGGGGCACGACCACGCCGATCGGGGTCTGCCGGAAGTTCGAGGCGTCGGTGGAGTACGCGGCCCGGCTGCCGGGGTCGAAACGGATCTCTCCGTCCACCCGCTCACGCAGCGCGGCCTCGAGCCGCGCGATGTCCACCGGGGGCGCGGCTCCGTCGCGGACGACGGGTTCGGGCAGGTCCAGTGCGCCCATGGAGGCCCTCCTTCGGTCGCCGTACGGCAAGAGAACGGGAGCGCCGGGTACCCAGGCCCGGACGGGCCATCCGCCCTGCCGGCTACCTCGCCCCGTGCTCCTCGGCGAGCCGCGGCAGCAGACCGCACATCGCCTCGTGCTGGTCCGGGCCCATGACGCGGGACAGGGCCCCGGTGACCGTCGAGGCGAGGGTGGCGGAGGTGTCCTCCAGGAGGCTGCGCGCCTTGTCGGTGAGGGCGACCTCGATGCCGCGCCGGTCGCCGCAGACCGACTTGCGGGTCACCAGGCCGGCGTGCTGCAGGCAGGCGATCTGGTAGGTGAGCCGGGTCTTGGGCCGGCCGAGGAGCTCCGCGATGCGCGTCATCCGCAGGCCCTCCCGGGGCGACTCCGCGAGCAGGCACAGGATCAGGAACTCGTCGTGCGAGACGTCGAGCCGGTCCTTCACCACGGACCGCAGCTCCTGCTCCACCGCTCCCATGGCCGCCAGCATCACCATCCACGCCCGCAGCTCCTCGGGCAGCAGTCCGCCGCCCTGCGCGGACGGGCATTCGGGCAGGTCGCCGGTGTGCTCCTCGGGGTCGGCCATGGTGCCGAGTCTAACCGTTGTCCATTTTTGGACGAGACGGTTGTCCAGATTTGGATAACGGGCTAGCGTGTGGTCATCCAAAATTGAATCAAATGCTGGGAGAAGCGCATGACCGTCGCCGTCGAAACCGGTGTGTGGCAGCTCGACGCGACCGCCTCCACGGTCGCCGTACGCCACAGGACGATCTGGGGTCTCGTCACCGTCAAGGGAGCCTTCGGCGCCGTCGGCGGACAGGGCGAGGTGCGTCCCGACGGCTCCGCCACCGGCACCCTGACCCTGGACGCCGCGACCCTCGACACCAAGAACAAGAAGCGCGACGACCACCTGCGCTCCGCCGACTTCTTCGACGTGGCGAGCCACCCCGAGATCACCTTCGCCGTGCGCGAGGCACGGGCCGGGGCAGGCGACACCGTCGAGGTCTCCGGTCAGCTCACCGTGCGCGGCGTCAGCCGTCCGCAGACCCTCACCGCGCGGCTGGCCGGCGCGGACGCCGACGCACTCACCCTGGAGACGGAATTCGCCGTGGACCGCGCCGAGTTCGGCCTCACCTGGAACCAGCTGGGCATGATCCGCGGCCTGACCACGGTCACGGCCGCGCTCCGCTTCGTGCGCCCTCCCGCGGCCTGACGGGCGTCAACGGCCCCGGTGCGTACGGGAGTCGGCGCGCCCCTTCAGCTGGATGTAGGTGCTCGACAGCGTCTGCGGCGTCGCCGTGAAGGCCCGCAGACGCAGGCGGGTGCTCGGCTTGGTGGGCAGGGCGTACTTCCCGGCGGCCGGGCGGATCTCCATCCGTACGGTGCTGTGGGCGGGCACCGTGGCCGGACCCCGCACCAGTGACCAGTACTTGCCGGAACCCTGGTTCGTCGTGACCATGAAGTGCGGCGTCAGGGCGCTGCCGTCCACGTTCGTGACCTGGAGCGTCAGCCGGGAGACGACGTCCGCCGACAGGCGCCGCACCGCGGCGACGCGCATGCGCAGCGGCGGCGTCCCGGTGGCCGCCACGGCCGCGCTCGCCAGCGCCGGGGCGACCAGGAGCACGCAGGTCACGATCAGCGCCGTACGGCGGTGCGGACCGCGCAGCGGACGCGGGCGCGGCTGCCAGGCGCGGGCGAACTCCGACGGGGGAGCGGTGACCGCCGCCGCCAGCCACAGCGGCGTCATCATCAGGTAGTAGCCGTCCTGGGAGCGGGTCGCCAGGTAGAAGGCGCACCAGGGCAGGACGGTCGCCGCGGGCCCCAGGCGGCGCATGAACAGCACCAGCAGCGCGAGCAGGGCCGCGGCCAGCAGCAGGCTGGCGTGCCCGTACCAGTCGAGCCGGTCGCTGCCGTCGGTGAGGTACAGGGAGATGTCCCCGAGGCCCTGCCCGTGCAGGGTCGCCCCCTGGGTCAGCGGCAGTGCGATGCCCGCGAGCCAGGTGCCCGGCTCGCTCACGATGAAGTACGTGTTGATCAGCAGCCACACGATCGCGTCGATGCCGACGATCCGCAGGGTCACCAGCGTCGCGGCGCGCCGGCCCAGTTCGCCCCGGCGCACGGCGTAGATCCCGGCCAGCAGGAACGGCGCCAGGAACCACGGCAGTTGCTGCGTCGCGCACGCGGCGCCCAGGCACACGGCCCGGGCGACGCCGGCCGGTCCCAGCCGGCCGCCCCGCCCGATCCGCGGCCAGTACATCACCACCGGGATCAGCAGGGCCAGGGCCGTGATCGCCGGGTAGCCGAGCCGGGCGTAGGTCGGCAGGAAGCCGAAGCCGAGGCAGGCCATGGTGGCCGCCGACCGCCACGGCGTGGGGAGCATCCGCCACAGCACGACGGTGCCGGCGACGAGGGCGCCGGTGCTCACGGCTGTCGCCGGGGCGCCGCCGTGGCCCAGCCACAGCAGCGGTGCGGTGAGCAGAGGGGCCAGCGGCGGATAGCCGTAGGTGAAGTCGTAGCCGCCGCTCACGGTGGGGGTGAGCGCGATGCCGTGGCCGAAGAGCCACGGCCAGGGCTGCCCGTAGACGGGGTGGCCCGCGACGAGCTCATGGGCGGCCTGGGTGGTCAGCATCGCCTCGTCGGAGCCGCCGTGGTTCATGACCCAGGTGCACAGGGCGAGCGTCACCGCGGTGACCAGGACGCAACCGTCCAGCCGTGCCAGCGAACGGGCCCGGCGCACCACCAGCGTCAGCACTCCGCACACCAGGATCGAGGCGTAACAGACCGAGATCACCGCGGCCACGGGCAGCCGGTGGCTGGCCGCCTGGACCCACACGGAGCGGGTGCCGATGAAGAGGCTGACATCGGCGAGCAGCGTCAGGACGCGATGCCACTGCGCGGGCGGTTGCGGGATGGGGGTACCACCCGCTCGAGCGGAGTCGAGAGTGGGGGAGGGCACCGCCGACCGTGTCCGCCGACCGCGTGCCACCAGCCGAGTTTCTGCCAAGTGCACGTCAGGTGACGCTAGACGCGCCCGGTGAGCGGGGCGTGGCGGGAGGTGAAGAGTCCGGTGTGAGGCCGGTAAGAAGCCTCGAGCGGGCAGGAACCGGTCATTCCAGACGTCGCGGCCGGCTCCTCCCGGCACGGTTGTGGCGGTCGCGGACCGTGTCGCTGTTGGGCCGAACGGGTGACTTGGCGTAAGAATTGGCTGGTGCAGGCATGGAGTGCGAGTGAGTTGGGGGAACCGGTGAACAGCCACGACGTCACCGATGAGCAGTGGGCGGGCCTTGCGCAGGTCGTACCGCTGCGGGGGCGCGACGCCTGGCCGTCCGCGGTGGACCACCGCTCGCTGCCCGAGGCGGAGACCGAGATGCGCCGCCGCTTCGTGGTGCTCCGGGTGAACGTCTTCGCCGACGCCCGCGACGTCGCCGAGACCCTGATGGCGGGCATCCCCGTCCTCCTGGACCTCACCGGCGCGGAGTCCGAAGTCGCCAAGCGGGTCCTGGACTTCAGCACCGGGGTCGTCTTCGGCCTGGCGAGCGGCATGCACCGCGTCGACCGCAACGTCTTCCTGCTCACCCCCGCGGACACCGAGGTCACCGACCTGATGGAGAGCGCCGGGATCTCCGGCGTCTGACCGCGGTCCCCTGATCGGGCCGCGGTCCCCCGATCGTAGGAAGCTCACGACGACGTAACGGTTCACCTCACGGACGGGGATCTACGGTCCGGACATGACCCTGTCGCCTGCGGACCGCCCGGGCCCCGTCCGCCCCTGTCTCACCGAGCTGCGGCTGTCCGCCTTCGCCGGGCACCGGGGGACCGGGTTCGGGCTCGGGCCGGTCACCGTGCTCGCCGGGGGCAGCGGGCGCGGGAAGACGACCGCGCTGCGGGCGTACGAGGCGCTCGCGCGGCTCGGCGGGGGCGCCGAGGTGGCGGAGGTGTTCCCGGACGCGGGCGCCTGTGTACCCGACCGGGCGCGGCCCGACGCGCAGCGGCGGCGGGGTTTCCGTATCGGCTGCACCGCCGACGGGCCCGAGGGGCCGGTCCGGCTCGACGTCGCCGTGCAGGCCGAGCCCGAACTGCGCGTCGTGGGCGAGCGGTTGACCGCCGGCGGCCTGGTGCTGCTGGAGACCGCCCTGCGCGACCCCTCCCGCCGCACCGTGCAGGCCGCCTGGCACACCGCCGGCTCCGCGCCCGTGACCCGCGCCCCGCTGCCCGACGACCTGCTCGGCACCGCGCTGCTGCCCCTGCGCGTGGCCGGCAAGACCGACGGGCAGCGCCGGGTGCTGGCCGCCGCCGAGCAGATGGTCGTGGCCCTGCGGTCCGTGTTCGCCTGCGATCCGCGCCCGAGCCGGATGCGGGCCCCCGTGCCGATGGGCTCCGGCCGGCTCCTGGGCGGCTGCGACAACCTCGCCGACGTCCTGTGGCGCACCAGCGTCGAGTGCGGGCGGCGCCACGCCCTGCTCGTCGACGCCTTGCGCGCCGGATGCCCGGGACCGGTGGCCGACGTGCTCGCCGAGCCGCTCGGCGACGGCACCGTGCGGGCCCTGCTCGACCGCGGCGACGGCTTCCGTACGGCCCTGCGGCGCCTGGGCGACGGCGAGTTGAGGTATCTGGCCCTCGCCCTGGTCCTGCTGACCGGCCCGGGCGTGCTGGACGTGGACGCCGCCGGCGAGGTGCCCGCCGCGATGCAGACCCTCACCGTCCTCGCCGACGGCTTCGACCGCTCCCTCGATCCGCGGCAGCGACGGGAACTGCTGCGGCTGGCCGGGCGGATGGGCGTACGCGGACACATCCGCGTCGTCGCCGCGGTCAGCGACGCGTCGTGGATCACGGGGGCGGACGGAGTGCGGGAGGACAGGGCGGACGGCGCGGAGGGGAACGGGGTCGATGGGGGCGGGGTGGACGGGACGGCTGGTGTCACGGTGGTACACCTGAAGCCGTGAACGAACCCCAGGGCCCCCGGGGCGGCCCCCCGCGCGAACCCCTCGACGTCGCGAGACTGCAGCGCAGGCTGGCCGACTTCGCGGCCGCCCGCAACTGGCAGCCGTACCACACGCCCAAGAACCTGGTCGCCGCGCTCAGCGTGGAGGCGTCCGAACTCGTGGAGATCTTCCAGTGGTTGACGCCGGAGGAGTCGGCCCGCGTCATGGACGAGGCGGAGACCGCGCACCGTGTGACGGACGAAGTCGCCGACGTCCTCGCCTATTTGCTCCAGCTGTGCGAGGTGCTGGGCATCGATCCGCTCGCGGCGCTGGACGCGAAGATCGACCGCAACGAACGGAGATTCCCCGCGCCGTAAGGCAGTTGCGAGGAGTGGTTCAGTCCACTTTCACTCTCCGGAGTCAAATTCCGGCCTGAAATCGATTTGTTGTCCACAGATTTCCGTCTTGCTCTGGCTTTTCGTCCCACACGCCCTCACTCTGGGTAGTGGACAACGGAGTTCGGGCAGACGCGTGGGCAGCGCGTCGGGACGGACGGGGGCAGCGCATGGACGCTGTGCGGCTCATCGTGACGAGCAGATGTGCCCTGATAGGCAGCTGCGGCACGCCGGAGACCATGACGGAGGTGTGGCAGGCACAGGCCCTGGCGCAGGCGATCGGCAGCCGCCTCGCAGTGGCCGGCCCGCCCGAACTACGCGGCGAGGCACTGGGGTTGACCGAACTGGCGGGCCGCGGCTGCGGCGTCCTGGACACCCCGCGCCTCACCACCGAAGAACTGCGCGCGGCCCAGCTCACCGAGTTGGGCGACGCCCGCCAGGCGCTCCTGTGCCTCGGCGGGCTGCTCGGCGAGGTGAGCATCGCCCTGGTGGGCGTCGCCTGCGCCGCGGGCGAGGAGGGCACCTACTGGCAGTGCATGGAGGCCATCGACGCGGCGGACGAGGCCAGGGACCGGGTGCGGGAGATGCTGCGCAGGCTGGCGGACCGGGAGGAGGCGTTACCGGAGAGGGAGGCGGGCTAGGGGGGCTGACAATTCCCGTCGGCCGCCCGGAGGCCGGGCGTGGCCGGTGTCAGCCGGTCTCCGCCTCCTCGGTGCCCCGCCCCGCCGACTGCAGGTCCGCGTCCAGTGCCGACAGGTCCGCGTTCAGCGCCGCCATCAGCTCCTCCATCTGCTGCAGCAGCCCCTTGGGCCGGCCGGTGCCCTCGCCCTGCTGCGGAACGGACTCTTCGGACATTGGCGGCCTCCTCGACCCCGGGCCCCGGCGAGGCCCATGCGGGTGACACACCGGCGAAGACCGGCCGGTGCGGGCGCCGGGCTGTCCGGCTCCGCACGCCCAACGATCGCCATAAGGCCCGGTCACTGGCGTGTGCGTGCCACGGGCGCGGCGTTGACGGATTTCACCCGACCGAGGACGGACGTTCCGCAGGACGCCGGTGAGGCCGGCCGGCTCCGGGACGTGCAGGATGGGCGTATGGATCTTCGCATCTTCACCGAGCCCCAGCAGGGTGCCTCCTACGACACGCTTCTCACCGTGGCGAAGGCCACCGAGGACCTCGGCTTCGACGCATTCTTCCGCTCCGACCACTATCTGCGCATGGGCTCCGGGGACGGCCTGCCGGGCCCCACCGACGCCTGGATCACGCTCGCCGGCCTGGCCCGCGAGACCAGCCGCATCCGCCTCGGCACGCTGATGACGGCCGGCACCTTCCGGCTGCCCGGCGTGCTCGCCATCCAGGTCGCGCAGGTCGACCAGATGTCCGGCGGCCGCGTCGAACTGGGCCTGGGCGCGGGCTGGTTCGAGGAGGAGCACAAGGCGTACGGCATCCCCTTCCCGAAGGAGAAGATCGGCCGCCTGGAGGAGCAGCTCGAGATCGTCACGGGCCTGTGGCGGACGAAGCTCGGCGAGACCTTCGACTTCCACGGCACCTTCTACGACCTCACGGACTCGCCCGCGCTGCCCAAGCCCGCCCAGGAACGCATCCCGGTGCTGATCGGCGGTCACGGCGCGACCCGCACGCCGCGCCTCGCGGCCCGGTTCGCCGATGAGTTCAACATGCCTTTCGCCGGCGTCGAGGACAGCGAGAGCCAGTTCGCCCGCGTCCGCGCCGCCGCCGTGGAGGCCGGCCGGGCCCCGGACGACCTCGTCCTGTCCAACGCCCTGGTCGTCTGCGTCGGCAAGGACGACCAGGAGGTCGCCCGCCGCGCCGCGGCGATCGGCCGCGAGGTCGACGAGCTGAAGGCCAACGGTCTCGCGGGCACCCCGTCCGAGGTCGTCGACAGGATCGGCCGCTACGCGGAGATCGGCTCCCGCCGCATCTACCTCCAGGTCCTCGACCTCTCCGACCTGGACCACCTGGAGCAGATCTCCTCCCACGTCCAGTCGCAGCTGTCGTAGGAGGAGCGAAAAGGCCCCGGCCGTCGTGGCAACGGACGGTTCCGGAAGCCGTAGGAATATACAAAGGCGCCGGTCGGCAGCCGTGTGCGAAGGTGGGACGGTCGTCCTGCCGAGCCCCCAGGATCACCGTTCCTGGGGGCTTTCGCGCGCACGGCATCGGAAAACCGTCCACCGGCCGGAGAGGCCCTGCCCATGTTCCTGACCATCACCACGACCGGCACGCCGGAACGCCCCGCCACCGACCTCGGCTTCCTGCTCCACAAGCATCCCGACAAGGCGCAGGCGTTCTCCACCTCCTACGGGACGGCGCACGTCGTCTACCCCGAGGCGGAGGATCAGCGCTGCACGGCGGCGCTGCTGCTGGAGGTCGACACGGTGGCGCTGGTCAAGCGGGGCAAGGGCAAGGGGCGCGGCGGCGCACCCGACGCGGCGCTCGCGCAGTACGTCAACGACCGCCCGTACGCTGCCTCCTCGCTGCTCGCCGTGGCGCTGAGCAGCGTGTTCTCCAGTGCGATCAAGGGCACCTGCCACGCCAGGCCCGAGCTGCCGGCGCAGCCGCGCCCGCTCCGCATCGAGGTGCCCGCGCTGCCCGCCCGCGGCGGCCCCGAGCTCGTACGGCGGCTCTTCGAGCCGCTCGGCTGGACGGTGGCCGCCGAACCGGTGGCCCTGGACAGCGAGTTCCCCCAGTGGGGCGACTCGCGGTACGTGCGCCTGGTCCTGGAGTCCGGGGCGCTGACCGTCGCCGAGGCGCTGCGCCACCTCTACGTCCTGCTCCCCGTCCTCGACGACGCCAAGCACTACTGGGTCGCGCCCGACGAGGTCGACAAGCTGCTGCGCGCCGGTGAGGGCTGGCTGCCCGCGCACCCGGAGCAGAAGCTGATCACCAGCCGCTATCTCTCGCGCCGTTGGTCGCTGACCCGGCAGGCGATGGAGCGCCTCGAACTGGTGCGGCTCGCTGAGGCCGACGACAGCGAGGTCGAGGAGCTGGACAACGCGGTCGGCGCCGAGACCGAGGACGAGGAGAAGCCGGCTCCGCTCGCCGTGCTGCGCAGGGACGCGATCATCGAGTCCCTGCGCGGGTCCGGCGCGGCCCGAGTCCTCGATCTCGGCTGCGGACAGGGCCAGTTGGTGCAGGCGCTGCTCAAGGACCCGAAGTTCACCGAGATCGTCGGGGTCGACGTGTCGATGCGCGCGCTGACCATCGCCTCCCGGCGGCTGAAGCTGGACCGCATGGGCGAGCGCCAGGCCTCGCGCGTCAGGCTCTTCCAGGGCTCGCTCGCCTACACCGACAACCGGCTCAAGGGCTACGACGCCGCCGTGCTCAGCGAGGTGATCGAGCACCTCGACCTGCCGCGGCTGCCCGCCCTGGAGTACGCGGTGTTCGGCGCGGCCCGTCCGCGCACGGTCCTCGTGACCACCCCGAACGTGGAGTACAACGTCCGCTGGGAGTCCCTCCCGGCCGGCCACGCCCGGCACGGCGACCACCGCTTCGAGTGGACCCGCGAGGAGTTCCGCGCGTGGGCGGACGCGGTGGCCGAACGGCACGGCTACGGCGTTCGGTTCGTGCCGGTCGGGCCGGACGACCCGGAGGTCGGACCGCCCACGCAGATGGCCATTTTCGAATGGAACACAGCCACGACGCTCACGACGAACGAGAAGGAGGCGAAGGCGGCATGACCGAAGCAGCAGAGCGCAAGGGACGGGTTCTCCCCGTCACCGACCTCTCCCTCGTCGTGCTCGTCGGCGCCTCCGGCTCCGGCAAGTCGACCTTCGCCCGCCGGCACTTCAAGCCGACCGAGGTGATCTCCTCCGACTTCTGCCGCGGACTGGTCTCCGACGACGAGAACGACCAGAGCGCGACCAGGGACGCCTTCGACGTCCTGCACTACATCGCGGGCAAGCGGCTGGCCGCAGGCCGCCGCACGGTCGTCGACGCCACCAGCGTGCAGTCGGACGCCCGGCGTCAGCTGATCGAGCTGGCCAGGCAGTACGACGTGCTGCCCATCGCCGTCGTGCTGGACGTCCCGGAGGAGGTGTGCGCCGAGCGCAACGCGGCGCGCACCGACCGGGCCGACATGCCGCGCCGGGTCATCCAGCGCCACATCCGTGAACTGCGCCGTTCGATACGGCACTTGGAGCGCGAGGGCTTCCGCAAGGTGCACGTCCTGCGGGGTGTCGAGGACGTCGAGAACGCCACGGTCGTCACCGAGAAGCGCTTCAACGACCTGACCCACCTCACCGGCCCGTTCGACATCGTCGGCGACATCCATGGCTGCGCCTTCGAACTGGAGTCGCTGCTGGGCAAGTTGGGCTACACCGACGGCGTCCACCCGGAGGGGCGTACCGCCGTCTTCGTCGGCGACCTCGTCGACCGCGGCCCCGACAGCCCGGGCGTCCTGCGCCGCGTGATGTCGATGGTGAAGTCGGGCAACGCCCTGTGCGTGCCCGGCAACCACGAGAACAAGTACGGCCGGTACCTCAAGGGCCGCAAGGTTCAGCACACGCACGGACTCGCCGAGACCATCGAGCAGATGGAAGGGCAGAGCGAGGAGTTCACGCGGGAGGTTCGGGAGTTCATCGACGGGCTCGTCAGCCACTACGTCCTCGACGGCGGCCGGCTGGTGGTCTGCCACGCCGGTCTGCCGGAGAAGTACCACGGCCGCACCTCCGGCCGGGTCCGCTCGCACGCGCTGTACGGCGACACCACCGGCGAGACCGACGAGTTCGGGCTGCCGGTGCGCTACCCGTGGGCGGAGGACTACCGCGGCCGCGCCGCCGTGGTCTACGGCCACACGCCCGTCCCCGAGGCCACCTGGCTCAACAACACCATCTGCCTGGACACCGGCGCCGTCTTCGGCGGCAAGCTGACCGCGCTGCGCTGGCCGGAGCGCGAACTGGTCGACGTACCGGCCGAGCAGGTCTGGTACGAGCCGGCGCGTCCGCTGCGCACCGAGGCGCCCGGCGGGAACGACGGCCGGCCGCTCGACCTGAACGACGTGCACGGCCGCCGGGTCGTGGAGACCCGGCACCAGGGCCGCGTCGCGGTCCGCGAGGAGAACGCGGCCGCAGCCCTGGAGGTCATGAGCCGCTTCGCGGTCGACCCGCGCCTGCTGCCGTACCTGCCGCCGACCATGGCACCGACGGCCACGTCGAAGGTGGAAGGGTATCTGGAGCACCCGGTCGAGGCGTTCGCGCAGTACGCCGCCGACGGGGTCGAGCGGGTCGTGTGCGAGGAGAAGCACATGGGCTCGCGGGCCGTGGTGCTGGTGTGCCGGGACGCCGAAGCGGCACGGAAGCGGTTCGGCGTTGGGGGTACCTTCCGCTCGAGCGAAGCCGAGAGTGGGGGAGGTCCTACGGGCTCCCTCTACACCCGCACCGGACGGCCGTTCTTCGACGACGAGGCGGTGACGGAGGAGGTCCTCGGTCGCGTCCGCACGGCGGTCGGCGAGGCCGGCCTGTGGGACGAACTCGGCACGGACTGGCTGCTGCTGGACGCCGAGCTGATGCCGTGGTCGCTGAAGGCGTCCGGGCTGCTGCGGTCGCAGTACGCGGCCGTCGGCGCCGCGTCCGGCGCGGTGTTCCCCGGCGCGCTGGCCGCGCTGGAGGGCGCCGCGGCACGGGGCGTCGAGGTGACGGACCTGCTGGCCCGCCAGCGTGAACGCGCCTCGAACGCGGCCGCGTTCACGGACGCCTACCGCCGCTACTGCTGGACGACCGAGGGCCTGGACGGCGTGCGCCTGGCGCCGTTCCAGATCCTCGCCGTCCAGGGCCGCAGCCTCGCGGGGCTGCCGCACGACGAGCAACTCGCCCTGCTCGACCGGCTGGTGGAGCACGACGGCAGCGGCCTGCTGCAGACCACCCGGCGGCTCTACGTCGACACCGGCGACCCGGAGTCGGTGCGGGCCGGCGTCGACTGGTGGCTGGAGATGACCGGCCGCGGCGGCGAGGGCATGGTCGTCAAGCCGGTGGGCGCGCTGGTGCGCGGCACGGAGGGACGGCTCGTGCAGCCGGGCATCAAGTGCCGGGGCCGCGAGTACCTGCGGATCATCTACGGTCCGGAGTACACGCGCCCCGACAACCTGACCCGGCTGCGCACCCGCTTCCTCAACCACAAGCGGTCGCTGGCGATCCGCGAGTACGCCCTGGGCCTGGAGGCCCTGGACCGGCTGGCGGAGGGTGAGCCGCTGTGGCGGGTGCACGAGGCCGTGTTCGGGGTGCTGGCGCTGGAGTCGGAGCCGGTGGACCCGCGGCTTTGAGCCATTCGTGAGCCGTGCTCAGGTACCGCTTGTGTCTCACACGCCCCCCGCCTAACTTGAACACCCGCACGAATCAGGGGAGTTCGGGAAGGGCGGGGCAGGCGTGGAGATCAAGAAGGTCGTCGTCCGCGAGGAAGAGAAGACCAACCGGCAGCCGCGCATCGTGGAGAAACGGCCGACCCGCTGACCGGGCGGCGCGGCCTGCGCGTCCAGCTCGTGACGATGCCCTGGCATCCGATCGATCTGCCGTCGCTCCAGGTGGGCCTGTTGCACACGCTGCTCTCGCGCACCCGTCCGCACGACGAGGTACGCGAGTTCCACGGCTCCCTGCGCTGGGCGGAGTTCCTGCTGGAGCGCTCCGGCGGCCGGCTGCGGCCCGGCGACTACGTACGGGTCGGCAGCGACTCGATCTTCCACGGCCTGGGCGACTGGGTCTTCTCCGGTGTGCTCTACGACGACCCCGGCTGGGGGAGCGAGCGGCTGCGGGACTACGCCGAGCGGCGCTCGCTCACCGTCGGCACCGCCCGCCAGATGCGTGCGCACGCGGCAGGGTTCGTCGCCGAGTGCGCGGACGCGGTGCTCGCGGACGAGCCGGACGTCGTCGGCTTCACCACCACGTTCATGCAGAACGTCTCCTCGCTCGCGCTGGCCCGCGAACTCAAGTCCCGCCGACCGCGGTTGAGGGTCGTCTTCGGCGGCAGCAACTGCGACGGACCGATGGGCCGCGCCCTGCACCGCAACCACCCCTTTGTCGACCATGTGGTGCGCGGCGAGGCGGAGTACGCCTTTCCGGCGCTGCTGCACCACATCGAGGAGGGCACACCGCCCGCGGACGTCCCCGGCCTGTGCTGGTGGGACGGCGAGCGCTCCCGCGCCAACGAGGAGTCCCGGCGCACGGTGGCGCCCGCCGACATCCCCTCACCCGACTACGACCAGTGGCAGCGGGCGCTGGACGCCTCCCCGGTCGCCGAGTACGTACACCCCAAGCTGGTCGTCGAGGGAGCGCGCGGCTGCTGGTGGGGCGAGAAGCACCACTGCACCTTCTGCGGGCTCAACGGCTCGGCGATGGCCTTCCGCGCCAAGCCCGGCGAACGGCTGTGGGACGAGGTCGGCCGGCTGGTCCGCCGGCACCGCATCCTGGACGTGGTCACCGTCGACAACATCATCGACATGGCGTACTTCAAGGACTTCCTGCCGCGGGCGGCCGCCAGCGGCTGGGATCTGCGCATGCACTACGAGGTCAAGTCCAACCTCACCCCCGCCCAGCTCGCCCTCCTCGCGGAGGCGGGCGCCGTGCACATCCAGCCCGGCATCGAGAGCCTCGGCAGCAGGGTCCTGGACCTGATGGACAAGGGCGTCACCGGCGCCCGCAACGTCCGCACCCTGCGCGAGTGCGAGAACCACTCCCTGACCTGCTCCTGGAACCTCCTCTACGGTTTCCCGGGCGAGAGTGCCGACGACTACGCCCACGTCGTCGACCAGCTCCCGGCCCTGGTCCACCTGCAACCGCCGAGCGGCGCCCACCGCATCCAGCTGGAGCGCTTCAGCCCCCACTTCGACGACCCCGGCCTCGGCTTCGGCAAGCGCCGCCCCGCCGAGATGTACCGGCACGTCTACGACCTGCCCGAGGACGAACTCGCCGATCTGGTCTACCTGTTCGACACCGAGGACGCGGGCATCGGGGGAGCGGTGGAGACCCGGCTCAGGCAGGGGGTCGAGCGCTGGCTGCTGGGGCACCCCGGCTCCCGGCTGACCTTCGCCGAGGACGGCGACGCCCTGCTCGTCCACGACCACCGCCACGGCTGGCCGCGGCGCACGCACCGGTTCACGGGGTGGCGGGCGGCCGCCCTGCGCAGACTGGAGGACGGGCGGAGCGCGGCGGCCCTGCACCGCCTGCTGACCGAGGACGGCCACCGGGCGCCGGACGGGGCGGAGTTGGCCGAGTGGCTCCAACAGGCGCTCGCGCTTGGGCTGTTGTTCCGCGACGGGCCGACGTACGTCTCCCTGCCCACCTGGCGGGTGCCGGTGCGGGTGGACGGGCCCGGGTATGAGTACGGGATGTTCTATCACCGGCGCGGTCCCGGCTTCGTCACCGTCATGGACCGCAGGGACAAGGGGGCGGCGGCGCGCTACACGCTCGACGACCCCGACCTGCTCGCGACCTTCGACCTGCTGCAAACGCCCACGCCGATGCAGGAGTTGAGCGACATCCAGCGCGAAGCCGTCTCCCTGCTGGCGGCCGAGGGGCTGGCGCTGGTCGGCGACGACGGCCGGGCGGTGGCCCTGCCACCGCGGATAGGACGCTGGCCCGTGCCCTGCACGGGCATCTGACGGTGACCGTCCCGCCGGACGGTCGCCCCCTGTGGCGCCACCGTCCCTTCGTCCTGCTCTGCGCGGAGCAGACGGCCGGCTCCGTGGGCCGCCAGATCACCGCGCTCGCGCTCATCCTCCTGGCCGTGACCGAGCTGCGCGCGGGGCCCTTCGACGCGTCCGTGATCCTCGCGCTGACGTATCTGCCGGGAGCGGCGCTGAGCCCGTTCGCCGGGGTGCTCGCCGACCGGGTGCGGCTGCGCCGCCTGCTCGTGCTCGCCACCGCCCTGCAGGCCGTGGCCGTCGGCTCGGTCCCGCTCGCCCGCGCGGCGGGACAGCTCACCTGGCCGCACCTCTACGCGGTCGCCGCCGTCTCCGGAACCCTGACCTTCACCCTGTCCGTCGGCCTCCAGGCCGCGCTGCCCCGGGTCGTGGGCGCCGCACGCCTGCTCGCCGCGAACTCCGCGCTGACCGGCGCCCGTACCGTCGGCCAGATCGGCGGCCCGGCCGCGGGTGGTGTCCTCGTCGGCCTCGTGGGCACCGGCCCGGCGCTGACGGCGGGCTGCGCCGCGTACGCCGTGGAGGCGCTGGTACTGCTCGCCCTGCCGTCGGCCCTGAACAGCCCCGCCGCACACGGGGATGCCGCCCGCCCCTCGCCGGCCGCCGCGCTGCGGGCGGGCCTTGACGTCGTCCGCCGGGAACGGCGGCTGCTCCGCATGACGGCGGCGGGCGCCGGCCTCAACCTCGGCAGCGGTGCGGTGGCCGCCCTCTACGTGCTGTACGCGACCCGCGAACTCGGCTTGTCACCCTGGCGGTTGGGGGCGACGTACGCCCTCTTCAGCGGAGCCACCGTCTTCGGGATCCTGGTGTCCGGGCGGTTCGGCGAGCGCGTCGGGGCGTGGCGGGCGACCAGGATCTGCGGGCCGCTCGCGGGCGCCGCGATGTTCCTGGTCCCGGCGGCGGCCCTGGGCGCGCCCTTCCCGCTCCTGCTCGGGTACCAGCTCGTTTACGGCCTCGCCGTCACCGTCTGGTCCATCTCGATGACCACGCTTCAGCAGCTGGCGGCGCCGCCCGGGCTCCAGGGCCGCGTTGCCGGCGTCACCCAGGCGGTGCTCCTGATGACGGTGCCGGTGGGGGCCCTGGGCGGCGGGGCGCTGGCGGCGGCGCTGGGGAACGTGCCGGTCCTGGTGGCGTCGGCGGCGGTGGCGCTGGTGTCGGGGGCGACGCTGTGGGCGCCGGTGCGCGCGGACCACGGGGAGAAGAAGGCCGCGCTAGCCGACCAGGCGCAGTGAGGCCGCGGCCACGCCGACCCGCACCGACTGCCCCCACGTCAGGTGCAGCGCGTCCGTCTCCATGCCGTCCCCGAAGGCGACGAACCGCTCCGACTCGACGGTGACGTGCAGCCCGCCGGACGCGGTGAGTTCGCCCGCGACCAGCGACGTACCGGTCGCCGGGGACGGCCACGCCTCCCGCACGAACCACAGCAGACGGCCCTCGGTGGGGCGCGGCAGGGGCAGGGCGCCGCCCCGTTCCTGCCACACCGACCGGATCCAGCCGGTCGCCCCGGTCCCGGTCCCCACCAGCACCCCGGAGGATGCCTGGGCCTCGACGGCACCCCCGTCGTCCTCGAGGCCCAGGCGGTATCTGGCCGTCTGGTGTCCGACGGCGCCGAGGTAGATCTCGTTGAGGGCCACCAGCCGCTGGGTGTCGTCGGCGACGGCCTCGACCATGGTGAGTTCGTCCGCGCCGGTGACGGGCGCCGCGGGCAGCAGCGTGGGCGCGTCCGCGGGGCGGTGCCGCACCAGCACGCCGGGGTTGCGGCCGGGATCGGTGTCGATGCCGATCACCGGCTGCCCGGCCAGGTACTTGGCGGTGTTCGCCACCAGCCCGTCCTGCCCCACCACGACCACGACGTCCTCCGGCGCGAACAGGAAGCGGTCCAAATCGGCGCGTTCCACCGTCGCCTGACGCCAGGTCAGCGGGATCGCGGCCGTCACCTCTGCCAGCGCACGGCGGCTGCGGCTGTGCCGGTCCGCGACCTCCTCGATGTCCCGCCCCCGGGTGGACAGGAAGAAGGCGGCCTGTCCGTGCGTGCCGTGGTGGGCCACCAACTCCTCGTACTCCGTGGTGCGGTGGACCAGCACGGCGCGCGGCGCGAGGCTCACGCCGGCTCCCCGTTGCCGAGCCGGGCGAGCAGCCCCGTCAGCACGTCCGGCGAGATGGTCACGCTGTCGATGTGCGGCAGGTTCTCCGCCAGCCGGGTCCCGGTGAGGGCGTGCAGGGTCGCCACGTCCACCTCGGCGTGCACCCGCAGCCAGGCCGCCTGCGCCTGGGCCCGCGCCTCGCCCACCTCGCGCGCGCCCTCGGCCTCCGCGCGGGCCAGCCGTACCGCCTTGGTGGCCTCCGCCTCCGCCAGCCGCACTGTCCGCGCCGCCTCCGCGTCGGCCCGCACCGCGTCCGCCGCCGCGTGCTCCTCGGCCTCGCGGCGGCTGTTGGTGCCGCGCTGCTCGACCAACTGCTCCTCACGGCGGGCGAGTTCGATCTGGCTGGCCAGTTCGTTCTCGGCGATGGTCCGCTCCCGCTCGACGGCCACGGCCCGGCGCTCGTAGGTCGCCCGGTCGGCCTCCTGCTGGATCTGCTCACGGGCCGGGGTGCGCAGGGCCCGCTCCACCTCCGGTTCGGGCCGCAGCGCGACCACGCGCACGGCGACCACCTCGATGCCGGTGGCGGGCAGCCGCGGCTCCGCGCCCAGCCCCGCCGCGACCCGCTCCCGCACCGCCGCGACACCGTCGACCAGCGCCGACGACAGCGGTGTCCGGGCCAGCACGTCCAGCGCGTGCTGCTGCGCCGTCTCGGTCAGCAGCGTGCCCAGCTGCTCCAGCGGCGCGCCCCGCCACACGCCCGTGTCCGGGTCGACGGAGAAGTCCAGCCGGGCCGCGGCGAGCGCCGGGTCGCTGATCCGGTAGGTCACCGTCGCCTGCACCGCCACGTCCTGGAAGTCGGACGTACGGGCATGGAAGGTCATCGCCAGCTCCCGGTCGTCGACCGGTACTTCCGACAGTGCCGCGGTCAGTGCACGGAACCAGAAGCTGAGTCCCGGCCCGTCGTGCAGCAGGTGCCCGTCGCGGTGGTGCCGGATGTGCGCCGTCGGCGCCCCGCGCAGGTGGCGCCAGCCCAGGCGCCGGGTGATGTCGGCCATCGGATCCCCTCTTTTTCGTCTCTTCGACGATAATCGGGGGAGCCGTTTATCGTCAAGAGGACGAAAACAAGAAGTCGCGGAAACCTCACAGCGGCGGGTCAAGACGCCCGTCGATGGTCAGGATGGAGGCATGGCATTCCATGTCGACTCCGAGGCCGGGCGGCTGCGCCGCGTCATACTCCACCGGCCAAATCTCGAGCTCAAAAGGCTCACGCCCAGCAACAAGGACGCCCTCCTGTTCGACGACGTGCTCTGGGTGCGCCGGGCACGCGCCGAACACGACGGATTCGCCGACGTCCTGCGCGACCGCGGGGTTGCGGTCCACCTCTTCGGCGACCTGCTCACCGAGGCCCTGGAGATCCCGGCGGCCCGCACCCTCGTCCTGGACCGGGTCTTCGACGAGAAGGAGTACGGCGTCCTCGCCACCGACCACCTCAGGGCCGCCTTCGAGAAGCTCCCCGCGCCGGAGCTCGCCGAGGCCCTGGTCGGCGGCATGACCAAGCGCGAGTTCCTCGAGGGGCACACCGAGCCGACCTCCGTGCGCTTCCACGTCATGGACCTCGACGAATTCCTCCTCGCCCCGCTCCCCAACCACCTCTTCACCCGCGACACCTCCGCCTGGATCTACGACGGCGTCTGCGTCAACGCCATGCGCTGGCCGGCCCGGCAGCGTGAGACGGTCCACTTCGAGGCGATCTACCGCCACCACCCGCTGTTCCGCGCCGAGACGTTCCGCGTCTGGTCCGAGGGGCAGGCCGACTACCCCTCCACCATCGAGGGCGGGGACGTCCTGGTCATCGGCAACGGCGCCGTCCTGATCGGCATGAGCGAGCGCACCACCCCGCAGGCCGTCGAGATGCTCGCGCACAAGCTCTTCGAGGCGGGTTCGGCCGAGACGATCGTGGCCCTCGACATGCCGAAGCGGCGGGCCTTCATGCACCTGGACACCGTGATGACGATGGTCGACGGCGACACCTTCACCCAGTACGCGGGCCTCGGCATGCTGCGCTCGTACACGATCGAACCCGGTGCCGCGGACAAGGAGCTCAAGGTCACCGACCATCCGCCGGAGCACATGCACCGCGCGATCGCCGCCGCTCTCGGGCTGAGCGAGATCCGGGTGCTGACCGCGACGCAGGACGTGCACGCGGCCGAGCGCGAGCAGTGGGACGACGGCTGCAACGTGCTGGCCGTCGAGCCGGGCGTCGTCGTCGCCTACGAGCGCAACTCCACCACCAACACCCATCTGCGCAAGCAGGGCATCGAGGTCATCGAGATCCCCGGCAGCGAACTGGGCCGGGGCAGGGGCGGCCCGCGCTGCATGAGCTGCCCGGTGGAACGGGAGGCGGTCTAGGCGTGTGGGCTGTACAGACCCGCGGTCTGTATAGGCATGCAATTCTTCGTATAGACTTCCAAGAGTAGACGTTCCCGCATTCTGGAGTGCCCCCATGGCGACAGTCCCGACCGCCCTCGCAGGCCGCCACTTCCTCAAGGAGCTCGACTTCTCCGAGCAGGAGTTCCTCGGCCTGATCGAGCTGGCCGCCGAGCTGAAGGCCGCCAAGAAGGCGGGGGCCGAGACGCGGTACCTGAGCGGGAAGAACATCGCGCTCGTCTTCGAGAAGACCTCGACGCGCACACGCTGCGCGTTCGAGGTCGCGGCCGCCGACCAGGGGGCCTCGACGACGTACCTCGACCCGTCGGGCTCGCAGATCGGGCACAAGGAGTCCGTGAAGGACACCGCGCGCGTGCTCGGGCGGATGTTCGACGGGATCGAGTACCGCGGACACGGTCAGGGTGTCGTCGAGGAGCTGGCCGCGTACGCCGGGGTCCCCGTCTACAACGGGCTCACCGACGAATGGCACCCCACCCAGATGCTGGCCGACGTGCTCACCGTGACCGAGCACACCGACAAGCCGCTGACCGGGACGGCCTTCGCCTACCTCGGCGACGCCCGCTACAACATGGGCAACTCCTACCTGGTCACCGGCGCCCTGCTCGGCATGGACATCCGCATCGTCGCGCCCCGGCTGCTGTGGCCGGACCAGACGATCGTGGAACTGGCCCAGCATCTCGCAGTGGCGTCGGGCGCCCGGATCACGCTCACCGACGACGTGAAGGAGGGTGTGCGCGGCGCCGACTTCATCGCCACCGACGTATGGGTGTCGATGGGGGAGCCCAAGGCGGTCTGGGACGAGCGCATAGGGCTCCTCGGCCCCTACGCCGTGACCATGGACGTCCTGCGCGCCACCGGCAATCCCGACGTGAAGTTCCTGCACTGCCTGCCGGCCTTCCACGACCTCGGCACCGACGTCGGCCGCGAGATCCACGAGCGCCACGGGCTCACCGAGCTGGAGGTCAGCGACGAGGTGTTCGAGTCCGAGCACTCCGTGGTCTTCGACGAGGCCGAGAACCGGATGCACACCATCAAGGCGGTCCTGGTCGCGACCCTGGCCTGACCCGCGCGGCCGGCGGTCAGGCGTGGCGCCGCTGCCGCGGCACCGTCGGCAGCCGGAACCAGACGGCCTTGCCCGAGGTGGTCGGCCGGTGTCCGCAGGACGAGCTGAGCGCGCGGATCAGCAGCAGCCCGCGCCCGCCCTCGTCCCACACGTCGGGCTCCTTGTCGCCGGGCCAGGTCAGTTCGTAGGGCGGCATCGGGTCCGGGTCGTGCACCTCGACCTGGCAGCCGCCCGGCAGCAGCTCCACCACGAGCTCTATCGGGGAGTCGCCCACGGTGTGCTCCACGGCGTTCGCCACCAGCTCAGCCGTGAGCAGTTCCGCGGTGTCGCAGTCGGCCCCGTGGTCCAGCTCGGCCAGCACCGTGCGCACGAGCGCACGGGCCACCGGCACGGCCGCGGTGGTGTGCGGCAGCGCGATGCGCCAGGAGGCGGAGGTGGAGGGGCGTTGGTGCAAGGCGGGTCCGTTCATAGCAGGCTGTCCTGCTTTCAACCTTATGAATGGTACGGCGCCGTCCGTCAGAGTCCTCCGGCGGGCGCCGTACGGGACCTTCGGCCCCGATGACGAGCGGCTTACCCGTAACGACGGCTCGCCTCGCACGGCTGATCCGGCCGTAGCCCGTCTGTCGACGATCCGTGACGGATGTGACCCGGCCGGGTCGGATCCGGCCAGCCTTATCGCGCACTCCTGACGACGGTCACAGAAGGGTGATAACTTCGAAGGGCAGAGCTCAGTACGGCAGTGCCCGCCCCCCGAGGAGGCCGCAGTCATGAGTCCCTTCACCGGCTCCGCCGGCCGCACCCCGCGCTGGGAGCACCTGCGCGTAGAGCTCGCCGACGGGGTCGCGACGGTCACGCTCGCGCGCCCCGACAAACTCAACGCGCTCACCTTCGGCGCCTACGCCGACCTGCGCGACCTGCTCGCCGAGCTGTCCCGGGAGCGCGCGGTACGGGCCCTGGTGCTGGCCGGCGAGGGCCGCGGCTTCTGCTCGGGCGGCGACGTCGACGAGATCATCGGCGCCACCCTGTCCATGGACACCGCCCAGCTCCTCGACTTCAACCGGATGACCGGGCAGACGGTGCGGGCGATCCGGGAGTGCCCGTTCCCGGTGATCGCGGCCGTGCACGGCGTGGCGGCGGGCGCAGGCGCCGTGCTGGCCCTGGCGGCGGACTTCCGGGTGGCCGACCCGAGCGCCCGCTTCGCGTTCCTGTTCACCCGCGTCGGCCTGTCCGGCGGCGACATGGGCGCGGCCTACCTGCTGCCCCGGGTGGTCGGACTCGGCCACGCCACCCGTCTGCTCATGCTGGGCGAACCGGTCCGCGCGCCCGAGGCCGAGCGCATCGGCCTGATCAGCGAACTGACCGAGGAGGGCCGGGCCGACGAGGCCGCCCAGGCCCTGGCCCACCGCCTGGCCGAGGGACCGGCCCTGGCGTACGCCCAGACCAAGGCCCTGCTCACGGCGGAGCTGGACATGCCGCTCGCGGCCTCGGTCGAACTGGACGCCTCGACGCAGGCGCTGCTGATGAACGGCGACGACTACGCCGAGTTCCACGCCGCGTTCACGGAGAAGCGGCCGCCCAAGTGGCAGGGGAGGTGAGGTCGCGATGCGCGTCGCGATCATCGGCGGCGGTCCCGGCGGCCTCTACGCCGCGGCACTGCTGAAACGGCTGGACCCCGCCCGCGAGATCACCGTCTGGGAGCGCAACGCCCCGGACGACACCTTCGGGTTCGGCGTCGTCCTGTCCGACGAGACGCTCGGCGGCATCGAGCATGCCGATCCCGTGGTCTACGAGGCCATGTGCGAGGAATTCGTCCGCTGGGACGACATCGACATCGTGCACCGGGGAGCACGGCACACCTCCGGAGGCCACGGTTTCGCGGCCCTCGGCAGGAAGCGCCTGCTGGAGATCCTGCACGACCGCTGCCGCGCCCTCGGGGTGGAGCTCCGCTTCCGCTCCGAGGCCCCGCACCCCGACGAGCTGGCGCGGACGAACGACCTCGTCGTCGCCGCCGACGGCATCAACAGCACCACCCGCGAGACCTACGCCGACGTCTTCCGCCCCCGGGTGACCAGCCACCGCTGCCGCTACATCTGGCTCGCCGCCGACTTCGCCTTCGACGCCTTCCGCTTCGACATCGCCGAGACCGAGTACGGCGTGATGCAGCTGCACGGCTACCCGTACGCGTCCGACGCCTCCACGGTCATCGTCGAGATGCGCGAGGAGGTGTGGCAGGCGGCCGGGTTCGCCGAGCTCGACGAGGCCGGGTCCGTCGAGCGGTGCGCCAAGATCTTCGCGGAGGCGCTGGGCGGCCGGCCGCTGCGCTCCAACAAGTCGGCGTGGACCACCTTCCGCACGGTGACCAACGAGCACTGGTCGCACGGCACCACCGTGCTGCTCGGCGATGCCGCCCACACGGCCCACTTCTCCATCGGCTCCGGCACCAAGCTCGCCGTCGAGGACGCGCTCGCCCTCGCCGCCTGTCTGGAGGAACAGCCCTCCCTGGACAAGGCGCTCGCGGCCTACGAGGAGGAGCGGAAGCCCGTCGTCGCCTCCACGCAGCGTGCCGCCCGCGCGAGCCTGGAGTGGTTCGAGAACCTGGACCTCTATCTCGGCCAGCCGCCGCGCCAGTTCGCCTTCAACCTGCTCACCCGCAGCCGCCGGGTCACCCACGACAACCTCCGCCTGCGCGACGCCCACTTCACCGGTGCCGTGGAGCGCGAGTTCGGCTGCCCGGACGGTACGCCGCCGATGTTCACGCCGTTCCGGCTGCGCGGGCTGACGCTGCGCAACCGGGTCGTGGTCTCGCCGATGGACATGTACTCCGCCGTCGACGGCCTGCCCGGCGACTTCCACCTGGTGCACCTGGGCGCACGGGCCCTCGGCGGGGCCGGCCTGGTGATGACCGAGATGGTGTGCGTCAGCGAGGAGGGCCGGATCACGCCCGGCTGCACCGGCCTGTACACCGCGGAGCAGGCGGACTCCTGGAAGCGGATCACCGACTTCGTGCACGCGCAGTCCCCGGGCACCGCGATCGGCGTGCAGCTCGGCCACTCCGGCCGCAAGGGCTCGACCAAGCTGATGTGGGAAGGCATGGACGAGCCGCTCGAGGACGGCAACTGGCCGCTGACGGCCGCCTCCGCGCTGCCGTACAAGCCGGGCAGCCAGATCCCGCGCGAATTGACCCGCGCCCAACTCGCCCATCTGCGAGAGCAGTTCACCGCCTCCGCCCGGCGTGCCGCCGACGCCGGATTCGACCTCCTCGAACTGCACTGCGCCCACGGCTACCTGCTCTCCGGCTTCCTCTCCCCGCTGACCAACCGCCGCACCGACGGCTACGGCGGCTCGCCGGAGAACCGTCTCCGCTTCCCGCTGGAGGTCTTCGACGCGGTGCGCGAGGTCTGGCCGGACGAGAAGCCCATGACCGTCCGCATCTCCGCCACCGACTGGGCCGAGGGCGGCACGAGTGCCGAGGACGCCGTGGCGATCGCCCGCGCCTTCGCCGCGCACGGCGCCGACGCGATCGACGTGTCGACCGGTCAGGTCGTCTCCGACGAACGCCCGGCCTTCGGCCGCTCCTACCAGACCCCGTACGCCGACCGCATCCGCCACCGCGTCGGCGTCCCGGTGATCGCGGTCGGCGCGATCTCCTCCTGGGACGACGTCAACTCCCTCATCCTGGCGGGCCGCACCGACCTCTGCGCCCTGGCCCGCCCCCACCTCTACGACCCCCACTGGACCCTCCACGCGGCAGCCGAACAGGGCTACGTCGGCCCGGGCGCCATCTGGCCGGAGCCGTACCGCGCGGGCAGCCGCCGCCCCCAGACGGGCCGCACGGACGCTCCCAAGCAGCGGCTCAAACTGGGGAGTTGACGCTCGCCATCCCCGCAGTCAGGGTCGCGCCGTCCGCCGGGTCGATCAGGATGAACGCGCCGGTGCGGCGGGAGGCGGTGTAGTCGTCGAGGGGGAGAGGGGCGGCGGTGCGCAGGGTGACGCGGCCCAGGTCGTTCGCGGCCAGCCCCGCCGCTCCTGCCAGGTCCTTGACGATGGCCTTGACCGTGCGGGTGGTGTGCCGGAGCAGGACGCGGTCGCCGACGCGCAGGGGGCGGTCGGCCAGGTGGCAGACGTTCGCGGTGACGGCACCGGCGCGGGGGCGAAGGCCTTCAGCGCCAGGTGCAGCATGAGGATGGAGTCCTTGCCGCCGGAGAAGAGGATCACCGGCCGTTCGAACTCACCCGCCACCTCACGGAAGATGTGCACCGCCTCGGACTCCAGCGCGTCCAGATGGGACAGGGCGAAGCTCCGCGTCGCCGCGCTCACACCAGCCCCCGCTCCGCCAGCACCGCGTGCACCGCGTCCGCCGACTCCCGCGGCGTCTGGTCCTGCGTCGGCAGCACAAGGTCCGGGTCCGACGGGGGCTCGTACGGATCGTCGACGCCCGTCAGCCCCACCAACTGGCCCGCGGCCTGCCGGGCGTAGAGCCCCTTCACGTCCCGCTCGCTGCACACCTGAACCGGCGTGGCGACGTGCACCTCGATGTACGGCGTGGAACTGGCTTCGTGCCGCCCCCGCACCGCCTCGCGGCTGTCCGCGTACGGCGCGATGACCGGGACGACGGAGAGCACGCCGTTGCGTGCGAGGACCTCGGAGACGAGGCCGATGCGCTGGACGTTGGTGTTGCGGTCCTCCCGCGAGAAGCCGAGGCCCGCGGAGAGGAAGCGGCGTATCTCGTCGCCGTCGAGGACTTCCACACGATGTCCCTCGGCCCTCAGGCGTTCCCCGAGGTGGCGGGCGATCGTCGTCTTGCCCGCGCTCGGCAGTCCGGTGAGCCAGACCGTGGCTCCCTGAGCCCGTGCCCTGGTGGTCATGCGCAACTTCCTCTTTTCTTACCTTGGGAGGCTCCGAGGGACCCTAGGTAAGAACCTTGAGAAGAGTGATAGAAGAAGCTGAGGGTTCCGTGAGTGACGCGCGTTGTGTCTGGGATCACACGCCCGCGAACTCGGCCCCCGCGTCCCTGAGCCGCGCGTGCAGTCCCCGGAAGACGGCCGCCGAGCGCACCCCCGGCCAGTCCTCGGGCAGGAGGCGGGCCGGCAGGCCCGGGTCGACGTAGGGGAGATGGCGCCAGGAGTCCAGGGCGAGCAGGTAGTCGCGGTACGCGTCCTCCGGCGAGGTGTCCGTCCGGTGCTCCCATCCCTGGAGCACGGGTCCGTGGCGGTCGAGGAACGCCTCGTGCTCCTTGGCGATCGCGGCCAGGTCCCACCAGCGGGCCACCGCCTCCGCGGTCGCCGCGAACCCGAGGTGCTCGCCGCGGAAGAGGTCGACGTACGGGTCGAGGCGCAGCCGCTGGAGCGTGTGCCGGGTCTCCTCGTACAGCCCCGCGGGAGCGATCCACACCCCCGGCGTCGCCGTGCCGAAGCCGAGCCCGGCCAGCCGGGACCGCAGCACGTGCCGCTTCTGCCGCTCCGACTCGGGCACGGAGAACACGGCGAGCACCCAGCCCTCGTCCTCGGGTGGGGTCGTGGCGTAGATCCGCCGGTCGCCGTCGTCGAGCAACTGGCGCGCGTCCGGCGAGAGTTCGTAGCCGGCCGCACCTTGGGCCGTGCGGGCCGGCATCAGCAGCCCGCGGCGTTTGAGCCGGGACACCGACGAGCGGACCGAGGGGGCGTCCACGCCGACCGCGGCCAGCAGCCGGATCAGTTCGGCCACGGGCACGGGGCCCTCGGCGAAACGGCCGTAGGCGCCGTAGAGCGTGACGATGAGAGACCGCGGTGCATGCTGGTCGGACACGTTGATCATCTTAGGTCGTCGGCATCAGTGCTGGTCACCATCGGTTTCACGTTCGACCTCCGGTTCGCTGCGCAGCCGGAAGCGCTGGAGCTTGCCGGTCGCGGTGCGCGGCAGCGCGTCCAGGAAGACGATCTCGCGGGGGCATTTGTACGGTGCCAGCTCGGACTTGACGAAGGCGCGCAGGGCTTCGACGTCCCGCTCGGCACCCTCCTTGAGCACGGCGTACGCCACGACCACCTGCCCGCGCGCCTCGTCGGGCCGCCCCACGACGGCCGCCTCCACCACGTCCGGATGGCGCAGCAACGCGTCCTCGACCTCCGGTCCCGCGATGTTGTACCCGGCCGAGATGATCATGTCGTCGGCGCGGGCGACGTAGCGGAAGTAGCCGTCGCCGTCGCGGACATACGTGTCACCGGTGATGTTCCAGCCGCCGCGCACATAGACGTGCTGCCGCGGGTCGGTGAGGTAGCGGCAGCCGACGGGGCCGCGCACGGCGAGCAGTCCGGGTTCGCCGTCGGGCACGGGGTTGCCGTCCTCGTCCTGCACCCGCGCCCGCCAGCCCGGTACGGCCGTGCCCGTCGTCCCGGGTCTGATGTGCTCGTCGGCCGCGGAGATGAAGATGTGCAGCAGCTCGGTGGCGCCTATGCCGTTGATGATGCGCAGCCCGGTCCGGTCGTACCAGGCCTGCCAGGTGGCGGCGGGCAGGTTCTCGCCGGCCGAGACGCAGCGGCGCAGTGACGCGACGGCGTGGGTGTCGAGCTCGTCCAGCATCGCGCGGTAGGCGGTCGGCGCGGTGAACACCACGGAGACCCGGTGCTCGGAGATCGCCGCCAACAGCTGCTTGGGATGGGCCTGTTCGAGCAGGAGCGAACTCGCGCCGGCGCGCATCGGGAAGATGACGAGACCGCCGAGCCCGAAGGTGAAGCCGAGCGGCGGGCTGCCCGCGAAGACGTCGTCCGCGCGGGGCTTGAGCACATGCCGCGAGAAGGTGTCGGCGATCGCCAGCACGTCCCGGTGGAAGTGCATGCAGCCCTTGGGGCGGCCGGTCGTGCCCGAGGTGAACGCGATGAGCGCGACGTCGTCGGCCGCGGTGTCGACGGCCGGGTACGGGGTGTCGGGCGCCGGCCGGCGCAGCAGGTCGTCGGGGGCGTCGCCGCCGTACGTCGTGATCCGCAGGCCGGGTATCTCGGCCTTCGCCAGGTCGTCCACGGCCCGTATGTCGCACAGCGCGTGCCGCACCTCGGCGATCCCGCACACCGTGCTCAGCTCGTGCGGGCGCTGCTGGGCGAGCACGGTGACCGCGACCGCGCCCGCCTTCAGTACGGCCAGCCAGCAGGCCGCGAGCCAGGGCGTGGTCGGGCCGCGCAGCAGGACGCGGTTGCCGGGGACGACGCCGAGATCGCGGGTGAGGACGTGCGCGATGCGGTCGACGCGGGCACGGAGCTCGCCGTACGTCCAGGACGGGCCCGCGGGGGTGTGGAACACCGGGCGCGCGGGGTCGGCGTGGTCCAGCAGTTCGGCGGCACAGTTCAGCCGATCGGGGTAACGCAGCTCTGGCAGATCGAAGCACAGTTCGGGCCAGTCCTCGCGCGGCGGGAGGTGATCGCGCGCGAAGGTGTCGACGTGGGCCGAGACGTTCATGGCGGTGCGCCCCCTTGCCGTTCTGGCCGTCGTGGTGGGCTCGCGCTTCGAGCGTATCGTGTTGGTGACGACAGTCAACGGTACGCGATACGGTCAGGGGAGGCGCTGAGGAGAGGGGACCGGCAATGCCCGCATTCTCGCTCGAACCGGAACAGATCGCCTGGTGTGGCGAGCTGCGCACCCTGGCCGCGGAGCAGTTGCGCCCGCTCGCCGAGAAGGGCGAACCGGGGCACGTCAACCGCGCGCTCGTCGCGGAACTGGGCCGGCTCGGGCTCCTGGGGCGGCTGTTCACCTCGGGCGCCCTGGACCTCTGCCTGATGCGGGAGTCCCTGGCGTACGCCTGCACGGAGGCCGAGACCGCCCTCGCCCTGCAGGGCCTCGGCGCGCATCCGGTGCACGCCTGCGGCACCCCGGCCCAGCGCGACCGCTGGCTGCCGAAGGTCGCCGACGGCACTGCGGTGGCGGCCTTCGCGCTGACGGAACCGGGGGCGGGCTCGGACGCGGCGGCGCTGGAGCTGCGCGCGGAGCCGGAGCCGGAGCCGGGGCAGGCGCCGGAGTCCGGTGGGTCGCTCGCGGCCGAAGCCGACGGCCGTACCGGCTGGCGGCTCACCGGCGAGAAGTGCTGGATCTCCAACGCGCCCGAGGCCGACTTCTACACCGTCTTCGCCCGGACCACGCCCGGCGCGGGCGCACGGGGCGTGACGGCCTTCCTCGTCCCGGCCGACCGGACCGGGCTCACCGGAACGGCCCTCGACATGCTCTCGCCGCACCCCATCGGCGCCCTCGACTTCGACGCCGTACCCGTCACGGAGGACGACGTCCTCGGTGAGGTGGACCGCGGGTTCCGGGTCGCGATGGGAACCCTGAACCAGTTCCGCCCCAGCGTCGGCGCGTTCGCGGTCGGCATGGCGCAGGCGGCGCTGGACGCGACTCTCGCGCACACGTCCCGACGGGACGCGTTCGGCGGCAAGTTGAAGGATCTGCAGGCCGTCGCCCACCAGGTCGCGGAGATGGCGCTGCGCACGGATGCCGCCCGCCTCATGGTCCACGCTGCGGCGTCGGCGTACGACGAAGGCGCCCCCGACGTCCCCAAGCGCGCGGCGATGGCGAAGCTGCTCGCCACCGAGACCGCGCAGTATGTCGTCGACACGGCCGTCCAGTTGCACGGCGCCCGCGCCCTGCGCCGCGGCCATCTGCTCGAGCACCTGTACCGGGAGGTGCGCGCCCCGCGCATCTACGAGGGGGCGAGCGAGGTCCAACGCGGCATCATCGCCAAGGAGTTGTACGCCGGCATGGAGACAGTGGAGGAATCGCAGTGAGCACCGAGCGTGTCAATCCGCCCGACCTGTCCCCGGCGACGGGCTTCTCCCACGCCGTGGTCGCCACCGGCTCCCGCGTAGTCCTGCTGGCCGGCCAGACCGCTCTCGACGCCGACGGCAAGGTCGTCGGCGACACCCTCCCCGAGCAGTTCGCGCGGGCTCTGGCCAATCTGCTCACGGCCCTGCGCGCGGCGGGCGGCACCCCGGCCGATCTGGCCCGGGTCACCGTCTACGCCACCGATGTCGCCGCCTATCGCGCCCACGCGCCCGAACTGGGCCGTATCTGGCGGGAGTCGGCGGGCCGTGACTATCCGGCGATGGCCGTCGTCGGGGTCGTACGCCTGTGGGACGAGCAGGCGATGGTGGAGCTCGACGGGTTCGCCGTGCTGCCGTAGACCGTCCTACGCGGCGATGGTCAGCCGCTCCGCGGGCACCCGGTGCGGCGCGACGGCCCGGCCGTCGGACGTCAGCTCACCGGTGTCGTCGAAGACGATCGCGCCGTCGCACAGCAGGCTCCAGCCCTGCTCGGGGTGGGCGGCGACGACGTGCGCGGCGCCGGCGTCGAAGGAAGGGCACGAGGACTGGTGGGAACACATGGCGCACCTCCACGTCGGTCGGGACCGTCCGTCCGGTCCCTATGGACAGACCATGCTCCCCTCGTGAACTCATCGGAACGGGCCGCCGGGAAGCGTGACAACACGCGGACAACCCCCGGACGGTTCCACGACGGTCGGTGCGGACTCGCCACCGAAGGGGTGACGGTCACGGCCGTCGGCGTTCTCGCCGGGTACCAGTGGAAGCCCCCACCTACAGGAGGTTTCCCATGACCAAGCGTCCCGCCCTGGCCCTCGCCGCCGGTGCCGCGCTGTTCCTGCTCGCCGCTCCGGCCGCCCCGGCGACCGCGGCCCCGCAGCGGGCCACGGACGTGCAGGAGACGGTGACCGTCGACCCGACGGGCCACATCGCCGAGGACGGCACCGTCACGCTCTCCGGCACGTACCGCTGCGTCGGCAGCGACGGACCGGCCTTCGTCAGTTCCAACGTCCGGAAAAGTTCCACGACCTCCTCCGGGGGCAGCACGACCGTGATCCAGGGCATCGGCGGCACGATGGCCATCTGCGACGGTGCGAAGCACCGCTGGGAGAACAGCAGCGTGCCGTCCCCGGAGGTCGAGCCGGGCAAGGTCAGCGTCGAGGCCACGGTCACGGAGCTCCACTTCCAGGGCATCCTGCCCCTGCCCCGCTTCCACGCCGTGGAGCGGCACGAGGTCACCCTGACCAAGGTCTGACAGCCGTCCCGTCGCGCCGCCGAACCGGGAGGCCGGCGGCGCGCGGCAGGTCCGGAACGGACCGGGCGGAGCCCAAGACGATCTACTTATCCCTCGCGTGACGACAAGATATTGTGCAAGTACGGCATCGGGTCACCGGCAGCGAGGGGTGTGACGGGCATGGCGAAGGACGCGTCCGCGCGGCCGGTGGTCAGCAGGCGCCGGGAGGTCGGTGACACGAGCGCCCGTTCGCTGCTGATGACCATGCTCGGCGAGTACGTCCTGCCGCGCGGCCGGCCCGTGTGGACGTCGGCTCTGGTGGAGGCGCTCGCGCTGTTCGGCGTGGAGGAGAAGTCGGCCCGCCAGTCCCTGGCCCGTACCGCCGCGGAGGGCTGGCTGGCCTCGGAGCGGGTGGGCCGCCGGGTGCGCTGGGCGCTGACCCCGCCGGGACGCCGGCTGCTGACCGAGGGCGCGCAGCGCATCTACGACTTCGGACGCGAGGAGCGCTCCTGGGACGGCACCTGGCTGGTGGTCCTGGTCTCGGTGCCGGAGTCCAAGCGCGACCTGCGCCACCGCGTCCGCACCCGGCTGAGCTGGGCCGGCTTCGGCTCCCCTGAGCCCGGCGTGTGGATCACATCGCGCGCCGACCGGGAGGCCGAGGCACTCGCCGTGCTGAAGGAACTCGGCCTGGCCGACGACGCGATGTCCTTCTCCGCGGCCTACGGCGCCGTGGGCAGCGAGCCGGCCATGGTCGCCCGCGCCTGGGACCTGAGCGAGGTGGAGGACCGCTACGAGTCCTTCATCGACGAGTTCACGGGCCTGCACCCGGCGGACGGCGACGCCGTCCTGCACGACCTGACCAGGCTGGTCCACGAATGGCGCCGCTTCCCCTTCCTGGACCCACGCCTCCCGGCGAAGCTCCTCCCCACGGGCTGGAGCGGAGCGCGGGCTGCGGACCTCTTCCACAGCAGGCACGCGGACTGGAGCACGGCGGCACAGCGGCGCTGGGAGGAGCTGGAGGGCTAGCGCCCCCGGGCCCGGCCGGCTAGGGCCCAAGCCCCCGAGGACCGCCGGTCACGTCGCCTCCTCGGAGCGGACCATCTCCCGCAGCACGTTGCGCCGGATCTTCCCCGTCGGCGTGCGCGGCAGCTCGGTCAGGCCGACGACCGCGCGCGGCCGCTTGAACGCCGCCAGGCCCTGTCGGCACCAGGCGACCAGCGCCTGCGCGTCGACCTCGCGCCCGGCCCTCGGCACCACGCACGCCACGGGCTTGTCCAGCCCGTCCGCGTCGCGCGCACCCACCACGGCGACCTCGGCCACGTCCGGATGGGCCAGCAGCCGCTCCTCGACCTCGGCGGGCGAGACCCAGATGCCGCCCGCCTTCAGCAGGTCGTTGGTGCGGCCCATGCAGGTGTACGTGCCGTCGCCGTTGCGTACGTACGTGTCGCCGGTGCGCACCCGGTCGCCGAGGAAGACCTGACGGGTGGTCGCGGCCCGGCACCAGTACCCGGTGGCGGCCGACGCCCCGCGCACGTACAGCTCGCCGGGCACGCCCTCGCCGGCCACCACCCGGCCCTCCGCGTCCCGCAGCTCCACGGCGTACCCCGGAACAGGCTCGCCGGAGGAACCGGGGTGGACCCGTCCCCGCCGGTTGGAGATGAAGATGTGCAGCATCTCGGTCGACCCGATCCCGTCGAGCACCTCGACGCCGAACCGCTCCCGCATCCCCTGGTAGATCCGCGCGGGCAGCGCCTCACCGGCCGAGACGCCCACGCGTACGGTCCCGAAGGCGTCGTCGGGGATGTCGAGGCTCGCCAGCAGCGCCCCGAGGAAACCGGGCACCCCGTACAGGACCGTGGCCCGGTCGGCCGCCGCCCGTTTGGCGAACAGCGCGGGCGAGGGCCGGGCCGGCTCCAGCAGCGCCGTGGCGCCGGCCGACAGCGGGAAGAACATCGAGTTGCCGAGGCCGTAGGCGAAGAACAGCTTCGCCACCGACAGGCAGCGGTCCCCGGGGCCGATGCCGAGCACCTGCCGCCCGTAGTTCTCCGCGACGAGCCTGATGCCGTCGTGCCGGTGCATCGCCGCCTTGGGCGTGCCCGTCGTACCGGACGTGTAGAGCCACAGGGCGGGGGAGTCCGGCCAGGTGGGATACGGCCCCTCGTCCGTGCCGGCGGCCCGCAGCCGCTGCCACTCCTCGCCCAGCACGACGTGCTCGACCTCCGGAGCCTCCTGTACGGCCGCCCGCACCAGGGGCGCGAACTCGGCCGATCCCAGCACCACCCGCGTACGGCAGTCCGCGATCAGGCTGCCCAGTTCCGGCCCGGTGAGCATGGTCGAGGCGGGCACGGCCACCGCGCCGACGCGGAAGGCGGCGAGGATGCCGGTGAACAGCTCGACGTCGTCCGCCATGCAGAACAGGACGCGCTCCTCGGGCCGCACCCCGAGGGCCCGCAGCCCGGCCGCCACCCGGCGGACCTCGCCGGACAGCTCCTCGTAGGTCAGGGACCGGGTGGGCGTCACGACGGCCGTGCGAGCGCCGTTGCCGTCCGCCACCTGCCGGTCGACCAGCCACTGCGCCGCGTTGAACAGCTCGGGCATGACGGCCGCCTCACACCAGTCGGACGTACTCGTAGTCGAAGGGTTTGCCGTTGATTCCGTTGACCGGCGGTGCCACCCAGCTCGCGATCCTCCCGCGCTCGTACACCGGCTGCATCAACGACCGTACGAAAGCCAGGTCTTCGGCCGTCGGCAGCCAGTGCCCGCGGCTCGCCTCCCAGGTCTCCTCGTCGACGATCGTGCCGTCGGGCGTGACGTGATGGCCGGAGGCGAGGCCGACGTGGCGGTTGAAGCCGGGGTGCGGGAGCGTCAGCCGGAAGTCGACACAGTGTTCGTCGAGGATGCGGTTCCAGCGCTTGACGCCGGTCCTGCAGTCGGCGATGTACTCGTCGCGCAGGTCGAGGTTGAGCGCGAGCAGCGCGGGAACCTCGTCCACGCCCCAACTCCCGTCCCCGGCCGGCTTGTCCAGCCGTACGCCGTCCTCGGTGAGCCGGTGGTCGTCGCCCCGCCGCTCCTCCTGCCACCGGCCCTTGAGGCCCGCGGTGTAGTAGTTGGCCGCGTTGGTGGAGGTCTCGCTGCCGAACAGGTCCAGGGAGACCGTGTAGTGGAAGTTGATGTACTTCTGGACGATGTCGAGCGGGATGCCGCCGCAGGCCGCGATGTCCAGCGTGTCGTGCTCGCGCACCAGTTGGGCGCTCCGCGTCACCACCCGGTCGACACCCGTGGTGCCGACCATCATGTGGTGCGCCTCCTCCTTCAGCATGAAGACGCAGGTCCGCGACAGCGGGTCGAAGGCGCTCTCCTTGAGCGAGCCCAGCTGGTACTTGCCGTCCCGGTCGGTGAAGTACGTGAACATGAAGAAGGCCAGCCAGTCGGCGGTCTCCTCGTTGAACGCGCCCAGGATGCGCGGCGAGTCGGGGCTGCCCGAGTTGCGGTACAGCAGCGCCTCGGCCTCCTCGCGCCCTTCGCGGCCGAAGTAGGCGTGCAGGAGGTAGACCATCGCCCACAGGTGCCGCCCCTCCTCCACGTTGACCTGGAAGAGGTTGCGCAGGTCGTACAGGCTCGGCGCGCTCAGCCCGAGCAGGCGCTGCTGCTCGACCGAGGCCGGCTCGGTGTCGCCCTGGATGACGATCAGGCGTTGCAGATCGGCGCGGTACTCGCCGGGCACCTGCTGCCAGACCGGCTCGCCCTTGTGCTCGCCGAAGGCGACCCGGCGGTCCGGGGTGGGCTCGGCGAGGAAGATGCCCCAGCGGTAGTCGGGCACGTTGACATGGCCGAAGTGCGCCCAGCCGTCGCGGCCCACCGACACCGCCGTACGCAGATAGACGCCGTGGTTCTCCAGCGACGGGCCCATCTCGCCCCACCAGCCGAGGAACTTGGGCTGCCAGCCCTCCAGCGCCCGTTGCAGCCGCCGGTCGTCGGCGAGGCCGACATTGTTGGGGATCTTGGAGTCGTAGTCGATGGCCGTGGACATCGGGTCACACTCGCTTCCGGTCGTAGACCGCCCGCTGCCCGGTGCCGTAGCGGCGCAACGCGCCTTCTGGACCTGAGGCGTTGGGGCGTACGAAGATCCAGTTCTGCCAGGCGCTGAGGCGGCCGAAGATCTTGGACTCCATGGTCTCCGGGCCGACGAACCGGTGGTTGGCCTCCATCCCGGTCAGCGCGTCCGGGCTCAGCGCGGCCCGGTTCTCCAGGACGAGACGGATCTCGTCCTCCCAGTCGAGGTCGTCGGGCGCGTCGGTGACGAGCCCCAGCTCACGGGCCCGGGCGGCGGTCAGCGGGTGGCCCGCCTCCCGGCGCAGCCAGTCGAGATGGTCGTCCCGGCCGTAGAAACGAGACTGCAGACGCGACAGCCCGTTGCTCATCGGGAAGACGCCGAAGTTGGCCTCCGAGACGACGAGTTGAGCCCGCTCCTCGCTGTCCGGGTCCTCGATCGGCGGCCCGTCCAGCATGTACTGCACATCGCAGGCGAGGGCGAGCTCCAGCAGCAGGCCCGCGAAGCAGCCGCCCGGCTCGATCAGCGCGACGAGGCTGCGGCTGGTGACGTCGAGCCGCTTCAGGGTGCGCTTCCAGTAGTGCAGGACCTCGTTCCCCAGCCAGTCGTCCGGCGCGCCCAAGTACCGCCGCTCGTGGGTGAGTACGCGTTCCGGGTCGCCCTCGGTGCGCAGCACCCAGGTGCCCAGCTCGGGCTCGTTCGTCCGCAGCCGCAGGATCAGGTCGTCCAGTTCACGGGTGAGGGCGAGCAGCCAGCCGTCCTCGTCACCGGGCCCGCGTACGGTGATCCGGACGAGACCGCCCGGGCGGTCGAACTCGGCGCGCACATACCGGTAGAAGATCCCTTTGCCGGTCACCTCCCTCTGCAGCGGCCCGAGTCGGATGCCCTGAACGTCCCCGGGGCGGGGATGGCGCGCCGCCGCCTCCCGTGCCCGCTGCTCCACGATCGCCCGGAACTCCCGCCGCGGCACGACCTCGTCCACCAGCCGCCAGTCGACGGCCGTCTTGCCCCGTACGCCGTCGCTGCGGGTGGCGAAGACGTCGGCCAGGTCCTTGCGCACCCGGCGCTTGTCCGTCAGCCGGGTCAGCCCGCCGGTGCCGGGCAGCACGCCCAGCAGCGGCACCTCGGGCAGGGCGACCGCCGAGGAGTTGTCGTCGATCAGCAGGATGCGGTCGCAGGCGAGCGCCAGTTCGTAACCGCCGCCCGCGCAGGAGCCGTTGACCGCGGCGATGAAGGTGAGCCCCGAGTGCGCGGAGGCGTCCTCCATGGCGTTGCGGGTCTCGTTGGTGAACTTGCAGAAGTTGACCTTCCACTCGTGCGGGGAGCCCGCGAGCATCCTGATGTTCGCGCCCGCGCAGAAGACCTTCTCCTTGGCGCTGGTCAGCACCACGGCCCGCACCTCGGGGTGCTCGAACCGCAGCCGCTGAAGCGCGTCGTACAGCTCGATGTCCACACCGAGGTCGTACGAGTTGAGCTTGAGCTCGTAGCCCGGCACCAGTCCGCCCTGCTCGTCGACGTCCAGCTCCAGCCAGGCGACCGGCCCGTCCGTACGCAGCCTCCAGTGCCGGTACGTCTCCGGGCTCCGGTCGAAGGACACCTCCACCATGCCGAGCGCCTCCTCGCGCCGGTGCGGGTACCGATGTCTCGATGGTCTACAGGAGTGCGGCAGGGCGTCAAGGTTCTGTAGAACAAAAAGAGGTGTCCGATGGCTCGAGGCCGTCCGCTACGGGATGGCGCGCACCGCCGCTTCCGTCAGCGTCCTCGCCGTCCGTACGGCGCTCGCGACCGCCTGGTCGGCATCGAGTCCGCACAGGTCGGTGAGTGTGAAGAGCGCCTCCGCGCCGACGACCACGGCGAGATCCAGCTTGAGCTGGGCGAAAGCCTGCGGATCCGTCGCCCCCAGCGTGCCTTCCAGGGGTGCGAGGGCGTGGTCGATGAGGCCGAAGCGGATGCCGGGGCGGGTCGTCACCGTCTCGGGCCGGGTGATGGTGGCCGAGATCATCGCACGCACCGACCCCTGGCGGGCGAGGATGCCGCGGAGCAGGAACTCGCAGGCGAAGGCGATGCGTTCGACGGGGTCGGCCGACTCCGCGACCGGCGCGAGCGCCTCGGCGGGAGGCGGCCAGACGCCGGCCAGCGCCTCACTGATCAGCGACGGGAGATCGGGGAAGTACCGGTAGGCGGTGGCCTCCGACACCAGGGCCGCACGGGCGATCGTGGGCATGGTCACCTCGCCGCCGGTGCCGATCAGCTCGCGAGCGGCGTCGACGATCGCAGTGCGCGTGCGCAGCTTCTGGTTGCTGCGCCCGGTGTTCATGCCTGGTCCGGTCTCTGTCGCCATCGGCACGTCCTCATTCCCGCTGGTCGGTCCGCCCGCCAGCTTATCACTGTCCGCTCCCGTCGTGAGAGTGCACTTGCATGACGAGAGTTCATCTTCTACTGTCCTCTTCGTGAGAGCGAGCCCTCATGAACCATCGGCGGCAGAGGAGAAGAAGACAGTGAACGACGTTTCCCTGGTCGGGCCGGACGACGGCGAAAGCATCCAGCTCGGTCCGGCACGGATCCGCATCCTCGAGGACGGCAGCACCACCGGCCACCGCCTCGGCATCGGCGAGATCACCATCGCCCCGCACACCCAGGGCCCGCCCCAGCACCGGCACGCCCAGCACGACGAGGGCTTCTACGTCGTCTCCGGCACCGTGCACTTCACCATCGGGGAGACCACCCACGCCGCCCCGGCCGGCACCCTCGCGATGATCCCGCCCGGCGCCCCGCACACCTTCGCCAACCACGGCGACGAACCGGCGGTGATGCTCAACACCTTCACGCCCGACCTGTACGTGCAGTACTTCCGCGACCTGCGGGACATGATCGCGGGCGGCCGGGAGATGACCCCGGAGTCGACCATCGAGGTGATGAGCCGGTACGCCACGGTTCCGGCCACCGACTTCGCGTGACGCCCGCCGCACGCCCCCCGTACACGACCGTCCACTCAAGGAGCACCTCCATGACCGGCACCAGCACTCGCACGCTCACACTCGACCAGGGCGACGTGGACCTCACCTTCGACGTCAAGGGCAGGCCGCAGGGCGAGGGCCACCCCTTCCTGCTCCTGCACGGCGGTGGCGGCCCGCAGACCGTCGCCCCCTTCGCCGGACTCCTCGCCGAGCAGCGGCCGGCCAGGGTCGTCACCCCGGTCCACCCCGGCTTCGGCGGCACCGACCGCCCCGCCTGGCTGACGGACGTCCCCACCCTCGCCCAGCTCTACCTGCGACTGCTCGACACCCTCGGCCTGGAGGACGTCACCGTCGTGGGCAACTCCATCGGCGGCTGGATCGCCGCCGAACTGGCCGCACTCGGCAGTGACCGGATCAGCAGTGTCGTCCTCGTCAACGCCGTCGGCATCGAGGTCCCTGGCCATTCCGTCGCCGACACGTTCCCCCTGACGCCCGTCGAACTGGCCCGGCTCTCCTTCCACGATCCGTCGAAGTTCCGCTTCGACCCGAGCGCGCTGTCCGAGGAGCAGCGCGCCGTCATGGTCACCAACCGGGCCGCGCTGGTGGTCTATTCGGGCCCGCACGCCATGGCCGACCCGACTCTGCGCGAACGCCTGGCCAAGGTCGCGCACCCGACGCTCGTCGCGTGGGGCGAGAGCGACCAGGTCGTCGACGCCGACTACGGGCGGGCGTACGCCGCGGCCGTCCCGGACGCCCGGTTCGAGCTGCTGCCCGGCACCGGCCACATGCCGCAGGTCGAGACACCGGCCGAATTCCTGCCCGTGCTCTGGGACTTCGCGGACGCCCACGCCACACATCGGCCGGCCCACTGAACGCCGGCCGGCCACACAGGGACCTCCTCGTGTCCGAACCCGGCGGCAGGCGGCGGCAGTCGCTCGTCCTGGCCATCTGCTGCATGAGCGTCCTGCTCGTCAGCCTCGACGCCACCATCCTGAATGTCGCGCTGCCGTCGATGCAGGACGACCTCGGCTCCTCGGTCTCGGGCCTGCAGTGGACCCTCGACGCCTACACCATCGTGCTCGCCTCGCTGCTGACCCTGGCCGGCTCCACGGCCGACCGCGTCGGACGGCGGCGCGTCTTCCAGCTCGGTCTGGTGCTGTTCACCGCCGGGTCCGCGCTGTGCAGCCTCGCGCCGACGCTGGGATGGCTGGTGGCCTTCCGGGTGGTGCAGGCACTCGGCGGCTGCATGCTCACCCCGGTCGCGATGGCCGTCCTCGCCAACACGTTCACGGAACCGCGGGCACGGGCGCGGGCGATCGGCGTGTGGGGCGGAGTGGTCGGGATCAGCATGGCGGCGGGACCGATCCTCGGCGGTGTCCTCGTCGAGTCGGCGGGCTGGCGCTCGGTGTTCTGGCTGAACGTCCCGATCGGCCTGGCCGCCCTCGCCCTTGCCGCGCTGTACGTCCCCGAGTCCCGCGCCCCCCGGGCCCGCAGACCCGACCCGGTGGGCCAGCTGCTGGTCATCACCCTGCTCGGCAGCCTGACGTACGCCATCATCGAGGCCCCCGGCGAGGGCTGGACCGCACCGCCGATCGTGGCCTGCCTGATCGCCGCGGCGGGCGCGCTGGCCTGCTTCGTCCCGTACGAGAACCGTCGCACCGAGCCGCTCGTCGACCCGCGCCTCTTCCGCGGCGCGTCCTTCAGTGGGGCCACGGCGACGGCGGTCTTCTCCTTCGCGGCACTGGGCGGCTTCCTGTTCGCCAACACGCTCTATCTGCAACGTGAGTTGGGTCTGAGCGCTCTGGCCACCGGCCTGCATCTGCTCCCCATGGCCGTACTGTCGCTGATCTGCCCGCCGCTGTCCGGACGGATCGTGGGCAGCCGCGGTCCGCGCATCCCGCTCCTCCTCGCGGGGGCGGGCATCACCGCGAGCGGAGCGCTGGCCGTCCTCGTGACCCGCTCCGCGCACCCCTCGTACATCCTGCTGTCCCTCGCCTACGCCCTGTTCGGCCTGGGGTTCGGTTTCGTCAACGCGCCGATCACCGACACGGCCGTCGCCGGTCTGCCGCGGGCCCAGGCCGGGGTCGCCGCCGCGGTCGCCGCGACCAGCCGCCAGGTCGGCTCCTCCCTGGGCATCGCGGTCACAGGAGCCGCGATCGCCGCCGGGGCCCGCCCCGCGCCCTGGTGGATCATCACCGGCTGCGGGCTGGCCGTCCTGCTCCTGGCCGCGGTCACCGCGCGGGGCTCGCGCCACGGTGCCGAGCGTGCGGCATCGGTACCGAAGCCGATACCGGCCGGCGGACCGACGCGTTGAACGGCCCGCAGCCGCACAGACGCCGCCGCACCTCTTCGGTGCGGCGGCGTTCGCACATCAGATGTCCCGGAAGATCTCGATCTGCGCCCCCACGGAGTTCAACCGCTCGGCCAGGTCCTCGTAACCCCGGTTGATGACGTACACGTTCCGCAGCACGGACGTGCCGTCGGCCGCCATCATCGCCAGCAGGACGACCACGGCGGGCCGCAGGGCCGGCGGGCACATCATCTCGGCGGCGCGCCAGCGGGTCGGGCCCTCCACCAGGACCCGGTGCGGGTCGAGGAGCTGGAGGCGGCCGCCGAGGCGGTTGAGGTCCGTCAGGTAGATGGCGCGGTTGTCGTAGACCCAGTCGTGGATCAGCGTCTGGCCCTGCGCGACGGCGGCGATGGCCGCGAAGAACGGGACGTTGTCGATGTTCAGGCCCGGGAAGGGCATGGGGTGGATCTTGTCGATCGGGGCCTCGAGCTTGGAGGGACGGACCGTCAGGTCGATCAGCCGGGTACGGCCGTTGTCCGCGTAGTACTCCGGCGAGCGGTCGTGGTCGAGCCCCATCTCCTCCAGGACCGCGAGCTCGATCTCCAGGAACTCGATGGGCACCCGGCGCACCGTCAGCTCCGACTCCGTCACCACGGCGGCGGCGAGCAGGCTCATCGCCTCGACCGGGTCCTCGGAGGGGGAGTAGTCGACGTCGACGTCGATGTCCGGGACGCCGTGCACGGTGAGCGTGGTGGTACCGATTCCCTCGACCCGCACGCCGAGCGTCTCCAGGAAGAAGCACAGATCCTGGACCATGTAGTTGGACGAGGCGTTGCGGATGACGGTGACTCCGTCGGAACGGGCCGCGGCGAGCAGCGCGTTCTCGGTGACGGTGTCCCCGCGCTCCGTCAGCACGATCGGCCGGTCGGGCCGGATCGCCTGATCCACCTGGGCGTGGTACTGACCCTCGGTGGCGGTGATGTCCAGCCCGAACCGGCGCAGCGCGATCATGTGCGGCTCGATGGTCCGCGTACCCAGGTCGCAGCCGCCCGCGTACGGCAGCTTGAAGCGGTCCATACGGTGCAGCAGCGGGCCGAAGAACATGATGATGGACCGCGTCCGCACGGCCGCGTCGCCGTCGATCGCCGCCATGTTCAGCTCGGCGGGCGGCACGATCTCCAGGTCCACGCCGTCGTTGACCCAGCGGGTGCGCACGCCGATGGAGCCCAGCACCTCGAGCAGGCGGTACACCTCCTCGATCCGCGCGACCCTGCGCAGCACCGTGCGTCCCTTGTTGAGCAGGGACGCGCACAGCAGCGCGACGCAGGCGTTCTTGCTCGTCTTGACGTCGATGGCGCCGGAGAGCCGACGGCCGCCGACCACGCGCAGATGCATCGGGCCCGCGTAGCCCAGCGACACGATTTCGCTGTCCAGGGCTTCACCGATTCGAGCGATCATCTCAAGGCTGATGTTCTGGTTGCCGCGCTCGATGCGGTTGACGGCGCTCTGGCTGGTGCCGAGCGCTTCCGCGAGCTGCGCCTGTGTCCAGCCACGGTGTTGCCGGGCGTCACGGATGAGCCTGCCGATGCGTACGAGGTAGTCGTCTGCCATGAGGCTGAGGCTATCTCAGATATGAGATGGAGCCCGTTGGGGGGTCCGTTCGGGTGACAGGCCGTCAACGGCGCTTCTCGGTACGGGTGTGCCTCCATCCGAAAGGTCCGGGCAAATCCATCGATGTCGTACGACGTCCCGTGCTGCTGTGCGTATGCCGCGGGCCGTTCTTGCCGCCGGTGGTGATGGACCAGGAATGCCGGTTGATGTTCAGCCGCACCCCGGGCAGGATCCGGAAGCTCTTGCGGAACGTGAGCGGCATGACCGCCTCCTTCGGTATCGGGACTGATGGTCGCTCAGCTCGGATACCCCGTGTGCGCGTACTGATGTGGGCCCGGGTGGCGTCGCCGTGCCTGTCCGTGTGTGGCCAACGCCACCGAATGTCGGCATGCCGGGGCCGGTCCGGACATGACCAGTCGACGGCCATGTACTAGAGTTATCTCGACATCGAGATATCTGCCCAGGAGCACCGCAGTCGCCAGCCTGGTAAGGGTTACCTAATTTAGCCTTACCTTAGTGGATCGGCCGAGTTGCCGTGGCGGCAGGATCGTGGTGAGTACGCGCACATCAATGAAGGAGACTGTCGTGTCGGCGAACAGCTTCGACGCCCGCAGCACGCTGCAGGTGGGCGACGAGTCGTACGAGATCTTCCGGCTGGACAAGGTGGAAGGCTCGGCTCGCCTTCCGTACAGCCTCAAGGTCCTGCTGGAGAACCTGCTCCGCACCGAGGACGGCGCGAACATCACCGCCGACCACATCCGTGCCCTCGGCGGCTGGGACTCGCAGGCCCAGCCCAGCCGGGAGATCCAGTTCACGCCGGCCCGCGTGATCATGCAGGACTTCACCGGCGTGCCCTGCGTCGTCGACCTCGCCACCATGCGCGAGGCCGTCAAGGAGCTCGGCGGCGACGCGGACAAGATCAACCCGCTCGCCCCGGCCGAGCTGGTCATCGACCACTCCGTCATCGCCGACAAGTTCGGCACCAACGACGCCTTCAAGCAGAACGTCGAGCTGGAGTACGGCCGCAACAAGGAGCGCTACCAGTTCCTGCGCTGGGGCCAGACCGCCTTCGACGAGTTCAAGGTCGTCCCGCCCGGCACCGGCATCGTGCACCAGGTCAACATCGAGAAGCTGGCCCGCGTCGTCATGGTCCGTGACGGCAAGGCCTACCCCGACACCCTGGTCGGCACCGACTCGCACACCACGATGGTCAACGGCCTGGGCGTCCTGGGCTGGGGCGTCGGCGGCATCGAGGCCGAGGCCGCGATGCTCGGCCAGCCGGTCTCGATGCTCATCCCGCGCGTCGTCGGCTTCAAGCTGACGGGTGAGCTCAAGCCGGGCACCACCGCCACCGACCTGGTGCTCACCATCACCGAGATGCTGCGCAAGCACGGCGTCGTCGGCAAGTTCGTCGAGTTCTACGGCGAGGGTGTCGCGGCCACGAGCCTCGCCAACCGCGCCACCATCGGCAACATGTCGCCGGAGTTCGGCTCCACCGCCGCGATCTTCCCGATCGACGACGAGACCCTGAACTACATGCGCCTGACCGGCCGCAGCGACCAGCAGGTCGCGCTCGTCGAGGCGTACGCCAAGGAGCAGGGCCTCTGGCTGGACCCGAAGGCCGAGCCCGACTTCTCCGAGAAGCTCGAGCTGGACCTCTCCACGGTCGTCCCCTCCATCGCCGGCCCCAAGCGCCCGCAGGACCGCATCGTCCTCGCCAACGCCGCCGAGCAGTTCAAGAGCGACGTGCGCAACTACGTCGCCGACGACGACGAGGCTGGCAAGGAGTCCTTCCCGGCCTCCGACGCCCCGGCCTCCTCCAACGGCGTGCCGAGCAACCCGGTCCAGGTCACCGCCCCCGACGGCTCGACCTACACGATCGACCACGGCGCGGTCACCGTCGCGGCCATCACCTCCTGCACCAACACCTCGAACCCGTACGTCATGGTCGCCGCCGCGCTCGTGGCGAAGAAGGCGGTCGAGAAGGGCCTGACCCGCAAGCCGTGGGTCAAGACCACGCTCGCCCCGGGCTCCAAGGTCGTCACCGACTACTTCGACAAGTCGGGCCTGACGCCGTACCTGGACAAGGTCGGCTTCAACCTGGTCGGCTACGGCTGCACCACCTGCATCGGCAACTCCGGCCCGCTGCCGGAAGAGGTCTCCAAGGCCGTCAACGACCACGACCTCGCGGTGACTTCGGTTCTCTCCGGCAACCGGAACTTCGAGGGCCGGATCAACCCCGACGTCAAGATGAACTACCTGGCCTCGCCGCCGCTGGTCGTCGCGTACGCCCTCGCGGGGTCCATGAAGGTGGACATCACGCGCGACGCCCTCGGCGCCGACCAGGACGGCAACCCGGTCTACCTGAAGGACATCTGGCCCTCCGAGGCCGAGGTCAACGACGTCGTGGCGAACGCCATCGGCGAGGACATGTTCAACAAGTCCTACGCCGACGTCTTCGCGGGCGACGCCCAGTGGCAGGCGCTGCCGATCCCGACCGGCAACACCTTCGAGTGGGACAGCGAGTCGACCTACGTCCGCAAGCCCCCGTACTTCGAGGGCATGAGGATGGACCCGGAGCCGGTCTCCGACATCTCCGGCGCCCGCGTCCTGGCCAAGCTGGGCGACTCGGTCACCACCGACCACATCTCCCCGGCCGGCGCCATCAAGGCCGACACCCCGGCCGGCAAGTACCTCACGGAGCACGGCGTAGAGCGCCGCGACTTCAACAGCTACGGCTCCCGCCGCGGCAACCACGAGGTCATGATCCGCGGCACGTTCGCCAACATCCGCCTGCGCAACCAGATCGCGCCGGGCACCGAGGGCGGCTACACCCGCGACTTCACGAAGGACGACGCCCCCGTCTCCTTCATCTACGACGCCTCGCGCAACTACATCGAGCAGGGCATCCCGCTGGTCGTCCTGGCCGGCAAGGAGTACGGCTCCGGTTCGTCCCGCGACTGGGCGGCCAAGGGCACCGCGCTCCTGGGCGTCAAGGCCGTCATCGCCGAGTCGTACGAGCGCATCCACCGCTCGAACCTCATCGGCATGGGCGTCCTGCCGCTGCAGTTCCCGGAGGGCCGGACCGCCGAGTCCCTCGGCCTGACCGGCGAGGAGACCTTCTCCTTCACCGGCGTCGAGGAGCTCAACAACGGCACCACGCCGCGCACGGTCAAGGTCACCACCGACACCGGTGTCGAGTTCGACGCGGTCGTCCGCATCGACACCCCCGGCGAGGCCGACTACTACCGCAACGGCGGCATCATGCAGTACGTGCTGCGCTCGCTGATCCGCAAGTAAGCGGCGCCGCAGGGAAGTTGAGGGCCGCGTTCCCGGTTCGCCGGGGGCGCGGCCCTTGCCGTGTGGTGCTGCCAGGCGCGCCGACCAGCTGTTCCACCGGAGCGCATTCCAGCTCCAGGAAGTCCAGCTTCCCAGGCGCGAAGACGATCACACCCGGCTTGTTGGTGTTGTGGTCGGGAACATCCAGGTGTCCTCAGTGGCGGGTCCCTGCCGGGGTGTGGTCATCACTGCTCCCGTGGACGCCGATACGCGGCGTGATCGTACGTACGAAGGTACCGCCACCCGAAGTGGCGATGCCACGGCGCACGATGGACGCGCGTCGCGCCGCGCGGACTTCCCGCAGCCGGTGCGCCTCCCGTTTACAACCGGCCCAAGCGGCGCTACTTTCCCCACGAGCGGGGTGGGAGCGCTCCCATAGCGGGGGGCGTCGGACCGGAACCTGCCGCCCCCGGCCGCCCCCGCCCCGCTCTCCCCTCCGTGCACCTTCCCGCAGCCGTACTCCTGAGAGGAGAAGCTGACATGACCCTGACAAGCGCAATGCAACGGCACCACTCCGCGGGTCGATCAACCACCCGCGCTCTCTTTCTCATCCTCGTCTCCCTCCTCGCCACCCTCCCCGCCTTCGCCCTCGTCGTCACCGCGAGCGGCAGCGCGGAGGCGCACGGGACGCCCATGAAGCCCGGCAGCCGCACCTTCCTGTGCCGGCAGGACGGGATCACCGACACCGGGGAGATCAAGCCCGTCAATCCGGCCTGCAAGGCGGCTCAACAGGTCGGCGGCACCACGCCGTTCTACAACTGGTTCTCCGTGCTGCGCTCCGACGGAGCCGGCCGCACCCGTGGCTTCGTCCCGGACGGGGAGCTGTGCAGCGGCGGCAACCCCAACTTCGCGGGCTTCGACCTCCCCCGCGACGACTGGCCGTTGACCCACCTCACCTCGGGCGCGACCGTCGACTTCTCCTACAACGCCTGGGCCGCGCACCCGGGTTGGTTCCACGTCTACATCACCAAGGACGGCTTCGACCCGGCCAGGCCGCTGACCTGGGACGCCATGGAGGACACCCCGTTCCTCACGGTGGACCACCCGCCGCTCAACGGCACCCCGGGCACGGTCGAGGCCAACTACTCATGGACCGGCAAGCTCCCCGCGAACAAGTCCGGGCGCCACGTCATCTACATGGTCTGGCAGCGCTCGGACAGCGCCGAGACCTTCTACTCCTGCTCGGACGTCGTCTTCGACGGCGGCAACGGCGAGGTCACGGGCATCCACGACCCGGGCAACCCGACCGATCCCGTACCGGGCAAGTGCGAGGCCACCCGCAGGACGACCGGGAGTTGGAGCGACGGGTACCAGTCCGAGGTGACCGTCACCAACACCGGCGACGTCCCGATGCTGGGCTGGATGGTCGACTGGACGCTGCCCGCGGGGCAGCAGGTCGACAGCCTCTGGAACGGCAACGCGACCTACACCGGCCAGGACGTGATGGTCCACAACGCCGACTGGAACGGTTCGCTGGATCCGGGGAAGAGCACGACCTTCGGATACGTGGTCAAGGGCGACGGCGGTGACACGGCGACCGGCCTGCCCTGCCAGGTCGGCTAGACGCGCGCGCCGGACCAGGCGCACTTCTCCGCTCAGGGCGGACCCGGTGGGCTAGGACGGGCCACCGGGTCCGCGAGCCGGGCAGGCCGGGGGAGTACCTGTTCCGGATGGTGCTGGCTTGTGACGGCGCTGCGACGCGACAACGTTGTCTGATGGTCTGTACGTAACTTTACCTCTTCAACGGACAACGATGTCAAGCCAGTTGACAAATCGGCCCGTCCGGGCGGCCGTCCTGCGAGCCCTTCTGCCCGGACGCGCTCTTCCGTGGTACGCGTGGCGCACGCTACTGTCCCTGCGGCTTGTGCGACCTGTGGTGCGCGACCCGTCCGAAGGAGGAGGGGCCGCCCCATGCGTTTCCGTCCTACGTCATTGCTGCTGGCCGCGGTGCTCGCGGTCGGTGGAGCCACCCCAGCCCTCGCGGCGACGACCGCACCACCGGACCTGGTCAAGGACCCGGCCACGTACGTCGATCCGCTCATCGGCACCCGGAACGGCGGCAACGTCTTCCCGGGCGCCGTCACGCCGTTCGGCATGCTCTCCTGGAGCCCGGAGAACACCAGAGGCGACGCGACCAGAACCGCCGCGCCCGGCGGTTACCAGTACGACGCCACCCGCATCCGCGGCTTCAGCCTCACCCACATGTCCGGCACCGGCTGCGCGGGCGGCAGCGGGGACGTCCCGTTCTTCCCGTACGCGGGCGAGGTGACCTCCTCGCCCGCGAGCGACACCAAGGACGCCGTCTACGCGTCCGGCTTCAGCCACTCCGACGAGACGGCGGAGCCCGGCCACTACAAGGTGGGGCTCGCGTCCGGGGTCACCGCCGACCTCACGGCGACGCCCCGGACGGGTTCGGGCCGCTTCACCTTTCCGCCGGACAAGCCCGCCTCCCTGCTCATCCGCACCGCCAACTCCGAGGTGGGCTCCACCGATTCGTCGGTGCACATCGATCCGAAGACCCGTACCGTCACCGGCTCCGTCACCTCCGGCGACTTCTGCGGTTATCTGGACCCCGAGGGCCAACGCCCCTACTACACCCTCTACTTCACCGCCCGCTTCGACCGCGCCTTCAAAGCCACCGGCACCTGGCAGGACGACAGGCTGAGTCCGGGGGCGACGACGGCGAGCGGCGGCACCGGCGGCTTCTCCAGCGGCGGGCGGCCCGTCGCGGGCAAGGGCGCCGGCGGCTACGTCGAGTTCGAGCCCGGCTCCGGTCCCGTGAACGTCAAGGTCGGCATCTCCTACGTCAGTCAGGCCGGCGCCGCCGCCAACCTCGCGGCCGAGAACCCGCCGCACCGCTCCTTCGAGGCGGTGCGGGACGCCGCCCACCGGGCCTGGCGCGAACGCCTCGGCGCCATCCGGGTCGGCGGCGGCACCGACGCCGGGCGCACCACCTTCTACACCGCGCTGTACCACGCCATGATGCACCCCAACGTCATCAGCGACGTCGACCGCAGATACAGCGGCAGCGACGGCAGGGTGCACAAGGTCGCGCGCGGGCACGAGGCGCAGTACGGCACCTTCTCCGGCTGGGACGTCTACCGGGACCAGGTGCAGTTGCTGACGCTGCTCAGCCCGCGCACGGGCTCCGACGTCGCGCAGTCGCTGTACGAGCTCGCCCGGCAGAACGGCGGCGTCTGGGACCGCTGGCTGCACGGCGCGAGCGGCACGCACGTCATGAACGGCGACCCCTCGCCCACCGCCCTGGCCGGCATCCGTGCCTTCGGCGGCACCGACTTCGACCTGCGCGGAGCCCTGGCCTCGCTCGTCAAGGCCGCCACGGTCCCCACCGGACAGGACCTCTCCTCCTCCGGAAAGCCGGTGCTCTCCGTCGGCCAACGGCCCTCCCTCGACAAGTACCTGAAGCTGCACTACATGCCGTCCGTGTCGAACGCGTGGGGCGGCGCCGCCGAGACGCTGGAGATGTCCGGCGCGGACTTCTCCCTGTCCCAACTCGCCACCGCGGCAGGGGAGAAGGACACGGCCGCCGCTTTCGCCAAGCGTGCCCAGTGGTGGCAGAACAACTTCAACATCGCGGCCGATCAGAGCGGCGGCTACATCGCCAACCGCAAGGCCGACGGCAGCTGGGTCACCGGGTTCACCCCGTCGACGGGCAACGGCTTCGTCGAGGGCACTGCGGCCCAGTACACCTGGATGGTGCAGCACAACCCGGCCGGCCTGTTCGCCGCGATGGGCGGCAAGGACAAGGCGCTCGCCAGGCTCGACTCCTTCTTCCACGGCAGTGACGGCGGCTGGGTGTTCACCGGCGGCGGCGGGGACAAGTCCGAGCTGGACAACGAGCCGTCGATCAACGTGCCCTACCTGTACGACTACGCGGGCGCCCCGTACAAGACGCAGGAGACCGTCCGGGCGGCGATGAAGCAGCTCTGGTCGACACAGCCGGAGGGCATCCCCGGCAACGACGACCTCGGCGCGATGTCGTCGTGGTACGTCTTCTCCGCACTCGGCATGTATCCGCAGGTGCCCTCGCGCGCCGAACTCGCCCTCGCCTCACCGCTGTTCCCACGCATCGAGATCAGCAGACCGCAGGGCAACGACATCTCCATCCGCGCGGCCGGTGCCGCCGCGGATGCGCCGTACATCCGGTCCCTGAAGGTCAACGGCCGTACCAGTGAACGCCCTTGGCTGTCGTCCTCCCTCGTGCGCGACGGCGGCAGGCTCGACTACACGCTCTCCGGGACCCCGGACAAGGAGTGGGGGAGCGATCCGTCCGACGCGCCGCCCTCCTTCCGCCAGGGCGAGCAGCCGTACCAGATCGGTGTCGGTCCGACCGCGGCGACGATCGCGCCGGGCGACAGCGCGAAGGTCGGCATCCGCGCCCTGTCGATGAGCGGCGGCAGCGGGCCCGAGGTGCGCTTCAGGGTCGACGTGCCCGACGGGGTCACCGCGACCCCGGCCGAGGGAACCGTCTCCGACGGCTCGCAGGAGATCACCCTGTCCGCCGCCAAGGACGTCAAGCAGGGCTTCTACGACGCCGAGGTCACGGTGACCTCGGGCGACACGTCGTACCGGCAGCCCGTGGCGCTGACGGTGGCCGCGCCCGGCACGCTCCTCGCCGCCTACGACAACACCGGCGTCTCGGACGACGAGGGCGAGCACGACGAGGCCGACTTCGACGGCGGCGGCTGGAGCTACTCCCGCCAGGCCCTCGCGGCGGCCGGCCTCACGCCCGGCGGGCAGGGCACGGCGGGCGGGCTGGCCTTCGACTGGCCCGACTCGCCGCCCGCCCGCCCGGACAACGTCTCGGCGGCCGGCCAGACCATCGAACTCGCGCATCCCGCAGGCACGTTGTCGTTCATCGGCAGCGCGGTCAACGGCAACCAGGCGGCCAAGGCCACCGTCACCTACACCGACGGCAGCACCGGCACGATCGACCTCTCCTTCACCGACTGGACCGTCGGCGGAGGCGGCGGCACCGTGCAGTACGGCAACGAGGTCGTCGCCAGGACGGCGTACCGCAACGTCGCGGGCGCGGACAAGGATCCGGTGGCGACCTACGTCTTCGTCACCAAGCCGTTCACGGCGCCGGACGGGAAGACGATCGCGAGCGTGAAGCTGCCGCAGATCACGGACCTGCACGTGTTCACCCTCGCCACCGGCTGACGCGACGGGCGGCCGAGTGCCGGCCGGCCCTCGCCGCCCGCAGCGGTCTGCGCTCCCAGGACCTCGTGGAGGAGGTCTATCTCGTCGGGCCGCGCGACACCGACCAGCCAGATGCCTGGCGCACTCTCGTGGCCTGGCTGCTCGCCCCCGAACCCGGTCCGCCGCAGACGTAGAGGCGGCGGTCCGCCACACGGCCCGGGGGCCGCGCCGAATCCGGCGCGGCCCCCGGCCGAAACCCAACTCAACTGCTCACGCGAGCAGTTCGACCTCCGAGATCACCGCCTCGCCGTCGAGCACCAGGCGGTACTTCCCGTACGTGCCAGGCGAGTCGACGCTGAACGCGCGTGTCTGCCTGTCCCACCGGAAGGACTCCCCGGACCGCTTGTCCAGCGTCTTCCACGTGGTCCCGTCGGCGGAGCCCTGGAGCGTCCAGCCGGTCGGTGCCTTCGTGTGGTCGGCGGACGACGTCACCGTGTACTGCAGGCCCTTGACCGGCCCGGAGACCGGCAGGTCCACGGAGGTCACGGTCGCGTCGGTCGCCGAGGTGTTGTCGAACAGCGCCCCGTCGCCCTTCAGTACGTCGGCACGCGGCGTCGGCACCTTGTCGTCCTGGGTGATCGACACGGGCGCGGCGTCCTTGCCGGTGCCCCACGAGGAGGGCTTCGACCCCATGTCGAAGTCGAGGACCCCGCCCTTCTGGAGCAGTTCACTGGGCAGCGAAGTCTTCGACCAGGTACGGCCGTTGACCTTCAGCCCCTGCACGTAGACGTTCTTCGCGCTGTTCTTCGGCGCCCGGACGACCAGGTCGTGGCCGTTCTCCAGGTGGACCGTCGCCTTCTTGAACAGCGGGGAGCCGATGGCGTACTCGCCGCTGCCCATCACCAGCGGGTAGAAGCCGAGCGAGGAGAAGAGGTACCAGGCCGACTGCTCGCCGTTGTCCTCGTCGCCGTGGTAGCCCTGCCCGATCTCGCTGCCGGTGTAGAGGCGGGACATCACCTCGCGGACGTTCTTCTGCGCCTTCGAGGGCTCACCGGCCGCGTCATACATGTAGATGACGTGGTGGGCGACCTGGTTGGAGTGGCCGTACTGGCCCATGCGTACATCGCGCGCCTCGGTCATCTCGTGGATCACACCGCCGTAGGAACCGACGTTCTCGGGCGAGGCCGTCTCAGGGCTGGCGAAGTACTCGTCGAGCTTGTCCCCGAGCGCGCTCCGGCCGCCGTACAGGTTGGCCAGACCCCGGCTGTCCTGCGGGGCGGTGAAGGCGTAGCCCCAGCCGTCGGTCTCCGTGTAGTCGTAACCCCACACCTTCGGGTCGTACTTGGCCGAGTCCACGCGCCAGTCGCCCTTGTCGTCCTTGCCCTGGAAGAAGCCGGCCTTGGAGTCGAAGAGGTTGACGTAGTCCTGGGCGCGGTTGAGGAAGTACTGGGACTCCTCCTTGTAGCGCTTCTCGCCCGTCTTCCTGTACAGGGCCTCGCCCATCTTGGCGATGCCGTAGTCGTTGACGTAGCCCTCCATCGCCCACGAGAAGCCCTCGCCGGTGGAGGTGGTGGTGTAGCCGAGGAAGGGCGAGGTGGCCATGCCCTTGCGGCCCACGCCGGAGGACGGCGGGACGACCGTCGCGTTCTTCACGGCCGCGTCGTACGCCGCCTTCGCGTCGAACTTCACGCCCTTGACGTACGCGTCCGCGAACGCCACGTCCGAGGAGGTGCCGGTCATCAGGTCCGCGTAGCCGGGGGAGGACCAGCGCGAGGTCCAGCCGCCGTCCTTGTACTGCTGCACGAACCCGTCGACCATCTCGCCCGCCTTGGAGGGGGTGAGGAAGGAGTACGCCGGCCAGGTCGTCCGATAGGTGTCCCAGAAGCCGTTGTTGACGTACACCTTGCCGTCGACGATCTTCGCGCCGGTGTGCGTCGGGCTGTCGGGACCGGGCATCGGCGAGAACGGCGAGGCGTACTGGTACTTCGAACCCACCTTCTCGAAGCCGGAGTTGGGGTACAGGTACAGCCGGTACATGCTGGAGTACAGCGTGGTCAGCTGGTCCGGCGTCGCGCCCTCGACCTCGACCTTGCCGAGCAGCTTGTCCCAGGTGCTGCGGGCGTGGTTCTTGACCGCGTCGAAGGACATGCCGTCCGGGATCTCCTGGCGCAGGTTGTCCTTGGCCTGGTCGACGCTGATGAGCGAGGTGGCCAGGCGCAGGGTGACGGTGTGGTCGGAGCCCGCGTCGAAGCGCATGAAGCCCTTGACGCCGCCGGCGGAGCCGTCGGTGACGGGCTTGTCGAAGACGCCGTAGACGAAGAGCCGGGTGGCGCCCGTCGACAGTCCGGACTTCACGTCCGAGTAGCCGGTGACGACGCCGTGCTCCTTGTCGAGCGTGAGCCCGGCCTGCTCGGTGACGTTGTCGAAGACCACGCTCGCGTCGTCGCCCGGGTAGGTGAAGCGCAGCGACGCGGCATGGTCGGTCGGCGCCATCTCGGCCTTCAGGCCGTTCTCGAACTTCACACCGTAGTAGTACGGCCGCGCGGTCTCGTTCTCGTGCCGGAACGCCAGCTCACGGGCCTCCCGGCCGGTGTCCGGGGTGCCGGAGGCGGCCGACGGCATCAGCTGGAAGGTCTGCCGGTCGCCCATCCACGGGCTCGGCTCGTGGCTCGCGCTGAACGCCTGGATCGTCGGCAGGTTGTCGTCGTTGTTCGCCCGCGCGTAGTCGTACAGCCAGCTCAGCGAGGACGCGTTGGTGACGGGCGTCCAGAAGTTGAAGCCGTGCGGCATGGCCGTCGCGGGGAAGTTGTTGCCGCGCGAGAAGCTGCCGCTGGAGTTGGTGCCGCGGGTGGTCAGCGCGTAGTCGGCCAGATGCGCCTTCGGCTTCTCCGGCGCCGCCCGCTTGAGCGCGATGTCGTCCAGCCAGCCGCGGAACCTCGCCGGGCCCTTGGGGGAGTCGTACGCCACCAGGATCCGGTCGACGGTCTTGCCGGCCGCGACCGAGCCGATCCGCGAGACCACGTTGTTCCACTGGTTGACGTAGAGGATCTTCGCGGCGCCCTGCGCCTGCGGTGACATCCCGAAGCCGTGCTGGTCGGTCGCGCCCAGGCCGCTCAGGTAGGTGCCGTCGGTGAAGGCCAGGTCGACGGAGACGTTGGTGGCGTCGTAGTCCCGGTCCTTGTCCGCCATCTGCGGGAAGACCCGGTACGAGAGCCGGGTGTCGCGGCCGACGGCCACGTTCACGTCGAAGACCTTGTTGTACGAGTACGCCCGGCCGTCGGCGGTGTGCCGTCCGGCGTAACGCAGGGCCTTCTTTCCGGTGAAGCCGGCGGCCGCCTTCGCGGTCGGGGAGCCGCTCGGGCCGTGGTCGACCAGCGACAGCATGTCCTGCGGGACCGGGCCGCCGCTGTCGCCCGTGGACAGCTGGAGGTCGGCGAGCTGGAGGATGTCGGAGGCGCCGTTGTTCTTCGTGATGTCGAGCCGGAAGTGCTGGTACTCGGCCGGCTCGGCCAGGTCGTAGGACTTGGTCTGGAACCGCTCGGAGAAGGACTCGCCGGTGCGGGAGTCGAGGGTCTTCCAGTCCTTGCCGTCGGTGGAGCCCTGCAGGGTCCAGTCCTTGGGGTCGCGCTCGTCGAAGTCGTTGGCCGAGGTGAGCGCGTAGTTCGTGATCTTCAGCGGCTTGTCGAGGTCGAACTCGACCCAGCCGGTCGGATCGAAGGTCAGCCACTTGGTGCCGGACTCGCCGTCGACGAGGTTCTCCTTCACCTCCCCGCCGCCGGTGTTCTCGCCGCTCGCCCGGACGTCGGTGACATGGTCGTTGACGTTTCCGGGAATGCCGCTGCTGTATCCGCCGTCGACCCCGGAGGCCCGCTTGCTCCCGTCCGCCGTGGTGTCGACCGTGTTGAGCCAGTCCGGCGCCGGATCGCCTGCCTCGAACGAGGAGGCGAACTCCTGGTCGGCCGCCGGTGCCTTCGCGGGCAGTGCGGTCGCCGCCCCCTGTGTGCCCACCGCCAAAGCGAAGGCGGCCGTCAGCACGACCGCCGGTCCCCATCTGTGCCGAGTTCTGTGCCCCATACGCCAGACCCTCCCTGGGCTGTGGACAACGTTGTCAACTTAGCCGCGCAGAGACCAGTAGTGGGCCAAGTGGCCAGTGATGTCAAGGGTGTTGAGTGTGGCATTCGAGGTTTATGTCGTGGATTTTTCCGGCAAGGGGACCACAGGGGGCTCATATTTCCGCGAGGTCTCAACTCGGATAAGACCATCGGCCAACCTTGCATTCGATCTTGCTCCGTTGGCGGGAAGTGGACTATACCTGTCGGCGATTCACCCGATCCGTACTGCACGACACGCACTTTCCGCACGACCCTGCTTGACCTGACCGCGGTGCCGGGAAGGATCCGGTTCACCGCCTGAGTCCTGGAGAAGGCGAGGACTTGAGCATGGGATCCACTTCCGCCGAGAACAACGGCGCGGCGACCACTGGCGCACCCGGTGTCGGCCGCCGCGATCTGATCAAGCGGTCCGCCGCGCTCGGCCTGATCTCCGTACCCACGATGAGCTTCCTGTCCGCCTGTGCCAGCGGTGGCGGCGGCGGCAACGGCGACAAGGCCAAGGCGGGCAAGAAGACCGCCAAGAACCCGCTCGGCGTGAACGAGACGGCGGGGATGGAGTTCGTCCTCTTCGACGGCGGCTTCGGCAAGGAGTACGCCCAGGACGCCGTCAAGATCTACGAGCAGAACTTCCCCAAGGTGAAGGTGAAGTTCTCCGCCACCCAGAAGATCCAGTCCACGCTCCAGCCCCGCTTCAACCAGGGCACCCCGCCGGACCTGATCGACAACTCCGGTGCCGAGCAGATGGACATGGGCGTCCTGGTCGGCAAGAACCAGCTCTCCGACCTCACCCCGCTGCTGGACGCGGCGTCCTACGACGACCCGAACAAGAAGGTCCGCGACACGCTGCGCCCCGGCATCGTCGAGATGGGCCAGTTCGACGGCAAGCCCGTCTGGATCATGTACTACGCCTACACGGTCTACGGCGTCTGGTACTCGCAGAAGGCCCTCGACTCGCTCGACGCGCAGTACCCGAAGACCTGGGACGAGATGCTCGCCGTGTGCGAGAAGGCCAAGAAGAAGGGCATGGCCGGCTGGACGTACGCGGGCAAGTACCCGTACTACATCCCCTTCTCGCTGTACCCGATGATCGGCAAGGTCGGCGGCCGCGAGGTCCTGGACGCCATCGACAACCTCGAGCCGAACGCCTGGAAGCACCCGGCCGTCAAGGCCTGCTTCGAGGCCTACTACGAGCTCTACAAGAAGGGCTACATCCTCAAGGGCACCCCGGGCCTGGACCACATCCAGTCGCAGACCGCGTGGGCCAAGGGCAAGGCGCTGTTCATCCCGAACGGCTCCTGGGTGGAGAACGAGTCGGCGAACGTCATCCCGTCCGACTTCAACCTCGCCGTCTCCGCGCCCACCGGCATCGACAGCTCCGACAAGCTGCCCTTCGGCACCATCTGGGCCTCCGGCGGTGAACCCTTCATCGTGCCGGCCAAGGCGAAGAACCCCGAGGGCGGCATGGAGCAGCTGCGCATCATGCTCAGCGAGGCGTCCTCGAAGAACTTCACCAGCAAGGTGAAGTCGCTGACCGCGTTCAACGGCGGCACCACCGGCATCACCCTGACCCCGGGCCTCAAGTCCGGTGTCGCGGCGCTGGACCTGGCCAAGGACAACGTCCTGAACCCGCGGATCCAGGACTGGTACGTGCAGCTCCAGAAGGAGCAGATTGGTGTGGCGGGCCTCGGCGAGATGATGGCCGGCCGCGCCACTCCCGCCGAGACCATCAAGAAGATCCAGGGCTTCGCCGACGCGGCGGCCAAGGACAGTTCGATCAAGCACTACAAGCACCAGTGAGAGTCCGTCACCAGCGGCGGCACCCGCTCCCGGATCGGGGTAGGTAGTAATGCAGCACGGCAAGTACCGGTTCATCGTGGGGTTCCTGGCGGTTCCCCTCGGGCTGTACGCGCTATTCGTCGTCTGGCCGTTCATCCAGTCCATCTACTACTCGTTCACGGACTGGACCGGCCTGAGCCCCGAATTCAAGATGGTGGGCTTCGACAACTACAGAAGGATGTTCCACGACGAGATCTTCTGGAAGTCGTTGTGGCACAGCCTGCTGTTCGCGTTGCTGCTGCCGCTGGTGACGATCAGTCTGGCGCTGTTCCTCTCCTTCATGATCAATGTGGGCGGGCGGAGCAAGAGGGGCGGTCCGGTGATCTCCGGTGTCCGCGGATCCTCGTTCTACAAGATCGTCTATTTCTTCCCGCAGGTGCTCTCGATCGCGATCGTCGCCCTGCTGTTCGCTTTCGCGTACAACCCGGACAGCGGGGCGATCAACGCGCTGCTGCGGGGGATCGGGCTCGGCAGCATCCAGCCGCTGTGGCTGGGTGACCCGAACCTCGCCCTGTGGTGCGTGATGGCGGTACTCGTCTGGTCCACGGTCGGCTTCTTCGTGGTCCTCTTCTCCGCCGGAATGGCCTCCATCCCGGCCGACCTGTACGAGGCCGCGCTGCTGGACGGCGCCAACCGCATCTCCACGTTCTTCCGGATCACCCTGCCGCTGCTGTGGGACACCGTGCAGTCCGGCTGGGTGTACATGGGCATCCTCGCCCTGGGCGCCGAGTCGTTCGCGGTCGTACAGATCATGACGACCGGGCCCGGCGGCCCCGACTACTCGACCACCGTCATGGTCCTCTACGTGTACCAGAAGGCGTTCCGTGACGGACAGGCCGCCTACGCGACCACCATCGGCGTCGCCCTGCTCGTCGTCACGCTGGCCTTCGCGGCGATCGTGATGCGGCTCGGCCGACGCGAGCGGCTGGAGTACTGATCAATGAAGACGACCGAGACCCCCGCCCCCGTGCCGGCCGAGTCCGGCGCCACCGTCAGCAAGACCGACACCCCGGCCCGCCCGCAGAAGAAGCCGAAGAAGGAGCGAGGCGTCCTCAACGTCTTCTCCCACGGCTTCCTCATCCTGTGGGCGTTCATGGTCGTCATGCCGCTGCTGTGGGCCGTGATGACGTCCTTCAAGGACGACAGCGCCATCTTCTCCTCGCCCTGGTCGCTGCCGGACAAGCTGCACTTCGACAACTGGGCGCGGGCCTGGACCGACGCCAACATGAGCGACTACTTCCTCAACACCATCCTGGTGGTGGGCGGTTCGCTGATCGGCACGCTGGTGCTCGGCTCGATGGCGGCGTACGTGCTGGCCCGGTTCGACTTCCCGGGCAACCGCTTCATCTACTTCCTCTTCATCGGCGGCATGAGCTTCCCGATCATGCTGGCGCTGGTCCCGTTGTTCTACGTCGTGAACAACATGGGCCTCCTGAACACCATCCACGGGCTGATCCTGGTCTACATCGCCTACTCGCTCCCGTTCACGGTGTTCTTCCTGCACGCGTTCTTCCGGACCCTGCCGACCTCGGTCGCGGAGGCGGCCTTCGTGGACGGGGCCTCGCACAGCCGGACGTTCTTCCAGATCATGCTGCCGATGGCGAAGCCCGGCCTGATCAGCGTGGGGATCTTCAACTTCCTCGGGCAGTGGAACCAGTACATGCTGCCGACGGTGCTCAACACCGACCCGGACAAACGGGTGCTGACGCAGGGCCTGGTGCAGCTCGCGGCCAGCCAGGGGTACAAGGGCGACTGGTCCGGTCTGTTCGCCGGTCTGGTGATGGCCATGCTGCCCGTGCTGGCGGCCTACATCATCTTCCAGCGGCAGGTGGTCCAGGGACTGACCGCGGGGGCGCTCAAGTAGCGCCGCGACGCCTCACGAACGCGCCGCCCCCGAACCGGGGGCGGCGCGCCTTCGTGTGTGCAAGAACCCGGATGCGGTTCAACCTCTTGACGGGAGGCGACCCGAACGGCTCAGCTTAGAGTTCACTAGTTGGACATAGTCGGGGCCTCATCGAGGCGGTCCCGCACGCGCAGGAGGTCGTCGTGGAGACTCCGGGGTCGCAGTCGTCGCTGCACCGAGCCAACCTGGAGCGGGTCGTACGTGCCGTGCGGCTGGCCGGGTCGCTCACGCAGGCGGAGATCGCGCGGACCACGGGACTGTCGGCGGCGACGGTCTCCAACATCGTCCGCGAGCTCAAGGACGGCGGAACGGTCGAGGTCACACCCACCTCGGCGGGCGGCCGCAGGGCCCGCAGCGTCTCGCTGAGCGGGGACGCCGGCATCGTCATCGGAGTCGACTTCGGGCATACGCACCTACGGGTCGCGGTCGGCAACCTCGCCCACCAGGTGCTGGCCGAGGAGTCCGAGCCGCTGGACGTGGACGCCTCCTCGGCGCAGGGCTTCGACCGGGCGGAAGAGCTGGTCAACCGGCTGATCGCGGCGACGGGCGTCGACCGCTCCAAGATCGCCGGGGTGGGCCTCGGCGTGCCCGGCCCGATCGACGTCGAGTCCGGCACCCTGGGCTCCACCGCGATCCTGCCGGGCTGGACCGGCACCAAGCCCGCCGAGGAGCTGCGGGGGCGGCTCGGCGTGCCGGTGCACGTGGACAACGACGCCAACCTCGGCGCCCTCGGCGAGCTCGTCTGGGGCAGCGGCCGGGGGGTCAAGGACCTGGCGTACATCAAGGTCGCCAGCGGTGTCGGCGCCGGTCTGGTGATCAACGGGAAGATCTACCGGGGTCCCGGCGGCACCGCAGGCGAAATCGGACATATTACACTCGATGAATCCGGTCCCGTCTGCCGCTGCGGAAACCGCGGATGCCTGGAAACCTTTGCCGCAGCGCGCTACGTGCTTCCGTTGCTCCAGTCGAGCCACGGCACCGACCTCACGATGGAAGGCGTCGTCCGGCTGGCCAGGGACGGAGACCCGGGCTGTCGTCGGGTGATCGCCGACGTCGGCCGCCACATCGGCAGTGGAGTCGCCAATCTCTGCAATCTGCTGAACCCGAGCCGTGTGGTCCTCGGTGGTGATCTCGCCGAGGCCGGTGAGCTGGTGCTCGGGCCGATCAGGGAGTCCGTCGGCCGCTACGCCATCCCCAGTGCGGCGCGCCAACTGTCCGTTCTCCCGGGGGCACTTGGGGGCCGTGCGGAGGTGCTCGGAGCGCTCGCTCTCGCACTCAGCGAGATGGGCGATTCAACCCTTTTGGACGGTTCGCTGTCCGCAGCGACCCCTGCCTTCACTTAGAGAACGGATGGCACCGTTGCCATCTCGTTAAGGATTTACTTCTTGACGTCGCACGCGTGGCCGAGTTGACTTCCAGCCACCTCGGCCGCAGTGTCGCGGCCTCGTCAGGGAGGTTTCTGAAGTGAACACGCGTATGCGTAGTGCCGCGTTTGCCGTTGCCGCGGGTGCGATGGCCGTTTCCCTCGCCGCTTGTGGAAGCGCGAAGGAGTCCGGCGGTGGCTCCTCCTCGTCGTCCGCCAAGAAGGGCGACAACATCAAGGTCGGTCTGCTCCTCCCGGAGAACCAGACGGCCCGCTACGAGAAGTTCGACAAGCCCCTGATCGAGAAGAAGATCAAGGAGCTCACGAACAACAAGGCGACGCTGGTGTACGCCAACGCCAAGCAGGACGCCAGCACGCAGAACCAGCAGGTCGACACGATGATCACCAACAAGGTGGACGTCCTCATCGTGGACGCGGTGGACGCCGCGGCGATCAAGAACTCGGTGCAGAAGGCCAAGGACGCGGGCATCCCGGTCGTCGCCTACGACCGTCTCGCGCAGGGCCCCATCGACGCGTACACGTCGTTCGACAACGAGACCGTCGGCAAGACCCAGGGCGAGGCCCTCCTCAAGGCCCTCGGCTCCAAGGCCAAGTCCGGCAAGATCGTCATGATGAACGGTTCCTCCACCGACCCGAACGCCGCCCAGTTCAAGAAGGGCGCCCTCGAGGTCCTCCAGGGCAAGGTGAACATCGGCAAGTCCTACGACACCAAGGACTGGAAGCCGGAGAACGCCAACGCCAACATGGAGGGCGCGATCTCGGCGATCGGCAAGAAGAACCTCGTCGGCGTCTACTCCGCCAACGACGGCATGGCCGGCGGTATCATCACCGCCCTCAAGGCCGCCGGCATCTCCAACATCCCGGTCACCGGCCAGGACGCGGAGCTCGCGGGTGTCCAGCGCATCGTCGCCGGCACGCAGTACATGAGCGTCTACAAGCCCTACGCGCCGGAGGCAGCCGCCGCCGCCGAGATGGCCGTGGACCTCGCCCAGGGCAAGTCGCTCGACTCCGTCGCCAAGGACAAGGTCGACAGCCCGACCACCAAGCAGGTCCCGTCCGTCCTGGTCCCGGTCCAGTCGCTGACCAAGGACAACATCAAGGACACCGTCGTCAAGGACGGCGTCTACACCGTCGCCGACATCTGCACGGCCCAGTACAAGGCCGCCTGCGACAAGATCGGTCTGAAGTAAGCAGCGGCGCGTCCCTTCCCAGGTAGGGGAATTCGCTCTTGAATTCCCCTACGGGACGCCCGCCCCGAAGGCTCCTCCGGCGCCCCGCGTATCAAACAGCCCCGCAAGCTCGTCGCGGGGCGCCGGACGGATCAGCCCCCCAAACTTTCTGCACAACCTCCCGCCGGGTCAGGCGGCGAAGGAGATGGTTCACGTGTCCGCTACGCCCGTGCTGGCGTTGCGCGGGGTCTCCAAGCGATTCGGTGCCGTCCAGGCGCTCACCGACGTAGAGCTTGAGGTCCACGCCGGTGAGGTGGTCGCCCTGGTCGGCGACAACGGAGCCGGAAAGTCCACGCTGGTCAAGACGATCGCCGGCGTGCATCCCATCGATGAGGGCGTCATCGAGTGGGAAGGAAAGTCGGTCAACATCAACCGGCCCCACGACGCCCAGCACCTGGGCATCGCGACGGTGTACCAGGACCTCGCGCTGTGCGACAACATCGACGTCGTCGGCAACCTGTACCTGGGCCGTGAGGTCCGCAAGTACGGCGTGCTGGACGAGGTCGAGATGGAGCGCCGCTCCCGCGAGCTGCTGGACCAGCTGTCGATCCGCATCCCCAGCGTCCGCATTCCGATCGCCTCGCTCTCCGGCGGTCAGCGCCAGACCGTGGCCATCGCCCGCTCCATGCTCGGCGCGCCCAAGCTGGTCATCCTCGACGAGCCCACCGCCGCTCTGGGCGTCGAGCAGACCGCCCAGGTCCTCGACCTGGTCGAGCGGCTGCGCGAGCGCAACCACGCCGTGATCCTCATCAGCCACAACATGGCTGACGTGAAGGCCGTCGCCGACAAGGTGGCGGTGCTGCGTCTGGGTCGTAACAACGGTGTCTTCGAGGTCAAGTCGACCTCGCAGGAAGAGATCATCTCCGCCATCACCGGTGCCACGGAAAACGCCGTGACCCGTCGTGCGGCGCGCACCACTGGGGAGATCAAGAAGTGAGTATCGACAAGACCTCCGCGGCTCCGGGGGCTCCTGACGACCACGTCGTGGAGAACCCCGATGCGGCGCGCGGCTCCGACGTCGCCGTCGACCCCCGGCTGCTGGTCCGCGAACAGGGCTTCGCGGGCTACATCACCGAGTTCAAGCGCAAGATGAAGGCCGGCGACCTGGGTTCCATCCCGGTCGTCATCGGTCTGGCCATCATCTGGATCATCTTCCAGAGCCTGAACTCCAACTTCCTCACCGCGAACAACCTCTCCGACATCTCGATCGCGATGGTCGGCACCGGCATGATCGCCGTCGGCATCGTCTTCGTGCTGCTGCTCGGTGAGATCGACCTGTCGGTGGGCTCGGTCTCCGGTGTCGCGGGCGCCGCCTTCGCCGTGCTGAACATCAACCACGGCATGAGCGAGTGGCTGGCCTTCGTACTGGCCATCCTCACCGGCACCGCCGCCGGCGCGATCCACGGCTTCGTCTTCGCGAAGATCGGTGTGCCCGCGTTCGCGGTCACCCTGGCCGGCCTGCTCTTCTGGAACGGCCTCATGCTCCAGATCCTGGGCAGCAACGGCACGATCAACCTGAACAGCGACGGCATGGTCGCCAAGCTGACCACGTACTACTTCTCGGACGTGGCCGCCTCCTACGGGCTCGCGATCGCGGTCACCGCGCTGTACTTCGTCAGCTCCTTCGTCGGCAACCGCCGCCGTGAGGCCGCCGGTGTGCCGTCGAGGCCGCTGAGCGAAACCATCCTGCGCACGGTGCTGCTGGCGGTCCTCGCGTTCGCCGTCGCCATCGTCTACAACCAGTACAAGGGCCTGCCGCTGGCCGTCGTGATCTTCATCGGCACCCTGCTGATCACGGACTTCGTGCTGCGCCGCACGTCGTACGGCCGCAAGATCTTCGCGCTCGGCGGCAGCGTCGAGGCCTCCCGGCGTGCCGGTATCAACGTGGAGATGATCCGGATCTCGGTCTTCGCGATCTCCGGCACCTTCGCCGCGATCGGCGGTCTGTTCATCGCCTCGAAGATCGCCTCCGCCAACCAGGGCGCCGGCGCCGGCGACCTGCTGATGAACGCCATCGCGGCGGCCGTCATCGGCGGTACGTCCCTGTTCGGTGGCCGCGGCCGCACCTGGAACGCGCTGCTCGGCGTGCTGGTCATCGTCTCGATCCAGTACGGCCTGGCGCTGGAGGGCATCGCCTCCCCGGTCCAGTACATGATCACCGGTGGCGTTCTGCTGGCGACCGTCGTCATCGACGCGGTCACCCGCAGGACGCAGAAGACGGCGGGCCGCGCCTAGCCCCCACCGATCCTGTGCCCGGTACCAACGGCGGTACCGGGCACAGTCATGTCCCGGGCACAGTCATGTCATGGGTACGGCCGATCCTGGGTACGGCCGACCGCGTGACGCATCACGCACCGCCCGGGCGCCGAGCGCAAAGGCGGAACATTAGACTCGTCAAGGCCCGGCAACAGCTCGATCAGCTCTACTGCAAGGAGGCACGGGTGCCGCTGCTGACCCGCATCAGGGGACCGCGCGATCTGGACCGGCTCAGCCTGGAGGAGCTGGACCAGCTGGCGGAGGAGATCCGTGGCTTCCTCGTCGACGCGGTCTCCAAGACCGGCGGCCACCTCGGCCCGAACCTCGGTGTGGTGGAGCTGACCATCGCTCTGCACCGCGTCTTCGAGTCCCCCAAGGACAGGGTGCTGTGGGACACGGGCCATCAGTCCTACGTGCACAAGCTGCTCACCGGCCGCCAGGACTTCTCCCGGCTGAAGAAGAAGGGCGGCCTGTCCGGCTACCCCTCGCAGGCCGAGTCCGAGCACGACGTCATCGAGAACAGCCACGCCTCCACGGTGCTCGGCTGGGCCGACGGGCTCGCCAAGGCCAACCAGATCCTCGAGCGCGACGCCCACGTGGTCGCCGTGATCGGTGACGGGGCCCTGACGGGCGGCATGGCCTGGGAGGCGCTCAACAACATCGCCGACGGCGACCGTCCGCTGGTCATCGTCGTCAACGACAACGAGCGGTCGTACGCGCCGACGATCGGCGGCCTCGCCAACCACCTCGCGACCCTGCGCACGACGGACGGCTACGAGCGCTTCCTGGCCCGTGGCAAGGACCTGCTGGAGCGCACCCCGGTCGTCGGCAGACCCCTCTACGAGACCCTGCACGGGGCCAAGAAGGGCCTCAAGGACTTCATCGCGCCGCAGGGCATGTTCGAGGACCTCGGGCTCAAGTACGTCGGCCCCATCGACGGCCACGACATCGAGGCCCTGGAGTCGGCCCTCGCGCGCGCCAAGCGGTTCGGCGGGCCGGTCATCGTGCACTGCCTCACCGAGAAGGGCCGGGGCTACCAGCCCGCGCTCCAGGACGAGGCCGACCGCTTCCACGGCATCGGCCCCATCCACCCCGACACCGGCCTGCCCATCAAGGCCTCGGGCGCCGACTGGACCTCCGTCTTCGGCGACGAGATGGTCAAGCTCGGCAAGGAGCGCGAGGACATCGTCGCGATCACCGCCGCGATGCTCCAGCCGGTCGGCCTGAAGAAGTTCGCGGACACCTTCCCGGAGCGGATCTACGACGTCGGCATCGCCGAGCAGCACGGCGCCGTGTCGGCCGCGGGCCTGGCCCACGGCGGTCTGCACCCCGTCTTCGCCGTCTACGCCACCTTCCTCAACCGCGCCTTCGACCAGGTGCTGATGGACGTGGCGCTGCACAAGTGCGGGGTCACCTTCGTGCTGGACCGGGCCGGTGTCACCGGCACCGACGGCCCTTCCCACAACGGCATGTGGGACATGTCGATCCTCCAGGTCGTCCCCGGCCTGAGGCTCGCCGCGCCGCGCGACGCCGACCAGGTCCGCGCCCAGCTGCGCGAGGCCGTCAAGGTCGAGGACGCGCCGACCGTGGTGCGCTTCTCCAAGGGCGCCGTCGGCCCCGCCGTACCCGCCGTGGGACGGGTGGGCGGCATGGACGTCCTGCGCGAGCCGGGGACCCAGGCCCCCGACGTGCTGCTCGTCTCCGTGGGCGCGCTGGCCCCGATGTGCCTGGAGATCGCCGCCCTGCTCGACAAGCAGGGCATCTCCACCACCGTCGTCGACCCGCGCTGGGTCAAGCCCGTCGACGAGGCGATGGCGCCGCTGGCGGAGCGGCACCGCGTGGTCGTCACCGTCGAGGACAACTCGCGGGTCGGCGGTGTCGGGTCGGCGATCGCGCAGGCCCTGCGCGACGCGGGCGTCGACGTGCCGCTGCGCGACTTCGGCATCCCGCCGCGCTTCCTCGACCACGCCGCCCGCGCCGAGGTCATGGCGGAGATCGGGCTCACCGCCCCCGACATCGCCCGCCAGGTCACCGGCCTCGTCTCCAAGCTGGACGGCCGGTTCGACCGTACGGCGACCGAGGTGGACTCGGTGGAGCCCGCGCGCGACTAGACGCGACTGCAGCAGCGCCCCCACGGGCCGGTTTCCCCACTCCTACAGGTGGCGGAACCGGCCCGTTTGCGTGAACCTGCCCTTGCCGGGGCATACGCACACCCGGCCCTCTCGATCATGTCGAGGACGACAAACGTGGGAGGTAGGTACGTGAGCAGCACGCTCTTCAGGACGAAGAACATCGAACAGTCCATCCAGGACACGGAAGAACCGGAACACGCGCTCAGGAAGTCACTGTCGGCCCTCGACCTGACGGTGTTCGGCGTCGGTGTCATCATCGGCACCGGCATCTTCGTCCTGACCGGCACGGCGGCGAAGAACACCGCCGGCCCCGCCGTGTCCCTGTCCTTCGTCGTCGCCGGCGTCGTCTGCGGGCTCGCCGCCCTGTGCTACGCCGAGTTCGCCTCCACGGTCCCGGTGGCGGGCTCCGCGTACACGTTCTCGTACGCCTCCCTCGGTGAGTTCCCCGCCTGGATCATCGGCTGGGACCTGGTGCTGGAGCTGGCGCTGGGCACGGCGGTGGTGGCCGTCGGCTGGTCCGGCTACATCCACTCGCTGCTGGACAACGCCGGCTGGCATCTGCCCGAGGCGCTGAGCGGCCGGGACGGCGCGTCCGGCTTCGGTTTCGACATCCTCGCCGCCGCGCTGGTCCTGGTGCTGACCGCCATCCTCGTCCTCGGCATGAAGCTCTCCGCGCGGGTCACCTCGGTCGTCGTCGCCATCAAGGTGGCCGTCGTCCTCGTGGTCATCATCGCGGGTGCCTTCTTCATCAAGGGCGACAACTACCACCCGTTCGTCCCGCCGAAGCAGGCCGTGGAGGCGGGCGGCAACCTCAAGGCGCCACTGATCCAGCTGATGTTCGGCTGGGCCCCGTCCAACTTCGGCGTCATGGGCATCTTCACCGCCGCGTCCGTCGTCTTCTTCGCCTTCATCGGCTTCGACGTCGTGGCCACCGCGGCCGAGGAGACCCGCAACCCGCAGCGGGACGTGCCGCGCGGCATCATCGGCTCCCTGATCATCTGCACGGTGCTCTACGTCGCCGTGTCGATCGTGGTGACCGGCATGCAGAAGTACAGCAAGCTCTCCGTGGACGCGCCGCTCGCCGACGCGTTCAAGGCCACCGGGCATCCCTGGTTCGCGGGCCTGATCAGCTTCGGCGCCGCCGTCGGCCTGACCACGGTGTGCATGATCCTGCTCCTGGGGCAGTCCCGGGTGTTCTTCGCGATGAGCCGGGACGGCCTGCTGCCCCGGTTCTTCTCGCACACGCACCCCAAGTTCCGCACCCCGTACCGGCCGACGATCCTGCTCGGCGTGATCATCGCGATCATCGCCGGCTTCACCAGCCTCAGCGAGCTCGCCGAACTGGTGAACATCGGGACGCTCTTCGCCTTCATCATCGTCGCGATCAGCGTGATCATCCTGCGCCGGAGCCGCCCCGACCTCGAGCGGTCCTTCCGCACCCCGTGGGTGCCGTTCCTGCCGATCGTGTCGGTGCTGGCCTCGCTGTGGCTGATGCTGAACCTGCCCGCGGAGACCTGGCTGCGGTTCGCCATCTGGATGGTGATCGGCCTCGTCGTGTACTTCCTCTACAGCCGCTCCCACAGCCGGCTCGCGCAGTCCCGGCAGGAGGCCGCGGCGGCCAAGCAGTAGCCGGGGCCCGCACACCCGCGGCCCCGCCGTCCTCCTCGTGGAGAGGACGGCGGGGCCGCACCGCGTCCACGGCCGGCCCAGGGAGTGTCCGACGGTTCCCGCCCGGCCCGCGACGCCCGGCACGCCCTAGGCGGGCCTGACGGTCCGCGGCCCCGCCACCTCCGCGCCCAGGTCCCGCACGCGCCGGCGCAGCTCCCGGTCCGCCGTCACCACCAGGACGGGCCGCTCGCCCGCGCCCGCCACCAGGGCGACCATGTGGTCGTCCCCGCTGCCCGGCGCCGACTCCACCCGTACGCCGGGCACGGACTCCACGCCGCGTGCCGCCCCCTCCACCACGAGGACGATCTCCACGGGACCGGCGTGGCCCGGGAGACCGTCGGCCGCCAGCCGGTCGCGGAGGCGCTCCGCGGCCCCGCGCCGGTCGCGCCACCAGCCGTCGGGGACCGACCCGACGACGTTCGCGGCGTCGACGACCAGGAGCAGCGGGGAACCGCATTCGTCCTCGGGCCCCATGGGTCAGCCGGCCTGCTTCCCGTTCTCGTCCTTGTTCTCGTCCTCCTCGAAGCTGGCGAAGTACGCGGCGGCCATGTCCTCGTCGGCGTGCCCCTGCGCGGCGGCCCGCTCCATGCGCTGCGCGCTCGCCTCGGCCACGTCCAGCCGGACCCCGTGCCGCCGCCCGGCCTCGACGATCAGGCGGGCGTCCTTCGCCGCGGTGTCCACCGCGAAACTGGCCGGCGTGAGCTTGTTCTCCAGCACCAGCGCCGCCTTGGCCTTCAGATAGTCCATGTCGAGCGGACCGCCGGCGATGAGGTCGAAGAAGCTCTCCGGGTCGACGTCGAGGGCCCGTGCCAGCGCCAGCACCTCGCCGGTCGCCGCGGTGGCGGCGAGCACCCAGCTGTTGGCCACCAGCTTCAGCCGGCTCGCACTGCCCGCCGCCCCGTCCTCGCCGGTCCACACGGTGCGGGCGCCGACCGCGTCGAACACCGGCTCCACGGTCTTACGGCCCTCGACGGGCCCGGCGGCCAGCACGGTCAGCCGGCCGGCCTCGGCGGGCTCGCGGGTGCCGAGCACGGGAGCGTCGTAGAAGACGAGTTCGTGCTCCCGGGCGAAGGCAGCGAGGTCGCCGATCGCCTCGGTCCCGGCGGTCGTCGACTGCACCCAGACGGTGCCGGGGCGCAGGGCGGGGGCCGCCTCGCGCAGGACGGCCAGGGCGGCCGGGCCGTCGTAGAGCATGGTGAGGACCACGTCGGCGCCCTGGACCGCGTCGGCGGGGGAGCCGCACACCAGGGCCCCGTCGGCGGCGAGCGGTTCGGCCTTGGCGGCGGTGCGGTTCCAGACGCGGACGGTGTGTCCGGCGCGGGCGATGTTGCGGGCCATCGCGGCACCCATGATGCCCGTGCCCAGGACGCTCACGGTGAGCTGGTCGGTCATGAGGTCGGCTTCCTTACTCGTGCGGGTTTCGCGCTCGTGCGGTGGTTGCTGGGAACAGCCTGCCCGCCGAGTGCCCCACCGTGCGCAGGGGACCCGTCGGAACCGCGCGTCGGCCGGGGGGCCGGGACGCGGTCCGTGTACGCGCCCGCTTAAGGTGAACCGGTGAACGGCGACTGGCTCATACGCGGCCGCGACGGCCGGCTCAGTGTCTACCTGCCGACGGACGACGCCGTCCTGTGCCGCGCGGAGCGCGGACCCGGCGGCCCGTGGGCGCCCGCACGCAGGATCGGCGGCGACCAGAAGCTGCTCCCCTCCCACGCCGTCGGCCAGGGCCGGGACGCGTACGCCCATCTGGTCTCCTGGCGGCCCACCGTCCCCGGTGAGTCCGGCCTCGTCCACTGCACCCACTTCCGGCCCCGGCTCGCGGCCCTCGACTGGAGCCCGATCGGCCACCCCAACAAGAAGGGTGAGGAGACCGGCACCCCGGCCGTGGCGGTCGACGCCGAGGGCCGCGCCCATGTCTTCGTCCGCAACAGGGGCGCCGGGGTGAGCATGATCGCGCAGAAGGAGAAGGGCGGCTGGGATCCCTGGCGCGACCTCAAGGGGCGTGCGGTGCAAGGGGAGTTGGCGGCCGTGACGGGTGAGTCCGGACGTGTCGAGCTGTACGCGGCCGTCCCCGGCGGCATCCTGCACTGGCGGCAGGAGGAGCCGGGAGCGCAGCCGGCCCTGGAGGAGGCGATGGAGGCCCCGGTCCGCCCGGGCACGCTGCGCGCCCTCGCCACCTCCCCGGACAGCACCACGCTGTTCTACACCGACGACTCGGGCGACCTGTGCGCCTGGCGCCCCGGCGGCAAGCCGGTCGTCCTCCTCCCGTCCACCGGCCCGGGCCCGGTCGCCGCGATCCGCTGCGAACTCGACGGCCACGACTGCACGTTGCTCGCCCAGCGCTCCTCGAGCGGCCGCGTGGCCTTCGCGGCGTACCCGACGGAGCAGGAGTCGGCGGGCGCGTGGTGGACGGAGTCGGGACCTCAACTGCCCTCGGACACGGGGGTGTCGCTGGCGGTGGACGAGGAGGGGCGTGTGGTGGCGGCAACGTTGTCCGCCTCGACCGGGCAGCTGCTGGTCACCCGGCGCAAGGACGAGGTGGGCCTGGCGCTGGAGGCCTGGCGGGAGGTGTGACGGGCCCCGGAGACGGGTGACGATCGTCCACATCTCGGTCACACCGTGTTCGCGCGATGTTCGACCTATGATGGGGCGCGCTCGGCCTCCCCTGCGACAGGTGTTCGGGGATCGGCATGTCGGCCGCGCCGGGCGGGAAGGAAGGGGCGGGCCACGTCATGCGGACCGGATCCGGGCGCGGCGCCGCCCGACGAAGAGCTGCCGACCGCGTCGTCGTGCACCAGGATGCCGGGCGGCACGCGGCGGAGGCGACCGTGGACGGGCGCTGGCTGGTGCTCGGCAAGGACGGGCGGCTGACCGCGTACGGCCGTACCCGTGGCGGGCTGCTGCGGTGGACCGAGCTCAGGCCGGGCGGTCCTGAGTGGACGGGCCCCGAGTTCTTCCCCGTCGGGGACCTGACCCATCTGTCGGTGGTCCAGGGCGCCGACACCTACGTCCACTTCCTCGGCCGGCGCGAGGTGCGCAAGGGCGACGGGCCTCCCGCCGTGGACATCGTGCACGCCATCCAGTACCAGACGGGCCGTCCGGTCACCGAGTGGCGTTCGCTGGGCAATCCGCACAAGGACCGGGAGAAGGCCGCGCGGTTCGGCATACCCGTGGGCGCGGTGAGCGGGTCGGGGCGGGTGCACGTCTTCGTGCGCAACGCGGGGCGCGGTCTGATGCTGCGCCGCGAGGGGCCGACCGGGAAGTGGCAGGGCTGGGAGGACCTCAAGGGCAGCGGGCTGCAGGACGGACTCGCCGTGGTCGCGCACGCGTCCGGGCGCATCGAGGTGCTGGCGGGCGGCGGGCAGGACGCCATGTGGTGGCGGCAGGCCGAGGCCGACGGGGGCTTCCGGCAGGAGCCGAACATCGCGCTGCAGGTCACGCCGGGCACGGTGGCGGCGCTGGAGACGGCGCCGGACCGGGCGACGTACTACTGGACCGACCGGAGCACGCGCCAGCTGATCGCCCACCGCCCGGGCGGCTGGCTGATCCCGCTCGGGGGCGGCCCGTCCGACGAGCCCCTCGCCCTGCTGCGGGCGGCACTCGACGGCTACGACTGCACCGTTTTGGCCCACCGCGGCCCCGACGGCCAGGTCATGCTGACCGCCTGCGGCACGGAGAACGAACAGGCGGGCCTGTGGTGGTCCCCGACGGGCGAACACTCCACCACGCCCCCGGCGTTGTCCCTGGACGCCCACGGCCGCGTCGTCCTGGCGACCGTCGCCGAGGACGGCGCCCTGCACATAGCCCGACAGTCCAACGGCCCGGGCTTGGCCTTGTCACCGTCGATACGGATCTGAGTCGATACGGACTGAGTCGATACGGATCTGAGTCGATACGGATCTGAGCGCCGGCGGGACAGGGCCGCCACCCCGGCCGCTCGTCCCACTATGCCCCCGCCCGGAGCGGCCGCGCGGAGCAGCCGTCAGGAGCTGGACCCCGTCCCTCCGCCCCGCGCCGGCGACTTCTTGGCCGAAGCCGGGATTTCCTTGTCCTTGCGCAGGGCCTGCCACAGTTGGCCCGCCTGGGGCTCGGCGGCGACCACGCGGTTGGGGTCCTGGGTGTCGTACTTCACCGGGAGCATGATCGTCTCCATCGTGGCGGGGTCGATGCCGTTCATGCTGCGGGCGAACTTGGCCAGCTTGGTGAGCGAGGCGAGCCCCGAGTCGGTGGTGAGGGACTCGGTGAGACTGTCGGCGATCTTGAACGTCTTGGTGGGACTGCCGAGCAGGTCCTGCTTCTTGATCTCGCTCAGCAGCGCGATCAGGAACTGCTGCTGGAGCCCGATGCGCCCGAGGTCGCTGCCGTCGCCGATGCCGTGCCGCGTGCGCACGAACTGCAGCGCCTGCGTGCCGTCGAGCCGGTGCGCGCCGGCCGTCAGGTTCAGGCCGCTGGACTTGTCGTGGATCTCCTGGTCGACGGTGATGTCGACCCCGCCTATCGCGTCGACCAGCCCCTTGAAGCCCGCGAAGTCGATCTCCACGAAGTGGTCCATCCGGACCCCCGACATCTGCTCGACCGTCTTCACGACACAGGCCGGACCGGCCACCGAGTAGACCGAGTTGAACATCACGCGCTTCGCGGACGGCAGGGCCGAGCCGTCCTTCGCCGTGCACGCGGGCCGCGTCACCAGCGTGTCGCGCGGGATGCTCACAGCGACCGCTTTCCGTCGGCCCTCGGGCACGTGGATCACCAGCGCGGTGTCGGACCGTGCCCCGGAGACGTTGCCCGTGCCCAGCGACGCGTTGGCGCCCGAGCGCGAGTCCGAGCCCAGGACCAGCAGGTTCTGCCCCGACGTGGGCAGCTTCTCGGGACGGTTGTCGCCGATCGCCTTGTTCAGGTCGACGCCCTTGATGTTGCCGTTCAGGTCGCTGTACAGCCAGTAGCCGACACCCCCCGCTGCCAGCACGATCAGCACCAGACTCAGGGCGATCCAGCGCCAGACCCGACGGCGCCGCCGCGGCGGCCTGGCCCGGCGGCGCGCCGGTGCGCGCCGTGATTCCGGGGGCCCCGTCTCCGTCTGGGCGTGCGTCATGTGCGTCGGTCCTCTCTCACTCGACCAAATGGCTCGGGGCACGAGTGGGGGGAGAGGCCGGGCCCGTCAGCAGTGGCGGACGGTCGTCCACCAGTCATCAGACGTTCAGAGTTGGTTAAGGGTTGTATGTGTTTTCTGTCATTTCTGACTGGTGTTGACAGGCGTGTATGCGCTTGCTGATGATGTGCCGGTCCTGTGAACGTTAAATTTCGGTGTGAACCGGCGACGGCTTTTTGCCGTCGTCTTACGTGGTCGTCAGATCGAGCCGGGGGGCACGAAGGCGAGCGGCCACCAGTACTCACCTCGGCCCTGCCGGGTGAGGAGAGGGAGGGGTGGCTGTGCTGGTGCGTGCGTCGGCCCGTGGGGGGCGAGCGGCGTGACGACCGTTTCCGATCATGCTGTCGGCCAGGTGCCGGGCGCAGCCGGGGGCCGCACGGCCCGGGGCGGTGCCGCATCGCGGCCCACCGCCCAGGCCGCGCCCACCACGGTCACCGCGGAGCACGGCGACGTCTACGTCGAGCCTGTACTGACACCGTTGTCGGCCCGTGAGGCCAACCGTTCCGCGCTCACGGCCCTGCTCGACACGGCCGGCGTGCCGCACTTCGCCGTCCGCGGCACCGCCGACCACGGCACGGTCGTGGCCGTCGCGGAGGAGGACCGGGAGCGGGTGCTGGGCGTGGTGTTCCGCGGGCTGAGCCAGTACCCCGGGCATCTGAGCGTGATCGACCCCGACGCGCCCCGCCCGTCCAAGCCCGTCTCCTCCCGCGACCCCAGGGCCTGGCGCGAGGTGGCCACCGCGCGCGTCCTGCAGATCAGCTGGTACCGCACCGACCCGGGCCGGCACCTGCTGCTCGGCCACGAGTACGGCTGCGCGATCGAGTTCTGGCAGCGCAACGGCACCTACCTCGTCGCACCGCGGGCCAACCGGGCCACCTGGGCCGTCGCGGCCGACGGCCCGAACGTCCTCGGCGCCGCCAGACTGTTCAGCCGGTTCGTATCGGACTGGACCCCGCGGCACCTGGCGCCCGCCCTCGCCACCCGCTCCGAGTTCCTGGTGAACTGCGCGGACGACATCGCCTTCCCGGTCGACGCGGTCTACACCTGGGTCGACGGCAACGACCCGGCCTGGAAGCAGCGCAAGGCGCAGGCGAAGGGCGAGGTCTACCACGCCGAGTCGGCGAGCGACGCCCGCTTCATCAGCCGCGACGAACTGCGCTACTCCGTGCGCTCGCTGCACCTGTTCGCGCCCTGGATCCGCAACGTGTACATCGTCACCGACGACCAGGTCCCGCCCTGGCTGCGCGAGGACCTGCCCGGGGTGCGCATCGCCACCCACCGCGAGATCTTCCGCGACCGGTCGGTGCTGCCGGTGTTCAACTCGCACGCCATCGAGTCGCAGCTGCACCACATCGAGGGCCTGGCCGAGCACTTCCTGTACTTCAACGACGACATGTTCATGGGCCGCCCGGTGGCACCGCACGCCTTCTTCACGCCGAGCGGCACGGCCCGCTACTTCCCCTCGCGCAACCGCATCCCGCAGGGCCCGGTCGTGGAGACCGACACCCCCGTCGACGCGGCCTGCAAGAACAACCGGGCTTTGCTGATGGAACGTTTCGGCAGAGTGATCACCCAGCCGATGGAGCACATCCCGTACGCCCTGCGCCGCTCCGCGATGGAGGAGGCCGAACGGGACTTCCCCGAGGCCTGGGCCCGTACGGCGGCCAGCCGCTTCCGCGCGATGACCGACCTGTCGCCCACGTCGTCCTTCGCGCTGTACTACGCGGCGCTGACCGGCCGGGCGCAACCGGGATCGATGCCCTTCACCTACCTCCAGCTGGCGGTGCCGGACCTCGCGGACCGGCTGCAACGGCTGCTCGACGGCCGTGACCAGGACTCCTTCTGCCTCAACGACGCGTTCTCGACACCCGAGGACATCGAGGCGCAGCAGGAGCTGCTGGACGGCTTCCTCAACGCCTACTTCCCCACCCCCAGCCCCCACGAGAGATGAAACGGAGTTCATGACGTGTCGGACCCGACGTCCATGAGCTCCGCGGCCAACGTCTACAAACGCCTCGTCCCCCAGCCCGTACGCTCCGCCGCCGCGACCACCGTCCCGGTGGGCGTACGGCGCAAGGTCAAACGCCGTCTCGCGCGCACCCTGAGCCGCCGCGAGGCCCGGCTGCACCGGCGCGCCCTGCGCCGGGTGCGCAAGGCGGGCCTCGGCCACTCCGAGCGCCGTACCCAGGCACCCGACGGCAGGGTCGCCCACGTGCACGCCGGACTCACCGCCGACCTGGCCCGGCGGCTCGACCACGACCTGGTCACCCAGGCCCTGGACGCGGCCGAGATCCCCTGGTTCGCGGTGCCGGCCCTCGACGACCGGCGGATCTGCCTGGCCGTCGACCACAACGACAAGAAGGCCGTGCGCCGCGTACTACGCGCGTTGCTGGAGGATCACACGGGATACGTCGTCTCCGTCTCGCCCGCCCAGAACGACACCCGCGAGCTCCCGGGCAGCCACGTCAAGGCGTGGAAGAACTACGGCAAGGCCAAGGTGATCCGCCTGACCTGGCTGCGCACCGAGCCCACCGAGAACCTCTGGGTGGGCGAGGACCAGGGCATCGAGATCGAGTTCTGGACCGCCAACACCGACCTGGCCGCGGAGCGGCTGATCGGCCCGCGCCCCAACCGCGTACAGCGCTCGGTGCCCAGTGACGCGCCGGGCGTCGAGATCGGCCTGGACCGGCTCTCCGGCTACTCCGACATCGACGGAGACCTGGAGCCGACGATCACCCTGGAGAACTTCGACGTCCTGCGGCTCGAGGAGATCACCTTCCCCGTCGACGCGGTCCTGCTGTGGCAGCACGCGACCCCGTGGGGCGAATTGCTGCTGCGGGCCGCGCTTCGCTCCCTTCACCAGTACGCGCCGTGGGTGGACGTCGTGCACGTGGTCGCCGAGGCGGAACCGCCGGCCTGGCTGCATGCCGACGACCGGCTCAACGTCGTCCGTGCGCGGCCCGGCTCCGAGTGGCACCTGCACCTGCTGCCCGACCTCGCCGACCACTTCCTGCTGCTGCGCCCCGGCGCCCTGCTCGGCCGCTCGGTCCGTCCCTTCGACTACTTCACCCCGAACGGCGCGACCCGCCCCCGGCGCGGCCCCTGGAACGCCCAGGAGTCGTTCGCCCCGTGGACCCGCACCGCGTACTCGGCCACCGGCCGGGTCGCCGCCCACGGCTATGCCCAGGGCCCCCAGCCGCACCGTGTCGAGACCCTCGCCCGGTTCGCGGAGACCGGGACCGCGCCGCTGCCGCTCGACGACGCGCAATGGTTGCCTGGGGTACCCGGCACCCATCCGCTGGACGGGGTGGTCCATCACTTCGGTCACACCGCCGGCCTGGCCGACCCCTCGGGCGAGGCCACCGTGGCGCTGCACGCCGCGCTGCCCGGTATCGGCAACCACCTGGAGCGGCTGCTGGTCCGCCGGGACAGCCAGCAGATCCAGCTGCTCGGCCTCGGTACCGACGAGGCACGCGCCCGCGGCGGCACCAAGGCCGTCCTGGGCTTCCTGAACCGCTACTTCCCCGTCCCGAGCGTCTTCGAGGGCGACCGGACCACTGACAGACACGACGAGGCGGTCAACCAGCCGTGAGCATGGGCAATCCCGAGGCCTCCGCGGCGGTCGGCGCGTACCGCACCCTGGTACCGGCAGGTCTCAGAAGACGTATCGCGCGCCGCGTCCCGCTGCGCCTGCGCGCGGCGCTCAAGCAGCTGCTGCGCCGGCTGCACACCGTGGGCCTGTTCGCCCGGGTCGTCCGCGGCGCGCGGGCACGCCGCCGCTGGCCGCACCTGTTCGGCGCGGGGGAGCGGCTGGCCGCCCTTCCCGGGCACGGGGCGCGGATCGCGCTGGTCCGCCCAACCGTGTCGCCGCTCGGCCTGCGCGAGGCCAACCTCGAACTGGTCGTCACCGCCCTGGAGGAGATCGGCGTCGACTACTTCGCGGTGCGCGGCAGTTCCGACTTCCGCTCCTGCCTCGCCGTTGCCGAGACCGACCGCGAGCGGGTCGGCGAGGTGCTCCAGCGGTGCGCCGAGCGCAGCCCCGTCCATCTGCGGGCCTGCCGGGGCGAGGCCGCGCAGGGCCGCGTCGTGCTGGCCGGCTCCCGGGCCGGCCGTCAACTGGCGCGTCACGCCGCGGTGCTGCGCGTCGGCATGGTGTGGAGCGACCCGGCCGGCTCCCTGGTGCTCGGCCTGGAGCACGGCTGCGACATCGAGTTCTGGCGGCCCGAGGACGGGCGGCTGCACGCGCCGCGCCCCAACCGCGTCACCGAGGACGTGGCCCTCGACGAGCCACGTGTCACCGTCCCGGTCAGTCGGCTCACCGGCTTCGCCGCCCTGCACACCCGCCGCACCCGCTCGGTGCGCACCATCCGGCCCTGCGCCGACCCGCTGCCCGAGGACGTGCGCTTCCCGGTCGACGTCGTCTACACCTGGGTCGACGGCAGCGACCCCGAGTGGCAGCGGCGGCGCGGCGCGTACGGCGACCACGGCTACCACACCGAGTCCGCCAACGCGGCCCGCTACATCAGCCGCGACGAACTGCGCTACTCCCTGCGGGCGCTGGAGCAGAACGCCCCGTGGGTCCGCCACGTCTACGTGGTGACGGACCGGCAGCGCCCGGCCTGGCTGAACGACGCCCACCACCGCATCACGGTCGTCGACCACTCGGAGATCTTCGACGACCCGGCCGCGCTGCCCACCTTCAACTCGCACGCCATCGAGAGCCGGCTGCACCACATCAAGGGCCTGTCCGAGCACTTCCTGTACTTCAACGACGACATGTTCCTGGGCAGCCCCGTCACCCCGCAGGACTTCTTCCTGTCCAACGGCATGACCCGCACCTTCTTCTCCCCGTCCCAGGTGCCCCGCTGGGACCTGACTCCCGTGGACCGGCCGGTCGACGCGGCCGGCAAGAACAACCGCCGTCTGCTGCAGGACCACTTCGGCAGCGCCATCGTGCAGAAGCTCCGGCACGCCCCCTACGCGCTGCGGTGCAGCGTGCTGGCGGAGATCGAGCGGGAGTTCGCCGATGAGCACCGGCGCACCTCGCAGAGCCGCTTGCGCAGCGCGAGCGACATCTCCATCCCGTCCTCGCTGTACCACTACTACGCCTACTTCACCGGCCGGGCCGTGCCCTCGAACATCACCTTCGCCTACCTCGACCTCGCCAGACCGGAGATCCAGCGCCGGCTCGGCATCCTGCTCGCCCGCCGCGACCGCCAGGCGTTCTGCATCAACGACACCCTCTCCGACGGCCACGACGTGGAGCGCCAGACGGCGATGCTCAGCCGCTTCCTGCGGACCTACTACCCGGTGCCGTCCCCCTTCGAGAAGAAGGAGAGTCACGAGAAGAAAGAGCCCCAGGTCCGGTGAAGATCTCGTTCCTGATCAACAACATCTACGGCATCGGCGGCACCAACCGCACGGTCATCAACCTCGCCGAGGCACTCTCCGTCCACCACGACGTGGAGATCGTCTCCGTGTTCCGGCGCACCACCGCCACCAAGTTCGAGATCTCCCCGCGCATCACCGTCCGCGCCCTGGTCGACCTGCGTCCCGGCTCCGCCGACAAGGGCGCCGCCGGCAGCGACGAACCGAGTGAAGTGGTTCCGCGCCAGGAGGAGTTCTACGCGCAGTACAGCCGGTTCACCGACGCGCGCATCATCCGGGACCTGCAGCGGACGTCCGCCGACGTCGTCGTCGGCACCCGCCCCAGCCTCAACCTCTTCGTCGCCGCCCACACCCGCGACGGGGCCCTGCGGGTGGCCCAGGAGCACATGACGCACCTGGCGATCCCGCCCGCGGTGCGCGCCGAGATGGCCCGCGTCTACCCGCGCCTCGACGCCATCACGACGGTCACCGACGCCGACGCCCGCTCTTTCACGGAGAACACGCCGATCCCCGGCATCCCCGTCGTGGGAATCCCCAACAGCGTGCCCGAACCGGCCGTCACGCCCTCCGACTGCTCGCACAAGGTCGTCGTCAGCGCCGGCCGCATGCACCAGATCAAGCGCTACGACCTCCTCATCCGTGCCTTCGGACAGCTGGCCCAGGACTTCCCCGACTGGCAGCTGCGCATCTACGGCGACGGTGGCGAGGCCGGCAAGCTGCGCGCTCTGGTCACCGAACTCGGCCTGACCGGACGGGTGTTGCTCATGGGCGGCTTCTCGCCCATCGAGTCCGAGTGGGCCAAGGGCTCCATCGCCGCGGTCACCTCGAGCGCCGAGTCCTTCGGCATGACGCTCGTCGAGGCGATGCGCTGCGGACTGCCCGTGGTCTCCACCGACTGTCCCGTCGGCCCCCGCGAGATCCTGCGCGACGGCGAGGACGGCTTCCTCGTGCCCAACGGCGAGGTCGAGGGCATCACCTGGGGCCTGCGCCGCCTCATGGGCGACGAACCGACACGCCGCGCCATGGGCGCCGCCGCCCTGCGCAACGCCACCCGCTTCGACCCCGCGGCCGTGGCCGACCGCTACACCGAACTCTTCGAGGACGCCGCCCGCCGACGCGCCGCCGCCGAACGCGGCTACCGAGCCCCGGCCGGCCCCCGCACGGCCGGCGCCGACCAGCTCACCGTGCCGCCCGTCTCCCTCGGCGCGGCCACCGTGGACGTCACCGCCGACGACGCGGGCTGGCTGCGGTTCTCGGCCGACGGGCCCGACGAGGGACGCCGCCGCTGGCGGTTCGTGCTGCGCCACAAGCCCTCGGACGGCGAACCCCGCCCGGACCTGCCGCTGCGCACCTCGCGCAAGGACCTGGACAACGGCGGCACCCGCTACACCGCCGTCGTCACCCCCTCCGCCCTCGACGACCTCGGCGACGGACGCTGGCAGGTCACGATGAGCGCCCTGAAGTCCTCGCCCGTCCACATGAAGGCGGGCGTGCGCGACACCCGCGCCCTCATCGACGCCCGCGCCCGGCTGATCGCCCGGCCGCCGACCGGCCCGATCGGCTGGAACCTGCCCTACGCCCAGCCCAACGGCAGGCTGATGCTGCGCACCGTCGTACGCGAGGAACACGCCGAGTGCACGCAGGTCGAATCGGCGGACGGCGCCATCACCGTGCGCGGCGTGCTGACCGGCACACGCCGGATCGAGCCCGGCGCGCTGTTCATCGTCAGCCGCCGCGGCCGCCACAGCCGCACCTTCACCGTCCCCGTCGAGGTCCTCGGCCGCCAGGCGTTCCGCGCCGAGGCGCCGCTGCGCCACGTCGTCGACCACCGGCTCGAGCGCTGGGAGGACTGGGACTGGTGGCTGCAGCCCGACCCGTACGACCGGGCCAAGGTGCGCGTCTGCCATCTGCTGGAGGACTTCCCGGACGTCAAGGGCGCCTACGTCTACCCGTCCGTCCCGCTGGTCGGCGACGAGGTCTCGCAGTACGCCGTCGTCCACCCGGCCCGCCCGGTGTGGGTGCGGCCCTACTGCTCCGCCTCGGGCGCCATGGCCATGAACGTGGTGGACCGATGAGCCCGCTGGACCCGATGGCCGAGGAGGGCCGATGACCGAACGCGCCCGCTCCATCCTGCACATCGTCGCCCACCAGGACGACGACCTGTACTTCATGAACCCCGACCTGGTGCGCTCCCTCCAGGACGGCGACCGGATCACCACGGTGATCGTCACCGCGGGCGAGGGCGACGGCATCAACGTCGACACCGACGAACCCCAACGCGCCGCGGTGCAGCCGGACTTCGCCCGCTACAGCACCGAGCGAGGCTGCGGGCAGCGCGCCGCGTACGCCCGTATGGCCACCGGCGACCGCGACCACCCGTGGCGGCGCGAGCCCGTCAGCCTGGTGCCCGGGTTCGCCGCCGAGCGGTTCACCCTCGTCGACCACGACGAGGTGTCCCTCTACTTCTTCCAGCTGCACGAGAACGCCCCCACCGACCGCGGCACCCGCACCCGCCTGCACGACCTGTGGGAGGGCGCCCTGCGCACCCAGGCCACGCTGCCGGTGCACGGCTGCACCGTCGGCGCGGTCCAGCACGTCACCCGGGACCAGCTGATCGCCGCCCTGACCGCTCTCCTCGGCCATGTCCGCCCCACCACGGTGCGCACCATGGACCCGGACCCCGAACACGACGGCGGGCGGCAGGAGTTCGTCTGCTCCGACCACGTCGACCACGCGACCACCACCCAGTTCGCGCTCGCCGCCCTCGCGCACCACCGGGAGGGCGGCCACAACCCGGTCGTCGAGCACTACCGCGCCTACGCCAACCGCTTCTGGGGCTACAACCTCGACCCGGCCGCGATCACCGAGAAGGCCGAGTACCTGGCGACCTACGGCGGACTCGACGCCCCCGCGGTCTGCCCGCACGGCACCTGCCGGACCTGCGGTGACCGCCAGTTGGGGCCCAACCCGTTCCGCAGCACGCACATGAACAGCGCCGCGTACCGCTACTCGCCGGCCACGAACTGGCTGCGGCTCGGCCCGGGCGGGCGGCTCAACGCCTTCGCCGTGCTGGCCGGACGGCTCGCCTTCTGGACGGAGACCGGTCCGGCGAGCGGCGAGTGGAAGGGTCCCTTCGTGCTCGGCGACGGCTGGATCGCGCCCACGCTCGCGGTCACCGGCCTGCCCGGCGGCCCGGCCGAACTCGTCGGTCTGCGCCGCCAGAACGTCGTCGGCGGCGGGGTCACCGTCGACGTCGTGCACACCGCGCAGGACCCGGGCGGCAACGGCTTCAGCGGCTGGCAGACCCTGGAGAACCCCGACTGGGCCCGGGCCGACGGCCGCAGGCAGCGCGAGGCGGGCGTCCCGTCGGCCGCGGTGGACGCGGCCGGCCGGCTCCACGTCTTCGTCCGCACCTTCGACCAGGGCATCGCCTGCCGCCGCCGGGAGGCCGACGGCACCTGGCTGCCGTGGGAGGACCTCGGCGGCAGCTTCCTCCAGGACGCGGGCTGCGCCCTCGCCACCGGGCGCGGCACCGTGGAGCTGTACGTGCCGGGCAAGAACACCGTCCTGCGCTGGCACCAGGCGGAACCCGGCGGCCCCTTCCTCCTCGACGACACCCTGCGGACGGGCCGCCCGGCCACCGGCGGGGTGACCGCCGTCGACTCCGGGGACAACCGCACCTGCCTCTACTTCCGCGAGGCCGGCACCCAGCGGGTCATGGCCTACCGCCAGCACGCCGACGGCCGCTGGCCCGGCTCCGGCGCGGGCCTCGGCGGCCACGGCGGCACCGGAGCCGTCGCCGCGCTGTGGGTCCCCGAACGCGGTGCCCGCGAGTCCTTCCTGGCCCACCGGGGCAGCCGCGGCCGCCTCGTCACCTCCATGCCCGACCGGGACAAGAAGGTCACGGGCACCCACTGGCAGGAGTCCGGCGAGATGGTCGCGCAGGCCCCGGCCCTGGCGTACGACGCCACGGGCGCGCTCGCCGTCGCGGTCATCGGCACGGACGGCCGCCTGCACACCCGCCGTCAGCTGTCCGCGACCGTCGGCAGTCCGCTGGGGCCCTGGTCGGCCTGAGAACAGCGAAAGAGGGCCTCCGCCACGACGGCGGAGGCCCTCTTCACCTACGGACGAGCGTTACGCCGGAACGCTCGCCACCCCCGGTGCCAGGAACCGCTTGCCGTTCACGCGCTCCGAGACACCCTCGCGGTCCAGGTACGGCGTGATGCCGCCCAGGTGGAAGGGCCAGCCGGCGCCCGTGATGAGGCAGAGGTCGATGTCCTGGGCCTCGGCGACGACGCCCTCGTCGAGCATCAGGCCGATCTCCTGCGCCACGGCGTCCAGGACGCGGTCGCGGACCTGCTCCTCGGTGAGGACGGAGTCGCCCTGCTTCAGCAGCGCGGCGACCTCCGGGTCCAGCTCGGGCTTGCCGGAGTCGTACACGTAGAAGCCGCGCTTGCCCGCCTTGACGACGGCGGCGAGGTTCGGGGAGACCGTGAAGCGGTCCGGGAAGGCCCGGTTGAGGGTCTCCGAGACGTGCAGGCCGATCGCGGGGCCGACCAGCTCCAGCAGGACCAGCGGCGACATCGGCAGGCCGAGGGGCTCGATCGCCTTCTCGGCGACCTCGACCGGGGTGCCCTCGTCGATGACGTTCTGGATCTCGCCCATGAAGCGGGTGAGGATGCGGTTCACGACGAACGCCGGGGCGTCCTTGGTGAGGACCGCGGTCTTCTTCAGCTTCTTGGCGACGGCGAAGGCCGTGGCCAGCGAGGCGTCGTCGGTCTGCTCGCCGCGGACGATCTCCAGCAGCGGGAGGATCGCGACCGGGTTGAAGAAGTGGAAGCCGACGACCCGCTCGGGGTTCTTCAGCTTCGACGCCATCTCCGACACCGAGAGCGAGGAGGTGTTCGTCGCGAGGATCGCGTGGGCCGGGGCGACGGCCTCGACCTCCGCGAAGACCTGCTGCTTGACACCGATCTCCTCGAAGACGGCCTCGATGATGAAGTCCGCGTCGGAGAAGCCCTCGGCCTTGTCCAGGACACCGGAGACCAGCGCCTTGAGGCGGTTGGCCTTGTCCTGGTTGACACGGCCCTTGCCGAGCAGCTTGTCGATCTCGGCGTGGACGTAGCCCACACCCTTGTCGACGCGCTCCTGGTCGATGTCCGTGAGGACGACCGGGACCTCGAGGCGGCGCAGGAAGAGCAGGGCGAGCTGCGAGGCCATCAGGCCCGCGCCGACCACGCCGACCTTGGTGACCGGGCGCGCCAGGTTCTTGTCCGGGGCCCCGGCCGGGCGCTTGCCGCGCTTCTGCACCAGGTTGAACGCGTAGATGCCGGAGCGCAGTTCGCCGCCCATGATCAGGTCGGCGAGCGCCTTGTCCTCGGCGTCGAAGCCCTGCTGCAGGTCGCCGTTCTTGGCGGCGGCGATGATGTCGAGGGCGCGGTAGGCGGCCGGGGCGGCGCCGTGCACCTTGCCGTCCGCGATGAAGCGGCCCTTGGCGACGGCCGCGTCCCAGGCCTCACCGCGGTCGATCACCGGGCGCTCGACCTCGACGTCGCCCTTGAGGACGGACGCCGTCCAGAGCAGCGACTGCTCCAGGAAGTCGGCACCCTCGAAGAGGGCGTCGGCGATGCCGAGGTCGAAGACCTGCTTGCCCTTGAGCTGCTTGTTCTGGTTCAGGCTGTTCTCGATGATCACCGAGACGGCCTTCTCGGCGCCGATCAGGTTCGGCAGCAGCGTGCAGCCGCCCCAGCCGGGGACCAGGCCGAGGAAGACCTCGGGCAGCGAGAAGGCCGGCAGGGACTTCGAGACAGTCCGGTAGGTGCAGTGCAGACCGACCTCGACGCCACCGCCCATCGCCGCACCGTTGTAGTAGGCGAAGGTCGGCACCGCGAGACCCGCGAGGCGCTTGAAGACCTCGTGGCCGCCCTTGCCGATGGCCAGCGCGTCCTTGTGCTCCTTCAGCAGCTCGACGCCCTTGAGGTCGGCGCCGACAGCGAAGATGAACGGCTTGCCGGTGATGCCGACACCGACGATCTCGCCGGCCGCGGCCTCCTTCTCGACCTGGTCGACGGCGGTGTTCAGGTTCGCCAGCGAGCCGGGGCCGAAGGTGGTCGGCTTGGTGTGGTCGAAGCCGTTGTCCAGCGTGATGAGCGCGAAGCGCCCGGCGCCGTACGGCAGGTCGAGGTGGCGTACGTGCGCCGACGTCACGACCTCGTCGGGGAACAGCTCGGCCGCACCCTTCAAAAGCTCAGCGGTGGTGCTCACTTGTCCCCCTCGAAGTGCGGGTTCTCCCAGATGACCGTCGCGCCCATGCCGAAGCCGACGCACATCGTGGTCAGGCCGTAGCGGACGCTGGGGTGCTCCTCGAACTGGCGGGCCAGCTGCGTCATCAGGCGGACGCCGGAGGAGGCCAGCGGGTGGCCGAAGGCGATGGCGCCGCCGTACTGGTTGACGCGCTCGTCGTCGTCGGCGATGCCGTAGTGGTCCAGGAAGGCCAGGACCTGGACGGCGAAGGCCTCGTTGATCTCGAAGAGGTCGATGTCCCCGATCGACAGGCCCGCCTTGGCGAGGGCCTTCTCGGTGGCCGGGATCGGGCCGTAGCCCATGACCTCCGGCTCGACGCCGGCGAAGGCGTACGAGACCAGGCGCATGCGGACCGGCAGGTTGTGCTCGCGGGCGAAGTCCTCGGACGCGATGATCGAGGCGGTCGCACCGTCGTTCAGACCGGCCGCGTTGCCCGCGGTGACCCGGCCGTGCACGCGGAACGGCGTCTTGAGGCCCTGGAGGTTCTCCAGCGTGGTCCCCGGGCGCATCGGCTCGTCGGCGGTGACCAGGCCCCAGCCCGTCTCGCCTACCTCCGCGTTGGTGTTGCGCACCGAGATCGGCACCAGGTCCTGCTGGATCTTGCCGTTGGCGTACGCCTTGGCGGCCTTCTCCTGCGAGCGCACCGCGTACTCGTCGGCGCGCTGCTTGGTGATGTGCGGGTAGCGGTCGTGCAGGTTCTCCGCGGTCATGCCCATGAACAGGGCGGACTCGTCGACCAGCTTCTCGCTCACGAAGCGCGGGTTCGGGTCCACGCCCTCGCCCATCGGGTGGCGGCCCATGTGCTCTACACCGCCCGCGATGACGGCGTCGTAGGCGCCGAATGCGATGGAGCCCGCGGTGGTGGTGACGGCCGTGAGCGCGCCGGCGCACATGCGGTCGATCGAGTAGCCGGGCACCGACTGCGGGAGGCCCGCGAGGATGCCGGCCGTACGGCCGATGGTGAGGCCCTGGTCACCGATCTGCGTGGTCGCGGCGATGGCGACCTCGTCGATCTGCGCCGGGTCGAGTCCGGGGTTGCGGCGCAGCAGCTCCCGGATCGCCTTCACGACGAGGTCGTCGGCACGGGTCTCGTGGTAGATGCCCTTCGGGCCCGCCTTGCCGAACGGGGTGCGGACGCCGTCGACGAAGACGACATCCCTGACGGTACGAGGCACGATGGCTCTCCTCCAGAGGTGCGGGATCTGCACTGCTGCGGCACGCAAGCGCTGAGCGCGCGCTCAGGCCCATGCTACTTATGAGTAACGTAGCTGCACACCCCTGGCGGCGGGAGCGGCGAAGGTCACACCGGTGGCGGAGCCGTCGAGCCCCGCGGAGTGAGCACCGGAGTGGCCACGGGGTGGGACCCCGGCCCCTCACCGGTGATCACCCCGAACAGTGTCCGTGCCACGTCCGCGCCGAATCCGTGCACGTCATGGCTCATCGCGGAGAGGGTGGGCCGGGTCAGCCGGCACAGCTGGGAGTCGTCCCAGGCCAGCAGCGAGACGTCACCGGGCACGCTCAGCCCCATCTCGGCCACCACCGAGAGACCCGCCACGGCCATGATGTCGTTGTCGTAGACGATCGCGGTGGGCCGGTCGGGCGGTGCGGCCGTCAGCAGCGACCGTGTCGCCCGCGCCCCGGCCTCCCCGGAGTAGTCGGTCGTGACCTGCCACGCCCCGGCCAGCTCCAGCGACCGCGCCGCCTCGTCGAAGGCCGCCGTGCGGATCGCGGTGTGCCCGAGCGCCGCCGCGCCGCCGACCCGGGCGATCCGCCGGTGCCCCAGCGCCGCGAGATACCGCACCGCCTCCGTCACGGCGGTGGCGTCGTCGGTCCACACCGAGGTGAGGCCGCCGGTCAGCGAGGGGTGCCCCACCGCGACGACCGGCATGCCGAGCCGTCCGACCGCCGCCACCCGGGGGTCCTCCGACCGGAAGTCGACCAGGATCGAGCCCCCGATCTGCCGCCCCCGCCACCACGTCTCCTGCAGTCCGGCCTCCTCCTCCACGGTGCGTACGAGCCTGAGCAGCAGCGAGCAGGAGTGCTCGGTCAGCACGCTCTCCACGCCCGACACGAACTCCATGTAGAAGGGTTCGAGCCCGAGCAGCCGGGCCGGGCGGCAGATCGCGAGGCCCACCACGTCCACCCGCGACCCGGCCAGCGTCCGCGCGGTGGGGTTCGGTGCCCAGCCCAGCTCCCGGGCGGCCTCGAAGATACGGTCCCGGGTCGCCTCCGACAGCCCGGGCTTGTGGTTGAAGGCGAGCGACACGGCGCCCTTGGACACACCCGCGCGCGCGGCGACGTCCTTGATGGTGACGCGGGAGGTCGTCATCGGGTGGGCTCCAGGCAGTACAGGGCGGCTCGGGCGGCATCCGGGTCAGGAGTCTCCCAGCCCCGCACACCGATCGTGACCCGTTCCCCCGGCAGCAACGTCACCAGCCCCCGATCGGCACGAGCCTCCGGCTGCAGCCGGTCGGCCTGCAACAGCAGATCCCGTACGAGGGTGTGGGCCGTCACGGTGACGGCACCCGGCGCCACGGTCACGTCGAACTCCGGCCGCGGGTAGGGGATTTCGCGGTCGGGGGAGGGGAAGTACAGGGCGCGCATCGCCTGTGGATCATCGCCCCCGCGAACATCGGCCACCAGGAACTCCTTCGCCCCCACCGGCTCCAGCTCCCTCGGCACCGGCACGTCCGCGACCGCCCGCCGGTCCGCCCGGAAGGGCACCGTGCCCTCCCCGAGCACCTCGCCGTCCACCGACATCCGCCGCAGCCGCGCTGCCCCCGCCCAGGGCTCGGGCGCCTGGTTGACGGCGGCCAGGACCAGTCCTCCGCCCCGCGCCTGCACCGTCGGCAACCGGTCCGCGTACAGCCGGCGCAGCTCGTGGTAGAGCGGCTTCTCCCGGCCGTCGCCGTCGATCGCCGCCCAGGACGTCACCGGCCAGCAGTCGTTGAGCTGCCACACCACCGTGCCCGCGCACACCGGCCAGTGCGACCGCCAGTGCTCGATCCCGGCCGCCACGGCACGCGCCTGGTTGACCTGCGTCAGATAGTGCCAGCGGTCGAAGTCCCCCTCCGGCACGGCGAAATGACGCGCGAGCCCGCGCCGGAGCTTGCCGTTGCCGTCCTCCGCCTTCTGGTGGTGCAGCATGCCGGGGGAGTCCGGCGCGAGCTCCTCACCGGGCAGCGCCCGCCTCAACGTGGCGTACGCGGGCGGCGCCTGCCACCCGAACTCGGCCACGAAGCGCGGCACTTGGCGCCCGTAGCCGGCGTAGTCCTCGCGGTTCCACACCTCCCACGAGTGATGGGTGCCGTGCGCCGGGTCGTTCGGGTGGTGCGCCCAGGAGCCGGACCACGGACTGCCCGCCGTGTACGGCCGGGCCGGATCCAACTCGGCCACCACACGCGGGAGCAGGCCCAGGTAGTACCCCTCGCCCCAGGAGTCCCCGCCCAGCCGGCCCTCCCACCCCCAGTCCCGGAACCCCCACAGGTTCTCGTTGTTGCCGTTCCACAGCACGAGCGAGGGATGCGGCATCAGCCGCACGACGTTCTCCCGCGCCTCGGCCTCCACCTCGCCCCGCAGCGGCTGCTCCTCGGGGTAGGCCGCGCACGCGAACGGGAAGTCCTGCCAGACCAGCAGCCCCAGTTCGTCGCAGGCGTCGTAGAAGTCCTCGCTCTCGTAGATCCCGCCGCCCCAGACCCGCACCAGATCGACTCCCGCGGCGGCCGCCTGCCGCAGCCGCTCCCGGTACCGCTCGCGGGTGATCCGGGAGGGGAAGACGTCGTCCGGGATCCAGTTGACGCCCCGCGCGAAGAGCCGCTCGCCGTTGACGGCGAGGGTGAACCCGGTGCCGTGCGCGTCGGCCGAGGTGTCCAGCGAGACGGTCCGGAAGCCGATCCGCCGCCGCCACGCGTCCAGCGCCCCGGCATCGTGCAGCAGCGTCAACTCGACGTCGTACAAAGGTTGTTCACCATATCCGCGGGGCCACCACAGCTCTGCGTCCGGCACGCGCAGCCGTACGGCGCCGGCGGTTCCGTCGATCTCCGCGCGCGCCCGCACCCCGCCGACCGCCGCCTCGACCGCGAGGTGCGCCTCGACGCGGGTGCGCTCCACCTCGACGTGCAGCTCGACGACGCCCTCGCCGCCCTCGACGGTCACGACCGGACGCACCCGTGCGATCCGCGCCGTCGACCACCGCTCCAGCCGCACCGGCCGCCAGATTCCGGCCGTCACCAGCGTCGGCCCCCAGTCCCAGCCGAAGGAGCAGGCCATCTTGCGGAGGTACGGATAGGGCTCGGCATAGGCGGCGGGCCGCTCGCCGACCCGCCCGCGCACCGCCTCGGCCTCGGCGTACGCGGAGGCGAACCGCACCGCGAGGCGCCCCTCCATGCCGGTCACGTCGAAGCGGTAGGACCGGTGCATGTTCCTTGTACGGCCGAGGGGTTGGCCGTCGAGCAGGACCTCGGCCGCCGTGTCGAGCCCGTCGAAGACGAGGTCGGTCTGCTCGTGCCCGGACCTGGCCCGCAGATCCGTCTCGTACGTCCACTCCCGGCGGCCCACCCAGGTCACCTCGGACTCGTTCCGCCCGAGAAAAGGATCGGGGATCACCCCGGCCGCCAGCAGATCGGTGTGCACACAGCCCGGCACCACGGCCGGAAGCTGCCCCTGCTCGTGCCGCAGGACCCATCCCTCGCTGAGCGGTGTCGCCTCCAGCATGCACACTCCCTAAACCGTTCCAGTCCGAGCCCCGGTGAACTTTTGACAGCGTTGGCGGAATAGGGACTTTACCGGTTAAGAAAACGTTGTCAGAGTACCGAACCAGCCAACCCGCTCGTGCTCGTCCGTCCCATGAACGGAGCTGATGCACATGAACCGCCGTACAGTCCTCACCGTCGCCGCCTCGGCCGCCCTGCTGCTCGCGGGATGCACCGGCACCGCAGGCACTACGAAGGGCGCGGAGGCAAAGGCGCCTGACGACCCGTCAAAAGTGAGCGGAACCATCAGGGTCCTCACCCAGCGGACCGACCTCGTGCAGGACGGCACGATGAAGAAGTACGCCGCCGCGTTCAACCAGACGTACCCGAAGGTCAAGGTCGAGTTCGAGGCCCTCACCAACTACGAGGCCGAGGTCAAGATTCGGATGAACACGGAGAACTACGGCGACGTCCTGATGATCCCCTCGGTCATCAAGAAGAACGACTACCCGAAGTTCTTCGCGTCCCTCGGCACCCGTGCCGAACGCGCCAAGAAGTACCGCTTCACCGACTTCACCACCGTCGGCGGCAAGGTCTACGGGCAGAGCCCGATCGGCGTGACCCCGGGCTTCGTCTACAACAAGAAGGTCTGGAGCCGGGCGGGCGTTACCAGGTGGCCCACCACACCGGCCGAGTTCCTCACCGACCTCAAGGCCATCAAGTCCAGGACGGACGCGGTCCCGTACTACACGAACTTCGCCGCGCAGTGGCCGCTGACCTCCTGGACGTCCGTGAACGGCTCCGTCACCTGCGACACCCAGGCCACCACCAAGCTGGCCGAGGGCGACCCCTGGACCAAGGGCAGCGACCTGCGCGTCGGCGACACGCTCCTCTACGACATCGTCCACCAGGGCCTGGCGGAGAAGGACCCGGCGACCACCAACTGGGAGCTTTCCAAGCCCGAGTTGGCGAAGGGGAAGATCGCCACGCAGTGGCTCGGCACCTGGGCGATCATCCAGTTCCAGGATGCCGCGCGGAAGGCCGCCGTGAATCCCGACGACATCGGCTTCATGCCCTTCCCGGCCCAAGTGGGCGGCAAGTTCTGCGCGGTGGTGGCGCCCGACTACAACCAGGCCGTCAACGTCCACTCCTCGCACAAGGCGGCCGCCCGCGCCTGGATCGACTGGTTCACCGACAAGTCCGGCTACGACAAGGACAACCTGGCGATCTCCCCGCTCAAGGACGCGCCCCTGCCCACCGTCATGAAGCCGTACGAGGACGCGGGCGTGAAGTTCATCGAGGTGAGCGACGCCAAGGGCGCCCAGGTCAAGGAGATAGACGACCAGTCGGAGGTCGGCATCTACAAGCCCGACTACCGCCAGGACCTGGTCGACCTCGCACGTGGCGCCCGCAAGGGCAGCCTGGACGACTTCCTGGCCGGCCTCGGCAAGAAGTGGACCGAGGCCCGGAAGACCGTGGGGTCCTGATGACGGACACCACCCACAAGGCGGCCGTCGCCGCCGTGGGGCCGATGCCGACCGCCCCCGCGGCGGCCCCGGCCCCACGGGGCACCCGGGTGTGGCGGGGCCTGACCCCCTGGCTGTTCCTGCTGGCCCCGCTCGCCCTGCTGATCACCTTCACCTACGCGCCGATCGCCAACATGCTGGCGTACAGCTTCACCGACTGGGACGGGGTGAGCCCCGAACTGCACTACACGGGCGCCCACAACTACACCGAACTCTTCACCCGCCCCGACCTGTTCGAGGTCTTCTGGGTCAGCGGCTACTATCTCGCCGCCTCCGCGGTCCAGATCGTCGCGGCGCTCTACTTCGCCACGATCCTCAGCTTCCACGTCCGCTTCCGGAACTTCTTCAAGGGCGTGCTGTTCTTCCCGTACCTGATCAACGGGGTGGCGATCGGCTTCGTCTTCCTCTACTTCTTCCAGGACGGCGGCACCCTCGACTCGGTCCTCGGCCTGTTCGGCCACCACTCCGACCACTCCTGGCTCGGCACCCCGGTCTCGGCGAACATCTCCCTCGCCGGCGTCTCGGTCTGGCGCTACACGGGCCTGAACTTCGTGCTGTTCCTGGGCGCGATCCAGTCCATCCCGGGGGAGCTGTACGAGGCGGCCGAACTGGACGGCGCGAACCGCTGGCAGCAGTTCCGTCACATCATCGCGCCCGGCATCCGCCCGGTCCTGGCGCTGACGGTGATCCTGTCCGTCTCGGGCTCGCTGTCGGCCTTCGAGATCCCGTACATCATGACCGGCGGCGCGACCGGCACCGAGACCTTCGTGATCCAGACCGTCAAGCTCGCCTTCCAGTTCAACAAGACGGGACTCGCCTCGGCGGCCGCGGTCGTGCTGCTGCTGATCATCCTGGCGGTGACCTGGGTGCAGCGCCGCCTCGTCCCCGACTCCGTCGACAAGGGAGTGGACCTCGTATGACGCGCCGAACGGTGACCCGCACCCTGATGTACCTGTCGCTGATCACCGCGGCCGTGGTGGTCCTGCTCCCCCTCGGCGTGGTCCTCCTGACCTCTCTCAAGACCGACAAGGAGATGGCGAACGGCAGCGGAGCCCTCTCGCTCCCCGGCGACCCGCTCAACGTCCACAACTACGTGACCGCGTTCCAGGACGGGCACATGCTCGCGGCCTTCGGCAACACGGCCTTCATCCTGGTCTTCGCCGTCGGCGGCACGGTTCTCATCGGCTCGATGACGGCCTACGCCATCGACCGTTTCACCTTCCGCTTCAAGAAGCTGGTCGTCGCGCTGTTCCTGCTGGCCGCACTGGTCCCGGGGGTCACCACCCAGGTGGCGACCTTCCAGATCGTCAACAGCTTCGGGATGTTCAACACCCGCTGGGCGCCGATCGCCCTCTACATGGGCACGGACATCGTCTCGATCTACATCTTCCTGCAGTTCGTCCGGTCCATCCCGACCTCGCTCGACGAGGCGGCCCGCATCGACGGCGCAAACGCCTTCACGATCTACCGCAAGATCATCTTCCCGCTCCTGAAACCGGCGATCGCCACCGTGGTGATCGTGAAGGGGATCACCGTCTACAACGACTTCTACATCCCCTTCCTCTACATGCCGTCCCAGGATCTTGGCGTGATCTCGACGTCCCTCTTCCGCTTCAAGGGCCCCTTCGGCGCCCACTGGGAAACGATCTCGGCAGGAGCGATCCTCGTCATCCTGCCGACCTTGATCGTCTTCCTCTGCCTGCAGAGGTACATCTACAACGGCTTCACGAGAGGGGCGACGCGGTGAACGGGCCTCCCGCCCCGGCCTTCGGGGGCGGCTAGGCGGACAGCGCGGCCACCAGAACCGGCGTCACCTGCTCAACCTGCCAAGGCCGAGCCCCGTACCCCGCAAGCGCCGCACCGACGGATTCCCCGTCGACGACCTTCGGCGGCTCCCAGCACACCCGCCGCACCGTATCCGGAGTGATCAGGTTCTCCTGCGGCATGTTCAGCCGCTCGGCCACCCCGGACACGGCGGCCCGGGCCGCCGAGAGCCGCGCGGCCGCCGCCGGGTCCTTGTCCGCCCAGGCCCGCGGCGGCGGAGGCCCCGTGACGGGCTGTCCCGGCGCCGGCAACTGCGTCTCCGACAGGGACTTCGCACGGTCCACGGCCGCCTGCCACTGCTCCAGCTGGCGCCGGCCCATCCGGTTCCCGAAGCCGTTCAGCGCGGCGAGGGCCTGCACGTCGGCCGGCAGGGAGAGCGCGGCCTCGACGATGGCCGCGTCACCGAGCACCTTCCCGGGGGACACGTCCCGCCGCTGGGCGATCCGGTCCCGGGTCTGCCACAGCTCCCGCACCACGGCGAGCTGCCGGCGCCGGCGCACCTTGTGCATCCCGGACGTACGGCGCCAGGGATCCTTGCGGGGCTCCGGCGGCGGGGCCGAGGCGATCGCGTCGAACTCCTGGTGGGCCCATTCGAGCTTGCCCTGCCGGTCGAGCTCCTTCTCCAGCGCGTCGCGCAGATCCACGAGCAGCTCGACGTCCAGCGCCGCGTACCGCAGCCACGGCTCGGGCAGCGGACGGGTCGACCAGTCGACGGCGGAGTGGCCCTTCTCGAGTACGAAGCCGAGGACGTTCTCGACCATGGCGCCGAGACCCACCCTGGGGAACCCGGCGAGCCGGCCGGCGAGCTCGGTGTCGAACAGCCGCGTCGGCACCATGCCTATCTCGCGCAGACACGGCAGATCCTGCGTGGCGGCGTGCAGGTCCCACTCGACGCCGGTGAGCGCCTCGCCGAGCGAGGACAGATCAGGACAGGCCACGGGATCGATCAGCGCGGTGCCGGCGCCGTCGCGGCGCAGCTGCACCAGATAGGCGCGCTGGCCGTAGCGGTAGCCGGAGGCGCGCTCCGCGTCGACGGCCACGGGGCCCGAGCCGCCCGCGAAGGCGGCGACCACGTCGGCCAGCGAGCTGGCGTCGGCGATCACGGGCGGGATGCCTTCGCGCGGCTCCAGCAAAGGGATCGGCTCTGGTTTCGGCGCCCCGGTAACAGATGTTCCGCCGTCTTCCGGAGGGGCGCCTCCGGTGGTTCGCAGTGAGCTGTCTGCTGCGGTCTCTTGGGCGTCGGTCACCTGTCAAGAGTATCTGTGTATGGACAGCGCCCGCCGACGTAACGTTCCGTCGACGGGCGCCTGGGGGTCGTAAACCAGTCAGGTCGGTGAAAGGTCTGGTTCACGACAGGTGGGACACGGGCGGGGGAATCAGCGGCCGATTCCATTCACGTCCGTGAATGGGTGAGATGTACGGGGGACGGGAGGCGGGACGCGCGGCAGGTGAGGCTGAGCGTTCGGGTCAGTGGATGATGCCGGTCCGCAGGGCGACCGCGACCATGCCGGCGCGGTCTCCCGTGCCGAGCTTGCGGGCGATGCGGGCGAGGTGGCTCTTGACGGTCAGTGCGGACAGGCCCATCGAGACGCCGATCGCCTTGTTCGACTGGCCCTCTGCGACCAGCCGCAGCACCTCGACCTCACGGCCGGAGAGCTCGCGGTAGCCACCCGGGTGGCTCGGGGTACCCGGGGGGCGGCGGTGCATACGGGCGGCGGCTGAGCCGATGGGGGCGGCACCGGGCCGGGTGGGGAGCCCGACGTTGGTACGGGTGCCGGTGACGACGTAGCCCTTGACCCCGCCCGCGAGGGCGTTGCGCACGGCGCCGATGTCGTCGGCGGCGGACAGGGCGAGGCCGTTGGGCCAGCCCGCCGCGCGGGTCTCCGAGAGGATGGTCAGGCCGGAGCCGTCGGGCAGATGGACGTCGGCGACGCAGATGTCGCGGGGGTTGCCGATGCGCGGACGTGCCTCCGCGATGGACGAGGCTTCGATGACGTCGCGCACACCGAGGGCCCACAGGTGGCGGGTGACGGTGGAGCGGACGCGCGGGTCGGCCACGACCACCATGGCGGTCGGCTTGTTCGGACGGTAGGCGACCAGGCTTGCGGGCTGCTCGAGGAGAACGGACACCAGGCCTCCTGGGGTGCGGGACGGCTTTCAAGGTCACAGTCGTCTTCGGCACCGAACCCGGAGTCCTTTAGGGAAAGATCACGATTTAGTGAGTAACAATCTGTGCAATTCGGACAAGCGATCGATCACTTGTTGAACGAATCGGTTCGTCGGAGAACCTGGTCGTGATTGAAAGTGGCCGAATCGACAAAGTGACGGTCAATGAAGTGGCACTCCGTGAGGTGAGGGTCAGCGCGCCTGCGGGTCCCGTCGCTGCGGCAGCGTCACGATCGACGCGTCGCCCGGACCGGCCGGCGGCAGGCCCGCGACCTGGGCCAGCAGATCGCACCAGGCGGCCAGGTGGGCCGCCGTGTCGGGAACGCCGCCCAGGCCCTCGCGGGGCGTCCAGGACGCACGGATCTCGATCTGCGAGGCGGCCGGGCGCTCCGCCAGCCCGCCGAAGTAGTGCGAGCTCGCGCGCGTGACGGTGCCGCTCGGTTCGCCGCACGACAGCCCGCGCGCCTGGAGCGCGCCGGTCAGCCAGGCCCAGCACACGTCGGGCAGCAGCGGGTCCGCGGCCATCTCCGGCTCCAGCTCCGCGCGCACCAGCGTCACCAGGCGGAAGGTGCCGCGCCAGGCGTCGTGCCCGTCCGGTTCGTGCAGCAGCACCAGCCGGCCGTCGGCCAGGTCCTGGTCGCCGTCGACGACCGTCGCCTCCAGCGCGTACGCGAACGCGGCGAGCCGCTGCGGCGCGCGGGTCGCCTCCACCTCGATCTGCGGCCGCAGCCGCGCGGATCTCAGCGCATCGACCGCGGCCCTGAAAGGCAGCGGTGCCGCACTGCCCGCATTCCGGTCCCCCTCCGTGTCGCCCATTCCGTCAGCGCCGTCCGACAGTCGTCCCTGAGCCGCAGCCATGCGGGGAAGATTAAAGGGAACGGAGCCGTCGCGCAGGGAGGGACACCCGTGCGAGCGCCGCCTGTCCGGATCGTGCCCCACCGACCCCGGCCTTCGGCGCGTCGCCGCCGTGCGAGACTTGCCGTCGTGAGTGCGAACGAGAGCCCCGCGGGCCAGGCCCAGACGCTGCCGACAGCCACGCCCGACCCGGTCCAGGAGTCGGCCTTCCTGAAGGCGTGCAGGCGCGAGCCCGTGCCGCACACGCCGGTGTGGTTCATGCGCCAGGCCGGGCGCTCACTGCCCGAGTACCGCAAGGTCCGCGAGGGCATCCCGATGCTCGAATCCTGCGCGCGCCCCGAGCTGGTCGCCGAGATCACCCTCCAGCCGGTGCGCCGGCACGGCGTGGACGCGGCGATCTACTACAGCGACATCGTCGTCCCGCTCAAGGCCATCGGCATCGACCTCGACATCAAGCCGGGCGTCGGCCCGGTCGTCGCCCACCCCGTCCGCACCCGCGCCGACCTGGCCCAGCTCAGGGACCTCACGCCCGAGGACGTCTCCTACGTCACCGAGGCGATCGGCCTGCTCACCCGCGAACTCGGCACCACCCCGCTCATCGGCTTCGCCGGCGCGCCTTTCACCCTCGCGAGCTACCTGGTCGAGGGCGGTCCCTCGCGCACGTACGAGAACGCCAAGGCGATGATGTACGGCGACCCCGAGCTGTGGGCCGACCTGCTCGACCGCCTCGCCGAGATCACGGCCGCGTTCCTGAAGGTGCAGATCGACGCCGGCGCCTCGGCGGTCCAGCTCTTCGACTCCTGGGCCGGTGCCCTCGCCCCGGCCGACTACCGCCGCTCGGTGCTGCCCGCCTCCGCCAAGGTCTTCGACGCCGTCGCCGGATACGGCGTCCCGCGCATCCACTTCGGCGTCGGCACCGGCGAACTCCTCGGCCTGATGGGCGAGGCCGGCGCGGACGTCGTCGGCGTCGACTGGCGCGTCCCGCTCGACGAGGCGGCCCGCCGGGTCGGCCCCGGCAAGGCGCTGCAGGGCAACCTCGACCCGACCGTCCTGTTCGCCTCCACGGAGGCCGTGGAGGCGAAGACCCGCGAGGTCCTCGACTCGGCCGCCGGCCTGGAGGGCCACGTCTTCAACCTCGGCCACGGCGTCATGCCGTCCACCGACCCGGACGCGCTGACCCGCCTCGTGGACTACGTGCACACGCACACCGCCCGCTGACTCACCACGTGTGCCGGGGCCGCGCCTTCCTGCCGAACAGCAGGCCGCGCGGTTCCGGTGGCGGGGGCGTGCCCGGTTTCAGCGGCCAGGCGAGGGCCATCCCGGCCAGGAAGCCGACGACATGCGCGGCGTACGCCACCGTGCCCGCGGAGGAGACGCCCTCGCCGGACGAGTAGACGGCCTGGAGCACGAACCAGAAGCCCAGCACCAGCCAGGCCGGCAGCCTCAGCGGCAGGAAGATCAGGAACGGCACCAGGACCCAGACCCTGGCCTTCGGATACAGCACCAGATAGGCGCCCAGGACTCCGGCGATCGCTCCTGACGCGCCGATCAGCGGGTCGGCGGAACCGGCGTTGAGGAGCGCGAAGCCGTATCCCGACGCGTAGCCGCAGACGACGTAGAAGAGCGCGTACCTGACGTGGCCCATGCGGTCCTCGACGTTGTTGCCGAAGATCAGCAGGAAGAGCATGTTGCCGAGCAGGTGCAGCCAGCCGCCGTGCAGGAACATCGCGGTGAGGACGGACAGCGCGGGGGACTTGTCGTAGGACGGCGGGGCCACCACGCAGCCCGCGCCGTGCGCGCCCACGCCGACGTCGCCCGTGGGCACCAGCCGCGCCATCTGATGGTGGATCAACTCCCGCGGTACGGCCGCGTAGTGGTCCAGGAACGCCTGTAGATGACACGTCTGCGCCAGGCTGCTGTCGCCCACCACGGAACCGGCGAGGCCGGGCATGGACAGGAAGACGAGGACGTTCGCGGCGATCAGCGCGTACGTCACCCAGGGGGTGCGCCGCACCGGGTTCACGTCATGGACGGGGATGACCACAAGGGATTAGTGCCCCCGGCCGTCGGAAATAGTGCCTCCCCGTGCGCCGGGTACGCCGGAGTGCGTCGGTGAACACGGGCACGCGCGCGTGCGTATGAATCGTCAACCGCCCGCGGCACGGGGAAGGCGGGTCGCGGGGACGACGTGAGGAACAGGCGATGAGCGACCGAGTTACTCCTGCGATGCATGCCACGCCCGACGGTGAGGCGGAGATCTCCCTGGTGGTGAAGTTGCCGTGGGAGGACGTCGCCCGGCTCGGCCAGGAGGCGGGGCGGCTCGCTTCGCAGATGCAGCGGCCGGTGACCCTCGACGAGGCGGTGAGTCACCGGCTGCGATCCGTGCGGAGCGCCGCGCACGCGAAACCCGCCGGGGAGCAGCCGGCCGCTGTGGCCTCCACGGCCTCCGTGTCGTCGTTGCCGCCGCGGCCTCCGGCGGAGCAGGCCCGGCAGGCCATCGAGCGGATCAACGGCAGCGCGTAGCGGTCCGCCGTGGGGGCGCGGGTGAGGTGGCGGCCGCGGGTTCGTCGTGGCTCGTCGCGCAGTTCCCCGCGCCCCTTCAGGGGCGCTGCTGCACCGCCTTCGACGCTTTGCGGGCCGCCACCAGTACCGGGTCCCAGACCGGGCTGAAGGGTGGGGCGTAGCCCAGGTCCAGGGCCGTCATCTGTTCCACCGTCATGCGGGCCGTGAGGGCCACCGCTGCGATGTCGACGCGCTTGCCCGCGCCCTCGCGGCCGACGATCTGCACGCCCAGCAGGCGGCCCGTTCGGCGCTCGGCGAGCATTTTGACCGTCATGGGGGAGGAGTCCGGGTAGTAGCCCGCCCGGCTCGTCGACTCGATGGTGACGGCCTCGAACTGGAGGCCCGCCCTGCGCGCGTCCTTCTCGCGCAGGCCCGTGCGGGCGATCTCCAGGTCGCAGACCTTGGAGACGGCGGTGCCGACGACGCCGGGGAAGGTGGCGTAGCCGCCGCCGACGTTGGTGCCGATGATCTGGCCGTGCTTGTTGGCGTGGGTGCCGAGGGCGATGTGGCGCTCCTGGCCCAGGACCAGGTCGAGGACCTCCACGCAGTCGCCGCCGGCCCAGATGTTCTCGTGCCCGCGCACCCGCATGGCCAGGTCGGTGAGCAGGCCGCCGTGGGCGCCGACGGGGAGTCCGGCCGTCCGGGCGAGCGTCGTCTGCGGCCGTACTCCGATGCCCAGGACCACCACGTCCGCGGGATATTCGGCGTCCTCCGTGGCCACCGCCCGTACCCGGCCGTCCTCGTGGGTGTGCAGCTTGGTCACCTCGGCGTCGTTGACCATGGTGATGCCCAGGCCCTCCATGGCCTCGTGCACCAGGCGGCCCATGTCCGGGTCGAGCGTGGACATGGGCTCGCTGCCGCGGTTGACGACCGTCACCTCGTAGCCGCGGTTCAGGAGCGCCTCGGCCATCTCCACGCCGATGTAGCCCGCCCCGACGACCACCGCGCGGCGGCCACGCGTGCGTGCCAGCGAGTCGAGCAGCGCCTGGCCGTCGTCCAGGGTCTGCACCCCGTGCACACCGGCCGCGTCGGCGCCCGGCATGTCCGGGCGGATCGGGCGGGCGCCGGTCGCGATCACGAGCTTGTCGTACGACGTCCAGGACTCGGCCCCGGAATCGACGTCACGCGCGCGTACCCGGCCGCCCGCCACGTCGATCTCCGTGACCTCCGTCCGCATGCGCAGATCGATGTCCCGCGCGCGGTGTTCCTCGGGCGTACGGGCGATCAGCCGGTCCCGCTCGCCGACCTCCCCGCCGACCCAGTACGGGATGCCGCACGCCGAGTAGGAGCTGAAGTGGCCGCGCTCGAAGGCGACGATCTCCAGCTCGTCGGGGCCCTTCAGCCGGCGTGCCTGCGACGCCGCGGACATCCCCGCGGCGTCGCCGCCGATCACCACCAGTCGTTCCCGCGCAGCGCTCATGTTCATGTGAACACGCTACGAGGGCAGGCCATTTCAGTGCTCGTCGCCGTCCCGTCGCGTGCTGTTGCCCGGCACGGGAGGGGCCGACGGCAGCGGGCCGAGCGCGCTCGTCGCGGGCGCGGGGGCCGGGCGGCGCGGCAGGCGGGGCCGGATCAGCCGCAGCCATGCCAGCACGGCCAGGGCCGCCACCGCGGCGAACGGCAGCACCGCGCCGATCGCCACCGCCAGCCAGCGCAGCATCGTCACGAACGCGTCCCAGCCGCCCGCCAGCGCGTCCAGGAACCCGGGGCTCCCGTCCTTGGCGGCAGCCTTCACCGGGGTCTCCGACAGGGACAGGGTGATCGTGGCGAGGCTCGTGCGGTCCTTCAGCGACGCCTGCTGGGCGAGCAGCGCCTCCAGGTCGGCCTCCCGGCTGCTCAACTCGCCCTCCAGCTCCACCACGTCGCTGAGCTTGGTGGCCTGGTCCATCAGCTCACGGACCCGGGCCACGCTCGCGCGCTGCGACTTGATGCGGCTGTCGACGTCGACGACCTGGTCCGTGACGTCCTGGGCCTTCGCGGTGCGGTCGAGCAGTTTGCCCGTGCCCTGGAGTGCGGCGAGGACCTCGTCGTACCTCTCCACCGGCACACGCAGCACGACACGGGTGCGCTCGCGGCCCTTCTCGTCGCGGGTGGTGGTCTCGTCGCCGACGTAGCCGCCCGCGTCCTCGGTGGTGGTGCGGGCCTCGTCGAGGGCCTTCGGTACGTCCTTGACCTGCACGGTCAGCGACGCGGTGCGGATGATGCTGCTGGTGAGCCTGGGCGCCTGGGCCGGCTTGGCGCCGTTCGCGCCCTTCTCACCGCCCGGCGCGGACCCCTTCGCGTCGCTCTGCGCGGCCGCCTTGTCGTTCGCCGCGCCGCCTCCGGAGTCGGAGCCGCTCGCGCTGCATCCGGTCAGCGCGAGAGTCGCGGTGAGCAGGACCGCGGCCAGGGCCGGGACGGGTCGTACGGGATGCCGTGAGCGCATGTGCTGAACCCCCGAGGGTCGTGACGACTGACGCTTCTTGGACGCCCGGAGGGGCCCGGACGTTGGACCGGCGCGATCCCGATGCGGTCACGGTCGGGACTCGTGACGGACACCGGGGCGCGGATGGTCTGTCAGCGGGGTCTGAGAGGCTGGGGACATGCGCGAAGAGGAGAGCCGTACGGGTGCGGGGCAGGTCGTCGTCGTCGGGGCCGGGATCGCCGGGCTGGCGGCGGCCCACCGGCTGCTCGGGCGCGGTGCGCGGGTGACCGTGCTGGAGGCGTCGGACCGGGTCGGCGGCAAGCTGCTGCCCGGCGAGATCGCGGGCACGCGCGTGGACCTCGGCGCCGAGTCCATGCTGGCCCGCAGGCCGGAAGCGGTGGCCCTCGCGCGCGAGGTGGGCCTCGGCGACCGCCTCCGGCCGCCGGCCACCGCCACGGCCTCCATCTGGACCCGCGGCGCCCTGCGCCCCATGCCCAAGGGCCACGTCATGGGCGTCCCCGGGACCGCCGCCGCCCTGGCCGGCGTCCTGTCCGACGAGGGCCTCGCCCGCATCGAGCGCGACACCGACCTGCCCCGCACGGAGGTCGGTGACGACGTGGCGGTCGGGGAGTACGTGGCGGCGCGGCTCGGCCGGGAGGTCGTCGACCGCCTGGTGGAACCCCTGCTCGGCGGTGTCTACGCGGGCGACGCGTACCGCATCTCGATGCGCTCGGCGGTCCCGCAGCTCTACCAGGCCGCGCAGACGCACGACTCGCTCACCGAGGCGGTCCGCGAGATCCAGGCCAGGGCCGCCGCGGCCCGGCAGAACGGTCCCGTGTTCATGGGCATCGAGGGCGGCGTGGGCAGCCTGCCGCTCGCGGTCGCCGAGTCGGTGCGGGCCCGGGGCGGCGAGGTCGTCACCGGGGCGCCGGTGACGGAGCTGCGCCGCACGGACGGCGGGACCTGGCGCGTCGTCGCCGGTGACCGCGAGCTGCGCGCGGACGCCGTGATCGTCGCCGTGCCCGCCCCGGCCGCCGCCGCGCTCCTGCGCGCCGAGGCCCCGGCAGCCGCGACCGAGCTCGCCGCCGTGGAGTACGCCTCCATGGCGCTGATCACTCTGGCCTACCGCCGCGCGGAGGCCGACCTCCCAGAAGGCAGCGGCTTCCTCGTGCCGCCGGTCGACGGGCACACCATCAAGGCGTCGACGTTCGCCTCCCAGAAGTGGGGCTGGATCGCCGACGACGACCCCGGCCTGCTGGTCCTGCGCACCTCGGTCGGGCGCTACGGCGAGACGGAGATCCTCGGGCGCGAGGACGCCGACCTGGTCGAACTCTCCCGCCGCGACCTGCGCGAGGCCACCGGCCTCGACGCCGACCCCGTCGAAACCCGCGTGACGCGCTGGACCGACGGCCTGCCGCAGTATCCCGTCGGCCACCACGCGCGCGTGGCCCGCATCCGCGAGCACGTCGCCAAGCTGCCGGGTCTCGCCCTGTGCGGCGCGCAGTTCGACGGGGTCGGCATCCCGGCGTGCATCGCGAGCGCGTACGCGGCGGTGGATCAGCTGGGAGGCGACCTGAGCGGTGTGCAGGAGCTCACCGCCAACCCGGTGCAGAGTCTGCACGGCGGAGCGGGAGAATAGGGGACATGAGTGACGACGCCCCCACCACCGAGCCCGGCAGGATCCCGAACAAGGGCAAGCTGGCCAAGGATCTCAACGAGGTCATCCGCTACACGCTGTGGTCCGTCTTCAAGCTGAAGGACGTGCTGCCCGAGGACCGTGCGGGCTACGCCGAGGAGGTCCAGGAGCTGTTCGACCAGCTCGCCGCGAAGGACGTGACGATCCGCGGAACGTACGACCTCTCCGGCCTGCGCGCCGACGCCGACCTCATGATCTGGTGGCACGCGGAGACCGCCGACCAGCTGCAGGAGGCGTACAACCTCTTCCGCCGCACCAAGCTCGGCCGCGCGCTCGAGCCGGTCTGGTCGAACATGGCGCTGCACCGTCCCGCCGAGTTCAACCGCTCGCACATCCCCGCGTTCCTCGCCGACGAGACGCCGCGCAACTACGTCAGCGTGTACCCCTTCGTGCGCTCCTACGAGTGGTACCTGCTGGCCGACGAGGACCGCCGCCGCATGCTCGCCGACCACGGCAAGATGGCCCGCGGCTTCCCGGACGTGCGCGCCAACACGGTCGCCTCGTTCTCCCTCGGCGACTACGAGTGGGTCTTGGCCTTCGAGGCCGACGAACTGCACCGCATCGTCGACCTCATGCGCCACCTGCGCGGCTCCGAGGCCCGCCGCCACGTCCGCGAGGAGATCCCGTTCTTCACGGGCCGCCGCAAGGACGTCGCGGAACTGGTCGCGGGCCTGGCCTGACCGAACAGGGGGCTCGGTGCTCGGCTGGGGAGCCGGGATCGACTTCCCGGGGTGTGGCAACGGGTGCATTGGGTTCGGGGCCGTGCTGCTCGACGAGGTCGTCTGATCGCGGGCGATGCCTCATGCCGGCCGGGGGCCCGGGGGTTGTCCCCCGGGAGTCGCAGCACGGGCCGCCGCAAGGACGTCGCGGAACTGGTCGCGGGCCTGGCCTGATCGGCCGAGTCCACGTCCGACTGCACGTCCGAGCCCGGGCCCAGGTGTGAGCCCGGGCCCGGTGGTTGCGTCAGCCTCTGGGGGCCTTGCCCTTCAGGGAGTCCTTCACGGACGTGGGGTGGGCGCGGTCGTCGGAGGACGGCTTCGGTTCGGCGTGCGGGGCGCACGAGGCGCGCCGCTCCGGGGTGCGGCCCTCCAGCAGGTAGGCGTCGAGGTAGCCGTTGACGCACTTGTTGGGGCCGCCGGCGATGCCGTGCGTGCCCGCGTCCCGCTCGGTCACCAGGACCGAGCCGGACAGCCGCCGCTGCATCTCCAGGGCGCCGTCGTACGGCGTCGCCGCGTCCCGCTCCGCGGCCAGGATCAGCGTCGTCGGCAGCTCGCCCGGTCCGGTCCGCACGTCGAGCGGCTGCTGCCGGGGCGCCGGCCAGTAGGCGCACGGCAGGTTCATCCACGCGTTGTCCCAGGTCTCGAACGGCGCCACGCGCGCGAGCCGGGTGTTGTCACGGTCCCAGACCTTGAAGTCGGTCGGCCAGGCCGCGTCGTTGCACTCCACGGCCGTGTAGACCGCGTTGGAGTTCTCCGCCTCGGCCGCCGCCTCCGTGGCCGGCCCCGCCTGTTCGATGAGCGGCTTCGGGTCGCCCTTCAGGTACGCCGACAGCGCCTGCGCGCGCCTGGGCCAGTAGTCGTCGTAGTAGCCGGCCGACAGGAACGCGGCCTGGAGCTCCGCGGGACCCACCTTGCCGCCGGCGGGCTGGGCCGCGAGCTGTGCGCTCGCCTTGGTGTAGTTGTGCTGGACCGTGGCCACGGTCCTGCCCAGCCTGTACACGTCGTCGTGCCGGGCGATCCACTGCCGGAAGTCCGTCCAGCGGCTCTCGAACGCGGCCGACTGGTCGAGGTTGTTGCGGTACCAGATCTGCTCGGGCGCCGGGTCCACCGCCGAGTCGAACACCATCCGGCGCACGTGCGAGGGGAACAGCGTCGCGTAGAGGGCCCCGAAGTAGGTGCCGTACGACGCCCCCATGAACGTCAGCTTCTGCTCGCCCAGCGCCGCCCTCAGCACATCCAGGTCGCGGGCGTTGTTGAGGGAGTTGAACTGCTTCAGCCCGCTGCCCGACCGCCTGGCGCAGCCCTGCGCGTAGGCCTTCGCCTGCGCGATGCGCTCCTGCTTGTACGACTCCGAGGGATGCGCCGGCGCCTGCGAGGGCGCCTTGAAGAAGCGCCCCGGGTCCTCGCAGGACAGCGGCGCGGACCGGCCGACGCCGCGCGGGGAGTAGCCGATCAGGTCGTAGGCCGACGCGATGCGCTTCCACTCCGGGAGCAGGCCGACGAGCGGGAAGTACTGGCCGTCGCCGCCCGGTCCGCCGGGGTTGTAGACCAGCGCGCCCTGCCTCCGCACCCGGCGCTTGCTGTTGTGCGGGTCCTTGTGCGTGGCGGCCACCCGCGTGACGGTCAGCTTGATCTGCTTGCCGCCGGGCCGGGCGTAGTCGAGCGGTACGGACACCGTGCCGCACTGCATGGCGCCGGGCATGTCCTTGACGTCGGAGCACTTCCCGAAGTCGATGCCGGCCGCCCGGGCCCGCGCGGCCGCCGCTGCCGTGCCCTGCTGCTCGGCCGCGCCGGGGGCGGCCGGTGCGCCCGGCGCTGCCGGTGCGCTGCCGGCCGGTGCGAGCGCCAGGGCGGTCACGAGCAAGGATCCGGCGGCCGAGTAGAGGGCGGCAGCTCTCATGACGTATCCCTTCGGTGCATGGCAGCGACAAAAGGGATGTTTCGTTCGGTGTATGGAGAAGGCAAGCACCAAGCGCCGGTGTCGGCGCCAATGCCCCCTATGCGCCCCCGATGTGCGGTTCGCGCCAGGGCTCGTCGCGGTGCGCGAAGGCCGCGCGCAGGTCCGGTTCGCCGATCGCGCGGACCCCCCGCACGGCGACGGTGGTGAGGTACGTACGGTCGTCGCCGCTCGTGGCGCGCCGGGTGAGGGCGCCCAGCAGCCGCTGCCCGGCCGGGGAGGCCCAGCGCGAGTACGGGTGGACCTCGACCCGGGCGATGGCCAGGCAGCTCAGCGTCAGTGCGAGCGGCAGCGCGAACCACAGGGCGACCAGAGCGCGCGGCATGTCCGGCTGGGCGGGCACCAGCAGCGCGGTCGCGCCCAGGGCGAGCACCGCGAGCGCGGCGAGCCGCACCTGGCGCACGCCGGCCGCGACGGTGGTCCGGGCGCCCGCGGGCACGGCCAGGCCCGCGTCGACGAGCCGGTCGGCGAGACCGGCGACGGCGTCCGTGGAGGCGGCGGCGGCCCGTACGGGGGCGATGCGGTTCTGCCCCTCGGGCCCGATGGCCCCGATGACCGACCGCTCCATGTCGTCCCGGCCGCGCGGGTCGACCACCGTCGCCCAGCCGGTGTGGGCGAGCAGCAGCCGCCGCTGTCTGGCCATCGAGACCATGGTCAGATCGGCGACCCGGCCGGGTCCGCCGGACAGGAAGGCGGCCTCGTAAAGGGTCAGCTCATGACGCCGTGCGTCCCCTCGGACGTCCGCGTCGCCCGCCGCCGCGCGTACGGCGGCCAGGCACAGGCGTGTGCACGCGGTGCCGGCCGCGGCCCAGGCCAGCAGCAGGAGAAGGACCCAGAACATGCCGCGTTTCTATGCCAGATGCTCTGGGGAACGCCATGCCCTGTTCACAATACGGACAAGCCGTTGCCGGTATGTGACGTTCCGTTTGATCGTCACGGCGGCGGGCTGGTGGTGGGCGGCGGGAGCGGGTAGGTCGGGGACGGCGACGCCGTGACGGGGGTGGCCGGACTCGGGTCCGCCGTCGGGCCGGGCGGGGCCGGGGAGCCGGTGAGCGGGGGAGTGCTCGCGGAGGCCATGTCCCGGGCGAGCGCGTCCCAGTCCACGTACCCCGTGGCCTCCAGGACCTTGATGTGGTCCAGCACGGTCGTGTTGGCGTCGTCGGCGAGCGACCGCACCAGCGAGTTGCGGGTGGTCGCGCGGACCTGGGCGACGAGGGAGAACACCGTGCCGTGCGCCAGCCGCGCGATGTTCACGAACTGGCGGTCGTAGTCCGTGCCCTCGGCCGTGTGCAGGGTCGCGAGCCACTGCCGCTGCTGGGCCGTGGGCTCGTTGGGCAGCTGGAGCCCGAGCTTGGCGGCGACGTCGCGCACCCGCTGGTCGAGGAAGGTGTGGCCCTGCACGAGGTGCTGCCCCGCCGTGCGGACGGCCTCGGTGGTGCCCTTCTCCTCGGCCTCCTGCCCGGCGGGCAGCTCCCACAGCCCGGCCAGCCGGACCCGGGTGACGAAGTCGCGGTCGAGAGCGGACAGCGGCCCGTACTGGGTCGGCACGGTCTGGGCGCTCAGCGTGCCGGCTGCGGTGCCGGTGCCGGTGCCCGAACGGTCGGCGTAGGACCAGATCGGGAAGATCAGCGCGAGCAGGGTGGCCATCAGGCCGATGACGATGATGCCTGTGCCGCTGACTATGCCTCGGCCCTTGAGGGGTGGTCGGGGTCGCATGGTGCCTCCTGTACGGCACCGCATATTACTGCGAGGTTCGTGCGCCCCCTCAGCGGTGCAGCAGCACGCGCCGGGCCGCCCTCGCCACCCGCCCCGGCCGCGGCGCGGGCCCCGACCGCTCCAGCCACCAGGTCCGCAGCTCCCGCCGGACGCGGCCCTCCTCCAGCCGCCCGTCGAGCAGCAGATGCCCGGCGAAGTCCAGGGCGTCCCTGCGGTAGCCGCCCGTCATGGGGTGCCCGTGGGCGTACGCGAGGAAGGCGGGCCGGTACGTCCCGCCGAGGATCTCCGGCAGTTCGGGCGCCACCTTGGCCACCACGTCCGCGCGCTTCCCGGCGAGCGCCCGCGCCTGCACCCCCAGCCGCACCCGGTCGAACCCCTCCGGCACGGGCGTCCCGGCGACCAGCGCCGACAGCAGGGCGGTCTGGGCGAGCGCGAGCCGCTGGCGGGCGTCGCCGGTGGAGGGGGAGGAGGCCGGCGGGGTGCCGGTGCCGGTGACTGCCGCACCCTGCGCCCGCAGGGCCCGCCCCTTCTCCACGGCCACCCGGATCTCCTTCAACTCCCGCTCCAGCTCGGCCGGTTCGGGGAAGTTCTCGTCCCGCTCCAGCAGCACGCCCGGCGGTGAGATCCGGGAGGCGAGGTCGGTCAGGATGTCGAGGACCGGCCGCGGGACCGGGTGGGCGTGGCTGTCGTGCCAGACGCCGTCGCGTTCGAAGCCGCCCGCGACATGGACGTAGGCGATGGCCTCCAGGGGCAGCTCGGCGAGCGCCTCGGCCGGGTCCTCGCCGCGGTTGACGTGGTTGGTGTGCAGGTTGGCCACGTCGATCAGCAGCCGTACGCCGGTCCGGTCGGCGAGTTCGTACAGGAACTGCCCCTCGGTCATCTCCTCGCCCGGCCAGGAGACCAGCGCGGCGATGTTCTCGACGGCGAGCGGCACCGGCAGCGCGTCCTGCGCGATGCGGATGTTCTCGCACAGCACGTCGAGGGCGTCCCGGGTGCGTGGCACGGGCAGCAGGTGCCCGGCCTCCAGGAGCGGGGAGGCGGTCAGCGGGCCGCCCGCCCGTACGAACGCGATGTGCTCGGTGACCAGCGGCGATCCCAGCGCCTCGGCCCGCTCGGCGAGTGCGGCGAGCCGTCCGGCGTCCGGCCGGTCGGCGCCGCCGAGGCCGAGTGAGACGCCGTGCGGGACCACGGTGACGCCGCGGGCGCGCAGCCGCTGAAGCGACTCGGAGAGGTGCCCGGGGCACACGTTCTCGGACACGGCCTCGACCCAGTCGATGCCCGGCATGCGCTCCACGGCGTCGGCGATCTCCGGCCGCCACCCGATGCCCGTTCCCAGTCGCTCCATGGTCCGTCCCCCTCCTCGGCTGTGTTCCGATCCATGCGTCCGCGGTGATACGTCTCCTTCGATGCGTCGCCCTTGACGTGACGGAGGTATGGCCCCGCCGCCGCGGCCCGAATCCCGCCCCGTCCACCTTCAGAGCAAGATTTGAGGTTCGCGGCTCACTCCAGGAGGCCCTGCGAGTCCACCGGCTCGGGCCGGTTCGTGTTGACCGTGCCGGGTGCGCCCGGGGAGGGGCGCGAGGTCGTCCTGATGTCGCCGCCGGACTCCGCGGCCGGCGCCGAGGGCGGCACCTGGCCGGGAAGCGGCGCGGGCGGGCCGGTCGGGCTGGCGGTGCTGGCCGACACCGCGTCGTTGGCGATGGCGTCGAAGTCGACCCGGCCGGTCTTCTCCAGGATCGTGATGTGGTCGAGCACCGTCTGGTTGGCGTCCGAGGCCAGCTGCCGTACGAGGGTGTTGCGGGTGGTGTTACGGACGGTGCCGATGGCCGGGAAGATCTTGCCGTGCGCGGCGCGCAGCAGATTGACGAAGGTGTACTCGTACGCCGAGCCCGTCGCCGCGTCCATCTCCCGCAGCCAGCCCTGCTGTTGCTCGTTCGGCTGGTTCGGCAGGGGGACGCCGAGCCGGGCCGCGACGATGCGCACCCGCTTGTCCAGATCGGTGTGGCCGACGACGAGGTGGTCGCCGGCCTCCCTGATCGCCCGGCTGGGGGCGCGCTCGATCGCCTGCTGCCCGGCGGGCAGCTCCCACAGCCCGGCCAGCCGCACCCGCACGATCAGATCGCGGTCGGCGGCGGTCAGCGGACCCCATTCGGTGTTCACGGTCCCCGCCGCCACGTTCGCCTGCCCGGTGCCCAGCCGGTCGGCGTACGACCACACGGGGAACACGAGGGCGCCGAGGGTGACGACGAGGGCCACGACGAGCAGAGCCGTGCCGTTGATACGCACGCGCAAGGTGCCTCCCGGGTGAGAGCAACTGGTCGTCGGCGCAGGGTGCTTGGCCGGTGCGCCGGTGCCGGGAGATACGCGCGGGGTTCACCCGCTGTTCAAACAACGGGTAAAGAATCACATTACTTGGCAAAGACTGCTGGTCGGTGGGTGGTCATGGCCGGTCAGCGGAGCGCCGGGTGGTCGGCCACCACGGTGCAGGAGCCGGGAGCGATCTCCGTGAAGCCGGCGTCGCGCACCAACGGCAGCCCACTGGACGTCAGTTCGCCCCAGCGCGCCGGGTCCGCGGTGCGTACGGCGAGCGCGAATCCGCTGTCACGCCAGGCGGCCCGCTCCTCGTCCGGCAGTTCCCACCAGGCCAGTTGGGCGGCGTGGCCCGCCTGGGCCATCGCCTTGCCCGCGGACATGCCGAGGCCGGGGTTCAGCCACAGGACGGGGAGGGCCGGGTCCGCCGCGACCGGCGGCTCCGGGTCGTCGAGATCCGTGCCGGACACCTGCAGCCTGGCCAGGTCCTTGGGCCATCCGTCGAGCGGTACGGGCGGGAAGACCCGCACCTCGGCGTTCTTCCCGCTCACCGTGATGCCGGGCAGGGCCTCGGCCCGCCGCCACTCGGCACCGCGGGCGCGCCGCACCACCTTGCGGATCCGGGCGTCCTGCCAGTCCCGCACGGCCTCGGCCCACTCGCCGTCCCCGAGGGCCCGCTCGTCGCTCAGCATCACGAGCACGGCGCGGGCGGCGGTCTCCATTGCGTCCGTACGGGCGGGCGGCGCCGCCTTCTCGATGCGCACGACGAGGGGCAGCACGAACTGCGGTGCCTGGTCGCGCTCGCTGGGCTCGGAACGGAACGGGCTGTCGGCGGAGGACGTCACTTCATGGCTCACACCAGCCAACTTTAAGGGGGCGCGGGACGGTGCCCCTTTGGGAGGATGCCCGCATGCGACGCGATCTTCGGCTGGACGACGTCGGCCGCCGCTACGGACTGCGCGGCCCCTGGGTGCTACGGGGCGTCCACCTCGCCCTCGCGCCGGGCACGCTGACCCGCGTCGAGGGGGCGAACGGCACCGGCAAGTCCACGCTGCTACGGCTCCTGGCCGGCATCGACGCCCCCACCGAGGGCCGGATCACCGGCCGCCCCCGCACCGCCTACGTCCCCGAGCGCTTCCCGTCGGCCCTGCCCTTCACCCCGCACGGCTATCTCACCCACCTCGGCACGATCCACGGCCTGTCCCGCCCGGCAGCGATCCGCGCCACCGGGGAGTGGCTGGAGCGCTTCGGCGCCGCCGGCTACGCCCGCACCCCCATGGCCCGGCTGTCCAAGGGCAGCAGCCAGAAGGTCGCCGTGGCGCAGGCGCTGCTCGCCGAGCCGGAACTGCTCGTCCTCGACGAGGCGTGGACGGGTCTGGACACCGCCGCCCGAGGCGAGCTGGAGCGCGCGGTCGCCGAGCGCACCGCGGCCGGCGGGGCGGTCGTGTTCGTGGACCACGACCCGGGCCGCCTCGCGGGGGCGCCTGACATGACATACACCGTGCGGGCCGGCGCTCTGGAGAGCCGTACGCGAGAGACCGCCGCACCGGCGGACGGCCCGCAGGTCGTGGTCGAGGCGCAGGGGCCGCCGGGTGCTCGGCCGCCCACCGGCACCCTCGGTGCCGTCCTCTCGGCCGAGCAGACCGCGCCGGGCCACTACCGCCTCACCGTGCCCGCCTCCCACTCGGACGCCGTGCTGCGCACCCTGCTGACGGCCCGCCCACCGTGGCACGTGACCGGCGTGCACCCCCTCGCCCCGGACAGCCACGCCTCGCACACCCGAAACACGGACAGTCAAGACAAGGACAGCCACCGATGACCGCCCCCCTGCGCTACCAGGCCGCCCTCCTCCTGCGCTCGCAGCGCTGGCTGCCGCCGGTCATCCTCTACGCGGCCTTCCTCGGCGTCGGGCTCCAGGGCGGGCAGCCGGTGCTCGACTCGCTCGGCTACGCGGCCGCCGCCCTGCTGCCGGTCGCGGCCTGGCTGGTGCGGATCTGCGTCACGGTCGAGCCGCCCGCGGCACGCGCGTGCGTGGCCGCGGCGTCCGGGTCCGGGCGGGCCCATCTGGCCAGGCTGCTGGTGGCGTTGACCGCCGCGGCCGTGCTCGGCACGGTGGCGACCCTCTTCGTGACGCTGATCAGCGATCCGGTGAGTACCGACCACCACACCCGGGTGCCGCTGCTTCCGGCGGGCGCGGCCGGGCTGCTCGCCGCGCTGGCCTGCGCGCTGCTCGGCACGGCCGTCGGCGCGCTCACCAACTGGCCGGTGCTGCGCTCGCCCGGCCGCGCGGTCCCGGCGATGCTCCTCGCGGCGCTGCTGTCGGTCGTGGCGACGGGCTCGCCCGCGCAGGCGGCGGTCAGCGGCCTGGTCACCGGCTCGCAGTCGGGCACTGTGCACGTGCCCCTGCTCCCGCTGGCGGCGGCCGCCGTCCTCGCGGCGGCGGCGACCGCGGTGGCCTGCGTGCTCTCGTCCCGCCGCTCAGCCTGAACAGGCGGTGCGCTGCGCCTCCTGCCACTCACACACCGGGCACAGCGTGATCCCCTTGTACGACTCCGGATACTCGGTCGGCTCGCGGCACAGGACACACTCCGCATACGGCGGTCCGTCGGCCTTCGGCGGCCTGGTGGCGTCGATCAGGCAGTAGCCGTCGTCGCTTTCGTCGCTCATGCCTCCAGCGTAGGCCGGTCACCGGTGGCCACTGGTGGCCCCGATGAGCTGGGACACCTTCACGAACCGGAAGCCCTTCGCGCGCAGCTCGGGCACGACCGTGCGGACGGCCTGCTCGGTGACGGGAGCCGCGCTGCGCGTGCAGTGCATGACGACGACCGAGCCCGGCCGCACCCCGTCCAGCACCTGCCGCGCCACCGCGTCGGCGTCCGTCGCGAACGCGTCCCCGCTCACCACGTCCCACTGCACGGGCGTGACACCGGTCGGGGCAAGCGCCTTCAGCGTCCGCCGGTCGTAACACCCGCCCGGGAAACGGAAGTACGGCATCGCGTCCGGCACCCCTGCCCTGCGGAACGCCGTGTACGCCCGCTCCACGTCCGACCGCATCCGGTCCGGGGACATGGTCGGCAGGCCGTAGCAGTTCGCCGTGAAGGCGTAGTGGCTGTAGGAGTGGTTGGCCACCTCGAACAGCGGGTCGCGGCCGATGGAGCGTGCCTCCTGCGGATACTCGTCGGCCCACCGGCCGGTCATGAACAGGGTGGCCGGCACCTTCAGCGCCCGCAGCGTCGCGATCAGCTGCGGATTGTCGAACCGCTCACCGGCCGCTGCCCGCGGGCCCTCGTCCGCGGTCATGTCGGCGTCGAAGGTCAGCGCGACCGTCTTGCCCTGCGTGCGCGGGCCGTTCTCGAAGACGCGGGCGAGCCCCGCCGGGCCGGGCGCGAGCGTCGGCGGCCGGGACGGAGCGGCGGAGGTGGCGGACGGTGCCGGGCGGGCGGCACGGGGCGCCTCGGGGGCGCCGCAGGCGGTGAGTACGGCGCCGGCTGCGCAGGCGAGGGCACAGGTGGCGACCACTTGTCGTACTTGAATGATCACCACACGAACATAACGGCGTAAAACGGGCGAATGGTGGACCGGCGCGCTCGCTCACCGAGCAGCGGCCACCGACGGGCGCGCGGCCGTGCCCGCCGGTCGTTCTCAGCGGCCGTAGAGTCCGGTCAGGTGGCCGGCGGCGAGGGTGTGGCCGTTCAGAGCTCGCTTCACGGCGTCGGCCGAGGCGCCGGACGGCAGGCCGAGGGTACGGTCGGCGGCGTAGGCGGAGAAGACGTAGTGGTGCCGTTGGCCCTTGGGCGGGCAGGGCCCTCCGTAGCCGCTCTTCTTGAAGCCGTTGCGGCCCTGGGCCGCGCCCCGCGGGGCCTGTCCGGCCGGCCAACTCGTCGGCGACGGGGGCGCGTTCCACACCACCCAGTGGGTGAAGGTGCCGTGCGGGGCGTCGGGGTCCTCGACCAGGACGGCCAGCCCCTTCGTGCCGGACGGCACCCCGGAGAAGGAGAGCGGGGGCGAGACGTTCCCGCCGTCGCAGGTGTAGCGGCGCGGGATCGTGCCGCCGTCGGTGAAGGCCGTGCTGGTCACGGTGATCCGCCGTGCGGCGCTGGGCGCGGGTGCTGACGAGCCGCCGCCGTCGCCCCCGCATCCCGAAACGAGCCCCACTGCCGCCGCTGCGGCGACGATCACGAGCCTGCGCTGCATGGACGGAACGCTAGCCGCGCCCCTGCGCGGCCGCTACCCGCCGCGTCACGGGCCGCCGGCCGCTGATCACTCGTCGGGCCGATGGTCCTGCGTGGGCTCGATCTGAGGGGTCTCCGCCTGCTCGATCCGAGGGGTCTGGGCTTGCTCGATCCGAGGGGTCTGCGTGTGCTGCTGGTCCTGCGGATGCTCCTGCGCCTTCTCCAGGAAGCGGAGCAGCTCCACCGGGAAGGGCAGGACCAGTGTGGAGTTCTTCTCGGCGGCGACCGCCGTCACGGTCTGGAGCAGCCGCAGCTGGAGCGCGGCTGGGGTGTCCGCCATCTGTTTCGCGGCATCGGCCAGCTTCTTCGAAGCCTGCAGCTCGGCGTCCGCGTTGATGATGCGGGCACGGCGGTCGCGGTCGGCCTCGGCCTGCCGGGCCATGGAGCGCTTCATGGCCTCGGGCAGGGAGACGTCCTTGATCTCGACACGGTCGATCTGCACGCCCCAGCCGATGGCCGGGCTGTCGATCATCAGCTCCAGGCCCTGGTTGAGCTTCTCGCGGTTGGAGAGCAGGTCGTCGAGGTCGCTCTTGCCGATGATCGAGCGCAGGGACGTCTGTGCCATCTGGGAGACCGCGAACTTGTAGTCCTCGACGTTGATCAGCGCGGCCGCCGCGTCGACGACCTTGAAGTAGACGACGGCGTCCACGCGCACGGTCACGTTGTCCCGGGTGATGCCCTCCTGCGCCGGGATCGGCAGCGTCACGATCTGCATGTTCATCTTGCTCATGCGGTCCGCGATCGGGACGATCATGGTGAAGCCGGGCGACCGCACCTCACCGGCCAGCCGCCCGAGCCGGAACACCACCCCGCGCTCATACTGCTTGACGACCTTGGCCGCCGCCGCGAAGTAGACGACCCCCGCGGAACAGGCCGCCACGATCGCCGTCACCACCTCAGGGCCCATGCCGGCCCCCTCTGTCAGAGGTCTCGTGTGTCTGCTCCTGCAACGATATGCCTGGTTACCCGGCCCCGGGCCACGACTGGCTCCCGGGACCGGCCACCAGGGTGCCTACGGCGCTGTCACCCGCGCCGGCTCGGCACGGGCCGTCACCCGCACCGGCTCGGTGCCGGCCGCGCTGTGCCGCTCGGCCCAGTTCTCCAGCGCCGTACGGCAGGCGTGGTCCAGGTGGTGCAGGCCGGAGAGGTCCAGCTCCACCGGGCGGTCCTGGGGCAGCGCCTCCAGACTGTCGAGGATCTTCGGCAGCCGCAGGAAGGTCGCGTTGCCCGAGAGGTACGCCTGGACGGGGCCCGCGCCCTTGTCGACGATCTCCAGCTTGAGGTGCGAGGCCTCCCAGGCCGTCTTGACGACGGAGAGCGCCAGCCCGATCAGGACGCCCTCGAACATGCTGACCGCGACGATCGACAGGGCCGTCACCACGAGGATCAGCGCCTCGCCGCGGTGCTCGCGCCACAGCGTCACGAGGCCGCGTACGGGGATCAGCTTGGCGCCGGAGTGGACCAGGACGCCCGCGAGCGCGGGGATCGGGATGAAGGCGAGGACGCCCGGCAGCAGGGCCGCGAACAGCAGCAGCCACACGCCGTGCAGCACACGGGACGCCTTCGTGCGGGCGCCCGCCTGGACGTTCGCCGCGCTGCGCACGATCACCGCGGTCATCGGCAGCGCGCCGAGGACACCGCTGAGCGCGTTGCCCGCGCCCTGCGCGACCAGCTCCTTGTTGTACTGGGTGCGCGGGCCGTCGTGCAGCCGGTCCACCGCCGCGGCGCTGAACAGCGACTCGGCGGAGGCGATCAGCGTGAAGGCGACGATCGTGCCGAGCAGGCCGAGGCCGGCGAGCTCGCCGAAGGCACTCGGCGGGGGCGGCTGGATCGAGCCCAGCAGGCCCTTCACCTCGACCGTGGCGATCCGCAGCGGGAACACCGTCGCGACGAGGGTCGCGAGTCCGACTGCGGCGAGCGGCCCGGGGATCGCGCGCAGCCGCTTGGGCATCCGCTTCCACAGCACCAGGACGGCGATGGTGCCGGCGCCCACGAGGAGCGAGGTGAGCGCCTGGGTGTTCCCGAAGGTGCCGACGAGCGCCCCCGGGAGGCGGGCTATCTTCTCCAGGCCCGAGGCGGGTGCCTCGGCGTCCGCCATCGAGTAGAGCTGTCCGGCGATCAGTACGAGACCGATGCCGGCGAGCATTCCCTCGACCACCGAGACCGAGATGGCCCGGAACCAGCGCCCCAGCTTCAGGACGCCCATGAGGATCTGGAGCACGCCGGTGGCGAGCACGATCACGCCGAGGGCCGGCAGCCCGAACTCCCGCACGGCCTCGAAGACCAGCACGGTCAGACCGGCCGCGGGTCCGGAGACCTGCAGGCTGCTGCCGCGCATGAGACCGGTGACGACGCCGCCCACGATGCCGGTGACCAGGCCCAGTTCGGCCGGGACACCGGAGGCGACGGCCACGCCCACGCACAGCGGGAGCGCGACCAGGAAGACGACCAGTGAAGCGGCGAAGTCCTGCCGCAGGTGGGGGTATGTGGTCATCATCGCGGCGCTCACAGGGCCTTGAAGACGTCGGTCTGCGGGTCGTGCGTCAGCACGGCACCGGTGTGGACCTCGTAGAACCAGCCGTGCAGGGACAGTTGACCGTCGTCGATCCGCTTCTCGATGTACGGGTACGAGCGCAGCCGCAGCAGTTGCGTCAGGACGTGGCTCTGCACGCCTTCGGTGACGGCCGGGTCCTCGACCGTGCCGGACGGGCGCGGAGTGGCGTGCGTCAGCCAGTCGCGCACGGCCGGCACGGCGGTCAGGTCGTCGCCGCGCACCAGGGCGCCGACGGCGCCGCAGTGCGAGTGCCCGCAGACCACGACGTCGCGGACGCCCAGCACCTCCACCGCGTACTCGATGGTGCACGCCTCGCTGGTGGGGTGCTCGGAGGCGTACGGCGGGACGATGTTGCCCGCGGTGCGCAGCTCGAAGAGCTCGCCCGGGCGGGCGCCGGTGATCAGGGCCGGGACGACCCGGGAATCGGAGCAGGTGATGAACAGCACCTGGGGGGACTGGCCTTCGGCGAGGCCGGCGAACTCCTCAGGGCGCTGTCCGAACAGACGGGCGTTGTCGATGAGGGGCTGCATATGCGTGACTCCTCCTGGCGCGCCGCGGTGGCGCGTCGGTGTGGGCAGGACAGAGGTGGGGGCGGAACTGCTCTGCTGTCAGCAGCGGAAGACCTGAAGTGCTGCCGGAGTGTGGGCTGTCGGGGATCTCGACGTGCCGGGTGCCCGGATCACGGCCGGTTCGTGAGCGGCCGCCGGGCCCGGGGCCGGCTGTCCGCGCTCGGGGCCCTCGGGTGTGAAGTCGGCGGCGCGGGTCCGGTCGCGGGTGCGCAGGGGACCGGTCGGGCCCCCTGAGGGATCGCAGTGGCGGTGCGTGACCGTCTCACCGCGCTGGGCCGAGCCGGACAGTGTGATTCCGGTCTGGGCCTTGGCCTCGACATGACGGGCCGTATGCGCGGATGCGAAGGAAGCGGTGGGAGCGAAGAACGGGAGCGCGACAAGAAGGGCGACGAGGAGCGCCAGCGCGCTCCGGCCCGCGGTGATGCGGAACATGCGCCCCCCTCCAGGTGGTTCACGCCGTTCGTACGCACCAATCGCAGCTCAACCATTGATCAATGGACGGTCTGCGGCGGGTCAACGGCAGGTCAAGAAACAGGTTAACCCTGCAACGTTGTTTGCAGGGTTAACTTTACGTTTCCAGTTGAAGAGAGCCTGAAATGCGCTGCTGGAGTGGCGGGAACTAGTCGCTCTCGGTGAGCCTCTCGGCGTCCCGCGCCAGCGCGGTGAGCCGGGAGATCGCCCTGAAGTACTTCTTGCGGTAGCCGCCGTTCAGCATCTCCTCGCTGAACAGCCGGTCGAAGGGCAACCCGGAGGCCAGGACCGGCACTTCACGGTCGTAGAGCCGGTCGGCGAGCACGACGAGCCTGAGGGCCGTCGACTGGTCGGGGACGGGCTGCACATCGGTGAGGCAGACCGCCTGCACGCCGTCGGTCAGGGCGCCGTACCGGCTGGGGTGGACCTTGGCGAGGTGGCCGAGGAGCTGCGGGAAGCCGTCGAGCGAGGCGCCCGCGGTGGCGTACGCCGCCTTGGTCACCTGCTCCTTCGGGAAAGGTGCCGGCGCGGCGGGCAGGCCGCGGTGGCGGTAGTCCTCGCCGTCGATGCGCAGGGGGCGGAAGCGGGCGGACAGGCCCTGGATCTCGCGCAGGAAGTCGGCCGCCGCGAAACGGCCCTCGCCGAGCTTGCCCGGGAGGGTGTTGGAGGTGGCGGCGAGTGCCACGCCGGCGTCGACGAGCTTGCCGAGCAGGGTCGACACGAGGACCGTGTCGCCGGGGTCGTCGAGCTCGAACTCGTCGATGCACAGCAGCCGGTGGCCGGAGAGGGTCTGGACGGTCTGCTGGAAGCCCAGGGCGCCGACCAGGTTGGTGAGCCCGACGAACGTGCCGAACGCCTTCAGCGCCGGCTCCGCCGGGGTGGCGTGCCAGAGGGAGGCGAGCAGGTGGGTCTTGCCGACGCCGTAGCCGCCGTCGAGGTAGACGCCGCGGGGACCGGCCGGGGGCTTTGCCGCCTTCGCCCTGCCGAACCCGAGGAAGCCGCGCTTGCCGCCGCCGACGGCGTGCGCCCCGCCGAGCCCGGCCGCGAAGCCCTCGAGGACCTGGACGGCCTCGGTCTGGCTGGGCTGGTTCGGGTCGGGTATGTAGGTGCTGAAGCGCACCGAGTCGAAGCGCGGCGGCGGCACCATTTCGGCGACCAGCCGGTCGGCGGGGACATGCGGCATGCGGGCGCACAGGGACAGCGGCGCCGCGTCCGCTATCGGGCTGCGGTCGGTGGCGGAAGGGGAGGACGACACGGTTCACCATGCTAAGCGCCGTGCCACACTGCACGACATGCGACGCCTGTTCCCTGTGACCGACGAGACAGCGCCGAACCCTCCAGGTGAGGCCGAGTGGAGCCTCGCCGAGCTCGCCGCCGCCTACGCCTATCCCGAGCCGGCCGCGGATGGCCGGCCCGTGCCCTGGCTGCGGGCGAACATGGTGTCCACGCTCGACGGCGCCGCTCAGCACGACGGGCGCTCGCAGTCGATCTCCAGCGCGACCGACATGCGGATCTTCGGCACCCTGCGGCAGCTCGCGGACGTCGTGATCGCCGGTGCCGAAACGGTACGTCAGGAGGGGTACCGGCCCGCACGCGCGCGTGCGGAGTTCGCGGAGGCGCGCCGGGCCGCCGGACAGGGGCCGGTGCCGGCCATCGCGGTGGTCAGCGCCAGTCTCGACCTGGACTTCTCCCTCCCCCTGTTCGCCTCGCCCCTGGTGCCCACCCTGGTGCTCACCGGCGCCGCGGCACCCCCGGACCGGGTCGCCGCCGCCGAGAAGGCCGGTGCCAGGGTGGTGGTCGCCGGTGACGGCGTGGGCGTGGAGCCCGCCCGTCTCGTACGGGCCCTGGGCGAGCTGGGGCACACCCGGCTGCTGACCGAGGGCGGCCCGCGGCTGCTCGGCCAGCTGGTGGCCGCCGGAGTGCTGGACGAGCTGTGTCTCGCCGTGTCCCCGACGCTCACCGCCGGTGACGCGCAGCGCATCGCGGGCGGTCCTTCGGTCGCGGTTCCGCAGCGCTTCGTACTCGCGTCGGTTCTCGAGGAGGAGGGGTTTCTCTTCACCAGGTACCGGCGGGCCTGATATTCGGTCAGCGGTACCCCCGGTCCCGAAAACGGCGGAATCAACCGTTCCGCTTTGCTTCGGGCGGGCACACTGAATCTCGCAGTCCCCGTGACACGACGGGGCAGGATGGTTTCCGCAGAAGGGGCGCCCGGTGTTCACAAGCGTACTGATGATCGAGAAGGCACTGACGTCCGCGGACGTGGAGTTCGTCACCGGTCTGCACGGGGACGAGAGCGTCTTCTTCCACGTGCTGCTCCAGCCCCGCGGCGACCAGGCGGACCGCCTGCTGCGGGCCATCGACGACGTGGCGCTCGGCGAACTGGACGAGGCGGCGAAGGAGCACGAGGCCCCCGAGGGGGAGGCCGCGAAAGACTTCGGGACGCGGGCCCTGGAGGTGTCCCTGCAGGCACTGCGGGCCGCCGGCAGCGAGGCCGAGGGCAAGCTGATCGAGGACCATCCGCTGGACGCCCTCAAGGCGATGGTCGACGAGATCGACGCGGACGAGGTCATCGTGCTGACCGATCCGCACTACGTGGAGGAGTTCTTCCACCGGGACTGGGCGTCGCGGGCGCGGCACAAGGTGGGGGTGCCGGTGCTGAAGCTTTTCTCGCACAGTAAGGCGTAGTTCTTCGGGCGCGGGCCGGTGGGGGTTGCTCGCGCCGTTCCCCGCGCCCCTGGGGAGTTGCAGGCCCCCGGAACGCATAGGCTGGGCGGCCGAACGTTCCGCCGTACGCACCACGCACAGGAGAAACGCATGGCACCCGGCCTTCCCCCCGCCATGGACCGACCGCACTTCATCGGCATCGGCGGCGCCGGGATGTCGGGCATCGCGAAGATCCTCGCGCAGCGCGGGGCCAAGGTGGCGGGGAGCGACGCGAAGGAGTCCGCGACGGCCGAGGCGCTGCGGGCCCTGGGCGCGACGGTGCACATCGGGCACGCGGCGGAGCACCTCGCCGACGACGCGAGCTGCGTGGTCGTGTCGTCGGCGATCCGCAAGGACAACCCCGAGCTGGCCCGCGCGGCCGAGCTGGGCATCCCGGTGGTCCACCGCTCCGACGCCCTCGCCGCGCTGATGGACGGCCTGCGCCCGATCGCGGTCGCCGGCACCCACGGCAAGACCACGACGACCTCGATGCTGGCGGTGTCGCTGAGCGCGCTCGGCCTGAACCCGTCGTACGCGATCGGCGGCGACCTGGACGCGCCCGGCTCCAACGCCCTGCACGGCGAGGGCGAGATCTTCGTCGCCGAGGCGGACGAGTCGGACCGGAGCTTCCACAAGTACGCCCCCGAGGTCGCCATCGTCCTCAACGTCGAGCTCGACCACCACGCCAACTACGCCTCGATGGACGAGATCTACGAGTCCTTCGAGACGTTCGCGGGCCGGATCGTCCCCGGCGGCACGCTGGTGATCAACGCGGACCACGAGGGTGCGCGCGAGCTGACCCGGCGGCTGGCCGGAGCCGTCAGGACGGTGACGTACGGCGACGCGGAGGACGCCGACGTACGGGTGCTCTCCGTAGTGCCTCAGGGCCTGAAGAGCGAGGTGACGGTCCTCCTGGAGGGGCGGGAGCTCACCTTCACGGTCTCGGTCCCCGGCCGCCACTACGCGCACAACGCGGTGGCCGCCCTGGCCGCCGGCGTCGCGCTGGGCGTCCCGGCCGAGGAACTGGCGCCCGCCCTGGCCTCGTACACGGGCGTCAAGCGCCGCCTGCAGCTGAAGGGCGAGGCCGCCGGGGTCCAGGTGATCGACTCCTACGCCCACCACCCCACCGAGATGACGGCCGACCTGGAGGCGATGCGCGCCGCGGCGGGTGGGTCCCGGATCCTGGTCGTCTTCCAGCCGCACCTGTTCTCCCGTACGCAGGAGCTCGGCAAGGAGATGGGCCAGGCGCTCGCCCTCGCGGACGCCTCGGTCGTCCTCGACATCTACCCGGCCCGCGAGGACCCGATCCCCGGTGTCACGAGCGAGCTGATCATCGAGGCGGCACGGGCCGCGGGCGCGGACGTGACGCCGGTCCGCGACAAGGCGGACGTGCCGTCCGTGGTCGCGGGAATGGCGAAGCCCCGCGATCTCGTTCTCACCATGGGCGCGGGTGATGTCACCGACCTCGGACCGCGCATCCTGGACCGTCTTTCGCAGTGAGGGGCTGAGGCTCATGTCGTACGACGTCGAAAAGCCGGACGAGCAGTGGCGCGCGGAGCTGACCCCCTCCGAGTACGCGGTGCTGCGCCAGGCCGCCACGGAGCCCGCCTTCACCGGTGAGTACACCAACACCAAGACCGAGGGCGTCTACTCCTGCCGTGCCTGCGGCGCCGAACTGTTCACCTCGGAGACGAAGTTCGACTCCCACTGCGGCTGGCCGTCCTTCTTCGACCCGAAGGACACCGACGCGGTGGAGCTCATCGAGGACCGCTCGCACGGGATGGTGCGGACGGAGGTGCGGTGCGCCCGGTGCGGGTCGCATCTCGGGCACGTCTTCGAGGGCGAGGGGTACGGCACGCCCACGGACCAGCGGTACTGCATCAACAGCATTTCGCTGCGGATGACCGACGACCAGGGGTGACGCGGGCCGACGCGGGCCTCACAGCACCTTCCGCTGCACCAGTGCCGACAGCACCAGTGCACCCGGCAGGAGCGGCAGCCAGACCGTCAGGACGCGGTAGCCGATGACGGCCGTCGTCGCGATGTCCACGGGTGCCCCGAGGGCGCTCATGGTGAAGACGACGGCCGCGTCCACGGGGCCGATGCCGCCCGGCGCGGGCACGGCCCCGACCGCCGTGCTCGCGGCCAGGAAGGCGAAGGTGACCTGGACCCAGGTCAGGGGTGAGCCGAGTGCCGCCCCGACCGCGAAGATCACGCTCGCCTGAAGCACCGGGGCCGCGGCCGCTCCGCCCCAGAGGGCGAGGACCCGGGCGGGGCGGGTGTGCAGCAGGCGTACGTCGGTGAAGGCGCAGCGCAGGGCGTCCAGGAGAGCTCGGCGCAGCGGGCGTACGGTCGCCACGAGGAGGGCCGAGAGGCCCAGGGCGAGCGTGGCTCCTCCGGCGACCAGGAGCAGGGTCCGGTCTTCGGGCACCAGGGCGCGCGTCAGCAGCACGTCGGGGAACACCACCAGGAAGACGAGCAGGAGGAGCGTCTTCGCGATCGGCCTGACCACCGAGTACAGGGCGAGCGAGGCGGTGGCGCGGGGCAGGGGGATGCCCCGGTTCTGCAGGAAGCGCAGCGTGACGGCGTGGGCGCCGAGGCTGGCCGGCAGCGCGTGGTTGGCGGCGCCGGCGGCGAACTGGGAGGCGATCAGCAGGCCCGTCGGGAGCTTCTCCGGCAGGGCGCCCTGGCGGACGCAGGCCGCCGTCAGCCAGCCCAGGCAGGTGAAGAGCAGGGCGAGCAGCAGCCACCGGGGGTCGGCGGACGCGAGGCGCGCGGAGCCGTCGTGGACGGTGCGCCAGTCGACCGCGACCCATACGCCGATCAGCAGCAGGGGCAGCAGCACCAGCACTCGCCGCAGCAGGCGGGTGGCGGAGGAGAACCGCGGGGGAGGGTCGGCGCAGGGGCCCGCGGCGGGGAGGGGTCCGCGGACTTCTTCGAGCGGGAGCAGAGTCACGGCGCACGTCGTCCTTTCACGTCGGCCCGGGCGACGGGGTGCGGCGTATGGCAGCAGGGGACGGCGGAACCGTTCCCGCCCGGCGTGACGGCCTGGTGTCCGGGAGCCGAAGGGGCGCGGGCGGGCGGACGACGCGGCAGCCTTCCCATTTGTGCCCCGCGCGGCGGTCGATGAATCATTCATCCAACCAAGTGTTGACTTCCGGATGAACAAGCCAGCACCATCCTTGGGTGACCTCCGAGCACGTGTACGCGGGCACGGCCCTGTCCTCCGTCTCCTCCGGGCTGGACGAGGCGGTGCACCGTTGCCTCGTCGCCGGCTTCGAGGGCACGACGACCTTCCCCGACACGCTCAAGCGGCTCGTCGACCGCGGTCTGGGCGGCGTCATCCTGTTCACGCGCAACGTGCGGGACGCGGAGCAGGTCCGCGAGCTCACCGACGCCCTGCGGGCGATCCGCCCCGATCTGCTGGTGGCCGTCGACAACGAGGGCGGCGGCATCGGCCACCTCGTCGGCGCGGGCGCCCCCGAGGTCCCCGGCTCCTACGCCCTCGGCGTCGCCGACGACCCGGAGCTGACCGCCCGCTGCGCCGACGCGCTCGCCGGCCACCTGGCCACGCTCGGCATCACCGCCACGTACGCCCCCGTGGCCGACCTCCAGCAGCGTCCGGACAACCCGATCGTGCGCACCCGTTCGTTCGGCACCGACCCGGCACTCGCCGCCCGCCACCTGCGCGCCTGGATCGCCGCCACCGAGGCACGCGGCATCGCCTCCTGCGCCAAGCACTTCCCCGGCCACGGCGGCACCGCGACCGACAGCCACTACGACCTGCCGGTCGATCCGCGGCCGTACGACGAACTGCGCGTCGACCTCGAACCCTTCCGCGCGGCCGTCGCCGCGGGCGTGCCGATGCTGATGAGCGCGCACGTCGTCTTCCCGGCGCTGGACGCCAACCGCCCCGCCACCCTCAGCCGCCGCATCCTGGGCGACCTGCTCCGCCACGACCTCGGCTTCGAAGGGGTGCTGGTGAGCGACGCCCTGGAGATGAAGGCGATAGCCGACCACTACGGCGAGGCGGCCGGTGCCCGCATCGCGCTCGCCGCGGGCGCGGACCAGGTCGTCGTCTCCGTACCGGACCTGGAGGTCACGCTGGCCTGCCGCGACGCGGTGCTCGACGCCCTGGACACCGGCCGGCTGGCCGAGGAGCGGGTGCGGGAGGCGGCGGGGCGGGTGCGGCGGCTCGCCGAGCGGTACGCGGCCCCCGTGGCCGGGCCGGTGCCCGGCTGGGACACCGGGGCCGGAGCGGAGGCGGCCCGGCGCGCCGTGCGCAGCCGTCCCGTGCCGCCCGCCGTGCGCGGCGTGCACATCGTCGACCTCTTCCCGCCGCCCCACCCCGCCCTCAACTGGGGCGGCGAGGACCTGCTCACCGAACTGCGCGCGCTCGATCCGACGGCGTGCGGCACGGCGGTCGGCGGGGAGCCGGCCGACCCGGGCGCCCTGATCGACGGCATCCTGCACATGTCCGCCGACGCACCTCTGGTCGTGGCCACCTGCGACGCCGGCCTGCACCCCTGGCAGGCCCGCTTCCGGGACGCGCTGCTGGCCCGGCGGCCGGAGGCGGTGCGGGTGGACACCGGGCTGCCGGAGGGCGGGGACCTGTGCTCGTACGGCCGCGGACGGGTCAATCTGCGGGCCCTGGCCGAGGTGCTGACCGGCGCCTGAGCCCTGCCGGGAGTGGAATCCAGGAGTGGAATACGCAGCAGACACGGCGAGCGGTCCGAACGAGAGCGCGGGCGAACCGGCGCCGCCCCTGGTGATCGGCCTCGACGCCGGCGGCACCCGTACCCGCGCCGTCCTGGCCCGCGCGGGTGACGGCCGCGTCCTCGGTGAGGGTGCCGCCGGGCCGGGCAACGCCCTCACCGTCCCGCCGCCGCTTCTCACCGCGCACCTCGCGGAGGCCGTCGCCCGGGCGGTGCCCGAGGCCGCGCGCGGCCGGGTCGTCGCCGTGGCGGGCGGTTTCGCGGGCGCCACGGGTGCCGCACAGGACGAGCCCGGGCATCTGAACGCGCTGGCGGCGCTGAAGGACGCGCTGCGGCAGACCGGCGTCCCCGCCTGCCCGATCGCCGTCGGGAGCGACATCGAGGCCGCCTTCGCCTCCGCCCCCGGCGCCCCGGCCGACGGCCTCGCGCTCGTCGCCGGCACGGGCGCCGTCGCGATGCGCATCGAAGGCCGCCGCTGCACGGCCACGGCCGACGGCGACGGCTGGCTCCTCGGCGACGACGGCAGCGGCTTCTGGATCGGCCGCGAGGCGGTGCGGGGCGCGCTGCGGATGGCGGACGGCAGGGGCGGGGCGACCGTGCTGGCCGGAGCGGTGGGGCGGGCGCTGGGACTGCCCGGGGACGTCCTGCCCCAGGACGGTCCCGGCGCTCCCGGCTGGTCCCGCGCCGACCGCGAGCGCTACCGCATGCACCTGCTACCGGTCGTCATGGCCGAGCCCCCGACGCGGCTGGCCCGGCTGGCCCCGCTGGTGGCCGAGGCGGCCCGGGGGAGTGACCCCGTGGCGCGGGCGATCCTCGGCGAGGCCGCCGACCGGCTGACCGAATCGGTGCTTGCGTTGGAGCCGCGGGCCGGTGAGCGCGTGGTCGCCACCGGCGGCCTGCTCGGCCCCGACGGCCCGCTGACCGCAGGACTGACGGCCCGCCTGCGGACACTCGGCCTGACGTTGGACTGGGTGGCGGACGGCTGCCGCGGGGCCGTGGCCCTGGCGCGGATCGAGTACGAACGCTCCGGGTGCGGGGGCCCGAGGTGACCGTCCGCCGAGGGGGCCGCTACCGCTTCCGGCGCGACTTCGCCGCATGCCGCGGCGTGATGTGGTCGGTCAGCGCCAGCGAGGCGCTCGCGCGCTGGTAGGAGAGCTGGGCGACGCGGACGTAGAGGCAGTCGACGAGCATCAGGACGGAGTGGCGGCCGCCGATGCTGCCCGTGCGGAAGCTGGTCTCCGAGGCGGCCGAGATGATGCGGATGTCGGCGGTCCTGGCGAGCGGCGAGCGCGGGTCCGTGGTGAGGGCGATCGTGGTGGCGCCCCGCTCCTTGGCCGTCTCGAGCGGTTCGAGGGTCTCGCGGGTCGCGCCGGAGTGCGAGATGCCGATGGCCACGTCGGCCGGGGTGAGCAGGGCGGCGGAGGTGGCCGCCCCGTGCACCTCGGTCCAGCCGCGCACCTGGCAGCCGATGCGGAACAGCCGCGTCTCCGTCTCCTGGGCCACGGCGCCGCTGCCGCCGACGCCGTAGACGTCGATGCGCCGGGCCTTGGCGAGGGCCTGGGAGGCGCGTTCGAGCGCGTCCAGGTCGATGCGGTCGATGGTCTGCTGGATCGCGCGCAGGTCCGCGACGCCGACGACCTGGACGACCCGCTCCAGGCCGTCGTCGGGGGAGATGTCGGTGTCGATCTCGGTGGAGCCCCAGTCGGAGACCTCGCCGCGGCCGCGCTCCTGGGCCAGTTCGATCAGCAGCTGCTGGTAGGAGTCGAGGCCGATGGCGCGGCAGAAACGGGTCACCGTCGCCTGCGAGGTGCCCGTGCGCCGGCCCAGTTCGGCGGCCGAGCACCGGGTGACGGCGGCGGGGTCGTCCAGGATCAGCTCACCGACCTTCCGCAGGGACCCGGCCAGCCGCGGGAGCTCGGTGCGGATCAGTGCGGTGACGTCCGTCGAGGGCATACGGAGAAGGTACCAGCCACCGTTCGGGGCAAGGATTGAATACCAGGACCAGTGCGGCGGGCACGCTTCGTGCATCACACGTGCATTCCTGACGCATTGCTCGCCGTCCGGACCGTGTGGTTTATTGATTCAGCTGTTGAGGCCCATCTGGGGTGGTTCAGTCCACCCGTCGGTTCCATCCATCAGTGGGGAGTGCCGCGTGACCGCCGAGTCTGTGAGCGCCGAGGGCTTCGCACGGGAGGGCCTGGCCGTCCTGCGGGACATCGCCGAGTCGGCACGCGAGGAGGTGGCGGCCGCCGCCGCACTCGTCGCCGACTGCGTCCGCGCGGACGGCGTGATCCAGGCCTTCGGCACCGGCCACTCCCAGGCCCTCGTCCTCGAACTCGCCGGCCGGGCAGGCGGTCTCGTCCCCACCAACCGCCTCAGCATGGCCGACCTCGTCCTCTACGGCGGCGACGATCCGAGCGTCCTCGCCGACCCCCTCCTGGAGCGCAGCGAAGGCGTGGCCGAGCGGCTCTACGGGCTCGCGGGGCCGAGCCCCCAGGACCTGTTCGTGATCATCTCCAACTCCGGCGTCAACAACGTCGTCGTGGAGATGGCGCTGCACGCCAAGGAACAGGGCCACCGCCTCCTCGCCGTCACCTCCCTCGCCCACACCCGCGCCGTCCCGTCCGGCCACCCGAGCGGCCGGAAGCTCGCCGACATCGCCGACGTCGTCCTCGACAACCGGGCCCCGCGCGGCGACGCCCTCCTCGACCTCCCCGGCGGCGGCTCCGTCTGCGCCCTGTCCACCCTCACCGGCGTGATGCTGGTCCAGATGACCGTCGCCGAAGCCGCCCGCCTCCTCCTCGACTCCGGCGAACGCCCGCCCGTCTACGTCTCCGCCAACGTCCCCGGCGGCTTCGAGGGCAACCTCGAACTGGAGCGGCGGTACGCGGGGAGGATCCGGCGCACGGCCAGTTGACGGCGGTCGGGCCGGGACGTGAGGGGTACACGTCTGACATTGTGGTGTGGGTCACAGCGGGTCTAGTGTGAAGGCGCTTGGAGGGACAGCCCGGGCGGGCCGAACGGCGGCACGCATTCGGGCCTGCTCCGGGTGAGGAAGTGATCTCGTTGTCCGTCGCCTGGGACGACATCGGCGGGCTCGTCGATGCCCATGAACGGTTCCTGGCCGGTGCGCGCGTCGAGGCGGATGTGCGGGGCCCGGTGCTGGAGTCCTGGAAGCGCTGCCGGTCCGTGGGGCTCCAGCCGCATCAGCTGCTGCTGCCCTACGAGGCCGGGCTGAGTCTGGACGAGCTGTTCCTGCGCGCGGCCGAACCGGTGCTGGCGGAGCTGCTGGACTCCCTTGCGGAGATGGGCACGGTGCTCGCCGTGTGCGACGGGCGGGGCCGGGTGATCCAGCGGCTCGGCGGGGCGAAGGCGCTGCGCGAACGCCTCGACGCGGTGCACTTCGCGCCGGGGTTCGACGCCTCGGAAGGGGTGGCCGGCACCAACGGCGTCGGCACCGCGCTCGCCCAGCGCGGACCCGTCTACGTCGTCGGCCGTGAGCACTTCGCCGACTGCCTGCAGCCCTTCGCCTGTGCCGGCTCGCCCGTGCGCAATCCGCTGAGCGGGCGCGTCGAGGCCGTCCTCGACCTCACCTGCCTGCGCGACGACGGCGACCCCGCCATGCTGCGGCTGGTCCGCGCGGCCGCCCAGGACATCGAGGCCCGGCTGCTCGAGCAGGCCACCGAACGGGAGCGGGCGCTCCTGGCCGCCTACCACCGGGCCGACCTCGCGGCGGGCGGCGCCCCGCGCCCGCCGGACCACGGCGCGCCGGGCCAGGGCGGCGACGGACTGGGCCGGATCGACCTCGCCGTGCTGCGGGAGAAGGCCGAGGAGCTCATCGCCTCGCCGAACCGCACCCTCGACGAGGTGCTCCTGTCGGGCGGCCGTGTCGCCACCCTGCTGCGGCGCCAGATCTTCGGCGCGGCGGGGGAGACGGGGGCCGCGGTGGAGGCGCGCATCCTCGGCGGACCGCGGCTGACGGGCCTCGGGCTGCCGGTCACGCCACCGGCCGACGCCGACGCTCACGCCGACGGCTCGGCGAAGGCGTCGGCACCGGCGGCCGGGGCACCGGCGCACCCGGCCCGGGCGCGAGCCGCCGTACCCCCGGCATCCCGGCCCGTCGAAACCGTCGGCGACATCCTCGACGGCGCCGGGAGCCGGCTGCTGCTCCTCGGCGAGCCCGGCGTCGGACGGCTGGCCGTCCTGGCGCGCAGACGTCTGGAGTTCCTGCACGAGGCCGGCACCCGGATCGGCACCACCCTCGACGTCACCCGCACCGCGGAGGAGCTGGCCGAGGTGATGGTGCCCCGGTTCGCCGACTTCGTCGCCGTCGACCTGCCGGACGTGGTGCTGCGCGGCGAGGAGCCCGAGGAACTCGGCGGCCTCGACGCGCTGCGCCGGGTGGCCATCCGCGCCGTACGCAGACAGCCCCACCACCTCTACGACGTCGGCGACACCGTCGCATACGTGCCGTCCACCCCGCAGGCGCGCTGCCTGGATACCAGGCAGTCCGTCATGGAACCGGTCCTGGCCGAGGCGGGCGGCTGGCTCGCGCAGGACCCGCAGCGGCTGGAACGGGTGCTCGCGGTGGGCGCCCACTCCCTGATCACCGTGCCGCTGCGGGCCCGCGGCACGACCCTCGGCGTGGTCAGCTTCTACCGCTCCGTGCGGCCCGCCCCCTTCGAGGACGACGACCTCTCCCTCGCGCAGGAACTGGTCGGCCGGGCGGCGGTCTGCATCGACAACGCCCGCCGCTACACCCGCGAGCACAACACCGCCCTCGCCCTCCAGCGCAGCCTGCTGCCCAAGGGCCGCCCCGAGCAGAGCGCGGTCGAGGTCGCCTGCCGCTATCTGCCCGCGCAGGCCGGCGTCGGCGGCGACTGGTTCGACGTCATCCCGCTGTCCGGCGCCCGCGTCGCGCTGGTCGTCGGGGACGTCGTCGGCCACGGTCTGCACGCCGCCGCCACGATGGGCCGGCTGCGTACCGCCGTGCAGAACTTCTGCTCCCTCGACCTGTCCCCCGACGACCTCCTCACCCACCTCGACGACCTCGTCGGGCGCCTCGACCGGGGCGAGGGCTGGGCGGTGGACAGCGCCCAGGCCGACTCCGGCATCGTCGGGGCGACCTGCCTCTACGCCGTCTACGACCCGGTCTCGCGGCGCTGCACCCTCACCTGCGCCGGGCACCCGCTGCCCGCGGTCGTCGCGCCGGACGGCACGGTCGAGTTCATCGACCTGCCCTCCGGGCAGCTCCTCGGCCTCGGCGGCATGCCCTTCGAGACCGTCGAGGTGGAACTGGCCGAGGGCAGCCAACTGGTGCTCTACACCGACGGGTTGGTGGAGGACCGGCACCGCGACATCGACTCCGGCCTGGACCGGTTGCGTACCGTCCTGGCGGCCGCCGGCCGGGCACCGGAGGACACCTGCGAGGCGGTCCTCGACGCGCTGCTGCCGGTCCGGCCGGGCGACGACGTCGCCCTGCTGGTCGCCCGCACACACGTCCTCGGCCCGGACCGGATCGCCGAGTGGGAGCTGCCCAGCGACCCGGCGGTCGTCTCCCGGGCCCGTTCCGCGGTCACCGCGCAGCTCGCCGCCTGGGGCCTGGACGAACTGGCCTTCACCACCGAACTGGTCGCCAGCGAGCTCGTCACCAACGCCATCCGCCACGCCACCGGCCCCGTCCAGCTCCGCCTCCTGCGCGACCGCGCCCTGATCTGCGAGGTCTCCGACGGCAGCAGCACCTCCCCCCGCCTGCGCCGTGCCCGCAGCGAGGACGAGGGCGGCCGCGGCCTGTTCCTGGTCGCCCGGCTCACCGAGCGGTGGGGCACGCGGTACACGCCGTCCGGCAAGGTGATCTGGACGGAACAGCCGCTGCCGTGACGGACGCCCGCGGAGGTCACCAGAACGTCAGCAGCAGGTGGTTGACCAGGAGCGCGAGCGCGGCCTGAGCGGCCAGCCAGGCGCGGGGCCTCGGCAGGAACGCGCAGCACGCGAGCAGCCACATCGCGAACGGCAGCCAGATGCGTTCCGTCTCCGCCTTGCTCATGCCGGACAGGTCGGCGAGCAGCAGGGCGAGCAGGGCGGCGGTCACGAGGACGGCCAGCCGGAAGGGTGCCCGGTCGGTGCGCGGCACGCGGACGCGGCGCAGGCCCGCCGCCGTCGCCGGGCCCACGATGAACACCGTGCAGGCCAGGTTCGCCCATACCCAGTAGCCGTACGGCCGTACGCCGCCCGCCCCTTGGTAGTAGCGGGTGACCAACAGGCGGTAAGCCTCCCACCAGTTGAAGCCCAGCGCGGTGAACACGGCTGGTACGACGGCGAGTCCGGCGAGGAGGAAGGGGAGCGGGCGTGTGCGGTGGGAGCCCAGCAGGAGGACGGCGGCCGCGAGCACGGCGATGAGCGTGAGTCCGTAGGAGAGGTAGAAGGTGAGGCCGAGGAGGAGGCCCGACGCGAAGCCGATCGGGACCGGGTGGTGTCCCGTCACCGCGAGCGCGAGGAGCGCCAGTGCCCAGGCGGCGACCGCGGTGAACCAGGCGTCGGCCGAGGCACCCATCCACACCGCGCCCGGGGCCAGGACCAGGAAGGGGGCGGCGCGGCGGGCGAGCCGTTCGTCGGCCAGGGTGCGGACGGCGATCAGAACCGCGGCGGTCGCCGTCGTGCCGGCCGTGATGACGAAGGCGCCCGCCCAGGCCCCGCCGCCCAGCCCGATCCGGTCGAGGAGGACGAAGGTGACGGTGGCTCCCGCCGGGTGTCCCGCGACGTGGGCGGGCCAGTTGCCGGGGGAGTCGATGAGGATGTGGTGGGTGAAGTCCCGCAGGGTGCCGGGGATGTCGTGGAAACGGCCGATGACCTGGAGGTATTCGTTGCGGGTGGTGAGCCGGCCGGCGACGCCGAGGTGCCACCCGTCGACGAGGGCGAGGGACCACGTCCAGGCCATGGCGGTGCCCCAGACGGCGAACAGCAGCGGGCGCCAGGGCAGGCGGGCGGCGAGGGCGGGACCGTGGGCGACGACGGCCACCGCGACGGCGATCGCCGCCGGGGTGCCGGGGCCGAGGTGCGGGTCCCAGGTGGCGAGGAGCGGGGGCCAGTTGACGCGGAGGGAGCCGTCGCGGCGCTGGATGCCGGTGCCGACGACCGCGGCCGCGACGACGAGCAGTGCGGCGGCCGTGGCGGCGTACAGGTCTCGGCGAAGGTCGCGGTTCACGGTCCGAACGCTAGGCCGCGGGACCCTCCCCGGGCGGCTGACGTGCGCGGACGTCAGAGTTTCGTCATGGTTCGCGAACCCCTTCATGGGGTGGTCGCGCCCTACGGTCGGGACATGAGACGGACTCCCTTCTCGCCCACCTTCTGGCGCAGCCCCCTGCGGGGCCCGTGGCTCACCTCGGTGCTCGGCGTCGTCCTCCTCGGCGGCATCACGGTCCTGTTCGTGACCGGACTGCTGTCCTACGCCGCCTACAACCCGGACCTGTCGCCGGTGAACGACAAGACGCCGGGCAAGGGGCTCCTCGGCTTCTACCTCTTCGCCTGGCCGACCGACCCGCACTGGCTGTACCGGCTCACCCAGGGCGTCCACGTCACCCTCGGGATCACGCTGATCCCCGTCCTGCTGGCCAAGTTGTGGTCGGTGGTGCCCAAGCTGTTCACCCTGCCGCCGGCCCGTTCCCTCGCGCACGCGCTGGAGCGGCTCTCGCTCCTGCTGCTGGTCGGCGGCGGGTTGTTCGAGTTCGTCACCGGCGTGCTCAACGTCCAGCTCGACTATCTCTTCCCCGGCTCCTTCTACCCCCTGCACTTCTACGGCGCCTGGGTCTTCTTCGGAGCGTTCGCCGCGCACGCCGCGCTGAAGATGCCGGTCGCGTGGCGGAATCTGCGCCGGATGCGGGAGGAGGAGCGGACCGAGTCGACGGCTCCGGACCCGGACCCGCCCACCGTCTCCCGGCGGGGCGCCCTCTGGCTGGTCGGGGGCGGCTCGCTGCTGCTGTTCGGCACGACGGTGGGGCAGGACGTCGACGGGCTGCGGTGGAGCGCGGTGCTCGCGCCGCACGGTGCCGATCCGGGTGACGGGCCCGGCGGCTTCCAGATCAACAAGACGGCCGCGTACGCGGGGATCAGCGCGGCCGACAGGAGCGAGGAGAGCTGGCGCCTGACGGTGACGGGACGGACCGGCACGGTCCGGCTCAGCCGCGCCGATCTCCTTCAACTGCCATTGCACAGCTCGGCGTTGCCCATCGCCTGCGTGGAGGGGTGGTCGACCTCCGACCAGTGGTGGCGCGGCGTACGTCTGCGGGATCTCGCAGCGCTGGTGGGCCACGACGGCGATCCGCCGGACCTGTTCGTGGAGTCGCTGCAACGCCACGGCTCCTTCCGCCGGGCCGCGCTGCGCGCCAACCAGGTCGCCGACCCGCGCTCCCTGCTCGCCCTGTTCGTCAACGGCGAGACCCTGACCCCCGACCACGGCCACCCGGCCCGGGTCATCGTGCCCGCGGCACCCGGCGTCCTGAACACCAAGTGGGTGGCCCGGCTGACCTTCGGAGACCTGCCATGACCCGCCCCCGCCTGGCGCTGCCGCTCGGCAGTCCTCTCCAACTCCTGCTGCTGGCCTGCTCGTTCGCCCTGTCCGCGTATGCGGGTGTACGCCTACTGGAAGGGGACTGGTTCGAAGTGGCCCTGTGGTTCGTGGGCGCGGCGCTCCTCCACGACCTGGTGCTGCTGCCCCTGTATGCGGCGGCGGACCGAGCACTCGTGCGCGCGGTCGGCCCGCGACGCCGGCGGGTGGCCTACGTCCGCGTCCCGGCCGCCCTCTCCCTGCTCCTCCTGCTGGTCTGGTTCCCCTTGATCAGCGGACAGGTGGCGGAGCGCTACGGCGCCGTCACCGACCTGCCCGCGGACCGCTTCCTGACACGGTGGCTGCTGCTGACGGCGGCGCTCTTCGGGGGGTCGGCGCTGGTGTTCGCGGTGCGGTCGTTGCGGCTGCGGAGGGGGACGAAGGGGCGGCCACGGGCGGCCCGTTGACCGGCCGCCGGTTGACCGGCCGCCCGTCGACCCACCGCCCGTCGGCCTGCGCGGTCAGCGGGCGGTGGGGACGTTCGGGGTGTGGCTGCGCAGTGCGACGAAACTCCGTCCCCCGGTCGTCCAGCGATCCACGGTCCGCCAACCCGACCGGCGTGCGTGGCGCAGTAGGGACCGGGTGCCGAGGCGGGCCCAGGGGAAAGGGCTGCCGGCGGCTCCCCGGGTGTCGGTGACGTGGACCTGGACCCGCTCGTCGAGGTTCGGGTCGGGGACCGTTTCGACGATCAACAGGCCGCCGGGGGAGAGGAGTTGGGACATCCGGGTGAGCAGGGCCCCCGGGTCGCCGCCGATTCCGACGTTGCCGTCCATCAGCAGTGCCGTGCCCCAGCGGCCCTCGGCGGGCAGCGGTTCGAAGACCGAGCGCTGAAGGGCCTGGCCGCCGAGACCGAGCGTACGCGTCACCGCTGCCTCGCTCACGTCGATGCCCAGCACCGGCCGGCCGCGTGCGGCCAGCGCGGCGACCAGGCGGCCCGGGCCGCAGCCGACGTCCAGGACCGCGCCCTCGCAGCGCCGTACGACCTCCAGGTCCACCGCGTCGGCGTCGGCGCACCAGCGCTCCACTTCGAGCAGCAGCAGCCAGCCGTCGGCACGGCGCAGGAACAGGGGGCCCCGGCCGGTGCGCAGGGCGTGGGAGTAGGGGTCCGCGGACCAGGTGCCGCCGTCCGCGGGCGCGAGCGGCCGCGGCTCGATCCTCGTCGTCGTCATCCGGTGCGCCGCGCTCATCGGCGCGCCGCCGCGAGCCGCGTCAGCCGCGCCGCGAACCGGCTGCCGGGTGCCTCGCCCGCGACCACGTGCGCGTCGTGCGCCGTGTCGACGTCGCGAAGTTGCGGCAGTTCACGGACCCGCAGGCCCGCCAGTCGCGCCCGCTGGGCGGCGCCCGTGCCGGGTGTCGACATCGGGACGCCCCGGAGGAGGGCGGGGTCCGGGACGGCCAGGCCCAGGGCCCAGAAGCCGCCGTCCGCGGCAGGGCCGAAGTACGCGTCGCAGCCGGCGAAGTCCACCGCCAGCAGTTCCGGCGTCACCTGGGGTGTGTCCATGCCGATGAGCAGGGAAGGGCCCGTGCAGTGCGCGAAGGCGGCGGCCAGCCGTTCGTCGAGACCGCCCGGACACTGCCGTACGACCTCGAAGCCCGCCGGCAGCCACGGACCCGGCGCGCCCTGGAGGACCAGGACCCGGCGGCGGGCCGGTGTCCGGGCCACGACGTCCAGGGTGTCCGCGAGGGCCGCCTCCGCGAGCGCGGCCGCCTCATGCGGGGTGAACGGTGGTGTCAATCGGGTCTTCACCTGCCCCGGCCGGGGCTCCTTCGCGATGACCAGGAGTGTGGTCACCGGACGGCTCCTTCGAGCGCCGGCAGCTCGGTGCGCGGCATCGGCGGCTCCGCCAGCACCCGGCTCATGTCCCGCACCGCCTGCCAGGTGCCTCGCCAGGTGCCGGTCACCTTGGAGGCGCCCGTACGCGGGAGGTAGGGGACGTCGTACTCGGCGACGCGCCAGCCCTCGTCGGCGGCGCGCACGACCATCTCCAAGGGATAGCCGCTGCGGCGGTCCGTGAGGCCGAGGGCGAGCAGGGGCTCGCGGCGGGCGGCCCGGAGGGGGCCGAGGTCGTGCAGGCGCAGGCCGGTGCGGCGGCGCAGCAGGCGGGCGAGGGCGAGGTTGCCGGCGCGGGCATGCGCGGGCCAGGCGCCGAAGGACCGCGGGCGGCGGCGGCCGAGCACCAGGTCGGCCTCGCCGGCCAGGACGCGGCGCACGAAGGGCACCAGGTCGGCCGGGTCGAGCGAGGCGTCGCAGTCGCAGAAGCAGACGATGTCCGCGGTGGCTGCGGTCAGTCCCGCGTGGCAGGCGGCGCCGAAGCCGCGTCGCGCCTCGTGCACCACCCGCGCGCCGAGGCGGCGGGCGATGTCCGCCGAGCCGTCGGTGGAGCCGTTGTCCACGACGAGCGCGCGCCAGCCGGGCGGGATCCGTTCCAGCACCCGGGGCAGGGCCTCGGCCTCGTCGAGGCAGGGCAGCACGACGTCCACGGACGCCGCGACCGGATCTGAGCCCGGTCCTCTTTCGTCTTCGTCGGAAGGGGTCGTCACGCCATTCACCCTACGAAGGGGAGGCGGACAATTCGGGCGCAGGCTCCTTACGAAACACGGACGTCGACGGAGGTGGGCGGCGCTCGCGCGCACGCGGTGCGAGGCTGGCTCCATGGAGCAGCAGCAGGACGCACAGACCGGGGCCCGGGTGCTCGTCGTCGACGACGACCCCACGGTCGCCGAGGTGGTCACGGGGTACCTCGACCGGGCCGGATACGTCGTCGACCGGGCCGGCGACGGCCCCGACGCGCTCGCCCGGGCCGCCGCGCACTGGCCCGACCTCGTCGTCCTGGACCTGATGCTGCCCGGCATGGACGGCCTGGAGGTCTGCCGCCGGATGCGGGGGCACGCGCCCGTGCCGGTCATCATGCTCACCGCGCGCGGCGACGAGGACGACCGCATCCTCGGCCTCGAGGTCGGCGCGGACGACTACGTCACCAAGCCCTTCAGCCCCCGCGAACTCGTCCTGCGCGTCGAGTCCGTTCTGCGCCGCACCCGCCCGGCCCGGCCGGCGCGCCTGCTGAGCGCCGCCGGCCTGTCGCTGGACCCGACGGCCCGCCGCGCCCTCAAGGACGGCACCGAACTCGCCCTCACCATCCGCGAGTTCGACCTCCTCGCCTTCTTCCTCGGGCACCCCGGCCGCGTCTTCAGCCGCGAGGACCTGATGCGCGAGGTGTGGGGCTGGGACTTCGGCGACCTGTCCACCGTCACCGTCCACGTACGGCGGCTGCGCGGAAAGGTCGAGGACGACCCCGGCAGACCGCGCCTCATCCAGACCGTATGGGGCGTCGGTTACCGCTTCGACGGCTCGCACGCGGAGGCGTGAGCATGCGCGACAACCTCCTCATCGCCCTCTTCGCCTTCCTCGGCGCCGGCGCGGCCGGGCTGCTCGGCGCCTGCGTGCTGCTGCTGATCCGGCGCCGCTCGCTCGCCCTGCACCTCGGCGTGGTGGCCGCCGTCGCCGTCACCGCCATGTTCGCGGGCACGCTCGCGGTCGCGCAGGCCATGTTCCTGTCGGCGCACGACCTGAAGGTCGTCACGACCGTCGTCGCGATGGCCGCCGTGGTCTCCTTCGTCACCGCCCTGCTGCTGGGCCGGTGGGTCGCCGCACGCAGCCGCGACCTCACCCTCGCCGCCCGCTCCTTCGGCGAGGGCGGCGGCTTCACCTCGCCCGACGGTCCGGCCACCGCCGAACTGTCCGCCCTGAGCCGCGAGTTGGAGGCCACCAGCGCCAGACTCGCCGAGTCCCGGGAACGCGAGCGTGCGCTGGAGACCTCCCGCCGCGAACTCGTCGCCTGGATCTCCCACGACCTGCGCACCCCCCTCGCCGGACTGCGCGCCATGTCCGAGGCCCTGGAGGACGGCGTCGCCACCGACCCCGGCCGCTACCTCAGGCAGATCCGCACCGAGGTCGAGCGCCTCAACGGCATGGTCGGCGACCTCTTCGAACTCTCCCGCATCCACGCGGGAACGCTCGCGCTGAGCCCGAGCAGGATGTCCCTCTACGACCTCGTCGGCGACGCGCTCGCGGGCGCCGACCCGCTGGCGCGCGAACACGGCGTACGGCTCGTCGGCGGCAGCGTCGCGCCCGTCCCGGTGGAGGTGGACGGCAAGGAGATGAGCCGCGTGCTCGGCAACCTGCTGGTCAACGCGATCCGCCGGACCCCGGCCGACGGCACGGTCGCGGTGGCCGCCGAACGCTCGCCCGACGGCGTCGTCGTGTCGGTGACGGACGGCTGCGGCGGCATCCCGGAAGAGGATCTGCCGCGCGTCTTCGACACCGGCTGGCGGGGCACGCACGCCCGGACCCCGCCCGCCGGAGCGGGACTCGGCCTGGCCATCGTCCGGGGCATCGTGGAGGCGCACCAGGGCACGGCCAGTGTGCGCAACGTCCCCGGCGGCTGCCGTTTCGAGGTGGTGCTGCCCGCTGCCGCTTCGTGAATGCGGGCAGCACCACCGGTACGTGGGGGGTTCGCGCGCCGACCGGTCACGCGCCCCGCATCCCGGCCCGCGCGAACTCCCGCATCCCCTCCGCGAATCCCACGTCGGACTTCCAGCCGTACTCGGCCCGCAGGCGCGCCGAGTCCGCCGTGATGTGCCGTACGTCGCCCAGGCGGTACTCCCCGGTGACGACCGGGTCCGGTCCGCCGTACGCAGCGGACAGCGCGCGGGCCATCTCGCCGACGGTGTGCGGCTCGCCGCTGCCGGTGTTGTACGCGGTCAGCGCGCCCTCGCGGGAACCAGCCTCCAGCACGGCCACGTTGGCCGCCGCCACGTCCCGCACGTGCACGAAGTCCCGGCGCTGGCAGCCGTCTTCGAAGACGCGCGGCGCCTCGCCCCGGGCCAGCGCCGAGCGGAAGAACGAGGCGACCCCCGCGTACGGGGTGTCGCGGGGCATGCCAGGCCCGTAGACGTTGTGGTAGCGCAGCGACACCGCGCAGCCGCCCGTGGCCCGCGCCCACGCCGCCGCCAGGTGCTCCTGGGCGAGTTTGGTCGTCGCGTACACGTTCCGCGGATCGGCGGGGGCGTCCTCCGCGACCAGGCCGGGCCGCAGTGCCGCCCCGCACACCGGGCACGGCGGCTCGAAGCGCCCCGCGTCCAGATCGGCGACGGCGCGCGGGCCCGGCCGTACGGCACCGTGCCGGGCGCAGGAGTAGCGGCCCTCGCCGTAGACCACCATCGACCCGGCCAGCACCAGCCGCCGTACGCCCGCCTCCGCCATGGCGGTGAGCAGGACGGCGGTGCCGAGGTCGTTGCGCGAGACGTACTCGGCGGCGTCCGCGAAGCCCGAGCCCAGGCCGACCATCGCGGCCTGGTGGCACACCGCGTCGACGTCCGCCAGAGCCTCACGGACGACGACGGGGTCGCGGACGTCCGACGCGGGGTCGGCCCGTACGTCGAGGACGACGGGCTCGTGCCCGCGGTCCCGGAGTGCCGTCACGACATGGGACCCGATGAACCCGGCACCGCCGGTGACCAGTACGCGCATACGGCCACGCTAGGGCCGTGCGCGGTCCGGGCGGGCCGGCCCGCCCGGCACGTCACCGGTCCGTAAGACCCGCCGTGCCGCGCAGCGGCAACGACACCGTGAACACCGTGGAGCCCGGCGCGCTGCTCAGCCCGATCGTGCCGCCGTGCGCGCCGGCCAGCGCACCGGCCACCGGCAGGCCGAGGCCGCTGCCGCCGCGGTCACGGCTGCGGGCCTTGTCGACGCGGTAGAAGCGGTCGAAGACGCGGTCCCGGTCGGCGGCCGGGATGCCGGGGCCCTCGTCCGCGATCCGCACCACGGCCTCGCCGCCCTCCCGCGCGACCTGCACCGACACCCGCGTACCGGCCGGGGTGTGCACGGCCGCGTTGGTGAGCAGGTTGTCCAGGACCTGCCGGATGCGGTGCGGGTCCATGCGCAGCTTCAGGGCGGCCGGACGCGAGGTGAGGGTCAGCGGATGCTCCGGCCGGCTCGCCCGGAAGGCGGCGGCCGCCTCCTCGGCCAGCTCCACCAGGTCCGCCTCCTGAAGCCTGAGCGGTGTGGCAGGCTCCGCCGCGTCCAGGCGGGCGAGCAGCAGCAGGTCGTCCAGGAGGGCCCCCATGCGGGCGGCCTCGGCGCGCAGCCGGGCCAGGTGCCTGTCGCGTTCCTCGGGGGCGTTGGCGGCGGCGTACTGGAAGAGGTCCGCGTAGCCCCGTACGGACATCAGCGGTGTGCGCAGCTCGTGCGAGGCGTCCGCGACGAAGCGGCGCAGGCGCTGCTCGGCCTCGGCGCGGACGGCGAGCGAGTCGTCGATGTGCTCCAGCATCGTGTTGAAGGCCGTGCGCAGCTCCTCGACCTCCGGGCCGCCGCCCCGCTCGCCGGCGCGCAGCGGCAGCCGCGCCGCCGACTCCGTCAGGTCGTGCGAGGCGATGCCGTGGGCGGTGTGCGCCATGTCGCTCAGCGGGTTCAGGCCCCGGCGCAGCATCCGCCGGCCGAACACCACCAGCGCCAGCAGCGCGAGCCCGAAGGCGACCACCTGGACCCCGATCAGCCGCCGTACCGTGTCGCCGATGGCGTCCGTCGGCGCACCGCTGACCAGGACCACGCCCGGCTCCACCTCGCAGGCGCGCAGCCGGTACTCGCCCTCGCCCGTCAGGTGCGCGGTGCGCAGTACCTCGGTGTCCTCGGCGGACTGCGCCTTCGCCAGGGAGGTGAGCGGGGCGATGTCCGCGGGCAGGTCGCCGGCCTCCTCCGGCTTGCGCAGCACGGCGGTGCCGTCCTTCACGTCATAGACCGCGTAGTACCAGCGGTAGTACTTCTTGCCCTGGAGGGTGCCGCTCTGCGCGATGCTCTTGGACTGGGCGACCTGGGCGAGGCCGAGCTGGGTGTCGAGCTGGTTCGACAGGTAGTCCCGCATGTACGTCGTCAGGGCCGTGCCGACGACGGCGAACACCACCAGGGCCAGCGCCCCGAGGCCCAGCGCCAGCCGGGTGCCGAGGCGCAGCCGCCGGTACGCACGGCGCACCCGGCGGATCACTCGCCCGCCTGCCGGATGACGTAGCCGAAGCCCCGCACCGTCTGGATCAGCGGCTCACCCGTGTCGTCGAGCTTGCGGCGCAGCCGGCTGACGACCAGCTCGACGACGTTCGAGCGGCCCCCGAAGCCGTACTCCCACACATGGTCGAGGATCTGCGCCTTGGTCATCACGGTCGGCGACTTGCGCATCAGGAAGCGCAGCACCTCGTACTCGGTGGGGGTGAGCGTCAGCAGCCGGTCGCCGCGGCGCACCTCACGGGTGTCCTCGTCCATCGACAGGTCCGCCACCCGCAGCACCGACCGCTGGAACGCCGGCCCGGCGCTGCGCCGCAGCACCGTGCGCAGCCGCGCCATCAGCTCCTCCACCGCGAACGGCTTGACCAGGTAGTCGTCACCGCCCCGGGTCAGCCCCGCCACCCGGTCGGCCACCCCGTCCCGGGCGGTCAGGAACACCACCGGCACCATCGTCCCGGACCGCCGCAGCCGGTCGAGCACGCCGAAGCCGTCCACGTCCGGCAGCATCAGGTCGAGCACCACGATGTCCGGGTGGAACTCGGCGGCCAGCCTGAGCGCGTCCTCGCCGCAGTTCGCGGTGACCGCGTCCCAGCCCTCGTAGCGGGCGACGGTCGCGACGAGATCGGCGATGGGCGGGTCGTCGTCGACGACGAGGAGGCGCACTTTTTCCACCCGCTCATACTGCGTCACGCGGCTGACGAGGCCATGCCGCGGAGCTCACAGGCGGCACATCGATAAGGACTTGTAAGTGGTCCGACAGCTTTCCGACAGCTTCCGGCGGCGAAGCTCGGTACCCCAGGAACCGATCGAGGAGCTGCCGACCCGTGACGACCGTCCCATCACCCCCTGCGCCCCCCACGGCGATACGCCCCAGGGTGGTGGCCCGCACGGGCCTCTACGCCGTGCTGGCCGTCAACGCGGCCGTGGTCGCCTTCTTCTTCACCCAGGCGGGCTTCGCCTCCAACGCGCTGATCGTCATCGGCCGCCTCTTCGGCCTCTACGGCGCCCTCGTCATGGCCTTCCAACTGGTGCTGGTGGCGCGCCTGCCCTGGCTCGACCGCCGCATCGGCATGGACCGGCTGACCTCCTGGCACCGCTGGACCGGCTTCGCCCTGCTGTGGACGCTCCTCGCGCACGCCGTCTTCATCACTCTCGGCTACGCCGACGGCGCGGGCGTCGGCCCGGTCGGCGAGCTCGTCGACCTCGCCGAGACGACGGAAGGCGTGCTCCGCGCGATCGTCGCGCTGGGCATCGTCCTCGCCGTCGGCGCTGTCTCCGCCCGCTACGCCCGGCGCCGCCTCGCCTACGAGACCTGGCACTTCATCCACCTGTACACCTACGTCGCCGTGGTGCTCGCCTTCACGCACCAGGTCGCCGTCGGCACGACCTTCACCTCGTCGGGCGCCGCGACGGCGTACTGGTACGGCGTGTGGACGGTGGCGCTGGGCGCGGTCGTCCTCGGACGCGTCGTACTGCCGGTGTGGCGCAACACGCGCCACCGGTTCCGTGTCTCGGCGGTCGTGCCCGAGTCCGGCACCGTCGTCTCGATCCACATCACCGGCCGCGACCTGGACAAGCTGCCCGCGCGGGCCGGCCAGTTCTTCCTGTGGCGGTTCGCGACCCGCGACCGCTGGTGGCAGGCCAACCCCTTCTCCCTGTCCGCCGCCCCCGACGGCCGCGGCCTGCGCCTGACCGTCAAGGCGGCCAGCGCGGGCAGCGCCGCCCTGCGCCATGTGCGGCCCGGCACGCGGGTGTTCGCCGAAGGGCCCTACGGTGCCTTCACCGCGATGCACCGCACGAGGACCGAGTCCCTGCTCATCGCGGGCGGCGTCGGCGTGACCCCGATCCGCGCCCTCCTGGAGGACCTGGAGGGCCACGCGGTCGTCATTCACCGCGTAGCCGGCGAACGCGACGCCGTCCTCCACGACGAGCTGCGCGAGCTTGCGGAGGCGAGGGGCGCCGAGTTGCACCTGGTCACCGGGCCGCCCGTCCCCGACAGGCTGGCGCCGCGCGAACTGGCGCGGCTGGTGCCGGACATCGCCGAGCGGGACGTCTTCCTGTGCGGACCGCCGCCGATGATGAACGCGGTCCTGCGCACGCTGGGCGACCTCGGCGTGCCCAGGCGGCAGATCCACTTCGAGCGCTTCAGCCTGGCGGGTTGAGGGAGACGGGGAATCCATCATGAAGCGAGCCATACCTGTCGTCGTCCTCAGCATCGCGGGCCTGGTCCCGGTCTGGCGCTACGAGCCGTCACCAGGCGGCACGACGTCCACCGCGGAGCCGGCCACGGCTCCCTCAATTTCCTCCACTTCCGCCTCGGGCGCGGTCGTCAAGGGACCGACGATCAGGACGGAGAAGGGCCCCGTCCAGGTTCAGGTCACCTTCGACGGCGGCCGGATCACCGCGGTGAAGATGCTGCGGCAGCCGGACCATCCGCAGACGGTGGCGGCGGTGCCGAAGCTGGTCGCGGAGACGTTGAAGGCGCAGAGCGCGGACGTCGACACGGTGTCCGGGGCGACGATCACGAGCGACGCCTACAGGACGTCGCTCCAGGCCGCCATCGATGCGAAGGGCGTCCGAAATGCGGCGCGTTGAGCAGGTGATGGGGTTTCCCGTCTCGCTGCGGGTCGACGACGAGGGCGTACCGGAGGAGGCCGGGGACGCGGTCTTCGGCTGGCTCCGCCAGGTCGACGCCCGGTTCAGCCCGTTCAGGCCCGACAGCGAGGTGTCGCGTCTCGGCCGGGGCGAGCTGGCGCGGCACGAGCTGAGCGAGGAGCTGGCCGAGGTCCTCGACCTGTGCGAGCACTACCGGATCGCCACGGGCGGCGCCTTCGACGTACGGCTCCCGGGGCGTGGGCTGGACCCGTGCGCGGTGGTGAAGGGCTGGTCGGTGCAGCGGGCCGCGGAGCTGCTGCGGTCCGCCGGGGCGCGGAGCTTCGTCATCAACGCCGGCGGTGACGTGGTCGCCTCAGGCGGACCCTGGCGGGTCGGCGTACGGCACCCCGAGCACGCAGACCGGCTCTGCACCGTCCTGGAGCTGACCGACGGCGCGGTCGCCACCTCCGCCCGCTACGAACGCGGCGACCACATCCTCGACGCCCGCACGGGCCGCCCGGCGACGGGCCTGCTCAGCATGACGGTGCTGGCCCCCACCCTCACGGAGGCCGACTCGGTGGCAACTGCCGCCTACGCGATGGGAGTCGAGGGCGTCGGGTGGGCGGCCTCGCTCGCGGGGTGCGGGGTGTTCGCGGTGGACGGCGACGGGCAGGTGCTGCGGACGGAGGGCTTTCCCGTCGTTCGGGAGTCCCCGTTGGCCGCCTGAGGGGCGGGCCGCCGATCGGCGCACGCACCGGCAGAGCGCAGGCCGCCAGGGCCGAACCTCCAGGCCGGGCCCCTGCCGGACCGCGCGGTGGAGCCCGTGCGCCGGGCGGAATTACGCCAAGCTCCCGACGAACCGCCGCAACACGGTCGGTCTAGACTCTTCCCTCAACGGCCCGCGCGACCGAGGCCACCGTGCGGACGGCCTCTGCCAGACCCGAAGGGTATTCGGCGCTTTGATACGAATAGATTCAGTCACCAAGCGGTATCCCGACGGGACGGTCGCGGTCGACAACCTCTCGCTGGAGATCCCCGACCGGTCGATCACCGTCTTCGTCGGTCCGTCCGGCTGCGGGAAGACGACGACGCTGCGGATGATCAACCGGATGATCGAGCCGAGCGAGGGCAGGATTCTGCTCGACGGCAAGGACATCACGCAGCAGCCGGTCAACACGCTGCGCCGGTCGATGGGTTACGTCATCCAGAACGCGGGGCTGTTCCAGCACCGCACGATCGTGGACAACATCGCCACGGTGCCCCGGCTGCTCGGCTGGGGCAAGGAGAAGGCGCGCGGACGGGCGCGGGAGCTGATGGAGCGCGTCGGGCTCGACGGAGCGCTCGCCAAGCGGTACCCGTACCAGCTCTCCGGCGGCCAGCAGCAGCGCGTCGGTGTCGCGCGGGCGCTCGCCGCGGATCCGCCGGTGCTGCTGATGGACGAGCCGTTCTCGGCCGTCGACCCGGTGGTGCGCAAGGGCCTTCAGGACGAACTGCTGCGTATCCAGGACGAGTTGGGCAAGACCATCGTCTTCGTCACCCATGACATCGACGAGGCCGTCAAGATCGGCACGATGGTCGCGGTGATGCGCACCGGCGGGCATCTGGCGCAGTTCGCGCCGCCCGCCGAGCTGCTGTCGAACCCCGCGGACGACTTCGTCGAGGACTTCCTCGGCGCGGACCGCGGCATCCGGCGGCTCTCCTTCTTCTCCACCGCCGACCTCGACCTGCTCACCGGCCCGATCGTCGCGGTCGACTCCACCGCCGAGCAGATCGCGGAGCGCGGCACCGACGAGGTGCCGTACCTGCTCGTCACCGACGTGGAGGGCAAACCGCTCGGCTGGAGCGAGCCGGGGGCGCTGACCGCGGGCGCCGTCGACCCCGCGCGGCTGCTGCCGTACGGGCGGCCCTTCGTGGCCGGCAAGGAGTCGCTGCGCGCGGCGCTCGACGGCGCCGTGCTCTCGCCCACCGGGTGGGCCGTCGCGGTCGGCGCCGACGGCCGGGTCACCGGCGTCGTCTCGCAGCAGACCATCGGCGAGGCGATCCGCACCGCCCACGCCGCGGGCCGCAGCGACGAGAAGGTCGCGGGATGAGCGGCGGCCTCTTCGACATACCGAGCGACCTCCAGAACACCTACTGGGGTCTGGTCGGCATGCATCTGCGCCTGGCCCTGGTCCCGGTCGTGGCCGGACTGCTGCTGGCGCTGCCGATCTCCCAGCTGTGCGTGCTGATGCGCTGGCTCTATCCGCCGGTGCTGTGGATCACGACGATCCTCTACGCGATCCCGTCGCTGGCCTTCTTCGTCGTCCTCATCGACTACACCGGCCAGTCCGAGCTGACCGTGATGATTCCGCTGGGCATCTACAGCCTGGTGGTGTTCGTCCCGGCGATCGTGGACGGCGTGCGGTCCGTGCCGCAGGAGACGCTCGACGCGGCCACCGCGATGGGACTTGGGCCCGTACGCCGTTACTTCCAGGTGCAGTTGCCGATCGCCGCGCCCGCGATCATCGCCGGGCTGCGCGTGGCGACGGTCTCCAGCATCTCCCTGGTCAGCGTCGGCATGCTGATCGGCAATCAGGGCGGACTGGGCAACCTGCTCAACGACGGCATGATCTACCACCAGCCGCGCCTGGTCTGGCTGTCCGTGATCGGCACGGCCGTCCTCGCCATCCTGGCGGACGCCTTCCTGGTGCTGGTACGGGTCCTGGTGACGCCCTGGATGCCGCGCGGCAACCGCAAGCCGCGTCCCGTCGACGAGCCCGAGCCCGAACCCCGGCCCGAACCGGCCGCCGCCGCACTGGAGGACGCCGTCCGATGAACGTCCTCCACTTCGTCAACGCCTTCTTCAGCGACAACGCCCACTGGCACGGCTACGACGGCATCCCGACACGGATGCGCGAGCACATCCAGTACTCGCTGATCGCCCTCGCCATCGCCGCCGCCATCGGCCTTCCGGTCGGACTGCTCACGGGGCACACCGGACGCGGCGGCAACAGCGTCGCCTTCGTCGCCACCGCCGGCCGCGCGCTGCCCAGCTTCGGCCTGCTGGTGCTGATGTTCGTGCTGCTCGGGCTCGGCCAGACCCCGGTGATGATCCCGCTGGTGGTGCTCGCCGTCCCGCCGATCCTGGTCACCACCTACGAGGCGGTGCGCTCCGTCGACCCGTCCCCGGTGGACGCCGCACGGGGCATGGGCATGGCCGAGCCGCGCATCCTGTTCCAGGTCGAACTCCCGGTCGCTCTCCCGCTGATCCTCAGCGGGCTGCGCTCGGCGGCCATCCAGATCGTCTCGACGGCCACCATCGCCGCGTACGTCTCGCTCGGCGGCCTCGGCCGGTACATCGTCGACGGCCTCTACCAGCGCAACTACGAGAAGGTGGTGGGCGGCGCGACCCTGGTGGCCGTGCTGGCGCTGGTGACGCTGGGCTTCTTCTGGCTGGTGGCGCGGTTCACGGTGTCGCCCGGCGTGCGCCGCAGCAACTGAACCCCCGAAGACCGCGGGCCCGGGGCGGATCCTCCATCCGCCCCGGGCCCGCACCGTTTCCATGCCCCGGTCCTACGCCTCCGTACGGGCCAGCGCCTGTTCCAGTACGACGAGCAGGGCGTCCCGCACGGAGCCCCGCTCGCGGGCGTCGAACACGAGCAGCGGGACGCGCTCGGCGACGTCGAGCGCCCAGCGCACCTCGTCCAGGCTGTGCTCGACCTTCCCGTCGAAGGCGTTGACGGCGACGGCGAACGGGATCTGGCGGTGCTCGAAGTAGTCGACGGCGGCGTAGCAGTCGTCGAGGCGGCGCGTGTCCACGATGACGAGGCCGCCGACGGCGCCCTCCACGATGTCGTCCCACATGAACCCGAACCGCTCCTGGCCGGGCGTGCCGAACAGATACAGCTTCAGCGTCGGGTCGATGGTGATGCAGCCGAAGTCCATCGCCACGGTGGTCGTGGTCTTGCGCGGGGTGTGGCTGAGGTCGTCCACGCCCGCCGCGACCTCGGTGATGGCGGCCTCGGTCGTCAGCGGCTCGATCTCGGAGATGGAGCCGACGGCGGTGGTCTTGCCCACGCCGAAACCGCCCGCGATCACCAGCTTGACCGGGAGCGGCGGTCTGACGGCGGTCACCTCGGCGGCCGCCACGGGGGCGGCCGGTTCAGTCCGAGTCACGGATTACCCCTCGGGAGTCGGGGATGGCACGCAGGGCGTCGATCACCCTGCGCAGGACGGTGGCGTCGTGCGTGACGCCGGAGTCGGGGACGTGCACCGTCAGCAGCCCGGCGGCCCGCAGGTCCTCCGCGAGCACCCGGACCACGTTCAGGTGCAGCCGCAGCCGGGCCGCGAGCTCCGCGATGGACTGCGGCTGCCGGCAGGCGGCGATGATGTCGTACTGCTCGAAGGAGAGCTCGTCGAGCACGGTGAGACCCTCGACGGTGGCCACCACCTGGGTCTCGACCGGCACCGGCCGTCCGGACGCGGTCGGCGCGACCCGGCCGGCGGTGACCAGGAACGGCCGTACGGCCGAAGCGGGGCCGACCGGGTCCGGACCCGGTGGTGGGGAGCCGTCCGCCATGAGGTCGTCGTCCGTCCCTCGGTCAGAGGGCTGTCGGGGAGCCGACGCTGTTCTTCAGCGCCAGCACCAGCTGAGGGCTGAGCGCGCTGCCGGCCCGGTTGGCGAACAGGGTCATCTCGTAGGCGATGTTGCCCAGCTTGGCCTCCTTGTCGGTGACGACGCCGAGCACGGCGCCGCTGCCGATCGCGGAGACCAGGACATGGCCGCCCTCCAGATCGATGATGACCTTGTTGAGGCCGCCGAGGCCGTAGTTGCCGGACGCGCCCGCGGCCAGGCTGGTGATGCCGGAGACGATCGCGGCCAGCCGCTCGGAGTCTGCGTGCTCGCGCAGCTCGGACACGGCGATCAGCAGTCCGTCGGAGGACACCGCGATGGCATCCACGACGCCTGCCGTCTCCGTGGCGAAACGGTTGAGCAGCCAGGTGAAGTCGGCTGCGGCGGCCTGCAGTTCGGCCGGCGTGGTGGCTCCCGCGTGGGGAGTGTCACCTGTCGACGTGCTCACTGCTCGGCTCCTTCCGGGAGGTGGTTCTGGTCGTGCGGGTCTGTGGTCGCGGGCCGGTCGTCGGCGTCGCTGTCGCGGTGCGCCCGCTCCACGGCCGCCTCGAACTCCTCGAGTGCGGCCCGCACGGCGTCCGCGTCGGCGGGCCGAGGGGCCTGCCGCGCGGCCTGCTGGGCGGCGGTGTCGGTGGTCGTGCGGAGGGTGGCGCCCCGGACGCGGCGGCGCAGCGGGCGGGGGGAGCCGTCGCCGGCCTGGGCGGACCGCGCTGTCGCACCCGGCCGTACGTCGTAAGACGATACCGGTTCGTCAAGCCCGCCCGTGCGTGCGGGCGTTGAATCATCGGACCGACTGTGGGTCGCTCCGGCGCCTGTCTCCGTACGGCTTCGGGATCCGGCGCCCGAGCCCGAGCCCGCGTCCGCTGAGCCCGCGTCCGCGTCCGCCTCCCGGCGCGGCACCCGGCGGGGGAGCGGCCGCGGCAGCCCGCCGTCCGCACCGGCACCCTCACCGACGGCGGCCGCGGGCCGCGGGCCGGACAGGGCACCGCTCGGTGTAGGGGAACCGGCTCGCTCGGCACCGGCTCGCTCGGTACCGGTGCCGACCGCGTCGGCCAGGGCAGCGAGGCCAAAGGCCCCGGCTCCGACCGGGTTCGCGATCCCGGCACCGGCGCTCGGGTCCGCCGTCCCCGGCCACGCGGCGTCCACCGTCCCGGCCGGGCGTTCCGGCGCACCGCCGCCCGTCACGTGGCGCTTCTCTGCCGCCGGACCGCCGGAGGCCCCCGCCCCGACCGGGCTCATGGCCAGCAGCAGCGACGAGGGAACCGTCACCTCCGCCGTCAGGCCGCCGCCCGGTGTGCGGGACAGCTCGACCGAGACGTCCCAGCGGCGGGCCAGGGTGCCCACCACGAACAGGCCGAGCACCTTCGTCGGCACCAGGTCCAGCCGCTCTCGGCGGATCAGGCGGGCGTTCTCCTCGGCCAGGCGCTCGGCGCTCATGCCGAGACCGTGGTCGGAGATCACGATGGTGGCGCCCCCGGAGCGCGCGGCGTCCACGCCGTAGGCGTCGCGGACGTAGACCTCGACCGGGCTGCCCGCGGGCGAGAACGACACGGCGTTCTCCAGGAGTTCGGCCACCATCAGGGTGAGGTCGCCGATGATGTCGGGCTCCACCATGACCTCGGTGTGCGCGTGCAGCCGCACCCGCTGGAAGCCCTCGATCTGGCCGAGCCCGGCGCGCACGACGTTGGTGAGCGCGGTGGGGCCGGAGTCGAGGACCGTCTCACGGATGCCGGCGAGCAGCATCAGGCTGTCGGCGTTGCGGCGCAGCCGGACCGCGATGTGGTCGATGGAGTAGAGGCGTTCGAGCAGCGCGGGGTCGGTCTCGCCGCGCTCCACGGCGTCGATCAGCGCGAGCTGACGCGTCGTCAGATTACTGACGCGGCGGCCGACGTTGCCGAACATCTCGGCGACGTTGCGGCGGCTGAGCACCTGCCGCTCCAGCAGGCCGATCGCGGTGGTCTGCACCCGGTTGAACACCTCGGCCAGCTCGCCGATCTCGTCGCGCGCGGTGACCGGCATCTCGCGCAGCCTCGGCGGGCTGTCGTCCCCGGTGTCGTCGTCGGCCACCCGGGCCAGCTCGCGCCCCGCCACGTCGGCGACCTCGCGCGCGGCGCCGGTGAGAGCCTGCACCGGGCGGACCACCGAGCGGCGCACCAGGACCGAGAAGGCGAGCCAGAGGACGAAGCCGAGCAGGGCGGCGGCCAGCAGCAGACCCGCGCGCCACCAGGCGTCCTTGGACGTGCTGTCCGCCCCGTCGGCGATCTGGCCGATGAGCGAGGAGGTGATCTTCAGCCGGTTGTCCGCCTGCTGCGGATAGGCGGGGTAGTCGCTCAGCGCGTCCTCGAACGCGGCCCGGATCTCGGCCGGCGTGTTCGCCTGGAGTGTGCTCGGGGCGACCTGGAGCTCGGCGTAGGCCTCGGCGATGTCCTGGTGGGCAGCGGTGTGCTCGATGCCGGAGAGCTGGTCGGCCTGCTGCTCGGTGGCGAACCGGGCGAAGCGGTCGGCCTGGGTGGTGTAGAGCTGGTAGGCGCCCACGGCGGTCGTGAACTCGATCTGCGCGTTCGCGTCGCCGGTCGTCGCGGAGAACACGCCGGTCTCGAACGAGCCGTGCGCGGCGTCGGCGCGCAGCAGCGAGTCCAGCAGGTTGCCGGTGAAGGTGGCCGCGAGCTCGGCGTTGCGGTCCAGTCCCAGGCCGGCGATCACGGTCCGGGCGGCGTTGTCGTAGGCGGGGTCGATGTTGCTCGCCGGCAGATAGCTCTGCTCGACGGTGCCGCGCAGGCTGGTGAGGCCCTCGACCTCCTTCAGCGCCTGCGTCTCGCCGTCCGGCAGGGTGTCGCCGAAGGCGTCGCGCACCTTCGCGACCTGGGCCTCGACCGCCTTCTGCGCCGTGCGGTAGTCCGAGAGCGTGGACTTCACGCCGCGCCCTCCGGCCTCGTACCGCACGGAGAGCAGGATCGCCAGCTGGTGTTCGGCCTCGATCTTGTTGACCAGCGACGACACCTGCTCGCTGTTGCGCACGAGGTCCGCCGCGGAGGCCGCGTCCCGCGCCTGGCCCACCTGGTCGGCGATCAGGTAGGCGAGCAGGGCCGCCACGACGGCCAGCGGGATGCCGACCAGGAGGTTGAGCTTGCGCCGGAAGGGCCAGCGGTCGGCGAAGCCTCGTATGCCACCCCTCAGTGGCTTCGGGGCCGGCCGGGCCGGCGCGTCCACCTCTGTCGTGGACACCGGGCCTCCTTCATGGGGTCTCATCGCGCGCGACCACGCCGATGATGACTGATTCTGACCGTTGAGAAAAGGTGCAGGACGGCACCGCAGCGACCCCCGTTGCCGCTGTGACGGACGCCAACTTCCGTGAGACTACCGCCTCTTTGAACGATCAAGCTCGTCGCCCTACGTCAAGAATCCGTTACAAAGAGCCGCTGCTTCCCTCCCGATCTGTTCACGCTCCATTCACAACTGATCACGCATTGAGGCCAATTGGTGACCCGGCTGGTCTTGACTGAGTAAGAACAGGCTGGATTGGATCAGTTCCAGAGTTTGCTTCTCATCAATCCCCTGAGTCCGGAACGAGAATCGTGACTTCCAACGCCCCACGCAGGTCCCTCAAGAGCTACTCCGCGGCGGCCGTCGCGCTTGCCGCGACCACGGCCCTGCTGGCGGGATGTGGCTCCTCCTCCGACGGCAGCAAGTCCTCCGACCCGCTCCAGGGCGGGAAGTCCGACGGCAAGACGGTGGTCGTCGGATCGAACAACTTCGCCGAGAGCATCCTCCTGGCCGACATCTACGGCGAGGCTCTGAAGGCCAAGGGCGTCAAGGTCACCTACAAGCCGAACATCGGCAGCCGCGAGACGACCTACGGGCTGCTGAAGAACGGCTCCATCACCGTGCTGCCCGAGTACAACGGCGCGCTGCTGGCCTACCTCGACCCGAAGGCCGCGCCGAAGACGGTGGAGGCGACGACGGCCGCGATCGAGGCCAAGCTGGACTCCAAGCTGACGCTGCTCGACCCCGCGTCCGCGCAGGACAAGGACTCGGTCACGCTCAACAAGGCCACCGCCGACAAGTACAAGTTGACGTCCGACTCCAGCATCGCGGACCTCAAAAACATCGCGAAGGACCTGGTCATCGGCGCCTCGCCGGAGTTCCAGACCCGGCAGCAGGGCCTGGTGGGCCTGAAGTCGGTGTACGGCCTGGAGTTCAAGGGCTTCAAGGCGCTCGACGCGGGCGGCCCGCTGACCCAGGCGGCGCTGAAGAAGAACACCGTGCAGGCGGCGGACCTCTTCACCACCGACCCGACCATCACCAAGGAGAAGCACGTCGTCCTCCAGGACCCGAAGAACCTCTTCGGGTTCGAGAACGTGCAGCCGCTGGTCTACAAGAGCGGGCTGCCCTCGGACGGCGTCTCCGCCCTCAACGCCGTCTCCGCCAAGCTCGACACCAAGGCACTGCTGGACCTGGACACCCAGGTGCAGGCGGGCAAGGACCCGCTGGACGTCGCCAAGACGTGGCTGAAGTCGGCCGGCATCGGCTGACCCGGCCCGTCCTCGTGCGGATGCCCAAGGGTGCCCCCCTCTTCCGGGAGGGGGGCACCCTTGCGTGTCAGTACCCGACGCGTGTCAGTACCCGACGCGGAAGGTCGCGTCCTGCTTGTCCGTCGTCGTCGAGACCGGGTCGATGCGCAGGACGAAGTCGGAGTGGCGGATGTACCGGGTCGGGTTGTTGTACGACCGGAACGACGCCCAGGAGGCGTCGGCCAGGCCCGCGGTCCGGTAGAACGTGGCGTCCCCGGCGAACGTCGACGTGCCGTCGTTCTCGTCGAGCCGGAGTGCGTAGTCGTAGTGCCGCAGGTAGCGGGTGGGGTAGTTGACCGACTGGAACGACACCCCCGAGCCGTCCGCGAGCCCGGGCACCAGCTTCCACATCCCGTCCGTGTACGGGTCGAAGGCGTACTCGTCGATCCGGCCGACGAAGTTCGAGTGCCGCACGTAACGGGCCGGGTAGTTGTAGGACTTCAGCCGGTTCCAGACGGGGGTGCCCCACTTGGCGAGCAGGTTTGCGTACTCGGTCGCGGTGATCGGCTGGATGCCGCAGTGCTTGGAGTTGAGCGGCTGGGTGTAGGTCCTCTGGTCGAGCGCCGTCCAGCTGCCGGCGGCCAGGCTGCCGGTCTGCCAGGCGTAGAAGACGCCGTTCGGGCTCCAGGTGTCGCCCCACAGGTACCAGGTGCCGCTCGACGCCAGCGACTTCACGAGCGTCGGGGCCTCGGTGCCGCCGTGCGAGACCGCGGTGCTGAACTCGGTGAAGCTGCCCGGGTCCAGTGAACCGGAGCGCGCGCCGACGAGCGTCGAGTTCTTCTTGAAGTAGAGGTAGTTGACGCCGTTCACGCCGACCGCGAGATCACCGTCGATGACGTCGTACCCGGGGTCGAAGAAGACCTGCGGGCTGCCCGCGGTGACGAAGTCGCTCGTGTAGTTCACCATGATCACGTTGTGGCCGCTGCTGTTGACCGCCGAGTAGATCACGCCGTACTGGCCCCGGCCCGCGTCCCAGAAGACCTCCGGCGCCCAGCTGTGGGTGTTCATGTCGTGCAGCTTCATCCGCCGGTAGCCGGTGAAGGTGCGCAGGTCGGTGGAGTCCCAGACGTGGACGTACTGGCTCACGTACGTCCAGTCGGTGCCCTTGAGGTCGGTGGCGAGCACCACGAACGTGCCGTCCTGCTTGCGCAGTACGAAGGGGTCGCGCAGCCCGCCGGAGCCCGCGGTGGGGGTGGCGACGGGGTTGTTCTGGTTCAGCGGGGTCCACTCCAGGCCGTCGGGGCTGACGGCCAGGTGCAGGCCGTAGTCGGCGGCCAGCATGTCCGGCGACTCCGTGAAGTAGCACATCACGTAGGCCGAGTCGGTGGCCGCACGCGCGGTTCCCGCACCGAGGGCGAGGGCGCCGGTGGCGGCGAGCGGAACGCCCGCCGCCATGCCGAGGAAGCGGCGTCGGGAGGAAGAGCGGAGTGAGGGGGGAGGTGCGTCCATGGAGTCTCCAGGGGCGTGTGGGGAGTGGGAATCGGGGAGCAGGGAGCAGGGGCCGGACGGGGAGCCTGGTGATCGACTGTCGGTATTTCGAACGCTGTTCGGTAAACCGATCAGAAGGTAGGGATGTGGCCCGTGGGCGTCAATCACACGGCCGTGGTTGGCTGGATTTCATCCACCCCCAGCTCCGCCCGCGCCCGCGCCGCCGCCCCGATCGCCACCGCGTCGCCGCCGAGGCCCGCCGGCAGCACCCGGAGCGGGCGGCCGCTGACCGGGGGCTCGGCGGCCAGCGCCCGCCGGATCGACGGCTCCACCAGTGACCAGGAACGGCTGACGCCCCCGCCGATCACGAAGGTGGTCACGTCCAGCAGGCCCGCCGTGATCAGGATCGCCCGGGCCACGCCCGCGCCCGCGGCCTCGTAGACGGCGAGCGCGTCCGTGTCGCCCCGTGCCGCCGACTCGGCCACGCGGCGGGCGCTGACGGACCGGCCGGTGCGCTCGCCGTACCGGGCGGCGATGGAACGGCCGGACGCGAGGGTCTCCAGATGGCCGCGGCCGCCGCAGGTGCACGGCAGCTCGCCGAAGCCGGGCACGTGCCCGATCTCGCCGGCCGCGCCGTGCGGGCCGTCGTGCAGACCGCCGTTCAGCCACAGCGCCCCGCCGACCCCGGTGCCCAGCGTCATGCCGAGCACGTGCGGTACGCCCGCGACGGCACCGGCCGCCGCCTCGCCGCGCAGGAACGTGTTGACGTCGTTGTCGAGGAACGCCGGTACGCCCAGCGCCCGTTCGGCCTCCGCGGTCACCTCGAACCCGGCCCAGTCGCGGAAGGAGTCGCTCGCCACCAGGATCCGCCCGGCCCGCGCGTCCACCACCCCGGCCGCCCCGATCCCGACGGCGAGCAGCCGCGTGGGCGTACGGTCCAGCAGCCGTCGTACGCAGTCCAGGGCGGCGCCCACCATGGCCGAGCCGCCCTCGGCCGCGGGGGTCGGCACCTCAAGGCGGCCGACGACGCGCAAGTCCGGCGCGCACAGGATCACCCGGGTGCTCGTGCCGCCGATGTCGACGCCCGCGATCACCTCGGGGACTCCCTCACTCCCGGCTTGGTCCGAGTTGGAGGACCTCCACGTCACGCGGTGGCCTCCGTCCGCTCCCGCGCCCGCCGGCGTCTCTGCACCACCGGATCGGGCACCGGTACGGCCGCGATGAGCCGCCGTGTGTACTCGGTGCGCGGCCGCAGCAGCGTGGACATGGTGGGCCCCTGTTCCTCGACCCGCCCGGCCCGCATGACGACGACCCGCTGGGCGAACTCCTGGACGACCGCCAGATCGTGGGAGACGAACAGGCAGGCGAAGCCGAGTTCGCGCTGGAGCTCGGCGATCACTTCGAGCACCGTCCGCTGCACGCTCACGTCGAGCGCGCTGGTCGGCTCGTCCGCGACCAGCAGCCGCGGTTCGAGGACCAGGGAGCGGGCGAGGCTGACGCGCTGGCGCTGACCGCCGGACAGTTCGCGCGGTCCCCTCCCGGCCAACTCCCCGGGCAACCGCACCAGTTCGAGCACCTGCGCGACCCGGGCCCGGCGGTCGGCCGCCGACATGCCCCGGCGGTGCATGCGCAGCGGCTCGGCGACGCACTCGGCCACACTCATCCGCGCGTCCAGCGAGGCCACCGGGTCCTGGAACACCACGCCCACTTTGGACAGCAGGGCCCGCCGCTTCCGGCCCCGTGAACGGCCCAGGTCGGTGCCGAAGAGCGACACCGTTCCGGAGTCCGGCGGAATCAGGCCCAGGGCGACCCGGGCCGCCGTCGACTTGCCGGAGCCGGACTCGCCGACGAGCCCGACGGTCTCGCCGGGGCGGACGTCGAGCGTCACGCCGTCGAGGGCCTGCACGGCGCGGGCCCCCCGCCCGAACCGTACGGACACGTCCCGGAGTTCGACCACCGCCGCACCCTCCCTCGCCGGGGCGTCCTCCCCGCTGAGCGCCAGCCGCGGGACCGCCGCCAGCAGCTGCCGCGTGTACTCGTGCCGCGGCCGCAGCAGCACCTCCTCCACCGGTCCGGTCTCCACGATCTCGCCGCGCAGCATCACGGCGACCCGGTCGGCGAAGTCGGCGACCACGCCCATGTTGTGGGTGACGAGCAGCACGCCGGTACCGGAGTCCGCCGCCAACTCCCTCAGCAGATCGAGGATTTCGGCCTGCACCGTGACGTCCAGGGCCGTCGTGGGCTCGTCCGCGATGAGCAGGCTCGGCGAGTTGGCGATCGCCATCGCGATGACGACCCGCTGCCGCTGCCCCCCCGACAGCTGGAACGGGAACGCGGAGGCCCGCCGCGCCGGCTCGGGAATGCCGACCCGGCGCAGCAACTCGACCGCCGCACGCGCGGCTTCGGCACGCGAGAGCGGCCGGTGGTTGCGTATGACCTCGGCGATCTGCGCGCCCACCCGGGTCAGCGGGTCCAGAGCGGTGGCCGGTTCCTGGAACACCATCGAGGCCGTACGGCCGCGCAGCCGGGCGAGTTCGGCCTCGCCGGCGCCGACGACCTCCGTGCCGCCGACCGTGACCCGGCCCGACACCCGCGCGCTGCCGGGCAGCAGGCCCAGTGCGGCCAGGGCGACCGTCGACTTGCCGGAGCCGGACTCGCCGACCAGGGCGAGGGTCTCACCGGGCCGCACGTGCAGTGCTATGTCACATACCGCGGGTACGTCACCCGTGTCCGTGCCGAACGTGACCTCCAGCCCCTCGATCTCGAGCACACTCTCCGCCTCCGCGGCGTTCATCCCCGCCCCCTCACGTCGAACGCGTCCCGCAGCCCGTCGCCGATCGCGTTGAACGCGCAGACGACGAGGATGATCGCCAGACCCGGTGGGACGATCAGCCACCAGCGTCCCGAGTACGCCGCCGTCAGACCGGACGACAGCATGCCGCCCCAGTCGGTCTTCGGCGGCTGCACGCCGAGGCCCAGATACGAGACGTACGCGACGAGCAGGATCGCGTCCGCGACCTGGAACGTCGCCGCGACGACGATCGTCGACACCGAGTTCGGCAGGATGTGCCGGGTGATGGCCCGGCCGTGGGTGCCGCCGGTCGCGCGCAGCGTCAGCACGTAGTCGCGGCTCTTGAGCGTGAGCGTCTCCGCCCGCACCAGACGGGACGGCACCAGCCAGGAGACCAGGCCGAGGACGACGATCAGCCCGAGGGTGTCCGGCGTCGTGATCGCGGAGACGACCAGCAGGATGAACAGGGCGGGAATGGCGATCCCGGCGTCCACGACCCGCATCAGCACCGCGTCCGCCCAGCCGCCCGCGTAGCCCGCCGCCGCGCCCCAGAGCGTGCCGATGACGGTGGCGAGCAGGCCGGCAGCGAGCCCTACGACGAGCGAGACGCGCCCACCGAACATGAGCCGCCCGAGCTCGTCGTGCCCCACGGCGTCCGTACCCAGCCAATGGGCCCCGCCCGGACCGAGGTTGACCTGGTGCAGATCCGTGTGGACCTGGTCGGTCGAGTACAGCAGCGGCCCGGCGAAGCAGAAGAGCAGAAAGAGCACGACCACCGCGAGCCCGGCGACGGCCAGCTTGTTACGGCGGAACCGCCGCAAGGACAAACGGTAGTTGGCGACGGGCTCCACCGCCGGGGTTGTGGTCTGCAGCACCGCACTCATGCGCGGCTCCCCTTCACGCGAGGGTCGACGACCCGCTGGACGACGTCGGCAAGCAGCGTTCCGGTGACCGTCGCGACGGAGATGACGAGGACGCAGCCGAGCAGTACCGGATAGTCGGAGGACTGCGCGGCGCTCCAGAACAGCAGCCCCATTCCGGGGTAGTTGAAGAGCTGCTCGACGACGAGCGCGCCGCCGAACAGGACGGGCACGTAGTAGCCGAGCATCGCGACCACGGGGGTCAGCGAGTTGCGGAACACGTGCCGGAAGAGGATCGCCCCCTGCCGTGAACCCCCCGCCCGCGCGGTGCGGACGTAGTCCTCGGAGAGGTTCTCCAGCGTCGAGGCCCGCATGTACCGGCTGAAGACGGCCACCATGGACGCGGCCCCCGTGACGACCGGCAGTACGAGCGCCGCCGGATCCGCGAACACCTGCGCCAGGGTGTCCCCTTGGGGCGCCTGGGAGGGGAACCAGTGCAGGGTCTGGGTGAAGACCAGCACCAGGATCAGCCCCAGGAAGTACACCGGCGTCGAGTACGCCACGAAGCTCAGCGTGGTGATCACGTAGTCGGCGGGCTTGTTGCGCCGCACCGCCTGCCACATGCCGAGCGGGATCGCCAGCAGCAGACCGGCCAGCGCGGACAGCACCGTCAGCACCAGCGTCTTCGGCAGCCGCTGCCCGATGAGCTGGGCGACTCCCTCGTTGAGGGTGTACGACGTGCCCAGGTCGCCGTGGAGCAGCGTGCGCAGGTAGTAGACGTACTGGACCGGCAGCGGCCGGTCCAGGCCCTGTTCGTGGTTGAACGAGGCGATCTGCTGTGCCGTCGCCTGCGGTCCGAGGATCCCGCGCGCGGGACCCCCGGGCAGTGCGTGCAGCAGGCAGAAGACCACGATCGTGACGATGAGGATCACCACGAGGGCCTGGAGCAGCCGCCGGGCCAGATAGAGAAGCGTCTCCATGCCTCAGCTCGTCCACTTCCACTGCGCCGGGTGGAAGTTGGCGAGCGAGTCCTGTGAGAAGCCGCCCAGCCCGTTCTTCATCACGGAGATCTGGTAGTCGGGCTCCGGCAGCCAGATCACCGGCAGGTCCTTGGCGAGGGCCGTGCTGTAGTCCTGGATCGCCTGGTTCGAACTCGACGTCGTGGACGTGCTGATGAGCCGGTCGACCCCGGCGTCGGAGTAGTTGCCGAAGTTCGATCCGCCCTTGGACTGGAAGAGCGAGTCGCCGGTCGGGAAGGCGGGGAAGTACCAGCTGCCGGCCGTGCCGAAGAAGGACAGCTGCCACTTGCAGATCGGCTGGCCCGCCGTGCACTGCGGGGTCTGCGAGAGGACCGAGTTGACCGGCGCGGTCCTGATGGAGAACTTGATGCCGGTCCTGGCGAGCGAGGACTGGATCGTGCTCATCATGTTGTCGGTGACGGCCGAGCCGGACTGCGACAGCACCTGCACCTGGAACTTCGTCCCCTTGGCGACCCCGTCACCGCACTGACGCGCTCCACCGCCCGGGCTCGTGCACGTCATCACCCCGCCCTGCTCGGTCCAGCCGTGGCCGGTGAGAAGGGACTTGGCGGCGCTCGTCGAGAACGGGTACGGGTTGTCCTTCTGCGTCTGCGAGACGAAGGCGGAGGCCTGCGCGGTGGGAATGGGGCCGTAGCCGGGGACGGCGGTGCCGTTGAAGACGACCTTCGCGATGCTCGTCTGGTCGATCGACCGCTGGATCGCCTGGCGGGCGTAGAGCTGCTTGAACACCGGTCCCATGGAAGGGTTGTTGAAGTTGTACGGCATGTAGGTGATCGCCCAGCCCGACCACGGCTTCACCGCGTAGCCCCGTGAGGTGAAGCTCTCCTTCTGGTCGAGGTCGGTCGCCTCGATGTAGCCGTAGTCGACGCTCCCGGAGCGCAGCGCGTTCTTCTCGGCGTCCGCTGTGGTGAACGGCAGCAGGTTCACCGTGGGAATCCCCGGCTTCTCCCCGCCGTCGTACTTCTTGCTGGCGGTCAGGACGACCTTGCCGGCCGTCGAGAAGGACTTCACGGCGTACGGGCCGCTGATGGTCTTCCACAGGGGGTTGGAGGCGTAACTCCCGATGTTCTTGGCCGCGTTGTTGAGGTACGTCCATGTCGCGGCGGGGCTGCCGCCCTTGTCCCAGGCGTGCTTGGGGAGCGGTGTGATGCTCTGGAGCTCGTTCGCCAGCATCCACTGCGGGTTGTACGCCTTGTCGAAGCTGATCGTGAAGTGGCGGTCGTCGTCGGCCTTGAAGGAGGTCCAGTCGTCGGGTGCCTTGCCGGGTGTGTAGCCCGCCCACTGCTTCTTGTTCGCCTTGATGAGGTCGAACCAGAACCGCACGTCCTGCGAGGTGATCGGCTTGCCGTCGCTCCAGTGGCGGTCGCCCAGGGTGATCTTCACGCTCTTGTTGTCGGCGGCGAAGTCGGCGGCCGTCGCGATCGAACCGGCCTTGTTCCAGCCGATCTTGCCGGTCGAGCCGTCGTAGGCGATCAGCGGCTCCCACAGCGCGGCCGTGATCGAGTTGTTGTTGGTGTTCAGGTGCGCCGCCGTGCCGATCGGCAGGATCCAGTTCGGGGTGAAGTTCGCGGGCAGCGCGTAGTTGATCGAGTCCTTGGACGCGGAGGACGAACCGGTCGACCCGGAGCAGCCCGCGAGCAGCAGCGCGCCCGCGGAGAGGGTGACACCGGCCAGGAGTCTCGTGCGGGCAGGGGACATGGCTCTCCTCGGGGAAGGGGGTCGAGCGGAGTGAGGACAGTCAACGACCCGTGTGTCCGAAGAAACAGACGCGCTGCTGTAAAAAGTCTGTTTCTGCTGTTCTGAAAAAAGCATGGAGCGACGCGAGTTGGCCTACGCTCGTCGCTCCGACCGCCGAAGACGGAAGTTGTTTCGTCCATGACTGAAAAAAGTCCGCCGAGGCGGAAGCACAGCGCCGGCGTCTCCTCGCTGGCCGAGCGCGTCCTCGAACTCCTCGCCTCCGGACAGGCCACCACGCGTACCCAGATCGCCGGACTGCTCGGTGCAGCGCCCTCGACGATCTCCTTCACGGTGAGCCAGCTGCTGGAGCTCGGCCTGGTCGCCGAGGAGGGCACGGTGTCCTCCGCCGGCGGACGGCCGCGCAAGGTGCTGCGGCTCGGCGGCAGCGACGGGTTCGCGGTCGCGGCGGAACTCGGCGGACGGCACGCGCACGTGGGCGTGGTGCTGCCCGGCGGCGGCCTCACCGACGTCTCGACCGTGCCGTTCCCGACGGCGGACGGCCCCGACGCCGCCCTGCCCGGACTGGCCGGGACCCTGGCGGACCTCGCCGGCAAGCACGGGCGGCCGCTGCTGCGCGGCGTCGGCCTCTCCCTGCCCGGCCCGGTCGACGTCGCCTCCGGCGTGGTCACGCTCCCCTCCCGGATGCCGGGCTGGAACCGCTTCCCCGTCCGCGCCTGGCTGGAGGACCACTTCGGCGTACCCGCGGCCATCGAGAACGACGCCAACTGCATGGCCGTCGGCGAGCACACCGTCCAGCCCGCCGGGCGCCGCCAGTCGATCATGGTGAAGACCGGCACGGCGATCGGCGCGGGCGTCATCGCCGACGGCCGTCTCTACCGGGGCGGCACCGGGGCCGCCGGCGAGATCACCCACGTCCGCGTCGAGGCCGCCCACGACACCCCGTGCTCCTGCGGGAACACGGGCTGCCTGGAGACGGTGGCCTCGGGCGCGGCCCTCGTCCGCATCCTGCGCGAGCGGGGCCTCGCGGTGGCGTCCACCGAGGACGTCGTACGCCTCGCCTCCGACGCCGACCCCGAGGCGACCCGCGCCGTCCGGCAGGCCGGCCGCTACCTCGGCCAGGTACTCGCCGCGAACGTCAACTTCTTCAACCCCGACGCCGTGTACCTCGGCGGCATCCTCTCCACCCTGGAGCCGTTCGTCGCCGCCGTACGCAGCCAGTTGTACGAGGGCTGCCATCCGCTGGTGACCGAGCATCTGGTGATCGAGCGGGCCAGCCTCGGCGCGGACGCCGGCCTGGTCGGCGCCGGGCAGTTCGCGCTCCAGCGGGCGCTGGCGCACGCGCTGCACACCGTGACCGGCAACCACCACCCCTGACCCTCCCGGAGGAGCCATGCCGCAAGAGCGCCCCGTGATCGCCGTCGCCGGTCTCGGCATCGAGTCCTCGACGTTCTCGCCGGCCCGCACCGAGGCCCCCGCCTTCCACCCGCAGCGCGGGGAGGAGGTCCTGACCCGCTACCCGTTCCTGGCGTCCGGCACCGCCCTGCGCGCCGCCGCCGACTGGCGCGGCGCCCTGGTCGGCAAGGCGCTGCCCGGAGGCACGGTCACGGCGGACGCGTACGCCGAACTCTCCGCCGAACTCATCGAGCGCGTAGGCAGGTTGGGCCGTGTCGACGGACTCTGGTACGACATCCACGGCGCCATGACCGTCGAGGGCCTCGACGACGCCGAGGTGGACCTGCTGACCCGCATCCGCGCCGTGATCGGCCCGGACGTCCTCGTGTCGACCTCCATGGACCTGCACGGCAACGTCTCCCGCGAACTGGTCCACCACAGCGACCTGATCACCTGCTACCGCATGGCCCCGCACGAGGACGCCATGGAGACCAAGGAGCGCGCGGCGCGGAACCTCCTGAGCCTCCTGACGAGCGGTGCGCCCCGCCCGGTCAAGGCATGGGTCCCGGTCCCGGTGCTGCTGGCGGGCGAGCAGACCTCGACCCGGATCGAGCCCGCGAAGAGCGTGTACGGCGCGGTCGCGGACGTGGAGGCGGCCGAGGGCGTCACGGACGCGGCGATCTGGGTCGGCTACGCCTGGGCCGACGAACCGCGCAACCGGGCCGCGGTCGTGGTCACCGGCCCGGACCGGACCGCGGTGTCGGCGGGCGCCGAGAGGCTTGCCCGCGGCTTCTGGGAGGCCCGCCACGACTTCGCCTTCGTCGCCCCGACCGGCACGCTCGACGACTGCCTGGACGAGGCGCTGGCGTCGGGCGCCCGGCCCTACTTCATCAGCGACACCGGCGACAACCCGACCGCCGGCGGCGCCGGAGACGTCACCTGGGGCCTCCAACAGGTGCTGTCCCGGCCGGAGTTCAAGGACCCCTCGGGCCCGACGGTCCTCTACGCCTCGCTGCCCGGGCCGTCCGCGGTCGTCACGGCCGAGAAGGCCGGCGTCGGAGCGACCGTCACCGTCACGGCGGGCGCCGAGACCGACGACCGGCACGCCGGCCCGCTCACCCTGACCGGAGTGGTGCACGCGATCCGCCACGGGGACCGGGACGCCGGGACGGAGGTCGTCCTGCGGGTCGGCGGCGTGCACGTGATCCTGACCCGCCTGCGCAAGCCATACCACCACGAACACGACTTCACCGACCTGGACCTCGACCCCCGCACGGCCGACCTCGTGATCGTCAAGATCGGCTACCTCGAACCCGAGCTCTTCGCCATGGCCGCCGGCTGGAAGATGGCCCTGACCCCCGGCGGCGTCGACCAGGACCTCACCCGGCTCGGCCACCACCGCATCCGCCGGCCGATGTTCCCCTTCGACGCGGACATGGCCGACCCCGACCTCACGGCCCGGATCGTCCCGCCGCCGGCCGAACCGCTCAGCGGCCCGGACCGGTGAGCCGCCCCGACCCGTTCGCCCCGGCCGCCGACGCGATCAACTGGTCGATCAGCGCGATCAGTACGTCCCTGGACGAGTCCCGCTCGCGGGCGTCGCACAGCAGCACCTGCACATGCTCCGGAAGGGCGAGCGCGTCGCGGATCTCGTCGGGCGGGTACGGGTGGTCGCCGTAGAAGCCGTTGACGCCGACGACGAAGGGGATCTTGCGGCGTTCGAAGAAGTCGATGGCGGCGAAGCTGGTCTCGGGGCGGCGGACGTCGACGAGGACGACGGCGCCGAGGGCGCCCAGGGCGAGGTCGTTCCACATGAACCAGAAGCGCTGCTGGCCGGGGGTGCCGAAGAGGTAGAGAACGAGGTCCTGGCCGATGGTGATGCGGCCGAAGTCCAGGGCCACGGTGGTGGCGCTCTTCTCCTCGATGCCGGCGAGGTCGTCGACGTCCACGCCCGCGCCGGTCAGCCGTTCCTCCGTGCGCAGCGGCGCGATCTCGCTGACCGAGCCGACCATGGTGGTCTTGCCGACGCCGAAGCCCCCGGCGATCAGGATCTTCACCGTGTCGGGCGCCGCCGGGGCGACGGTGTCAGAGCCGGCCAAGGCCGTCCCTCACTTTCTGCAGCAGGTCCAGGTCCGGGTTGCAGGAGACGGGGTGCGGGGGCCGGGCGGTGATGCGGCCCGCCTCCAGCAGGTCGCAGAGCATGATCACGACGACGCTCACCGGCAGATCGAGCAGCGCGGCGAGCTCCGCGACGGCGACCGGCTCGGCGCAGCGGCGCAGGATGCGCTGATGCTCCGGCTGCGGCCGGGTGGCCCAGGTCGGCGGCGGGTCCACCGCGGTCACCGTGGTGATGAGCGTGAAGTCTGCGCGGCTGGGCCTGGTGCGCCCGCCGGTCAGCGCGAACGGCCGGACCAGCCGGCCCGCCGTGTCGCCACCGCCCACCTCACGCGCCGGGTTCGGCGGCCGGCCCGAGGCCCGACCGTGGTGCCGCGCTGAGGTGCTCGCCGATCTTCTTCACCAGCATGTTCATCTGGTACGCCACCACGCCGACGTCCGCGCCCTGGCTGGTGAGGACGACGAGGTGGGCGCCCGGGCCGGCCGAGGTGAGTATCAGGTAGCTGTGCGCCATCTCGATGAGCGCCTGGCGCACCGGGCCGCCGCGGAAGTCCATGCTGACGCCCTTGCTCAGGCTCATCAGCCCGGACGCGGTGGCCGCCAGCCGCTCGGCGTCGTCGCGCAGGAACCCGGTGGACTTGCTGACGACCAGGCCGTCCTCGGAGAGGACGACGGCGTGGTTCACCTCGGCGACCCGCTCCACGAGTCCGGTCAGCAACTGGTCGAGCTGGGTGTGGGTGGCTGGGATGGGGCGTGTCATGGCGGTGGTCCTTCGTCAGCGGTCGGCGGGCGGAGTCGAGGGAACGGGGGTGGCGGGGAGCGGCGCGTCCTCGTCCCGGGCTTCGGGCGCGTCCTCCTGGTCGTACTGCGGCTCGGTGTCGTCGTCATGGGCGCGGAGCGTGCCGCGCTGGAATCCGGCGAGCGAGGAGGCGGCCTGCTCCGCGGTGAACTCGTCGGTGTGGCCGTTCTGTTCGCCCGCCGGGGCCTCCTCGCGCAGCTCGGCCGCCAGGCTGGTCTGGGGGACGCGGCGGGGGAGCGGGGCGACGTCGTCGCGCCGGGTGGCGGAGACGGGGCCGGTGGCGGAGACGGCGCCGGTGGCGGCCGGGGGTTTCTCCTCGGCGGGCGGCTGCGCGGGCTCCTCCTCGGCGGGCGGTGCCGGGGTGTCGTCGGGGGCGTCCGGTGTCTCCCGCACGACGATCTCATGCGGCAGCAACACGATCGCCGTCGTGCCGCCGTACGGCGACGGGCGCAGGGTGACCGCGATGCCGTGCCGGGTGGCGAGCCGGGCGATCACGAACATGCCGAGGCGGAGGTCGTCGGCCAGCGCCACCACGTCGAACTGCGGCTCCACCGCGAGCTGGGCGTTGAAGGAGTCGTAGTCCTCCTCCGACATGCCGAGGCCCCGGTCCTCCACCTCGACGGCCAGGCCCTTGGCGACCATCGCGGCCCGCACGCCGACCGGGGCCGGCGCGGGCGAGTACACGGTGGCGTTGTCGATGAGCTCGGCCAGCAGATGGATCACGTCGGCCACCGCGGGCGGCGCGAGGTACACGTCCTCGTCGGTGTGCACCTCGACCCGCTGGTACTCGGCGACCTCGCCGACGGCGCTGCGCAGGATGTCGATCAGCGCGACCGGCTCCAGCCAGCTGCGCCGGGGCTGCTCGCCGCTGATGATGACGAGGTTCTCCTCGTAGCGGCGCAACTGGCTTGCCGTGGAGTCCAGTTCGTACAGGCCCTTGAGGACGTCAGGGTCGGAGTGGCTGCGCTCCAGCGCGTCGAGCTTGGTGAGCTGGAGGTTGACCAGGTTCTGGCTCTGCCGGGCGATGCCGAGGATGACCTTCTGGAAACCGCGCCGGATGTCGGCGAGTTCGACCGCGGTGTGCACGGCCGTGCGCTGCGCCTTGTTGAACGCGCGTGCCACCTGGCCGAGTTCGTCGCGGCCGTAGTCCAGCGGCGGGGTCGCGAGGTCCGCGTCGACCGTCTCGCCCCGGTCGAGGCGGGCCACCACGTCCGGCAGCCGCTCCTCGGCCAGGCTCAGCGTGGCCTCACGCAGGCCGCGCAGCCGCCGGGACAGGGAGCGGGTGATCCGCCAGGACATGCCCACGCACAGAAGCAGGGCGATCAGCCCGCCCGCGCTGAGCGCGGCTGCCTTGAACAGGAGGCTGTCGGCCTTGTCGGCGCTGCGGTCGAGCAGCCCGGACGTCTGGTCGCCGATCAGGCGCGAGTACTGGTCGGCGACCTTCTGGAACGCGGCCGTCCACTCCTTGCGTGCGGCCGGCAGCGCGACCTTCCCGGCGCCGCCGGACGGCCGGGAGGCGAGCACCCGGTCCTCGACGTCCTGCATGGTCTGCCACTCGGGGCTCTGCAGGATCCGCTCGGTCTGCGTCTTCGCGCTGCCGCGCAGTGAAGGGACTATCTGGTCCTGGACCAGCCAGCGGCGGGTGTCCACCAGCTCCGCGAAGTCGGACCACTCCTTGCGGCTCAACTGCCCCGACGGCCAGGCCACGGTGAGCCGCGCGTCCTCCTGGGAGACCAGCTCCGCCGCGTGCTCCAGGGCGACCAGCGGGCCGGCCTGCGAGGTGAGGTCGCCGTCGTCGACCTGGGAGAGCTCCTGGAAGGCGTGGATCTGGTCGTCGATGATCGAGCCGTACTGGTCCAGCGCCTGCGCGGCGGTGATGTCGCTGGGGTCGTCGAGCTGGCTGCGGTAGTACTCCAGGCTGCTCACCGAGCCGAGGACCGAGTACAGCCGGTCCGAGATGCGCGCGGGCGCGTTGTTGATCGCGTCGGTCTGGCCGACCAGTTCGGCGACCGCCTTGTCCGTCGCCCTGCGCTGCGCGTCCAGCGCGGCCCGGGAGCCGTTCGGATCGGCCAGCCAGGCCGCCGACAGGCTGCGCTCCCGCTGGAGTGCGAGCGTGGCCTCGGTGCCCATGGCGCCGGTCGACCGGCTCAGCTCCGTCTGCCCTCGCAGCCGCAGCCCCTCGCTGAACATCTGGGTGGTCGTCAGACCCCACATGGCGGCCAGGGTGACGGTGGGCACCAGGGCCAGCAGGATCAGGGAGAGACGTATGGAGCCGAGACGGCGCCCGGCACCTGCACCTGTCCGTGGAGACATCGTCGTCCTAGGCGTTCAGCGGAGCGGAGGGGGAAACACGGGGGTGGCCGTGAGCGGGGAGAGAAGGGGTGCACAGGATGCTATCCGTACAAGTGACCGCACGTGCCCCAGGTCTCCGAATCTTTCGAGACATCGGCGTCCGAAGTGTCGTCGAGCGAGGTCACGAGTGCCGTTCAGCGTGTCCCGTGCGCCGCGAAGGCGGCGACCGAGGCCACGTTGGCCTTGGTGACGAACGCCGGACCGGTGAGCACGGGGGACACCCCGCCGCCGCTGACGTTCCCGTTGGCCTTGTACAGCCACAGCGAGTCCACCGCGAGATAGCCCTGCAGATACGGCTGTTGATCCACCGCGAACTGCACGTCGCCGCTCTTGACGGCCTTCACCAGGTTCTGGTTGAGGTCGAAGGTGGCCACGTGCGCCCTGCTGCCGGACTGCTTCACCGACTTCACCGCGTTGAGCGCGAACTGTGCGCCCAGGGTGACCACTTCGTCGATCGTCGGGTCCTGCCGCAGCCGGGCGGTGATCGCCGCGGTGGTCGCGGTCGCGTCGGTGCCCTCGACGTAGACGATGTCGGTCTGGCCGGCGAAGGTCTTCTTCACGCCGGCGCAGCGGGCCTCCAGGGCGACGTTGCCGCGCTCGTGGATCACGCACAGCGCGTGCTTGGCCCTGAGCTCGTCCAGCTTGTCCCCGACGGCCCGGCCGGCGAGGCTCTCGTCCTGCCCGAAGAACTCCAGGATCCCCTCGGACTGCCAGGAGTCGATACCGGAGTTGAGGCCGACGACGGGGATGTCCGCCGCCCTGGCCGCGGCGACCGGGCCCTTCATCGCCTGCGGCTTGGCCAGGGTCACCGCGATGCCGTCGACCTTCTGCCGGACCGCGTCCCGCATCAGCGCGGCCTGTCCCGCCGCGTCCGGGTCGTTGGCGTACGTCAGGTCGACACCGTCTTTCGCAGCGGCGTCCTCGGCCCCCTTCTTCACCAGGTTCCAGAACGTGTCGCCCTCCGAGGCGTGCGTGACCAGGGCGACCTTGAGGCGGGCGGTGTCCGCCCCGCTGCCGGAGCCGGGTGCGGAGCCCGACGTGCCGCCGGAGGCGGAGCAGCCCGCCGCGAGCAGGCAGACGGCCGCCGCCGCGGCGATCACGCGAGCGGATCTGTGCGGGGCGGGGGGTGGTGGAGGAATGTTCATGAGGGTGCGGCACCTCGCTGTGCGGCCGAGCAAGTGGAACGGCGAGAGCGGGTCTTCGTACGACGTCCGACGTCCGACGCCGTAGGGGTGACTCTCGCTGGCCGGAGCCAATCGCGTGTGACCGCCGGTAGTCAAGTGATCAGCGACATGGAGTGAGTTGTCGCTGCCGCATCGTGATGATGCCCCTCCGGGCGGCGGCGGCCGTCTACACGTGTACGTGCTCGCCGGTGACCCGCCCGGCCTCCTCCTGCGCGCACTCGGCCGTGTTCGTCGCACGCAGACCGGGCCGTCCACGGGACGGCCCGGTCGTAGGTGCCGCAGGAACGCTCACAGCTGCACGGCTTGTTCCGCGTCCGCCGTCCGTTCCGTCGTGGCTGCCTGTTCCGTGTCCTTCGCCGCTCGTGCGTCGTCGGCCCGTACGGCCTCGGCCGCCCGCGCGTCCTCCCTGCGCCGGCTGCGGCTGCGGCGGGGTTCCTGGTCCGGGAGCCAGCCGAAGGCCAGACAGCTGCCTACGGCCCCCAGGAGCAGGCCGACGAAGAAGCCGCCCAGGTTGGAGGTGACCCAGGTGCCCAGGGAGGTCAGGATGCCGATGATCGAGTAGAAGATGCGCTGGGAGGGGCTGAAGAGGGTCAGCAGGCCGCACAGGAGCATGACCACGGGCAGGAGGTATCCGGCCAGGCCCTGCATGCCGACGTGCATGACGACCTTCAGCGAGGCCTTCTCGGTGAGCAGGATCTCCGCGCCGCCCAGGGCGAGCAGCAGCCCGCCCCAGAACGGACGGCGGGCCCGCCACTGACGGAAGGCGGACCGCACGCCTTGTTCCGGACGGCGCGGCATCAGCAGCCCGAGTCGCTGAACTTCAGCTTCAGACCGGGGAGTTTGAACACGCCCGCGGTCGTCGCGTAGTTGGTCTGCCGCAGGTTGGCGATGTGCACCGTGTCGGCCTGCTGGCTGAAGACGCCCTTCGGGCCCTTGACGCCGGCCTTGGTGAGCGTGCTGGCGTCGTTGCCGATCTCGATGTTGTTGAACGCGGCGTCGCCGGTCAGCTCCGTCGAGTCGGTGGTCAGATCGGTCGCCTGCACCTTGGACGAGCCGCTGCCCGCGGTGATGAGCAGGTTGGTGCCGCCCAGGTCGACGCTCTGGCACAGGCTGTCCAGCGTCGCGTTCTTGATGGCGGATGTGACGACCAGCACCTGGCCGCCGGTGTCCCCCTGGTTCGGGCTGTCGTCGATCATGCTGTCGAGCGCGCCGAACTGCTCGAACCCGGTGCCGTCCAGCGACTTGGCGGTGACGGTGAAGGGCATGCCGGAGATCGAGAAGGACACCCCCAGCGCCCCCTCGGCGGTCATGATCGCGAGGCCGGCGGCGACCGCGACGGCGGGCACCGCCATCACGGCGGCCCGGCGCAGCCGGACCCGCCCGCGTCTGGCGGGATCGGGCGCGGAACCGCTTTCAGGGGTTCCGGGTGTGTGCTCGGCGGACGAGGTGACGTCCGAGGACGAGGCCATTTCTGCTCCCGTGTGCATAGTCAGTGCGGGTTGGGCATCAGCGGCACGTTGTCCTGGCGCGGACAGCGGACTGCGGCGCACGACTCCTCGCAACTCCCGGCGGGTGCAAGGGCTTTCACGTACTCCGCAGTAGCCGACGAGGAAGTTACCCGTGGTTACATTTAAGGGTCAAGGGAGTTGTGGAAAAAGGGTGGTGGTTGTGCCTCACCTGTGCGTCCATGGGCGGCCGCGACGCCGGTGTACTCCTTGAACGATCGTCAACTCCCTTGCCGCACCTTGACGTTGACTGACACTCAGGTCTACAACTGCCCCTGGCTTCCCCCAGGATCCGTGGCGCCGGATCCCCGTCACGCGGCATCGCCCGCGTTCCCGGAAACCGCACACCCCCCACGCTCTCCAGACGGCCCGCACGGGCACTTCCCCCTTGGTCCGTGCGGGCCGCCTCCCACCGCCCGGTTGCGGCAGGCGGCCCTTCCCACGGGTCCTCGGCCGATGGCCGGCCGGTCGCCGTTGCCGGTCCGTCACGTACGGAGAAGGCGTCACGGACCGGCAAGGGCGGACGCAGTTCCGCGTCCCCCTACGCCACTTCCAAACCCCCCATGTCGGAGAAGCCGGCTGCGTCATCGCACAGGAGCCGGCCTCCGCATCCCAGAAGGAAGAGACCCCCGCATGCGTACTCGCACTCTCGTCACCCTCGTCGGAGCCGTCGCCGCCCTCTCGATCCCCGCGGCCGTCCCCGCCTCGGCGGCCGACACCCCCGTCCTGACCACCGGTTCGGCCGGCGGCACCGCCGTCGCCGTCGGCGACGTCCTCACCGCGCCGCTGGCCGCCGGCACCAACGCCACCCTCTACTCCAGCTCGACCGGCACGAGCGGCGTGACCTGCTCCTCCTCGACGTTCACCGCGAGCGTCACCGACAACCCCGCCGCGCCGGGCACGGCCACCGAGTCGGTCAGCGGGCAGAGCTTCGACAGCAGCAGCTGCACCAGCAACGTCCTGGGCGTGACGGGCGTCAGCAGCATCACCGTCGACAACCTGCCGTACACCACCACGGTGGCCTCCGACGGCACCCTCACCGTGACCCCGGCGAGCGGCTCCACCATCCAGACGACGGTCAAGCTGAAGACCCTGCTGGGCAGCATCACCTGCGTCTACCAGGCTCCGAGCCTGACCGGCACGGCGAGCAACGGCGACAACAGCATCGCCTTCACCAACCAGCAGTTCACCAAGACGTCCGGCTCGTCGCTCTGCTTCAGCAGCGGCTACTTCACCGCCAAGTACGCCCCGGTGGCCGACAACGGCGCGACGGTGTACGTCAACTGACCTATCCGCGCCGCGAGTTCAGCGACGGCGCAGACGCAGCGCCAGGGCGGCGCCGCCGGTGAGTGCCAGCACCGCTGCGGCGCCGCCCGCAAGCATGGGCGCGGACGGCCCCGAGCCCGCGGTGGAGGTCGAGGCCACCGGGGTGCTGTCGGGGGCGCCCGTGCCCTGCCGCGGGGTCGCCGCAGCCTCGGCGGTGCGCGAAGGGGCCGTGGAGGATGGGGGTGTGGCCGCAGGGCTGCCGCTCGACAGCTTCTTACCTGCGCCCGAGCCACCGCCCGTGCCGCTGCCCGCGCTTCCTCCCGTGCTCGACGCGGCCGCCTTGCCGCCGGTCCCGGACGCGGTCCGGAACACCACGTCCGAGCAGGAGTAGTACGTGTCCGTCGTGCTGCTGTTCTGCCAGATCGTGTAGAGGACGTGGTGCCCGGTCCGGTCCGACGGCAGCTTGGCGGTGATGCGGTACGCGCCGTTCGTCAGGGCCGGGTCCTTGACCGCGGCGAAGGGCTGGGACGGCAGTTCCGACCAGGTCAGCGGCTTGGCAGGGTCGTAACCCTGCTTGGTGAGATAGAGCTTGAACGTGCCGGTGTGCGGGATCGTCGAGGCGTACTTCATCGACAGTGTTGCGCCCGGGGTCAGTGTGGTCGACGGCCAGTCGGAGCGGGCCAGGTCGAGTCCCTTGTAGGCGGGCAGGCCCCCGCTGCACAGCTTTCCGTCGGGAATGACCTGCCGGTCCCTGCCGCCGACGTCCGGCACGCGCAGGTTGTCCCACAGGGTGAAGGGGGCGCCGTTCGCGGCGACGGCGGCCTTGCAGGCCGCGGACCGTGCGTCGGCGCCGCCGTCGGGGGAGCAGGCGTAGACCCGGCTGACCGGATCCGTTGGTGCGCCGTGCGCCTGCGCGGGGCCCGCCGCCCACAGCGGCAGCAGGAACGGGGTCACCAGAGCGGCCGTCAGGGCGGCGCGGTGTGCGGTCATCCGGGACATCCGGAACGTCTCCTCGGCCGGCGCGGGAACAGGGGTGCTCCCGGTGAGTACGGGGCGCGTGCCCGGCGCGTTCACCAGGGCGGCCCACCTGCGCCGTACGCCTCTGGAGGCCGCCTATGCCTCATTGCAAACCAACCGGTCGCCTCGTACTCTGGCGTCGCCGGGGCGGATGCGCCCGTCTGGCCCGTTGTCGTTCTCGGGGGTCGAGGGAGGGGCATGCCTCAACCGTCCTTGACGGCCGATCCGGAGAAGGCCGGGGCCCGCCGGTCCAGACTGTGCGAACTGCCGCCACGAATGCATGAGTTACACGTGTCCCCGCGCCGACTCGCGCCGCCCGGACGCCCTGGACGCCGGGCACCTCGATCAAATACCGGCCATCCTGTTTTCTTCGATTGCTCAACGGGTCACGTTCCGGACATGCTCCTCTCGAAGGCGGCCCGCCGGACCGCCTCGGTCAGCACCTCCGGCCCCCGCTCGTCCGCGCCCCTTCGTGCCCCCTCCCATCAGCACGCCGAGCTGGACGGACCCCCCCGGACCGAGGTCGTCGAGGGGGACGGTGCGTGCAGGGAAGTCCGGTGCGCCCAAGGCGATTTCGCCCTCTTCGGGGGTGCTGTGGACCCCCACAAATGGGTGGGATATCGTACACGGGGAGTGACAAAAAACAGCACGCCCCGTTCTTTCCAGCCTCAGGAGTGTTCAGTCGATGGCGAGGCAGTTACGAGCCGAGCAGACCCGCGCGACGATCATCACGGCCGCAGCAGACCTGTTCGACCGTCACGGCTACGAGTCGACCAGCCTCAGCGACATCGTCGAACACGCCCAAGTGACCAAGGGTGCCCTGTACTTCCACTTCGCGGCCAAGGAGGACCTGGCCCACGCGATCATGGAGTTGCAGTCCAGGGCGCTGCGTGAGGTGGAGGGGGATCTGGACGCCCAGGGCTACTCCTCGCTCGAGACCCTGATGCGCATCACCTTCGGCATGGCCCGGCTCTCCGTCGAGGGCCCGATACCGCGCGCCGGGCTGCGGCTCACCACCGGGGGAGTCGCCGTAAGGCCGCCGCTCAAGCATCCGTTCACCGAGTTCCGGGACGTGGCCGGCCGCAAACTCCTCGGCGCAGTCAAGGAGTCGGACCTCCACACGGACATCGACGTCGACGCCGTCGCCCACTCCCTCGTCAGCTTCTACGTCGGCACCCGCGTCGTGAGCCGCTCCCTCGAACCCGTCGCCCGCCAGCCCCGCAGACTGGCCGAGATGTGGTACGTCATGATCCGCGGCCTGGTCCCGGTGACCCGCCGGGCCCGCTATCTGAACCTCGCCGCGCGGCTGGAGAGGGAGATCAGGATCGCCTGAGACGGGTGATCGCCTGACACAGGCCCACAGGGGACGCAGGCCCTAGGGTGAGGCACATGTCCGACATCCCGTCCGCGCCCGTGATCCTGGGCAACGAGCCCGGTTCGTTCCCGCACAGCGTGCTCGCCGAGCGGCACCCCGCGATCATCCGGCAGGTGCGGGAGGCGTTCCCGTACGGCCCCGCCCAGCATCGTGCGCTCGACGCACTCCTCGCGAGCTGCACCAAGGGCGTGGTCGAACCGCTGCCCGCCGACGCCCACGACCGGGAGCGCTGGCTGGAGTGGGGCGCGGCCGAGTACACCGGCCGTTCCTGGTACGACATTCCCTGGCTCTGGTCGGAGAGCTACTTCTACCGCCAACTGCTGGAGGCGGTCGGCTACTTCGGTAGGGGGCCCTGGCAGGGCATCGACCCGTTCCGCCCGTTCAAGCTGGCCGAGCTGGACTCCGCGGAGACGGACGAGGAACTGGCCGCCCTGGACTCGCTCTCCGCCGGGGACCAGGACCGGGCCCTGCTGTACGGCTCGCTCTGGGGCAACCGTGCCGACCTCGGCTTCCGCCTCTCCGCCGGGGACGCGAGCGGCGCGGAGGCCGCACCGGGCCTGGTCGCCGACGACAGCTCGGTCCTGTGGTCGCTGCTCCCGCCGTCCGGCGCGGGCACCCTGTGCCTGATCGCGGACAACGCGGGCCGTGAACTCATCCCCGATCTGCTGCTCATCGCCCATCTCCTGGAGCGCGGGCGCATCGCGCGCGCCGTGCTGCACATCAAGCCGTACCCCTACTACGTCTCCGACGCGACGACGGCCGACGTGCTCGACGCGCTGCGCAGGCTGACCGAGGCCCAGGGCGCCGCGGTCGAGTACGGCCGCATGCTGTGGGCGGCGATGACGGACGGCCGCCTCGTCCTGCGCGCCCACCCTTTCTCCGGCGGACCGCTGCCGTACGCGGACATGCCCGGCGACCTCCGCGCGGAACTCGCCGCGGCCACGGTGACGATCGTGAAGGGCGACCTCAACTACCGTCGTCTGGTGGGCGATCGGCTGTGGCCGCCGACCACTCCCTTCCGGGCCGTCACCGCGCACTTCCCCGGTCCGGTCGCCGCGCTGCGCACCCTGAAGTCGGACGTGATCACGGGCCTGGACCCCGAGACTGAGGCCGCGCTGGTGGCGGCCGAAGGGCAGCGGTGGCGGACCGGCGGCACGCACGCGCTCGTCCAGGTCCGCACCTGACTGAGACTCAAGTGATGTGTACCGGCAGGGATTTGATGCCATTGATGAAGTTGGACGTCAGCCGTCTCGCCGGACCCGCCGTGCGCAACACCGGCAGCGTGCGCAACGCCTCCTCGTAGAGCACCCGCAGCTGCAGGCGTGCGAAGTGCGCGCCCAGGCATACGTGCGGGCCGTCCCCGAAGGAGACGTGCGGGTTCGGGCTGCGGGAGAGGTCGAGGCGGTCCGGCGCGGCGAAGACCCGTTCGTCGTGGTTGGCGGAGGCGTGGAAGACGACCACCTTGTCACCGGCGCGGATGAGCCGGCCCGCCAGTTCGGTGTCCTGGCCGGCCGTGCGGCGGAAGGTGAGTACGGGTGGATGCCGTCGCAGCAACTCGTCTACCGCGGTGGGGAGTTCCGCCTTGCCCGTGCGGAGCGCGTCGTACGCCTCCGGGTGCTCCGCCAGGGTGAGCAGTCCGCCGGGGCCCGCGCTGCGGACGGTGTCGTTGCCCGCGACGGTGAGCAGGAAGAAGAACATCTCCAGTTCGGCGTCGGCGAGTTCGGGCTCGTGCGCGAGAGTCGTCAGTACGTCGTCGGCGGGGTGCCGGCGTTTGTGCGCGGCGAGCTGCCGGGCGTAGTCGAACATGTCCCGGAGCATCGCGGGGGAGCGGGGGTTGACCGGCATCCCCGCCGCGTCGAGCACGGGCGGGCCGGCCTCGTCCGGGTCCTGGTAGCCGATGACCCGCTGCGTCCAGTGCAGCAGCAGCCCGCGGTCGCTGTCCGGGACGCCGAGCAGGTCGGAGAGGTTGAGCAGGGCGTAGTCGTCGGTCACGGCGCCGACGAGGTCGACACTCCCGTCCTTCGCGCGGGCGTCCCGCAGTGCCCGCGCGAACAGCGTCCGCGCCCGCTCCCGCGCGACGGCCGTGAATCGGTCGATGCGCCCCGGGGTGAAAGCCCGGCTGACCAGTCGCCTCAACCTTCCGTGTGCGGGCGGGTCCTGATTGAGCATCATGCGCCGGATGAAGGGCAGGTCGGCCGGGTCGGGATCGCGGATCTGGGTCGCGCCGAGATACGAGGAGTACGTCGCCGAGTCCTTGAGGACACGGACGACGTCCGTGTGCCGGGTCACCGCCCAGAAGCCGGGGCCGGCCGGCCAGCCCAGCACCTCGTACTCGTCCTGCCAGGCCACGGGGTGGTGGTCGCGCAGGACGCGGTAGGCGGCATGGGGCACCCCGGCGGCGTACTGCCGCGGGTCGAAGACGTCCGGGACCGGCGGGGCCTCGCGCACATTCATGCGACCACGGTGGCGTGGCGGACGCGCACGCGGCAAGGGAGCGCGCGGCGGGCATGCCCGCGGCGGCAGCGGTGTTGGCCCCTGTGTCAGCGTCGCCGGGCGAGGGGAACGGAACGACATGTTGCGTATCGGAGTGGCACCGCACCGTCTGTGGCCCGCACGGGAGACCGAGATCGACGGGGTCCTGGCGACCGCGCGCAAGGCCGAGGAGCTCGGCTTCGACCACGTCTTCGCGAGCGGCCACGCGGTCGCGGGCGATCTGGGGGTGACCCCCGACCCCCTGGTCACGCTGTCCGCCGTGGCCGGCGCGACCGAGCGGATCGGGCTGGTGACCAGCGTGCTCGTGCTGCCGCTGTACAACCCGGTCGTCCTCGCCCACCAGACCGCCACCCTCGACCGCCTCTCCGGCGGCCGCTTCACGCTGGGCGTCGGCACCGGCTGGGACACGCAGGAGTACGCGGCCGTCGGCGTGCCCTTCGCGGGACGGGGCCGGCGTGCGGACGAACAGCTTGCCGCCGTACGGGAGTTGTGGCGGGGCGAAGGCCCGGCACGGCTCGGAGTGCTGCCGCGCACCGAGGGTGGACCGGCCGTATGGGTCGGCGGGCAGAGCGACGCGGCGCTGCGCAGGGCGCTGCGGTACGCGGACGCCTGGCACGGCTCGGGGGTCGACGCCGCCGGGCTCAAGTCGGTGGCAGAACGGCTCGTCGCCCTCGGCGAGCAGGCCGGACGTGACCCGCGGAGCCTGGGCCTGACGGCGGGCCTCTTCCTCGTGCCGCCGGGTTTCGCCCCGGCCGTGCGGCTGCCGGGGCGCCCGCTGGGAGGTGCGGACGCGAGCGCCGAGAGCGTACGGGAGGAGCTGGCAGCCCTGGCCGACGCCGGGCTCTCCTCCTGCTCGCTGTGGCTGCCGGTGGCCGCCGACGCGCTGCCGGACGCGCTCGCGTGGACGGCCGCGGAAGCCCTTTCGTTTTTCTCCAAAGATTGACGGTTGTACCGATCACTCTGTAGTGATCATGACAAATCTTTGGTAATCATGCCCGTATGGCGTTACGTCGATTACGGCCGGGCATCGCACGACCGGCGGTCGTCCTGACCGCCCTGACCCTGCTCCTCGCAGCCTGCGGTGACGACAAGGGCGACTCCGCGTCCACAGGCGCCGGACACACGAAGCTGAGAGTGGCCGCACTGCCGCTGACCGACTCGGCGGCGCTCTATCTCGCCCGGGATCGCGGGCTGTTCAAGAAGGAAGGGCTGGACGTCACGATCCAGCCGGTCCAGCAGAGCATCCAGGCACTGCCCGCCCTCGCCAACGGCCAGGTCGACGTGATCGCGAGCGCGAACTACGTGACCTTCCTCCAGGCCGACGAGAAGGGCACCCTCGACGTCCGCATCCTCGCCGAGGGCGTACGGGTCGCGCCGCACATGATGGACGTCCTGGTGCCGAAGGACTCCGCAGTCAAGAGCGTCGCCGACCTCGCGGGCAAGAAGGTCGCCGTCAACATCCTCAACAACATCCAGTCGCTGACCCTGAACGCGATCCTCGACGCCAAGGGTGTCGGCCGGCCCGTCTACCGGCAGATCGCCTTCCCGCAGATGGGGCCCGCCCTGGAACGCGACCAGGTCGACGCCGTGCACGCGGTGGAGCCCTTCGACAGCGCGATCCAGGGCGACTTGAAGGCGAAGGTGCTGCTGGACGGCGGCTCGGCGCCCGTCCAGTCGCTGCCCATCAGCGGATACGTCACCACGCAGAAGTTCGCCGCCGGGCACGCCAAGGAGGCGGCCGCCTTCCGGCGCGCCATCGAGGCGGCGTCGAAGATCGCGACGCAGGACCCGAATGCCGTACGCGAGGAACTGCCCAAGTACACCAAGGTGACCGCCGACCAGGCGCAGAAGATCCAGCTGCCGGTGTATCCGGCCACCACCGACCCGGCGCAACTGCGGCGGCTGACCGAACTCATGCTGAAGCAGGGGTTGTTGAAGAAGAAGCTCGACCCGGCGACACTGCTGGTCACATGAAGCGGCCGAACGCCAGGTGAAGCGGCTGAGACGGCGTCATGAACTGTGGCTGGGGCTGCTCGGCGTGCTGCTGGCGTTCGGCGCCTGCGAGGCGGTCGGCCGCGCGGGCGTCGTCCGCCGCAGCTATCTGCCGCCGGCTTCCGAAGTCCTCGCCCGCGCCGTGGAGTTGGGTGGCGACCGGGCCTTCCTGGACGGGGTCGGTGCCACCTTGAAGGCATGGGCCCTGGGGCTCGGCCTCTCCGTCGCGATCGCCGTCCCGCTCGGGCTGCTGCTCGGCAGCGTGCCGCTCGTCGACTCCGCCGTCCGCGTGGTCGTGGAGTTCCTGCGGCCGCTGCCGTCGGTCGCGCTGATCCCGCTGGTCTCCCTGCTCCTCGGCACCGGCACCGAGACCAAGGTCGCCCTGATCACGTACGCGTGCGTCTGGCCCGTCCTGTTCAACACCGTCTACGGCCTCGGCGAGACCGACCCGCTCGCCAAGGACACCCTGCGCGCCTTCGGCTTCGGCCGGCTCTCGGTGCTGCTTCGGGTCGAACTGCCGGGCACAGCACCGTTCATCGCCGCCGGCATCCGCATCTCGGCGGCCGTGGCGCTCATCCTCGCCGTCGCCACCGAACTCCTCTCCGGCTTCGGGGAGGGGCTCGGCATCTTCATCGCCCAGGCGGGCCTGGCCACCGACGGCACCCGGGACGTCCTGGCCGGCGTGGTCTGGGCGGGCGTCCTCGGCCTCGTCATCAACGGCGTCCTGGTGTGGGGCGAGCGCCGGCTGTTCCCCTGGACGCCGGAGCGACGGGCCGGCGGACGCGGGGGGCGGCAGTGAAGGGGGCCGCCGCGCCGGCGCGGAACGCGGCGCGAGGGCCGATGACCGCCGGGCGCGCCGGCGGTCACGTCCTGCTGCGTCTCGTGGTGCTCGCCGTGGCGGTGGCCCTGTGGCAGGTGGCGGCCCAGGCCCACGGGAGCGTGTACTTCCCGCCGCCGGGCCAAATCGCCGGTCGCGCACACGAGTTGTGGTTCTCCGGAACCGTCGGCCGGCTGTTCCTCACCGACGCCGCCGTGGCCGACATCCTGCCCAGCCTCGGGCGGATGGCGGCCGGGTTCGGGATCGCCGCCGTCACCGGGATCGCGCTGGGTCTCGCGGTCGGGCGGTCGCGGTGGGCGTACGCGCTGTGCAATCCCGTACTGCAGTTCGCGCGGGCCGTTCCGCCGCCCGCGCTCGTGCCCGTCTTCGTCGTCGTCTTCGCCCTCGGAACGCCGATGCAGATCGCCTCGATCGCCTTCAGCGCCGTCTGGCCGGTCCTGATCAACACGGCGGAGGGGGCGCGCGGCACCGATCCGCTCCGGCTCGACGTGGCCGCCGTGCTGCGCCTGAACCCCGTCGAACGGCTGTGGTTCCTGCTCCTGCCCTCCGCGCTGCCCCGCATCTTCGCGGGCCTGCGCCTGAGTCTCTCGCTCTCCCTCATCCTCATGGTCTTCTCCGAACTGCTGCCGGGCACCGCCGACGGCATCGGCTTCACCCTCACGGACGCCCAGTCCCGCTCCGACCTGCTCACGGTCTGGGCGGCGCTGCTCCTGCTCGGCGTCCTCGGCTACGTGCTGAACACCGCGCTGCTGGCGGTGGAGAGACGGCTCGTCGGCCGGGGAAGGACCACGGCATGAAGCTCCGCCTCGACGCCCTCGGCCAGCGCTACGGCGACCAGTCCGTCCTGCACGACATCTCGCTCACCGTCCCGGAAGGCCAACTCCTGTGCGTCGTGGGTCCGTCGGGCTGCGGCAAGTCCACCCTGCTGCGCACCGTCGCGGGCCTGCAGCCCGCGTACGAGGGCTCCGTCACCTTCGACGGAACCCCGGTCACCGGCGTGCCCGACCAACTGGCCGTCGTCTTCCAGGACTACGGCCGCTCCCTCTACCCCTGGCTCACCGTCCGCGACAACGTCGCGCTCCCGCTGCGCCGCCGCGGCCTGCCGCGCGCCGAGCGGCGCGCGGCGGCCGAGCGCATCCTGGAACGCGTCGGCCTCGACGGAGCCGGCCGCCGTCACCCCTGGCAGCTCTCCGGCGGCATGCAGCAACGCGTCGCCATCGCCCGCGCCCTGGTCTGCCGCCCCGCCCTGCTCCTCATGGACGAACCCTTCGGGTCCCTGGACGCCCAGACCCGCGAGGACCTGGAGGACCTCCTCCTGGAGGTCCACCGCACCGACGGCGCGACCATCGTCTTCGTCACCCACGACATCGACGAGAGCGTCTACGTCGGCGACCGCGTCGTCGTCCTGTCGCCGGGTCCCGCCTCCGGCGTCGTCCTCGACCTGCCGGTCGAACTCCCGGGCAGGCGCGAGCAGATCGGCACCCGCGGGCTGCCGGAGTTCGTGGCGCTGCGGACGGCGGTGGGGCGGGCGGTGCGGGGGAGCTGAGGCCGGCCGGCAGGCGTGCCACCGCTGCCGGCCGCCCCTGCGGGAACTCCCGCCGATTCACGCGTTGGTGTGATCATGTCCGGGCCGGCGGATGGCGCGGGAGAGCCCCGGGTAGGGCCCGGCCATGACGCACCAGCCCTTCGAACTCCCGCACTTCTACATGCCGTACCCCGCGCGGCTGAACCCGCACGTCGACGAGGCGCGTGCCCATTCGGCCGAGTGGGCACGCGAGATGGGCATGCTGGAGGGGTCCGGGATCTGGGAGCGGTCCGACCTGGAGGCCCACGACTACGGACTGCTCTGCGCCTACACCCATCCCGAGTGCGACGGCCCGGCCCTGTCGCTGATCACGGACTGGTACGTGTGGGTCTTCTTCTTCGACGACCACTTCCTGGAGATCTTCAAGCGCACCCAGGACCGCGCGGGCGGCAAGGCCTATCTGGACCGGCTTCCGCTGTTCATGCCGATGGACCTCGGCACCCCGATGCCCGAGCCGCGGAACCCGGTCGAGGCGGGCCTCGCCGACCTGTGGACGCGCACCGTGCCCGCGATGTCCGCCGACTGGCGCCGCCGCTTCGCCGTCGCCACCGAGCACCTCCTCAACGAATCCCTGTGGGAGCTGTCCAACATCAACGAGGGGCGCATCGCCAACCCCGTCGAGTACATCGAGATGCGCCGCAAGGTGGGCGGCGCCCCCTGGTCGGCGGGGCTCGTGGAGTACGCGACGGCCGAGGTCCCCGCCGCCGCGGCCTGCTCGCGGCCCCTCAGGGTGCTGATGGAGACGTTCGCGGACGCCGTCCACCTGCGCAACGACCTGTTCTCCTACCAGCGAGAGGTCGAGGACGAGGGTGAGAACAGCAACGGCGTGCTCGTCCTGGAGACCTTCTTCGGCTGCACCACCCAGCAGGCCGCCGACACCGTCAACGACATCCTCACCTCCCGCCTGCACCAGTTCGAGCACACCGCGCTGACCGAAGTGCCCGCACTGGCACTGGAGTTGGGTCTCACCGCGCCAGAGGTCGCCGCCGTCGCCAAGTACACGCAGGGGCTGCAGGACTGGCAGTCCGGCGGCCATGAATGGCACATGCGCTCCAGCCGCTACATGAACGCCCGCGCGCGGTCGGGGAATCCGTGGCACGGCCTGACCGGTGCGGCCGGCTCCGCCGCCGACGTCGGCGCCCTGCTCGCGGCGGCCGGGGCGGAGCGCCTTCGCGCGTACACGCACGTGCCGTACCAGAAGGTCGGCCCGTCCCTGCTGCCCGACTTCCACATGCCCTTCCAGGTCGAGCTGAGCCCCCACCTGGAGGCCGCCCGGCCCCGGCTCACCGCCTGGATGCACGCCATGGGCATGCTCCAGGAGGGCGTCTGGGACGAGGACAAACTCGCCGCCTACGACCTTCCGTTGTGCTCCGCGGGCCTGGACCCGGACGCGACACCCGAGGTCCTCGACCTCAGTTCCCGGTGGCTCGCCTGGGGGACGTACGGCGACGACTACTACCCGCTCGTGTACGGCCACCGCCGCGACCTGGCCGCCGCACGGCTGACCACCCGGCGCCTGTCGGACTGCATGCCCGTCGACGGCGAGGTGCCCGTCACCCCGCTCAACGGCATGGAGCGCGGCCTCACCGACCTGTGGGCGCGGACGACCGCGGGGATGTCACCCCAGGACCGGCGCACCCTCAAGAACGCGGTGAACGTGATGACCGAGAGCTGGGTCTGGGAGCTGTCCAATCAGCTGCAGCACCGCATCCCCGACCCGGTCGACTACCTGGAGATGCGCCGCGCCACCTTCGGCTCCGACCTCACCCTGAGCCTGTGCCGGATGGGCCGGGGCCCCGCCGTCCCGCCCGAGGTCTACCGCAGCGGCCCCGTCCGCTCGCTGGAGAACGCCGCGATCGACTACGCCTGCCTGCTCAACGACGTCTTCTCGTACCAGAAGGAGATCGAGTACGAGGGCGAGATCCACAACGCGATCCTCGTCGTGCAGAACTTCTTCGGCATCGACTACCCGACCGCCCTCTCGGTCGTCCACGACCTGATGACCCAGCGCATGCAGCAGTTCGAACACGTCGTCGCGCACGAACTCCCCATCGTCTACGACGACTTCGGTCTCTCGCAGGAGGCACGCGAGGCGATGGACGGCTATGTGGGAGACCTGCAGAACTGGCTGTCGGGCATCCTCAACTGGCATCGGAAGGTGGACCGTTACCAGGCCGACTACCTGGCCCGGCGGGCCCACGGCTTCCTCCCGGACCGGCCGCCCGCCGTACCCGTCCTCTGAGGGGATCAGCCGGTACGGCAGTGGGGACGCGGTACCGGCGCGCGGTCCGCACCCGGACGCCGGGTGCGGGCCCCGCGCGTCCCTCGCATCGAACTGAAGTCCGGCTCTCGTCCGCCGGTGCCGATCGCCGGTCAGTCTCACTCGTTCGTGGCTCGTCGCGCGCCGGGGCTCCCGGGTAGAGCTTGAGCAGGAGGCGATCCATGGAACAGACTGCGTTGCGGCCCAAGCCGATGCCCGGCCAGGACCCCGGCCGCGGAACCCGGCCCGGTGCGTCCGTACGGCATCCGCACGCCGCGCGGAAGCGGGCGCGACGGCTCAGGACCCTGTTGTTCGGGCTGCTGGTGGCCGCGCTTCTGGTGCTCTCCGGGGTCGGCATCGGGACGGTCGGCGCCACGGTGATAGGGATGAGCAAGCTCGCCGATCTGCAACGGCAGGCACCGCAGCGGCCGCCCGCAGCGCCTCGTCCCGGTTCCGCGCCCCCGGCCGCACCCACACCCACCCCCACCGCCTCGTCCGCGCCCCCGGCCCCCGCCACCGCGACCCTCGGCCTGGAGGCGGTCGACGCCTACCGGAAGGGGGCACTGATCGTGGGCGTCCACGTCCCCGGCCCGGGCTACACGGCCGGACTGGTCCGCGGCGACGTGCTCCTCGCGTTCGGCGGGACCCGCGTCGCATCGGCCGCGGACCTCGCCCGCGCCGTCGCGCACGCCCGCCCCGGCTCCGAGGTCGTCCTGACGATCCGGCACCGCAGCGGCACCTACCAGCGGCTGACGGCCGTACCCGGATTCGTCATGTGACCACCGGAAAAACACTGGCCCTGCCCCGCGGCACCGGCCACGATGGCCCTCATGCTGAGCACCCTCCTCGCCTTCCTCGGCGCCTGCACCCTCATCGCCGCCTCGCCGGGACCCAGCACGGTGCTGATCATCAAGCAGTCGCTGCGCAGCAGACGCGACGGCTTCCTGACCGTGCTCGGCAACGAGACGGGCATCTTCACCTGGGGTGTCGTCGCCGCCTTCGGCCTGACCGGGCTGCTCGCCGCCTCCGAGGTGGCGTACGACGTGCTGCGCGTCACCGGCGCGGTCGTCCTCGCCGGCTTCGGCATCCAGGCCCTGCGGCAGGCGCGGCGGGCGAAGGGGGCGCCCGGGGGCGACGCCTGGGAGGGCACCGGGAAGAGCGGCTGGGCGGCCTACCGCGCCGGGCTGCTGATGAACCTCGCCAACCCCAAGGCGGCGATCTTCGCCATGTCCTTCCTGCCGCAGTTCGTGCCGGCGGGCGCCCCGCACCTGCCGGCGATGGCCGGGCTCGCCGCCCTCTGGGCGGTCTACGAGGTCGGCTACTACGGCCTGTACGTGTGGTTCGTCGGCCGGATGCGGACCGTGCTGTCACGCGCCGGGGTGCGCCGGCGCCTGGAGCAGATCTCCGGCGGCGTGCTGCTCCTCCTCGGCGTCCGTCTCGCCCTGGAGAGCTGACGTCATGGACGGCACGATGCCCGAAAGCCCCGCAGACCGGTCGCGCGGCCCCCGCTGTCCGGGCAGGATGCTGCCCGTAGTCCTATGTGGTCCTTGCAACCGCCCAGGGAGGCCCGGATGACCGGCAGCACGCGCGCGCCCTTCACCGCCGACGACTACCGGGCCCGTATGGACCGCGCCGCGCGGGCCGCCGCCGACGCCGGTCTCGACGGGCTCCTGGTGGCGCCCGGACCCGACCTGGTGTGGCTGACCGGCTACGCGCCCACGGCGGTCACCGAACGGCTCACCCTGCTGGTCCTCGCCCAGGGCCGGGCCCCCGTCCTGGTCGTCCCCACACTGGAGGCCCCGGACGCCGCGCAGGCGCCCGGCGCGCCCGCCCTGAACCTGCGCGACTGGACCGACGGCAAGGACCCCTACGCCGCGACCGCCGCGCTCCTGTCCGGCACCGGCCGCTTCGGCGTCAGCGACAACGCCTGGGCGATGCACCTGCTGGGCCTGCAGCGGACGCTGCCCGGCACCACCTACGACTCCCTCACCGAGGCCCTGCCGATGCTGCGCGCCGTCAAGGACGCGGCGGAGCTGGAACTGATGGCGGCCGCGGGCGCGGCCGCCGACGCGGCCTTCGAGGAGATCCGCAAGGTCCCCTTCGCCGGCCGCAGGGAATCCGAGGTCGGCGCGGACCTGGCCGATCTGCTGCGGCAGTTCGGCCACTCCCAGGTCGACTTCACCATCGTCGCCTCGGGCCCGAACGGCGCCGATCCGCACCACGAGGTCGGCGACCGCGTCATCGAGGACGGCGACATGGTCGTCCTGGACTTCGGCGGCCTCAAGGACGGCTACGGCTCCGACACCTCCCGTACGGTCCACGTCGGCGAGCCCACCGACGAGGAGCGCCGGGTGCACGACCTGGTGCGCGAGGCCCAGGAGGCGGGCTTCAGGGCGGTGCGGCCGGGCGCCGCCTGCCAGGACGTCGACCGGGCCGCCCGCGAGGTGATCGCCGGCGCCGGGTACGGCGAGTACTTCATCCACCGCACCGGCCACGGCATCGGCGTCACCACGCACGAGCCGCCGTACATGATCGAGGGTGAACAGCAGCCCCTGGTGCCCGGAATGTGCTTCTCCGTGGAACCCGGCATCTATCTGCCCGGCCGGTTCGGTGTGCGCATCGAGGACATCGTCACCGTCACCGAGGACGGCGGGCGGCGCCTGAACGACACGACCCGCGAGATGGTCATAGTGGACTGAGCGACCAGCAGGAGCCCCAGCAGACCCCCGAGGGACAACGGCGCGGACCATGACCCAGGCACCGACACCCACCGCGGACACCGTCCGCCGGCTGGTCAGTTCCCTGCTCAAGGACGGTGCGGCCGGCGCCGGACCCGAGGTGCGGCCCGTCACCGAGGGCGGCGGGCACGGCACCTGGTGGGTCGGCACCCGGTACGTGCTGCGTCTCGCCCCCGACCGCGAGGCCGCCGTCCGCCAGCGCCGCGAACTGCGTCTGCGCGACCTGCTGCGCCCGTACCTGCAGGTCGCCGTGCCCACCAGCGTGGCGCAGGGGGAGTGGGCGGCCGGGCTGACGTACACGCTGGACACGAAGGTGCCCGGCGGCACGGGCGAGGAGCACGACGTGTCCGCCGTCGGCGAGGCCGACCTCGCGGGGCTGCTCACCGGGCTGCGCGAGGTGCCCGCCCGGCAGGCCGAGGCCCTCGGCGTCCCGCGCGTCGCCCCGCGCTCCCTGGAGGCCCGGCGCCTGGCCGCCGAGCGCGCCGCCGAACGGCTCGCCGCGGCCGACGAGTTCGACCCCGTGCGTCTGCACCAGCTCACCGGCCCGGCCGCCGTGCAGCTCGCCGCCCAGTCCGGCACCGCGGTGCTCGTCCACCACGACCTGAGGGGCGAGCATCTCGTGGTCAGTCCCGACGGCCGGGTGCGCGGCGTCCTCGACTGGTCCGGGGCGGCCGTCGGCGACCCCGCCGAGGACATCGCCGGGCTGGCCGGTGCCGTCGGCTCACCGGCCGCCGTCCGCGCCGCGACCCTCGCCGGCTACGGCGCACGCCCCTGCCTGCGCGGTCTCTGGCTGGCCCGCTGCGACGCCGTCGTCCGTCTCGCCGAAGCCCTCCAGGACCGCGACGCGGCCGCCCTGCCGCTGCTCCGGCTCCGGCTCCGCCGGGCCTGGGAGGCGATCCTCCTGGAGCGGGTGACGGAGTTCCGGGACGGCGAGGCCGACGTCTGACTCGGCTCAGCCCTGCAGCAGCACCACGGCCGACTCCCCGGGCACGTGCAGCCCCCCGTCCGGGCCCGGCGCCTCGACGGGCTCCCACGCGGCGAGCACGCGCGCGTGGCGCGGGCCCAGGGGGATCTGTGCGGGTTCCTTGGCGAGGTTCACGGCCACGCGGACGTCCCCGCGGCGGAAGGCGAGCCAGCGCTGCCGCTCGTCGTACGCCACCTTGATGTCGGCGAGGTCGGGATCGGTCAGGTCGGCCTGCTCGTGCCGGAGCGCGATCAGGCGGCGATACCAGTCCAGCACGCGCGCGTGGGGCTCACCGGCGGGCTCCGCCCAGTCGAGGCAGGAGCGGTCGCGGGTCGCCGGGTCCTGCGGATCCGGTACGTCCTCCTCCGCCCAGCCGTGCGACGCGAACTCCCGCCGCCTGCCGCGCCGTACGGCCTCGGCGAGCTCCGGATCCGTGTGGTCGGTGAAGAACTGCCAGGGCGTGCCCGCCGCCCACTCCTCGCCCATGAACAGCATCGGCGTGAAGGGGGCGGTCAGTACCAGCGTCGCCGCGCAGGCCAGCAGACCGGGGGATAGGGAGGCCGACAGACGGTCCCCCAGGGCCCGGTTGCCGACCTGGTCGTGCGTCTGGCTGTAGCCGAGGAGCCGGTGTGCGGCCACGCGTGTGCGGTCCAGAGGACGTCCGTGGCGCCGGCCGCGGAAGCTCGAGAACGTGCCGTCGTGGAAGTAGCCGCCGGTGAGCGTCTTGGCGAGCGCCGCCACGGGGGCGCGCGCGAAGTCTCCGTAGTAGCCCTGCGACTCGCCGGTCAGCGCGGTGTGCAGTGCGTGGTGGAAGTCGTCGTTCCACTGCGCGTGCAGACCGAGGCCGCCCGCCTCGCGCCCGGTGATGAGCCGCGGGTCGTTGAGGTCGGACTCGGCGATCAGGAACAGCGGGCGGTCCAGTTCGGCGGCGAGGGCGTCCACGGCCGTCGACAGCTCCTCCAGGAAGTGGCACGCGCGCGTGTCCGCCAGCGCGTGCACGGCGTCCAGGCGCAGCCCGTCGATCCGGTAGTCGCGCAGCCACGACAGGGCGCTCTCGCGCAGGTAGTCCCGGACCTCGTCCGACCCCGGCGCGTCGAGGTTCACGGCGGAACCCCACGGCGTGTGGTGGGTGTCGGTGAAGTACGGCCCGAACGCGGGCAGGTAGTTGCCCGAGGGCCCGAGGTGGTTGTGCACGACGTCCAGGACCACGCCCAGGCCGAGTTCGTGCGCCCGGTCGACGAACCGTTTCAGCGCCTCGGGACCGCCGTACGGCTCGTGCACCGCCCACAGGGAGACGCCCTCGTAGCCCCAGCCGTGCCGTCCCGGGAACGGGCACAGAGGCATCAACTCGACGTGGGTGACGCCCAGTTCGACGAGATGGCCGAGCCGCCCGGCGGCCGCGTCCAGGGTGCCCTCATGGGTGTACGTGCCGACATGGAGCTCGTACAGGACCGCACCCGGCAGCGGGCGCCCGGCCCATTCGGTGCGCCAGGCGTAGTGCGCGTGGTCGACGACGGCGCTCAGGCCGTCGGGGCCGTCCGGCTGCCGGCGCGAACGCGGGTCGGGCAGCACGGGGCCGTCGTCCAGTGCGTACCCGTACCGCGAGCCGTCCCGCGCCTCGGCCTCCGCCCGCCACCACCCCTCCCGTCCGGGATCGCGCTCCAGCGCGCGCGTGGCGTCGTCGCACTGGAGCGTCACGCGCTCGGCCTGTGGTGCCCACACCTCGAACTGCACGGACGGTTCCCCTTCGTCTGCTCACCGTGATGTAGCCCGTCCATGGTGCTCCAAACGAGATCAATCCGCCTTTGCATCCGCCGTTTTGCGGCGGGTGTCGCCGGGCACGCGTGCGTGCCCGGCGTTTTCCGGTTTTCTGGACACCCGGAGTTCACTGACCGACAATCACGAACGTGACGTCGTCCTTCGAGTTCCACACGTACCCCGCGCGGCTGTCCGACGCGGAGCGCGACAAGGCGCTCAAGGTCCTGCGTGACGGCGTCGCCATGGGACGGCTGTCGCACGACACGTTCATCCGCCGCATGGAGCTGGCGCTCACCGCCCGCCGTTCCGACGAACTCGCCGTGCTCACCGCCGACCTCCCCCAGGAGAACCGTCTCTCCCGTCTGGTGTTCGGCACCGTGGAGGCGGTCTCCGGCTTCACCGTACGGCTGCGCAGGGCCTGGCAGGCCGAGCGCCTGCCCAAGCTGCTGCTGCCGCACCCGGGCAACGGCCATCCGCTGCGCATCGGACGCGATCCGGCCAACGGACTGCGCCTCACGCACGAAACCGTGTCCCGCGTGCACGCCGAACTCCGCCGCCAGGGCGGCATGTGGGTGCTGCGCGACCTCGGTTCGACCAACGGCACGACGGTGAACGGGCGGCGGGTCATCGGTGCCGCGGTCGTGCGCGAGGGCGATCAGGTCGGCTTCGGACGGATGTCGTTCCGGCTCGCCTGCGACTGAACCCGCCCGGCTGCGCCGAATAGCTTTGGCCTGAGCATGACATCGCGTTGACGTGCTGCGATGGACCAAAGCGGTTTCCGTTCCGCGGTGTTGACGTACCCCCCAAGTCGTGACTGACTGTGCGTACGCCATGTACATCAGGTGAAACGACGGCACCACATTGTGGAGGTGTGCCCTGCCGCCCCTCCTCCGCTACCCGACCGTCGACGAACTCGGCGCGCGGGCGGCAGCACTCGTGGCCCGACGTCCTTCGGACGCTCGTCTGCGCCGCGTCGGCACCTCCCGTGCGGGCAACCCGATGTGGCTGCTTTCCGTCGGTCACGGCAGCCGTCAGGCCCTCGTCGTCGCCGGGCCGCACGCCAACGAACCCGTCGGCGGCGGCACCGTCCTGCGACTGGCCGAACGCGCCCTCGCCGACCCGCGGTTCACCGAGGGCTCCGACGCCACCTGGAACCTCCTGCTCTCCCTCGACCCCGACGGCCTGCGCCGCAACGAGGGCTGGCTGCAGGGCCCGTACAGTCTCGGCCGGTACTTCCGGAACTTCTTCCGGCCCGGCTTCCTCGAACAGCCCGAGTGGCTGCCCGACGGCGCGGCGGGCGCCGCACTGCCCGAGACCCGCACGCTGCTCGAACTTCAGGACGAACTGCGGCCCTTCCTCCAGTGCTCCCTGCACGGCGTCGACGTCGGCGGCGGCTTCGTCGAGCTGACCCACGACCTGCCGGGCCTCGCGGGCCGCGTCGCCCGCGCCGCCGCCCGCCTCGGCATCCCGCGGGAACTCGGCCCCTACGACACGCTGTACTGGCCGAACCTGGGCGCCGCCGTCTACCGCATCCCGCCGCCGCGCATCGGCGACCTCGCCGCGGCCATCACCGAGGCGGCCGTCGAGTCGACCTGGTTCCACCCGTACCGGCACGGCACGGTGACCGCGGTCGTCGAGGCGCCCATGTGGGGCGTGGCGGCCGTGGAGGACGGCTCCCCGCCCGCCGACGCGGCCGCGGTGCTGCGCACCGTCAGCCACGCGCTGCGCCGCGACACGCGGCTCCTGGAGGCGCTCCTCGCCCGGCTGCGGCCGCACCTCGCGCGGACGCCGGACGCGGCCGCCCTGCTCGCCCCGGTGGACGACTATTTACTGGTCTGCCCCGGCCTCGCCGACGCGTGGGACCCCGACGTCGCCGACGGCGCGCGCCCGCTGCCCCCGCTCAGCAGCGGCCACCTGGCCGCCCTGCGCATCGCCGGGCGCCGCCTGGCGCTGCGCACGGCGGGACTGCTGCACCAGCTCGTGACGGCCGCCGGCCGCGACCCGGCCGGTGTGCTGCCGGACCTGGACCGGCTCGTCGACCAGTGGTGCGCCGACTACCGCGACGCCATCGGCGCGCGCTGGATCCCGGTCGCGCGGCAGGTGGAGTACCAGTCGCGCGTGGTGCTCGCCGCGTTCGAGCTCGCCGGGCAGTACGCGCCCGCGTGCTCCCGTTCGGGTGAGCCGGGCTGGGGTTCCCAGGCGCCCGTGCCGATGCATCGGGAATGACGACCAGCACCACACAAGCGATCAGCACCACGGCGAAAGCGGTACGAGGCGGTCTGCTCGCGGCCGCGCTCCTCCTGGCGGGCGCGGCCCCGGCGCAGGCGGTCTCCCACCACTTCCCGCCGGACAACTGGCTCTACCTCACGGTCAGCAAGGGCGACGGCCGCGCCGCGAGCCACCACGACACCCTGCTGCTGTGCGACCCGCCCGAGGGCCACGCACGGGCGGCCGAGGCGTGCGGCGAACTGGCGGCGGCCGACGGCGACATCACCCAGATCCCGGTGAAGGACGCCTACTGCCCCATGGTCTACGCGCCGGTGACCGTCCACGCGCGCGGGGAGTGGAGCAACCGGAAGGTCGACTACACCCAGACGTTCTCCAGCGCGTGCTTCATGAGCGCGCGCACCGGGTCGGTCTTCGCCCTCGACAACTGAGGCCGGTGTCGCTGAGCCGGTGTCGCTGCGGTCGGCGCGCGTGAGCCCGTGCGGCGTGCTCACGCCGCACGGTCGCGCGCGCACCGCGCCGCCGTGACGACCGTGCGGGACTGGTGCTCCACCTGGTGCTCCAGCGGCACCCAGCGCGCCCGGAAGCGCTCCGCGAAGGCCTCGCTCCAGGTCGCCACGAGCCGTTCCAGACCCGGTGCCGCGCGGTCGCCGCTCTGCCGCAGCACCCGTAGCAGCATGGCCGCCGCGCGCAGCGGCAGGCGGCGGCCGAACGCGTCCACGCTGCTGACGTACGCCATCGTGTTGTCGGCGGGCGGTGTGCGGGTCCAGTCCGCGGCCAGTCCCGGGACCAGGTCCAGCACCCACCGGGCGGCCCGCAGCAGCGGCCCGTCCACGCCCTCCAGCCGGGGCAGCGCCTCCGCGAGCACGCGGTCCACCTCGAAGGCGTCCCGCAGCAGCCGGCGGGCCACCCACCGGATCGCCGCGGCCGGCGCGGGATGCGGAGCCGGGTCGTCCACCAGGTCGCTCGCCCACATCGGCACCTCGACCACCGCCGTCAGACCGCCGTACCGGTGCGTGGCGTACCAGGTGCTGTGGCGCGCGTCGTCCGGCATGCTCGGGTAGGCGGCGCCCGCGCCGGGGGCGGGCATCACATGCACCCCGGGTCCGGACGCGGCCCAGCCCGCGGCGTCCGAGGCTCCCGTCTCCACCGGGATGTGCAGCTGCGCCGCGGACTTGGCGAACGGCTCGGCGAGACCCGGTATGTCCTTGGTCAACTGCACCCAGCTGCCGCCCAGATCGGTTCCGTGCAGGGTGACCTGGAGGTAGGGGCGTAGCTCGTCGATGACCCTGGTCAGCGCGCGCGTCTCGGGCGGCAGGCGGTGTGCCGGCAGCACCGAAGGCGACCACTCGGGCTGCTCCTCGGCGGCCGGCCGGAAGAACCCGAGGTGGTAGTCGTAGAGGCTGCGCGGCGCCGGAGTGTCGTGCAGGCTCGCTCCGTCGGGGTCCACGCAGAGCAGGAAGTGCCAGGACGTGTCCCAGCGCAACTCCCGCTCCGCCAGCACCCGTTCGGCGAGCGAGAGGACCGTGCAGGCGCCGGTCGGCTCATTGGCGTGGGCGCCGGCGACGACGAGCACGGCCCGCCGGGCATGGCCCACGGACAGCAGGTACAGGGGCCTGCCGGCCCGGGAGACTCCCACTTTCCTCAGGGCGCACAGGCTGGGCCTCTGAACGGCCAACGACCGTGCGCACGCGATGAGTTGGGTCACAGTGGGATAGCGCCGCTGAGGCAGGAGACTCACCCCCGTCACGTCCGCCCTGCATCGCAATCCGCAGTACCCCACGCTCTCCCCGAAGTGTCAATGACATCAAGGGGGAGGCTCCAGGGGGCGCCCAGATGCATTCGCGGCCGGCGGTGTGCGAGGCACTCATTGCCGGTCCGGCGGGCCCTGCCGCGCACCGTCCGCACACCGGCGTGCGCGATACGCGCGCCCCCACGCACGGTGGTCGCGGCTCACGACGTCCCGCGCGTGGCGACGCACCGGCCGTCGACGACCGTCCGGAGGCGCCCTTCCCCGCCGCTTCCCGCCTCCCTACTCCGCGTCGACCCGCTCCAGGAGCGCCACCGGCTGCCGCTCGAAGAGCTCCTCCACGCGTGCGTGCCCCGTGAACTCCCGCCCCGGAGCGAGTACGTCGGACCAGCGTCCCGGTGGCAGCGGCAGCCGGGTGTCCCGCCAGCCGCCCGCCTCCGCCAGCCGCAGCGACAGCCGCGTCACGGCCGTCACGACCTCCGAGGAGCGCGCGAACGCCGCACAGTGGGCCGCCGCCGGGCCCTGCGCCGCGAGCGGCGTGTACGTGGCCGCGTCCCCGAAGGCCCCGGGCCGCCGTGCGCGCAGCCGCAGCGCCGCCGCGGTCACGGCGTCCTTGTCGCCGGGGTCCTCGGGCGGGAAGCTCACGGGCCGCCGGTTGTCCGGGTCCACCAGCGCCAAGGACTCGCCCTCGGTGCCCTGGTACACGTCGGGCACACCCGGCATCGTCAGATGGACCAGGGCGGTGCCCAGCACGTTCGCCCGGATGTGCGGCTCCAGCGCCCGCCGGAGCGCGATGACGTGCTCGCCCGCAGGCCCGCACGGTCCCGCGGCGACGAAGGCGGCCACCGCCTCCTCGTACGCGGGCTCCTGCTCCGTCCAGCTCGTCAGCAGCCCCGCCTCGCGCACATGCTTCAACAGGGCCTGCTGTACGCGCTCCTCGGCCGCCGCCCCGAGCCCGAACACCGTCTGCCAGGCCGCCCACGCCAGCTGCGCGTCCGGCACGCCCTCGCCCGCGCGGGTCACCTCGGCCAGGACGTCCGCCCACCGCTGCGGGCACTCGGTGAGCACCGCCAGGGCCGCCCGTACGTCGGCACTGCGTTTGGTGTCGTGCGTCGAGACGACGGTCCCCGTCGCCGGCCAGTCGCGCTGCACGCGCGCGCAGTAGCCGTGGAAGTCCTCCGGGGACACCGCCGGGTTCCCCGGGTCGCCGCCCACCTCGTTCGCCGACAGCAGCGGCACGTAGCGGTAGAACGCCGTGTCCTCCACGGACTTGGCGCGCAGCGCCGACGCGGTCTGCGCGAACCGCGTACGGAACTCCTCGTGGTCGGGCCCGGTCGCGTCACCGGCCCGCCCCAGCACCAGATCGCGCACCACGTCGACCGCGCCGGCCTCCTCCGGGACGACGAAGGCGAGCCGGGCCTCGGCGGCGGCCTCCTCGGTGACCACCGAGGCCGCGTCCTGGGAGGCGTAGGGGCGGTAGACCTCGAGGCGGACCAGCAGCTCCTGGAGCGCCGTGCGCAGCGCCCATGGGGCGCGGTCGCGCAGCGCCGGGTCCGGGGCGGTGGCGCACAGCCTGCTCGCCACCCGGGTCAGCCGGTTGATCTCGGTGGCCAGCTCGTGCGTGATCACCTTGTACGCCGCCCGCCGCACCGTGGCCGCCCAGTCGCCTCCCCGGTCCGTCTGCGGGGCCGCGAACCGCCGGTACTGGCCGAGGAGTTCACCGAACCCCGCCGGGTCCGTGAAGAGGCCGTCGACGTGCCGCAGGGCGTCGTAGCCGGTGGTGCCGGCGACGGGCCAGGAGGCCGGCAGGCACTCCCCGTCCGCGAGGATCTTCTCCACGACCGTCCAGCGTCCGCCGGTCGCCTCGTGCAGGCGCCGCAGATACGCGTCGGGGTCGGCGAGCCCGTCGGGGTGGTCGACGCGCAGCCCGTCGACCACGCCCTCGCGCAGCAGCTCGAGGATCTTCGCGTGCGTGGCCTCGAAGACCTCCGGGTCCTCGACCCGCACCCCGATGAGCTCCGAGATGCTGAAGAAGCGCCGGTAGTTGAGTTCGGTGCGGGCCAGCCGCCACCACACCGGCCGGTACCACTGCGCGTCCAGGAGCTGCGGCAGCGGCAGTTCCCCCGTGCCCTCGCGCAGCGGGAAGGCGTGGTCGTAGTAGCGCAGCACGTCGCCGTCGACGCGCAGCTCGCCGATCACCGAGCCGACCGGCTGCCCGAGCACCGGCAGCAGCATCTGGCCGCCCTGCGCCTCCCAGTCGATGTCGAACCAGCGCGCGTACGGCGATTTGGGGCCCTCCCGCAGCACCTCCCACAGGGCGTGGTTGTGCCGCGGTGCCATGGCCATGTGGTTGGGCACGATGTCGACCACCAGGCCGAGACCGTGCTCCCGCGCCGTGCGGGACAGCGCGCGCAGCCCCTCCTCGCCCCCCAGCTCCTCGCGCACGCGCGCGGGGTCGACCACGTCGTAGCCGTGCAGCGAACCGGGCACGGCCTCCAGCACGGGCGACAGGTGCAGGTGCGAGACGCCGAGCGAGGCCAGGTACGGTACGGCGGCCGCGGCGGCCGCGAACGGGAAATCGGGCTGCAGCTGCAGCCGGTAGGTGGCCGTGGGCGCCATGAGGTCGGGTCGCTCAGGTGTCATGCAAACCTACGTACCCGCCCTGCCGCCCTTCGTGTCATCGTCCCCCGCACGGGTGCACGCGTGCGTGGCCCGCTCCGGGCGGGCGATGGGCCGCCGGGGCACACGGAGAAGGGCGTCACCGGCCTGACCGGCCCGCCGGCTCCTCCACGCGCGCGCGGAGGAGCCGGCGGGCCAGGGCCTAGACCGGCCGCCGGAGCACCGTCATGCTCCGGTCCACCAGTGTCAGGTGGTCACCGGCCTGCACCTTCTGGTCCCCGTCCGGCAGCACCCCTTCCGTGCGGGCCGTGTCCACAACGACCTGCCACTGCCGGCCGTGGTTGACCGGCACCACGAAGTCCAGCGGCTCGGGCGAGGCGTTGAACATCAGCAGGAACGAGTCGTCGCCGATCCGCTCTCCGCGCACACCGGGCTCGGAGATCGCGTTGCCGTTGAGGAACACGGTCAGCGCGGAGGCCGGGGCCGTGTCCCAGTCCCGCTGGTTCATCTCCTTGCCCTCGGGAGTGAACCAGGCGATGTCCGACAGGTCGTCGTGCGTGCCCTCCACGGGCCGGCCGTGGAAGAAGCGGCGCCTGCGGAAGACCGGATGGTCCTTGCGCAGCCACACCATCGCGCGCACGAAGTCCAGCAGTTCGCGGTCGGCGGAGCCCTCCTCCGCGTCGGGGTCCGGCCATTTCACCCAGGCCAGTTCGTTGTCCTGGCAGTAGGCGTTGTTGTTGCCGCGCTGGGTGCGCGCGAACTCGTCGCCGTGGCTGATCATCGGCACGCCCTGGGAGAGCATCAGCGTGGCGAAGAAGTTCCGCATCTGGCGGGCCCGCAGCTCCAGCACACCGGAGTCGTCGGTCTCGCCCTCCACCCCGCAGTTCCAGGACCGGTTGTGGCTCTCGCCGTCCCGGTTGTCCTCGCCGTTGGCCTGGTTGTGCTTGTCGTTGTACGCGACGAGGTCGTGCAGGGTGAAGCCGTCGTGGCAGGTGACGAAGTTGATCGAGGCGAGCGGACGGCGGCCGTCGTCCTGGTAGAGGTCGGAGGAGCCGGTCAGCCGGGACGCGAACTCCGCGAGCGCGCGCTGCTCGCCGCGCCACAGGTCCCGTACGGTGTCGCGGTACTTGCCGTTCCACTCGGTCCACAGCGGCGGGAAGTTGCCCACCTGGTAGCCGCCCTCGCCGACGTCCCAGGGCTCGGCGATCAGCTTCACCTGGGAGACCACCGGGTCCTGCTGCACCAGGTCGAAGAACGACGACAGCCGGTCCACCTCGTGGAACTGCCGGGCCAGCGTGGCCGCGAGGTCGAAGCGGAAGCCGTCGACGTGCATGTCCGTGACCCAGTAGCGCAGCGAGTCCATGATCAGCTGCAGGACGTGCGGGGACCGCATGAGCAGGGAGTTCCCGGTGCCCGTGGTGTCCATGTAGTACCGCGGGTCGTCGGTGAGGCGGTAGTACTGCGGGTTGTCGATGCCCTTGAAGGACAGCGTCGGGCCGAGGTGGTTGCCCTCGGCCGTGTGGTTGTAGACGACGTCCAGGATGACCTCGATGCCGGCCTCGTGCAGGGCCCGCACCGCCGACTTGAACTCCAGGACCTGCTGGCCGCGGTCGCCCCAGGAGGCGTACGCGTTGTGCGGGGCGAAGAAGCCGATCGTGTTGTAGCCCCAGTAGTTGTTCAGGCCCATGTCGACCAGCCGGTGGTCGTTCACGAACTGGTGCACCGGCATCAGCTCCAGCGTGGTCACGCCGAGCTCCACCAGATGCTCGATGATCACCGGGTGCGCGAGTGCCGCATAGGTGCCGCGCAGCTCCTCGGGCAGCCCCGGGTGCTGCATCGTGAGGCCCTTCACATGCGCCTCGTAGATCACCGTCTCGTGGTAGCCGCGGCGCGGCCGCCGGTCGTCGCCCCAGTCGAAGTAGGGGTTGACCACGACCGACGTCTGCGTGTGCGGGGCCGAGTCCAGGTCGTTGCGCTCGTCGGGGGCGTCGAAGTGGTAGCCGTACACCTCCTCGCCCCAGCGGATGGAGCCGCTGATCGCGCGCGCGTACGGGTCGAGCAGCAATTTCGCCGAATTGCAGCGCAGACCGCGCTCGGGTGCGTACGGCCCGTGCACACGGAAGCCGTACCGCTGCCCCGGCATGATGCCGGGCACGTACGCGTGCCGTACGAACGCGTCGCTCTCGCGCAGTTCCACCGCCGTCTCCGAGCCGTCGTCGTGCAGCAGACACAGCTCTACTCGGTCCGCGGCTTCCGAGAAGACCGCGAAATTGGTGCCGGCGCCGTCGTACGTGGCACCGAGCGGATACGCCTCGCCAGGCCAGACCTGCATGGATCGACTCTTTCAGCTGGAGCGCGACGCCGGAGGCGCCTTCGGGTCGAGTGTCCCCGAAAGTGATGGAACCACCTATGACTTACGTCCCTCTTACCGCTCGACCAGGCATACGCGGTATGCCGAACCAGTGGGGCAAACAGGTACTCCCGTGACCAGGGGGAGTAGGGGGAAGATGTGCGCAACATAGTGCACCGCCATCTGGGAAAGGTGGTGGCCGGTGCGGCCGTCGCGGTGGCAGGGACCGCCGTGATGGTCGGGATCACCCTGCCGGGGACGGCGGGGGCCGACGAGTCGGGAGGGAGCGGGGCGGGGACACAGTCCGCGCAGCAGGCGGGGCAGGACGGGGCGGTCCGGCCCGGCGTGGTCCAGCAGGCGCCGGCCGACGGTGACCGGGGCAAGGGCAGCGACCCGCTGACCGGCGACGAGATCAAGCGGGCCGAGCAGATCGCCGCGAACCGGCAGCTGCTGAATTCCGCCCAGAACGTGGCGGGCGACCGGGGGCCGCAGCGCCTCACCGTCGACCTCGTCGACCCGGAGGACGACGGGACGGACGGTGCGAACGCGCCGCGCCGGGCCGATGTGACGTTCTACGACTACAAGAACGACACTCTCGTCACGAAGACGGTCAATCTGGACACCGGGAAGGTCGAGGAGACCGGCACGCAGCACGGCGTCCAGCCGCCGCTGAGCCGGGCCGAGAACGCCGAGGCGGCCAGGCTGCTGATCGCCGACCCGCTCGGCGCGGGCCTGAAGGCCGACTACAAGGACGCGACCGGCAAGGAGCTCACCTCGCCGGACCAGCTGCTGCTCAACGGCGCCGTCTACCGCGCCACCGCGGGCGCCCAGCCCGCCGTGCTGGACAAGTGCGGCGAGCACCGGTGCGTGCGGCTGTTCCCGAAGGTCGTCAACGGCCCGTGGATCGACGCCAGGAAGCTGATCATCGACCTCAGCGCCGGCAAGATCGCCAAGCTCGACCGCTGACCCTCGTCCACTTTTCCAACTTGCTCCTCCTGTAAGGGAGTCACCTCTTCATGCACGTACAGCGTCCGATCAGCGGCCCCCGGCCGTGGAGAACGAGCCGTGCACGCACCCGCGCGGCCGTCGGTCTGTCCGTGGTCGCGCTCGCCGCCGGAGCGATGACCGGTGCCGGGCCCGCCTCCGCCCAGCCGAAGACCGCCGCCGCCCCGGCCGCCGGCTGCAGCGCCGCCTACAAGATCCAGCAGAAGCTCTCCAGCGGCACCACCTGGACGATGTGCTGGCGCTACGACAGCAAGGCCGGACTCGTCCTCGACGACGTCTCCTACCAGCCCAAGGGCGAGACCAAGCCGATCAAGGTGCTCAACAGCGCCCGGCTCGCCCAGATCGACGTCCCCTACGACGACGGCAGCGTCGAGTACGACGACCTGACGGGCTTCGGCTTCGCCCAGGGCCTGGTGAACCTGGCGCCCGGCGAGTGCCCCGGCGGCACCATCAAGTCCGTCAAGGTGCCGGACTCCTGGGACCCGCAGCACCCGAACGTCAACGGCCTGTGCACCACCACCCGTTCCCGCGGCCACGCCTACCGCATGCAGGGCGACAGCGCGAACAAGGTCTACCAGCAGCAGGGCAAGGACCTGCTCGTCTACACGGTCAACCAGGTCGGCTGGTACGAGTACATGACCGAGTGGCGCTTCCAGGACGACGGCACGATCAACATGAACGTCGGCGCCACCGGCAGCCTCTCCTACGAGGACTACGACGCCGGCGACGGCCGCGGCTGGCCCATCGGCAAGGGCGCCACCGCCTCCGCCACCAGCCACACCCACAACGTCTTCTGGCGGCTGGACTTCGGGCTCGACGGCTCCTCCAAGACCAAGGTCGAGCAGTACGACTCGAAGGTCAGCGCACCGGCCCGCGGCCAGGAGGCCCCGTCCGCCAAGACCACCCGCACCAAGATCACCAAGGAGCTCGCGGGCGACTACAAGACCTACCGCTGGTGGCGGATGGTCAGCGCGACGGGCAAGAACAAGGACGGCCACGCGCGCTCGTACGAGATCGTCCCCGGCCCCACCACGAAGTACCCGGGCCGCAGCTTCACCCAGCACGACCTGTACGTCACCGAGTACAACAAGTGCGAGCAGTTCGCCAGCAACAACACCGGCAGCTGCCCGGCCGGTGCGGGCAAGTCCGTGGACAAGTGGGTGAACGGCCAGACCCTCACGCACCCGATCCTCTGGATGAACGTGGGCTTCCACCACATAGCCCGGGACGAGGACCAGCAGCCCATGCCCGTCCACTGGCAGGGCTTCTCCATCGCCCCGCGTGACGTCACCGCTATGAATCCGCTCACTCCCGACGCCCTCGCGGCCCAGAACGGCCACTGGGAGCCGCGTAGTTGAGAAACGACCCTGTCCATCCGGCTGCATCGCCGACCGGTCCCGGAGTACCCTTCCTTGATCGTTGAGACGGGGAAGCTCGGGGGAGCGGAAGGCGGTGCGCGGGTGGGCTCGGGAGGGCTGGAGCTGCCCCCTGGTGACGAGGGTCACGAGGGGAACTCCACAGACGTCCCGCCCGGCACGGTGTCTCTGGCCAGGCCCATGGCGACGAACTCCATCGGGCCGGAGCTGGACTGGGACGCCGACGCCTGGCGCGAGGTGCGTACGCGCGCCCAGCGAGCGGGACGGGCCTACATATGGCTGAACCTCGTCGAGCAGCGGCTGCGCGCGGTCGTCGCCGCTGTTCTGCGGCCCATCTACGAACCCGTCCACGGCGACGACTGGGTGGTCGCCGCGGCCGGTCCGGCGGGCCAGGAGTGGGTGCAGCGCGCGGTCGCCGTGCGCGAAGTCAGCCGCCGCAAGGGGTACTTGCTCGACCCGGCCGACGACAACGTCCTCAGCTTCCTGACGCTGCCGCAGCTGCGCGAGCTGATGGTGCAGCACTGGCCGTGCTTCGAGCCGTACGTCGACGACCGCCGCGAGGTGGAACTCGCCCTGGACGAGCTCGAGGTCACCCGTAACGTCGTCTCCCGCAACCGGGCCCTGTCCGAGGCCGTCCTGAGCCAGGCCGAGCGGGCCTCCGCGAAGCTGCTGGACGTCCTGGGCGCGGCCGGGGACGTGCCCTCGGCCCGCCGGCTGCCCGTGGACGCGGTGGAGGACCTGGTCGGCGACCGGTACGCGGACGTGGTCGCCGTGCACCCCGACCGGGTGCGGCTGCTGCGCCACTTCCCGGCCGAGGACATCTTCGGCGGCGCCCGCCGCCTCGACGCCGTCGGCATCGGCCTCAACCTGCTCGTGCAGAACTTCTCCGGGCGGCGGCTCGTGCGCCTGGCCGAGGCGGGCTGCCGGGTACGGCTGCTGTTCCTCAACCCGGCGTCCAGCGCGGTGAAGCGGCGAGAGCGCGAACTGGGCATGAAGCGGGGCGAGTTGAGCCGCGCCGTCGAGATGAACATCCTGCACATGCGCCGGGTCCGGTCGCGGCTGCGCGACCCGGGCGCCTTCGAGATCCAGGTCTACGACGAGACCCCGCGCTGCGCGGCCTACCTGGTCGACGGGGACGGCTCGGACGGCGTCGCCGTCGTGCAGTCCTATCTGCGGCGCTCGCGCGGCATGGAGGCACCGGTGCTGGTGCTGCGCAACGGCAACCGCGTGGTCAAGCCGGGCGATCTGGACAAGGGCGTCGACAACGGACTCTTCCCCACCTACCGCGAGGAGTTCGAGACGACTTGGGCGGATTCACGTCCCGTGTCCTGAACCGTCCCCGGCGGTAAGCGGAATGCGCTCCTCGGATTGTCAGTGGCGCATGGGAAGGTGGAGACCACTGGGGGAAAGCACCACCAAGAAGGGGGGCCGCCCATGGGCTGGCACCAGGAGCTGCTGGTCGGCTTCGACCTGGAGACGACCGGGACCGATCCGCGCGAGGCGCGCATCGTCACGGGGGCCGTGATCGAGGTCAGGGGCGGGCAGCCCGTAGGGCGCCGGGAGTGGCTGGCGGATCCGGGCGTGGTCATTCCGGCGGACGCGGTGGCGGTGCACGGGATCAGCAACGAACGCGCGGCGGCCGAGGGCCGCCCGGCCGACCAGGTGGCGGACGCCATCGCCGACGTCCTCGCGGGTTACTGGAAGACGGGCGTCCCGGTCGTGGCCTACAACGCCGCCTTCGACCTGAGCCTGCTCTCCGCCGAACTGCGGCGGTACGGACTGCCGTCGCTGAGCGAACGCCTGGGCGGCATCGCCCCCGCCCCGGTCATCGACCCGTACTGCATCGACCGCCGGGTGGACCGCTACCGCCGCGGCAAGCGCAACCTCGAAGCGGTCTGCACGGAGTACGGCGTCCCCCTCGACGCCGCGCACGACGCCGCCGCGGACGCCCTCGCCGCGGCCGGACTGGCCTGTGCGATAGCCGGCCGCCACACCAAGATCGCGGCCCTGGGCCCGGCGGAGCTGCACCGCCGGCAGATCGAGTGGTACGCCGAGTGGGCGGCGGACTTCCAGAACTTCCTGCGCGGCAAGGGCGACCCGACGGCGGTGGTCGACGGCACGTGGCCCCTACGAGAGCTTTCGGACGAGCCGGCGGTGTGAGCCGTCACGTCAGAGCAGGGCTCGCCACGCGTTCCACCCGAGGGCGGGCCACCCGCTCGTAGTCGGCACCCGAGAGGGACAGGGAGCGGTCGAGCCGGGCGGCGTTGAAGTACAGCCGCGGCTGCGCGACGACGTCCGGGTCGGTCACCAGCTCGAGTTCGGGATCGAAGCTGAACGGCAGCACGGTACCGGGGACGGCCTGTGCGAGCCGCTCGGCCGTCTCGGTGTCGCTGAAGCCGACGTAGCGGGCCGCGAACAGCGTCTTCACGGCGTCCAGGTCCACCCGGCGGTCCCCGGGGACGACCGCGAGGACGTGCCGGGTCGTGCGGCGGTCGACCTTGACCCGGAGCACGATGCACTTCGCCGCCTCGGACACGGGGTGCCCGCGCAGCGCGCTGACGGCCTCGGTGGTGCCTTCGGGCTCGTGGTCGATCAGCTTGTAGTCGACGGAGGAGGAGTCGAGCAGGGAGATCAGACGGTCGTAGGTGCCGTGGTCCGGCATCGGGCGTCCCCTTCGTGGGCGTGGACTTGGGTCTCGGGCGCGGCCGCGGCGCGATGGGCGCGCTCCACGGACTGGCCCCAGTAGGTGCCGGCGACCATCATGGCGGCGCCGAGCGCGGTGAGCGCGGTGAGGTGTTCGCCGCCGAGCGCGATGCCCGCGGCGACGGCCCACACCGGTTCGGTGCCCAGCAGCAGACTGGCCCGGCTGGCGGAGGTGCGCTGCACGGCCCAGGTCTGCGCGAGAAACGCGAACACGCTGCAGAACAGGGCGAGATACACCAGCTGCGTCCAGGTCGCCGTGCCGGCCCGGGCGAGCGTCGGCAGGCCGTGCACGGCGGCCGGCAGGAACAGCGCCGTGCCGACGAGCGTCTGCACGGCCGTCAGATGCAGCGGGCGGATGTCCCGGCCGCCGGTGAGCCGGCCGACGAGCGCGACATGCGCCGCCCGTACCACCGCGGCGCCGAGCATCAGCAGGTCGCCGAGGCGCGGGGCGTGGAAGCCGTTGCCGGACATCAGCAGCCCGACGGCCAGGACGCACACGCCGGCGGCGGCGAAGAACAGGGGCGGCGGCCCGCCGTGCGCCCGGTCGAGGAGCGGGGTGAGCACGATGGTGAGGCTGATGATCAGCCCCGCGTTGGCGGCACTGGTGTGGGCGACGCCGTACGTCTCCACGATCAGGACGGCTGCCTGCGTCAGGCCGAGCGGCACACCCGCGCGCAGCTCGTCACGGCTCCACCGGCGCGGCCCGCGGCGGGCCGCCACGACGCCCAGACAGGCGAGCGCGGACAGGGCGTAGCGCGCGAAGAGCACCAGCAGGACGGGGAGCGCGGCGGTGGCCGTCCGGGCGGAGAGATAGCTCGAACCCCAGACGACGGCGACAAGGAGGAGTACCGCATCGGTACGGCGGACGTCGGACACCGCCCCACCGTGCACCGGAGACCTCTCTGAAGGCCAGTACCACTTTCTAAAACGATCTTTTAGCAGAGCTACATCGAATCCCTAGACTGGAGGCATGGACGAACGGCAGCTGCGGATTCTCCGGGAGCTCGGCGAGCTGGGCAGTGTCACCGCGGTCGCCGAGGCGCTGCTCGTGACCCCGTCGGCGATCTCCCAGCAGCTGCGGCTGCTCCAGCGGTCGATCCCGGTGCCGCTCACCGAGCGCCAGGGGCGGCGCCTGGTGCTCACCGACGCCGGGCAGACGCTCGCGGGCTCGGCGATCGAGGTGGAGAGCGCGCTGGAGCGGGCCCGCCGCAGCGTCGGGGAGTTCCTGGACCGGCCCGACGGCGAGGTGTCGGTGGCGGCCTTCCACAGCGCGGCCGCGACGTTCTTCCCGTTGTTGCTGCGGGCACTCGCCGGGCCGGGCACACCGGTGCCGAGGCTCGCCGACGAGGACGTACCGCAGGAGGACTTCCCGCGCCTCACCCGGGAGTACGACCTCGTCCTCGCGCACCGTCTCGACCACGCCGCGCCGTGGCCGGACACGGTGACCGCGACGACGCTGCTGCGCGAACCCCTGGACGTGGCCATGCCGGCCGGACACCCCCTCGCCGCCAAGCGCCGCGTGACCCCGCGCGACGTGGCCGCCGAGCCGTGGATCACCGTGCACGACGGCTTCCCGGTCCTGGCGACCGTCGAGGCGATCGCCGCCGCGGCGGGCAGGCGTCTCCATCTCGCCCACCGCATCAACGATTTCGCGGTGGCCGCCGAGGCCGTGGCGGCGGGCGGCGGCCTCGCCCTGATGCCCCGCTGGACCACGCGCCCCCACCCCGCCCTGGTCCTCAAGCCCCTCAGCGGAGTCCAGGCACGACGCCACATCGACGCCCTCCACCGCCCGGAACGCACAGCCCGCACAGCGGTCCGAACGGTCCTCAAGGAGCTTCAGGAGGCGGCCCGAACAATCCAGGCCGGGTGACGGCAACTCCCCGAAGGCGCGCGGGGAACTGCGCGACCAGCCACGAACGACCCGCACCCGCCCAAGGCCAACGCGTCCCGGGACATCACGCGTTCAGAACGAATACCACCGCACCGTCTCGTCCCCGTCCCGCAACGACGCCACCCGGCGCCCGAACTCGGCCAACGCCTTGGGATTACTCGGCGCATGCTGAGCAACCCACGCACAACTGGCCGTCTCCCGGGCCCCCCGCAGCACGGAACACCCCTCCCACTCCCGCACATCCCAGCCGTACGCCGAGACGAACGCGTCATAGGCCGCCGCAGGCAACCCGTACCGGTCACGCGACAGCGCCATGACCACCAGATCGTGCTCCCGCAGATCCGAGGAGAACGTCTCCAGATCGACCAGCACCGGCCCGTCCGGCCCCACATGCACATTCCGCGGCAACGCGTCCCCATGGATCGGGCCCGGCGCCAGACGAGGCGTCAACGCCGCCGCGGCGGACGCGAACCCGTTCCGCCGCGCACGCAGATACGCCGCGTCAGCCGGAGCGATCGCGTCCCCCGCGAGCCGCAGCCAACGTTCCACGCCACCCAGCAACTCCCGCGGCGGCAACCGGAAAGAAGGAACCGGCAGCGCGTGCACCACCCGCAGCAGTTCGGCCAGATCCCGCGGCTCGGCGTCCCGCACGGGATCCGGCAGCCGGTGCCACACGGTCACGGGGTGCCCCTCCACCAGCCGCGGCTTCGGCTCGGCCGCCCGCACCGCAGGCACGCCCGCCTCGGCGAGCCACAGCGCGATGTCCAGCTCGCGGCGTGCCCGGTCCAGCAGCTCCGCGTCCCGGCCCACCTTGACCACCAGGTCGCCGGCGGCGAACACGGCGTTCTCGCCCAGGGCGAGCAGCCACGCGTCCCGTGCCGGGCCCGGCAGCACCCGCGCCGAGGCCAGTACGTCCCGCGCGCGTGCCTCGTCCATCGTCCGCCTCCGTGTCGTCGTACCCCTGCCGTGGACAGCGTCGGACTCCCGCCGTGAGCAGCGTCCAAATCACGCCATACGTCGATCAGTCTCGCATCCGTACAGGTCGCACCGGGTGCGCGGGCACTTTGCGGGGCACATTGCCCTCACGACCATGAGCGGGCCCGGCCGCCCCGCACGATCCGGCCGCGCCGTACAGAGGGGGAGATGCCGTGGCGGCAGTGGCCCAGGCGGTGAGACCGGCGCGGCGCTCCACCGACCGCGGCGCCTGGTTCCTCGTCCTCCCCGCGCTGATCCCCATCCTCGTACTGAGCGTCGGACCGCTGCTCTACGGCGTCCTGCTGGCCTTCACCGACGCCCAGTCGGGCCGGACGCAGGCCACGCGGTGGATCAGCGGCCTCAACTTCCAGGACCTGCTGCACGACACGCTGTTCTGGGAGTCGTTCCGCATCGGGCTGGTGTGGGCGGTCGGCGTGACCGTGCCGCAGTTCCTGCTGGCGCTCGGACTCGCGCTGCTGCTCAACGAGGACCTGCGGCTGAGATGGCTGGCCCGCGCCCTGGCGATCATCCCGTGGGCGATGCCCGAGGTGGTCGTGGGCGTCATGTGGCGGCTGGTCTACAACCCGGACGCGGGCGTCCTCAACGAGACCCTGCGCGACCTCGGCCTCGGCGGGGGCCACGACTGGCTCGCCGGGCTCGCGACGGCCCTGCCCGCGGTGATCGTGGTCGGCGTCTGGGCCGGCATGCCGCAGACCACGGTCGCGCTGCTCGCCGGGCTGCAGAACACCCCGCGCGAACTGCACGAGGCGGCCGCCGTCGACGGGGCGGGCGCCTGGCGCCGCTTCCGCACGGTCACCTGGCCCGCACTGCGGCCGGTCGCCCTCGCCATCACCGCTCTCAACCTCATCTGGAACTTCAACTCCTTCGCCCTGGTCTACGTGCTGACCAGCGGCGGCCCCGGCGGCCGTACCCGGCTGCCCATGCTCTTCGCCTACGAAGAGGCCTTCCGCTACGGCCAGTTCGGGTACGCGGCGGCGATGGGATGCGTGATGGTGGCCGTCGTCGCGGTGCTGCTGGCCCTCTTCCTGGTCGGCCGGCTGAGCGGAGGCGAGGACGCATGAGAACCAGGACCCGCACCCGCACCCGCATCCGCGCCGGCCAGTACGCGGCGCTGCTCGCGTATCTCGTCTTCCTCGCCTTCCCCCTCGTCTGGCTGCTGTCCACCGCCTTCAAGTCCCCCCGGGAGCTGGGCAGTCTGCATCCCACCTGGATCCCCCGGCACCCCACCCTGGACAACTTCCGGCAGGCCTTCGACGAGCAGCCCCTGCTGCACGCCGCGCTCAACTCCCTGCTCGCCGCGGCCGGGGCGGCCGTCGTCGCCGTGGTGATCGCGACGCCGCTCGCCTACGTGATGGCCCGCCGCCGTACCGCGCTGACCCGGGCCGCCACCGGCTGGGTGGTGGTCAGCCAGGCGTTCCCGCTGGTCCTGGTGATCATCCCGCTGTTCCTGGTGCTGAAGAACCTGCGCCTGATCGACTCGCTGTTCGGGCTGACGCTGGTGTACGTGGTGTGGGCGCTGCCGTTCGCGCTGTGGATGCTGGCCGGATACGTCCGCGCCGTACCGGCCGAGGTCGAGGAGGCCGCGGCCGTGGACGGCGCCGGGCGGGCGCGGACGCTGGTGTCGGTGGTGGCGCCGCTGCTCGCGCCCGGGATCGCGGCGACGGGGCTGTTCGCCTTCGTCACCGCGTGGAACGAGTTCTTCTTCGCGCTGGTCCTGCTGAAGACCCCGGAGAAACAGACCCTGCCGGTCGTCCTCACCCACTTCATCGGCGCGGAGGGCGTCGCGGACCTCGGCCCGCTGGCGGCGGCCGCGTTCCTCGCGACCCTGCCTTCCCTGGTCGTCTTCGCGCTCATCCAGCGGCGGATCACCGGCGGCATGCTCACCGGGGCGGTGAAGAACTGATGCGCACCCGAACGATCTGCCTGCTCGCCCTCGCGCTCACCCTGCTGCTGGCGGGCTGCACGAGCGGCGGCAGCGGGGCGGGCGGCTCGGCGGGCGGCCGCATCACGCTGCGCTTCCAGTCCCTGGCCTGGCAGCAGGAGTCGGTCGAGGCCAACAAGGATTTGGTGAAGGAGTGGAACGCGAGCCATCCGGACGTCAAGGTCGAATTTATCCAGGGGAGTTGGGACAGCGTCCACGACCAGCTGCTCACCTCCTTCGAGGGCGGTGAGGCCCCCGACATCATCCACGACGCCTCGGACGACCTCGCGGACTTCGCCTACGGCGGCTATCTCGCCGACCTGACCGGACTGCTGCCCGCACGACTCAAGTCCGATATCCCGCAGCGGAGTTGGAAGACAGCGACCTTCGGCGACGGCGTCTACGGCGTGCCCTTCCTCCAGGAGCCGCGCGTGCTCATCGCCGACTCCGCCCGGCTGCGGAAGGCGGGCGTACGGATTCCGACTCCCGAACGCCCCTGGTCCTGGGCGGAGTTCAGGCAGGTGACGAAAAGGCTGAGCGGAAAGGGGAGGTACGGCGTGGCCTGGCCGCTCAAGGAGCCCGTCTCCGCCACGCTCAACCTGTCCCTGTCGGCGGGCGGGGAACTGTTCCACCGGGGCGCGGACGGCAAGGTGACCATCCGCTTCGGGGCCGCCGACCAGGTGGTGCCGCGCACCATCCACGCGCAGGCGAACACCGATCACAGTGCCTCGCCCACGACCCTGGGCAGCGGCGGCTCCGACACCCTGCCCGGCTTCTTTGCCGGCAGGTACGCGATGGTCCCGCTCGGCTTCTCCTACCGCCAGCAGATCGCGCAGCAGGCCCCCAAGGGCTTCCGGTGGCAGGTGCTGCCGGCCCCGGCCGGCGCCGACGGGCTCACCCAGGGCGTCAGCCCGCAGACCCTGTCCATCGCCGAGGACAGCCCGCACAAGAAGGAGGCCGCCGAGTTCGTCGGCTTCCTGCTCCGGCCGAAGAACATGGTGCGGCTCGCACTGGGGGACTGGATGCTGCCGACCGGCATCCGGGCACTCGCGGACCCTGCCCTGCACACCCCGAAGGACGGCTGGGCGACCGGCACCGCCCTCGCAGCCCACCTCCGCCCGGCGCCAGCGCAGTCCGTCCGCGGCTACCCCGAGTGGAAGGACAAGGTGGCGACACCCGCCTTCCAGGAGTACTACAGCGGAGCCATCGATCTCGCCGAGCTGCGCGGACGGCTGGAGAAGGACGGCAACCTGGTCCTCGCGCGGTACCAGCGCTGAGCGGACCGGGAGTGTAGCCCGGGCGAAAACCCGTTGCCCGCGAACGGCCGGCCGCCCAGCGTCCCGTCCGTGGCAGCTTGCAACGCGATCACCATCTCCGGTCTCGGCCGGGGCACCGCGCACTCCGTACGGATGCGTCGTGGCCCCGGTGCCCTGACCGGTACGGAGAGCCGCGTCCGCTGATTCCCTCGCGGCGCGTGACCCCTTGGCGGCACGCGTCCCGCGCACCTCTCGCTTCCTGTCTTCCGGTCAGGGCCTCGGCTGCCCTCTCCCTTCTCACGGAAGACAAGGACGCAGGCCATGGCCCGTCCCAGCCCCACCTCCCGCGCGCTCTCGCAGAACTTCCTCGCCGATCGCGCCACCGCCGAACTCCCCCACTCTCGACTTCGCTCGAGCGGGGGGAGGGGACCCCACCGCCCGCCTCGCCGTCCCCCGCGGGAGCGAGGCTCCTCTGCTGCTCGAAGTCGGCGCCGGGAAAGGCGCGTTGACCGAACGGCTCGCACCTCGCTGCCGGGAGCTGCGCGCGTACGAGATCGACCGCCGGCTCGTCCCCGTACTCCGCCACCGCTTCGCGAAGGCGACCCAAGTCACCGTCATCGGAGGGGACTTTCTCGTCGCCGAGCCCCCGCGCACCGCCTTCTCCGTCGCCGGGAACGTGCCGTTCTCCCGCACCTCGGCCATCGTCGAATGGTGCCTGCGGGCGCCCGCGCTCACCGAAGCCACCCTCCTGATCCAGCTCGAGTACGCCCGTAAGCGCACCGGCGACTAAGGGAGTTGGACCCTCGTCACGGTCCGCAGCCGGCCGCGCCACGAGTGGCGGCCGGCCGGACGGGTGGAGCGCAGCCGGTTCCGGCCCGCGCCTGGCGTCGACGCCGGGATCATCCGCATCGAGCGCCGCCGCACCCCGCTGCTGGAACCCGCCGCGTACGAGAGCTGGCGGCGCCTCGTCGAACTCGGCTTCTCCGGCGTCGGCGGCTCCCTGTACGCCTCGCTGCGGCGCGGGTGCCCGAGGTGCCGGGTGGACGCCGCGTTCCGTGCGGCGGGACTGGACGCCGGGGTCCTGGTGGGCGAGGTACCGCCGGAGCGCTGGCTGAGGCTGCACGAGGTGCTGGGCGCATGAGGTCACCGGCACGCGCGCGGCTCACCTATTCCAGTTGCACGAGACGTATCGTCTCGCCTACGGTCGATCACATGACCAGTCGAGCCCTCGTGACCCGCCCCGCCCACATCGCGATGTTCTCCGTCGCCGCCCACGGGCATGTGAACCCCAGCCTGGAGGTGATCCGCGAGCTCGTCGCCCGCGGGCACCGGGTGACGTACGCGATCCCGCCGGTGTTCGCGGAGAAGGTCGCCGGGACCGGTGCCGAGCCGAAGCTCTGGAACTCCACGCTGCCCGGGCCCGACGCCGACCCGGATGCCTGGGGCAGCACGCTGCTGGACCACGTCGAACTGTTCCTGGCCGACGCGATCCAGGCGCTGCCGCAGCTCGCCGAGGCGTACGAGGGGGACGAGCCTGACCTCGTCCTGCACGACATCACGTCGTACCCGGCGCGCGTCCTCGCCCACCGCTGGGGCGTGCCCGCGGTCTCGCTGTCGCCGAACCTCGTCGCCTGGGAGGGCTACGAGGAGGAGGTCGCCGAGCCGATGTGGGCCGAGCCGAAGCAGACTCCGCGCGGACAGGCGTACTACGCCCGGTTCGAGAACTGGCTGAAGGAGAACGGGATCAGCCTGCACCCCGATCCCTTCGCCGGCCGGCCCGACCGCTCGCTCGTCCTGATCCCGAGGGCGATGCAGCCGAACGCCGATCGGGTCGACGAGGGCGTGTACACGTTCGTCGGCGCCTGTCAGGGCGACCGCGCCGCCGAGGGCGACTGGAGGCGGCCCGCGGGAGCCGAGAAGGTCGTGCTCGTCTCCCTCGGGTCCGCCTTCACCAAGCGGCCCGCCTTCTACCGGGAGTGCGTGCGGGCCTTCGGCGAGCTGCCGGGCTGGCACCTCGTGCTCCAGATCGGCAGGCATGTGGACCCGGCCGACCTGGGGGCCGTACCGGACGGCGTCGAAGTGCGCTCCTGGGTCCCGCAGTTGGCGATCCTCAAGCAGGCCGACCTGTTCGTCACGCACGCCGGTGCGGGCGGCAGCCAGGAGGGGCTGGGCACCGCCACCCCGATGATCGCCGTACCGCAGGCCGTGGACCAGTTCGGCAACGCCGACATGCTGGTGGGCCTCGGCGTCGCACACCGGATCGACACGGAGGAGGCGAGCGCCGAGGTGCTGCGCGAGGCCGCCCTCTCCCTCGCCGGCGATCCCGAAGTCGCCCGGAGGCTCAAGGACATCCAGGCCGAGATGGCTCAGGAAGGCGGCACGCGGCGGGCGGCCGACCTCATCGAGGCCGAACTGCCCGAACGCCGGGCATGAGTGAGGGCCCGTTGGCTCCCCTGTTGCCAACGGGCCCTCGTCCAGGGAGGGTTCACACCCTCAGCGGCTCACCCTCGTCGTCCCGCGCCGAGGGCGCCACCACGGCGTCCGCGGCCTCGTCGTGCGTCATGTCCGGCAGCCGGTGCATCCACTTCGGCAGGTACCAGTTGCGCTCGCCGAGCAGCGCCATCACCGCCGGGAGCAGCACACCCCGGATGATCGTCGCGTCGATGAGCACCGCGGCCGCGAGACCCACGCCCATCTGCTTCATGGACTGCATCGACAGCGTCCCGAAGATCGCGAACACGGCGACCATGATGACCGCGGCACTGGTGACGACACCGGCAGTTGTGACCACACCGTGCTGGATCGCGTCCCGCGTCGTACGGCCGCGCATCCGCGCCTCACGGATCCGCGAGACCACGAACACGTGGTAGTCCATGCTCAGCCCGAACAGGATCACGAACAGGAACAGCGGCAGCCAGGTGATGATCGCGCCGACGCCCTCCGCGCCCACCAGGGACGCGCCCCAGCCGTGCTGGAAGACCGCGACGAGGATGCCGTAGGCGGCGCCCACCGACAGCAGGTTGAGCAGGATCGAGGTGATCGCCACCGTCAGCGAGCGGAACGACAGCAGCATCAGCGCGAAGGCGAAGACCACGACGAACGCGAAGACCGGGACGACGGCGCCGCCGAGCTGGTCGTTGAAGTCGTGCGAACCGGCCACCTGCCCGGTGATCGGCGCCTGCACCCCGTCCACCTTGCCCAGCGTCGCGGGCCTCACCTCGTCGCGCAGCTTCTCCAGGCTGGCGCCCGCCTTGTCCAGGTCGGAGCCGCCGACCAGCGGGACGTAGACGTAGGCGATGTTCTGCGCGTCGTGCAGCTTGATCTCGACCGGGCCGCGCGAGGCGCCCGAACTGATCGCCCGCTCCTTGAAGCCGGCGAGCGCGGACTTCACCTCGGGGGCGTTGATGTCCTTCGCCTTGACGACCACCTCGGCCGGCTCGGAGCCGCCCGGGAAGGCGTCGTTGACACGGTTGTACGTCTGCACGATCGGCAGCGAGTTCCCGAACTCCTGGTCCAGCGTGAGGTTCTGGGTCTTCATGCCGACCGCCGGAGCCGCGATCGCGAGCAGCGCGCCGGCCGCGACCAGCACCGACACCAGCGGCTTCGCGAGCACGCCGCGCAGGACGGCGGTCCAGAACGGGCTCTCCCCGCCCGTACGGGCGGCGCGGCGCTCCATGGCCTTGGCCAGGAAGGGGACCTTGCCCTTCTCGACCCGACCGCCCAGCAGCGACAGCAGGGCGGGCAGCACCGTCACGGAGCCGACCATGGCGACCGCGACGACCATCAGGGAGGCCAGGCCCATGCCCTGGAACGTGGCGAGCCCGGTGAGCAGCATGCCCGCCATCGCCACGCACACCGTGATGCCCGAGACGATGATCGCCCGGCCACTGGTGGCCGCGGCGATCTGCAGCGCCGTCTGCGCGTCACGGCCCGCGGCCCGCTCCTCGCGCTCGCGGCGCAGGTAGAACAGGCAGTAGTCGACTCCCACGGCCAGACCGACCAGCAGCATCACGGAGTTGGCGGTGTCGGTCATCGGCTGGATGTGGCTGACGATGCCCATCAGGCCCATCGTCGCCATGATCGCGGTGATCGCCAGGGCGACCGGCAGCAGCGCGGCCACCAGTGCGCCGAAGGCGATGAGCAGGATGCCGAGGGCCACCGGCACCGCGGAGAGCTCGGCCTTCTGGAAGTCGTCCCCGAACGCGTCGTCGAACGTCTTCTGCATGCTCGCGCCGCCGATCTCCTCGATCCGCAGCGTCTCGTGGTCCTTCTGCACCCCGCCGACGGCCTTCAGCACGGGCGCCACGCGGTCGCCCGCGGTCTCCGCGTCGCCGCGCATGTCGAACTGCACCAGCGCGCTGCGACCGTCCTTGGAGATGGTCCGCGTGATGTACGGCGACTTCACGTCCGTGACCTTGCCGGTGGCGTCCACGGCCTTGACGACGGCGCCGACGGCCGCCTTGAACTCGGCGTCGGTGGCCTTGAGCTCGCCGCCCTTCGCCTGGATCAGGACCGTCTCGCCTGCCGGCTCCTTGATCCCCGCATCGTCGATGATCCTGGCGGCGGTGTGCGTCTCGCCCTTGAGCTGGTCGCTGTCCTTGAGGTCGACCCGGCCCGCGGCCGAACCGAGCCCCATCGCCAGAACCACGAACAGCACCCAGATGCCGACGGCAGCCCATCGGTGCCGGGCGCTCCAGCCACCGGCCCGGGCGGCTATACCCCGCACCCGCGAATCTCCGTTCCCCATGACGGGCTTGCCCCCTCGTGCACGGTGACAGCCCCCTGCCGCCACCTTTCGCTTCGAAGGTATGGCCGGGATAAGCGCATCTCGTCGTGCTGCCCGGTGAAGTGCCGCGGCCGGAACTCATCCGCTCGGACCCGGCCGCCTCACCGCTGGGGAGGACTCCGGCCCCTTACATCTATCCGGGCTACCCGAAAGTAGTGATCAGGGTGGCCGGTCGGTGTCCGGTCCGTGTCCGGTCCGTCGGCATCGCTCCTCTTTGTGATTACAAAACCTTGTTGAACAAGTCACAGCTGCGTGTAGGTGTTGCTCCGGACCCGGTCGTTCGGCCAGAGTTTCGCGCAGTCCGCCTGTGCGGACACCGGCCGTCGTGCCCACCCCCACGGGGCACGACGGCCGTCCTAGGGTGTGCCTATGACGACGTATGCGGCGCTGCTGCGCGGGATCAACGTGGGCGGGAAGAAGAAGCTCCCGATGGCCGAGCTGCGCCGGCTGATGGAGGGCCTCGGACACGACGGCGTACGCACCCACCTCCAGAGCGGTCAGGCCGTCTTCACGTCCGGTCACGGTGACGAGGAGTCCCTGGCGGCCGAGCTGGCGGACGCGATCGAGAAGCACTTCGGCTTCTCCGTGGACGTGATCGTCCGCGACCACGCCTATCTCGAGGCGGTCGCCGCGGCCTGTCCCTTCCCGGCCGCCGAGCTGGAGGCCAAGCAGCTGCACGTCACCTACTTCTCCGCGCCGGTCGACGCGGCGCGCTTCGCGGAGATCGACCGGGAGGCGTACCTGCCCGAGGAATTCCGGCTCGGCGAAAGGGAGTTGTACCTCTACGCCCCGGACGGACTCGGCCGCTCCAAGCTCGCCGAGCACCTGGCGAAGTCCCGTATCAACAAGGGCGTGATCGCGACCACCCGCAACTGGAACACCGTGGTGAAGCTCGTCGAGCTCACGGCGGAGTGATCGGGCCGGACGACCGGACCGTGCGACCGGACCAGGTGACCAGGGGCGAGGACGGCCGCGCGCACGCGTGTGCGAGGCTCGTCCCATGCGCTACATCATCATCGGGGCAGGCGCCGTCGGCGGCGCGATCGGCGGGCGGCTCGCGGGTGCGGCGCACGAGGTCGTACTGGTCGCGCGGGGCGCGCACCTGGCCGCGCTGCGGGAGGGCGGGCTGCGGCTGAAGGTGCCGGACGGCGAGTACACCCACCGGCTGCCGGCCGTCGAAGGACCGGAGGAGCTGGGCGAGTTGAGGGCCGACGACGTGCTCCTCCTCGCCGTGAAGACCCAGGACACCGTGGGCGCGCTGCAGGTCTGGGGCCCGGCACCGGTCGCGGGCGGCGGCACCGCGGCGGAGCGGCTGCCGCTGTTCTGCGCGCAGAACGGGGTGGAGGGCCAGCGCCTCGCGCTGCGGGTCTTCCGGCACGTGTACGGCGTCTGCGTCTGGCTGCCGGCCACCTTCGTCGAGCCGGGCGCCGTCTCCGCCGCCGGCGCCCCGCTCACCGGCATGCTGCACCTGGGCCGCCACCCGCACGGCACCGACGAGACCGTCCGCCTGGTCGCCGCCGACCTGGAGAAGTCGCACTTCGAGGCGCCGGTGGCCGCCGACGTCGCGCGCTGGCAGTACGCCAAGCTGCTGTCCAACCTGGCAAACGCCCTGGAGGCCGTCGCCGGGCCGATCGCCCGCGACGACGCCGGGGCGCTGTACGCGCGCGTGCGGGCCGAGGGGGAGGCCGTGCTCGACGCCGCCGGGATCGCGTACGCGAGCGTCGAGGAGCAGCAGGCGGTACGCGGCCACAAGGTCGACCTGGTGCCGCTCGACGGCGCCCCGCGCGGCGGCGGCTCCTCCTGGCAGTCCCTCAGCCGTGGCACCGGCACCATCGAGGCCGACTACCTCAACGGTGAGATCGGCCTGCTGGGCAGGCTGCACGGGGTACCGACGCCGCTCAACGACCTGCTCCAGCAGCTCGCCAACACCTTCGCGCGGGAACGCCGGGCGCCGGGCTCGATGCCGGTCGAGCAGCTCGCCCGCCTCGCCGAGGAGGCGACCGAAGCCGCCGAGGCTGTCGCGTTTGTTCAAGAGTCCTGAGCGGGGCCTTTCTAGCGTGGGGTGCATGACGTACGACGACCCGAAGCAACTGCACCCGTACATGAGCGAATGTGCCGCCGAGGCGGCGCGCGTGGCGCGCGGCGTCCCGGCGGACCGGCTCGGCGAGCCCACCCACTGCACCGACTGGGACGTCCGCGCCCTGGTCAACCACTGGGTCCTCTACACCTCCTACGGCCTCGAGCACCGCGCCCTGCGCAAGCAGCTCCCCGAGGAGCTGACCGCGCGCGACTTCACCGCCGACCCCGACTGGGCCACGGCCTACGCCGCCCAGCTGGACCGCGCCGTGGCGGCCTGGGCCGACCCTGCCGTGTGGGAGGGCGAGGTCGACCTCGGCATGGCGAAGGTCCCGGCCCTCGACATCGCCTCGATGGTGGTCAAGGAGACGGCCGTGCACGGATGGGACGTCGCCACCGCCACCGGCCAGCGGTTCCACGTCTCGGACGGCGCCGCCCGCTTCGTCCTCGACGTGGTCGAGAAGCACGGCGACCTCTACCGGCAGTACGACGGCTTCGCCGACCCGGTGCCCGTGCCGGACGACGCGCCCGTGTTCGACCGCGCGCTCGCCGCCAGCGGACGGGATCCGAAATTGGGCCACTGAAACGGTCGCCGAATGGGCCGGTACATTGCACCATTGCCCGACTAGCGTCGACACCATGACGAACACCGAGCCCGCCCGCGTCGACTTCTGGTTCGACCCCGCCTGCCCCTTCGCCTGGATCACCTCCCGCTGGCTGCTGGAGGTCGAGCGTGAACGCCCGCTCGACCTCCGCTTCCACGCGATGAGCCTCTACCTGCACAATCTCGGCAACGAACTGCCGGACTGGTACCGGGAGTTGGTCGACAAGTCGATCGGCCCGGTGCGGGTCGCCGTGGCCGCGGCCGAACGGCACGGCGAGAAGGTCCTGCGCGAGCTGTACACCGCGTTCGGCACCCGCATCCACGAGCAGAAGGCCGGCGACTTCGACGCCGTGGTGGCCGCCTCCCTCGCCGAACTGGGCCTCCCGGCCGACCTCGCGGCCGCCGCCCACGACCCGTCGTACGACGAGGCCGTACGCCGCAGTCACGAGACGGGCGTGGAACCCGAGTCGGGCGGCTATGTGGGCACACCCACCATCCATGTCGACGGAACGGTGTGGTTCGGGCCCGTGCTGCGGGCCATTCCCCGCGGCACCCGCGCAGCCGAACTCTTCGACAGCTTCCGGACGCTGGCCACCTGCCCGGACTTCTTCGAACTCAAGCGCACCCGCACGAAATCGCTTGCTTTTGATTGATCGGACGAATCAGCCTCCACCTTGGAGGATCGCGCCATTTTCCGTCACGTTCATTGACCGAGGCACCCAAGTGCTCCTACCTTTCCCGGCGTTGGGTACAGGCTGACCCACGGGAGGGGTACATGCCCACGCACCGAAGAGCCGCCCTCGTCGCCCTCGCCGGCGCCGTCCTCGCCCTCGGCGTGCCGGCCCTCGCGGCCCCGGCACAGGCCGCGTCCACCGACCTCTACGTCTCACCCGCGGGCGACGACCACGCGGACGGGAGCGCACGGCATCCCGTCCGCACCCTGCAACGCGCCCGCGACCTGGTCCGGGCGCGGGCCGGCGACCTCACCTCCGACCTCACGGTCCACCTCGCCGCCGGCACCTACCGCCAGGCGGGCCCGCTCGTCCTCGACGCCCATGACTCGGGCACGAACGGCCACCGGGTGATCTGGCAGGGCACCGGCACCACGGTCGTCAGCGGCGGCCGCCAGGTCGTGGGCTGGCACCAGGTGCCGGGCCGCAAGGGACTGTGGTCCGCGCCCGCGCCTCAAGGGCTCACCGACACGCGGCAGTTGTACGTCGACGGAGTACGCGCCCAGCGCGCCCGCGGAGCCGTGCCGGTCCAACTGACCCAGACGGCAACCGGATACACCGCCTCGTCCGACGCCATCGCCCATTGGAAGCACCCCGCCGACGCCGAGTTCGTCTACACCGGCGGCGAGGCGCTGTGGAACGTCGAGCGCAACGGCCTCGGCCAGTGGACCGAGCCGCGCTGCCGCATCGCCTCCGCGGAGGGCACCACGATCACGATGGCCCAGCCCTGCTGGGACAACTCCAACAGGCGGGTCGAGTTCCCCGACATTCCCGGCCGCACGGTCAGCATGGTCGGCCCGGGGCATCTCACGAACAACGGCAAGGCGTCGTACGTCGAGAACGCCTACGAACTCCTCGACCAGCCCGGCGAGTGGTACCTCGACCGGAGCGCGCACCGGGTCTACTACCTGCCCCGCAAGGGCGAGAACCTCGACCGCGCCGACGTCGAGGCGGCGGCGGCCGAGAAGCTGGTCGACGGCCGGGGCACGGCGGACGCGCCGGTCCACGACATCGCCTTCCGCGGCATCCAGTTCAGCTACGCGACCTGGTTGACGCCCAATCGGCCGGAGGGCTTCTCCGAGATCCAGGCCGGCTACACCGTCACCGGCGACAAGGGCTGGGCCACGCAGGGCCTGTGCCAGTACGTCGAAGGCGGCACCTGCCCGTTCGCGTCCTGGACGAAGATGCCCGGCAATCTGACCGTCGCCCACGGACAGCGCATCGAGTTCGCCGACGACGTCTTCGCCCATCTCGGCGCAGCCGGACTGGAGTTGGGCACCGGAACCAAGGACGCCTCCGTCCGCGGCAGCATCTTCACCGACATCTCCGGCAACGGGCTCGAGATCGGGGGAGTGGACGGCCGGACCCCCGCCTTCGGAGTGCAGGTGACGGACAATCACCTCTACGGCCTGCCGCGCGAGTTCCACGGCGGCGTCGCCGTCCTCAACGGCTACACCCAGGACGACACCATCGCCCACAACCAGATCGACCACGTCGGCTACTCCGCGATCTCGATGGGCTGGGGCGGCTGGCCCGACAAGATCGGCGACCCGGCGACGCCGAACCCGAGCCACGGAAACACCGTCCGCGACAACCTGATCTCCGACTACATGCAGATGCTCGACGACGGCGGCGGCGTCTACACCCAGGGCCTGACCGGCACCTCCATGACCGACGGCGAGAAGGTCACGGGCAACGTCGTCCACGGCCAGTGGGGCCTCGGCAAGAGCGTCTACACCGACAACGGCTGCACGTACGAGACCGTCGACGGCAACGTCCTCTACGACGCCTCCTACGCCAACGTCGCCTCCCGGCACACCGACTACCGCGACGGCCTCGGCAACAACGACCCGACCCTCGTCAAGGACAACTGGTGGGAGGAGGGCACGGCCGACGGCGACAACAAGGGGCTGGTGACGACGGGCAACGAGATCATGGCGTCCCCGTCCGACGTACCGCCGAAGATCCTGGCCGACGCCGGACTCGAGCCCGCCTACCGGTCCCTGCTCGACCGCCGCGTCGGCGCGCGGTCCGTCCCCGAGGCGCCGTCCCGCGTCGGCACCGGCACCGCGGGCCCGGACGCGCTGTACGTCACCTTCAACCCGGCCTTCGCGGACGGCGGTTCACCGGTGCGGTCGTACACGGCCAGGGCGTACGACATGACGGGCAGGCAGGTGGGCCGGCAGAGCGTGCCGGCGGCCGACTTCGAGCGCACGGCGCTGGTGAGGATCGGCCAACTGCCGGCGGCCGGCGGCCCGTTCACGGTGACGGTCACCGCGAGCAACGACGTCGGCGCCGGCGCCCCGTCCCTCGCCTCATTCCCGCTGGCGCCCACGACGGCGACCGCCCTGCCGGGCGCACCCACAAGCCCGAAGCTGCGCACGGCATCCACGGCAGCCACTCTCGCCTGGACCCCACCCACCGCGACCGGCGACGCGAAGATCACCGCCTATCGGATCACCGTCTCCGACGGCCGCGCCCCCATGGACGTGACCGGCCGGGACGTCCTGGTCACCCAGCCATCGGCCAAGGGCATGTTCCGGGTGATCGGAGACTTGAAGCCGGCAACGTCCTACACGGTGACGGTCGCCGCGGTGACGGCGGCCGGCACGGGCCCGGCGGTCACGGTCACGGCAACGACCAGGCCGTAGGCCTGGACAAGGGGCGCGGGGAACTGCGCGACCAGCCACGGCGGTGCCGCACACGATCGACTGCCCACGCCGGCGAAGTGCTGCGTGCCTGGTCGTACCGCTCCAGCAGCACCCGCGCCACCTCCGGCGCCGGACCGAGCACGTCGGCGAGCACGTCCGCGTCCGCCTCGGCCGCGCCCCGCGCGATCCGGTCCGGCAGAAAGCCGGGGGCGAGCACGTACGGCGCGACGGCGACCCGCTCGCAGCCGAGAGAGCGCAGCTCCCGTACCGCCTCCCGCGTGCGTGGAAGGGAAGCGGAGGCGAACGCAGGCCGCACGGCGCACCAACCGGTGTGCCGCCACTCCCGCGCGATTTCTGCGATCACTGCGATCGCCTCCGGGTCGGAGGACCCCGCCGAGGCCAGGACGACCCCGGTCGAGGACTTGTCGGCGGGGGTCAGCCCCGCCTCGTACAGACGTCGTTCGAGGGCGGAGAGAAGGAGCGGCGAGGGGCCCAGCACCTCCGCCTGGCGGATGCGCAGCTGCGGCGGCGCGTCCCGCAGGACCGCGGGGATGTCGGCCTTCGCGTGGAAGGCGCGCGTCAGGAGCAGGGGGAGGGCCACGACGTCACGGACGCCCTCCGCCGCCAGAGACTCCAGCACCCCGCTCACGGACGGGACGTTGAAGTCGAGGAAGCCGGTCTCCACACGCAGCCCCGGCCGCAGCGACCGTACCCGGCGCACCAGGGCGTGCACGGTCGCCGCGTGCCGCGGGTCGCGGCTGCCGTGGGCGATGACGAGAAGGACCGGCTGCACAGGACGCATGGCGATCAGCTCTTCACCAGCAGGCCGCGGCTGCGCAGCACCCACCGCTCCAGCGGACTGAAGATCAGCAGGTCGATGGCGATGCCGACGAACAGGATCAGCAGGATGGCCTCGAACACCATGGCCATGTCGCTGGCGGTGCGGGCGTTCTCCAGCAACTGGCCGAGGCCCACGCCCAGGTCGGGGAAGCTCGCGATGATCTCAGCCGCCATCAGCGAGCGCCACGAGAAGGCCCAGCCCTGCTTCATGCCGGCCACATAGCCCGGCAGCGCGGCGGGCAGGGTGACGTGCCAGGTGCCCTTCAGACCGATCGCGCCCATCGTGCGGCCCGCGCGCAGGAACAGCGGCGGTACCTGGTCGACACCGGACACCAGGCCGTTGGCGATGGACGGGACCGCGCCGAGCAGGATCACCGCGTACATCATCGAGTTGTTCAGGCCCAGCCAGATCACGGCGGGCGGCACCCAGGCCACCGACGGCAGCGACTGCAGGCCGGACAGGATCGGGCCGATGGCCGCGCGCACGAACCTCACCCGGGCCACCAGCAGCCCCAGCGGGGTGCCGATGAGCAGGGCGAAGCAGAAGCCCAGCAGACCGCGGGAGACGCTGGTCCAGATGTAGCCGAGCAGCGTGCCCTCGAGCCACGACTCGTGGACGGCGTGCCACACGGCACCCGGCGACGGCAGCTTGGTCGGATCGTCCACGATCTTGAGCGAGATCAGCCCCTGCCAGACCACCAGGACCACGACGACCGCGGTGAGCGGCGGGAGGACCTTGGTGACGAGAGTCTGCCGCAAAGACGCCCGGCCGGTGGCCGTGGTCTCCAGCGCGTCGAGGCCCGCCTCGACGCTTCCGGCACCCCGCGCCGGCGTCGTATCAGTGCTGGCCATGACGGCGGATCTCCCCACGCAGCACATCGGTTATCTCGAGGGACAGTTCGGCCACCGGCGCGTCCTCGATGCGGCGCGGCTGCGGGATGCCGACCGTCCACTCACGGGCGATCCGGCCCGGACGGGAGGACAGCAGGACGACCCGCTGGGCCAGTCGTACGGCCTCGCGCACGTTGTGCGTCACGAACAGGACGGAGAGGCCGGTCTCCGCCCAGATGCGGGTCAGTTCGTCGTGCAGCACGTCCCGCGTGATGGCGTCCAGCGCCGCGAACGGCTCGTCCATCAGCAGCAGCCGGCTGTCCTGGGCCAGCGCGCGGGCCAGCGCGACGCGCTGGCGCATACCGCCCGACAGTTCGTGCACCCGCTTGCCGTACGCGCCCTTCAGCCGGACCAGTTCGAGCAGTTCCTCGGCCCTGCCGCGCCGCTCCGCCTTCGCGACTCCCGCGAACTTGAGCGCGAGTTCGATGTTCTTGCCCGCGGTCAGCCACGGGAACAGGGCGTGCTCCTGGAACATCAGGGCCGGGCGCCCGTCGGTCGTGATGCCGCCGGCGCTCGGCCGGTCCAGGCCCGCCACCAGGTTCAGCAGCGTCGACTTGCCGCAGCCCGAGGCGCCCAGGAGGGTGACGAACTCGCCCGGTGCGACATCGATGCTGATGTCGTCGAGGACCAGCTGCTGCCCTTGGGGAGTGGCGAAGGACTTCGAGACATGCTCAAGGCGTGCCGCGTACGCGACCGACTCGGCGGCCTTCGCCGGCATCGTGGTCGTGGCCATGGTCGTCACCTCCTGGGAACTCGTCGGGTACTGCGTCAGCTCGTGCCGGGACCGGCGTCGTCGGCCGTGTCCCTGCCCTGGGCCTCGATGCTCAGAAGTCCCACCCGTCGTCCTCGCCGTCGTCCTTGACGGGCTCGGGGGCCGCGAACGACTCGCCGACCATGCCCGCGGTGAGCGTGGTGCCGTCGCTGGGGTCGATGAGGATGAAGGAGCCGGTGCGGCGCGAGTCGGCGTAGGAGTCGACCGGCAGCGGCTCGGCGGTGCGGATCTTCACCCGGCCGATGTCGTTGGCGACGAGCTGTCCCGGGTGCGGGTGCAGGGACAGGTCGGACAGCGTGAGCCGGGACGGGATGTCCTTGACGATCGCCTTGACCGTACGGGTGCCGTGCTTGAGCAGCACCCGGTGGCCGACCGTCAGGGCGGCGTCGGCGACGTGGCAGACGGTCGCCTCGACGTCCTGCGTGGTCGCCGGGGCGTCCTTGCTGGGCACGATCAGGTCGCCGCGCGAGATGTCGACGTCGTCCTCCAGCAGGAGGGTCACCGACTGCGTGGTCCAGGCGACGTCGACCGGCTCACCGAGCAGGTCGATGGCGGAGATCCGCGACGCACGGCCGGACGGCAGCACCGTGACCGCCTCGCCGACGTGGAACGAACCGGCGGCGATCTGTCCCGCGTAGCCCCGGTAGTCGGGGTGCTCGGCGGTCTGCGGCCGGATCACGTACTGCACGGGCAGCCGCGCGTGGCAGTGGCTCAGGTCGTGGCTGACCGGGACCGTCTCCAGATGCTCCAGGAAGGTCGGGCCGCCGTACCAGTCCATGGTGGCGGAGGGCTCCACCACGTTGTCGCCGACGAGCGCGGAGATCGGGATGGCGGTGACCTCGGGGACGCCCAGCTCGGTCGCGTACGCCGTGAACTCCTCGGCGATCGCGGCGAAGACGGGCTCCTTGTAGTCGACCAGGTCCATCTTGTTGACGGCCAGGACGACGTGCGGGACGCGGAGCAGGGCCGCGATCGCGGCGTGGCGGCGGGTCTGCTCGACCACGCCGTTGCGGGCGTCGACGAGGATCACGGTCAGTTCGGCGGTGGAGGCGCCGGTGACCATGTTGCGGGTGTACTGCACGTGGCCGGGGGTGTCGGCGAGGATGAACCGTCTGCGTGGGGTGGCGAAGTAGCGGTAGGCGACGTCGATGGTGATGCCCTGTTCGCGTTCGGCGCGCAGGCCGTCGGTGAGCAGGGCGAGGTCGGGGGTCTCCTGGCCGCGGTTGCGGGAGGCGTGTGCCACGGCCTCCAGCTGGTCGGTGAGGACCGACTTGGAGTCGTGCAGCAGCCGTCCGACGAGCGTCGACTTGCCGTCGTCGACAGAGCCGGCCGTGGCGAACCGCAGCAGGGTGGTGGCCGAGAGCTCCTCGGTCGTGATCGTGCTCATGTTTAGAAGTACCCCTCGCGCTTGCGGTCTTCCATCGCGGCCTCGGAGAGCTTGTCGTCGGCACGCGTGGCGCCGCGCTCGGTCAGCCGGGAGGCGGCGATCTCGGTGATGACCTGCTCCAGGGTCACCGCGTCGGAGTCGACGGCGCCGGTGCAGGACATGTCGCCGACGGTGCGGTAGCGCACCTGCCGCTTCTCGACGCTCTCGCCGTCCTTCGGCCCGCCCCACTCGCCGGCCGTCAGCCACATCCCGGCGCGCTTGAACACCTCGCGCTCGTGCGCGAAGTAGATCTGCGGCAGTTCGATCCGCTCGCGGGCGATGTACTGCCAGACGTCCAGCTCGGTCCAGTTGGACAGCGGGAACACGCGGACGTGTTCGCCGGGGGCGTGCCGGCCGTTGTAGAGGTTCCACAGCTCGGGCCGCTGGCGGCGCGGATCCCACTGGGAGAACTCGTCCCGGAGGCTGAACACCCGTTCCTTGGCGCGGGCCTTCTCCTCGTCGCGTCGTCCGCCGCCGAAGACCGCGTCGAACTTCTCCGCCTGGATCTTCTCGGTCAGCGGCAGCGTCTGGAGCGGGTTGCGGGTCCCGTCCGGGCGCTCCTTGAGTACCCCCCGGTCGATGTAGTCCTGCACGGAGGCCACATGGAGGCGCAGCCCGTGCTGCTCCACCACGCGGTCGCGGTACTCCAGCACCTCGGGGAAGTTGTGCCCGGTGTCGACGTGCAGCAGCGAGAAGGGAACGGGCGCGGGGGTGAAGGCCTTCAGCGCCAGGTGCAGCATGAGGATGGAGTCCTTGCCGCCGGAGAAGAGGATCACCGGCCGCTCGAACTCACCCGCCACCTCACGGAAGATGTGCACCGCCTCGGACTCCAGTGCGTCCAGGTGCGAGAGGGCGTACGGGGAACCCGTGCCCTCCTCGACTGTGGCGACGGTCGTCATGCCAGTCCCCTTTCGGTGAGCAGCGCGTGGACCGCGGCCGCGGACTCCTGGACGGTCTGGTGCTGCGACTCGATGCGCAGGTCGGGCGACTCGGGCGTCTCGTAGGGGTCGTCGACCCCGGTCAGCCCACTCAGTTCGCCCGCGGCCTGCTTGGCGTAGAGGCCCTTCACGTCACGTACGGAGCACACCTCGACCGGAGTCGCGACATGCACCTCGAGATACGGCGCCCCGCTCTTCTGGTGGCGCCCCCGCACGGCCTCGCGGCTGTCGGTGTAGGGCGCGATCACCGGGACGAGCGCCTTGACGCCGTTGCGGGCGAGCAGTTCGGCGAGGAAGCCGATGCGCTGCACGTTGGTGTGCCGGTCCTCGCGGGTGAAGCCGAGGCCCGCCGAGATGAACTCGCGGATCTCGTCGCCGTCGAGCACCTCGACGAGGTGGCCCTCCTCGCGCAGCCGGCCCGCCAGCTCGTACGCGATGGTGGTCTTGCCGGCGCTCGGCAGACCCGTGAGCCAGACGGTGGCTCCGGTCGTCACGTGCGTCTCCTGATTCGTCGATGTCGCAGTCATGGTCAGCCGTGCAGCCCGCACTCGGTCTTGCCCCGCCCGGCCCAGCGGCCGGCCCGTGCGTCCTCGCCCTCCAGCACCCGGCGGGTGCAGGGGGCGCAGCCGACGGACGCGTAGCCGTCCATCAGCAACGGGTTGGTCAGGACGCCGTGTTCGGCGACGTACGCGTCCACGTCCTCCTGGCTCCAGCGGGCGATCGGCGAGATCTTGACCTTCTGCCGCTTCTCGTCCCAGCCGACAACCGGGGTGTTCGCCCGGGTCGGGGACTCGTCGCGGCGCAGACCGGTCGCCCAGGCCACGTAGTTCTTCAGGCCCTGCTCCAGCGGCTGGACCTTGCGCAACTTGCAGCACAGGTCGGGGTCGCGGTCGTGCAGCTTCGGGCCGTACTCCGCGTCCTGCTCGGCGACCGTCTGACGGGGCGTCAGCGTGATGACGTTGACGTCCATCACGGCCTCGACCGCGTCACGGGTGCCGATGGTCTCCGGGAAGTGGTAGCCGGTGTCGAGGAACACGACGTCCACGCCGGGCATGGCCCGGGAGGCCAGGTGGGCGACCACCGCGTCCTCCATGGACGAGGTCACGCAGAAGCGCTTGCCGAAGGTGTCGGCCGCCCACTTGAGGATCTCCGGCGCGGAGGCGTCCTCCAGGTCGCGGCCCGCCTGCTCGGCGAGCGCCTTCAGGTCCTCGGTCGTCTGTTCTTCCGTCACCGTGGTCATGTCTCGTCTCCCCCTGCTTCGGAGTGCTGCAGGCCCCGGGCGAGCAGCCCGAGGAACTTCAGCTGAAAGGCCCGGTTGCACGCCGCGCATTCCCATGCGCCATGGCCCTGTTCGCCGGGACGGAGGTCCTCGTCGCCGCAGTAGGGGCAGTAGAAGGGGGCGGCGCGCTCGCTCACGACAACGCTTCCTCGGACGCACGCGCGGCCCACGCGGCGAACCGCTCACCGTCCCCGCGCTCGGCCTGGAACCGCTTGAGGACCCGCTCGATGTAGTCGGGCAGCTCGTCCGAAGTCACCTTCAGGCCACGGACCTTGCGGCCGAACCCGGCCTCCAGGCCGAGCGCGCCGCCGAGGTGCACCTGGTAGCCCTCGACCTGCTCGCCCTTGTCGTCGAGGACCAGCTGGCCCTTGAGACCGATGTCCGCGACCTGGATACGGGCGCAGGCGTTCGGGCAGCCGTTGAGGTTGATGGTGAGCGGCTCGTCGAACTCCGGGAGGCGGCGCTCCAGTTCGTCGATCAGCTGCGAGCCACGCTGCTTGGTCTCGACGATGGCGAGCTTGCAGAACTCGATGCCGGTGCAGGCCATGGTGCCGCGCCGGAAGGTGGACGGCCGGGCGGTGAGGTCCAGCGCCTCCAGCTCGTCCACGAGCGAGTCGACCTGGTCCTGCTCGACGTCGAGGATGATCATCTTCTGCTCGACGGTGGTGCGCACCCGGCCCGAGCCGTGTGCCTCCGCGAGGTCGGCGACCTTCGTCAGGGTGGCGCCGTCGACGCGTCCCACGCGCGGGGCGAAACCGACGTAGAAGCGGCCGTCGCGCTGGCGGTGCACGCCGATGTGGTCGCGCCACTGCTGGACCGGCTGCTCGGGGGCGGGGCCGTCGACGAGCTTGCGCCCGCCCAGGTACTCGTCCTCCAGCACCTGGCGGAACTTCTCCGCGCCCCAGTCGGCGACGAGGAACTTCAGCCGGGCACGGTTGCGCAGCCGGCGGTAGCCGTAGTCGCGGAAGATCGAGATGACGCCCTCGTAGACGTCGGGGACCTCGTCGATCGGCACCCAGGCGCCGAGCCGCACGCCCAGCTTGGGGTTGGTGGACAGGCCGCCGCCGACCCAGACGTCGAAGCCGGGGCCGTGCTCGGGGTGGCGCACGCCGACGAAGGCGACGTCGTTGATCTCGTGCACCACGTCCAGCACCGGCGAGCCCGAGATGGCCGTCTTGAACTTCCGCGGGAGGTTCGAGTACGCCTTGTTGTTCAGGACCCGGCGCTTCATCTCCTCCAGCGCCGGCGTGCCGTCGATGATCTCGTCCTCGGCGATGCCCGCCACCGGGGAGCCGATCATCACACGCGGGGTGTCGCCGCAGGCGGTGACCGTCGACAGGCCCACGCCCTCCAGCCGCTCCCAGATCGTCGGGACGTCCTCGATGCGGATCCAGTGGTACTGGACGTTCTGCCGGTCGGTGATGTCCGCGGTGCCGCGCGCGAACTCCTGCGAGACCTCGCCGATGACGCGCAGCTGCTGCGTGGTCAGCGCACCGCCGTCGATGCGCACGCGCAGCATGAAGTACTCGTCGTCCAGCTCCTCCGGCTCCAGGATCGCGGTCTTGCCGCCGTCGATCCCGGGCTTGCGCTGGGTGTACAGCCCCCACCAGCGCATCCGTCCGCGCAGGTCGCCGGGGTCGATCGAGTCGAAGCCGCGCTTGGAGTAGATCGTCTCAATGCGTGTCCGCACATTGAGACCGTCGTCGTCCTTCTTGGTCTGCTCGTTGCCGTTGAGCGGGGTGAAGTGCCCCGCGGCCCACTGGCCCTCGCCACGGTGTCGGCTCACCTTGCGGCGGGGAGTCGCGGCGGCAGGCTTTGGCGGGGTGGCGGCCATGGTTGATACGTCCTTCGGGACAGGCGGGAATGCGGCTCTGGCCTGCGCGTGCGGGCGCATGGGCAGACATACGCGTCATCGCGCAGAGGCAAAGGGAGAAAGTCAGAGATGCCGGGCGTGCTGTGCTGTCAGCTCGCCGGACAGATGGCGCTGGACATGCGGCCGAGGTCGACGTGCCGCCGACTCACCAAGGCAATTCCAGTTCCAGACATGACGGAAGCGTGGCACGGCAATCTGGACACAGTCCAGCTTCGTCCACGATGCGGACATCCTTGTCCCGAAATGCGAGACAAGGGTGTCCTCGATCACATTGGCTGTGACCGGTCTTGTCCGCGCAGGTCAGACCGGGTAGGCGCCGGTCCACGGGCCGGGCGCGGGCACCTCGCGCTGCTCCTCGACCTCGGTGTCGAAGAGCTTGAAGCCCCGGCGCCGATAGTTGTCCATGGCGTGCTCGCCGTCCAGGCTGCAGGTGTGCACCCAGACCCGCTTCGTCTGCGACCGCTCCGGCCAGCGGCCGGCGAGGTCCCAGGCGCGGGCGGTGCCGTAGGACAGCAGATGCCCGCCGATACGGCGGCCCCGGAAGGCGGGGATCAGCCCGAAGTAGGCGATCTCCACGACGCCGTCGTCCTGCGCGTCGAGCTCGATGTACCCCGCGGGCGTGCCCCGGTCGTAGGCGACCCAGGTCTCCGCGCCCGGCCGGTCCAACTGCTCCTGCCACCGCGCGTACGTCCAGCCCAGCCGGTCGATCCAGCGGATGTCGCCGCCGACGGACGCGTACAGGAAGCGGCTGAACTCGGGGGAGGGGACCTCGGAGCGGACGATCCGCACGTCCCCCTCCGGCGCGGCGGCCGGCAGGAGGTCGGCCGGAGCGGTCTGCTCCAGGGACCAGGTGGTCACGGGGATGTTGGTCATGCCCGTCAGGGAATCATCTACCGCAGAGATCTGTCGATCGAGGCCAGCGGCAGTGCGTAGAGCATCCGGCCCGACTGGGACCAGACCTCGCCCGTGTCCCGCGCGTACGACAGCGACCCGGCCCGGCCGGTCCAGCAGTGGTTCGACTCGTCCGCTCCGCACTCGACGGCCCGCGCCTTGCGCGTGTTCTGCCGCCAGAGGGTGCCGCGGCCGTCCGGGGTGTCCGCCGAGCGCGCCAGGTACCAGTCCGAGCGGTAGGACAGGACTCCGCCGACGCCGGTCGTCCTCGTCTCGTACGCCTGGGTCGGGGCCGCGCGTCCCGCTGCGTCGGTGGCCAGCAGGCCGGCGCGTGCCGGGTCGCCGCTGAAGGCGTAGCGCCACAGCCGGGTGGTCTTCTTGGCGTCCGCCGGGACGCGCTCGCTCGCGACCAGGCTGTCGGGCGCGGTGCTGCGGTCGAGCGAGATCGCCGCCGGGCTCGCGGCCCTCCCGGTGAGCCGGTACGAACCGACCGCCGGCAGCACGTACTTCGCGCCGTACGCCGACCAGCCGCCGCGCACCCGGCCGACCGCGCCGCTGTCGACGGTGGCCCGCTGGATGCGGTGCATGTCGTACACGTACAGGCCGTCGGCGGCGGTGACCAGCAGCTTGCCCTGGTACCAGACCATGCCCAGGACGCGGGATCCGAGCCCGCGGTAGTCGCGGCCGCCGTCGACCGGGACGGCGAGCGTGGCCCAGGTGTAGGTCAGGCGGGCCGGGTCGGTGGCGTCGACGAAGGCGACCCGGGCGTGGCCGGCCCGGCCGCTGCCGCGGCTCCAGCCGGAGAGGATCACCCGGTGCTCGCCCCAGTGGCCGTCGTCGTCCGCGTCCCCCGAGGTGGTGACCGCGCCGGCCCGCCAGCCGCGTGTGTCGGCGGCGTCCCAGCAGTACGCGCGCCCCGCCGCCGGCGCGACGGGCAGCGCCGTGCGCACGGTGGACGGGCAGTCGGCCCCGTCGAGCAGGGAGTGGTCGGCGTTGCCGAGGACGGTGGTGACGCCGACGGGCCGGCCCATGGCGGAGGCGAGCCGGTCGAGTGTGCTCGGCGGCACCGCGCGCTCCTGGAGCCGCAGCCCGGCGGCCGCCCGGTCGGAGGCGGAGAGCGCCTTCAGTGCCCCGGTCCTGTCACTCACCGTGGCCTGCGAGGCGCTGATCATCGTGGCGGCGGCGGTGAGGGCGAGGGCGGTCCCGGCCAGCAGGGCGCGCAGCGCTCGTCCCCGCTTCTGCCTGCGATGTCGGCCACGTTGCGTCATAGGTCCTCCCGAGGCGAGCCAACTGCGGCCATTGGTCTGTGTGTTGACCAAAGAAGCAGGTGGGGTGGCCCAAAGAGGGATGCTACGGCAGTCCGGTGCGGTGAGGGACGAAGAACCTGCAAATATGCGGAAGATGACCCTGCAGGGGTCACGTAGCGGCGCACTCCGGTGACACACTGTGCGCGGTCGGCGCCTCGGCAGGCCTCCCTCTCAGGGCGTCTCCGCCGGCTCCCGCCCCTGCCGCACCGCAGGCGCCGTCGACTGCGGCAGCAGGTCACGCGGGTCGGGCGGCAGGAGCAGCTCCACCTCCGAGCCCTCGGTGAAGCGGTACGGCCGGTGCTCCAGCAACCCCCCGAGATAGCGCCGCACCCGGGACATCTCCGCACGCACCGTCACCCGGCGCGCCGGGTCGCCGAACACCTCTTCGGCCAGGCCCGCCGCACTGCACCCCTCGCGGTTCAGTGCGAGCAGATACAGCAACTCGGCGTGCCGGGGGCTCAGTTCGTGACACCAGGAACCCGCGCTTCCGGACACCGTCACCGAACAGCGGCGCGGCTGGGACAGGTCCAGCACGATCCGGGTGGCGCCGTGCGGCAGCGGCTCGTCCGAGGCCCGGACCAGCCAGCCCTCGGCCAGCGGCTCCACCGTGCACAGACCGAGCGGGGGCAGCCACCGGCGGCCCGCCGACAGGGACTTGGGCAGGGTGACCCGGCCGGTGTACGGCATCCCGGTCACCGCCGCGGTCCAGCCGTCCCGGTCCACCGCCAGGGCCCGGCCGCCCACCCGCGCCAGCACCGGTGCGGCCACCGCGCGCAGCCGCTCCAGCGAGGCCAGGTGCAGCTCGCGCAGCCGCGCCTCGGCGAGTTTGGCCACCGAGTCGACCCAGGCGAGGGTGGCCGGGTGCATCGTCTCCAGCGGCCCGCTGACGTCGACGACCCCCAGCAGCCGGCCGTCGCGCGGATCGGTGATCGGCGCGCCCGTACAGGTCCAGCTGGTCATGGAGCGTACGAAGTGCTCGGAGGCGAAGACCTGCACGGGCCGGCGCACCACCGCGGGGGTGCCGACGCCGTTGGTGCCGACGACGTCCTCCCGCCAGTCCGCGCCGAGTTCGAAGCCCAGGCCGTCCGCCCTGCGCAGCACCGCCGGGCTGCCCTCCCGCCACAGCACCCGGCCGTCCTCGTCGGTGACGACCATGATGTGGTGGGCGACGTCCGCGACCGACAGCAGCCCTTCCCGCAGCACCGGCAGGACGTGCCGCAGCACCGAGGTCTCGCGGCGCCGGCGCACCTCGTCGGCGGACAGCAGCCCGGAGCGCCGGTCGTGCTCGGGGTCGATGCCGCTGCGCAGCATCCGCCCCCAGGACTGCTCGATCACCGGGCGCGGGGCGACCGGCGTGCGCTGGCCCGCGAGCCTGGCGGAGCGGAGCTCGCTCAGCACCCGCGCCGCCCGTGCCGTGTCGACCATGGCGAGCTGCGTCACGTCCGTCGGCGGATGCACCACTGGTCCTCCCGCTGGGTGGTCTCCGGACAACCGTTTTCCGTGGCGTATCGGCGACGGGTTCCCGAGTCGTCCGCACTGTCCGTCTCATAGTGCCGTCCGGCACTGACGGACGGAGACAGTCCAGCCACAGACAGCAGCAAGTTGCAACCCCTTGCAACCCTGGTGGACCGCTCCCCGGTTGATTGAATATTGAGCGACGCCGTCCCGAGCGGCGTTCGTGGCCTTGATGGGGCCAGCTGAGCGGGGGTGGTGCCGTGTCGGCGCAGCACCACCCCCGCGTCCCGCGGTGACCCCTCAGGACTGCGGCCGGGCCCGCTCCACGACCGACGCCAGGTCCAGGGTGTGGGGCAGGGTGCCGAAGGCCGAGCCGCCGTCGCCGCCCAGCCGCGCGGCGCAGAAGGCGTCGGCCACCTCGGGCGGTGCGAACCTGACGAGCAGCGAGCCCTGGAGCACCAGCGCGATCCGCTCCGTCAGCCGGCGGGCGCGCCCCTCGACACCCTCCAGGTCGGCCAGGTCCGTCAGCAGGTTCTTGATCGCGGCGTCCAGCCGGTGGTCGGCGCCACGCGCCCTGCCGACCTCCTGGAGATAGGCGTTGAGGGCCTGCGGCTCCCGCTGGAGCGCGCGCAGCACGTCCAGCGCCTGGACGTTGCCCGCGCCCTCCCAGACCGAGTTCAGCGGCGACTCGCGCACCAGCCGGGGCAGCCCCGAATCCTCGACGTATCCGTTCCCGCCCAGGCACTCGGCGGCCTCGACCGCGACCGGAGCGCACCGCTTGGTCACCCAGTACTTGGCGGCCGGTACGGCGATCCGCAGCAGCGCCCGCTCCTGCTCGCCGCCCTCGTCGTAGGCGGCGGCCAGGCGCAGCGCGAGGGTGGTCGCCGCCTCGGACTCCAGCGCCAGGTCGGCCAGGACGTTGCGCATCAGCGGCTTGTCGACCAGCTTCGCGCCGAACGCCTCCCGGTGGGCGCAGTGGTGCACGGCCTGCGCGACCGCCTGCCGCATCAGACCCGCGGAGCCCAGCACGCAGTCCAGCCGGGTGGCCGCCACCATGCCGATGATGGTGTGCACCCCGCGCCCCTCGTCGCCGACCCGGCGCGCCCAGGTGCCGTCGAACTCGACCTCGCCGGAGGCGTTGGAGCGGTTGCCGAGCTTGTCCTTGAGCCGCTGCAGCAGGAAGACATTGCGTGAACCGTCGTCCAGAACGCGCGGTACGAGGAAGCACGTGAGTCCGCCGGGAGCCTGCGCGAGCACCAGGAATCCGTCGGACATGGGGGCCGAGCAGAACCACTTGTGGCCGGTCAGCTCGTACGTCCCGTCCTCGTCGAGCGGCCGTGCGACCGTCGTATTGGCGCGTACGTCGCTGCCGCCCTGCTTCTCGGTCATGCCCATCCCGAACAGGGCCCCGGCCTTCAGCCGGGCGGGCCGCATCTCGCGGTCGTACACCACGGAGGTCAGCCGGGGCTCCCACTCGGCGGCGAGCGCCAGGTCCGTGCGCAGGGCGGGCACGGCGGCGTGGGTCATCGACAGGGGGCACAGGTTGCCGGCCTCGACCTGCGTCCAGACCACGAACGCGGCGGCCCGGCGCACATGGCCGCCGGGCCGGTTCCAGGCCGAGGTCAGGCCCGCGGAGACGCCCTTGCCGAGCAGCCGGTGCCAGGCCGGATGGAAGTCGACCTCGTCGACGCGGTGGCCCTGGCGGTCGTGCGTGCGCAGCCGGGGCGGGTTCTCGTTGGCCTGGATGCCCCATTCCTGCAGCTGCCGGGAGCCCGAGGCCCGCCCCAGGGCGGCCAGTTCCTCGCGTCCCTCGTCGAGCAGCCCGGGGTCCAGGTGCCGCTCGACGGCTTCGGTCAGGGCACGGTCGGCGCTGTAGACGTCGTAGCCGACCAGGGGCGGGGACTGGTTGGTCACGGTGTGGGTGCGGCGTGCCATGCCGCGAACCTACCCCGGGCTGCGCCTTCGGCACACCGCGGACACGGGGTGCCGCTCCGCGATGCCGTCCGGGGGCCGCCGCCCCCGGACCCCCCGCCGTACGGATCAGGCCAGCCTGGCCATGGCCGGTTCCGGTTCGACCGCGTCCGCCGGCCAGCCCTCCCGGTACACCGTGTCCAGATAGCGCTCGCCGAGGTCCGGGGCGATCGCCACCGAGGTGAGGCCCTGCCGGCCGTGCTCGGCCAGCCACTGGCCGGCGCCGCTGATCACCGTGCCGGTCGAGCCGCCGAACATGAAGCCGCGTGCGGCCAGCCGGCGGCAGGCGAGGATGGCGTCGCTCTCCTCGACGCGGACCAGGTCGTCGACGTACGACTCGTCGAGCAGCCGCGGCGGCACGCTGGTGCCGAGGCCCGGGATCATCCGGCGTCCCGGTGCCCCGCCGAAACTCACCGAGCCGACGCTGTCGATCGCGACGATGCGCACCCGGCTCCGCCACTGCCAGAACCAGCGGGCGCAGCCCATCAGGGTCCCGGTCGTGCCGGCCCCGACGAACAGCACGTCCAGATCGGGGAAGCGCCGGGCGATGGCCGGGGCGGTGGTGCGGTAGTGCGCCCTCCAGTTGCCCTGGTTGGTGTACTGGTTGAGCCAGACGTACCGCTCGTCGGAGGCGCACAGGGCGTCGACGTACGCCATCCGCGCCCCGAGGAAGCCGCCGCGTACGTCCGGTTCCTCGATGACGTGCACCTGGGTGCCGAGCGACTCCATCAGCCGGATCGTCGGCTTGTTGCAGCGCGCGTCGGTCACGCACAGAAACCGGTAGCCCCGGCTCGCCGCGATCACGCTGAGCGCCACCCCCAGGTTGCCGGACGAGGACTCCACCAGGACCGAGCCCGGCCGCAGCCGGCCCTCGCGCTCGGCGGCGTCGACCATCTCCGTCGCCGCCTTGAGCTTGATGGACCCGGCGAAGTTGAAGCCCTCGCACTTCAGGTACAGAGGCAGCCCCAGCGCGGCCCGAAGGTCGACGTAGAGCTCCTCCTCGTTGAACTGAACAGGATCAGAAATGACGGGCATGATGCCCCCCTCCTCATGCGCCACGGGCCGGTCAGCCGTGCCGGCGCAGCTCGTGGAAGAACCCGTCGACGACGTGCAGCCCGCCCCCGCGGGCCACTTCGTCGTGGACGAACTTGCCGACCGCGAGGTCGAGCACCCCCAGTCCGAACGGGGAGAACACCACCGTCCGGTCACCCGGGACGGTGGCCCGCCCGGTCAGTACGTCGTTCAGCGTGCCGTCGAGGAACTCCCGCCCGCCCGTGAGCTGTTCGGCCAGGTGCGGCGAGGTCTCCGCCTTCAGGCAGTGCTCGACGTCGTCGACGTAGTTGGCCGACGCGAGCAGGATCCTCGGGTCCAGGTCGCGCAGCGACACGTGCAGGACCAGCGGGTGGTGCGTGAACCACGACGGGTCGTGGATGTGCGGTGCGGCCGCGACCGTGGCGAACACCAGCAGGTCGCTGGAGCGGACCAGGCTCTCGGGGTCGTCGTGCACCCTGAACCGCCCCTTGGCGCCCGAACGTTCCAGATAGCCGTGGAATCCCGCCGCGCTGCCGGGCGACAGGTCGTACACGCCCGTCTCCTCGAACTCCCAGCCGGTGGCGGCGAGATGGGTGTGGATGTAGCGGGCGATCAGACCGGTCCCGACGAAGCCGACGCGCGTGGGACGCTCGCGGGTGCGGCTGAGCCGGTCGGCGGCCAGCGCCGCCGAGGACGCCGTGCGTGTGGCGCTGATGACCGAGCTCTCCAGACACGCGAACGGATAGCCCGTGTCGGGGTCGTTGAGGATCAGCACGGCCGACGCCCGAGGCAGCCCGGACTTCGTGTTCTCGGGGAAGCTGGAGATCCACTTCAGCCCGTCCACCCGCAGCGCGCCGCCGAGCGAGGCCGGCAGCGCGATGATCCGCGACGACGGACGGTCCGGGAAACGCAGGAAGTACGACGGTGGATTCACCGAGTCACCCGCCCCGTGCAGCCGGTACACGGCCTCCACGAGCTCGCCGATCTCCGGTTCCCGGCCCTGCAGCACCTGCTGCACCTGCTCCCCGGAGATCACCGCGAACGGCGGTGCGCCCAGGGCGCTGTGGGCGGCACTGTCCGTGGTCGTCATGCGGTCATCCTCACTTCGATGGTCGGCGCGCAGTCGGTCAGCCGTACCGGGTCGCCGAGCGCGGCCAGCACCTCACGCGGCCCGTCGAAGGGCTCCCTGCTGTGCGAGGTGCGGATGTTGTCGACGAGCAGCAGGTCACCGGAGTGCCACGGCTCGCGCAGGGTGTGGGCCTCGTAGACCTCGTTGACGGTCCGGACGATGTCCTCGTCGAGCGGATCGCCGCCTCCGAAACGGGTGTTGAAGGGCAGCCCGTCCGGCCCGTAGACGTCCACCAGGTACTCGCGCACCTCGGGGTCCATCGTCCACTCGTTGAGGAAGGCGATCTGGTTGAACCAGCAGCGGCGGCCGGTCACCGGGTGGTGCACGACTGCGCTGCGGCGCTGCCGGGTGCGCAGCGAGCCGTCGTCCTGCCAGGCGAACTCGATGGCGTTGGCCCGGCAGTAGCGCTCGACCTCGGCCCGGTCGTCGGTGCCGAACGCCTCGGCGACCGACGCCCCGATCTCGTCGTTGTAGGTCCGGGTCAGCAGCCAGCCCTCCCGTTCGAACCGCTCGACCAGCTCGGCCGGCAGCGCCTGGAGCACCGTCGGGCCGTCGGCGACCGCGGTGGCACCACCCGCCTCCGGCGCCACCAGGCAGGCGAAGAGCAGCAGGCCCGGGAAGTCGAGGGCGTAGCTCAGCTCGTGGTGCATGCACATCTGCTGGTTGGGCGGCCACTTGGAGGAGGAGTACACGCCGTCGGAGTAGGAGCGGCGCGGCGCGAAGGGCTCCCGGTCGGCCATCAGCCGGTCGCCGGTCAGGCGCCGGAACACCTCCTCCGTGACGCCGGGCCCGTCGAGGCCCAGCCCGCGGACGAGGAGACTGCCGTGCTCGGCGACCGCGGCACGCAGCGCTTCGCGGTTCCCGGCGACCCAGCCGGCCACGTCGCCGCCGGGCTCGATGCGCAAGAGCGGCGGCCGGCCGGGGGCCGCTTCGATGTCGGGGAGGTAGGTCGGGGACGCGTGCGACATTGCACAGGTTCCTTTCAGTGGCGCTGATCCAGAAGCCCCGCCAGATCGGCGAGGACCGGGTGGCGGGTGACGTCCTTGAGGGTGATCGCGCGGTCCAGGGCGATCGCCAGCTTCACGGCGGACAGCGAGGTGCCGCCGCGGTCGAAGAAGTGGTCGAGGCGGCCGATCCGGTCGGCGTCGATGCCCAGCACCCCGGCCCAGGCGGCGGCCAGCCGCCGCTCGGCGGGGCCGTCCGGCGCACCGGAACCGCCGGTCTCGAGCTCCTCGGCGAGCGCCGTCAGCGTCTTGCGGTCGATCTTGCCGTTGGCGGTCAGCGGCAGCCGCTCCCGCCAGTGCACGACCGCCGGGACCATGTACGGGGGCAGCGACGCGGCCAGCTTGTTGCGCACCTCGCCTGCGCCCACCGGCTCGGCACCGGAGCAGAACGCCACCAGCTGCGCGCCCCGAACGACGACCACGGCGCCGTCGCGTACGCCGGGCACCCGCAGCAGCGCGTTCTCGACCTCGCCGATCTCGACGCGGAAGCCGCGGATCTTCACCTGGCTGTCCCGGCGGCCGAGGAACTCCAGCTTCCCGTCGGGCAGCCAGCGCCCGTGGTCGCCGCTGCGGTACAGCCGCTCGCCGGGCCGGTACGGGTCCTCGCCGAAGGCCGCGCTCGTCCGCTCGGGGTCGTTGACGTACCCGCGGCCGACGCAGACGCCGGAGAAGACGATCTCGCCGGGTGCGCCCAGCGGCACGGGCGTCAGGTCCTCGTCGACGACGTAGACGCGTACGTTGGCGATCGGCGGCCCGAGCGGCACCCGGTCCTGGTCCGGCACGCGGTCCATGACCTCGTGGTTGGTGTCGTCCGAAGTCTCCGTCAGGCCATAGGCGTTGACGAGCCGGATGCCGGGCATGGCGCCGAACCAGCGCTGCACCAGCTCCTTCTTGACCGCTTCGCCGGTGACCGACACACAGCGCAGATCGGGCAGTTCGCGCGGCCGCTGCTCCAACTCGGCCAGCACGGCCTCGAGATACGACGGCACGATCTGGAGCACGTTCACCCGGCCCCGCACGACCGTGTCCACGAACCGCGGCACGTCGAGGATCGTCTCCTGCCCGATCAGCAGCGTCCGGCCACCGACGAGGAGGGCGGAGACCAACTGCCACAGCGAGATGTCGAAGCACTGCGGCGCGGTCTGCGCGACCGTCCGCCCGGCGCCGACGCCCAGGTCGTCGATCTTGGCGAGGACGTGGTTGAGGAAGCCCGCGTGCTCGCACATCGCGCCCTTGGGCTCGCCGGTGGAGCCGGACGTGAAGTAGATGTAGGCCAGTTGGCCGGCCGCGACCGGGATGCCCAGGTCCTCGTCGGAGTGGCCCTCGGCGCACGCCTCGTCCACGAACAGCCTGCGGACGGACGGGTCGACGTGCGTGGCGCTTCCGTGCTCGGTGAGGACGAGCCCGCAGCCCGCCCGGGTGAGCGTGGTGGTGATGCGGTCCGCCGGGAAGTGCGGCTCGATCGGCAGATACACGCCGCCCGCCTTGAGGACGCCGAGCACGGCGGCCGGCCAGTCCAGGGTGCGTTCCATCACCACCGCGACCGCGTCCTCGGGCCGCAGCCCGCGGGCGAGCAGCGCACGGGCGATGCGGTTGGCACGGGAGTTGAGCTCCCGGTACGTCCACCGGCGCCCGTCCTGCTCGGCGGCCACCGCGTCCGGGTGCATCAGCACCCGCTGTTCGAACAGCTCGTGCACCCGCCGGTCCGGCAGCTCCCGCTCGGGACCCGCCAACTCCTCCAGCTGGAAGCGGAGTTCCTCCTCGGAGAGCAGGCTGCGCCGGTCGGGGCCGGCGAGCGCGGCCAGGTGGTAGCCGGCGATGCGGGCCGCGGCCCCCACGTCGAGGACGTCGGTGCGGTAGCGCAGGCGCAGCGTGCGGCCGGTGACGGTGACGTGCAGGGCGCCGTCGTCGGGCCCGGCCGTCACCTCGTCCTCGCCGGACAGCGCGGCGAGCACCCTGGTGTGTGCGGCCGCCAGCGCGGCCGGTGTGCCGGACACGCCGTCCGGCAGCGGGACTTCGTACTCCGCGACGCCCACAACCGGGTCGAGCGTCCAGCGCGGAATGGTTTCCATCGGTGGTTCCCCCCTGTGTTTCCCTGCTGTTCCTGTCACCCGTGCCGCGGCTCGACCGCCGGGTTCCCGCCCCAGTGGGCCCTCGGCGGCATCTCCTCGCCCTTCATCAGGAAGGAGTCGGGCGCGAGCACGGCGCCGTCGCCCATCGAGACGCCGTAGTGCACGAGTGATCCGGTGCCGAGCGTGCAGCCGGCGCCGATGGTGATGTGGTCGGACTTGAAGGTGCCGTCCTCCTGGGAGTGGGCCTGCACCTTGGTGTGCGCGGCGAGCGTGCAGTCGTCGCCGATCGCGGACAGGGTGCGGTCGGTGATGTAGCAGCCGTCGTCGAAGACCCGGCGTCCCATCCGCACGCCCAGCAGCCGCCAGACGAAGGCCTTGAACGGCGTCCCGTTGAACACCACGAGGTGGTTGTCGGGCACCTTCCACAGGCGCTCCACCCACCAGAAGTGCGGGTCGTAGATGGACCGCAGCTGCGGCTGCAGCGGCCGGAAGCGGGTGATCAGCCGCTCCACCAGCACGTAGTAGCCGGTGCTGAACGCGAGGCCCACGACCAGGGACGCGCCGATCAGCACACCGCCCACGACGCCGCTCGCGCCGTACAGGTCGAACGCGGCGAAGCCGAGCACGCTCAGGCCGAACCAGTGCAGCCAGCGCACGAACAGGAACAGGCCCATCGAGCGCAGGTTGTAGCGGTTCTTCGCGGCCAGCCGACGGTGCAGCTCGTCGCCCTCGCGCAGATGGTCGAAGCGGCTGTCGCGCTCCACCGAGCGCGGGATCTCGAAGGGGGGCGAGCCCAGCAGGCCGACGCCCTCGCGGACTTCGCCGTCCAGCGGGACCATCACCTTCGTCGCCAGCAGGACGTTGTCGCCGGTGCGGCCGCCGCTGGGGTAGGCGATGTTGTTGCCCAGGAAGTTGTGCGCGCCGATCGTCGTGCGCGAGACGCGGAAGGATGTGCCGGAGAACTCCGCGTTCACGATCGACAGTCCGTCGGCGACCATCGTGCCGCTGCCCACGGAGACCAGGTACGGCGCCTCGTGCTGGACCTCGGTGCCGAAGTTGGAGCCGGTCTGCTCCACGTGCGAGAGGTCGTAGCCGATGGACCGCAGGTAGTGGACGATGTACGAGCTGTCGCCGCACAGCCACTTGAAGAACTTGATGTTGGTCATGCGGGCGACCGCGCGCTGCAGCGAGTAGTGGAAGCCGTAGAGCGGGTAGACCCGGTCCGGGCGCAGCATCGGGCTCAGCAGGCGCGGCAGCAGGGACACGGCGGCGAGGCCGAGGACCAGGAAGCCCGCGTAGGCGGCCAGCGAGAAGCCCAGCGCCTCGCCGTAGAAGGCGGCCGAGCCCAGGTCCCGGGAGGTCGGGTCGAGCAGCATGTTGAGGGCGGGAACCACCGTCAGCAGCAGGTAGGTGCCGCCGACCGCGACGGGGACGTAGACGACCAGCATCTGGAGCAGACCCCCGAGGCCGTACACGGTGCGGCGCACGGTGGAGACGCGGGCCGGGGGGACGCGGACGTAGTCGACGTCGGTGGGCTGGGCCGGGGAGCCGTGCCGGCGCTCGCCCGCCGGGACCGCCATGCCGCCGTACAGGGCGGAGGAGTGGCCGAGCCGGGCGCCGTCACCCATCGTCGTGCCGATGTCGACGACCGACTTCTCACCGATGTACACGTCCCGGCCGAGCGTCACCCGGCCGGTGCGGATGCGGCCCGCGTGCGCCTGGTAGCACAGGACGAAGGAGTCCTTGCGGATCACCGAGCCGGCGCCGACCGTCAGCAGATCGGTGCAGACCGGCACGGTGTGCGTCAGGATCGTGACGCCCTTGCCGATCTTCGCACCGAGCGCGCGCAGGTACAGCACGTACAGCGGGCTGCCGGTGAACAGGATCAGCGGGCTGGCGTGCAGCAGCGCCTTGACGGTCCAGAAGCGGAAGTAGGCGAGGCTCCACACGGGGAACTCCGTCTCCTTCCACCGGCCCACCAGCAGCCACTTCGCGGCGATCGGCAGAAGGCAGGCCCCCGCGAACACCGAGGCGCCGAAGACGAGCGAGCGCAGGTAGATGTCCACGACCCCGTCCACGGCGGAGATCCACGCGTAACCCTGGCCCATGACGATCCCGGCGAGCACGCAGTAGGCGGCGAAGACCAGGAACTGCAGCGCGCCGCACAGGAGATGGCGCGCGGTGCCGACGGGCTGCGGGGCGGGCGCCTCCGGGGCCGGGGCGGGCGCGGGGGCGGCGGGAGCCGTGTCGAGGGCGGCGGCCAGGCGGCGGATCGTCGGATGGCCGTAGACGTCCTTCATCGACACGGACGGCAGATCAGGGCGCTTGCGGACCCGTGCGCAGAAGTGGGCCATGGTCAGCGAGTTGGCGCCGAGATCGTCGAAGAAGTGGCTGTCGACCGGTATGTGCTCCTTGCGTACGACGCCGGCCAGAACCTCGGCGAGTACAGATTCGGTGGCGGTGTCTATTTTTTCCAGCACGTCCGCTCCTTACGGGTTTTGCAGTCTTTACGCGCTTTGCCGGTTGCCTGGTTCCGGCGGTGACAGGCTTGTTGCACGGGCCCCCGGGCTCACCGCCCGCGATCGGCGGGCGGTCGGGAGGAGGGCGCGAGGGGCCGGTGCGGCGCAGGGCGGAGTGTCGTCTCCGCCGGCCTGAGGCGGACGCGTCAACGGGTGCGGAGCTGGCATGAGAATTCCCCCGAGAGAAATACGGTGGAACTCCGTCCGCTGTTCACGGAGAGCCGGAATTCCATATCAGTGGTATTCGAGTTCAAAATGATGTGGAAGGTTGTGGAGTGGCCGCGTGGAAAATGGCGCAGGGCAGCACGGCGCGACCCACATGGATCCCATGCGGATCACGGGTAACGCGGCTGGATCGGGCCTTGGTCCCGGGCCCTCGAAGTCCCCGTGTCGTGTACGCCTGAGTCGTTCTCAGCAGCGCAACGAATGCAATGTAAATTCTTTCGGAGAGTTCATGAACGCTTCAAGGGCGTTTCAGCCATTGGCGCATTCCGGTCGCTCCGGAAAGCCTGGGTCATGACGCGGTTTTCCGGTGTTCCGGCGCGTGACCGGGGATGTCGCCGAATCGGCGGTACATGTGCCGGGCACGGTTCCGGTTGAGAAGTTGAACAAACCGGCCAACGGGGACATGACAGAATAATGGGACGGAACCGCCCGTCCGGTTTCCCGTCCGTTGCCGCCCCGTTTCCGTCCGTGCGCCCCGACAGGCGGTGGACCGGGGGGTGAGCGCACCGGGCAACGGCGGATACCTTTAGTGCGTGCAGCCAGCAAGTGAACCCCCACAGGGCCCTTCAGGGCGTCTCCACCGGGCGCGTGCCCTCTACCGGAACGTCTCGAAGCGAAGGACCGCCTGGCTGCTGCTCAAGGACACCGTCAACTCGTGCATGGAGTACCGGATCCTCGGCCTCGCGGCCGAGGCCGCGTTCTTCACCCTGCTGTCCGTGCCGCCGCTGCTGCTCAGCATGATCGGACTGCTCGGCTACGTCGACGACTGGACCGGCGCCGACACCATCGCCAGCCTGGAGAACAACCTCCTGGAGGCGTCCCGGACCGTCCTGTCCGACAAGGGGGTCTCGGAGATCGCCCAGCCGATCCTGCACGACGTGATGAAGGGCGGCAGACCCGACGTCATCTCCATCGGCTTCCTGTTCGCCCTGTGGTCGGGCTCCCGCGCCGTGAACGTCTTCATCGACACCATCACCGTGATGTACGGCCTCGACGGCGTCCGCGGCATCGTCAAGACCCGCATGCTGTCCTTCGCGCTCTTCATCGTGGCCCTGCTGATCGGCTCCATCGCGCTGCCGCTGATGGTGGCCGGCCCGGACGCGGTGGTGAACGTCGTGCCGTGGTCGACGACCGTCGTGCAGGTGCTGTACTGGCCCGTCGTCATCATCCTGTCGGTCGTCTTCCTGACCACGCTGTACCACGTCTCCGTGCCCGTCCGCTCTCCGTGGATCGAGGACGTGCCGGGCGCGCTGGTCGCCCTGGCGATGTGGGTGCTCGGCAGCTTCCTGCTGCGCATCTACCTCACCAGCACGGTCGAGGGACCCACCATCTACGGCTCGCTGGCCGCGCCCGTCGCCGTGCTGCTGTGGATCGGTGTGTCCGCCTTCGCCGTCCTCGTCGGGGCCGCGGTCAACGCCGCGATCGACCGGGTCTGGCCGGCCGCCGCGACGGCCGCGGCCCGCGCCGCGAACGAACGGGTCCGCGAGGCGCAGCTGGCCGAGCACGTGGCCCGCGCCGCCGCGGGCGTCGAACCCGATCCGGACGACCCGGACATGCCCTCCGAGTTCCCCGAGCGCTGGTCGCGCTTCCTGCCGCCGGAGGACGTGACGTCCCGTCTGCGCACCCATGTGAAGAGCACGCACCCACCCCACCATCACAAGCCGGACAGCCCTTAACCTCCTCGGCCCACGCCTGCCGGGTGCCCTGCCACCCCTGCTGACCCTCACCCCCGACGTGTGGGACTGCCCGCTCGCGCCGTTCCTCATGGAGGAGATCGTGCGCGACGGACCGGGCCAGGAGGTGGTCCTCGACTGCTCGACCAGCTGGTCATCGCCGCGCTCAGGGCCGGGTTCTCCCGCCCTGGGGCGGCGGCCCCGGCCTGGTACCGGGCGCTCGTGGACCCCGTCGTGGGCCGGGTGCCGCGACGGCGCCAGGACGACCCCGCGCGCCCCTGGACGGTGGCCTCCCCGGCCGTCAAGGCCGGGGTGTCCCGCGCGGGCCTCGCCCGCCGCTTCGCCGAGCTCGTGGGCGAGCCCCGATGGCGTATCTGACCGGCCGGCGTCTCGCCCTGGCCGCGGACGCACTCCGCGACGCCGGCGACACCCTGGAGGCGATCGCCCGGCGGGTCGGCCACGGCAGCGCGTTCGCCCTGTCCAGCGCGTTCAAGCGGGTCTACGGCGTGAGCCCCCAGGAGCATCGGGAGCGGGTGGGGGAGACCGCGCGCGTAGGCTGACGGACGTGTACGAGGAGAGGCCGTCCCGGCTGCCCGGAGCGGTCGTGTGGCGGAACACTCCGGCCGAGGCCGGCGTGGGACGGGTGCTGCCCGACGGCTGCATGGATCTGCTCTGGCACGAGGGCCGGCTGCTGGTCGCGGGACCCGACACCCGCGCCTACCTCACCGAGGGCGCCCCCGGTGTGTGGACGGGCCTGCGGTTCCGTCCCGGAACCGCCCCCGCCCTGCTGGGCGTGCCCGCCCACGAACTGCGCGACCGGCGCGTGGCCCTCGCCGACCTGTGGCCGGCCGCGGAGGTCCGCCGCCTCACCGCCCGCATGCACGCGGCCGCCGGACCGGCGAGCGGGCTGGACGAGCTGGCACTGCGCCTGGCCGCCGCGGCCGAACCCCCCGACCCGCTGCTACGGCACCTCGTGGCCGCCCTCGACGCGGGCCGCCCGGTCGCGGCCACCGCCGGAGAACTCGGCCTCGGAGCACGCCAGTTGCACCGCCGCTCCCTGGCCGCCTTCGGCTACGGCCCCAAGACGCTGGCCCGCGTGCTGCGGCTGCAACGGGCTTTGGGGCTGGCCCGGCGGGGTGTCCCGTTCGCGGAGACGGCGGCCCGGACCGGGTTCGCCGACCAGGCCCATCTGTCCCGGGACGTCAAGGAGTTGGCGGGCGTCCCGCTGCGCGAGCTGCTGGGGTAGCGGCGGGGATCTACCGGGGCAGCGGGGCGAACAGGTCGACGCCGTTGCCGTCCGGGTCGTGCACGACCGCGTACCGCTGGCCCCAGAAGGCGTCCCAGGGCTTCAGCTCTCCGTGGTGTCCCGCTGCGACCAGCTCCTCGTACGCGGAGTCCACCTCCGCCGGGCTGCCGCAGTGGAAGGCGAGCGCGGTCCGGTAGCCGCCGGTGGGCGGCCGCCATCCGGCGTGGAAGGAGCGGACCGTGTCCTCGGTGTCGAGCAACAGGCGCAGCCCGCCCGGCAGTTCGGCCTCGCAGTGCGGCTCGTTCTCGGCGCCCTCGGGGAACGCCAGGCCGAGCCGGCGGTAGAAGGTGACGGCGGCCGCCATGTCGGAGACGACCAGCCCGACGGCATCGATTCGTGGAGTCATGCGATCACGGTAGGCAGCAGTCCGGTGACGGGTCTTGAAGGAATCGGACATGGCTCACCGGCTCACCCGAAGGTCACCGGCCCCTGAGGCGTCTCCACCGTGAACGACAGCCCCACCGGCCCCTCGGCCACGACCAGTTCGGCCCCGACGGCGGCCAGCAGAGGCCGCAGCTCGTCCGGGTCCGGAGCGGTGGCGGACAGCCGTACCAGGGGAGTGACGGGCAGCTCCGTGGCGGTCGGATGGACCGACGCCCCCCAGTCGATGAGGAACGGCACCAGACCGGAGGGGTGCTGCGTGTCGCCGTCGGTCAGCCGCCACTCCAGCAGGGTGCCGTCGGGCCGGCGGCGGCTCATCGGGCGGACGTCACCCGGGTCGTAGCCCCGGGCGCGGGCGGCGGCCACGGCCGCGTCGAGGTCGGGCGGGCTGATGGCCCAGGTCACGGTACGCGCGCGGTCCACCTCGTCGACGTCGAACGGACGGGGACCGTCCGGCTCCGACTGCTCCGGGTCCGGCCCGATGATCTCCAGATAGCTCGAACCGCCCAGCGACACCAGGAAGTTACGGGTGCCCCGCCCGACATGGGCGCCGCCGGGAGCGGGTGCCACACCGGTGCGACGGGCGAACTCGGCGACCGTCGCCGCCAGATCGGGAGTTGCGAGGACGAGGTGGTCGAGGTGTGAGGGGATCGCGTTCATCGGAGTCGAGGCTACGCAGCCCGGCCTGCGCGATGGAACACCTGTGCGGCGGCGTTGCGTCGCATACGGCAGGATGGGGGAGTGATCCGTACCCTGCGCGCCCTGCCGCCGCTTCTGCTGCTGCCGGTGCTGCTGACGGCCGGCTGCGGCACGGAGAAGGCCGGCGTGGGCGCCGGAGCCGGCGGCTCGGCCGCACCCGCCGACCCGGCCCAACTCAAGGCGCGCGCACAGGCGTTGGGCATCGCACCGGAACTCGTCTACGTCACCGGGTCGCCCGGCTACACCCTTGCCCGGCAGTCCGTGGGCGTGTCCGGCGACGACGGCTTCTCCGCCGTGTACTGGTCGCGGAAGGCCGGCACGCAGATCGAGATCCGGGTGGACCGCGGCACGCTGACCTCTGCCACCTGCCCGCGGCAACCCGTCGGCGACGCACCCGACGGGCAGACCAGCTGCACGCGCGAGGGCGACGCCTGGTACCGCAGCGCCGGGCGGCAGCACGGATACGCGCAGCCGAGGAAGGGCTACGTCATCTGGCTCACCGGCGCCGGCGTCCCCCGCGCCACTCTGCACAAGGCGCTCCTCGCCGTGCACCACCCCTCCGCCACCGAACTCTCCGACCTCCTGCCACCGGCGCCCACATCGACCCCCACCGCACCGGTACGCCGCGGCGACCTCCCGCCGAACGGCGACGGAGCCCCGAACAACGACGTGCCGGACGAGGCCGGCTGAGCAGGCCAAGTGCCGGGTCCCCGCAACGTTTTCAAGGGCGCGGGGAACTGCGCGACCAGCCACAACAACGTTTTTGGGGGCGCGGGGAACTGCGCGCCCAGCCACGACGCACCCGCGGACGACCGAAGAACCCCCGCGACACCCCCCCGAACGCTCAGCGCGAGCGCCCCGTGCTGGCCCGCTCCACCAGCCGCGTCGACAGTTCCGTACGCGTGCTCTCCGGCCGGTCCCCGTCCATCATGCGGACCAGCTGGTGCAGCGCCGTCGCCGCCATCTCCGACAGCGGCTGGCGGACGGTGGTCAGCGCGGGGGAGATCCAGCGCGACTCCGGCAGATCGTCGAAGCCGACCACGCTGACGTCGTGCGGGACCCGCAAGTCCCGTTCCGCCAGGGCCTGGTACACGCCCAGGGCCATGTGGTCCGAGCAGACGAAGACCGCGGTCGGCGGCTGGCGCAGGTCGAGGAGTTCCAGCATGCGGCGGTGCGCGACCGTGTCGTCGAAGCCGGCGTGGCGGACGTACTCCGGGCGATGGCGGACGCCCGCCGACGCGAGCGCCGAACGGTAGCCGGCGACACGCGCACTGCTGCACATCTTGCGCTGGTCGCCGGCGATGACGGCGACGCGTTCGTGGCCGAGGGAGAGCAGGTGCTCGGTCGCGGTGACCCCGCCCTGCCAGTTCGCCGCACCGACCGACACCACGCCCGGCGGTGGTTCGAGGACCGGGTCGATCAGGACGTACGGGATGCGGTGCTGGTCCAGCCAGGCGTACTGCGACACCGACAACTCGGCCAGGTTGAACAGCACTCCGGAGGATCCGCGCGCGATGAGCTTGTCCAGCCAGCCGCGCTCCGGGCGGGCGCCCCGGGTGCGGGTGAGCCCCGCCGAGACGACCACCTCCAGGCCCGCGTCGTGCGCCGCCGACTCCACGCCCTGGAGCACCGCCCCCGACCAGGAACTCTCCAGCGAGTGCACCACCAGGTCGACCAGCCCCGGCACCTTCGCCGCGTCGAAGCGGGGCCTGCGGACGTAGCCGAGGCGGTCCAGGGCCTCGGTGACGCGGCGGCGGGTCTCCGGTGCCACGTCCTCCCGGCCGTTGACCACTTTGGAGGCGGTCGGCACGGACACCCCGGCCTCGCGGGCCACGACGGCCAGCGTCGGCCCGGCCGCCACGCCGGCACTTCCCGTGCGGACCATCGGGGACCGCCTCTCCGGCCCGCCCGAGGGCCATGAAAAGTTTCGACCAGCGCGAAAAGGTAAGCGCTTCCTACCCTAAGTTCACCGGCTCATGACGGGAAGAGCCCGGGCTTCGCAGGTCTCGATGGTCCCGAACTTTCGAAACTTCGAACGTGGCGAGGGGTGTTGGCGGGCGACCGGCTTCACCGGCGGCGGCTGCGGCCGGCTCGGCCCCGGCACGCCGGTGTACGCAACGTAGCCGCGGCCCGCGTGAAGCGGTACGCACCGTAGCCGTGTCCCCCGGTCGGCGGCCTGAACGCGCTCTGCGCCGGAATACCGCGCCGTGCTGTGGTGCTCTGTTGTTCACGGTGCGGCGGCGCGTGAGGAAGCTGGTGGTCGTATGACGGCGGCAGTCCCTGCAGACCCCGTGGTGAACACGCCGTACGGAGCCGTGAGGGGCCGGTACGAGCACGGGATCGCCGTGTTCCGCGGTGTCCCTTACGCTGCACCGCCCTTCGGCCCCCGGCGGTTCAGGCCGCCCGTGCCGCCCGAGCCCTGGGACGGTGTGCGCGACGCCGGTTCCTTCGGGCCGACGGCGCCCAAGCCGCCGTACTCCGAGTCCTTCGCCATGTACCTGTCGGACCCCGAGGTGCCCGGTGACGACTGCCTCAACCTGAACGTGTGGACGCCGGAGCCGGGCCCAGGTGCCCGGCTCCCGGTCCTGGTGTGGCTGCACGGCGGCGCCCTGACCAGGGGCTCCTCCGCGGTGCCGGTGTACGACGGGCGGGCCTTCGCCCGGGACGGCGTGGTCCTGGTCTCGGTGAACTACCGGCTGGGCGTGGAGGGCTACGGACTCTTCCCGGACGCCCCCGCCAACCCCGGTCTGCGCGACCAGCTGGCCGCCCTGGAGTGGGTGCACGCGTCGATCGCGGCCTTCGGCGGCGACCCGGACCGGATCACCCTGGCCGGCCAGTCGGCGGGGGCGATCAGCGCCGGGGCCCTGCTGGCCGCCCCGCAGACACGGGGGCTGATACGCCGGGCGGTCCTGCAGAGCGGGCCGCCCGAGGCGTTCGAACGGGACAAGGTGCGCCGGATGGTGCGCCGCATGGCGACCCGGCTGAAGATCCCCGCGACCGCCGCGGCCTTCGCCGAGGTCGACCGCGACCTGCTGCTGCGCACCCAGGGCGAGGTGGGCCGGCTGAGCAGCCCCGTGGTGGGCGGTCCCTCGTTCGGCATCGTCATCGACGGCGACCTCGTGCCCCGCGACCCCCTGGAGGCCCTCGTCGAGGGCGACGCGGCCCGCGGCGTCGACCTGATGATGGGCTGGACCAGCGACGAGTACCGCCTCTGGCTGGTCCCCGGCGGTCTGCTGGAGCGCGTCGACCGGCTGGGCGCCGTCGCCCTCGCCGGCGCGATGGCCCGCTGCCGCTGCGGCACGGAGGTGCCGCGTGGCTACCGCACCCTGCACCCGGAGGCCGGCACCGCCGAGATCGTCGGGCAGCTCGTCACCGACCATCTGCTGCGCGTCCCGGTGCACCGGCTGGCCGACGCCCGCAGCGGCTCCTCGTACGTCTACGAGTTCGCCTGGCCCTCCAGCCTCCCCGGCCTGGGCGCCTGCCACGCCCTGGAACTCGGCTTCGTGTTCGACACCGGCCACGTGCCGGAGTCGCGCAAGCTGGCCGGTGAGGGCGGGCCCGACGAACTGGCCACGGCGATGCACACCGCGTGGGTGCGGTTCGCGACCGGGGGAGACCCCGGCTGGCAGCGCTGGGACGAGACGCATCCCGTGCGGATCTTCGACGCGGGCCCACCACGCATCGCGTACGGACCGCGGGACGCCGAGGTCGCCCTGTGGAGCGCCGACGCCCTTTCCCCGCCGGAGGCCGCACGCGTGTCGGTCCCCACGCTCGCCGCGCCGCCGCGCGGTACGGAGCTGCGGTCGGTCGTGCGGCGGCTGCGGCTGCCGGGCTCGGTGCGCCGGCAGTGACCACGGCGGTGTCGCCCGGGGCCGGCGCGCGGGCCGGTTCCGGCGGGGCCCGGTCCGGGGTCAGGCTTGCAGCGCTGAGCACACATGTCGGTCCCCGCGCTCGCCGCGCCCCTGCGCGGTTCGGAGTTGCGGTCGGCGGTTACGGCTGCCGGGCTCGGTCCGCCGGCAGTGCCCAGGGCGGCGCCGCCCGGGCCGGTTCCAGCGGGCCCGGTCCGGGTTCAGGCTCGCAGCGCTGAGCGGCTGCGGCTGCCCGGGTCGGTCCGCCGGCAGTGACCACGGCGGCGCCACCCGGGGCCGGCGCGCGGGCCGGTTCCGAGGGGGCCCGGTCCGGGTTCAGCCCCGCAGCGCCCTCGCGATGCCCGCGACCGCCTCGGGCCCCACCCGGCAGCACCCGCCGATCAGGCGGGCGCCGGACGCCCGCCAGCCGGCGACCTCGTCCGGGGCGAAGCTCGCCCGGCCGTCCCAGGCGCGGGCCGCGGCGTCCCAGGTCTCGCCGCTGTTGGGATAGACCACGACCGGCTTGCCCGTCACACGTACGGCGGTCTCGACCGCGCCGCGGACGTCCTTCGGGGCGCAGCAGTTGACGCCGACCGCAATGACCTCGTCGGCCCCGGCGGCGAGCGCGAAGGCCTCCTCCAGCGGCTGCCCGGCACGGGTGCGGCCGCCCGCGACGGAGTACGACAGCCAGGCCGGCACGCCGAGCCCCCGCACGGCCCGCAGCAGCGCCGCCGCCTCGTCGGCGTCGGGCACCGTCTCCAGCGCCAGCACGTCGGGGCCGGCCGCGGCGAGCACCTCCAGGCGCGGCCGGTGGAATCGCTCCAGCTCGTCGACGCTCAGGCCGTACCGCCCCCGGTACTCGGACCCGTCCGCGAGCATCGCCCCGTACGGCCCGGCGGACGCCGCCACCCACAGCGGCCGCGCGATCCCCTCCGCCCGGGCCCGCCGCGCCGCCTCGCGCCCCAACTCAACGCTCAGGGACAGGAGGTCGGCGGCTCTGCCGTGACCGATGCCCCGCTTGGCGAAACCCTCGAAGGTGGCCTGGTAGCTCGACGTGATCGCCACGTCCGCGCCCGCCTCGTAGTACGCGAGGTGCGCCTCGGCGATCGCCTCCGGCCGATCCGCGAGCAGCCGCGCCGACCACAGCTCGTCGCTCAGGTCGTGGCCGGCGGACTCCAGCTGGTTGGCCAGGCCGCCGTCCAGTACGACGGTCCCGGCGGCGAGGGCTGCGGCAAGGCTGTTCGTGCTGGTCATGCCGTCGACGGTAGTCGAACCGGTAAGCACATGTGGAGCAGGGGAGAAAGCGCTGTCTCTTTGTCTCGCCGGACCCGTTGACCTCGTCGCGCCACACCTCTACCTTTTCGGCGTTCGTAATGACAGATGGCGTTCGTGATCTCGAACAGATGAGCCTGTCCACCCCTTCCGTCCCCCCACCCCGCGAGAGGCAGCCGTATGAGCCGCAACGACGACCTCCCCGAGCCAGAGCCCCCCAGCAGACGCCTGATGCTGAAGGGTGCCGCCCTCGCCGCGGGCGCCCTGGCGGCCACCCCGGCCGTGGCGGCGGCCGCGCCGAGGCCGGCGCCGTTCCGCAACCCGCTCGTGCGTCAGCGCGCCGACCCGTACATCCACCGACACACCGACGGCCACTACTACTTCACGGCCACCGTCCCCGAGTACGACCGCATCATCCTGCGCCGCTCCCGCACGCTGAACGGCCTCGCGACCGCCGCCGAGTCCGTCGTCTGGACCAAGCACGCCACCGGTGCCATGGGCGCCCACATCTGGGCGCCGGAGATCCACCGCATCGGCGGCAAGTGGTACATCTACTTCGCCTCCGCGCCCGCCGAGAGCGTGTGGGACATCCGCATCTGGGTCCTGGAGAACGCCAACCCCGACCCGCTCAAGGGGACTTGGGCCGAGAAGGGCCAGATCAGGACGGCCTGGGAGACCTTCTCGCTCGACGCCACCACCTTCACCCACCGCGGCACCCGCTATCTCGTCTGGGCCCAGCACGAGCCCGGCATGGACAACAACACCGCCCTGTGGCTGTCGAGGATGGCGAACCCGTGGACCCTGACCGGACCCCAAGTCCGGCTCTCCACACCGGAGTACGACTGGGAGTGCGTCGGCTACAAGGTCAACGAGGGCCCCGCGGTCCTCGCCCGCAACGGCCGCATCTTCCTCTCGTACTCGGCCAGCGCCACCGACTACCACTACTGCATGGGCCTGCTCACGGCGGACGCGGACGCCGACCTGATGAACCCCGCCAACTGGTCCAAGTCGCCCGTCCCCGTGTTCACCAGCAACGACACCACCAAGCAGTACGGCCCCGGCCACAACTGCTTCACGGTCGCCGAGGACGGCCGCAGCGACGTCCTCGTCTACCACGCCCGCCAGTACAAGGAGATCACCGGCGACCCCCTGAACGACCCCAACCGCCACACCCGGATCCAGAACCTCCGCTGGACCCCGGACGGCACCCCGGACTTCGGCATACCCGTGGCCGACACCGCGACCGGCGCGACGGCCGGCCCGGCCGCCGGCTGAGGTGAAGGAGAGTGTGTGAGATGAGACGTGCCTACGCGGTACTGCTCGCCCTCTGTCTGACGCTGGTGGGCGCCCTCGCGACCGCGGGCCCGGCGCAGGCAGCCGCCCAGACGGTCACCAACGGCGTCCAGTTCACCGACACTTCGGGCAACGCCGTCCACGCCCACGGCGGCGGGGTCATCAAGGTCGGCTCGTACTACTACTGGTTCGGCGAGGACCGCAACGCCGACAACACCTTCAAGTACGTCGACGCCTACCGCTCCACCGACCTGAAGAACTGGGAGTTCAGGAACCACGTCCTGACCCAGTCGTCCGCCTCGGAGCTGGGCACCGCCTACATCGAGCGGCCCAAGGTCATCTACAACGCCTCCACCGGCAAGTTCGTGATGTGGATGCACAAGGAGAACGGCGTCGACTACAGCGAGGCCCGTGCCGCCGTCGCCGTCTCGGCCACGGTCGACGGCAGCTACACCTACCAGGGCAGCTTCCGCCCGCTCGGCGACTCCATGTCCCGGGACATCACGACCTACGTCGACACCGACGGCACCGGCTACATGGTCTCCGCCGCCAACGAGAACTACGACCTGCACATCTACAAGCTCACCGCCGACTACACCGGCATCGACAGCCTGGTCGCCAACCCCTGGCCGGGCGGCCACCGCGAGGCCCCGGCCCTCTTCAAACGGGGCGGCGTGTACTTCATGCTGACTTCGGGCGCCACCGGCTGGAGCGCCAACCAGCAGCAGTACGCCACCGCCACCTCGCTCGCCGGACCGTGGACCGCGTGGACGAACGTCGGCGACTCCACGGCGTACAACTCCCAGACCGCGTACGTCCTCCCGGTCACGGGCACGTCCGGCACCTCGTACCTCTACATGGGCGACCGCTGGGGCAACTCCTTCGGCGGGACCGTCAACGACTCGCGGTACGTGTGGCTGCCGCTGACCTTCCCGAAGTCGACCTCGATGTCGATGTCCTGGTACCCGGAGGTCACAGTCGACACGGCCGCCGGAACCGTCACCGGCACCAGCGCCACGTACAACACGCTGATCGCCCGGCACAGCGGCAGGTGCGCCGATGTCACCAGCCAGTCGTTGTGGCAGGGCGCCCAGCTCAAGCAGTACGACTGCAACGGCGGCGGCAACCAGAAGTACTGGTTCAGGTCCGCCGGCAGCGGCTACTACCAGCTGATGGTCAGGAACAGCTCCCTGTGCGTGCAGGAGAACGCGAGCACCGTCACCCAGGAGAACTGCAGCTCCTCGGCCACCGCCCAGCAGTGGTCGCTGACCACGTCCGGCTCCTACGTCACGCTCACGTCCCGCGCGAGCGGCGAGTGCCTGGACGTGTCCGGCGCGTCCACCGCCAACTCCGCCGCGATCATCACGTACACCTGCAACGGCGGCACCAACCAGCAGTGGACGCGCGGGACCTGACGTCAGGTCAGCAGGTCGATCGCGTCGATCGAGGTGCCCGCGCTCAGGAACGACGTCGATCCCGAGCCGCTCGCCACGTAGATCCTCAGCGTGTTGTACGCGCCGGTGTCCGTCAGCCAGGCGGACGCCGGCACGCTGTAGGTGAACGTGTGGTTGTTGCCCCGGTAGGAGCCCACGGTCAGCGACCGCGTGCTCGGCTGGGCGGGCGGCGTGGGGACGGCGGAGGTCCAGGTGTCGTTGACGGTGACTTGCGGCCGGCCGTTGGCGTAGGCCGTCGTCACCCCGATGCGCAGGGTGTGCGCGGCGGCGGCCTGGGCGGCAGTCAGCCTGAAGTAGACGGTGACGCCGCTGTTGACGTCCTTCCACAGATAGCAGGGGAAGGACGAGGTCTCGGTGCCGCTGCCGACGACGACGTTCCCGGTCCAGGACGCGGCCCGCACGTCGGAGGGGTGCGCGTACGTCATCAGGTCCGCGTTCTTGAACCCGCTCGGCGAGCCGTTCCAGTCACCGATGCGCCAGATCGCGCTCGCGTTGCTCGGGTCGTTGGAGGACGGGATCGCGATGCTGTTGAGCGTGGTCGTGGTTCCGGCCGTGACGGTCACCGAGCCTGTGTGGACGGCGAGTTCACCCTTGAAGACGGTCAGCGTGTACGTCCCCGGAAGGACGCCCCCGATCGAGAAGTAGCCGTCGGAGGACCGTGCCGAACTCCAGTACTGCGCGGCCGAGTTGGCCAGCCCGACCGTGTACGGGGACGCCGTGTCGCGCCCGGTGATCCCGACGCCGGCGACCCGGCCGCGCCCGCTCGCCGCCACATACCCGGAGATGCCGAGCGCATCCGCCCAGGAGGTGTCCATATTGGCGTGGTGGAGCGCGGACGAGGGCGCCCCGCCGTCCGTGAAGGCGATGACGTACGGGCCCTGGAGGCCGAAACGTTGGGCCTCCGTCTGGTTCTCGCCGTAGTAGAGGATCTCGTACAGGCCGCCGCCGTCGGCGCTCTGATGCCGCAGCAGGGAGCGGTAGAACGGGCCACCCGACGCCTTCTCGTGGTTGCTGCGGACCATCCACAGGCCGACACCGCCGGCCGACCAGCCGATGTAGTCGTAGTCGGCGACCCGGAGCTTCGAGTAGTGCTTGGAGCGGGTCTGGCCGTCGGACTTCCGGAAGACGTCCGAGGCCTCGACGGTCGTGGGCGCGTAGGTGTACGAGTCGGGCTCGTCGTTGAGGAACAGGCCGGCCCTGACGCGCACGATGTAGCGGGTGGCGCTCACCGAGTCGTCGGCCTTGTTCGTCCACAGGTAGACGTTGTTCTCGCCGCTGCGGGCCGCGTAGTAGTGCTTGAGCGTGCCGTGGGCGACGGAGACCAGGATCGTCGGACCGGACTGCTCGATGGTCACCGTCGAGGTGCCCAGGCCGGATTCGATGTGCGAGTTCTTGCCGCCGTAGCCCTGGTACTCCGTTCCCTTGTAGACCAGCGAGGTCAGGTCGCCGTTGGCCTTGCTGACCTTGAGGACCAGGCTCGCGCCGGTGTCGACGACGTAGTTCGAGCCGTCGTCGCTCCAGCCGAAGCCGGCGGCGGACGCCCGGCCGGCAAGCGGGCCGGCGAGGGCGGCCGTGCCGGCGGCGGCAGCGGAACCGAGGACGAAGGTGCGGCGGCCGACCGCTCTGTTCGCGGTGTCGGACATGGGGGTGCCTCCTTCGGAAGCCAGTGGGGGGTGCGAGTGACTGTGAGAGTGACAGTTGAACTGCCTTCGCGAAAGGGCTTTCGCAGGACTCAGGTCGGCAGTCCGGCGAATCTGGTCCTATATCTAGAAAGCGCTTGCAGATCAGCGGTACGGTCCCTGCCGCCAGGCCTTGTCGTCCGGTCGTTCACGGAGGGATGCGCGTATGAGACGTTTCCGCGTACGTTTCCACTTCGCCGTGCTCGCGGCGCTGGCACTGAGCGCCGACCTGGGCGCGGCACCCGCCCAGGCGCACGAAGAGCCCAAGCCCCCCGGCATCGCGAACTGCACTGCCACCGCCTGCCACTTCGACGTCCCGCCCGGCACGTACGACGTCCGGGTCCTGCTCGGCGGCGAGGCCGCCTCCAGCACCGCCGTCAGCGGTGAGACCCGCCGCTCGCTGCTGCCCGGGACACCGGTCGCCGCCGGTGAGCGCGTCGCCCGCAGCTTCACCGTGAACGTCCGCACGCCCGAGGGCGAACCGACCGGACCGCAGGGAGCTCCCGGCCTGGATCTGGCGATCGGCGGAACGGCGCCCGCGCTCGCCGGGATCCAGGTCACCCCTGCCCGGCACACGCGCCAGATCTTCCTGGTCGGCGACTCGACCGTCTGCGACCAGCCCGCCGACCCGTACTCCGGCTGGGGCCAACAGCTGCCGCAGTACTTCCGCAAGGGCCTGTCCGTCGCCAACTACGCGGATTCCGGGGAGAGTACGGTCACCTATCTGGGGAATCCGCAGCTGTGGGCCACCGTTCAGCCGCTGATCCGCCCCGGTGACCTGGTCCTGATCCAGCTCGCCCACAATGACAAGACCACCGACGGGGCGACGTATCGCGGGAATCTGGAGACACTGGTGGCCGGTGTACGGGAGAAGGGCGGACGTCCGGTGCTGGTGACCCCCATCGTGCGGCGCTGGTTCAACGCCGACGGAACTCTGAACAACGACACCGCCCTGCTGGTCAACAGCCTCGGAGTGGACCATCCTGCTGTCATCCGTTCGGTCGCCGCGGAGCACGGGGTGCCGCTCATCGACCTGACGGCGCGGACGAAGGCGCTGGTGGAGTCCCTGGGCGTCGAGGGCTCCAAGGCGATCTACCTCTACAACGAGAAGAAGGACAACACCCACACGTCCGTCCACGGCGCCACGGTGTACGCAGGGCTTGTCCGTGACGCGCTCGTCGCCCAGCATCTGGTGCCGAAGGGCCTTGTGCGGGTGGGATGAACCCCTGGGGCGTCTCGACCGGAACCGGGGCGCCCCAGGTCTCACCTTCCGTACGCCGTGAAAGAGAGCCGATGGACCTGCCGCCCGACGACCGCACGCTCAGCCCGCGCACCGGATACACCCGCGCCCACTGGGAGGCCGCCGCCGACTCCCTGCTCGCCGCGGTCGAGCCGTACGCGGTGGAGGGCGGCGCGCTCTACGACCTCCCCGGGGACCACACGAGCTGGTCCGGCCGGCTCTCGGACGGCCTGGAGGGCTACGCCCGTACGCTGCTCGCCGCGGCCTTCCGCCGGGACGAGACCGTGCTCCAGCGGTACGCCGAGGGACTCGCGGCCGGTGTCGCGGGCGTCTGGCCCCGGATCGAGGACCGCAGCCAGCCGCTGGTCGAGGCGGCCTCGATCGCTCTCGCGCTGCGCCTGACGCGCCCGCTGCTCTGGGACCGTCTCGACGACGGTGTACGGCAGCGGGCGGCCGCCTGGCTCGCGGACGCTCTGACCGCCGACGCCTGGCCCTGCAACTGGGAGTTGTTCCCGGTGACCGTGGGCGGCTTCCTCCAGGAGATCGGCCACGAGCCCGAGGCGTCCCGCAAGGCGATCGAGCGCGGTCTTGCCCGGATCGAGGAGTGGTACGTCGGGGAGGGCTGGTACACCGACGGCGACGGCCGCAAGTTCGACTACTACAACGGCTGGGCGATGCACCTCTACCCGGTGCTGCACGCGTGGCTGGCGGACGACGCCGACCTCCTCGACACGTACGGCGGCCGGCTCTCCCGTCATCTGGAGGACTACGCCCGCCTGTTCGGCGCGGACGGCGCCCCGATGCACCAGGGCCGCAGCCTCACCTACCGCTTCGCGACGACGGCGCCGCTGTGGCTGGGCGCGCTCACCGGGCATACGCCGCTGCCGCCGGGGGAGACGCGCAGGCTCGCCTCCGGGGCGCTGAAGTACTTCGTCGAGCGGGGCGCGGTGGACTCCCGCGGCCTGCTCACGCTTGGCTGGCACGGGCCCGACACGGCGCTCCTGCAAGGCTATTCGGGCCCCGCGTCCCCGTACTGGGCGAGCAAGGGGTTCCTCGGGCTGCTCCTCCCGGACGACCACCCGGTGTGGACGGCTCCCGAGGAGCCGGGCCCGGCGGAGCGCTCCGACGCGCTCACGACGATCTCCGCCCCCAACTGGCTTCTGCAGTCCACGCGTTCGGACGGGGTCGTCCGCCTTCACAACCACGGCAGTGAGGACGTCCGCTACGACCCGTACTACACGCGCCTCGCCTACTCGACGGTGACGCAGCCGGTCTCGTCGTACGACAACAGCGTGATCGTCGGCGACGACCCGAGCCGCACGGAGATCGTGCCCTTGGGTGTGGGCGACGGCTGGGTGGCCTCCCGGCACACGGCGGGCGGGGGAGCGCGGGTGACCAGCGTGGTGCTCGTGCAGGGGGCCGTGGAGGTACGGGCTCATCTCGTCGCGGGCGCGCGGCCCGGGACGCCGGTGCGTGTGACGGGGTGGGCGGCTTCGGAGGGGGTGCGCGCGGAACTGCTGCCTGCCGTGGGCCTGTCGGAGACGCCGACGGGGGTCGCCGGGGTCGCCGGGGTCACCGGTGAGGGAGACACCCTGTTCGTCGCCCTGGCCCGGCTGACCGGAGAGCCGGATTCGGTGCCTCTCGGGGAGGCGGTGAGTGTACGGGCCGACGGGGAGCGGGAGTTGACCGTACGGTGGGGCGACGGGTCCGAGGCTGGTGTCCGTTGGGTTGGCTCCGGAGTGGAGGTCGTGGCACCGGACGGCCGGTGAACCGAATCTCGGTTGCTGTGGCCGATCGGCGCGTCTGAGAATCCCTCCCATGACCTCCACGATTCGCCACACCACGTTCGACTCCACCGACGCCCACGCTCTCGCCTCGTTCTGGTCGCAGGTCCTGGACAGGCCGTTGCACGAGGACGACCATCCCGGTGACCCGGAGGCGCTGATCGCTGACGCGGGCCTGCTCTTCGTCACCGTGCCGGAGGGCAAGAAGGCCAAGAACCGGCTGCACTTGGACCTTCAGCCCCAGGACCGCACCCGTGACGAGGAGGTCACCCGCCTGCTCGCCCTGGGGGCCACCCTCCTCGACGACCGGCGCACCGACGACGGCAAGGGCTGGGTCGTCCTCGCCGACCCGGAGGGCAACGAGTTCTGCGTGGAGCGGAGCGCGGCGGAACGCGCGGGCTGAGGCGGGTCAGGACACTTCGGCCGGCGCCGAAGTGATGCGGCCTTAGCGTGCCTGTATGACCGAGAACCCGCAGGAGACCCCCGCCCAGGCCGTCACCGGCATGGTGGGGCACGTCCTGGAACTGGCCGCCACCTGGACGAGCTGGGACGGCAGGCCCGCCCATGTCGACGATCGCGTCTACACCCCGCACAAGGCGGTCCGCCGGGTCGCCGATCATCTGGTCGACCACCTCGCCGAGCTGGAGGCCCGGCTGGCGGGCGAAGTGCCGCAGCCCGACCACTGGCACGCCTCCATGGTGACGACCGAGGCGGACCTCGCGCCCTTCACGCAGGCCGACCTCGACGAGGCCCGCAGCCGTCTGATCCGCCTCGCCCGCATCTGGGCGAACCGCCTCGACGCCCTCACCGACGAGCAGCTCGACCGCTCGCCCGGCGAGGGCTGGAGCTTCCGCGAACTGGCCCTGCACCTCAAGGGATCGACGTACTACGCCGATTCGGTGGGCGATCTGTCATGAGCGAGTTCGCCGATCTGCACCACGCCGCCGAGCCGTTGCTCCTGCCCAACGCCTGGGACCACGCCTCGGCCATGGCGCTCGCCGCCGAGGGCTTCCGTGCCGTCGCGACGACCAGTCTGGGCGTCGCCGCGGCGGCCGGCCTGCCCGACGGGACGTCCGCGACACGCGACGAGACCCTGCGGCTCGCGCTCACCCTGGGCACGGCGCCCTTCCTCCTGTCCGTCGACGCGGAGGGCGGATTCAGTGAAGTCCCGGACGAGGTGGCGGAGTTCGCGCGCCAGTTGGCAGCCGTCGGGGCCGTCGGCATCAACCTGGAGGACGGGCTCGGCCCCGTCGAGCGGCACGCCGCGAAGATCGCCGCGGTGAAGGCCGCCGCACCCGGCCTCTTCGTCAACGCCCGTACCGACACCTACTGGTCGGGCGGCGGAGAGGGCACGCTGCCCCGGCTCGACGCCTACCGGGAGGCGGGCGCCGACGGGGTGTTCGTCCCCGGACTGACGGACCCACGCGAAATCGCCCGTCTCGTCGAGCACTTGGGCGACCTCCCCCTCAACATCCTCTACTCGCCGACCGGTCCCACGCTTCCCCAGCTCGCCGGCCTCGGCGTACGGCGTGTGAGCCTCGGCTCGCTGCTGTACCGGCGGGCCCTGGGCGCGGCCCTGGAGACGGTCGCGGACGTCCGGGCCGGCCGGACTCCGCAGGGCACGGCACCGTCGTACGCGAAAGTCGACGCACGGGCCCGAAGGAGCGACCCGGCTCACAGCGCCGGACGGTGACTCCTTGGTACGGTGGATGCTTTCGTGGGTATCAGACCCTTTGGACTCATCTCCGGCAAGGGACCGAGGAACCATGGACATGGACATCCCCGGCGACAAGCGACTGGCGGCCGCCGTCGTGATGGACGACGACGGCAGGGTGCTGCTGGTCCGCCGCAGCGAGACGGAGAAGTTCCTGCCTCGCGTCTGGGGCGTCCCCTGCGGCAAGCTCGAACCGGACGAGAGCGCCCAGGACGGTGCGCTGCGCGAGCTGAAGGAGGAGACCGGGCTCCTCGGCGAGGTCGTCCGCAAGGTCGGCGAGTCGTCCTTCCTCAGCGAGTACCGCGGCCACGAGGTCAAGAACTGGCAGGAGAACTTCCTGGTCAGGCCGCTGAGCCGGCACATCACCCTGCCCCGGCCCGACCAGGACCACGTCTGGCTGACGCGCTCGGAGCTGACCACGGTCGACATCGACGAGTACAACCTCGGCATCGTGGACCAGGCGTTCACGACATCCTGAGCAGCTTCCCCGCGCCGCCCTCTACGACTTCCTGAGCAGCTCGGCGAGCCCGCTGAGCGCTCCCAGATAGTCGTCCACGCCGAGCGGCACCTTCGCCACCGCTCCCGGATGCGGGCCCGCCGCCGTGAACACATCGGTGTGCGGCCGTCGTTCGGGTCCCGTCTCCAGGAACAGGGTCACCGTCGGCACGTCCGTGTCGCACCAGGCCCGGTGCAGGGTGTGCGCCGGCAGGGCGTACGCGCTGCCGGCCGCGTACTGCCCCACATGGGTCAGCCGCAGCCGCGCCGGGCCGACCGGCTCCAGCAGCCAGTCCGCCGTCCGCTCGGACAGCGACTCCTCGTAACGGGCGGTGGGGATGCCTGTGCCATCACCGTGTCCGACCTCGTACAGCTCCATCGACAGCCGCCCGCGGGCGATGTACGAGGCGAGAGCCGAGCGGTGGTTGTGCACGTCCTCCTCGCCGATCGCACCGGCACCCCGGTGCCACAGGTGGACGCGGAGCATGTGGCGCGGTCCGTCGTCGACGAGCAGCAGCTTGTCGAAACCGAGGACGTGCCGGTACGACAACCGGGCGCAGCCCTCCGGATCGCCCTCCCCGGAGGCGAGATCGGTGACCAGTTCCAGCAGCCGCTCGGGGGAGCCGAGTTCGGCGACGACGGAGCGGGCCGCCGCGACCAGTTCGTGCTCGGGCAGATCACCGTCCAGCGTCCTGGTCAGCAGCCGCCGCGCCTCCAGAACCTGCCGACCGCCCATGCACTTTCCTCCGCCTCCGGCCCCGGTCGCCCAGGGCCCGGGTTCATTGTTCCGGCTGATACATCCATACGGCATGGGCCCGCAGCGCCGAAAGTCCTTGATAGGTCATCCACATGGGCTGCCGCAGTTCACCGCCGTCGGGCCGCCCCCAGGACCAGATGCCGTCGCTCTGCCCGGCCCACACCGCGGCTGCGGCCCCGTCCAGCCGCTCCCGCCATGCCTCCTGAAGCCCGTCCTGTGCCGCGACCTCGCGGGCACCGGGTGTCATCAGGGCGCGGACCAGCCAGGAGGCGGTGAAGTGCCGTACATTCAGCACCTCGTGGCGCGAGGGGTCGTCGGTACGTGGCCGGCGCACCTCCTCGCGCAGGTTCCGTAGATCCTGACACCGGTGATGGGGAGTGTCCGTGCAGGTCAGCAGCCAGCGGACGCCGTCCTCCCGGGTGGCGCGCACGGCCTCGTCCTCGCCCAGGACGCGGGCCGCCCGGTCCAGCGCCACCACGGCCTGCGCGGTGTGCAGCGCGGACGGCAGCCCGTACGGCGCATCGAGCCGGTAGCCCCAGCAGCGCAGGTGCTCACGGCGGGCGTCGCTGATCGCGCCGTCGGCCAGGGCCTCGCGCAGCAGCGGCAGTACGGCGGCGTCGGGCGCGGCGCGCATGAGTCCGCGCAGCACGGTCGTCACGACATGCGTCGACTCCCGCCCGGCGCGGTCGAGTTCATGGGTGAACCCGTCCGTGCAGTGGCCCACCTCCGCCGCCAGCCGCTCGCCGGACACGCCGGCCCGGGCCAGCGCACCCAGCACCAGCGCCGTCACCTCGGGGCGGGCCTCGGCTCCCTGCGACCGCGCCGACCAGCCACCGCCGGGCAGCCTGAGCCGCCACAGCGTGTCCACCAGGTCGCCGGTGCGCAGCCGGCCGTCGGGCACGCCGAGGTCGAGCATGATGTGCAGGCCGTAGGCGGTGCCGACCGAGGTGGGCCGGAACGGCCCCGACTCGCTGAGGGAGTGCGACCAGCCGGTGAGGCGGCCGCGGTCCGGGTCGTCGACCACGGCCGCCTTCTCGACGAGCGTGCCGTATGCGGAGGCGAACACCTCGGGGAGCGGGCCGGGTGAGGGACGCTCCGCGGCGGCGGGGACACGGACGAGGGGCCGGGCCGGGCCGGCCGCGCCCCGGGCCCGGACCAGCGCCGCCGCCAGCCAGGCGGCCACGCCCGTCCCGATCCCGCTGACCCCGGCGACCAGATACCGGGCGGGCTGCCCGCCGAGGGAGTCGGGCAGCACCCCGAACAGGAACTGGAACACCCCGTACCCGGCCGCCGCACACCCGAGACTCCCCAGCCAGCCGACGAAGCGCGCGGTGTCGCTGGGCCCGCCGGGTTCCGGTGGTGTCGTACGGTCGGTTCTCAAGGGACGGCGTCCCAGCTGCTGTTGAGACAAGGCGTGCTCCCTCCCCCCGGGGTTGCACGTGGCTTCCGCGAAGATTCCAGTCTAAGTGGTCTGCGGGGCCTGTGAGTCGCCGACCGGAACGAGTGTCTCCGCGAGCAGTCCGGCGAAGTCCACGGGATGCTCGGCCACGCCGACATGCCCGCCGGGGAACTCGACGAAACGGCTTCCGGTCTCACCGGAGAGGAACTGCGCGGTGCGGTGCAGGAGTTGACCGCGTGAGTCGGAGCCGGCGGCGAGGGTGAGGCGGGTGGAGGAGCTCGTGAGGGCGGTGAGGTCGGGGGCGTGGGCGGTGAAGTTCCGCAGGACATGTGCGAGGAAGAGGGCCATGGGGTTGACCAACTCCTCCTCGCCCGTCAGGGGTTGAGGATCGACATGCGGCTCGGGTTCGGTCTCCGTCAGTACGGCGCCGAGCCGGGCACCGGCGGCCTGGAGCCCGGCCGCCCGATAGGTGTCGTACACCTCCCGGAACCGGGCCAGCTGCAGCGCCCCGTCCGGCAGCACTCCCACACACGGCGGCTCGTGCGCGACGACGTGACTCAGCCGCCGCGGATGGCGGGCGAGCAGGTCGAGGACGGCGATCCCGCCGGAGCTGGTCCCGAGGACGAACGCCGACTCGCCCTCGGGCAGCACGTCGTCGAGCACCCGCCGCGCCCCGTCGCTCCACCCCTCCACCCGCTGGTCGGGCACAGGCTCCCCGAGCCGCCCGTGGGCGAGCCCGAGGGGGTCGTACGTCACGACGGTGAACCGGCCGGCGAGCACGTCGGTCATCCGGTCGAGGCCCATGGGGTGGCCGGCGCCGCCCGGGACCACGAGGAGGACGGGCCCCGATCCTTGGACGTCGTAGTGGATGTCGGTCATGGGTGTCCTTCTCCTCCATGGTTGTCCGTGTCCTCGCGAGGCCAGTGCTCGAGCGTGATGTGCAGGGCGTCGACGGCCTTGTCCCAGGACTTGCGCACGTCGCGCGGGGCGCCGAAGCCGCCGGTGGCCTCCAGGGCGCAGTAGCCGTGGAAGGTGCTGCGCAACAGGCGTACGGCGTCGGTGAGATCGGGCTCCTCGAGGCCGTAGGCGCGGAGCATGCCGTAGGTGATCTCGGCGGTGCGCCGCAAGACCGGGGAGTCGACGACCAGCGACTGGTCGATGCGGATCTGCGTCGCGGCGTACCGTCCCGGCCGCTCCAGCGCGAACTCCCGGTAGGCCCCCGCGAAGGCGGCCAGCGCGTCCTTGCCGGCCCGCCCGGCGACGGCCGCCGCGATCCGGTCGATCATCTCGGCCCCGGCGAGCAGCGCCATCCGCGTACGCAGGTCCTGAAGGTTCCTGACGTGCGAGTACAGGCTCGCGTCCTTGACCCCGAAGTGCCGGGCGAGCGCGGAGAGCGAGACATTCTCGAACCCCACCTCGTCGGCGAGGTCGGCGGCGGTGGCGACGATGCGATCGGGGGTGAGCCCCGCTCTGGCCATGGAGACGCCTTCCTGGGAGGGCCGAACCTAGGGGGTCTAGGTTCGGCCCTAGTGTAGGAAGGACTCCGCCCGCCGGGCGACTGCTTTACGCGGAGGGCTTCGGCGGAGGCGGCGTCAGCGGATCGGGGCGTACAGGACGCCCAGCTTGTCGATCTCGTCGGCCGCGCGGCCCGTGAAGCCGACGATCTGCCAGCCGGCCGGGGCCGTGAAGGTCGTGCTGTCGGAGGTGGGGGTGCCGGACGAGAGGGTGCGGGACCTGTCCGTGGTGAAGGCGGCCGAGAAGATCCGGGTGTGGCCGTCCTTCTGGCCTTCCGTCAGTTTCACCGAGGTGAGGTGTTCGCCGGAGGCGAGGGTCAGGGACGCCGCCGTGCCGCCCGTGCCGCCGTGGGTCAGGGTCGTGCCGCCGTCATGGGTGAGGGACACCGCGTCCAGGCGGGCGCCGCCGCGCAGGGTGAGCGTGCGGGGCGCGGGTGTCGCCGGCAGGCCGTCGGCGTCGGTGAAGGCCGTGCCGTGCGGACCGCCGAAGAAGTCACTCGCCCGCAACGAGGAGTTGAGGGCGTACGAGAAGTCCACCGTGTGCGGGAAGTGGTCGGAGAGGTTGCCGCCTGCGGCGTCCAGGAATTTGGCCCACTCGTCGTTGTAGCGGGTCGCGTCGAGCGAGAGCAGCTTGCTGCCGCGGTAGAGGACCTTGTCCACGACCTCGCAGTCGTTGGCCGGGGCCGTCGTCGGGCAGAGCAGCGGATCGGCGCCCTGCGCCGGCGCCGTGCCGCCCTTGACGAGCTGCACCCATGCGTCCGTCAGGCCGTTGCCGTCGACCAGGGTGCGGATGTTGTCGCCGGTGCGCGTGTACCGCGTGTTGGTGTCGCCCATCACGATCACCGCGTTGCCCGCCGAGTTCGCCCGGATGAACTCCGAGAGCTGCTCGATGTTGGCGCGGCGCGCGGCCAGCGCGTCGTCGGTGTCGTCCGCGTTGGGGTGCAGGTTGTACAGATCGACGAACACGCCCTCGGCCAGCCGCACCCGCGCCAGCGAGAAGCCCTTCGGGGTCAGGCAGTTGGTGCCCGTGCAGTCATTCCACTTCACCCGCTCGAAGTCCTCGAAGGGGAAGTCCGAGAGGGTGTTGAGGCCGTCGCCGATCCCCGCGCCACCACTCGTCGCCGTGCGGTAGGGGTGGTTGTCGTCCGCGTACAGGGCCGCGTGGTAGTTGAAGTCCTCCTGGACGTTCACGATGTCGTAGGACCCCAACCGCGGTGAGATCAGCGGGGTGTTGGCCGCCGGATGGCTGGAGCTGAGGCCCTCCGGGAGGCCGGCGACGTTGTACGTGAGCACATTGAACGAGCCGGTGGCCGCCGCGTCCGCGGCTGCGTCCGCGGAGGCCGCCGTGCCGGTGGCCGTCAGACCCGCGAGGGCGAGCGCGGCGGCCGCGAGGGTGCCGATGAGTCGTCTCATGGTGGGGGTGTCTCCGGTCGGGGGAGTGGGGAAGTGGGGGAGGAACGAGCGCCGAGAACCTGAACGTTGCTCATGTTCGGTGTCAACCAGTGTGACCTGACAGGTCAGTTGAGGGAACATCGCAGGACGAGTTCACAGGGAACGGGGGGACACATGGCGCATGAGGCGCGCAGACGCGACGGCGAGCCCGGCAGACGGACGCTCGACGGCGCACGGTCCGCCACCGGTCAACCCCTCTGGCGCCAAAAGGACTTCGGCATCTTCTGGGCCGCCCAGACCCTCTCCGTCCTCGGTGACTCCTTCGCCCTGATCGCCCTGCCCCTGCTGGTGCTCGAGGCCACCGGATCGGTCGCCCGGATGGGGCTGCTGACGGCCGTCGGATCGGTGGCGGCCGTGGGCGCGGCCGTGTTCGCCGGGGCCCTGGTGGACCGGGCCGACCGCCGCAGGCTTCTCATCGCCTGCGATGTGGTGCGGATGGTGCTGTACGGAGTCGTCCCGGTGGTCTGGCTGTTCGGGGCGCGGATTTGGCTCCTGTACGTCGTGCTGCCGCTGTGCGAGGCCGTCGGCATGCTCTTCGCGGTCGGCTATGTGACCGTCGTGCGCAGTCTGGTCGGTGGTGAGCGGCTGACCGAGGCCAACGGCCGGCTGAACGCCACGGCCGCCGCGGCCGGGGTGCTGGGGCCGCTGGGCGCGGGAGTCGTCGCCGGGTGGACCGGGCCGGCCGCCGCGGTCGGCGTGGACGCGGCCAGCTTCGGGGTGTCCGCGGCCTGCATGCTGCTCGTACGCTTCCGCCCCCGCCCCGCCGACGACCGTGCGCGGCAGGGCGGCAGCCTGTGGCGGGATCTGCGCGCGGGCGTCTCCTTCCTCCGCGGCCACCCGGTCCTGCGCTCCCTCACCGCCCTTCTCTGCGTCTTCAGCTTCTTCACGCTCGGCCTGACCGACCTGGTCATCTACCACCTCAAGCACGACCTCGGCCACGACGACGGGACGGTCGGCACCGTCATGGCGTGCGGCGCGCTCGGCACGATCGCCGGCTCGCTGCTGGTCGCCCGCATCCGGCGCCGGCTCGGTTTCGGACGCACCTGGACGGGCGCCGTCGCCGTGTGCGGACTGGCCTTCGCGGGCCTGGGCCAGGTGCGCGGCGTCCCTCTCGTCGCGGCGCTGAGCGCGGCCTTCCTGGCCTGCGTCGGGATCGCCGGCACCTGCTCCATGTCACTGCGCCAGGAGATCACCCCCGAGGCCCTGCTCGGCCGCGTCACCTCGGCCTTCTGGACCCTCCAGTACTCCGCCGCCCCGCTCGGCGCCGCCGTCCTGACCTGGTCGGCGGAGCACCGGGGGACGGCGCCGGTGAGCCTGGTGGCGGGCGGCTGCTGCGTACTGGTCGCGGGTGCGGCCCTGTTCACCCCGATACGGCGGTCAGGGCGCCCCTCGTGAACGGCTTCCCGTGACGCTCAACTGATCTCCGTGAACACGAAGGAGAACTCCGCCGGTTCGGCCGTCAGGTGGTACTGCGGCAGCACGCCCGGGCCGCAGGAACCCGAGCCGATGCCGTGCAGGCCGTGGTCGAGGTTGACCCAGACCTTGTCGCCGGGCGTGAGGTCGGTGAGGTGGGCGGCCGCGTCCAGCTGCTCGGTCGTCCAGCGCCGGGTGCTGAAGGAGAACTCCGGGTCGCCCTCGACGCGCAGCCCGCCGATCTCCGCCCAGCGGACATCGGCGCGCGCGCCGTTCTCCTGCGGACGTACGTAGGGCGTCTGCAGGCCGTCCACGGTGGACTCCCAACGACCCAGCCTGGAAGCCGACTTGGTGTCCGGATAGCCCTCGCCGGGACCGCCGCCGAACCAGCGCACGGCGTCGGCCCGCGTCAGCCCGAAGCGGACGCCGAGCCGTGGCAACGGCATCGTCCAGTCGCCGTCCGGGCTCACGGACACCGTCAGCCTCAGCCGGTTGCCGTCCGACGTCCAGCGGTACACCGTGCCGAGGCCGAACTCCCAGGCGGCCGGCGCTACCCGGGTCCGCACGGTCAGCGCGTCGTCGCCCAGTTCCACGGCGTCGAGGCGGTGCCGCATGCGGTGCAGGCCGTACGTGCGCCAGACCGTCGCCCAGCGGGTCTCGGACTGCCATTCGGCGCCCGCGTCGTTGTCGGTGGTGGCCCGCCACACGTCCAGGCGCAGCCCGCTCACCTCGACACCGCCGATGGTCCTGAGCGCGCCGGTGCGGGCGTCGAAGGAGGCCGGGCCGAGGGTGATCACCCGGTCGCCGAGAGCCGGTCCGTCGGTCGGCGCGACGGCGGGCAACGGCCGTGCGGCGACCGGGACTTGGCCCCACGCCACCTCGTGGCCCTTCGGTCCCCAGGCGGTGTCCGCCGCGAGCAGTGCCCGTACCGTCCATCCTGTCTCGGCACCCCGCACCTCCACGGGCGGTTCCGGCAGCTTCACCTCGGCCGACGCGCCGGGTGCGAGCGCCGGGACCGGCAGCCTGCCCGTGCCGGCCGTCTCGCCGTCCACCTGGTACGACCACTCGAAGGCGAGGTCGGACAGGTCGGCGAAGTCACGCTTGTTGGTGACGCGAACGGTGCCGTCCGAGTGGTCGGACTCGATGCCGACCGGCTCGATGACCTTCTTGAACTCCAGCAGGCCCGGGGAGGGCCTGCGGTCCGGGAAGATCAGCCCGTCGCAGACGAAGTTGCCGTCGTGCAGCTCCTCGCCGAAGTCGCCGCCGTAGGCGAAGCCCAGCTCCGGGTGGGTGATGCCGTGGTCGATCCACTCCCAGATGAAGCCGCCCTGAAGCCGGTCGTGGGCCTCGAACAGCCGCTGGTAGTCGGCCAGGCCGCCCGGGCCGTTGCCCATGGCGTGGCCGTACTCGCACAGGATGAAGGGGAGTTCGCGCCGCCTGTGCGTGCCGCCGTCAAGTTCCTTCCCGATTCTCTCGACCTCGGCGTGGGCGGCGTACATGCGCGAATAGACGTCCGTGTCACGGCAGTTGATGTCGCCCTCGTAGTGCACGAGACGCGAGGAGTCACGGCCGCGGATCCACTCGGCCATGGCGGTCAGGCCGCGTCCGGTGCCGGCCTCGTTGCCGAGCGACCAGATGACCACCGACGGGTGGTTCTTGTCGCGCTCGACCATCCGCGCGGCGCGGTCGAGGAGGGCCGGGGTCCAGCGGTCGTCGTCGACCGGGTTGTCCCGCCAGCCCTGTTCGGTGAAGCCGTGGGTCTCCAGGTCGCACTCGTCGATCACCCACAGGCCGTACTCGTCGCACAGGTCGAGGAAGGCCGGGTGCGGCGGATAGTGCGAGGTGCGGACGGCGTTGAGGTTGTGCCGCTTCATCAGCAGCACGTCCTCGCGCATGGTGTCCAGGTCGAGTGCGCGGCCCCGCTCCGGGTGCCACTCGTGCCGGTTGACGCCCTTGAAGAGCAGCGGCCTGCCGTTGACCTTGACGAGGCCGTCCTCGAGGACGACCGTCCGGAAGCCGATGCGCAGCGGCACGCGTTCGCCCTCGGTGACGAGGACGCCGTCGTAGAGCCTCGGCGTCTCGGCGGTCCATGCCTCGACGAGGACGGTCACCGGGGTGCCGGTCTCGACATCGATGTCCAGGGCGGGCACGGACACCCGCCCGTCGACGTCGGAGTCGACGCGCAGGGTGCCCTCGCCCGTGCGGTGGTCGTAGGAGGCGTGCACGAAGAAGTCGAGTGCGCCGCCGGCCGGGCGGTGCAGCAGTGTCACGTCACGGAAGATGCCGGGCAGCCACCACTGGTCCTGGTCCTCCAGGTACGAGCCGGCCGACCACTGGTGCACGCGGACGGCCAGCACGTTGCCGCTCGGCCTCAGCAGATGCCCGACCGCGAACTCGTGCGGCAGCCGCGAGCCCTTGAACTCGCCGATGTCCGTGCCGTTGAGCCAGACGCGGGCGCAGGACTCCACACCGTCGAAGCGGATCACCGCACCGCCGTCGGAAAGGTCCGGCCAGTCCTCCGGCAGGTCGAAGACGCGCAGATGGTCGCCGGTCGGGTTCTCCGTCGGGACGCGTGGCGGGTCCACCGGGAAGGGGTAGAGGTGGTTGGTGTAGACGGGCAGGCCGAAGGCGCCGTCGCCCTGGAGCACCCAGTGACCCGGGACCGTGACCTCGGCCCAGCCCCCGGCGTCGAACCCCGGCTCGGCGAACGAGTCGTCCTCGGCGTCAGCGGTCGGCGACATGCGCAGCCGCCAACTACCGTTCAGTGACAGGGACTTGGCGCCCGAGGACGCGTACCAGGCGCGGGGCGGGAGGGCCCCGCTGCCCGGCGAGACGTCCTCTACGTAATCGGTGGCCGTGGTGCGGAAAGACATCGGTCTCCAGGTCGTGAGTGGAGGGCGTCAGCCCTTGATGCCGGTCTGCGCGATCCCCTGGACCAGCCAGCGTTGGAGGAAGAGGAACACGAAGACGAGGGGCAGGATGGAGATGGCGGTGGCCATGAAGATCAGATGGAAGTTGACGGTCTGGTTGGTCATGAAGGAGGAGAGCGCGATCTGGACGGTCCAGGAGCTCGGGTCCTGGCCGATGACCAGCGGCCACAGGAAGGAGTTCCAGGCGCTGATGAAGGTGATCGTGGCGATCGCCGCGAAGAAGTTCAGCGAGTTGGGCACGACGATCCGCCAGTACGCGCCCCAGTAGCCGAGCCCGTCCACCCGTGCCGCTTCCTCCAGCTCCTTCGGGAATCCCAGGAAGTACTGCCGGAAAAGGAAGCAGGTGAAACCACTGAAGAGGCCCGGGATGATCAGACCGCGGTAGGTGTCCACCCAGCCGAGGGACGACACGAGCACGAAGCTGGGCACGAAGGTGACGGCCGTCGGGACCATCAGGGTCGCCAGGACCCCGTAGAAGACCTTGTTGGCGTGCTTGTACGGGATGCGGGCGAGACCGTAACCGGCCAGGGAGCACACCAGGAGGGTGCCGAACGTGGTCAGCAGGGCGACGACCAGCGAGTTGAACATGGAGCGGCCGAAGTCGACCGTGGGGTCGTCGAAGAGTTCGGAGATGTTGCCCCACTGGAAGGAGGGCAGCAGCTTCCAGTTCTCGCCCGTGATCTCCGGATCCGTGGAGAGGGCGTTGCGGACGATCAGATAGAAGGGGATCAGGAAGAGCAGGGCGGCGATGCCGACGGCGATGTACAGCCCCGTGTTGCCGAGGGGGCCCCGGCCCTTCTTGCGCTGCTTGCCGACCTGAGGTGCGGTGGTGGTCACTTGGAATCCTCCCCCCTTCCGAAGCCCATGAACTTGCCCTGGATCAGGGTGACGAGGCAGATGAGCAGCGACAGGATGACCGCGCCCGCGCTGCCGGCGCCGTAGTCCTGGCTCGTGCCGAGGGCGGTCTTGTAGAGCTCCATGAGCGGTGTCTGGGCCCAGGTCGCCTTCTGCCCGATGATGTTGAAGAACTCGTCGAACGCCTGGTACGCGGCGATGAGCAGCAGCAGGATCACCGCGGTCGAGGTGGCGCGCAGCTGCGGCAGCGTGATGTGCCGGAAGGTCTGCCAGCCCGACTTGGCGCCGTCGATGGCGGCGGCCTCGTACAGCTCGGCCGGGATGTTCTGCAGTGCCGCCAGGAAAAGGATCATGTAGAAGCCGGACTGGATCCACAGGCGCAGGGTCACGATGACCAGCCAGTACCAGGGCGGACTGGGGTTGGCCAGGTAGGCGATGTTGTCGACGCCGAACCAGCCGAGGACCGTGTTCATCAGACCGAAGCGGACGCCGCTGAAGATGGACATCTTCCAGATCAGCGCGGCGGCGACGTAGGAGACGGCGGTCGGCAGGAAGAACACCGACCGGAAGAACGCCCGCATGAACCGCAGACGGTTCACCAGCAGCGCCAGCCCCAGTGACAGCGCCCAGGTGGTCGGCACGATGAACGCGGCGAACACGGTGAACGTCAGCAGCGAGGCGGGGAAGTTGCTGTTGGTCAGGATCTGCTTGTAGTTGTCGAAGCCGATGAAATGGCTCGGTGTGACGGTGTAGCGGGCGTCGAAGAAGCTGAGCCAGAGGCTCCAGCCGATCGGCACGAAGACGAAGATCACCAGGCCGATGAGGAACGGCCCGGTGAAGAGCCAGAAGTTGAGGGTGGCGTTGCCCCGCAGGCCCCGCCGCGGCCGGGCCTGGGAGGCCTTGGCCGGGGCGGGCTGGGCGACCCCGCGTGTGGTGGTGGTCGACATGGCGTGGTCTTCCCGGCCGCCTATCCGAACAGCTTCTTCAGTTCGACGTTGACCTTCTTGTCGCAGGTGTCGAGCGCCGCCTCCGGGTTGCCGTTCTTGCGGACGGAGGACGCGATCACCTCGGCGAACGCGGTCTGCATGGTCTGGTCGTAGGAGATGTTGTCGAAGTGGCCGTAGTCGGTGAAGAGCTTCACGCCCTCGGCGGGCAGGCCCGACTTGAGCTTGGTGGCCCCGCTGGCGATCGAGGTGCGCGGCGGGATGTGGAAGCCGTACGACGTGGCCCAGTCCTCCTGGTACTTCTTCTGGTCGATCCACAGCCACTTGACGTACTCCTTGGCCGCGTCGACGTTCTTGCCCTTGGCGTTGACGAAGATCGACCAGCCGCCGTTGTAGACGGACTGCCTGCCGGCGCTGCCGATCTTCGGGAACGGGAAGATTCCGAGATCGTCGCCGAGCGCCTTCTGCATGGCCGGCATGGACCACATGCCGCCCCACTGGATGGCACACAGGCCCTGGTTGAGCGAGGAGGGGTCCCAGAAGTCGGTCGGTGCGTCAAGGAGCACGTTGCCGCTGGTGAACAGCTTGCGAAGCTGCTTGAGGCCCCCGGCGACGCCGTCCGTGTGGTAGGCGATCTCGTTCTTCTCGTTGATGGTGTCGGCGCCGGCGGACCAGATGATGGGGTTCTGGATCGCGGTGAAGTCGTTGCCGAGGAAGACGCCCTTGACCTTGCCGGTGGTGAGCTTGGCGGCGGCCTCGATCAGCTCGTCGAGCGTGGTCGGGACGTCGACCTTCGCCTTCTCCAGCATCGACTTGCGGTAGTAGAAGAACTGCGGGTCGTCGATCATCCGTATCCCGTAGATCTTCCCGTCGACCGTGTGGGACTTGATGTCGTTCGGGTTGAAGTCGTCCTTGACCGGGTCGATCAGGTCGCTCAGGTCGGCCACCTGGCCGCTCTTGACGAGCTGCAGCTGCGGGTGGAACTCGAAGACGTCGGGCGCCTTCTTGGTGAGCAGGGCCGCGAAGAGCGCAGACTCGAAGTTGTTGCCCGTGATCCAGTTGGTGCTCACGTCGGCCTTCTTGTACGCCGCCGCGTACCGCTTGAGGGCCTGCTCCGTCCCGGCCTCACCGTAGGCGTGGAAGTACTGGGTGAGCTGCGGGCCCGAACCTCCGCTCCCAACGCGGCCGTTGTTGCTGCCGCACGCGGCAAGCGTGCCGGCGGCGGCCATGCCCGCGGCGGCGCGGAAGAGGGATCGGCGGGACCAGTTGCTGTTGCTCATTGCCGACATGCTGACGTCCTTGTCTCGAATACGGCTGCGGCTCCACGGCTTCAGCGCGACGTGGCTCGAAATGCGGTGCGGTGCGGGGACGTTAATCTTCGGCCAATCCTTCGGCAAGGGGTTGGACGAAGTCTGCACGAAGCGTTGTCTACGGTTCGGGATGCCGAACGGACGGATGGCGCAAGGGGGTTGAGAACCGCCGGTTCAGGGGTCGCCGGCGGCGGAGTGGAGGATCCCTTCCGTCGTCATGAAGGTGGTGCGGTACGGCTCCTCGCGGGGGTGCGCCGCTGCCCGACGGACTGCAGTGCCCCTTCCAGCGCGAACGTCGCCGCACCCAGGCACACCGGGTCGGTGGGGATGGGGGAGAGGACGATCTCGGTGGCGGCCATCGGGCGCGGCAGCGCGTGCCGGGCGACGGCCTCGCGCACCTCGGTGATCAGGGGGTCGCCGAGGGCGGTCGCGACCCAGCTGCTGAGCACGACCACCTCGGGGTTGAACAGGTTGACCAGGTCGGCGATCCCGGCGCCGAGGTACTTGACGGTGTCGCGGACCACCTTGAGCGCCACCGGGTCGCCGGTGCGCAGTCCCCGCGCCAGCGCGTCGACGGTGGCCGTCTGGTCCTCGGTGTGCAGCAGCGGGCTGTCGGGGCTCAGCTCCCGCAGCGTCAGCATGATGCCGGACGCGCCGACATAGGCCTCCACGCAGCCGTTCTTGCCGCACCGGCACAGCCGGCCGTCCAGGACGATCGTGGTGTGGCCCCACTCGCCGGCGCTGTTGCTGACACCCCGGTGCAGGGCGCCGCCCAGGACGAGTCCGGCGCCCACGCCGGTGCCGAGGTTGACCACCACGGCGTCCCCGCGCCCGCGCGCGGCCCCGAACCACAGCTCGGCGACCGCGGACGCGCGCAGCGGGTTGTCCAGGTACAGCGGGTAGGCGATGTGCTCGGTGAGCAGGTCCAGCAGTGGCACGTCGTGCCAGTCCCAGTTGGGGGCGTACTCGGAGAAGCCGGTCGCGCGGTCGACCTGGCCCGGAACGCTCACGCCGACGCCGAGCACCCGGGCGCCCTCGATCCCGGCCTGTGCCATCACCGAGCCGACGGCGCCGGCCACATGGCCGACCACCTGCTCGGGGAGGCTCTCGCCGGGACGGACGTCCTCCTCGGCGCGGGCCAGCACGTTCAGCGCCAGGTCGAACAGCTCGACATGGACGTACGTCTCCGCGATGTCGACGCCGATCAGGGCGCCGCCCGAGGCGTTGACGGCGACGAGGCCGCGGGGGCGGCCCCCCGCCGAGTCCTCGAAGCCGACCTCGGTGATCATCCGCAGCTCGAGCAGCTCGCCGACGAGCGTGGCGACCGTCGCGAGACTCAGCCCGGTGGCGGCCGCCAGTTCCTGCCGTGAGGTGGGAGACTGGGCGATGATCTGGCGCAGCACCTCGTAGCGGTTCGCGGTGCGGATGTCCCGTGATGTGCCGCGCTTCATCGAACTCCCCTCACGGCCGGGACTCTCCGGCGCGGCGCAAGGCTATGGCCAGCGGAGGACTTTCGACAAGGGGTTAGGAAAGGGGTCCGTAAAAGTCCCTGCCCAGTGTCCCCAAGGGTGCGGCCCGCACGAAACGCGTGGCGGAGATCAGCCCTCGAGCACGTCCCGCACGAACGCGTTGGTGAACTTCCCCGCCGGGTCCAGCGCCCCCGCCAGCGCCCGGAAGTCGCCCAGCCGCGGATACAGCCCCCGCACCGCCGGCGCCGGCATGGTGAAGACCTTGCCCCAGTGCGGCCGGGCGCCGTAGGCGTCCAGGGCCTCCTCCAGTCGCCGCACCACCGGCAGCACGGTCTCGGTGTCCTCGACCCAGGTGAAGTGCAGCGCCACGGTGTCCCGTCCGTACGCCGGGCTCAGCCACTGGCTGTCGGCGGCCACGGTGCGCACCTCGCAGGTCTGCGTGACGGGTGCGAGCGTCGTCCGGATCGCGTCGAGCGCGTGCAGCGCCTCCAGGGCGTGGGGCCTGGGCAGCAGGTACTCCGACTGGAGCTCGGCGCCACTGCTCGGGACGAACTCGGCCCGGAAATGGGGCAGTCGCTCGTGCCAGGGCCCGGGTACGCCGAACTGCTCGGTGCAGTTGACCGCCGGCATGCCGGGCACCGGGTGCAGCTTCTCGGTCGCGGGCGGGGCCCACGGGAAGTCCGGCAGCGGCTGGTCGGTGCGCCGCTTGCGCCACACCTGACGGAAGCCCGGCGCCCGCCAGTCGGTGAACAGGCTCACGCTGTACGCCGACGCCATGATCGTTTCGAACGTCCCGAAGTCCAGCCCTTCCAGGGGGAGTTCGGTGTGCAGGTGCTGCTCGACCTCGTAGGCGGGCTCCAGGTCGAGGGTCAGGGCGGTCACGACGCCGAGCGCGCCCAGCGAGGTCACGGCGCCGTCGAAGCGGTCGTCGCCGCGTGCGATCCGCACCGCCGACCCGTCCGCCACGGCCAGCTCCACCTCCCGTACGGCGGAGGCGAGCGGGCCGTTGGCCACGCCCGAGCCGTGGGTGCCGGTCGCCACCGAACCGGCGACGGAGATGTGCGGCAGGGACGCCATGTTGGGCAGGGCGAGGCCGTGCGAGTGCACCGCGCGGGCCAACTCCGCGTACCGGACGCCGCCCGAGACCCGTACCGTACGGGCCGCCGTGTCGACGTCGAGCACCGGCGGCAGCCCGGCGATCGAGAGCAGGACGCCCTCCGGGCCCGGCTCGGCGATCTCGTTGAAGGAGTGCCCGCTGCCCAGCACGCGCACCGTCGCGCTCGCGGCCACCAGGGCCCGGAGCGCGTCGAGCGAGTGCGGGCGGTGCACCTCCTTCGCCGTGTACGTGATGTTGCCCGCCCAGTTGGTGACCGTGTCCGTCATGCCGTGCCGTCCCTCCGCGGAGTGTGTGCGCGTTGACCCTCTCACCCGCACCCGCCTACTTTAGAGAGCGTTTTCCACGCGGTTTTCCGTGCCCCTGGCGTCCGTGCCCCGGCACGGGTGCCGCCCAGCGGGAAGGTCACGTCGTTGCCCGAGCGTCCCCAGGCGCTGTTCGCCATGACCGCCGAAAACGTTCCGCAGGTGTTCCCGCCGGAGGTGCTGGCGCGGCTGCGTGAGTCCGTGGACATCGATCCGGCCCGGGTGGTCCGGGACTTCACCGATCCCGGGGTCCGCGACGCGCTGGCCCGCACCGAGATCCTGGTCACCGGCTGGGGCTGCCCCCGCCTGGACGCGGCGGTGCTCGACGCGGCGCCCGGGCTGCGCGCCGTCCTGCACTCGGCCGGGTCGGTCAAGGGCTTCACCACGCCCGAGGTGTGGCGGCGCGGCATCGAGGTCTCCTCGGCGGCCGCCGCCAACGCGATCCCGGTCGCCGAGTACACCCTCGCCATGATCCTGCTGGCCGGCAAGGACGTCCTCGGCGCCCGCGACCGGCTGCGCACGGGGCGCGCGTTCCCCGGCTGGGACGTCGTCCCCGGCGTCGGCAACCACGGCCGCCGGGTGGGCGTCGTCGGCGCCTCCCGCGTCGGCCGCCGCCTGCTGGACCTGCTCCGCCCCTTCGACCTGCGCCCGAGCCTGACCGACCCGTACGTGGACGAGGCGGGGGCCGCCGCACTCGGCGTACCGCTGCTGACCCTGGACGACCTCCTGCGCACCTCGGGCATCGTGACGCTGCACGCCCCCGCGACCCCGGAGACGCGCCATCTGATCGGCCGCCGCGAACTGGGCCTGATGCCCGACGGAGCGGTGCTGATCAACACCGCGCGGGGCGCCCTGGTCGACCACGAGGCCCTGACCGCCGAACTGCGCACGGGGCGCCTCACCGCGATCCTCGACGTCACCGACCCCGAGCCGCTGCCGCCCGACTCGCCCCTGTACGACCTCCCGAACGCCTTCGTCACTCCGCACCTCGCCGGCTCCCAGGGCAACGAGGTCGCGCGCCTCGGCGGCGTGGTGGCGGAGGAGGCGGGACGGTTCGTCAGGGGCGAGGGGCTGGCATACGCGGTGGATCCGCGGATGCTGGAGAAGGAAGCGTGAACTGCGGATTTCGTATCCGATGGACGCCATGATCGACGATATCGAAACTCCGTAGCCACATTCATGCGATATCAGTAGCCTATGGGTCCATGGCTCCTGAACCGCTGCCCTCGGCCCTTCCGCTGACCGGCCTCACCCGCCACCGCCGCCTGCGCGAGCAGGGCAGTCTCGACCGGGCCGACCTGGACGCGATCCTCGACGCCGGTTTCGTCTGTCATCTCGGGGTGGTGGTCGAGGGGCGGCCGCTGGTCGTCCCCACCGTCTACGGACGGGACGAACGGCGGCTCTACGTCCACGGGTCCGTGGCCAGCCGCAGCCTCGCCGGCGGCACTCCGGTCTGCGTCACCGTCACACACGTCGACGGCCTGGTCCTCGCCCGCTCGGTCTTCGAGCACGGCGTGAACTACCGCAGCGCGATGATCCACGGCGAGGCCCGCGAGGTCACCGACCCGGAGGAGAAGCTGGAGGGGCTGCGCCGCCTCACCGAGCACGCGGCGCCCGGGCAGTGGTCGTACGCCCGCCGCCCCAACCGCAAGGAGCTCGCGGCCACCACCCTGCTCGCCCTCTCCCTCGAACACGCCTCCGTCAAGATCCGCACCGGGCCGCCCGACGACGGCGACGGCCCGGACGCGGAACTCGGGCTGTGGGCCGGCTCCCTGCCCCTGACCTCGGTCTGGGGTGCCCCCGTTCCCGACCCGGCGCTGCCGCCGGACACCCCCGTACCGGGACACATCGCGCACCGTGGGGGGACCCGGCACGGCTGACGCGCGGGCGAAGGCATACCGTGAGGAGTCGAACGTCCGAACCGGGAGGAGAGTGGGGATGGGCAGCCGTACCGCACTGGTCGAAGACCTGATGGAGCGATTCCCGCATGTGCCGCGGGAAGCCGTCTTCAAGGAGGACCTGCTGCGAGGAGGCGTGGCCTTCGACCCGTCCGCGCTGAGCGACAACGAGTCCGGCGAGGTCAAGCCGAAGTCCTACTTCATCTTCTCCTTCGACCACGGCACCCTGCCGGAGCTGGGCGAGGCCGCGCTGCGCAGGCCGCCGGAGGAGATCATCCTCACCGGCGGCCCGTACGACCTGCGCCGCACCGTCGTCTCCGTGCGCGTGAACCCGTCCTCGCCCTACCGGGTCGCCGCCGACGAGCACGGCGTGCTCGGCCTCTACCTCGACGGGAAGCGCATCTCGGACGTCGGCGTGCCGCCCATGCCCGAGTACTACCGGCACACGCTCTCCAACGGGAAGTCGGTCATGGAGGTCGCCCCGACCATCCAGTGGGGCTACCTGATCTACCTCACCGTCTTCCGCGTCTGCCAGTACTTCGGCGCCAAGGAGGAGTGCCAGTACTGCGACATCAACCACAACTGGCGCCAGCACAAGGCGGCCGGGCGGCCGTACACCGGCGTGAAGGACGTGGAGGAGGTCCTGGAGGCGCTGGAGATCATCGACCGGTACGACACCGCCAAGGCGTCCACCGCCTACACGCTCACCGGCGGCGCGATCACCAAGACGGTCTCGGGCCGTGACGAGGCCGACTTCTACGGCCACTACGCCAAGGCCATCGAGGAGCGCTTCCCGGGACGCTGGATCGGCAAGGTCGTCGCGCAGGCGCTGCCCAAGGACGACGTGCAGCGGTTCAAGGACTACGGCGTACAGATCTACCACCCCAACTACGAGGTGTGGGACGAGTACCTGTTCAAGATGTACTGCCCGGGCAAGGAGCGGTACGTCGGCCGGGACGAGTGGCACAGGCGCATCCTGGACTCGGCGGACGTCTTCGGCGCGCGCAACGTGATCCCCAACTTCGTGGCGGGCGTGGAGATGGCCGAGCCCTTCGGGTTCAAGACGGTCGACGAGGCGATCGCCTCGACCACCGAGGGCCTGCGCTTCTTCATGTCGCACGGCATCACGCCCCGCTTCACCACCTGGTGCCCGGAGCCGACCACCCCGCTCGGCAAGGCCAACCCGAACGGCGCGCCGCTGGAGTACCACATCCGGCTGCTCCAGGCCTATCGCCAGACGATGGACGACTTCGGCCTGTCCTCGCCCCCCGGCTACGGCCCGCCCGGACCCGGCCGCGCCGTCTTCTCCGTCAGCTCCTTCATGGACAGCCTTCCGGCGCGTGAGGCGGCGCAGACGGCGGAGGTGTGAGCCGAGGTCCGGGCCGGAGGTTCGAGTGACCTCCGGGCACGGTGAGTCGATGCATGGTCTCCTTGCGTACATGAAGCTGGAGTTGTGCCCCGCGGCCGGTTCCACAGGGGTCTGTCAGGACAACTGAACACAGCGCTTGTCAGTTGTGAGAAAAACGTGAAAGGCTCCTGCCCTGCCGCGAGGTTCCCCCCAACTCCTTTGCCGTCATGGTGAGTTGACCTCGCTTGTGGATGCAGGAGACCCATGCCCGACCTGCCGACCCCGAAGGACGCCGCCGAGGCCGCGCTGTTCTCCGAGTGCTGGGACGCGGTGCTTTCCTACGCGGACCTGTGCACCGCCGGTACGGCCGCCGCGACGCAGCTGGCCACGGAGGCGTTCGCGCTCGGAATCCGTGAGGTGCGCGCGGCCGGGACCGCGGCCGTCCGCAACAGCGGCCGCCGCCGGCCCCGGCTGCCGGTGATCCCGCTGCTGCTGACCGCCGTACGCACCACGGCGGCGGCCTGGGAGTCCGGCGGCCAGGGGACCGACCTCGACCCGGACCTGCGGCTGTGGCTCAACTCGGACAAGGCCGCGCGCTACACCGGACTCCCGCTGCGCCGCCCGCTCGCCCTGCGTGCCCTGCGCGACCTCCAGGAGCCGGACGCGGCGCTGCTGTGGCTGGCCGAGGTGGAGTCGCTGCCGCTGTCCGTGGTGGCCCGCCGGCTCGGCCTCGACCCCGACCTGGCCGGCGACGAACTCGCCCAGGTACGCGGCCTGTTCAGGGACCGCTGCCACCGCGCCCACATCGACACCCCGATGGACGCGCAGTGCCGCAGCTACGCCCGTCTCCTCGACGCGGTCACCCGCTCACCGGCCGCCGACGTCCCGCCGGACCTCTCGCGGCACCTGGCCACCTGCGTGGACTGCGCGGAGGCCGCCGCCTGTCTGCGCCCGCAGGGCGGCGGGCTGCCCGCCGCCCTCGCCGGCGGCGTCATCGGCTGGGGCGGCCTCGCCTACCTGGAGCGCCGCCGCCGCGCGGCCGAGGTGCGGCTGGGCGCGGGACGCCCCGAGCGCGCCGACTTCGAGGGCGGCGAGCCGAAGAACGGCACGAACCGCGCGCGGATGCTGCGCGGCGGCCTCCTCGCCGCCGCCGTGCTCGTGTCGCTGCTCGCGCTGGCGGTGTCGCTGATGCCCTTCGGGTCCGCGCACGACGGCGCCGCGGGTGGTGACGCCCCGGCCGACAGCTCACCGGTCGCGGCCCCGGCACCGTCCCTGCCCGGGCTCACCACCTCGCCCGCCGCCTCCCCGACGCCCACCCCCACCGCGACGAAGTCCCGCGGCACGGGGAAGAACCCGGATCCGGAGCCGCAGGGCACCACCTCGTCCACGGCCGCGAGCAAGCCGGTGCCCGACAAGAGCGAGCCGGCCGGCTGCGAGGTCACGTACCACCTCGACAGCCAGTGGCCCGACGGCTTCCAGGCCACCGTCTCCGTCACCACCGCCGACGCGCTCGACGGCTGGCAGGTCGCCTGGTCCTTCCGGGACGGCCAGCAGGTCGGCCAGATGTGGGACGCGAACGTCGCCCAGAACGGCTCCCGCGTCACGGCGTCCGCCGCCGACTACAACAAGTCGGTCCGGGCGGGCTCCACCCTCACCTTCGGCTTCCTCGCGTCCTGGAAGGAAACGAACTCGCCGCCGTACGCCTTCGCGCTGAACGGGCGTGCCTGTACGAAAACCGGTTGACGGGCCACCGTCGCTGCGGGCTACTGTTGCGGCGGTTCACACGGCACCCCCTGCCGCCGTGCCGAGACGAGTGTGTGACCGAGGAGGTGTCGACCGATGGCTGTCATTGCGATGAGCGCTGCTCGCATCCAGATCATCAAGTCCACCTCCGTGGCCGCCGGCTGACGACCTCTCACCTCGCCGGGGCCGCCCTTCGAAGGGTCACCCCTTGACTTCCAGCTCTGCTGCTTCCGTTTTCACCGCACTCGCTCCCTACGGCTGGGACGAGGCATGGGCGGACGAGTTCGCCCCCTACGACACCGAAGGACTGCTGCCCGGGCGAGTGATCCGGGTCGACCGCGGTCAGTGCGACGTGGTCACCGCCGGCGGGGTCGTCCGGGCCGACACCGCGTTCGTCACCCCGCACGATCCGCTGCGGGTCGTGTGCACCGGCGACTGGGTCGCCGTCGAACCCGGCGGGAACCCCCGCTACGTCCGCACGTATCTGCCGCGCCGCACCGCGTTCGTGCGCTCCACCTCCTCCAAGCGGTCCGAGGGGCAGATCCTCGCCGCCAACGTCGAGCACGCGATCGTCGCCGTGTCCCTCGCGGCCGAGCTCGACCTCGGGCGCGTCGAGCGCTTCCTGGCCCTGGCCTGGGAGTCCGGAGCGCAGCCGCTCGTCGTGCTCACCAAGGCCGACCTGGTCCCGGACCCGGCGACGCGGGCGCACCTCGTGCAGGACGTCGAGATGTCGGCGCCGGGAGTCCAGGTACTGGCCACCAGCGCCGTGGAAGGCGACGGACTCGACGTCCTCGTCGCCACCGTCTCGGGCGGTACGTCGGTGCTGCTCGGCCAGTCGGGCGCGGGCAAGTCGACCCTCGCGAACGCCCTCCTCGGCGCCGAGGTCATGGAGGTGCAGGCCACCAGGGACGCCGACGGCAAGGGACGCCATACGACGACCACCCGGAACCTGCTCGCCCTGCCGGGCGGGGGCGTCCTCATCGACACGCCGGGCCTGCGCGGCGTCGGCCTGTGGGACGCCGGGAGCGGGGTCGGGCAGGTCTTCTCCGAGATCGAGGAACTGGCTCGGGGGTGCCGCTTCCACGACTGCGCGCACGAAGCGGAGCCGGGGTGCGCGGTGCTGGCCGCTCTCGACTCCGGTGACCTGTCGGTCCGCCGGCTGGAGAGCTACCGCAAGCTCGTGCGGGAGAACCAGTGGATCGTCGCCAAGACCGACGCGCGGCTCCGCGCGGAGCTCCGGCGGGAGTGGAAGAAGAGGGGGGCGGAGGGGAAGGCGGCGATGGACCTGAAGCAGGGCCGACGGCGTTAGCGGCGGCCGCGCGGGCCGGTGCGGCGGCCCGCGCCGGCTGCCGACGTCACGTCCGATTTCCGCCAGCCCCGTGGACCGGGAGGGCGGAGACTGGACACCGTGATGGACGAGGACACACGCTACGAAGCCGTACGCAGCCGCGACGCCCGTTTCGACGGTGAGTTCTTCTTCGCCGTCGAGACGACCGGGATCTACTGCCGGCCCAGCTGCCCGGCGGTGACTCCCAAGCGGCGCAACGTGCGGTTCTTCGCGACGGCCGCCGCCGCGCAGGGCTCGGGGTTCCGGGCCTGCCGGCGGTGCCGGCCGGACGCCGTGCCCGGGTCGGCCGAGTGGAACGTGCGCGCGGACGTCGTGGGGCGGGCCATGCGGCTGATCGGGGACGGCGTCGTCGACCGTGAGGGCGTCGCCGGGCTCGCGGCGCGGCTCGGCTACAGCGCCCGGCAGGTGCAGCGGCAGCTGACCGCCGAGCTCGGTGCCGGGCCCGTCGCCCTCGCCCGGGCCCAGCGGGCGCACACCGCACGCGTGCTGGTGCAGACGACGGAACTGCCGATCACGGAGATCGCGTTCGCGTCCGGGTTCGCCAGCGTGCGGCAGTTCAACGACACCATCCGGGAGGTGTACGCGGCCACCCCGACCGAGCTGCGGACCACCGCACCCGACGGGGGCCGGGGCGGCCGGCGGGTCACCCCGAGCGCCGGGATCCCGTTGCGGCTCGCGTACCGGGGGCCCTACCGGTCCGGTGCCGTCTTCGACCTGCTGGCCGGCGAGGCCGTGCCCGGGGTCGAGGAGATGAGCGGGGAGCGCGGGCGGCGGACGTACCGCCGTACGCTCCGGCTGCCGCACGGCACCGGCATCGTCGCCGTCGGCGAGCGGGCCGGCAGCCCCCGGTCCATGTCCGGGGCCCACCCCGGTGGCTGGCTGGACGCCCGGCTGCACCTCACCGACCCCCGCGATCTGACCACCGCCGTCGGACGGCTGCGTCGGCTTCTCGACCTCGACGCCGACCCGTACGCCGTCGACGAGCGGCTCGGCGCCGACGACCGGCTCGCACCCCTGGTCGCCGCCCGGCCGGGGCTGCGGTCCCCGGGTGCCGCCGACGCCGAGGAGCTGGCGGTGCGCGCGGTGGCCGGGAGGATGGGGGCCATGGGGGTGCACCCGCGCGAGCGAAGCCGAGCGTGGGGGAGGCTGGTGCGGCGGTACGGGAAGGCGCTCGACTCGCCCTCCGGCAGCCTCACCCATCTCTTCCCGGAACCGGCCGTCCTCGCCGGGGCCGAACCCCACGGCACGCTCGGCGCGCTCACCACCGCCCTCGCCGACGGCGCCGTACGCCTCGATCCGGGCGCCGACCGTGAGGACGCGGAGGCGGCCCTGCTGGCGCTGCCCGGTCTGGACGCCGGTACCGTCGCCGTGATCCGCACCCGCGCCCTCGGCGACCCGGATGTCGCCCCGCCCGGCCTGGACTTTCCCGACAGCTGGCGCCCCTGGCGCTCGTACGCCCTGCAACACCTGCGCGCAGCAGGAGAGTTGGACCGACCGTGATGACCACCCTCTGGACCCGCGTCGACAGCCCGGTCGGCCTCCTCCTCCTCCTCACCGCCGACCCGAGCGGCGCCCTGACCTCCGTCTCGGTGCCCGGGCAGAAGAACGGCCGCACGGTGCAGGACGACTGGCGGCACGAGCCCGTCCTCTTCCGCGCCGCCGAGGAGCAACTGGCGGCCTACTTCGCCGGTGAACTCAAGGAATTCCAGCTGGAGTTCAGCACCATGGGCAGTGAGTTCCGGGAGCGGGTGTGGGCCGCGATCGACACCGTGCCGTACGGGGCGACCACCACGTACGGCGCGATCGCCGCGCGGATCGGCGCCTCACGCGCCGCCGTCCGGGCGGTCGGCGGCGCGATCGGCGCCAATCCGCTGCTGATCGTCCGCCCGTGCCACCGGGTGATCGGCGCGGACGGGGCGCTGACCGGCTACGCGGGCGGCCTGGAGCGGAAGGTGCAGCTGCTCACCCTGGAGGGGATCCTCTAAGGGCTTTCGCCACAGGCCCTACTCCTCCAGACCCCAGCTGTGGATCCGCCGCGGACGGATGCGGATCACCTCCTCGCTGAAGTGCGGGCCCAAGTCGTGTGGTCCGGTGAGGAGTTCGGCCTCGCCGCGGATGTCGATGCCGCGTACCTTCCAGGGGCGCAGGCTGACGATGTCGTCGACGACCAGGGCCACTTTCGGGTTCTGCCGGAGGTTGCGCCACTTCTTGGTGGTGCCCATGGCGTAGCCGCCGACCAGGATGGTGCCGTCGTCCTGCGGGAAGAAGCCGACCGGGTTCGCCTGCGGCTGTCCGTGCGGGTCGACGGTGGCCAGCCGCCCCAGCCGCTGCGACTGCAGATACGCGCGCTCGGCCTCGCTGAATTCGGTCATGCCCGTCAGCCAAACACGCCCGGCCGCCCCGCACATCGGGTTCCCGCCCTACGCCGCCGGCCCTACGCCCGCCCCGGAGCGCCGCGTCAGCCCCAGACCACCGCCCCCAGCCAGGCCCCCGCAATGAGCAGGCACGTGAACAGCTCCGCCAGCACGCTGGAGCCGCCCGAGCGCATCACGGTGCGCAGTGCCGCCATCGCCTCCCCGTGCCGGCCGAGGCGGCGTCGCTCGTAGAGGTAGATGCCGCCCAGGAAGCCGGGGATCGCGCCGAGCACGGGGATCAGGACGAAGCCGAGGAACGCCCCCGTGCCCGCGTACGCCCAGGTGCGGGCGGTGGCGTCGCTCGCGCGCAGCCGTCGGGGCGGCAGGGCCCAGCGCACCACCTGGGTGAGGAACAGCGCCGCGGTCGCCCCCACCAGCACCCACCACGCCACCGGCCGCGGATCCTTCAGCGCCCACCACAGCACCGCGGCCCACACGAGCCACGACCCCGGCAGCCCGGGCACCAGCACTCCGCACAGGCCGAGCAGGAGGACCAGTCCGACCAGCAGGAGGTCCCACACTCCCATCTGACCAGAGTGCCGGAGGAGCGCGGATGCCGCAGATCAGCGGTGATCAGCCGGAATGGTCCCGGGCCACCCAGCCCCGCTCGTACGCATGCCAGCCCAACTGGAGCCGGGTCGTCACACCCGTCAGCTCCATCAGTCGCTTCACCCGGCGCTGCACGGTCCGCAGGCCCAGGTCGAGCTGTTTCGCCACGCTCGCGTCCGTGAGGCCGGCCAGCAGCAGGGACAGGACCTCCAGGTCCGTGGCGTCGGGCCCGTCCGGCTCCTGCTCGGTGACCCCCTCCGTCCCCAGCCGCAGCGGCAGCGCGTCCCGCCACACCGACTCGAACAGCCCGGACAGCAGCTCCAGCAGCCCGCTCTCGTGGACGACCAGCGCGGCGGGCTCCGCGGTGTGCGTGGTGAGCGGCACCAGGGCGAGCGTCCGGTCGGCCACCACCAGCTTGGTGGGCACCCGGTCCACCACCCGCACCCGCTCGTCGCGGCCGAGCGCGGCGGACAGCTCGGTGATGCCGTCCGGCAGGTCCAGCACCGAGCGCTCGACCACCACGCGGTAGCGGACCCCGCGTCCGGCCGCCTGCTCCTCCGCCTCGTTGTCCGGGCCGGAGACGACGACGGGGGCGCCGGTGACCAGGGCGCACACCTCCTCGCTCGCCCCGAGCTGAAGCTGGAGGAAGCGCTGGGCGACCGCGGCCGCGCCGATCACCACCTCGACCAGGTCGTGCACGGCGGGCTCGGCCGCCGCCGCCCGGTACTCCTCGGCGAGCAGCGCCACCGCGAGCTCCGCCTGCTCCAGCTCGTGACGCTGCTGGGTGAGCAGCGCACCCAGCGCCACCGCGGGCGGCGCCGCGACCCAGCGCCCCGGCCGGGCCGACGACTGCGCGGCGAGCCCGTGCCGCTCCAGCCGGCGCAGGGCGCGCTCCGTGTCCTGTTCGCCGAGCACCAGCCGCCGCGCGAGATCGGGCACGTCCGCGGCGCCCACGGACACCAGTGCCCGGTACGCCGACTCGTGCGTCTCGTCCAGCCCCAGCACGCCCAGCATCGGCTTCCCGCCCCTTCCCGAAGTTCCGCGCGGGTGTGTGCGGTGGCGGAAAACAGCCACGGCGCAAACCCGCCTCGGCCCATCATCGCCGTATCACCCGGCACTCTGCCAAGGTGTGGACACGCCTGTGTTGATCAGCGTTTGTGCGCGGCGGAGGGGCAAGTCGGCGGCTCACAGCCGACCTTCGGGGAAACCGGTCACGCTCGGGTCCGGTCGACCGGCACCTTGGCGTGATCCGTGCATCCAGACGTGATCCGGGCCCGAGACGTGCCGTCGGCGCAGCGCCGGCACGAAGGGGATTCGGGCCCGGGTCACTCCCGCGTCGCCGGGCGGTTCTCCCGTGGGGGGTGGAACCGCCCGGCGGCCTTGACGCACCGCCGTTCGGCGGCTCACCCGGCGGGCCGTTCGAGGCGGAGAGCCGCGCCGTTCGGGGCGGAGTGCCGTGCCCGATTTTCCTGATGCCCCGTTTTCATACGGCCCGGTCGGTGGACAATTAGGGGCATGAGCCAGCAGGGGGGAAGTCCCACCGGTCACGACGACGACTGGTGGGGACAGCTGTACGACGAGGCCACCGAGGACACGGGGCCCACACCGGCGCCCGACAGCCTGGACGACCGGTTCGCCTCGGCCTCGGGAGCCGTGGGCGGCCCCGATCAGGAGGGTGCCGAGGCGGCCCAGGCACCGCCCCGCGCCGCGATCGCACCGCAGCGGACCCCCTGGGAGCCGCCGCCGGCCGCGCCCGCGGGCCCGGCGGCGATCTCCGCCCAGGCCGCCGCCCAGGCCGGTGGCCGCACCTCCACGGAGACGCCCGCCACGACCGCCCCCGCCTCGGCCACCTCCACGACGGACACCGTCGCGGACACCGATGGCGCCGAGGCGGACCAGCCGCGGGAGCCGGTGCCGGACGGGCAGGCCGCCCGCACCGCCACCCGCCTGGACGTCCCCACCCTCCCGCCGGCCCCGGTCGACTACGTCGGCTCGGGCCCGCCCACCTACGAGGCCGAGCCCACCGCGCTCCCGCCCGCCGACCCGGACGACCTCGACGACCTGGTCGCGGACACCGTGCTCGACGGCGCCCGTTACGGCGCCTGCCTCCTGCGCGCCGCCTCCGTCCGCGGGGACTCCGCGCGCTACCGCGGCGAGCCGCGCCGCGACTCCCTCCTCACCGCCCGCTTCGGCACCGGGGAACAGGCCCTGGTCCTGGTCGCGATGGCCACCGGCGCCCGCGCCACACCGGGCGCGCACCGGGCGGCCGCCGAGGCCTGCCACTGGATCGGCCGGGCCGTCGGCCGCAGCCACGCCCGGCTCGCCGAGGACATAAGGGCCGGCCGGCGCGGCGACCTCAAGTCGGGCCTGCACCGCCTCACCGACCGCAGCCTCGGCAAGCTCCGCGCGAGCGCCGCCGAGCAGGGCGTCGAGCCGGAGGAGTACGCCGCCACCCTGCGCTGCCTGCTGCTGCCGGCCGACCCGGAGTGCCGTACGCGTGTCTTCTTCGGCGTGGGCGCCGGCGGACTGTTCCGGTTGCGCGACGGCGACTGGCAGGACATCGAGCCGCGCGTCGGCGAGGTCGCCGGCGAACCCGTCGTCGGCTTCGGATCGCTTCCGGCCGAGACGCCCGACGGCGACCGGCTCACCATGGACCTCGGGATCCCCACACCCCCGAGCCCGTACGACCCCGCCCCCGAACCGCCCCGTGAACCCTTCCGGTTCCGCGCGTCCGTCGCCCGCACGGGTGATGCGCTGCTGATGTGCACCGGCGGTCTCGCCGAGCCCCTGCGCGGCGAACCCGACCTGTGCCGCCACCTGGCGACCCGGTGGTCCGGAGCCAGCCCGCCCGGTCTCGCCGCGTTCCTCGCCGACACCCAGGTCAGGGTCAAGGGGTACGCGGACGACCGTACGGCCGCAGCGGTTTGGGAGGCGTGAGGGTCCGCGCTGTGAATTGATGGAACCCAGAGGGATCCGAAAGACGCAGACCGCGGAGACCGAAGGGCACTGACAGCCATGGCCAAGCAGAACGTCGCCGAGCAGTTCGTCGACATCCTCGTCCGCGCCGGAGTGAAGCGCCTCTACGGCGTCGTCGGCGACAGCCTCAACCCGGTGGTGGACGCCGTGCGACGCAACGCAGCCATCGACTGGGTGCACGTCCGCCACGAGGAGACCGCCGCCTTCGCGGCCGGTGCGGAGGCCCAGATCACGGGACAGCTGACCGCCTGCGCCGGTTCCTGCGGTCCCGGCAACCTCCACCTCATCAACGGCCTGTACGACGCCCACCGCTCGATGGCGCCCGTCCTCGCCCTGGCCTCGCACATCCCGTCCAGCGAGATCGGCCTCGGCTACTTCCAGGAGACCCACCCCGACCAGCTGTTCCGCGAGTGCAGCCACTACAGCGAGCTCATCTCCAACCCGAAGCAGATGCCGCGCCTGCTGACGACCGCGATCCAGAACGCCGTCGGGCTGAGCGGCGTCAGCGTCGTCTCCCTGCCCGGTGACATCGCCGACCAGCCCGCCCCGGAGCGGGCCGCCGAGACCGCCCTCGTCACCTCCCGGCCGAGCGTCCGCCCCGGCGACGCCGAGATCGACCGCCTCGTCGACATGATCGACCGCGCCGAGAAGGTCACCCTGTTCTGCGGCAGCGGCACGGCGGGCGCGCACGCCGAGGTCATGGAGTTCGCCGGAAAGCTCAAGTCGCCCGTGGGACACGCCCTTCGGGGCAAGGAGTGGATCCAGTACGACAACCCCTACGACGTCGGCATGAGCGGACTGCTCGGCTACGGCGCCGCCTACGAGGCCACCCACGAGTGCGACCTGCTGATCCTGCTCGGCACCGACTTCCCGTACAACGCCTTCCTCCCCGACGACGTCCAGATCGCGCAGATCGACGTTCGGCCCGAGCACCTGGGCCGGCGCTCCCGGCTGGACCTCGCGGTGTGGGGCGATGTGGGGGAGACGCTGCGCTGTCTGATCCCGCGGGTGCGGGCCAAGCAGAACCGGCGCTTCCTCGACCGGATGCTGAAGAAGCACGCGGACGCGCTGGAGGGGGTGGTGAAGGCCTACACCCGCAAGGTGGAGAAGCACGTGCCCATCCACCCCGAGTACGTGGCCTCCGTGCTCGACGAACTCGCCGACGAGGACGCGGTGTTCACCGTCGACACCGGCATGTGCAACGTCTGGGCCGCGCGCTACATCTCGCCCAACGGCCGCCGCCGCATCATCGGTTCCTTCTCCCACGGCTCGATGGCGAACGCGCTGCCGATGGCGATCGGGGCCCAGTTCACCGACCGGAAGCGGCAGGTCGTCTCGATGTCCGGGGACGGCGGATTCGCCATGCTGATGGGCGACTTCCTGACCCTGGTGCAGTACGACCTCCCGGTGAAGGTCGTCCTCTTCAACAACTCCTCCCTCGGCATGGTCGAGTTGGAGATGCTGGTCGCCGGTCTTCCCTCCTACGGCACCACGAACAAGAACCCCGACTTCGCGGCCGTCGCCCGCGCCTGCGGGGCCCACGGCGTACGGGTCGAGAAGCCCAAGGACCTCCCCGGCGCCCTGAAGGACGCCTTCAAGCACAAGGGCCCGGCGCTCGTCGACATCGTCACCGACCCCAACGCCCTGTCCATCCCGCCGAAGATCAGCGCCGAGATGGTGACCGGCTTCGCGCTGTCCGCCTCGAAGATCGTGCTGGACGGCGGCGTCGGCCGGATGGTGCAGATGGCCCGCAGCAACATCCGCAACATGCCGCGGCCGTAGTGCGGCCTCAGCTGTCGTAGGGGACCCAGGCGCGCTCGCCGGAGCCGTCGGTGCCGTACCAGTAGCGCGGCATGCCCTTGATGCCGCTCGTGCGGAACGGGCGGCCGTGGTCGTCGATGCGGAGCGTGCCGCTGCTGCCCTGGCAGGACCAGTCGAGCTCCAGGTACCAGCGGGCGTCGTAGGTCTGCGTCGTCGCGTCGACCAGCAGCACCTCCGGGTCCTCGGCGGAGACGCGGTAGGGGAAGTGCACGGCGGGGATGCTGTGTTCGCTGTCGGCGCCGTCCTTCGGGCGGGCGACGGGGCGGTCGGCGTCGAGGTTCACGGTGAAGCTGCGCGGGGTGAGGTCGCCGCCGCAGCCCTGGTCCATGGCGTACGCGCTGCCGGCGGCCGGGGTGCCGCGGCTGACGACGCGGACCCGCAGCGCCTCCAGGACCACGGCCGTGGAGGACCGGCCCTGCACGGAGACCTGCACCAGCGTCTGCCGCCCGTGCACCGCGCCCTGCGTCGCCGCCCACGCCCCGGCGTCCTGCTGCACCGGGGGCGGCGGGACCTGCGCGGGTGCCTTGTCGATGACGTAGTCGTGGCCGCAGCCGCCCTGCCAGACCTGGGAGTCCGCGTGCCAGGCCAGGGGCACGCCGGTGACCGGCCGGCCGGCGCCGGTGGGGTCCTGTCCCGGACCGGCGGACGTGCCGGCTGACTTCTTCCCGGTGCCGGACGCGGACGCGCTCGGGGTGGCGGAAGGGGACGAACTCGCGGACCGCTTCGGTTTCGGCGAACCGTGGGCTGCCGCGGGGGCGCTCGTCCCCGGCCCGGAGGAGACGCGCGGCCCGGCCGCGCCGGAGTCACGGTCGGCCGACAGCGCGGACAGCCCGCCCAGGGTGCCGAGCAGCGCACAGGCGACAGCGGTGGACGCCAGGACGCGCCGGCGGCGGTACCAGGGGCGAGGGGATGGGGGCTTGGCGGGCGAGGGCTCGGGGCTCTCCGCGCTCTCGGGCGCGGTGTCCTCCTCGCCGGCGGACGGCGCCCGCTCCTCCGCCCCGTCCCCCGCCGCGCCCGCCGTCCGGGGCCGCTGCCGGGCCGCCACCGCCAGCAGCCACCGCCGGTGGAGTTCGAGGCGTTCGTCCGGGGTCGCCTCGCAGAAGGCCGCGAGGCGTTCCACGGGGGCGAAGTCCTGCGGTACCGCCTCGCCCGCGCAGTACCGGTGCAGCGTGGAGGTGTTCATGTTCAGACGGCGGGCCAGCGAACCGTAGCTGCGGTCCGTGCGCGCCTTCAGGCGGCGCAGCAGCGCCGCGAACTCCTCGACGTCGTCCCGAGTCTCCACTCTTCCCCCGTCGTCCACCGTGTCCCCGTATCCCAGGCACTCATATATCTGCACGTCAGATGGGCTGGGATGGTTCCACCGTCGCCGATCGGCCGTCTGTCGTTGCGCCCGGCCCCTGTGACGGCCGATGCTCTTGGTGTCGCACCGACCAGGGCCGGACAGACCATCCGCCGGCGGGGCGGCATCCCGCACCCATGCACCGATTCTCGACCCATGCACTCATCCACGGGGGGACATCCATGCCCAAGCGCACCCGAGCAGGCGCGCTCCTATCACTCGCCACGGCGGGCCTCGCTCTCGGTACGGCGCTCGCCGCACCGGCGAACGCGGCCACCACCACGCCCGGCTTCCTCGCGGCCAGGGACCTGCCGCCGCATCCGTCCTCGTCGTGGACGGCGGACAAGGTCGCCGTCGGCGTGCCGGAGGACACGGAGTGGGACACCTGTCTCCTGGCGCTGCCGGGGCACGAGTGGGCCTGGCACCGCGACTTCCGCACGGACCTCGACACGAACGCCCGCCAGATCACCGTCGTGCTGCCCGACGTCCGCTCCGCGAAGTACCTGATCGCGGCGCTGGACAGGGACATCACGTCCTGCCCGGAGCGGATCGAGGGGGCCGATCCGGAGACCGAGGCCACGGTCAAGGACTACGGGAAGCTCGCCGTCGAGGAGGGCGCCCACGTCTACGGCCTGCACACCGAGACCTCCTGGGGGGCCAGCGACGTCCGGCTCCTGTCGGCCGGCCGGGACGGCAGGACCGTCACGGTCGTGAACTGGGGGCAGATGGGCGGCTTCGAAGGCGCCCCGGTGAAGGCATTCAAGAAGACGACCGTCACGGCCGTGAACAAGCTCCACTGACCGCGGCACCGGGGCCGCCCTCTCGCCACGGGGGTCGGGAGGGCGGCCCGCACACGACCACCGCAACGACCACAGCACTCATCGGAAAACGGGGAACACACATGTCCAGCAAGACCCGCACCGTCCTGACCGCCGGCGTCCTCGCCGTCGCCCTCGGCCTCGGCGCCACCGCCACGGCCTCCGCCGGCACGCCGCGCAGCGTCAGCGGCAAGCCGTCCGACAACATCACCCGCATCGCGAACTTCTACGGCGCCTACATCGACGCGGTGACCGACGAGGACAGCGGCAACCTCGGCACCGCGCTGCGCGGCCACTACCTCACCCCCGCCTTCCAGAAGCAACTGGCCGCCTGGGAGGACAGGGAGCACGCCGACGGCGTCCTGCGCGCCCAGAACGTGCCGCTCGCCTGGAAGGTCACCGACAACGGCAGCACCGCGAAGCGCACGGAGGCCGTCGTCACCCTCACCTGGAGCCGGAACACCACCACCAAGCTGGTGGTCGACATGGCCCGCGACAGCCGCCAGATCTTCCACATCGGCGAGAAGGGCGCGGCAGCCAAGTAGTCACTCCGGTCGAAGCCGCACCGTGAGGATCTGGAACGGCCGCAGCTCGAAGCTCAAGTCGCTTTCGCGCTGCGGCCGTTCCAACAGGTCCGTCACCTCGGCCCGGGCCACCGGGAACCCGGGTGCCAGTGTGGCCCGGGCCCGTCCGCCGCGGGACTCGTAGAGCCGTACGACCACGTCACCGCTGCGGTCCTCGGCGAGCTTGACCGACTCCACGGTCACGGCCGGGTGGTCCACGCGGACCAGCGGTTCCACGGCGGGCGCGGGCGCCACCCGAAGCGGCAGGTTCAGCGCGAGGCCCTCGGCGACCGCCTGCCCGACGTCCGCGCCCGGCAGCAGCGCGTAGGTGAAGCGGTGCGCGCCCAGGTCCGTCTCCGGGTCGGGGCTGTGCGGGGCCCGCAGCAGCGTCAGCCGTACGGACGTGCCGAGGCCGGCCTCGTGCGGCGTACGGGTCACGTCGTGGCCGTACGTCGAGTCGTTGAGGACCGCCACGCCGTAGCCGTCCTCCGCCACCCGCAGCCAGCGGTGCGCGCAGATCTCGAAACGGGCCGCGTCCCAGGAGGTGTTGGCGTGCGTCGGGCGGTGCACATGCCCGAACTGGATCTCCGCCGTGGAGCGTTCGGCGTGCACGTCGATGGGGAAGGCGGCCTTGAGCACCTTCTCGGACTCCTGCCAGTCGACGTCCGTCACGACGTCGATACGGCGGCTCGCGGCCGCCAGCCGGATCTCCTGTGTGATCCGGGACTTCCCGAACCTGCGGGTCACCCGCACCGCCGCCGCGAGCGGCCCGTCCGCGACCAGCTCCACCGACTCGGCGTCCGTGAGATCCGTGTGCCGGCGCCGGTAGTGCCGGTCGATGTCCCAGGCGTCCCAGGCGTTGGGGTGGTCGGGGTGCAGCTGGAGCAGGTTGCCGGGGCCGCACAGCACCTCGCGGCCGGCGGCCAGGTCGCGAACGGAGGAGAGCAGACCCCGCTCGTCCACGGTGACCCGCAGCCGGGAGTTCTCCAGCACGTACGCGCCGCCGTCCCGCCACGCCCGTACGGTCTCCTCCACGGTGTCCGTGAGGGCCGCGCCGCCCAGGCCCGGCACCGTCACGAGCCCGTCCGCGGCCACCTCGGTGCGCGGGTACGGCGAGGCGTTGAGCACCGCGGGACCGCCCGTCCCGAGCGCGGCCACCGCCTCGGCCGTGATGTCCTCGACGCCGGTCAGCACCCGCTCATAGGTCTCCCGAGCCTCCCGGTGCACCCAGGCGATCGACGACCCGGGCAGGATGTCGTGGAACTGGTGCAGCAGCACCGTCTTCCACAGCCGGTCCAGCGCGTCGTACGGGTACGCGTACGACGGATCGCGTACGGCCGCCGTCGCGCACCACAACTCGGCCTCGCGCAGGGCGTGTTCGGAGCGCCGGTTGCCCTGCTTGGTCTTCGCCTGGGTGGTGTACGTCGCCCGGTGCAGCTCCAGGTACAGCTCGCCCGACCACACCGGGGCCTGCGGCCCGTACTCCTGCTCGGCCGCGGCGAAGAAGGCGGAGGGCTTCTCCACCTCGACCCGCGGTGAGCCCTCGAGGGACCGCAGCCGGCGGGCCTTCTCCAGCATCTCGCGGGTCGGACCGCCGCCGCCGTCGCCCCAGCCGAAGGGGACAAGGGAGCGGCTCGCGCGGCCCTTGTCGGCGAAGTTGCGTTCCGCGTGGGCGAGTTCGCGGCCGTGCAGCTGGGAGTTGTAGGTGTCGACGGGCGGGAAGTGGGTGAAGACGCGGGTGCCGTCGATGCCCTCCCACCAGAAGGTGTGGTGGGGCATCTTGTTGGACTGGTTCCAGCTCAGCTTCTGGGTCAGGAACCAGCGGATTCCGGCCAGTTTCGCGAGCTGCGGGAAGGCGGCGGTGTAGCCGAAGGAGTCCGGCAGCCAGATCTCCTCGGTCTCCACGCCGAGTTCTTCGGCGAAGAACCGCTTTCCGTGCACGATCTGCCGCGCGAGTGCCTCACCGCCGGGCATGTTGGCGTCCGACTCGACCCACATCGAGCCCACCGGGGCCCAGTTGCCGTCCCGCACCGCCTTCTTGATCCGCTCCCAGATGTGCGGCTGGTTCTGCTTCACCCAGGCGTACTGCTGGGCCTGCGAGCAGGAGAACACCAGCTCCGGGTAGTCGGCCGCGAGCGCCGTGACGTTGGCGAAGGTACGCGCCGCCTTGCGGACCGTCTCGCGCAGCGGCCACAGCCACGCCGAGTCGATGTGCGCGTGCCCGGTCGCGGAGATCCGGTGCGCGCTCGCCGAGGCCGGACGGGACAGCACGTCCGCCAGCGCGGCCCGGGCCGCGGCCGCCGTACCGGAGACGTCGTGCAGGTCGAGGGCGTCGAGCATGTCCTCCAGGGCGCGCAGGATCTCGTGCCGGCGCGGCCGGTCCATGGGCAGCTCGTGCATCAGCTCCGACAGCACCTCCACATCCAGCACCAACTGCCAGACGGGTTCGTCGAGTACGGCGAGGTCGGCAGAGCGGAATCGGTAGACGGGCCGATCCCCGGCGGTCAGGACGTCGCCCAGGTGCGTAGGGGCGAAGCCGTGCAGAACAGCCGGATTGGCGGCCGCCTCCAGAAGCAGATGCACAGGTTCGCCTCCGCCCGCCGGGGAGCCGACGGGCAGGTGCCGGTTGCGCGGGTGGATGCCCTTCAACGGCACGCCCGAGGCGTCGTAGAGGAGTCCCTCGGCCTGGAAACCGGGGCCGTCGCCGGAGAAACCGGGGTCGATCACCGCCTCGACGCGGCGGCCCGCCCACTCCTCGGGCACCCGGCCGGTCAACCGGAACCAACTCGTCGACCAGGGCTTTCCCCACGCCGTTCCGGTGGTGAAGGGCGCGTACTCGGCCTGCAGCGCCTGGTCCACGGGAACCGGCTCACCGGGCACATGCCAGGCGGACAGGACCAGCGGCACACGCTCCGCGTACCGGGCCGGTCGCACGAACTGCCCCATGGCGCGCTCCAGGCGCGCCTCCACCAGCGTTCGGTCGTCGTGCACGGCGGCTCCCTCGACGCTCGGACGGCACTGTCCAGGGTGGCACCTACCCGGCCGGAATCGTCGCATCCGTGGCCGAACGCCTGGTCGTTGTGGATTCGACATGACTGGCGCGTGCTCAGAGGGGCAAGCATCCCCCGTGAACGTGTTCGACACGGAGGGGACCGACATCGGCACGCGGGCGGGGGTCATGAAGAGGCAGGCGCGAGGGGGCGGTCCCATGGCGATCGGGGCCTTCTCGGCGAAGACGGCGGAGGCGCGGGCGGACGACGGTGCGGGGGAGGAGCACGCGTCCCAGCTGCGGCAAAGACTCGGACAGGCGGACCTGAAGGCGGTGCCGGAGGCACGCAGGGCGCTGCGCGAGCTGCTCACGCAGTGGGGCAGGCCCGGCCGGTCGGAGATAGCGGAGCTGCTGACCAGCGAACTCGTCACCAACGCACTCATCCACACCCAGACCGACGCGGTCCTGACGGCCACGGTCTCACCCCGTGGCCTGAGGGTCGAGGTGCGGGACTTCGTGGCCCGCAGACCCAGACTGCGTGTCACGAACACCGACGACGGCACGCACGGCAGAGGTCTGCTGCTGGTGCAGTCCCTCGCCGACGCCTGGGGCGTCCGCACGCACGGTGTGGGGAAGGTGGTGTGGTTCGAACTGGACGCCGGCGCGGCCTAGCCGGCTTACGGCAACGGGAAGAGGGCGCGACCCGCAGGCCACGCCCCCTTGATCCTGCCGCCGCTGCTAGCCGAACTGCTGCTCGAGGTCCTTGAGCTTGCGCTCCAGGGAGTCGAGGCGCGGCAGGGCCATGGTGTCGTCCTCCGCGGTGAGGTCGACGGTCACCGGCTCAGAACCGCTCTTGCGGACGGGCTGCAGGGACGGGCGAGAGCGTACGGGCAGCGGGTCCGGGTTCGATATGGCAGGCTCCGCGGAGACCGAGGAGGAGGCTCGCTCCAGGGCCTGCGGTTCCGCCTGACGGCCGCCGCCGCGGCCGATGAACCCGCGGTGACCCCGGCTGATGGCCTTGAGCTGAGCCCGCTCCAGGCGGTCCGCCTCGCGCCGGCGCAGCCGGTTGGTCTCCTTCTGCCGCTCGTCCTCACGGACCTCCTCGACGGCCTCGTCCAGGCTGCGCACGCCCTCCAGGAGCATCAGGGACCAGGCCTTGTAGGTCTCGCGAGGGGCCCGCAGCCAGCGCACGATCCGGATCTGCGGCAGCGGACGCGGCACCAGGCCCTGCTCGCGCAGGGCGGCACGGCGGGTCTGCTTCAGCGCGCGGTCGAAGAGGACGGCCGCCGACAGGGACATGCCGGAGAAGAACTGCGGCGCGCCCGCGTGGTCGATGCCCCGGGGCGCGTGCACCCAGTTGAACCAGGCCGCGGCACCCGCGAAGGTCCACACCAGTATCCGGGAGCCGAGGGCCGCGTCACCGTGGCTGGCCTCGCGCACCGCGAGCACGGAGCAGAACATGGCCGCGCCGTCGAGGCCGAACGGCACCAGGTACTCCCAGCCGTCGGTGAGGCCGAGGTTCTGCTGGCCGAAGCCGACGAGGCCGTGGAAGGAGAGCGCAGCGGCGACCGCCGCGCAGCAGAACAGCAGCACATAGGAGGCGGTGGCGTACAGGGCCTCCTTGCGCCTGCGGCGCTCCTCGCTGCGCTCCCACGAGTCGTCCGTCTTCGCGTGCTCCCCGGACCGCTTGCTGCGCGCGAGCACCGCCACCGCCGCCAGCATGCCCAGGAGCAGTACGGCGCCGGGAAGCAGCCAGTTCAGCGATATGTCGGTCAGTCTCATCTGGGGTCCCTTGCATTGGGATAGGGCGTAACGCCCGCCATAGTGGCCCAATCCCTCCGCCCCTCAGGGGGTTTCGGGGCAAGAGGCCGCCAAGGAAGTGCAAGGGGATGCCCATGGCAGCGATCTGCTCGAACTGCCGCTTGAGGGGCGGGAGTTGAGTTCGAATAAGACTACCCGTACGGGTGGTTCCACGGAAAGTTCCTGCGGCAAGTGAGGAAGTTGTGAATTGCCGGTAACCGGGCGGGCGCCTCGTTCCGCGGCTGATCCTACGGGACGGACGGTGCCTCTTGTGCCTGAAGGGGCCTCAACTCACAGCTGTGGCCAGCGGCTTGGTCACCCGGTCGGTGTCACAGGTGCGCGGACGGGTCGCGCACGTGCCCCGGGGGCGCACGGCGCGGAACGCGCAACAACTCGCCCGGTCCCGGGTGGGCGACTCACGTTCCGTAGTCGCGCGTCACCTGTGTGTCGTCCCGCTAGAGGAACGCCTCGAGGTCGGCCCCGCCCTCGGTGCGGGTGTGCACGCGGGCATGCGCGGACGCCGACCCGAGATCGTTAGTAGGTAAGCCTTGCCTTATTCGAGATGGTGGAGGTTTGAACTGACGGCTCCTGCGCCTATGGTGCTTGACGGACGAGTAACAACCCGTCGTAATGGCCCCAAGTACCGATACGTCCGAAGGAGGACCCGTGAGGCAGAGCGCGCAGGGCTCGGCGGAGACGGGGACTCCTCAGACGTGGGCGGCGGCCGTGGCGCGGGTGCCGCAGCAGCCCGTCGCGGCGGACGTCGACCGGGAGCGGCTGAGACCCTCCCGCGCGGGCGGAGCCGAGCGCGGGGCGGTCGACGCGGATGCCACGCGCGGCGAGCACACGCACAGCGAGCCGCCGGCCCCCACTCTCGGCTCCGCCCGAGCGGGGGCACCCCCATCGCGGCCCCGGCCGGTGCAGCGCTCCTCCGTGCGCGGTCAGATCCTCGCCGCGCTGCGCAAGGCGCTGGTCGCGGGCGAGCTGGCACCGGGCGAGGTCTACTCGGCCCCGGCGCTGGGGGAGCGGTTCGGGGTCTCCGCGACGCCCGTCCGCGAGGCGATGCAGCAGCTGGCGCTCGAGGGCGCGGTCGAGGTGGTCCCCAACCGCGGCTTCCGGGTGATCGAGCGCGGCACCCGTGAACTGGCCGAGCTGGCCGAGGTCCGCGCGCTGATCGAGGTCCCGGTGGTGCTGCGCCTCGCCCGCACGGTCCCGGTCGAGCGCTGGGCGGAACTGCGCCCGCTGGCCGAGGCGACGGTGCGCGCGGCGTCCTCCGGCTGCCGCGCCACGTACGCCGAGTCCGACCGCGCCTTCCACCGCGGCCTGCTCTCCCTCTCCGGCAACGATCAGCTCGTCCAGATCGCCGACGACCTCCACCGCCGCGCCCAGTGGCCGCTCGTCGGCACCCCGGTGTCCCGCGCCCGGACCGAGCTCCTCGCGGACGCGGCCGAACACGCGGCTCTGCTGGACGCGTTGATCGCCCGGGACCTCGAGGTGGTACGGGGACTGGTGGGGGAGCACTTCACCGGCGCGCCCTGAGTGACCGGCCACCGTCACGGAACGGTGGGTTCCAGGTGACGGTTCCCGACGCGGCGAACCCCCACCGCGCGGCACGCGTGGACGTCCGCACACGGCACGGACAGTGCCGGCGACGGAGGTGACACCGATGCCCGACCCGTCCTTCTACGCCCAGCAGGCCGCGCAGCAGGCTTCCCGGCAGGCCCAGCAGCAGGCGCAACAGGCACATCAGCAGGCCGTGCGGGCCCACCAGCAGGCGGTCCGGGACGCCGCGCAGCGGGGCCACCGCCCGCCGTCCGCGCCGGTCCGCGCGGGACACCGGGGCCGCGGCGGCGGCCTCGTCCCGTTCCTGCTGCTGGTCGTCGTGGCCGTCGTCCTCGCCCGGGATGCCGCACTGCGCCACTCCGTGCTGGGCTCGCTCGATCATCTGCTCACGAAGGTCCTGCACCGCTAACGTCAGGCCGTCGCCGCCCCCGCGGCCGGCGGGGCCAGCTGGCGTGCCAGCCACGTCGGTACGCCGCCGAGCAGCCGGAACAGCCGTCGTGCCTCCTCCCGCAGGCGGGACGCCTCCGGCTCCGGCTCCGTGTCGGCCAGCGAGACCAGCGCGGGGGCCGTGCCGACCAGATAGCCCAACTCCTCGCGGATGCGCAGGGATTCGGCGAAGCCGTGCCGCGCCTCGGCCAGCTCGCCCTCCCGCAGCGCGAGTCCGGCGAGGTGGCGCCAGGTGAAGGACAGCAGGAGCGGGTCGGAGTGGGCCGTCGCGCCCGCGTGCGCCCGCCGGAACGCCGCCCGGGCGGCCTGCGGCGACCCGGTGAGGTTCTCCGCGAGCAGCCCCCGCCGGAAGTCCAGCACGGCCCGGCCCGCCGCCCCCGGAGCGATCAGCGCCGCCGCCCGCCCCAGCGCCGACCGCGCCTCGTCGGCCCGGTCGCGCACTCCGTGCAGCGTCGCCGCGTACGCAAGCTGCCCCCGTTCACAAGCGGCCGCGCCCCGCTCGTCGTCGGTGTGGGCCAGCGCCTCGGCCGTGCGCAGCGCGTCCTCGGCCTCCTCCCAGCCCTGCTCCGTGTAGAGACACCGTTCGACCAGCAGCGCGGCCCGCTGCAGGGCGGCATCCGCGGTGCCGGGCTGGAGCAGTGCGGCCGCGTCGGCCCAGCAGGCCCGCGAGCGCAGCCGCCATACCGCGGTCTGGAGGGGATCGTCACCAGCGGTCGTTCCGTAACCAGACATGGCGGTATGCGCCACGTTGCCCTCCCCGAGCACGCCATCGAGCTATGAGTGGTGGCGGCATCTCAGCACGAATTCCGGGGCCCGGCCAAGAGGGTGGGTGAAGGATTTCACAAAGTCGTGGGACGGCGACGGCACTTGGTGCCATCCCGCCCGGGGCCTCGGTGACCTCAACTCATCCGCAATGCCAGGAAGAAATCGAGCTTGTCCTCCAGGCGCGAGAGATCACGGCTCGTCAACTGCTCGATCCGCCCGACCCGGTAGCGCAGCGTGTTGACGTGCAGGTGCAGCCGGGCCGCGCAGCGCGTCCAGGAGCCGTCGCAGTCGAGGAACGCCTCCAGGGTGGGGATCAGCTCGGCGCGGTGACGGCGGTCGTAGTCGCGCAGCGGATCCAGCAGGCGGGCGGTGAAGGCGCGGCGGACGTCGTCCGGCACGAACGGCAGCAGCAGCACGTGCGAGGCCAGCTCCTGGTGGCCCGCCGCGCACACCCGCCCGGGCCGGGCCGCCGCCACCCGCCGTGCGTGCCGTGCCTCCTCCAGCGCGCCGCGCAGCCCCTCCGCCGAGTGCACGGCCGCGCTGACGCCGAGCGTGACCTGGCCGTCCTCGTCCAGGCCCGCCGACAGCGGGTCCCGTACGGACTCCAGCAGCGTGTCGGCGAGGATGCCGGCCTCGGAGCCGTCGTGCTCCGCCGAGACGGCGGGCAGCGGTAGGAGCGCGATGGCCTCGTCGCCCGTGTGCGCCACGGCGATGCGGTCGGACGGCTCGGGACCCGTGGCGAGCGGGTCGACCAGGATCTCCTCCAGGAGCGACTGCGCGACCGGCCCCGCCTCGACGTCCGAGCCCGCCCACTCCACCCGGGCCACGACCACCTGCCAGTGCGGGGCCGCCCCGAGGCCCGGCAGCAGCACCGGGGCGGCCACCCGCAGCCGGGCCGCGATCTCGGCGGGCGCCGCACCCGACTGCACCAGCTCCAGGACCTCCTGCGCCAGCCGCCTGCGTACCGTGCGCGCCGCGTCCCGGCGGTCCCGCTCGACCGAGATCAGCTGCGTGACGCCCTGGAGCAGGTCGAGCCGCTCCGCGGGCCAGTCCCCGGCGTCCGCCTCGACGGCGAGCAGCCAGTCGGACAGCACCGTCTCGCGCACGTCCCGCCCGGCCTGCGCGGCGCGACCGCTGCTCCGGATCGGGAAGAGGCTGTACGTGGCCGGGCCGAGCGTCACCCGGTGCGGCCCGCGCCGGCCCGTGCGCACGGCGGCCAGGTGCTCCGCGGCCAGCTCGGCGCAGAGGTCCGCAGGCATCCCGGGCCCCGCGACCTTCGGGCCCGCGATGAGCCGCCCGGTGGGGGAGAGCACCCAGGCCCGCAGGTCCAGGTCGGAGCCGAGCAGGTCGAGGACCACGTCCGGGCCGCCGCCCGTCGGGCCCGAGGTCATCATCCGCCGGTGCCGGTCGACGACGGCCGCGAGATCCCCCGCGCGCTCGCCGGACACCTGCCGTACGACGTGCTCGGTGATGGTCGCGAACGCCACCGACTCGTCCACCGCGAACAGCGGGAGCCGGTGCCGCACGCAGGCCGCGACCAGGTCGCCGGGGACGGCCCCCAGCTCCGCCTCACCGGCGGCCAGCGCGGCCACCCCGGCCTGCGCCAGGATCCTTACGAACGGCTCCGAGTCGTCGGCGTCCCGGCGCCAGGCCAGCCCCGTCAGGACCAGTTCCCCGCCCGAGAGGTAGCGGCTGGGATCGCGGAGGTCCGTCGTCATCACACCGCGCACGGTGCGGTCGAGTTCGTCCTCGCCGCCGAGCAGCCGCAGGCCCAGCGCGTCGGTGTCCAGCAGTGCGCGCAGCCGCATTCTCGTCGCCGCCGTTCTTTGTCTCGAAATCTACGATGATTGGTGAGGAGGGCCGGTGGAAGACGCCGCGCGACCGCCGTGTCAGGCGCATCCTTCGATTACCAGGCTGTTTCCTGCGTTTCTACAGGAAAACGAAGAGGTTGCTGATGACCTCCGTTCATACGAATCTACAAGATGCCCGGCCTGGCCAGCCAACTCCTTCATGGTTTCCGTGACTGACCCCGGCGGAGTACAGCGCTGTGTACTGGCTCCACTCCGCGTAAACAGCACATGAACGAGCCGCGACCGCCGCACCCGATCTGGCTCGATCCGTACGACCACGAGACGAAGAAGAGAGCCGGCAATGGACTTCCTTCGCCCCGCCAGCTGGCAGGAGGCGCTCGCCGCGAAGGCCGAGCACCCCACCGCCGTGCCGATTGCGGGTGGCACCGATGTGATGGTCGAGATCAACTTCGACCACCGCCGGCCCGAGTACCTGCTCGACCTGAACCGCGTCGGCGACCTCTTCGAGTGGGAGGTCGGCGAGGAGAGCGTACGGCTGGGCGCCTCCGTCCCGTACACGAAGATCATGGAGAACCTGCGCGCCGAGCTGCCGGGCCTCGCCCTCGCCTCGCACACGGTCGCCTCCCCGCAGATCCGTAACCGCGGCGGTGTCGGCGGCAACCTCGGCACCGCCTCCCCGGCCGGCGACGCCCACCCCGCCCTGCTGGCGGCCGGCGCCGAGGTCGAGGTCGAGTCGGTGCGCGGCAGCCGCCGTATCCCGATCGACGAGTTCTACACCGGCGTGAAGCGGAACGCACTCGCCGCGGACGAACTCATCAAGTGCGTGCACATCGACAAGGCCGACGGGCCGCAGCAGTACTCCAAGGTCGGCACCCGCAACGCGATGGTCATCGCGGTGTGCGCCTTCGGCCTCGCGCTGCACCCTCGCACCCGCACGGTCCGCACCGGAATCGGCTCGGCCGCGCCCACCCCCGTCCGGGCGAAGGCCGCGGAGGAGTTCCTGAACGCGGCGCTCGAAGAGGGCGGCTTCTGGGACAACGGGAAGATCATCACCCCGTCGGTCGCCAAGCAGTTCGCGGAGCTGTGCTCCGGTGCCTGCAACCCGATCGACGACGTCCGGGGCACGGCGAGCTACCGCCGCCACGCGGTCGGCGTCATGGCCCGCCGCACGCTCACCTGGACCTGGGAGTCGTACCGCGGCGCCCGCCGCATCACCGAGGGAGCTGCGTAATGCGCGTCAACTTCACCGTCAACGGACGCCGGCAGGAGGCGGACGACGTCTGGGAGGGCGAGAGCCTGCTCTACGTCCTGCGGGAGCGCCTGGGCCTGCCCGGCTCCAAGAACGCCTGCGAGCAGGGAGAGTGCGGCTCCTGCACGGTCCGCCTGGACGGCGTGCCGGTGTGTTCCTGTCTGGTCGCGGCCGGGCAGGTAGAGGGCCGTGAGGTCGTCACCGTCGAGGGTCTGGCGGACTTCGCCAAGCAGCGCGAGGAGCACGGCGGTTGCGCCTCCGGCGCCTGCGGTACGTCGCTGCAGGACGCCCAGCAGTGGGCGGCCAAGGGCCACGACTCGCACACCGGCGAGGGCGGCGAACTCTCCCCAGTCCAGCAGGCGTTCATCGACGCCGGCGCGGTCCAGTGCGGCTTCTGCACTCCCGGTCTGCTGGTCGCCGCCGACGAGATGCTCGAGCGCAACCCGAACCCGAGCGACGCGGACATCCGCGAGGCGCTGTCGGGCAACCTGTGCCGCTGCACCGGCTACGAGAAGATCATGGACGCGGTCCGCCTCGCGGCCGCCCGGCAGGGAGAGGCGGTCTGAGCCCGATGCCCACCAACGGAGCCCCCACCAAGATCACCCAGGGGTCGCAGACCAAGGGCGGCATCGGCGAGTCCACGCTCCGCCCGGACGGCACCCTGAAGGTCACCGGCGAGTTCGCGTACTCGTCCGACATGTGGCACGAGGACATGCTGTGGGGCCAGATCCTGCGCTCAACGGTCGCGCACGCCGAGATCGTGTCCATCGACACGGGCGAGGCGCTGGCCACCCCGGGCGTCTACGCCGTCATGACGTACGACGACCTGCCGACCGAGGTGAAGAACTACGGCCTGGAGATCCAGGACACCCCGGTCCTCGCGCACGGCAAGGTGCGCCACCACGGTGAGCCGGTCGCCATCGTCGCGGCCGACCACCCGGAGACCGCGCGCCGCGCCGCCGCCAAGATCAAGGTCGAGTACCGCGAGCTGCCCGTCATCACCGACGAGGCCTCCGCGACCGCGCCCGACGCGGTGCTCGTGCACGAGGGCCGCGACGACCACCACTGCGGCCACGTCCCGCACCCGAACATCGTCCACCGCCAGCCGATCGTCCGCGGCGACGCGGACGAGGCCGCGAAGCGCGCCGACGTGATCGTCAAGGGCGAGTACACCTTCGGCATGCAGGACCAGGCCTTCCTCGGGCCCGAGTCCGGCCTCGCGGTGCCGGAGGAGGACGGCGGCGTCCACCTCTACATCGCCACCCAGTGGCTCCACTCCGACCTGCGCCAGATCGCGCCCGTGCTCGGCCTGCGCGAGGACAAGGTGCGGATGACGCTGGCCGGTGTCGGCGGCGCGTTCGGCGGCCGCGAGGACCTGTCGATGCAGATCCACGCCTGTCTGCTGGCGATGCGCACGGGCAAGCCCGTCAAGATCGTCTACAACCGCTTCGAGTCCTTCTTCGGGCACGTTCACCGCCACCCGGCCAAGCTCCACTACGAGCACGGGGCGACGAAGGACGGCAAGCTCACGCACATGAAGTGCCGGATCGTGCTGGACGGCGGCGCCTACGCCTCCGCCTCCCCGGCGGTCGTCGGCAACGCCTCGTCCCTGTCGGTCGGCCCGTACGTGATCGACGACGTCGACATCGAGGCCATCGCCCTCTACACCAACAACCCGCCCTGCGGCGCGATGCGCGGCTTCGGCGCGGTCCAGGCGTGCTTCGCCTACGAGGCGCAGATGGACAAGCTGGCGAAGAAGCTGGGCATGGACCCGGTGGAGTTCCGCAAGCTGAACGCCATGGAGCAGGGGACCATCATGCCGACCGGGCAGCCGGTCGACTCCCCGGCCCCGGTCGCCGAACTCCTGCGCCGCGTCAAGGCGATGCCCATGCCGCCGGAGCGCCAGTGGGAGTCCAGCGAGGGCGCGGACGTACGGCAGCTGCCCGGCGGTCTGTCCAACACCACGCACGGCGAAGGCGTCGTACGAGGCGTCGGCTACGCGGTCGGCATCAAGAACGTCGGCTTCTCCGAGGGCTTCGACGACTACTCCACCGCCAAGGTGCGCATGGAGGTCGTCGGCGGCGAGCCCGTCGCGACCGTGCACACCGCGATGGCGGAGGTCGGGCAGGGCGGTGTCACCGTCCACGCGCAGATCGCCCGCACCGAGCTGGGCGTCGCGCAGGTGACCATCCACCCCGCGAACACCCAGGTGGGTTCGGCCGGTTCGACCTCGGCCTCCCGGCAGACGTACGTCACCGGTGGTGCCGTGAAGAACGCCTGCGAGCTCGTCCGCGAGCGGGTGCTGGACATCGGCCGGCGCAAGTTCGGCACGTACCACCCCGCCTGGGCCACCGCCGAGCTGCTCCTGGAGGGCGGCAAGGTCGTCACCGACGGCGGCGAGGTCCTCGCCGACCTGGTGGACGTCCTCGACGGCGAGGCGGTCGAGCTGGAGGAGGAGTGGCGGCACCGCCCGACCGAGGCCTTCGACCTGCGCACCGGCCAGGGCAACGGCCACGTCCAGTACTCGTTCGCCGCACACCGCGCCGTCGTCGAGGTCGACACCGAGCTCGGCCTGGTCAAGGTCATCGAACTGGCCTGCGCCCAGGACGTCGGCAAGGCGCTCAACCCGCTCTCCGTCATCGGCCAGATCCAGGGTGGCACCACCCAGGGCCTGGGCGTGGCGGTGATGGAGGAGATCATCGTCGACCCCAAGACGGCGAAGGTCAGGAACCCCTCCTTCACGGACTACCTGATCCCCACGATTCTCGACACGCCGACCATCCCCGTCGACGTGCTCGAACTCGCCGACGACCACGCCCCGTACGGGCTGCGTGGCATCGGCGAGGCACCGACCCTGTCGTCGACTCCGGCTGTCCTCGCGGCGATCCGCAACGCCACCGGTCTCGAGCTGAACAGGACCCCGGTCCGGCCCGAGCACCTCACCGGAACCGTGTGAAAGACCTCCGGGCGGCGCACGGAACGTCACACACTCCGCGCCGTCCGGAGAACCCAGTTCGTTCGTCTCGGGCCGTCCCCCGGGTCGTGCGGCCGCAGCACCATCCCAAATCCCGCAGTCGCCCCCTGGCGCTGCCGGGTGCCCCTGTGAACCTTGGGAGTAGGCCCACATGACCCAGCAGTCACTGGAGCCGGCGACCACCGCCGACGACGCGGGAGAAGGAACCCGCGTCCCGGCCGGCAGGTCCTGGCTCGACCGGTACTTTCACATATCCCAGCGCGGATCCTCCGTCGCACGCGAAGTGCGCGGCGGCGTCACCACCTTCATGGCGATGGCGTACATCCTGCTGCTCAACCCCCTGATCCTGTCCGGCAAGGACGCGGCCGGGGACATGCTCGGCCAGAAGGCCCTGATCACCGCGACGGCGTTCGCAGCGGCCTTCACCACGCTGCTCATGGGTTTCGTCGGCAAGGTGCCGCTCGCCCTCGCCGCGGGTCTGTCCGTCTCCGGCGTGCTGTCCTCGCAGGTGGCTCCGCAGATGACCTGGCCGCAGGCCATGGGCATGTGCGTGATGTACGGCGTGGTCATCATGCTGCTGGTCGTCACCGGCCTGCGCGAGATGATCATGAACGCGATCCCGCTCGCGCTGAAGCACGCGATCACCATGGGGATCGGGCTGTTCATCGCCCTGATCGGCCTGGTGAAGGCCGGCTTCGTGCACCAGGGCAAGGCGACCCCCGTCTCCCTCGGCGCGACCGGTGAACTCGCCGGCTGGCCGGTGCTGCTCTTCGCGATCACCCTGCTCGCGATCTTCATGCTCCAGGCGCGCGGTGTCCCCGGCGCGATCCTGATCGGCATCCTCGGCGGCACCGTGGCCGCCGTCGTCCTCAACGCGGCCGGGGTCATCGACCCGAAGCAGTGGGCGAGCGGCGCTCCCGAACTGCACGGCAGCGCGGTGTCCATGCCGGACTTCTCGCTCTTCGGGAAGGTGGAGTTCGGCGGCTGGGGCAGCGTCGGCGCGATGACCGTCGGCATGATCGTCTTCACGCTCGTGCTGGCCGGCTTCTTCGACGCCATGGCCACCATCATCGGCGTCGGGACCGAGGCCAAGCTGGCCGACGACCAGGGCCGGATGCCGGGCCTGTCCAAGGCGCTGTTCATCGACGGCGCGGGCGGCGCGATCGGCGGCGTCGCCGGCGCGTCGGGCCAGACGGTGTTCGTCGAGTCGGCGACCGGCGTCGGCGAGGGAGCCCGTACGGGCCTGTCCTCCGTGGTCACCGGGCTGTTCTTCGCGGCCTGTCTGTTCTTCACCCCGCTGACGGCGATCGTCCCCGGCGAGGTCGCGGCCGCGGCCCTCGTCGTGATCGGCGCCATGATGATGATGAACGCCCGCCACGTGGACTGGGCCGACCGCGCCACCGCGATCCCGGTCTTCCTGACCGTCGTGATCATGCCGTTCACGTACTCCATCACCGCGGGCGTCGCCGCCGGAGTCGTCTCCTACGTCGCCATCAAGATCGCCCAGAGCAAGGCGCGGGAGATCGGGGCCTTCATGTGGGGCCTGACGGCGATCTTCCTGATCTACTTCGCCCTCAATCCGATCGAGAGCTGGATGGGCGTGCACTAGCCGCCCGTGAACAGCCCTCCGCAGCTACCTTGTGAGGAGACCGACAGATGCTGGACATCGCCGAGGAGCTCAACCGGTGGGTCGGGCAGGGACGCGACTTCGCCGTGGCCACCGTGGTGGCCGTCGGCGGCAGCGCACCCCGCCGGCCCGGCGCCGCCCTCGCGGTGGACGCCGACGGCACGGCCATCGGCTCGGTCTCCGGGGGCTGTGTGGAGGGCGCCGTGTACGAGCTGTGCCAACAGGCCCTGGAGGACGGCGAAACCGTCCTCGAGCGGTTCGGGTACAGCGACGAGGACGCCTTCGCGGTCGGCCTGACCTGCGGCGGCATCATCGACATCCTCGTCACGCCGGTACGGGCGGCAGACCCCGCCCGCCCGGCGATCGCGTCCGCGCTCGCCGCCGCCGCCCGTGGGGAGGCGGCGGCGGTGGCGCGGATCGTGCGGGGCCCGGCCCAACTGCTCGGACGGGCGCTCGTGGTCCGCCCCGACGGCGCGTCCGAGGGCGGCTTCGGCGCCCACCCCGAACTGGACCGTACGGTCGCGGCGGAGGCCGGGGCCTTCCTGGACGCCGGGCGCACCGGCACCCTCGAGATCGGCGAACAGGGCTCGCGCTGCGGCGCCCCGCTCACCGTCCTGGTGGAGTCGTCCGTGCCCGCGCCCCGGATGATCGTCTTCGGTGCGATCGACTTCGCGTCGGCACTGGTCCGCATCGGCAAGTTCCTGGGCTACCACGTGACGGTCTGCGACGCGCGCCCCGTCTTCGCGACGAGGGCACGCTTCCCCGAGGCCGACGAGATCGTCGTCGAGTGGCCTCACACGTATCTGGATCGCACGCCCGTGGACGGCCGAACCGTCCTCTGCGTCCTCACCCACGACGCGAAGTTCGACGTACCGCTGCTGCAACGGGCGCTGCGCCTGCCCGTCGCCTACGTCGGTGCGATGGGCTCCCGCCGCACCCACCTGGACCGCAACGAGCGCCTCCGTGAAGTCGGCGTGACGGAACTGGAGTTGGCGCGCCTTCGCTCCCCGATCGGCCTCGACCTCGGTGCCCGCACCCCCGAGGAGACGGCCCTGTCCATCGCCTCCGAGATCGTCGCCGACCGCCGCGGCGGCACCGGCATCTCCCTCACCGGCGCCCACACGCCGATCCACCACGACACGACGCCGGTGCCGGCGGGGCGGATCGGGTCGGTGGCCTGAGCCGGCCGCTCATCCGGCCGTCGTGTCCATCCGGTCCGGGCGTACGGAGAAGGCGGTGTCGCCCGCCACGGCCACGATCGCGTCCTTGACCTGGAGTACGTACGGCGTGGTCTGCTCCGCCGACTCTCCCGGATCGCCGATCGCGGCGGTGCGCCGGCGGACCGCGCCGGTGGCGGAGTCCAGGGCGAGCAGCCGGCCGTACCGGTTGGCGAAGTACAGCGTGCCGGACTTCGCCGACAGCACCGGCGTCGACAGGTTCTCGATCTCGCTCGCCCGCTGCCACAACTGCTTGCCGTCGGCCGCCCGTACGGCGGTGACCGTGCCGTCGGGCCGGACGAAGTAGACGACGCCCCTGAGCAGCGTGACCGTCCCGCGCGGTGTGCCCGGCAGGGAGCCCCGCCGCACGGCGCCGGTGCGCGGGTCCACCCGCCTCAGCCCGGTGTACGGCTGGTCCTCACCGCTGCTGCCGAACTGGTTCGGCGCCAACTTCGGCATCAGGAACAGCAGTTGCCCGTCGACGGTGCCCACGGGCTCGGCCCCCGTGGGCAGGGTGGCGATCTCCTTGGGCGTGCCGTCGGCCGGGTCGAACCGCAGGAGTGAGACCTTGCCCTTGCCCGGGTCGTCCATGGGGGTGCACAGGCCGTAGGGGGCGCCGCCCAGCACGACCGGCTCGCAGGCGTTCCCGGCCGACGATCTCGCCGGTGCGGTCCACAGCTGCCGGCCCGTGCCGTCGTAGGCGACGAACGCGGTCTTGTTCTCGTCCATCGCCATGATCCCCCCGCTGAACAGGAGGGCGGGTTCGTCCTCGCTGACCGGGCGGGCCCAGAGCTCGCTGCCGGTCCTCTCGTCCAGGGCGACCAGCCGGCGGGCGATGTAGGTCCGGGTCGAGTCCGGCTTGCGGTAGGTGTAGACGCGGGAGTCCCGGACGCCGATGGGACGTGAGGTCTCCGGGCTGGTGCCGTGCCGCCACAGCACCCGGCCGGACGCCGCGTCGAGCTTGGTGACGGTGAAACCGGTGCCCGCGCAGTACACGGCGGTCGAACCGCCCGCCGCGCAGCCGGACTCGCCGTAGTCGAGCGGATCGCCCTTCTTCCCGGTGAGCAGGCTCGCCCGCCACGGCTTCCAGCCCGCGGGCAGGCTCACCGGGGCGGCGCCGGACGCCGAACCGCCGGCGGCGGCCGGGCCGCCGTTCGTCCCGCCGCCCGACACGATGTGCGCCGCGGTGAGGCCGACCGCGGTGACGGCCAGCGCGGCGCCGAGCGCGACCAGGATCCGCCGTGCCCGGCGGCCGCCCCCGGCGGACCTCCCACCGGTCCCGACGGTCGTGCCGCCCGGGCGGTGCGGGGAGCCCGGCGCCGAGGGGGACCCCGCGAGGTCGGGGACCGTACGGGCGCTTTCGAGGTCCGGCAGCGGAGGGACACCCCCGGTCGGCAGCGTCCGCAACATGTCCTGCAGTTCGGCCAGTTGGGGCCGGGCCGCCGGGTCCTTGTCCAGGCAGCGCCCGGCGATGCTCCGCAGCGGTTCCGGCACCCCGTCCAGACGCGGGGACTCGTGCATCACCTGATAGCCCGTCAAGTACGGGCTGCCGCCGTCGAAGGGGCGGTTCCCGGTGGCCGCGTACACCAGGACCGAGCCCAGCGAGAACACGTCCGAGGCGCCGGTGACCTCCTTCGGCGAGGAGAACTGCTCCGGGGACATGAAGGGCGGGGTGCCGATCAGCCGGCCGGTCACCGTCAGGTCCTCGCTGTCGGCGGCGCGGGAGATGCCGAAGTCGATGACGCGCGGGCCGTCCTCGGCCATCAGGACGTTGCTCGGCTTCAGGTCCCGGTGCACGACACCCGCCCGGTGGATGTCCCGCAGCGCCTCGACGAGCCCCAGCGCCAGCATGCGCAGCGCGCGACCGGTCAGCGGGCCTTCTTCGGCAACGATGTCGGACAGCGTCCGGCCGGGCACGTACAGCGTGGCCATCCACGGCAGTCCGGCGTCCGGGTCGGCGTCCACCACGGGGGCGGTGAACGCACCGCTAACCCGCCGGGCCGCCGCCACCTCCTGCCGGAAACGGGCCCGGAACTCCTCGTCGAGCGCGTACTGCGCATGCACGACCTTGATGGCGACCTGCCGCCCCGAGGCGGAGAGCCCCAGGTGGACGACGCCCATCCCGCCGCTGCCCAGCCGGTCGATCAGCGTGTAGCCGCCTATGGAGCCGTCGGTGGACCCGGCATCACCGGGGTTCGGCGACATGCGCCGGTCACCTTTCCCCATTCCCCTGATTCCCTCGTAGGACGTCGAGTTCGAAGGCATCAGCCTAGGACGTGTGTACGCCTCGCCGGTCAGGGCCCGGACATCCGGGCGCGCCCCGGGGCGTCACTCCATCCTGAGGAGGCGGTTCGCCGCCCGGCCGAACATCGAGCGGGCCGCGGCGCCGAGGAGGGGGTCGACGAAGCGGGGGAGGAAGGCGACGGCGATTTCCTCGCGCCAGACCACCCGGCTGCGCCCGCCCGGTCCCGGGCGGACCTCGATCTCCGCCCAGCCGGTGACGACCCGGCCCCGCTTCTCCAGCCGGCACAGGCCCGCCGCCGTGTCCGTGGGCGGGCGCCAGACCGTGACCTCCATCGGATCGTCGAAGGCGAGCGGCCGGATTCCCGAACGGGCCACGACGAGCGTGCCGACCTGGGTCGGCGCGGGCGGCACCACCCTGACCCGGGTCAGCGGGACCACGTCGCCGTGGCGGCGCCACTGCGTGAGGCGGCGCCACGCCTCGTCGAGGGGGAGCGGTGCCGTGCGTTCGAGAAGGAAGTTGACCACACGACGAATCGTAGGCAATCCGCGTTGCTCACCGGGATGTTCACCCGGGCGTCACGCACTTGGGCGAGCGCGCGGACGCCGCCGCCGACGTCCTTTCGTCACTCCGCGCGGCTCATGGCCTCCGTTGGATCACGCGGTGCGGTACAGGTGGTCCATCACCGAGAGGGTGTCGGAGGCGGTGCCCACCTGCAGCGGCGACGTACGGAAGCGTCCGCCCACGACCACCGTGGGCTCCTCGACCACCTGGTAGCGCTCACGGAGCGCGGGCGCCGCCTTGACCTTGGCGTCGACGGACTTGGAACGGTACGCGGTCCGCACCGCGTCCACGTCGAGTCCCTGCGTGGCCGCCCAGGCCAGGACCCGCCTCTCGGTGGTGAGGTCCTGGTGCTGGTCGCGTACGGCGTGGAAGACCGGGAGCGCCTCCCGCTCCGCGAGGCCGAGCCGGTCGAGGGCGTAGAACAGGCGGGCATAGGCGAGTTGGTCGGGCTGGTCCGTCCAGGCCGCGGGGACGCGTACCACCTTCACCCGCGGGCTCTGCCGTGCGGCCCAGTTCTCCAGCGGCTTCTCGAACGCGTAGGAGTCCGGGCAGTCGTACCAGAACACCTCCACCACCTGGCGGGCGGCCACACCGGTGACCGGGTGCTTGAGCCGGAAGTACTGCACCCCCTCCTTCGGGTCGCCGGAGGAGGCCCCGAGCAGGCAGGTCAGCGCGGCTGTCAGCGCCAGCAGGCGCATCGTCTTCTTCATGGCGGCCACCCTCGCGCCCCTTTTCCCCCCGCACCCCGCAGACACACGCAAGGTCCCTCGATCGGCCGCTCGCCGCCGGGGCGCGAGGCGCCGGACGTCAGAGCCAGCCCCGCCGCTTGAAGATCACGTAGAGGCTGAAGCAGACCACGCCCATCAGGCCGATCGCGAAGGGGTAGCCGAAGCCCCAGCTCAGCTCCGGCATGTCGTGGAAGTTCATCCCGTAGATCGTTCCCACCAGCGTCGGCGCGAACAGGATCGCCGCCCAGCTGGAGATCCTCTTGATCTCCTCGTTCTGCTCGAACCCCGCCTGCGCGAGCGCCCGCATCTCCGCGTTCTGCTGCTGGGTGACCAGCGTCGCGTTCACCGTGAGGATGTCCGCGAGGGCCTGGCGGAAGCCGTCGACGCGTTCACTGGTGTGCGTGACATGGTCGGCGACGTCGCGCAGATGGCGCTGGAGTTCCTCGTCCGTGCCGTACTTGGAGAACCCGGCGATCAGTCCGTGCAGCATGCCGACCAGGGGGCGGGTGGCGCGCTGGAACTCGACCATCTCGCGGGAGAGTTCGTAGATACGGCGGGAGACCTCGGGGTCGCCGCGGAAGACCTCGGTCTCGATCTCGTCGATGTCGTTCTGGACGCCGGAGACCACCGGCGCGTACCCGTCGACGACGGCGTCGAGGATGGCGTACAGGACCGCCTCCGGGCCGAGTTTCAGCAGCTCCGGGGAGTCCTCCAAACGGCGGCGGACCGCGGAGAGGTCGGGGGCGGCGCCGTGCCGGACGGTGATGAGGAAGTCGGGTCCCAGGAACACGTGCAGCTCGCCGAAGTCGACCTCCTCGGGGGCGTCGAGGTAGCGGGCCGCGCGCAGGACGACGAAGAGCGTGTCGCCGTAACGCTCCAGCTTCGGACGCTGGTGGGCCTCCATCGCGTCCTCGACCGCCAGCGGGTGCAGGTCGAACTCGGCCGCCAGGGAGAGGAGTTCGCCCTCGGTGGGGCGGGCGAGGCCGATCCACGCCATGCCGGAAGGCTGGTCGAGCAGCTCGCGGTAGGTGTCGGCGAGGGTGGCCGGCGAGGAGATGCGGACGCCGTCCCGGTACAGCGCCGCCTGGACGACGCCGGCCACCTCCGGCTGCTCGGCGGACACCGGCTCGCCCGCGGGCGGCGGGGTCCTCGACGACGGTGGTTGCGGCGGGGTCAGCGCACGGCGCCAGACGGACCTGCGCGCGTTCGCGTTCTCGGGACGGGCGCGTCGCTCGGACATGCGGCTGCCTCCCGGTTCGTGCCTGCTGCCGGAGTGATCCCGGGCAGGATATCCGGGGCGAACGACGGCGGGACGACCTGCGGGTCCGGTATCCGGTGAGAGTTGCGGACAGCAGGTGTCCGCAAGCACCGCTAGCGTGCGGAGCATGACGAAGCGGAGCATGCCGAAGACGACGACCGCGACGAGCCCCGTGCTCGGCATCCGCGACCTGAACCGCGCCACTCTGCAACGTCAGTTGCTGCTGCGCCGGTCGCCGCTCGACGCGAAGTCCGCCGTCGCGCACCTCCTCGGGCTCCAGGCTCAGAACGTCAAGCCGCCGTACTACGCGCTCGCCGCCCGTCTCGACGGCTTCGGCCCCGAGGAGCTGTCCGCACTGATGGCGGACCGCGAGGTGGTCCGCATCGTCACCATGCGCTCGACCATCCACACCCACACCGCGGACGACTGCCTCACCCTGCGCCCGCTCGTCCAGCCGGCCCGAGACCGCGAACTGACCGCTTTCCGCAAGGGACTTGCGGGCGTCGACCTCGGCCGGCTCGCCGCACTCGCCCGTGAGCTGGTCGAGGACGAGCCGCGCACCATGAAGGATCTGCGCGAGGCCCTGCTGGCCGAGTGGCCCGACGCCGACCCGCAGTCCCTCGGCATCGCCGCCCGCTGCACGCTCCCGCTCGTCCAGGTCACCCCGCGCGGACTGTGGGGCAGGAGCGGCCAGGTCGCCCTGACCACCGCCGAGCACTGGCTGGGCCGCCCCGCCGGGACGGCCCCGGCAATCGACGCGATCGTCCTGCGCTACCTCGCCGCCTTCGGCCCCGCCTCCGTCAAGGACATGCAGACCTGGGCCGGACTGACCCGGCTGCGCGAGGCATTCGAGCGTCTGCGCCCGCGACTCCTCACCTTCCGCGACGAGAACGGCGCCGAGCTCTTCGACCTTCCCGACGCGCCCCGGCCCGACGCGGACACGCCCGCCCCGCCCCGCTTCCTGCCCGAGTTCGACAACCTGCTGCTCTCGCACGCGGACCGCAGCCGGGTCGTCCCCGCCGGGTACCGGGGCCGCAGCTGGGTGGGCAACATGGTGCACCGCACCTTCCTCGTCGACGGCTTCCTGGCCGGGGTGTGGAGGCTGACGGACGACGCGCTCGTCATCGAACCCTTCGGCACGCTCGGCGGGCGCGAGCGGGAGGAACTGGTGCGGGAGGGCGGGCGGATGCTCGCGACCATGCATCCGCAGTCGTCGTACGACATCCGGTTCGGGACCGTGATCCCGCAAGGCTGAGTGCCGCGATCCGGTGACCGTCAGTCGGCGCGGCCCGTCACCGCCACCGTCAGCCCCAGTCCGATCATCGTGAACCCGCCCGCGCCGCCGATCAGCGACAGACGGCGGTCGGAGCGGGCGAACCAGGCGCGGGCCGCCGATGCCGTGAGGCCCCACAGCGTGTCGGTGACCAGGCCGATCGAGATCGGGATCAGGCCGAGCAGCAGCATCTGCAGGGGCAGCTGGCCCGCCGAGTGGTCGACGAACTGGGGGAGCACGGCGGCGAAGAACACCACCCCTTTCGGATTGGTGACACCCACCAGTACGCCGTCCAGCACGGTCCGCAGATCGCCGCGCGCCGGCCCGGCGGGGTGGATGCCGATGGCCGACGCCTTCAGCTCCCTGCGGTGCCGGAAGGCGTGCACGCCCAGGTACACGAGGTAGGCGGCGCCGGCCAGTTTCACCGCCAGGTAGACCGTCACCGAGCGTTCCACCAGCGAGCCGATGCCGACCGCGACCGCCACCACCAGCAGATACGAGCCGAAGACATTGCCGATCGCCGTCGCCACGGCGGTGCGGCGGCCGTGGGCGAGCGCCCGGCCGATGACGAACAGCACGCTGGGCCCCGGGATCACGATGACCAGAAGGGACATCGCGGCGAAGGCGAGGAAACGGTCCGTGGACACCATGCGTATCACTCCCATCCGGGCGCTCATTGAAACAGGGGCCGCCGGCTCCCCTCTAGGGCCTGTCGCGAGAATTCCGCCTGCCCGGCGACGCCCGGCACGCCCTCTCGCCGCACCGGGCACAGACCCGAGTACATCCAGTACGAGGGCCTGCGCCCGGCACGCCGAGAGCACGCACCGGACGCCGCCGGGCCCGCCCTTCGGGCGGACGGCGGGACTCTCGCGACAGGCCCTAGAGTCGGGTCCATGGAACTGCGGCAGCTCGCCTGCTTCGTCACGGTCGCCGAGGAGCTGCACTTCGGACGGGCGGCCGAGCGTCTGCACATCGTCCAGTCCGCGGTGAGCATGCAGATACAGCGTCTGGAACGGGAGCTGGGCGCCGAGTTGTTCGACCGGACCCCGCGCCGCGTGCGGCTCACGGCGGCGGGGCAGCGTCTGCTGCCCGAGGCGCGGACGGTGCTGGCCGCGGCCGAGAAGGCGCGCGCCGCGGTCGCCCCGCCGGCCGGCCTCAGACTCGGCACCGGCCGGGGACCCGGCACGCGTCTGGACCGCGTGCTCGCCTCGTTCGCCCTCCGCGCGCCCGACGTGCCCGTCGAGCTGTTCGCGCTCCCGGCCGGCGAACGGCTGGCCCGGGTCGCGGGCGGGCAGCTCGACGCCGCGTTCGTACGGGCCGTGGAGCCGGTGCCGGGCGTACGCGTGCTGCCCCTGTGGCCCGACCCCCTGGTGGCCGCGCTCCCGGCCGCGCACCCGCTCGCCGCGCGCGGGGAGATCGGCGTGGGGGACCTGGCCCGGCTGCCGCTGAGCCTCACCGAGCGCCGCAACAACCCCGCCCTGGTCGACCTGGTCGTCGGCGCCTGCCGCGAGGCCGGCTTCGAGCCGCTGCGCGGACCGGCGGGCGGCTCCCTGCGCGACACCCTCGCCGGTGTCGGGACGCGGCCGTCGTGGACGGTCGTCTACGCGTCCCACGCGCGCGTGCTGCGCGGCCCCCGCGTCGCCTTCGTGCCGTTCCGGGCGCCCGGCCTCGCCCTGCCGACGGGCCTCGCGGTGCCCGCCACCGCCCCGCCCCCGCACCTGGACGCCCTGCTGCTGGCCTGCGGCGACCACGAGAGATGAGCCGCGGGCAGGCCGCGCGCACTGGAGGCCAGGCCGCGCGCACTGGAAAGGGGGCGCTGCGGGCTGCTCGTGGTAGCCCGCAACGCCCCCTTGTCTTTCACCTGAGGGGTGCTCAGAAGTCCTTCCGGGTCATGAGCCGATCTGCTCGGTGACCAGGTCGGAGAAGGTGGCCAGCCGGGTGTAGACACCCGGGTAACCCGCCTCCGCGCACCCTTCGCCCCAGGAAGTGATCCCTGCCAGGACGCCCCCGATGAGCAGGGGACCGCCGCTGTCGCCCTGGCAGGTGTCTACGCCGCCGGAGGAGTATCCGGCGCAAACCATGTCGGACTGGACGAAGTCCGAACCGTAGGAGCTCTGGCAGCCCGAGTCGGCCACGACGGGGACGGTCGCGGTCCGCAGCTGGTTGGAGGAGCTGCCGTTCTCCGAGGTGGTGCCCCATCCGAGGATGCGGGCGGTGGTGCCGGCCGCGTACACCGAGGTGTCGGCGGACGTGACGTACTTGGCCGGTGTGTACGGCATGGACGTCGAGAGCGTCAGCACGGCCACGTCGTCGCCCTTGGTGGCGTCCGTGTAGTCGGGGTTCACCCAGATGCCGCTGACCTTGCTGACGGTGCCGTTCGTGCCGTTGAGGTAGGTGCGGCCGCCGACGACGCGGACCGCGGCGGGGGTCTCCCCGGCCATGCAGTGGGCTGCGGTGACCACCTTGGTGGCCGAGACGAGGGTGCCGCCGCAGAACTGGTTCTGCGAGGCGTCGGTGATCTGCATGACGAACGGATAGGCCGTTGTGGTGGTGGTCGTGCCGCCCACGATGGGCGAAGGCGCGGCTGCCGCGGAAGGCGCGCCGAGCAGTGCGGTGGCGGCCGCCGCGGCGGTCGCGGCCACTGCTGCCGCTGCCTGTCTGGCACGGGTGAGCCCGAACATGAGTCTCCTCAACGGGGGTTGCCGGTGGGGGGTTCGCGCGGGTGGGGGCGTAGCACGGGGGTCGCGGGACCGACCCCCGTATGCCCGGGCGAGCGGCACGTCCTTCACGCTAGGACCCGGAACCCCGGCTCCCAATGAGGGAACCCCCTAGCGGGTTGGGGTGAGGGAAAACCCTCGGTCCGCCTCAGTTAACCTGGCGCGCCGTCACTTCGCGCGCCGTGCGGCCGCCAAACGGACGATATCCACGCGCGAGCGGATCCCCAGCTTGCGGTAGACCCGGGTCAGGGTCGCCTCGACGGTCTTCACGCTGATGAACAGCCGGGCGGCGATCTCCCGGTTGGTCGAGCCCTCCATCACGAGCGCGGCGACCTGACGTTCCATCGAGGCGAGACCCTCCAGGCCCTCCGACGTGGCGGCGGGGGCGATCGGTTCCACGCTGCTCGCCGCGGCGGCCGCCTGCACCTGGCGCAGCCACGGCAGTGCCCGGCAGCGGCGGAACAGCCGGGCCGCCTCGTCGTAAGGCGAGTCCTCCCGTTTCGCCTCCGCGGCGCCGAAACGTGTGGCGGGCGCCGGCCGCCCGGCGCGCAGCGACGCCAGCGCGAAAGCGGCCCGTGCCTCCTCCAGGCCGTAGCCCAGCTTGCCCAGCCGGTCCTGTGCCGACGTCAGCTGGGCCAGCGCGGCCTCGTGCTCCCCGCGCGCGGCCCGCACCAGGGCCTCGGCCCTGTCCAGCACCCCCAGCACGCTCTCGCGCCCGAGCCGCAGGGCGTGGGCGCGCGCCACGTCGAGGAGGTGCTGCGCCTCGTCGACCTCGCCGGTCCGTACGAGCGCCTCGGCGAGGTCGCCGTGCCAGCGGCCGCGGGCCGGGTCGGTGATGCCGAGCCCGCGCTCCAGCTCCCGCACCCGGCGCAGTGAGCTCACCGCGCCCTCGGTGTCCCCGGCGACCAGTTGGGCGTGCCCGAGCGCGGTCAGGCCCCGCGAGACGTACATCTGGTCGCCGGCCTGCTCGGCCTGCTCCACCGCCTCCCGCGCCAGGGCCAGCGCCCGTTCCGGGTCGCCGCCCGAGGCCTCGGTGAGGGAGTCGAGGACGGCGGAGGGTATCTCGCCGATTCCGGAGTCACGGGCCAGCCGCATGCTCTCCCGGGCCAGGTCGAGGGCCCGGCCGCAATGCCCGGAGCGCAGTTCGGTCTCGGCGAGCAGACGCACGAAGTGCACCTCGCTCTCGACCATGCCGCGCCGGCGCACCTCGCGCAGCAGGGCGTTGACGGTGCTGCGGGCCTCGGGCAGCTGGTCGCTCATGATCAGCCAGCGGTACCGGGTCGCGCCCGCGCCGTTGTGGTGGCACGCGACCTGCGGGTCCTGGGGCTCCTTCAGCGCGCGCTTGATGGTCGCGGGGGCGTCCGGGTGGCCCATCAGGGTTTCGGTCTGCGCCTGGAAGGCGAGCGCGAGGAGCTCGGTGCGGCGGTCGCCGGCCCGGGCGGCGAGTTCCGCGGCGTGCGCGGCCTCCTCCCGGCCCTCCGCGAAGTCGCCCTCCACGACCAGTCCGCGCCAGGCCAGCTGGTAGTGGACCAGGGCGAGCAGCCCCGGGTCGTCGCCGGCGTCGGCGAGCGCCTGCGGGTAGACCGTGTCGACGTCGCCGAGCGCCTGCCCGGCCGCCTCGATGACGACCATCCAGGCCCGCACCCGGTCCGCGGGCGCGGTGGCCCGGGTCAGCACGTCACGGGCGATGTCCCGGGCGAGGTCCACCTCGCCGGCGGTGATCGCGTCCTCGGCGGCCTGGAGCCGGCGCTCGTCCGGGCCCGGCTCGTCGTCGGCGGGGGTGTGCCGGGCGGCGAGCAGCCCGAGCGACGCGGCGACCGAGGGCGCCCCGCGGTCCCGGGCCAGGGCGGCGGCCTCGGCGAGGCGGGCCGCGGCCTCCGGGTCGGTGCCGGTGGTCGCGAGGGCGAGGTGGCGGGCGCGCTCGATCGGGTCCGAGGCCGCCGTGGACAGCGCGGCGTGCGCGGCGCGCCGCTCCTGCGCGGGCGCCTCCGCGTACAGCGCGGCGGAGACCAGCGGGTGCGCGAAGCGTACGGCGGGGCCCTCGGGCTCCGTTGCCAGCAGCCCGAGTTCGGCCGCCTGGACCGTCTCGGCCTCGGCGTTGTCCCGGCCGGCCGCGTGCAGCAGGGCCAGCGTGGGCCGGGCGCCGGCGCTGGCCACCAAAAGCGTGCGGCGGGCCTCGTCGGAGAGCAGGTCCAGCCGGTTCAGCACGAGGGTGCGCAGCGAGGTGGGCACCGGCAGCGGCTCGCCGGGCCGTGGCGGGGTCGGGTTCTCGGCCAGGGCGCGGCCCAGTTCGAGGGCGAAGAGCGGATTGCCGCCGCTGGTGCGGTGGATGTCGCGGACCGTGGAGCGGGGCAGGCCGGTGTAGCCGCGGTGGTCGAGGAGGGCGGAGACCTGGCCGCGGGAGAGTGCCCCGAGCCGGACGGCCAGGGTGTCGGGCGGCGACGCGGCCAGGTGCCGGTCGTACTCCTGGCCCTCGGTGCGCACCGCGCACAGCAGTTGCACCGGGGTGTCGCCGAGGCGGCGGGCGGCGAAGCCGAGGAGTTCCGCGCTCGCCGAGTCCAGCCACTGCAGATCGTCGGCGACGAGCAGGACCGGGCCCCCGGCGGCCAGGGCGCGCAGGACGGAGAGCACGGCCAGGCGCAGGGCGAGGCCGTCGCGCTGGAGGGTGGACTCGCCGCGGCCGGTGAGCGCCGACTCCAGGGCCGTGCGCTGTGCGGCCGGGAGCTTGTCGGACACCTCGTCCGCGACCAGCCCGAACAGGTCCGCGAGGGCCAGGAAGGGGAGATGCGATTCGGACTCGGTCGCCGAGCAGCGCAACACCGTACGGGCCGCCGTCCCGTATTCGGAGGCCAATGCCCGCAGAGCGGTCGACTTTCCTATTCCGGCGGGACCGTGGAGCAGCACGCTGCCGCCGCGGGCGAGCTGCTCACGCGCCGTCCTCAACAGCTCGTCCCTGCCGATGACCAGGTCGGGGCGGCATCGGGCAGGCTCCCTGAAGTCCCCTCGCACGGTCCGCTCCCCTCCACGTGTCGTGTCCCCTCCAAATTCTAGGCAATGTCTCCTTGAAATTCGGACGGACGAGGCGGTGAGGGATATAACAATGGTGCAGCATGGGGAAATTCAAAGCCCGTCCGCATGAATAGATGACCTTCGGGACGGCGGCCCGGGCTACGGCAGCAGCCCGGTGCGCCGCGCCGCGGCGACCGCCTCCCCCCGGGTGTGCGTGCCCAGCTTGCGCATCGCCGAGCGCAGGTAGCTCTTCACCGTCTCCGGGCGCAGTCCCAGCCGCTCCGAGGCTGCCGCGTTGGTGGCTCCGGCCGCGACGCAGGCGAGCACGTCCAGCTCACGGGGGGCCAGGCGCACCGGCCCGCCGGCGGCCTCCGGCGTCAGCAGCTCGCACGCGTCGAGCAGTTCCGCCCGCAGCGCCGGGTCCGCGATCCGTGGCGCCAGCGCGCGCAGGACCGCGTGCGCCTCGCGCACCTGCTCCCAGGCGGCGCCCGCGGCGGCGTCCGGCGCCTGCCCGGCGCGGGCGGCCGCCGCCAGGCTCCGCGCCTCGTCCCCGACGGCCAGCGCCTGCTCCACGTCCCGCGCCACCACCATCGCCGCGTCCAGGATGCGGTCGCCGAGCGGCTGGGCGGTGCGCAGGGCGCCGTAGAGGACACCCCGCACCCGGCGTCGTACGACCACCGGCACCGCGAGGATCGACCGCAGGCCCTCCGTGGCGACCGGGATGTCGTACTCGTGGCTGATCTGCGGCGACGAGCTGTAGTCCGTGACGGCGCACGGCCGGGCGAGCGCGATCGCCCGGCCGCCCAGGCCGTTTCCGGAGCTCACCGGGAGTCCGCTCAGCGCGAGCGTGGCCGCGCCGTTGAGTTCGCTGATGCGCACCTGGTGGCGGCCCGCCTCCACCAGTCCGCCGAAGGCGACCGGGAGCCCGGTGGCGCGTCGCAGCCGTACCAAGGCGTTGCGTATCTCGACCGCTCCGGCCGCGTCTGCTGTCACCTGCTTGCCCTTTCCTGCAGCACACACCCCCGTTCGGGGGTAGTGAGACCTGCATCACGGATTACACGATGGCAGAGAGCCGCCCGGCAATGGTCCGGCCGAACGACCTAAAAGGCGAGGTGGACAGATGACGACGGCGACGGAGCTCTTCCGGAGTGCGCGGGACTTCCTGCTGGAGCACCGCGAGGACTACGCGAAGGCGTACGAGGGGTTCAGCTGGCCCAGGCCCGAGCACTTCAACTGGGCGCTCGACTGGTTCGACGTCATCGCCGAGGGCAACGACCGCACCGCCCTGCACATCGTCGAGGAGGACGGCAGCGAGGTCCGGGTCACCTTCGCGGAGATGGCCGAGCGCTCCGACCGGGTGGCCAACTGGCTGCGCGACCGGGGCGTCGGCGCCGAGGACCGGATCCTCGTCATGCTCGGCAACCAGGTCGAGCTGTGGGAGACCGCGCTGGCCGCGATGAAGCTGCGCGCCGTGGTCATCCCGGCCACCCCGCTGCTCGGCCCGGCCGACCTGCGCGACCGCGTCGAGCGGGGCCGCGTCGGGCACGTCGTCGTGCGGGCCGGGGACGCCGCCAAGTTCGACGACGTCCCCGGCGCCTACACCCGCATCTGCGTCGGCGGGCTGCCGCTGGAGGGCTGGGAGCCGTACGAGGACGCGTACGCCGTCGCCCCCGCCGAGTTCCTGCCGGACGGCCCGACGCTGGCCGACGACCCGCTGATGCTGTACTTCACCTCGGGCACCACCGCCCGCCCCAAGCTGGTCGAGCACACCCACACCTCGTACCCGATCGGCCATCTGGCCACCATGTACTGGATCGGGCTCAGGCCCGGCGACGTGCACCTCAACATCTCCTCGCCCGGCTGGGCCAAGCACGCCTGGTCCAACCTCTTCGCGCCCTGGAACGCCGAGGCGACCGTCTTCATCCACAACTACACGCGATTCGACGCCGCCCGCCTGCTGGCCGAGATGGACCGCGCGGGTGTCACCACCTTCTGCGCCCCGCCGACCGTCTGGCGCATGCTCATCCAGGCCGACCTCACCCAGCTGCGCGGCAAGCCGCGCGAGGCCGTCGCCGCGGGCGAGCCGCTGAACCCCGAGGTCATCGAGCAGGTCCGGCGCGCCTGGGGCGTCACCGTGCGGGACGGCTTCGGGCAGACCGAGACGGCCGTACAGATCGCCAACAGCCCCGGCCAGCAGCTCAAGTCCGGATCGATGGGGCGGCCGAGCCCGGGGTACAGGGTCGAGCTGCTGGACCCGGTGACGGGCGCGCCAGGCGCCACGGAGGGCGAGATCTCGCTCGACCTGTCGGCGCGGCCCGTCGGCCTGATGACGGGCTACCACGGCGACCCGGAGCGCACGGCGGAGGCGATGGCCGGCGGCTACTACCGCACCGGCGACATCGGTGCGCGGGACGACGACGGCTACATCACCTACGTCGGCCGCAGCGACGACGTCTTCAAGGCGTCCGACTACAAGATCAGCCCCTTCGAGCTGGAGAGCGCGCTGCTGGAGCACGAGGCGGTGGCCGAGGCGGCCGTCGTGCCCGCGCCGGACGAGCTGCGTCTCGCCGTGCCCAAGGCGTACGTGGTCCTCGCCGAGGGCTGGCAGCCCGGCCCCGGCACCGCGAAGGTGATCTTCGAGCACTCCCGCGAGGTGCTCGCCCCGTACAAGCGCATCCGCCGGCTGGAGTTCGGGGCGCTGCCCAAGACCGTTTCCGGCAAGATCCGCCGCGTCGAGCTGCGCGAGGCGACCGCCGCCGGATCGGACCAGGAGTACCGCGAGGAGGACTTCCGGTGAGTGAACTGTCGTACGCGCACGGGACGAGCGGGACCGTCCTGCTCGGGGACACCATCGGCGCCAACCTGGACCGGGCCGTCGCGGCCTGGCCCGACCGCGAGGCGCTCGTCGACGTGCCGTCGGGGCGGCGCTGGACGTACGCCCAATTCGGCGCGGAGGTCGAGGAGTTGGCGCGGGCGCTGCGCGCGAGCGGGGTCGCCAAGGGGGACCGCGTGGGCATCTGGGCGATCAACTGCCCGGAGTGGGTCCTGGTCCAGTACGCCACCGCCCGCATCGGCGCGATCATGGTGAACATCAACCCGGCCTACCGAACCCACGAGGTCGAGTACGTCCTCAACCAGTCCGGTGTCTCGCTGCTGTTCGCCTCGCTCAGCCACAAGACGAGCGACTACCGCGCGATGGTCGACGAAGTACGCGGCCGCTGCGCCGAGTTGCGCGAGGTCGTGTACATCGGCGACCCGGGCTGGCAGGCGCTGCTCGGGCGCGCGACGCCGGACGTGACGTACGAGGCGCTGTCCTGCGACGACCCCATCAACATCCAGTACACCTCGGGCACGACGGGCTTCCCCAAGGGGGCCACCCTCTCCCACCACAACATCCTCAACAACGGTTACTTCGTCGGCGAGTTGGTCGCCTACACCGAGCAGGACCGGATCTGCGTGCCAGTGCCCTTCTACCACTGCTTCGGCATGGTGATGTGCAATCTCGCCGCCACCTCGCACGGCGCCTGCATCGTCATCCCGGCCCCCTCCTTCGAGCCGAAGGCCACCCTCGACGCCGTCCAGCAGGAGCGCTGCACCTCGCTCTACGGGGTGCCGACGATGTTCATCGCCGAGCTGGGACTGCCCGACTTCGCCGGCTACGACCTCACCTCCCTGCGCACCGGCATCATGGCGGGCTCGCCCTGCCCGGTCGAGGTGATGAAGCGGGTGGTCGCCGAGATGCACATGGAGGAGGTCTCCATCTGCTACGGCATGACCGAGACCTCCCCGGTCTCCCTGCAGACCCGCAGGGACGACGACCTGGAGCACCGCACCGGCACGGTCGGCCGCGTGCTGCCGCACATCGAGGTGAAGGTCGTCGACCCGGCCACCGGCGTGACCCAACCGCGCGGCGCCGCAGGCGAGTTGTGCACCCGCGGCTACAGCGTGATGCTCGGCTACTGGAACGAGCCCGGGAAGACCGCCGAGGCGGTCGACCCCGGCCGCTGGATGCACACCGGCGACCTGGCGACGATGCGCGAGGACGGCTACGTCGAGATCGTCGGCCGTATCAAGGACATGATCATCCGCGGCGGTGAGAACATCTACCCGCGTGAGATCGAGGAGTTCCTCTACGGTCACCCGAAGATCCGCGACGTCCAGGTCGTGGGCGTACCGCACGAGCGCTACGGCGAGGAGGTCCTCGCCTGCGTCATCCCCCGCGACCCGGCCGACCCCCCGACCCTCGAGGACGTACGCGCCTACTGTGAGGGCCGGCTGGCGCACTACAAGGTGCCGAGCCTGCTCCAGGTCCTGGATGCCTTCCCGATGACCGTGTCGGGCAAGGTGCGCAAGGTGGAGCTGCGGGAGAAGTACGGGGACTGAGGTCTTCTTCCCGACGTGACGCCACCGGTGCTCAGGGGCCGGTGGCGTCCAGGTCGTCCGCAGGGCCGTTCACCGGCTGCGGAGTGCCCGTGAGGTCGAGGACGAACAGGGGGATGCCCAGGGTCTCGGCGCGGGTGTGGGCCTCGTCGGCGTAGCCGGCGAGGGAGAAGTAGGCGCAGTTCGCCGACTCCGTCATGGCGGTCAGCCACAGGCACTCCACGTCGCGCAGCGACGCCGGCCGCGCGGTCGGGTCGACCTGCGCCACCAGGCCGCGGGCCGCGATGCCGACGCCGGACGGGGGCCGCTGGTCGGCGCGGCGGATGTCCCGGTAGCCGAGCCAGCGCAGATACACGGCGGCGGCCGTCACCGCGTCCCGGGCCGTGTGGATGGTGACGGGCCGGAAGCGGGAGCGGCGGCGTTCGGGACGGGTGGCCGTCATCGCCGGGGCGCTCCCCTCCGCCATCGGCACGCGCAGCAGCGTGCCGCACGGGCAGCCCATTTCCGGTCGCGGCCACTGGTCCTCGCGGCCGCAGTCGGCGCACCGCAGGGATACCCAGCCCTCATCCCAGGACTCGTGCGTGACGGCCGTCGCGGTCCCGTGCCGGTCCAGCGAGGGCACGACGCGGGCGCCGCACACGCAGCGGTACGACGGCGCCGTGTACCGGTGCTCGCGCCGGCAGGCCGGACAGCGCACCGGGACGCTCTCGGACATGGCCCTCATCGTCCTCCTGCGGGCGCCCGCTTGTCCGCCTCTTGGCCGCCTTCCTCTCTTGACTGCCTTCCCCCACCCTCTTACATTGATTCCAGATAGTAGAAGTAATTTTCCGCATTGCGGAAACAGTGTGGAAAACATCGAGAAGTCGACACGGAAGAGCCACCGCGGGGCGCGACGGGAGCGAATCCGACAGCCGAAGCAGGAGTACTCCATGGCACGTATGACCGCTGCCCGCGCGGCAGTTGAGATCCTCAAGCGCGAGGGCGTCACCAACGCGTTCGGTGTGCCCGGCGCGGCGATCAACCCCTTCTACGCGGCGCTCAAGGCGGCAGGCGGCGTCAACCACACCCTCGCGCGCCATGTCGAGGGCGCCTCGCACATGGCCGAGGGCTACACCCGTACGCACGCGGGCAACATCGGCGTCTGCATCGGCACCTCCGGCCCGGCCGGCACCGACATGATCACCGGCCTGTACTCCGCCACCGGCGACTCCATCCCGATCCTGTGCATCACGGGTCAGGCCCCGACCGCCGTGATCCACAAAGAGGACTTCCAGGCCGTCGACATCGCCTCGATCGCCAAGCCGGTCGCGAAGATGGCGGTCACGGTGCTGGAGGCCGCGCAGGTGCCAGGCGTCTTCCAGCAGGCCTTCCACCTGATGCGCTCCGGCCGCCCCGGCCCGGTCCTGATCGACCTGCCGATCGACGTGCAGCTCACCGAGATCGAGTTCGACCCGGAGACCTACGCGCCGCTGCCCGTCTACAAGCCGGCCGCGACCCGCGCCCAGATCGAGAAGGCGATCGCGCTCCTGAACGAGTCCGAGCGTCCGCTGATCGTCGCCGGCGGCGGCGTCATCAACGCCGACGCCGCCGAACTGCTCGTCGAATTCGCCGAGTTGACCGGCACCCCGGTCGTCCCGACCCTGATGGGCTGGGGCATCCTGCCCGACGACCACGAGCTGAACGCCGGCATGGTGGGCCTGCAGACCTCGCACCGCTACGGCAACGCGACGTTCCTGGAGTCCGACTTCGTCCTCGGCATCGGCAACCGCTGGGCCAACCGCCACACCGGCAAGCTGGACGTCTACACCGCCGGCCGCACGTTCGTGCACGTCGACGTCGAGCCCACGCAGATCGGCAAGATCTTCGCCCCCGACTACGGCATCGCCTCGGACGCGAAGGCCGCGCTGGAGCTCTTCGTCGCGGTGGCAAGGGAGTTGAAGGCGGCCGGCCGGCTGCCCGACCGCAGTGCCTGGGCCGCCGCCGCGCAGGAGCGGAAGGCGACCCTCCAGCGCCGTACGCACTTCGACGACATCCCGATCAAGCCGCAGCGGGTCTACGAGGAGATGAACAAGGCCTTCGGGCCGGAGACCCGGTACGTCTCCACCATCGGCCTCTCGCAGATCGCCGGCGCCCAGATGCTGCACGTCTTCAAGCCGCGGCACTGGATCAACTGCGGCCAGGCGGGCCCTCTCGGCTGGACCATCCCGGCCGCGCTGGGCGTCGCCAAGGCCGACCCGGAGGCGCAGGTCGTGGCGCTCTCCGGCGACTACGACTTCCAGTTCATGATCGAGGAACTGGCGGTCGGCGCGCAGCACAAGATCCCGTACGTCCACGTCCTGGTCAACAACTCCTACCTGGGCCTGATCCGCCAGGCGCAGCGGGCGTTCGAGATCGACTTCCAGGTCAACCTCGAGTTCGAGAACATCAACTCGCCCGAGCTGGGCGTCTACGGCGTCGACCACGTCAAGGTCGCCGAGGGTCTCGGCTGCAAGGCGATCCGGGTGACCGACCCGGCCGAGCTGGGCGCGGCCCTGGAGCAGGCCAAGAAGCTCGCGGCCGAGTTCCAGGTCCCGGTGGTCGTCGAGGCGATCCTGGAGCGCGTCACCAACATCTCGATGTCGACCAGCAACGACATCGGCAACGTGACCGAGTTCGAGGAGATCGCGACCGAGCCGGGGCACGCCCCGACCTCGATCAGGACGCTGAAGGTCTGACGCGCGAGGAACAGACGAGGGGCGGTCCGTCCGGTGGGACGGGCCGCCCCTTCGCGCGTGCTCGAGGCATCACACCGACGCGCAGCTCAGGCCGCCGCCGCTGCCGCAGGAGGCACCCGGCAGCTCCCGCTCCGTCGTGCCGCCCCGGCCGGTCAGGCCCGCCTCCCGGGTGAAGCGCGGCACGAGGGCCGTCAGCGCCCGGTCGCCGTACAGGGCGACCGCGAACAGGATCTCCGCCGCCGGCTGACCGGCCCGGTCCGCGGGCAGTGGATGCCGGTCGCGCAGCTCCCTCAGGGACCGGCGGGCCGCACCGGTGCGGCCGGGCGGGAAGCCGCGCAGCAGCCCGGCGGACATGAGGTCGTCCCGCGCCTCGGCGAGCGCCGTGCGGACGGCCTGCCGCTGCAGCAACTGGCCCATGCCCGCGGGCCGGTAGAGCGCCGCGTGCACGGCGCCGGTCAGCGGAGGAAGAGCGGCGCCGGTGGCCGGTCCCGAGGTCCGCATGGTGCCCGCGCGGACCACGCCGCGCAGATGCAGATCGAGCACGGCGACCGTGACCGCGGCCCGGCGGCCGCCCCGTATCAGCGCGATCTCGTGCGGCTCGAGCACGACCGTCGTGGACCTGGCCATCGCACACCCCCGTCGCGAAGCCCGCCGCCCCCGTGCCGGCGGGCTCCGCGTGACTTCAATGTGCCCGAGTACGGGGGTGGTTGAAGCGCGTTGAACCATGTTCAGAGCTTCTCTTGAGGATTGCGTAGACGTCCTACGTCCGCGGCGTAGGTGCGCGGTCACGCCTCCTCGTGGTGTTCCGACAGGCCGGGCCAGTCGTCGGGCCCGCCGCCCTGCCACTCGATGAGCTCGCTGCTCTCGACGTCGGTGACGTACAGCCCGGCCTGCCGCAGGATCTCGCCCACGTCGTCGACGTGCGTGGCGATCCCCAGCGTCTCGTCGCCCTCGGTGACCCGCCGTGACCCGTCCAGGGCCGGTGAGTGCACCACGATGTGCGGATGCCGCGGTGGGTGTGCCATGCCTCCAGGCTCCTGCGGAAGCAATCGTTCCGCACCCCGGACAGACCGAATCGGCGCCGGATGCGGGACCGTCCGCATCCGGCGCCGACCGGCCGGTGAGGTATTCCGTTGTGGCCGTCCGGCGGTGCGAGGCTGGGCGCGACAGTACGTTCGCGCCGCCGGACGGAGTCGTGGGGCACTGCGTCAAACGGCTGGGACCGCGGCGGATGCGACAGAACCGCGGCACTCCTTCCCTCAGGTCGAAGAAGGAGGGCCCGGGACCTTCACCACCGCACTGGCTCGCAAGCCGCCGCGGTCCTTGCCCCGCCCGCGCACGTCCGGCCGGCCACCCCTCATCCGGGCCGTACGGTCGTGCGCGGGCCGTCTGTGTCAGTCCTCGCGCAGGGCGCGGACCGCCTCCTCCACGCGCTTGCCGTACTCCGGGTCGGCGGCGTGGAAGTGGGCCAGGTTCTTCTCGATCACGTCGTCGCGGGTGACCTGTGAGAGGCCGCCGGCGATGTTGGCGATCAGTCGGGACTTCTCCTCGGCCGACATCAGGCGGTACAGCTCGCCCGCCTGGACGAAGTCGTCGTCCTTGGTGTGCAGGGGCGCCTCGTGGGTGCCCGTGTGGCCGCTGACGGCCAGCGGCGCCGACAGCGGGCGGCCGGTCTCCATCGGGCCGTCGTAGGAGTTCGGCTCGTAGTTCCTGGCGTACCGGCCCTGGGAGTTGACCGCCATGAGGCCGTCGCGGCCGTAGTTGTTCGCGACGGTCGCCTTCGGGGCGTTGACGGCCAGCAGCGTGTGGTTGACGCCCAGGCGGTAGCGGTGGGCGTCCGCGTAGGCGAACAGCCGGCCCTGGAGCATCTTGTCCGGCGAAGGGCCGATGCCGGGAACGAAGTTGTTCGGGGAGAACGCGGCCTGCTCGACCTCGGCGAAGACGTTGTCCGGGTTGCGGTCGAGGACCAGGCGGCCGACGCGCTGGAGCGGGTAGTCCTTGTGCGGCCACACCTTGGTCAGGTCGAACGGGTTGAAGCGGTAGTCGGCCGCCTCGGCCGCCGGCATGAGCTGCACGTACAGCGTCCAGCTCGGGTTCACGCCCCGCTCGATGGCCTGCAGCAGGTCCGTCTGGTGCGAGTTGGGGTCCTTGCCCGCGATCTCCGCGGCCTGCTCGCTGCTCAGGCAGCGCACGCCCTGGTTGGTCTTGAAGTGGTACTTGACGAAGAAGGACTCGCCCTCGGCGTTCGTCCACCGGTAGGTGTGCGAGCCGTAGCCGTTCATGTGGCGGTACGACGCCGGGATGCCGCGGTCGCCCATCAGCCAGGTCACCTGGTGCGTGGCCTCGGGGGAGTGCGCCCAGAAGTCCCAGACGTTGTCCGCCTCCTGGCGGCCCGTGAAGGGGTCGCGCTTCTGGGAGTGGATGAAGTCGGGGAACTTGATCGGGTCCTTGATGAAGAACACCGGGGTGTTGTTCCCGACGAGGTCGTAATTGCCCTCTTCGGTATAGAACTTGACCGCGAAGCCGCGCGGGTCGCGGACCGCGTCCGCGCCGCCGAGCGAGTCGGCCACGGTCGAGAAGCGCAGGAACACCTCGGTGCGCCTGCCGACGCTGCTCAGGAAGTCGGCGTGCGTGAAGCCGGTGACGTCGTCGGTCACCTCGAAGTAGCCGTAGGCGCCCGAGCCGCGGGCGTGCACCACGCGCTCCGGGATGCGCTCGCGGTTGAAGCGCGCCAGCTTCTCCAGCAGGTGCTGGTCCTGGAGGAGGAGCGGGCCGCCGATGCCGGCGGAGGCGGAATTCTGGTTGTCGGCGACCGGGGCGCCGGACTCCGTGGTGAGCGTTCGCGTCGTGGGCACGCGCTTCGACATCGTGGACCTTCCGTGCGTCAGCACTTCCGTGCGGGTGGCAGCGGAAAACTTCTTCCGCTTGGTGGAGCCTAGAAGTGGGGCAAACTGAACGTCAACAGTTTGTTGAAGTTGATTCCGGGCGGCGCCGACGCCTGGGCGCGACAGGACAGATGTCAGCGGCGGCGCCGCCCGGAAGTCCGTGGCTGCGTCAGAGCTGGGCGCCGGAGAGGCGCTCCACGGCCCGCAGCAGGGCCGAGTGGTCCAGGCCGCCGTCGCCCTGGGCGCGCAGGCTGGCGACCAGCTGGGCCACCACGGCGCCGACGGGCAGCGAGGCGCCCACGTTGCGGGCGGCGTCGGTGACGATGCCCATGTCCTTGTGGTGCAGGTCGATACGGAAGCCCGGCTTGAAGTCGCGGTTCAGGAAGTTGTCCTTCTTCCGCGTCAGCACGGTCGAGCCCGCGAGGCCGCCGTTCAGGACGTCCAGCGCGGCCTTCAGGTCCACGCCCGACTTCTCCAGGAAGACCACGGCCTCGGCGCACGCCTGGATGTTCACGGCGACGATCAGCTGGTTGGCGGCCTTCACGGTCTGGCCCGAGCCGTGCGGGCCGCACAGCACGATGGTCTTGCCCAGCGCCTCGAAGAGCGGCTTCGCGGTGTCGAAGTCGGCCTGCTCGCCGCCGACCATGATGGACAGCACGGCCTCCACGGCCCCGGCCTCACCGCCGGACACGGGCGCGTCCAGCACGCGGATGCCCTTGTCCGCGGCGGCCTTCGCCAGGTCGACGGAGGTCTGCGGGGTGATCGACGACATGTCGATCAGCAGCGCGCCGGGCCTCGCGTTCTCCAGGATGCCGTCGGGGCCGTAGGAGATGGCCTCGACCTGGGGGGAGGCCGGCACCATCGTGACGATCACGTCGGCGTCCCCGACCGCCTCGGCGATCGAGCCGGCGACGGTGCCGCCGGCCGCGGCCAGCCGGTCCAGCTTGTCCTGCTCCAGCGTGAAGCCGGTGACGTCGTAACCCGCCTTGATCAGGTTCTCGGACATGGGGGAGCCCATGATGCCGAGGCCTATCCAGGCGATCTTGGGGAGGTTGCTCATATCGGGGGTGCCTCTCTCACTGCTGTGCTGCGTCAGGGGGTTGGGCTCAGCGGGCGGCGCGGGCCTCGCGCGGGAGCCACTCGAAGGCCTCGGAACTCGGCTTGTCGCCCGGCTTGTACTCCAGGCCGACCCAGCCCTCGTAACCGGCCTTCCTCAGCTGGTCGAGGAGCTCCTGCAGCGGCAGCGAGCCCGTGCCCGGCGCACCACGCCCCGGGTTGTCGGCGATCTGCACATGGCCGGTCTTGGCCGCGTACCGCTCGATCACCGCCGGCAGGTCCTCGCCGTTCATGGACAGGTGGTAGAGGTCCATGAGGAAGCGCGCGTTGCCGAGGCCCGTCGCGTCGTTGACGTTGTCGACGACGCCGATCCCGGCCGGGGCGCTGACCAGCGGATACAGCGGCGACTCCGGCTGGTTGAGCGTCTCGATCAGCAGGATCGCGCCGATGCGGTCGGCCGCTCGGGCCGCGAGGACCAGGTTCTCCAGGGCCAGCGCGTCCTGCTCGGCCGGGTCGACGCCGCCGACGCGGTTGCCGTACAGCGCGTTGAGCGCCGTGCAGCCGAGCGACTGCGCGAAGTCCGCCGCCACGTCGATGTTGGCGCGGAACCTCTCCGACTCCTCGCCCGGGATCGACAGTGCGCCCCGGTCGGGGCCGGGCAGCTGCCCGGCGTAGAAGTTCAGGCCCGTGAGCCGGACGCCCGCGTCCTCGATCGCCTTCTTCAGGGCGTCGAGCTCGGACTGCCCGGGGGTGGGGGAGTCGACCCAGGGCCACCACAGCTCGACCGCGGTGAAGCCCGCCGCGGCCGCGGCCGCGGGGCGTTCCAGGAGCGGGAGTTCCGTGAAGAGGATCGACAGGTTGACGTTGAAGCGCTGCTCTGCAAATCCCATGTGGGTCGGCGCTCCCTTCCGTGTAGTGATTCCGTAATACGGAAGTTCGTTTCTGCTTAATGGAAGACTGCCTGCGACCGGGGAGACCTGTCAAGAGCACCCGCGCAAACCGGCGACCTATGAGGACCGCCATGGCGTTAGGTTGTGCGCGTGCGATTGAGAGTGGAGTTCACGACCGAGCCGTTCGACCTCGACGAGGCGCCCGCGCACGCGGTGGCCGCCCGCGAGGTGATCGAGGCGGCCGAGCTGGACGCGGTGGACGTCGGGCCGTTCGGCAACACGGCGGAGGGCGGCGCGGACGCCGTGCTCACCGCCGTGGACGCGCTGCTGCGCAAGACGCTGAAGGCCGGCGCCACCCGGATCTCGCTGCAGGTCAACGTGGTCGACGCGGCCGGGGAGGGCGCCGAGTGACCGGCACCGGGGACGAACCGTTCATCACGGCCGTGAAGCCGCTGGTCGACGCCATGGGCGGCGAGCTCCTCCCGCCCGACGAGGCCGGTCCCGACGACGTCGTGCTCTCCTGGCAGGGCGCCGATGCGGTCGCCGTGCGGCTGCCCCAGCTCGCGGACTCCCTGGACCACATCCTGGCCGCGATGGAGCGCAAGCAGGGCATGCCGCTGGCCGACCTGGACCGCAAGGCCAAGCAGGAGGTCGTGCGGATACTCGAGGCGCGCGGCGCCTTCTCCGTACGGCACGGCGTGGAGACCGTCGCGAGCGCCCTCGGCGTGAGCCGCTTCACGGTGTACAACTACCTGAACCGGGACAAAGGCGCCTGAGGCGACCGGCCCGTTTTCGTTGCCGCGAATTTTCAACAAAGTGTTGACGGCTCGTTGCCGAGGGCGTTAGCTATCGGCACGCCCGTTCAGCACGAAGGCCCTACGCGGCCACGGAGGCACCCGTGACTTCGACTTCCACGCCCCCGGGCCTGCCCCGGTTCAACGCACTGGAGGAGCACGCGGCCCTCGCCGTTCTCCGCGAGGCGTGCGCCTCCACCGCCTGGGCGCAGCGGCTGACCGCCGCCCGTCCGTACGCCACCGCCGACGAGCTCCTCACCGCCAGTGACGCCGCCATGGCCGAGTTGACGGCCGCGGACCTCGCCGAGGCGATGGCCGGGCACCCGCCGATCGGCCGCCCCAAGCCGGGGGACCCCGCCTCGGCACGGGAGCAGCGCGGCATGGCCGGCGCCTCCGACGGGCTCAGGGCGGAGATGCTCGAACTGAACCTGGCCTACCAGGAGAAGTTCGGCCATGTCTTCCTCATCTGCGCCACCGGCCGGACCGGCGAGCAGATGCGCGACGCCGTCAAGGAGCGGATCGGCAACTCGCCGGATCAGGAACGGGAGATCGTCCGCGTCGAGCTGGGCAAGATCAACCGCATCCGACTGGCCCGACTCGTCGAAGAGGAAGCCTGACCCATGAGCACCAGCACCACCGCTTCCGTGTCCACGCACATCCTGGACACCAGCGTCGGCCGCCCCGCCGAGGGCGTCGCCGTCCGGCTCGCGGCCCGCAGCGGGCGCGAGGCGGACTGGCAGGGGCTCGGCGGCTCCGCGACCGACGCGGACGGCCGGTGCAAGGACCTGCCGGCGCTGCCGGAAGGAACGACACACGTACGCCTCGACTTCGCGGTCGAAGCGTATTTCGAGAAGAAGCAAGCCGATGCGCAGCAGGACGCCCCCGCGAATCGGGACAGCGGTGCCGTGTTCTTCCCCGAGGTGGCGATCACCTTCGCCGTGAAGCCCGGGGAGCATTACCACGTACCGCTGCTGCTCAACCCGTTCGGCTACTCCGTATACCGAGGGAGCTAGCTAAATGCCCACGATCCTGGGACAGAACCAGTACGGCAAGGCCGAGAACCGAGTCGTAAAGATCACGCGGGACGGCGCCACCCACCACATCAAGGACCTCAACGTCTCGGTCGCCCTCTCCGGCGACATGGACGAGGTCCACTACTCCGGCTCCAACGCCAACGTGCTGCCGACCGACACCACCAAGAACACGGTGTTCGCCTTCGCCAAGGAGCACGGCATCGAGTCGGCCGAGCAGTTCGGCATCCACCTGGCCCGGCACTTCGTGACGAGCCAGGAGCCGATCCACCAGGCCCGTATCCGCATCGAGGAGTACGCCTGGGAGCGGATCGAGGCATCAGACGCCAACTCGCAGTTCATCGGCGCGGACGAGGTCAAGCACTCGTTCGTGAAGCAGGGCCGGGAGACCCGCCTGACCCAGATCACCTACGACGGTCAGAACTGGGAGGTCGTCTCCGGCCTCAAGGACCTGACGGTGATGAACTCGACCAACTCCGAGTTCTGGGGCTACGTCAAGGACAAGTACACGACGCTCCAGGAGGCCTACGACCGCATCCTGGCGACCTCGGTCTCGGCCCGCTGGCGGTTCAACTGGACCGACGACGAGCAGAAGATGCCCCACTGGGAGAAGTCGTACGAGCAGACCAGGAAGCACATGCTCCAGGCCTTCGCCGAGACGTACTCGCTCTCGCTGCAGCAGACGCTGTACCAGATGGGTTCGCGCATCATCAACAACCGCAGCGAGATCGACGAGGTCCGCTTCTCGCTGCCGAACAAGCACCACTTCCTCGTCGACCTGGAGCCCTTCGGGCTGAAGAACGACAATGAGGTGTACTTCGCCGCCGACCGCCCCTACGGCCTGATCGAGGCGACGATCCTGCGGGACGGTTGCGAGCCGAAGATCCCGGTGGACCTCACCAACCTCTGATCTCCCCCCGAGGGAACCCTCTTTCGGCACCCGTGACCGGGGGAACCGCCTCCCCGCATCCCCGGTCACGGCACTCAAAACTCCCGGGGTCCTGCCGTGCCCTCCTCACAAGTCCATTGAGCGAAAAGGACGAACCATGGCAGCAGCCCAGCGCATCGTCATCGAGAACTGTTCGATCGCGACGGTCGACGCGCACGACACCGAGTACGGACACGGACACGTCGTCATCGCCGGCAACCGCATCGAGGCGCTCGGCGCGGGCAGGGCCCCCGAGGGCCTGGAGAACGTCGCACGCCGTATCGACGCCTCCGGCCATCTGGTGACCCCCGGCCTGGTCAACACCCACCACCACTACTACCAGTGGATCACCCGGGGCCTGGCCACCGACCACAACCTCTTCAACTGGCTCGTCGCGCTGTACCCCACCTGGGCGCGCATCGACGAGCCGATGGTGTACGCGGCCGCCCAGGGCTCCCTGGCGATGATGGCCCGCGGCGGCGTGACCACCGCCATGGACCACCACTACGTCTACCCCAAGAACTCCGGCGACCTGTCCGGCGCGATCATCCGCGCCGCCCGCGAGACGGGCGTCCGCTTCACCCTCGCCCGCGGCTCCATGGACCGCAGCGAGAAGGACGGCGGCCTGCCCCCGGACTTCGCCGTCGAGACCCTGGAAGGGGCCCTCGCCGCGACCGAGCAGACTGTCAAGGAGCACCACGACGCCTCCTTCGACGCGATGACCCAGGTGGCCGTGGCTCCCTGCTCGCCCTTCTCCGTCTCCACCGAACTCCTGCGTGAGGGAGCCGCCTTGGCCCGCCGCCTCGGGGTGCGCCTGCACACCCACGGCTCGGAGACGGTCGAGGAGGAGCAGTTCTGCAAGGAACTGTTCGGCATGGGCCCGACCGACTACTTCGAGTCCACCGGCTGGCTCGGCGAGGACGTGTGGATGGCGCACTGCGTCCACATGAACGACTCCGACATCGCCGCCTTCGGCCGCACGAAGACCGGTGTCGCGCACTGCCCGTCCTCCAACGCCCGCCTCGCGGCCGGTATCGCACGCGTCCCCGACATGCTGGCGGCCGGCGTCCCGGTCGGCCTCGGCGTCGACGGCACGGCGTCCAACGAGTCCGGCGAGCTGCACACCGAACTGCGCAACGCCCTGCTGATCAACCGCCTCGGCGCGCACCGGGAAGCGGCCCTCAACGCCCGCCAGGCCCTGCGCCTCGGCACGTACGGCGGCGCCCAGGTCCTCGGCCGCGCCGCCGAGACCGGCTCCCTGGAGCCGGGCAAGCTCGCCGACCTGGTGCTGTGGAAGCTGGACACCCTCGCCCACGCCTCCATCGCCGACCCGGTGACCGCACTGGTCTTCGGCGCGGCGGCCCCGGTCACCGCGTCCTTCGTGAACGGGCGCCAGATCGTCGAGGCCGGCCGCCTGCTGCACGTGGACGAGGACGCGATCGCCCGCTCCACGCGCAACGAGGCACAGCGGCTCGCACGGATCGTCGCGCAGGGCTGAACAGCTGAAGATCTCCGGTCGGGGGGGACGGCCCCCGACCGGTAGCCGTGGACCCACTGGTTCCATGGCGGCCGTCTCCGGGGCGCGCGTGGACGCGTGCGCCCCGGAACGGTCTCCGTCCCGGTCCCTCCCCCACTCTCGACTTCGCTCGAGCGGGAGGTACCCCCATGACCTGAGCCCCACCTCCCTGACACCCACGTCAGAGCCGACGTGTAACCGACCGGAGGAGCCGCAGTGGCCGCCCACCCCGTTGACGAACGCCTGCCCGCACTCAAGATGGCGACAACCGGCCTGCAGCACGTGGCCGCCATGTACGCGGGGGTCGTCGCCCCGCCCCTGATCGTCGGCGCGGCCATCGGCCTCTCCGCCACCGATCTCACCTTCCTCACCGGCGCCTGTCTCTTCACCGCCGGCCTCGCCACCTTCCTGCAGACCCTCGGCATCTGGAAGATCGGCGCACGGCTTCCCTTCGTCAACGGCGTCACCTTCGCCGGTGTCGCCCCCATGACGGCGGTCGTGGCCTCCACCAAGGACAAGTCCGACGCGTTGCCGATCATCTTCGGCGCGGTGATCGTCGCGGGTCTGCTGGGCTTCCTGGCCGCCCCCTTCTTCAGCAAGGCGGTCCGCTTCTTCCCGCCGGTCGTCACCGGCACGGTCATCACGCTCATAGGCGTGTCCCTGCTGCCGGTGGCCTTCGGCTGGGCGCAGGGACCCAACCCCGCCGCACACGACTACGGTTCGGCGACCTACCTGGGCCTCGCCGCCACAACTCTCCTGATCGTGCTGCTGCTTCGCCGCTTCACCCGCGGCTTCGTCAAGCAGATCGCGGTCCTGCTCGGCATGGTCGCCGGCACGGTGATCGCGATCCCCTTCGGCGTCACGGACTTCGGCCCGGTGGCGGACGCGGACGTGGTCGGCTTCCCGGTCCCGTTCCACTTCGGGGCGCCCCAGTTCCACCTCGCCGCGATCCTCTCGCTGTGTGTGGTGATGGTGGTCTCGATGACCGAATCGACCGCGGACATGCTGGCGTTGGGCGAGATCGTCGAGCGCCCGGCCGACGAGAGGACGATCGCGGCCGGGCTGCGCGCCGACACCCTCGGCTCGGCCCTCAGCCCCTTCTTCAACGGCTTCATGTGCAGCGCCTTCGCGCAGAACATCGGCCTGGTCGCCATGACGAAGATCCGCAGCCGGTACGTCGTCGCCACCGGCGGCGGCTTCCTGGTCCTGATGGGCCTGTGCCCGATGGCCGCCTCGCTCATCGCCGTCGTACCGCGCCCGGTGCTCGGCGGCGCGGGCGTGGTGCTGTTCGGTTCGGTCGCGGCCAGCGGCATCCAGACCCTGGCCAAGGCGGGCCTGGAGAAGGACAACAACATCCTGATCGTCGCCGTCTCGCTCGCCGTCGGCATCATCCCGATCACCGCGCCGGAGTTCTACCACGCCTTCCCGGAGACCGCGCGGATCGTGCTGGACTCGGGCATCTCCACCGGCTGCGTGGCGGCGGTGGCGCTGAACCTGGTCTTCAACCACCTGGGCAAGGGCCGGGAGGAGGAGGACGTCACCCACCCCATGGAGGCCGGCGAGCAGATCGCCGCCGTCCACTGACCCGACCCGGTACCGCGGGGCACGGTAATCGCCGTGCTCCGCACCGGAGATGGGGCAGTCTGTCCTCCATGAACGAGTCCGGCCGCGTGGAGGCCTTCAGCGACGGCGTGTTCGCCATCGCCATCACCCTGCTCATCCTGGAGATCAAGGTCCCGAAGGTCGGCGAGCACGGCAGCCTGTGGCACGCGCTCGGCTCCCAGTGGCCCTCGTACGCCGCCTACGTGGTGAGCTTCCTGGTCATCGGCATCATGTGGATCAACCACCACCAGGTGTTCAGTTACGTCGCCCATGTCGACCGCGCCCTGATGTTCCTGAACCTGCTGGTCCTGATGGTGGTGGCCGCGGTGCCCTGGCCGACGGCGATGCTCGCGGAGTATCTGCGCGAGGACGAGCCCTCGCACGTCGCCGCCGCCGTCTACAGCCTGGTCATGGTGGCGATGGCCCTCACCTTCCAGGCCCTGTGGTGGCACCTGACCCGCACCGGCCACCTCTTCGACTCCCGCGTCGACATCCCCGCGGCCCGCGCGACCCGCGCCCGCTTCGCCCTCGGCACCCTCGCCTACCCGGTCACGGTCGCCCTGGCCTTCGTCTCGGCCCCGCTCACCCTGGCCGCCCACGGCCTGCTCGCCCTGTACTACGGCTTCAACCAGGTCCCGGTGCCGACCCGTCCGAACCCGGCCACTTCATGAGGTTGGCGAGCAGCTCCGCCTGCTCGATCTCGTCGCGTACAGCGTCTTCGTGTCCAGGCAGCCCGAGTGCCCGAAGGGGCTCGTACCGGTGAAGCGGATCAGGTACCAGTACAGGAACCTCCAGTCGTACGAGGCCGGGTAGGCGCACATCACGTGCTGCGCACCGGCGCACCCCTCGCCGACCCAGGCGTTGAACTCGCCCGGTGCGACGGCGGGTTCAACGCCCCTCGGCCTTCAGCCGTTCCCGGTCCAGCCCGCTGACGGCCAGCGCCTGGGGCACGAACTCCTCACCGATCGGCCTGAGTTCACGGTAGAAGGTCTGCCGCTCCGGATCGGCGGCGGTGAACCCGCCGGCGGTCCGGGCGCGCCCGCATCCGAATTCGGGCCGGGTCTCGGCCCGGAGCCGGCCCCGACTTCAGGCCCGGCGGATCGCCTGGCAGGGCGTGGCCCGCGGCAGGCGGCCGGTGAAGTACGAGCGGGGCGGCACGCCCATGAGGGTGCGGAATTCGGACGTCATGTGGGACTGGTCGTAGTAGCCGGTGGCGGCGGCGAGTTCGGCCCAGGAGCGGGTCGCGGCGTGGTCCAGGACCGTGCGCACGCGGTCGATCCGGGCGTAGTGCTTGGGGGAGAGGCCGACGCCCTCGGCGAACAGGTTGCGCAACTGCCGCTCGCTGACGGCGAGATCGCGCGCCACGTCGCCCACCGGCCCGGGGACGTGCCCGCTGCGTACGGACATCGCCTCGACACCGGCGCGCACCAGCTCGACGCGGGCACGGTCCGCGGCGGCCGCCAGCCGCTCCGGAAGCACGTCCGAGAGATGCGCCAGGGCCTCCTCGGGTGTCAACCTTCGCAGCTCGTCGGCCAGTTGGCGGAGCGCGGGCACGGGCAGGTCACCCAGTGGCACGGCACGCCCGACGAGGTCGACGGCCGGGACACCGAGCAGCGGGCGGACGGTGCCGGGCGCGAGCCGCAGCTCCACGCAGGACACCCGGCGCTTGCCCTGGTGGTACGAGGCCCGGGCGCGCGGGCCGACGACCAGCGCGCCGCGGCCGCCGTGCTCCCCGGAGCGGACCACCACCCTGGTCGTGGTCTCCGGCAGATGCACGAACGGCTCCGTCGGCCCGTCCCCGACCGACACGGACCCGACGCCGGCCACCCATGGGCGCAGCACTTCCGGCGTGGGCAGGACCTCTCGGAACACGGCGTTCGTCACCTCTCCACCGTAAGCGCGCGGCAGGGCCGTCCGGGCGGCCCAACCGTGCCGGAATTTCCAAGAGATCCGGGCCGTGCGCCGCCCACCGTGGTGGACATGATCCTCGTCATGGGTGCCACGGGCACCATCGGAAGTGAAGTCGTACGACAGCTCGCGGCGCGCGGCGAGAAGGTGCGGGCCCTGAGCCGGGACCCGGCGAAGGCGCGGGTGCCGGCCGGGGTGGAGACCGCCGCGGGACACCATCGCGACCGGGAGTCCGTCGAGGCGGCGATGGCGGGTGCGCAGGCCGCCTTCCTGGTCGGGGTGTTCGGCCCGGACGACGGCGAGCACGACCGCGGCCTGGTCGCGGCGGCGAAGGCCGCGGGGGTGCGGCGGATCGTGAAGCTCTCCGCCATCGGTACCGGCGACCCCCGGCTGGGCGTGTTCGGGACCTGGCATCTGCACGGCGAGGAGGCCGCGCGCGGCAGTGGTCTGGAGTGGACGCTCCTGCGGCCCTCCGCCTTCGCCTCGAACACGCTGAGCTGGGTCCAGGCCGTACGGGAGGGCACGCCCGCGCCCAACATGATGGGCGCGGGACGGCAGGGGGTCGTCGACCCGCGCGACGTGGCCGAGACCGCCGTGGCCGCGCTGCTCGACCCGCGGCACGCGGGCCGTACGTACACCCTGACCGGCCCGGAGACACTCAGCGCCCATGAGCAGGCCGCCGTACTGGCCGACGTCCTCGGCCGTCCCGTGCCGCTGCACGACCTCTCGCCGCAGGAGCGGCGCGCGCAGCTGCTCGCCGCCGGGCTGAGCGAGGACTACGCGGACGGACTCATGGTCACCGCCCGGTTCATCCACGAGGGCGGCAACGACGTCGTCACCGGGGATGTGCGGGAGGCGCTCGGCCGGCCGGCGCGGACCTACCGGCAGTGGGCCGAGGACCACGAGCCGGCGTTCACGCAAGGGTGAGGCGGGGCGGCCGGGCGGCACCCGGCAGGCTCGCGGGTGCCGCCCGGCGGCCGGTGCTCAGGCCACGGTCTGCTGGACGTACGGCACCAACTGCACAGGTCCGACAAGGCCGTACGCCTGCCGGGCCGCCGTGCCGAACACCGCCGGGTTGCTGACCCGCAGCCGGTTGAACAGCGGTGTGGCCACCTCGATCTCCACGGTGTTGTCGCCCTTGCGCAGGCGGCCGCCGAGGTCCACCACGGGGTTCACGCGGTCGACCGGGTCGAGCCGGACGCCGTTGACGGTGACCCGGCAGGTGTCGGTGACGCTGCCGAGCTTCAGCAGCGCGCCGTTCGCCGGGGACCAGGTCTCCGGCAGGGCGACCGTGGTCCGGTAGGTGCCGATGCCGCCGACGTCGGCCAGCTCCGGGATCTGCGACCAGGGCGGCAGGGCGTCCAGGGCGAGGGTGTGCCGGACCACCTCGGTGCCGGTGGCGTCGGCGCCGGGCTGCCAGTCGTCGACCGAGAGCGTCCACGTGCCGGGCGTGACGGCCGCGGGTACGTCGGCGACCTTCGTGATGACCTTGCGCCCGGTGGACAGCGTGGTGGTGAAGGTGCCGGCCGCGAAGGCACGCACGGCCGGCGAACCGTCCGCGAACACCACGCTGTCCGCGTCGGTCGCCACGGCGTGCGGACGGTTCCCGTCGCGGTCCCCGAACAGCGCCGGGCGGCCCAGCGCGACCACCATCGTCTCGCCCGGCTGCAACGTCACCCGGAACGTGAACGCGGCGCCGTCCCGGGTGTATTGGGCGAGCCGGGTGACCCGCCCGGACCACGGGTCCAGCAGATACGGCACCGTGTCCGCACCCGTGCACACCGTGGCGCGCAGCGTCACGTCGTGGTCGATGGCGGCGACGGCGGGCTTGACGGTCTCCGCGTGCTTGCCGTTGCACAGGTAGTAGAAGTCGGCGTCGCCGGTGGCCCGGTGGGCGTTCAGGAGCGTCGAGGACACGGAGTAGGTGACGTCGGAGGTCACGCCGAGTTCCGCGAACGCCGCGCCGACCAAGGTCTTGTCGGTGACCTTGCGGACGTTCGGCAGCGCCAGCAACTGGGCCGTCAGCGACCGCAGTTCGTCGGTCTCGCCGCCGTCCGGGACGCCCGGCGTCAGGGCCTGGTCGAAGGCGCCGAGCAGCACGGTGGGCAGGCCGGCGCGCGCGAACTTCAGCAGCTTGCGGGCGTCGTCCACGGCCAGCGTGGGCGTGGAGCCGTAGAAGAAGTCGCCTTCCAGGAACAGGGCCTTGTAGGCCGGACCGTCCGGGGCGAGCCGCTTGCCGGAGACCCTGGCGCTCGGCAGGTCGAGCAGCGGGCCGCTGAGGAACTGGTGGGTCCAGCCGAGCGGGACGCCGGTCGAGGTCAGCCAGGACGCCCCGATGCCGGTCGCGGAGTAGCCGGTCTGCCGGAAGACCGCGACGTCCGCGCGGACGGTGCCCGACTGGAGCACCCGCTGGACCCGGCCGATGTAGCCCGCCACGTCGGCCACATGGTGCCAGGTGGGCTGCCTCGGTCCCCACGACTCGCCGTACCCGGGCGCCCCGCCGTACGGGCTGAACGCGGCGAACCCGGGCCAGCCGGCCCCGGGCGTGGTGGCGTAGGAGAAGCCGTGGATCACCGTCTGGTTGACGCCCGCCGCGTACGCCCCGCCCATGGTGCGCAGGAACTTGTCCCAGGTGGTGTTGTAGGCGCCGCCGGCGTAGGCCCCCGACTCGCAGGACAGCACGCGGCTGCCCGCCATGTCCCGGCCGCCGGCCAGGCAGCGGAAGTCGTCGAGGTTCTTGAAGCCGAGCGACTCGCCCTCGGGGATGTCGAGCAGGGCCGCCGAGGCGATGGCGTCGGTCTGCAGGCCGTACGGCTGCGAACGCAGCTTCATGCCGTGACCGTGGGCCCACGCCTTCAGCGCGCCGAGGTGGTGCTCGTTGAACAGGCCCGAGACGGTCTCCCAGAAGTCGTGCCGGATCTCCTGGGTGAGCCGTGCCTCGAAGGCGAAGATCTGGTTGCTGCTGTCGAGGATCACGGCGGGCAGATACGGCAGCAGGTCGCGTCCGGTGTGCGCGCGGAAGGCGGCGGGCAGCCCCGGCGTCCACTGCAGGCCCTTGGTCTCCAGCTCCACGGAGTCCTCGAAGAAGGCGCCGCCCGCCGCCGTCAGGAGCCTGCGCAGCGTGGCGTCGAGGATCGTGGCGTCCCAGTACCGGGTGACGGCGGCGGTGCCGGCCGCGCTGAAGTGGTCGACCACGTAGGCGGCGGGGGAGGAGTGCGGTCCCGCCTCGGGCTGCTGGCCGGAGCCGCGCTGCCAGTACGACAGGACCACCCAGGTCGCCGAGTCGGGCGGGGTCCAGCTCAGGCTGCCGCCGGACACCCGGCCGGTCAGGTCGGTGACGCTGTCGGCGTCCAGGCCGGTGGCCTTGCCGCTGGAGTAGGTGGTGTTGACGCGGGCCGCCTGCACCGCGAACAGCTTCTGCACGGTGACGCCGGAGGCCGCCGCGTGGACGGGGGCGGGCACCGGGCCGTCGAAGGCGGCGCCGCCGGTCAACGTGGCCTTGCCGTAGGCGAGTTCCTTGATCGCGGCCTCGTCGTCCGGGGTGACGCCCGGCACGGCCACCGGCCAGCTCGGGCCGAGGGTGAGGTCGACGGTCAGCCCGCGTCTCGCGGCCTGTCTCAGCGCGGCCTTCACGCCGTCGCGCCAGGGGGCGCTGCCCCACCCGTGGTGGGCGGTGTCCAGCACGGAGGTGTCGGTCACGCTGTGGTGCACGGCCGCTATCTCCGCGCCGCCGAAGCCCGCGTCGGCCATTTGGTCGATCTCCCGGGCGATCTCGGCCGGGTCCACCAGACCGTCCGGCCACCACCAGCGGAACTTCGGCCGTACCGCCTTCGCGGGTGCGGCGAACCAGCTCGCCGTGGGGGCCTCTCCGGCCGAGGCGGCGGTCCGTGCGGAGGAGGCGGCGGCGCTCGCCGCCGGGCCGAGCGCCGCGAGAACGCCGGTCGACAGACCGGCCGCAAGCACGGACCGCCGTGTCATGCCGCCACGGCGCGGGTGGGTTTCGTGCATGGTTCAGCCCCAAGTGGTCACGGGTGAGCGGGTATTGAATCGTTTCAAACACCATGAACTCGGGAACGGTAAATCGGCGCGCCGATGAAGGTCAATAGGGGCGACAACGATTCAAAGGGTTGACTCCGGCGCGTCAGCTCTTACGGATGCTCTTCCGGGTCCGCAGCGTGGCCGCCGCCAGGGCGAGGGCCGCCAGCGCGACGGCCGTCGCCACCCGGAACGCGAGCCGGTACCCCTCCGCCGTGGCCGGAACCAGCTCCGCGCCGTGGCCGAGCAGCCCGTCGGTGCGGCTCGCCGCCAGGGTGCTCAGGACCGCCAGGCCCAGCGAACCGCCCACCACCTGCGTGGTGTTGAAGAGCCCGGACGCCAGCCCCGCGTCCTCCTCCCGGGCGCCCGACATGGCGAGCTGGGTCAGCGGAGGCATGGCGGCGGCGAACCCGGCGGCCAGCAGGAGCATCGGCGGCAGCACGTCGGTGACGTAGGAGCCGTCGTCGGGGGCCCGGCTCAGCAGCGCCATGCCGCCCGAGATCAGCACGAGCCCGGCCAGGAGCACCCGGTACGCCCCGAAGCGGCCGATCGAGCGCGCGGACAGGCCCATCATCAGAAGGCCGATCGCCACGGGGGCCGGCAGGAAGGCGAGGCCGGTGGTCAACTCGTCGAACCCCAGCACGCGTTGGAGGTAGAGCGCGCCGATGAACTGGAAGCCGTACATCGTCGCGATCATCAGGATCTGCACGGTGTTGGCGCCGGTGAGCAGCCGGGAACGGAACAGCCTCGGCCGCAGCAGCGGGCTGGCGGCGCGTGCCTGGCGGACGGCGAACGCCGCGAAGAGGGCGACGGCGAGCAGTGCGAGGAGCAGCGTCGTGGTGGTGCCGCGGCCGCCGGAGCCGACGATGACGTAGACCGTCAGCATCAGCGCACCGGTGACCAGCGCCGCCCCCGGATAGTCGGCGCCGTCGCGGAGCCCGGCGCCGCGCTCCGGTGCGAGGACCCGGACCGCCGCCAGCCAGGCGGCGATGCCGATCGGCAGGTTGATCAGGAAGATCCAGTGCCAGCTCAGCAGTTGGGTGAGCGCGCCGCCGAGGAACGTGCCGAGGGTCGCGCCCCCCGCGCCGACCGCGCTGAACACCGCGATGGCGCGGGCCTGTTCGCGCGGCTCGGGGAACAGCGCCACCAGCATGCCGAGCACCACCGCCGAGGCCATCGCCCCGCCGGCGCCCTGCACGGCCCGCGCGGCGATCAGCAGAGCCTGGCTGTTCGCCGTGCCGCACAGCACGGACGCCGCGGTGAAGACGGCGAGCCCGGCCGTGAACATCCGCTTGCGGCCCAGCAGATCGCCCAGCCGTCCGACCAGCAGGAGCAGCCCGCCGAACGGGATCAGATAGGCGTTCACGACCCAGGCGAGGCCCGCCCGGCTGAAGCCGAGGTCGTTCTGCATGGCCGGCATGGCCACCGTCACGATGGAGCCGTCCAGAATCGTCATCAGCGCCCCCGCGCACAGGACGATGAGGGATGCCCAGCGGGAGTACGTCCGCCCCGGCGCTCTCACCGGGGACTCGGTCAGGGTGGACATGGCTGCACGGCCTCCGCGTTCTCTACGGACTCAAGTCGTGTCCTTGGTGCACGACTTGTAACGGGGAACATCGTGAGTGACCATGAGGGGGTGAGGTAAGGAGGCAGTCCGATGTCCCAGAGGAACACCGGTGTAACCGTCCAGGTGGTGAACGCGGACGCCTGCCCGGTCCGCGAAGTTCTTGACAGGGTGGCCGGCAAATGGAGCGTCCAGATCCTCGTCGCGGCGGCCCACGGGCCCATCCGCTTCACCGAGTTGGAGCGCAGCATCGAGGGCATCAGCCGCCGCATGCTGACGCTCACCCTGCGCAATCTGGAGCGCGACGGCCTCGTCACCCGCACCGTCCACCCGACGGTCCCGCCGAAGGTGGAGTACGAACTCACGCCGGTGGCCCGTGATTTGCACGAGACCCTGCAGCGGCTGACCGACTGGGCCGAGCGCAACCGTGTCTACATCGCCGAGGCGCGTGCGGCCTACGACGAGGAGCACCGGCCCGAGTCGGCCGACATCTGACCTCCGCAGGCCGACGTGTGACGTTCACCGGCCGGGGTGCGGGCGGCCGGGGTGCGGGGTGCGGGCGGCCGGGGTGCGCAAGTCGCCGGCCGGCCCCGCCGGTCAGAGCCCGAACAGGCTTGGGTCGCTCGCCAGCTCCTTGAAGTACTCCTGCGGTTCGGGGAGCAGCCGCCGCTCCTTGAGGTCCATCAGGCCGCCGACCGCGGTGATCTCGGCCGCCACCGTGCCGTCCGCCTTGCGGATCGTCTGCTCCATGCGGAACGTCTTGCGCTCGCCCCACAGGAAGGCGCACGTCACCTCGACCTCGTCGCCCGCGAGCAGCTCCCGCCGGTAGCGGACGGTGGTCTCCAGCGCCACCGGGCCGACGCCTCTGCCTATCAGCTCCGCCTGGCCTATCCCCGCCGCACGCAGCAGCGACCAGCGGGCGTGCTCCGCGTAGTTGAGGTACACGGCCTGGTTGAGGTGGCCCTGGACGTCGGTCTCGTATCCGCGGACGGTCACCGGGACGGAAAACGGCTCGCTCACTGCGTTCCCTTCTCGTACGGGAGTCTGGTGCCTGCTGCGACGATCACTGATCTTGGCATGCTCATCATGTCCGGCGGGGCGATGCCAGCAGATAGCGCGTTCCGGTGCGCGGCTCCGCGTACTCGCCCGTCTGCCAGCCCGCCCGCTCCAGTGTCGCCGCGCAGGCCCGCCGTGCCTCGGCCGACGGTTCGTGGACGGCGACGGCCTCCGGCTGCGGGGTGGCACGCACCCGGTAGCCGTCCGCCCCCTCCGGCCCGGCAGGGCGGTGGCCGGCCGCCTCCAGGGCGAGCGCGGCGGCCTGCACCAGATGCGTGCGCTCCCAGCCGCACGGCCGCTCCGTGGACCCGTCCGGATGGGTCATCCGGCGCAGCTCCAGCAGGCCCTGCCAGGCACTGTGCACCTCACGCGCGCGGGCGGGCCCGCTCTTCGGCGCCTGCTCCTCGCCGCCGACGCGCGCGGTGAACACGCCCGCGGTGGCCGCAGGCGGCTCGGGCTCCGCCGGTGCCTCCGCCTCGGCAGCGGACTCCCGTATCCGGTGCCCTGCCGGCGTCAGAAAGTGGTCGTGCGGCGGGCGCGGATGCCGGAACGCGAGCCCCCGCTTGACCAGCGCCGCAAGCTGCGACTCCGTACCCCGCAGCCGCCCGGTGACGGGATCGGCGGTGTCGATCACGCGCCGCTGAGCGGCGGTGGGCGGTCGCGTCACGGCGTGTTCCTTTCCCCTGGCAGGTCTCGTCCTGGGCCGCCGCACCGGCTGTGACCGGCCCATTCGAAGACTACGACCCGGGTCTGACATTCCACGCCGCGATCACAGGCCGCCCGTGCTCCGTCCCCAGCCGGCCCAGCGTGCCGGTGGCCAGCTGGAACAGCGCCCCGCCCGACGCCGGCAGCCCGAGCCGCCGGGCCGTCAGCACCCGCAGGAAATGGCCGTGGGCCACGAGCACCACGCAGCCCTCGGTGTTGGCGAGCGCCGCGTCGACCTTCGCCAGCACGCGGTCGGCGCGCTCGCCGACCTGATCCGGGGTCTCCCCGGGGTGCTCCGGCGGGCCCGGCGCCACCCCGTCCGTGAACAGGAACCAGTCGGGCCGGGTGCGGTGGATCTCGTTGGTGGTGATCCCCTCGTAGCCGCCGTAGTCCCATTCCTGCAGGTCCGCGTCGATCCGCACGTCCTGGAGCCCGATCAGCTCCGCGGTCTCCCGCGCCCGCTGCAACGGGCTGCAGAACGCCGCCCCGATCCGGTGCGAGCGGATCAGCGGCACCAGCTGCCGCGCCTCCTGGCGCCCGCGCTCGGTCAGCGGAACGTCGCTCCGGCCGGTGTGCCGCCCGGACCGCGACCACTCGGTCTCGCCGTGCCGGACGAGAAAGACGTCACCCATGCCCCTCACCCTTCCGTTCGGCCCGGCCAGGAGCTGCCGGGCCGTCCCAGGCCCTCCCCGCACCGTGTCACACGGTGGTCGCCGCCCGCAGGACGGACTCCGCCAGACGGCCGTTCTCGGGGGAGGCACCGACGCCCGAGGGGAAGGCGAAACGGCGCCGCGTGTAGGCGTACGCCACCCCGCTCGCCGGGTCGGCGAAGCCGAGCGAGCCCGCCGCGCCGCTGTGCCCGAAGCAGTCCTCGCCGAGGAAGGGGTGGCGGCCGGCGAGGTACTCGAAACCCAGCCCGAAGTGGTCGTCGCCGCCGGTCACCAGGTCCGGTCCCGGCGTCCGCAGCCCTCCGAACAGGGCGACCGTCTCCCGGGTGAGGAGCGGCGCCCTGCCGCCCACCGTGCTGATCGCGGCGGCGTACATCCCGGCCACCCCGCGCGCGTTGCCCACCCCGCCCAGGGACGCCGGGCCCAGCGCCCGCACCCGGGGGTCGTTCCCGAGGACGACGAGGTCGGTCGGCTCAGGGGCGCTCCGGTTGAAGGCCACGAACGGGATGCTGCCCGGGGCCGACGCCCGCGCGGCCAGCGCCTGCGCCTCCTGCGGCGTGGGAAGCAGCGGCCGCACTTCCCGCCAGAGCGGCTCCAGCTCCTCGGGGAGGCCGAGGTGGAAGTCCAGTCCGTACGGCGCCCGGACGCGCTCCTCGTACAGCTCCTGGATCGAGCGCCCGGTCACGCGGCGCACCACCTCGCCGGTGAGCGCACCGATCACGAACGCGTGGTATCCGTACCCGACGCCGGCCTCCCACAGCGGTCTCTGCCCGGCCAGACGCGCCGCGACCAGCCGGTCGTCGGCCAACTCGGCTGTGGTGAAGCCGCCGTCGGGGATGCCGACCAGTCCCGCCCGGTGCTCCAGCAGCTCCCGCAGGGTCAGCCGGTCCTTGCCCTCCGCCGCGAACTCGGGCCAGTACGCGGCCACTTCGCGGTCGAGGTCGAGCACCCCCTCCTGCACCAGGAGCGCGACGACCAGATGCGCGGCGCCTTTCGCGATGGAGAAGAGACTGGTCAGCGAGTTCCCGCTGATCCCCTCCCCGGCCCACAGGTCGACCACCCGCCGTCCGTGGTGGTAGGCCACCAGCTGTGCTCCGGGCTCGTCCCGCTCCCCGGCGAGGAAGGCGGCGAACTCCTCACGCACACCCTCGAATCCGTCGGTCACCGTTCCCTGTACGTCCTGCGACACGCGAGCCCCCAGCCGATGATCGGATACGGAATCCACCAACAAGGGGGCAGGGGCAGGGAATTCCCGCCGCCTCACGCAGTGACAGGTGATCGCTACTGCCGGTACCCGCCGAGGAACCGCCCGATCCGGCCGATCGCCGCCTCCAGGTCGTCGGCGTAGGGGAGGGTGAGGATGCGGAAGTGGTCCGGGGCGGGCCAGTTGAAACCGGTGCCCTGGACGACCTGGATCTTCTCCCGGAGCAGCAGGTCCAGGACGAACTTCTCGTCGTCGTGGATCTTGTGGACCTTGGGGTCGATGCGCGGGAAGGCGTACAGCGCGCCCTTCGGCTTCACGCACGACACTCCGGGGATCTCGTTGAGCTTCTCCCAGGCCACGGTGCGCTGTTCGTGCAACCGCCCGCCGGGCGCGGTCAGTTCGCGGATGGACTGGCGGCCGCCGAGCGCGGCCTGGATGGCGTACTGCGCCGGGGCGTTGGCGCACAGCCGCATGGAGGCCAGCATGGTCAGGCCCTCCAGATAGCTGCGCGCGTGCTGCTTGGGGCCGGTCACCACCAGCCAGCCCGAGCGGAAGCCGGCCACCCGGTACGTCTTGGACAGCCCGCAGAAGGTGAGGACGACCAGGTCGGGGGCGAGGGCCGCGGCCGAGTGGTGGACGGCGTCGTCGTAGAGGACCTGGTCGTAGATCTCGTCGGCGAAGACCATCAGGCCGTGGCGGCGGGCGAGGTCGAGGATGCCCTCGACGACCTCCTTGGGGTAGACCGCGCCGGTGGGGTTGTTCGGGTTGATGATGACCACGGCCTTGGTCCGGTCCGTGATCTTCGACGCCATGTCCGCCAGGTCCGGGTACCACTCGGCCTGTTCGTCGCACAGGTAGTGGACCGCCTTGCCGCCGGCGAGGGTCGTCACCGCGGTCCACAGGGGGAAGTCCGGTGCGGGCACGAGGACTTCGTCGCCGTCCTCGACCAGCGCCTGTACGGCCATGGAGACCAGCTCGGACACGCCGTTGCCGAGGAAGACGTCGTCGACGCCGACCTGGAGGCCGAGGGCCTGGTAGCGCTGGGCGACCGCCCGGCGGGCGGAGAGGACACCGCGGGAGTCCGTGTATCCATGCGCCTGCGGCAGCATCCGGATCATGTCCTGGAGGATCTCCTCCGGCGCCTCGAAACCGAAGAGTGCCGGGTTGCCGGTGTTCAGGCGCAGCACGCTGTGGCCCGCCTCCTCCAGCGCGTTGGCGTGCTCGATCACCGGGCCGCGGATCTCGTAACAGACCTCGCTGAGCTTGTTCGACTGCCGGAACTCCATTGCGCCCCTCCGGTATCTGGTGTTGCTTGGTTTTACCAAGTGAGTGCTTGGAAAGTCCAATGACATGTCTAGACTGCGTCGCATGTCACGACGCCGAAGCTACGACCAGTACTGTTCCGCGGCCCGCGCCCTCGATCTGGTCGGTGACCGCTGGACCCTGCTGATCGTCCGCGAGCTGCTGGCCGGGCCCCGCCGCTACACCGATCTGCACGCGGACCTGCCGGGCGTGAGCACGGACGTACTCGCCTCCCGGCTGAAGGACATGGAGCGGGACGGCCTGGCGACCAGGCGCCGGCTGCCGCCGCCGGGCGCGGCCTATGTCTACGAACTCACCTCCCGGGGAAGGGAGTTGCTGCCCGTGCTCCAGGCGCTCGGGACATGGGGCGAGGCCGAGCTGGGGGAGCGGCGGCCGACGGACGCCCTGCGCGCCCACTGGTTCGCGCTCCCGCTGCTGCGCTCGCTGGAGGGGGAGGGGCTCGTCGAAGTCCGGCTGGAGGAAGGCGACTTCCATCTGCACGTCGGCGCCGCGGACGGGCCGGTGTACGGCGACGGGCCCGCTCCCCGCGAGCCCGACGCGCGGCTGGTCCTGGACGCCGGGACCTGCGCGGCGGTCGGCCGGGGGGAGTTGGGCCTCACCGACGCGGTACGGGACGGGCGCGTCACGGTGACGGGCGAGGGCACCTTGGCGAAGGCGCTCCGGGAGGCATGAGCAGCCGGGAGGCGTGAGAAAGGCCCGCCGCGGGTCGGTGCGGCGGGCCTTTCGGCGAACTCTGCGGCTCTCGGGAAACCGTCAGGCGCCCGGAGGCATCCGCGAAGGACGGCCGGACCCCCGCGTCAGCGCGTATCCGCCGATGCCCGCGAGCGCGGCCAGCACCGCGCCCAGCGCGGTCCACACCCAGCGGTCGGACCACCAGCCGGACGTCCAGCCGTCGCCGGGCTCGACGCTCGACAGCACCGCGGCCTTGGACGAATCACCGTCGCTCGCCTCGGACTTGGACGTCACGGCGATCCCCGGCACCAGGGGCTTCGCCAGCGAGCCGTCGACCGCCGCCGAGCCGCCGATGTCCTTGGAGTCGACCTGCACCGAGGCGGCGATCGGCTGCCCCAGGTCGGCCGTCGCCAGGTTCACCGCGGTCAGCCGGACGTAGTACGTGCCCGGCAGCGGGTCGTTGGCCCACTCCTCGGACCAGGAGCGCACGGTACGCAGCGTGCAGGCCAGGTCGACCGAGGCCGCGCCCTGTGCAGCGGTGCGCGTCTGCGCCCCGTACTGGCAGGACTGACGGCGGCGCAGGCCGTCGTACACGTCGATCTGCCAGGTCTGCGCCGCGTGCGCGTCCGGCAGCTTCACCGTCGCCTTGACGGTGGGGCGCCGGCCGGCGTCGGCGGGGAACGACCAGTACAGGTAGTCGCCGGTCGAGGCGCTCGCCGTGGCCTGCTGTCCCTGCTCGATCTCGGCCGCCGTACGGAAGGACGTTCCCGCCGTGGTCGGCGCGGAGCCGTCGCCGGACGCGCTCGGCGACGGCGAGGAGTCGGCGGCGGCCGGCGTGACGGCCAGCGCGAACATCAGCGCGGCCGCGCTCAACACATGGGTGATCCGCATCAGTTGGTCCTCCAGACCGCGACCCGCCAGCGCGACACCCAGCCCCAGACCAGACCGGCGAGGAAGCCGGTCAGCACCAGGACGCCGAGCAGCCACCAGCCGCGGCCGAGGCCGAAGGAGGCCACGTCGCCCGCCTGCGACGGGCCGCCGACCACGTCCACGGTCAGCTCGAGGGGCAGGCCCGGCGTGGTCTTCACACCGGACGCCGCGGAGAAGGAGTTGGTGACCTGAAGGCACACCGTCTCGGCGGGAGCACTGTCGTCGTCGCTCTCCGCCTTCGGGTAGCGCAGGCCCGTGGAGACCATGTCGGTACGGCCGTTGCCCGCCGCCTCGCCGCGGACGATCTCGCGGCCGTGCGCCGTGACGGCCTGCAGCAGCACGCCGTAGTCGGGGTTCACCGCCCGGTCGGCCGCGACGCTCACCGAGGCGCGCAGCTCTTGGCCGGGCCGCACGTCCACCTTGTACCAGCGCTGCTGCCCGAACTCCTCGCGGTCGGTGTAGAGACCGGACTTCAGGGAGGGCGCGGCGGTGCACTGCGCACCGCCCTCGGTGGCCACCGGCGTCACCACCGGGTCGGCCGCGCGGTCCACCAACTGGTTGACCTTGTCGGTCAGTTCGTCGGTGTGCTGGACCGAGGTGTAGGTGCCGCCGGTCGCCTCGGCGATGCAGCTGAGCTGCTTGCGCAGCTTGGTGTTCGGGACCAGACCGAGGGTGTCGATGGTCATGCCGATGCCCTTGGCCGCTATCTCGCGGGCCACCTCGCACGGGTCGAGCGGCGCGCAGGTGTCCTCGCCGTCGCTGATCAGCACGATCCGCTTGGAGCCGGCGTCGGTGCCGAGGTCGTCGGCCGCCTTCAGCAGGGCCGGGCCGATCGGCGTCCAGCCGGTGGGCGAGAGCGTGGCCACCGCGGTCTTCGCCTCGGTGCGGTCCAGCGTGCTGACCGGGTAGAGCTGCGCGGTGTCCTTGCAGCCCGTCCTGCGGTCCTGGCCCGGGTAGTTCGCGCCCAGCGTGCGGATGCCGAGCCGGACGTCCTCGGGCGTCGCGTCCAGCACCTCGTTGAACGCCTGCTTCGCCGCCGCCATCCGGGACCCGCCGTCGATGTCCCGGCTCCGCATGGAGCCGCTGACGTCGAGCACGAGGTCGACCTTGGGCGTGGCCTCGCCCGTGGGTTCGCCGGCGCTCGCCGCGGCCGGGAACGCGAGCCCGGCCGCCAGGGTGGCGAGCAGGGCGCACACTCCTGCCGCCAGCCGTTGTGTTCTGATCATCGGCGGATCTTATTGATCAGACGTGCCGGGCTCCAAAACGGGACGTCACCAGCCCTGATCCAGCAGGGGGTTGGGCAGCTCGGTCCACTGGTCCCCGGGCGTCCCGGGCGACATCCGCATGAGCGTCAGGGCCTTCGTGGGCAGCGGACGGCCGAGCAGCGCGGCCAGGTCGGGCGTGCGCGGCAGATCCCGTACGGCCGTCTCCAGCGCGCTCCGCAGCGCCGCCGCCGATCCCGCCGTGGCGGCGAGGGACCCCGCCACCAGCGACCCGAACAGCTTGCGCCGCAGGGTCTGTTCGTCATCCGTGACGATCCGTCCGGTCAGCTCCGGGAGCGGGACGCCGTGCCGGGCGAGGCGGGCCGGACCGACCCGGATGTCGGCGAGATCGCGGTACACCAGCCGCAGCGGGGCACCCGTGCCGGAGAGCACGACCAGGAGGTTCTGGCCGTGCGCCTCCAGCGCCACACCCAGCTCCAGCAGGCACAGTCCGACAGTGAGGGCGAGACGGGTGAAGTCGGCGAGCCAGGAGGGGGATTCGGGCAGCCCGGTGGCCGGCAGCGCGGCCACCGGCACGACCCGCTCGCCCCTGTCCGTCGCCGCGTACGTCTGCGGCGACTCCCGCACCACGGCCGCGAGGTCGGGCGAACCGGCCGTGGCCGCCCCCAGTGTGCGGGTGACGTGCAACAGCCCGTCCGTGCGCGCCGCCACCGCCTCGGCGAAGGACGACACGGTGGCCGACAGACCCACCGAGTAGACCGAGATGTCCCGTACGGAGGACGTCAGCCGGGCGCTGAGCGCGGTCTTGACGTGGCTGCCGTCCGCCAGGGCGAGGGTGCGGAGAGACATCAGGGGGTGCGCGGCGAACACCACGTCACGGGCCGCGCCCCCGCCGCCGTGCCGCTTGAGCACATGCGCCGCCTGCCACGGATGCACCGGCAGCAACAGCCGCCCCCCGTCCCGCATCGAGTCCGGCCACGCCCCGGTCACCAGGCACTCCCCGGCCCGCACCGGAACCGTGCCCAGCTCCACCACCGGCCGGTGCTCGGGCCCGTACGCCAGCTGCTCGGCGACCGAGAAACCGGGCCTGGAGCGGCAGTTGGGGTGGTAGGGATGCCCGTCGACGACGCGCTGCTCCCACTCCCAGTCGGTCACGGGCCACGCGTCCGAGGGGACCGGCTGCCCGGCCCGCGAGAGCGCCAACGACGCCACGCTGTGCCCGAGTTCGGCCGCGAAGCCGTCACCGTGCGGTACGGCGAGGTCGGTCACCAGCCGCGCCGGATGGTCGTACTCCAGGCCGTCCACGCATACGGCGGTGACGTACGCGGCGGTCGCGTACGGGTCCGCGGGCGGCCCGTGCAGCCGGCGACCGTCCGCGAGGCGCAGGGTGAGCTCCTCGCGGCCCCGCTCGCGTCCGGTGATCCACGGCAGCGGCTCGTGGGCGAGGGCCCGCCACAGCCGGGTCAGCACGGCAGCCCGGGCACCCGGCAGCTCGGTCGCGTACCGTGACAGCAGGTCCGGCCGGACCTCGGCCAGCTCGTCGGCGACCTCGGCCTCCGCGGGATGGGGACGGTGCACGGGCGGGCTCCTCGGGTACGAGTAGGGCGTCACGGACAGGGTGCGACGGCATCCATACTGATCGTCTCCGCCCTCACGGAGTTCAGGGAACGAGTGGATCGCGTGGATCTCATCCCCCCGCCGGCCGGTGACGACATCGCCGCCCGCGCCGACGCCTACGCGGCCGCACCGCTGCTCAACTGCCTCCTGCGCGAGACGGCGGAACAAGTCACGGAGTCCGGCGCCCTGCACACGTACCGGCTGCCCGGCGTGGACCGTCTGCTGCGCGTCCGCGGCACCCGGCGGCCCGCCGCCCCCGAGGTGTACGCGGCGGGCGGCTGGCACTCCGTCGGCCACACCGAGCTGGTCAAGCTGGTCGCCGAGGAACTGCGCCGCCACACCGGCCTGTCCAACCACGACCTGCCCGCCGAGATGATCGACAGCCGGGAGGCGGTGGCCGCGCTGCTCGCCGCACGCGCGCGTGCGACGGCGCCCGAGGACCCGTACCTGCGCTCCGAGCAGTCCCTCCTCACCGGCCACCCCTACCACCCGGCCCCCAAGGCGCGCGGCGGCGGGCCGGTGGCCGGCTGGCTGGCGTACGCCCCGGAGGCGTACGCCCGTTTCCCGCTGGTGCTGCTGGGCGTGCGCGAGGACACGGTCGTCGAGGAGGGCGACACCTCGGCGCTGGACGCGCTGGGGGAGGCCCCGCCCGGGTACCGGCTGCTGCCCGCGCACCCGTGGCAGCTCGACCTCGTCGGCCGGGAGCTCACGCGGGCCTTCGCGGACGGCCGGCTGGTGCGGCTGGGCACGACCGCCTTCGACGCCTGGCCGACGGCCGCGATCCGCACGCTCTACGCCCCCGATCGCGACCTGTTCCTGAAGTTCAGCCTCGACGTGCGCATCACCAACGACATCCGCCGCCTCTGGCGGCACGACCTGCGAAACCTCCGCCGGACCGACGCGGAGGTCACCGAGGCGTTCGCGGGCGGGTCCGCCGCCTGGCTGAGCGATCGCGGCTACCGCACCGCCGGCTTCGCCTTCGAGGAGCTCGCCGTCCTCGTCCGCGACGGACTGGACGGCCATCTGCTCCCCGGGGCGACCCCGCTGCTCGCCGCGGGCCTGGTGGAGGGCTTCGCGGGCAGCCCGCTGGAGACCGCACCCGACCCCGCCGCCTGGTGGGAGGCGTATCTGCGGGCGGTCGTGCCGGCGGCGCTGGCCGCCTTCGCCGGGCACGGCGTCGTCCTGGAGGCGCATCTGCAGAACACGCTGGTCGCCGTCGACGCCGACGGGCTGCCCGTACAGGCGCTGTTCCGGGACGCCGAGGGCGTGAAGCTGCTGGCGGACGTGGGCCGGGCGGCCGGCTGGGAGCGGCTCGTCTACACCCTGGTCGTCAACCACCTGACGGAGATCGCCGCCGTCCTGGCCGAACGCCACCCCGGGCTCGACCCCTGGCCCGCCGCCCGCCGCGAACTCGCCCGCCACGACCTGCCGGAGATCGCCGGGCTGCTCGCCTCGCCGACCCTCCCCGGCAAGACGAACCTGCTGCTGCGCTGGACCGGCGCGGACGGTGCCGACGCCCGCTACCTGCCGCTGCCCAACCCGCTGGCCCGGCCCCTGCCGGAGCGCTGACATACCCTGGCGGGTGTGCTGCGCGACGTGACTGCCGTTCGATACGTGACCCCACTGCGGTCGGGCGGCTCCGTACCCGGAGTCTTCGAGGCCGACGACCTCGGGACGTACGTCGTGAAGTTCACCGGCTCCGCACAGGGCCGCAAGGCGCTGGTCGCGGAGGTCATCGTGGGCGAACTGGCCCGCGCCCTCGGACTGCGCTTCCCCGAGCTGGTGCTCGTGCACTTCGACCCGGCGATCGCCGGCGACGAGCCGCACCAGGAGGTCCGCGACCTGCACGCGGCCAGTGCGGGAGTCAACCTCGGCATGGACTTCCTGCCGGGCGCGAAGGACTTCACCCCGGAGATCGCCAGGGTCTTCCCGGTCGACCCCGTGGAGGCGGGCCGGATCGTCTGGCTCGACGCCCTGACGGTGAACGTCGACCGAACGGTCCACAGCGCCAACCTGATGGTCTGGCCGACGCTCGGCACCGTGCCCCCGCGCCTGTGGCTGATCGACCACGGCGCCGCACTCGTCTTCCACCACCGCTGGGACACCTCGGCGCCCCAGAAGGCGTACGACTTCCGCCACCACGCCCTCGGCCTGTACGGCCCGGACACACGCGCGGCCGACGCCGAGCTCGCCCCCCGAGTGGACGAGAAGCTGCTCCGGGAGATCCTCGCCATGGTCCCGGACCCCTGGCTCACCGACTTCGGCACGCCCGACGAGATGCGCGAGGCGTACATCGGCTATCTGCTGGCGCGGGTGCGGGCCTCTGACCAGTGGCTCCCCACCGACTTCCCGGGCCGTGACCAGCTCGCGGCCGAGGAGGCCGCCCGCGCGGCCCGGACGCAGCAGGGCCGTCCGGACTGGCTGAAGCGGGTCCCCGACCTGCACGGCAAGCCGGCGGCGGAACAGGACTGGTCGGTCCATCTGGGATGAGGGACGCCCGGGTGCGGCAGGCCGTACGCGAGCGAGTGGCCCCGGGCAGAACCCGGGGCCACTCGGACAAGCTGTCTCCTGGCAGGCTCAGCCTTCGAGCTGCTGGTACGCCGGCAGCGTCAGGAAGTCCGCGTAGTCGTCGTCGAGGGCGACCGTCAGCAGGAGGTCGTGGGCCTGCTGCCAGTGACCCGACGCGAAGGCCTCCTCGCCGATCTCCGCACGGATGTTGTCGAGTTCCTCGGCGGCGACCTCGCGGGCCAGCTCCGGCGTGGCCTTCACGGTGGTCCCGGCGTGCTCGAACTCCACGCCCGCGTTGATCCACTGCCAGATCTGCGAGCGGGAGATCTCCGCGGTGGCCGCGTCCTCCATGAGGTTGAAGATGGCGACCGCGCCGAGGCCACGGAGCCACGCCTCGATGTAACGGGTGCCCACCTGAACGGCGTTGACCAGGCCCGCGTAGGTGGGCTTCGCGTCGAGCGAGTCGATCGCGATCAGGTCAGCGGCCTCGACGTGGACGTCCTCGCGCAGCCGGTCCTTCTGGTTGGGCCGGTCGCCCAGGACCTTGTCGAAGGACTCCATGGCGATCGGCACCAGGTCGGGGTGGGCGACCCACGAGCCGTCGAAACCGTCGTTCGCCTCACGGTCCTTGTCGGCGCGGACCTTCTCGAAGGCGACCTTGTTGACCTCGGCGTCCCGGCGCGAGGGGATGAAGGCCGCCATGCCGCCGATCGCGTGCGCACCGCGCTTGTGGCAGGTGCGGACGAGGAGTTCGGTGTACGCCCGCATGAACGGGGCGGTCATCGTCACCGCGTTGCGGTCCGGCAGGACGAACTTGGCGCCGCCGTCACGGAAGTTCTTCACGATGGAGAACAGGTAGTCCCAGCGGCCGGCGTTCAACCCCGAGGCGTGGTCGCGGAGTTCGTAGAGGATCTCCTCCATCTCGTACGCGGCCGTGATCGTCTCGATCAGGACGGTGGCGCGGATCGTGCCCTGCGGTACGCCGACGTAGTCCTGCGCGAAGACGAACACCTCGTTCCACAGGCGGGCCTCGAGGTGCGACTCCGTCTTCGGCAGATAGAAGTACGGGCCCTTGCCGAGGTCCAGCAGGCGCTGGGCGTTGTGGAAGAAGTAGAGGCCGAAGTCGACGAAGGCGCCCGGCACCTGGCTGCCGTCGGCGTCGACGAGGTGGCGCTCGTTCAGGTGCCAGCCGCGCGGGCGCATGACGACCGTCGCGAGCTCCTCGTCCGGGCGCAGGGCGTAGGACTTGCCGGACGCGGGGTCGGTGAAGTCGATGCTGCGGCTGTAGGCGTCGATCAGGTTGGCCTGGCCGAGGACGACGTTCTCCCACGTCGGCGCCGAGGCGTCCTCGAAGTCCGCGAGCCACACCTTGGCACCCGAGTTGAGGGCGTTGATGGTCATCTTGCGGTCGGTGGGGCCGGTGATCTCGACCCGGCGGTCGTTCAGCGCCGCGGGGCAGGCGGCCACCTTCCAGGAGTCGTCCGCGCGGATCGCGGCGGTCTCCGGGAGGAAGTCGAGCGTGGAGGTGCGGGCGATCTCGGCGCGGCGCTCCGCACGGCGGGCGAGGAGTTCGTCACGGCGCGGGGTGAACCGCCGGTGCAGCTCGGCCACGAAGGCGAGGGCCGCGTCGGTGAGGACCTCCTCCTGCCGCGGCAGGGGTTCGGCGTCGACGATGGCCAGCGGGGACGGCGCTGGTGCGGACATGAGCTGTCACTTCCTTCAGCGGTGGCACCGGGTGCCAGTCGAACCGGGTACGGCGAGGAACGCCCCTGGAGCGGTAGGGCGCTTCTGAACAGTGGATACTAGTTTCCTCATCGTGGAACTTCAATGGTTTGTTGATATCGAGATTCTCCGGGTCGAGGGAAGGTGGCGCTCAGTGCCATCCCGTTCACTCAAGGTGGACCAGATCGGCCGCCGTGTCGATGTCGTACGGCCGTGCCACGTCCCCGCACTCGACGAGCGTGATCGCCGGCGCGTGCGCCTTGAGGTAGGCGCGGGCCCCGCGGTCCCCGGTCGCGGTCTCGGCGATGCCCGCCCAGTGGGCGCGGCCGAACAGGACGGGATGCCCGCGGACGCCGTCGTAGGCCGCCGACACCAGTGACGTCTCGTCCCGGTACGCGGCCAGTACCCGGCCGAACGCCTCGGGGCCGATCCCCGGCTGGTCGACGAGCGAGACGACCGCGGCGCCGGCCCCCGTCGCGGCGAGCGAGGCCAGCCCGGCCCGCAGCGAGGACCCCATGCCCTGCTCCCACTCGGGGTTCTCCACGAGCACACACCCCTCCAGTTCGGCCCGCTCCCGTACGGCGTCGGCCCGCGCCCCCAGCACCACATGGACGCGGGAGCAGCCGGCCGCGCGCAGTACTCCGACCGCGTGTTCGACGAGTGGCCGTCCGCGGTGTTGCAGCAGTGCCTTGGGGCGTCCGCCGAGCCGGCGCCCGCCACCCGCCGCGAGCAGCAGTCCCGCGATCCGGTCTTCGTTCTCCGTCATGTGTTCTGCATACCTGACGCGAGGGCGAGTGCCCGGTTTCCGGGGGCTGAATTTCCGTCCGCACTGTGGCGCGGCCCGCATCCGGTGGCGTTTACTGACCCGCGACCCCGGCACCCGACCAGTGCCTCGGTGTGTTCGGCGGGGTCACGTGTGACTGCGCACAAGGGCGTGCGAGGGGGGAGAGCTGTGTTGCGGAGCTTGGGGCAGAGGTCAGTGATCGGCAGCGACGAGGACCCGAGGGTGGCCGGACTGCGGGCCGCCGTGTCCCGGCTGCGTCGCGAACTCGCCGCCCATCCCGCCGAGTTCCCCGACCGCGGGATCGCCGAGGAGGAACTCGCCGCCCTCGCCGCGATGACGACCGGCGGCGCCCCCGAGATCCGCCGCCTGCGCCGCTCGCTGCTGCTGATCGCCGGCGCGATCGGCTCGGTCAGCGCGCTGGCCCGGGGGCTGTCGGACGTGCGCGACGCGGTGGACCTGTTCGGGGACCCGCCGCGCGACTGAAGGATTTGCGCTACGGGAACATTTGCTCGGTGAGACCGTCAGGTGCTCGGTGAGGCCCGTCGGGCCGCGTGCGGCACGCTTCAGGCGGTCGGCCCCGAACTCGCCAGCGCCTCCGACAGCTCCGACGCCACCTGCTGGAGCACGGGGACGATGGTGTCCGTCGCCGCCTCGGTGACCCGGCCCGCCGGGCCCGAGATCGAGATGGCGGCGGCGGTGGGGGAGTTGGGCACGGAGACCGCGAGGCACCGGACGCCGATCTCCTGCTCGTTGTCGTCGACCGCGTAGCCGGCCCGGCGCACGTCCTCCAGGGCGGCCAGGAACCCCTCCGGGGTGGTGATCGTCTTGTCCGTCGCGGCGGGCATGCCGGTGCGCCTGAGCAGGGCGCGCACCTCGTCGTCCGGGGTGTTCGCGAGCAGGGCCTTGCCGACGCCCGTGGAGTGCGGCAGGACCCGCCGGCCGACCTCGGTGAACATGCGCATCGAGTGCTTGGACGGCACCTGGGCGACGTAGACGATCTCGTCGCCGTCGAGCAGCGCCATGTTCGCGGTCTCGCCGGTCTCCTCGACCAGGCGGGCCAGATACGGGCGGGCCCAGGTGCCGAGCAGACGGGCCGCGGACTCGCCGAGGCGGATCAGGCGCGGGCCGAGGGCGTACCGGCGGTTGGCCTGCTGGCGGACGTATCCGCAGGCCACGAGGGTGCGCATCAGGCGGTGGATGGTCGGCAGCGGCAGCCCGCTGCTCGCGGACAGTTCGCTCAGTCCCACCTCGCCGCCCGCGTCGGCCATCCGCTCCAGCAGGTCGAAGGCGCGCTCGAGTGACTGGACTCCGCCGCCGTTGGACCTGGCGGAGTCGGTGGTGCTGGCGCTGGACGTCGGCACGGCGCGTTCCTTTCGGACTGGCGGGGAGTCGCTGAAGCCTACCCGGCAGTCGGTTGACTCCCTGGTTGTGCATAGCTACGTTCTGCTTGCCGGAAGTCTAATTCCGCTTTGTGGAAACGTCCAGAGTCGATGCGGAAGGCGCACTCTGAAGAAGTGTGCCCTTGACGGCTCGGAACCGGGAGTGAAGACTCCTTCAACAGAACGTTGAAATCCGTTCCGTGGAAGTACCTCGCGGCGGCTGAGAGGGGTTCGGGTGTCCGACGTAGAACTGGTGCTGCGCTCGACGCGCGTCGTCACGCCCGAGGGGACGCGCGCCGCGTCCGTCGCGGTCACCGGCGGGAAGATCGCGGCCGTCCTTCCCCATGACGCCGCCGTACCGCCCGGTGCCCGCCTGGAGGACCTCGGCGACGACGTCCTGCTGCCCGGCCTGGTCGACACGCACGTGCACGTCAACGACCCCGGCCGCACCGAGTGGGAGGGCTTCTGGACCGCCACGCGCGCGGCGGCGGCCGGCGGCATCACCACCCTCGTGGACATGCCGCTCAACTCCCTGCCGCCGACGACGACGGTCGGCAACCTCCGTACGAAGCAGAAGGTCGCCGCCGACAAGGCACACATCGACGTCGGCTTCTGGGGCGGCGCCCTGCCGGACAACGCCAAGGACCTGCGCCCGCTGCACGAGGCCGGCGTCTTCGGCTTCAAGGCGTTCCTGTCCCCGTCGGGCGTGGACGAGTTCCCGCACCTCGACCAGGACCGGCTCGCGCAGTCCCTGGCGGAGATCGCCTCCTTCGGCGGTCTGCTGATCGTGCACGCCGAGGACCCGCACCACCTGGACGCCGCCCCGCAGCACGGCGGCCCCAGGTACGCCGACTTCCTCGCCAGCCGCCCGCGCGACGCCGAGGACACGGCGATCGCCCAACTGATCGCGCAGGCCAAGCGGTTCGACGCGCGCGTGCACGTCCTGCACCTGTCGTCGTCCGACGCGCTGCCGCTGATCGCCGAGGCGAGGGCGGAGGGCGTGCGCATCACCGTCGAGACCTGCCCGCACTACCTCACCCTCACCGCCGAGGAAGTCCCGGACGGGGCCAGCGAGTTCAAGTGCTGCCCGCCCATCCGCGAGGCCGCCAACCAGGACCTGCTGTGGCAGGCGCTGGCCGACGGCACCGTCGACTGCGTGGTCACCGACCACTCGCCCTCCACGGCCGACCTCAAGACGCACGACTTCGCGACCGCCTGGGGCGGCATCTCCGGCCTCCAGCTGAGCCTGGCGGCGGTGTGGACCGAGGCCCGCAAGCGCGGTCACGGCCTGGAGGACGTGGTCCGCTGGATGTCGTCGCGCACGGCGGAACTGGTGGGCCTGGACACCCGCAAGGGCGCCATCGAGGCCGGCCGCGACGCCGACTTCGCGGTCCTCGCGCCCGACGAGACCTTCACCGTCGACCCGGCGGCCCTCCAGCACCGCAACCGCGTGACGGCGTACGCGGGCAAGACCCTGCACGGCGTCGTCAAGTCCACCTGGCTGCGCGGCGAACGCATCGTCGCCGGCGGCGAGTTCACCGCCCCGAAGGGCCGGCTGCTCACCCGCACCTCCTGATCCACCCGCACCGCAGCGGCGAGAACGAAAGGAACGACGTGACGGCGATACCGAGTTTCACCGGTGACGCGAACCCCTACGGAGGAGGCGACCCGTACGCGGACTACCGCACCGCCGACCTCCCCTTCACCCAGTACGCCAACCTCGCCGACCGGCAGCTCGGCGCCGGTGTCATCGCCGCCAACGACGAGTTCTTCGCCCAGCGGGAGAACCTGCTGGTGCCCGGGCCGGCCGAGTTCGATCCCGAGCACTTCGGGCACAAGGGCAAGATCATGGACGGCTGGGAGACGCGCCGCCGCCGCGGTGCCTCCGCCGGCCACCCGTGGCCGACCGCGGAGGACCACGACTGGGCGCTGGTCCGCCTGGGCGCGCCCGGAGTGATCCGCGGGATCGTCGTCGACACGGCCCACTTCCGCGGCAACTACCCGCAGGCGGTGTCGGTCGAGGCCACGTCGGTGCCCGGCTCCCCGTCGCCCGAGGAACTCCTCGGGGACGACGTGAAGTGGACGACGCTGGTCCCGCGCACCCCGGTCGGCGGCCACGCCGCCAACGGCTTCGCCGTCTCGGCCGAGCAGCGCTTCACGCACCTGCGCGTCAACCAGCACCCCGACGGCGGCATCGCGCGCCTGCGCGTGTACGGCGAGGTCGTACCGGACCCGGAGTGGCTGCGGACCCTCGGCACGTTCGACGTGGTCGCGCTGGAGAACGGCGGGCGGGTCGAGGACGCCTCCGACCTCTTCTACTCCCCGGCCACCAACACCATCCAGCCGGGCCGCTCCCGCAAGATGGACGACGGCTGGGAGACCCGCCGCCGGCGCGACCAGGGCAACGACTGGATCCGCTACGGCCTCGCGGCCCAGTCCGAGATCCGCGCCGTCGAGATCGACACGGCGTACCTGAAGGGCAACAGCGCGGGCTGGGCGTCGGTCTCGGTGCAGGACGGCGAGAGCGGCGAGTGGCGCGAGGTCCTCCCGCGCACCCGCCTGCAGCCCGACACCAACCACCGCTTCGTCCTCGCGGCCCCGGCCGTCGGCACGCACGCGCGCGTGGACATCTTCCCCGACGGCGGCATCTCCCGCCTGCGCCTGTACGGCTCCCTGACGGAAGCCGGGGCGACGGGCCTCGCGGCCAGGCATCAGGAACTGGGCGGCTGACGCGCACGCGCGTGGGGCGCACCGGCCGGACGGCGGAAGCGCGCCCCACGCGCTGGTTCAGGCGGAGTGTCCGCCGTCCACCGCGAACTCCGCCCCGGTGACGTAGTCCGCCCCCGCCAGGTACGCGACCGTGTCCGCCACCTCCTCCGCCGTCCCGAACCGCCCCAGTGCCGTCATCGCCGCCTGGTCCGGCGCGAACGGCCCGTCCGCCGGATTCATGTCGGTGTCCGTCGGCCCCGGGTGCACGATGTTCGCCGTGATCCCGCGGGCCCCGAGCTCGCGCGCGAGCGCCTTCGTGAGGCCGATGAGCGCCGCCTTGCTCGTCGCGTACAGCGTGCCGCCCGGGCCCGGCACCCGCTGTGTCATGCACGTGCCGACGGTGACGATCCGCCCGCCGGACGGCATCCGCGCGGCCGCCGCCTGGGACGTCAGAAACACGCCACGGACGTTCACCGCCAGCACCCGGTCGACGTCGGCGAGCGTCAGCCCGTCCAGCGGGCCGAGCACGCCCACGCCCGCGTTGTTCACCAGCACGTCGAGTCCGCCCAGCGATTCCGCGGCGCGTTCCACCGCCCCCGCCGCCTCGTCCGCGTCCGCGGCGTCCGCGCGCAGGGCCACCGCCCGGCGCCCCAGCGCCTCGATCCGCCGCACGACGTCCTGCGCCGCCTCCTCGCCGTTCACATAGGTGAGGGCCACGTCCGCGCCCTCCCGGGCGAGCCGTACCGCCGTCGCCGCCCCGATGCCGCGGCTGCCGCCGGTGACCAGGGCGACCTTGCCTTCGAGCGTTCCGTAAGTCGTCGTCATGGCTCCATCCCAGCGGCCGTCGCCCGCGGGTGCTGGCGGCGGGCGGACACCGAAATCGAGTGGCCGAAACACACCGGGTCGGGCCGGAACTCTTCGCTCCACCTCCCGCGTTCTCCTCCCGTGACCCTTCAGCAAGAGATCGTCGGCAACGCCATGCAGATGGCGGTCGTCAGCCTGAGCCCCGGCCAGACCGTGTACTGCGAGGCCGGCAAGTTCCTTTTCAAGACGACGAACGTGACCATGGAGACCCGTCTGTCGGGCCCGTCCAACGGCGGCCAGCCGCAGGGCGGCGGAGGCGGTATGGGCGGCATGCTCCGTCAGGCCATGGGCACCGCCATGCAGGCCGGCCAGCGCATGCTGGCCGGCGAGTCGATGGCGTTCCAGTACTTCGGCGCCCAGGGCGGCGAGGGGACCGTCGGCTTCGCCGGCGTGCTCCCCGGTGAGATGCGCGCCCTCGAACTCGACGGCACGCGCGCGTGGTTCGCCGAGAAGGACGCCTTCGTCGCGGCCGAGTCCACCGTCGACTTCGGCATCGCCTTCCAGGGCGGCCGCACCGGCATGAGCGGCGGCGAGGGCTTCGTCCTGGAGAAGTTCACCGGCCGCGGCACGGTGATCATCGCGGGCGCGGGCAACTTCATCGACCTCAACCCGGCCGACTTCGGCGGCCGTATCGAGGTCGACACGGGCTGCGTCGTCGCCTTCGAGGAGGGCATCCAGTACGGCGTCCAGCGCGTCGGCGGCCTCAACCGCCAGGGGCTCATGAACGCCGTCTTCGGCGGCGAGGGACTGTCGCTCGCCACCCTGGAGGGCAACGGCCGGGTGATCCTCCAGTCCCTCACCATCGAGAGCCTCGCCAACGCCCTGCGGAAGGCCCAGGGCGGCGACAAGCAGGGCCCGACGGGCGGACTGTTCTCCACCCACCAGGGATGAGCGACCGCACGGCCGGCCGATGAGTTGCGGGTCCCGGCGGGGTCTGAGGTGATGACAGCAGACCCCGCACCAGGAAGGCACCCGCCATGGGCAAGCTCGTCTCCACGATCTTCGTCACCCTCGACGGCGTCTACCAGGCACCCGGCGGTCCCCAGGAGGACACCCGCGGCGGCTTCGAGCACGGCGGCTGGAGTTTCCCCTTCGGCGACGACGACTTCGGACGGTTCGTCACCGAGGTGTTCGGCCGCCCGGGCGCGTTCCTCCTCGGCCGCCGTACGTACGACATCTTCTCCGCCTTCTGGCCGAACACGACCGACCCGGCCGACCCGATCGCGGCCAAGCTGAACGGCCTGCCGAAGTACGTCGCCTCGTCCACCCTCACGGACCCCGGGTGGGCGGGCACCACCGTGATCGGCGGCGACCTCGCCAAGGAGGTCACCGCCCTCAAGGAGCGCACCGACGGCGAACTCCAGGTGCACGGCAGCGGCGCGCTCGTGCAGTCCCTGCTGGCGCTCGGCCTCGTCGACACGCTCCACCTGCTGACGTTCCCGGTGGTGCTCGGCACGGGCCTGCGCTTCTTCGCGGAGGGCGCCCCGCCGACCCGGTTCCGGCACGCGGGCGGGAGCATCACCTCCACGGGCGTGTCCATCCAGACGTACGACCTGGCCGGACGCCCGGAGTACGGCTCCTACGCGTGACCCGGCCACGCCCGGTGAGGCCGCCGCGGGCAGGTTAACTCGCGGAAAACTCATCGGGCGTCAAAGGAAAATCTCCGGGCTTGACATTGACATGCCACTGTCTACGCGCGTCATCATGAGGTCATGAACATCCCCCCACGCATCACTCGTATCAGCGCCGCAGCCGCGCTCCTGTCCGCCCTCCTCGTGGGCGGCACCGTCTCCGCCGGCACGGCGGACGCATCCGTCGCCTCCGCCGCCTCGGTCGGCGGCATCTGCTACGGCGCCCTCCCCTCACAGGCGCACGACACCCTGGACCTGATCGCGCAGGGCGGCCCGTACCCGTACGACCAGGACGGCACCGTCTTCTCGAACCGGGAGGGCGTCCTGCCCAGCCAGTCGTCCGGCTACTACCACGAGTACACGGTCGTCACGCCCGGCTCCCCCACCCGCGGCGCCCGCCGGATCGTCACCGGTGAGCAGGCCCAGGAGGACTACTACACGTCCGACCACTACGCCACGTTCGACCTGGTCGACTTCGACTGCTGAGCGAACTTCCCCCGCTCGGCACGAGGAACGGCGAGATCAGCCGGAAGTCCGGTCCGCAGTCAGCCGGACTTCCGGCTCTCCGCGGCGGCGAAGAGCGCGAACGCCAGCACCACCAGCGTGACGCTCGCGTAGATCCCGTGGCCGTCGAGGAAGCCGAGCCGCTGCACGAGGCCGACATGCCAGTCGGTGAACTCGTGCACCAGGCCCAGCACGCCCTGCACCAGGGCGACGAAACCGAGTACCTCCAGCAGCTGCCTCATGGCTCCGAGCCTCGCCCCGCGGTCCCCCCACGGACATCGGCCGCGGGGCGAGTCGTGCCCGCCGGAAGTCCCCCGCCCCGCGGGCCGCGTGCGCCGAAAGTCTCCGGTGGTGCGACTTTGGTCGGGGATACCCCGTCCGGAGCGGTGACGCCGGGCATTCCTGCGTAGATTTGTCGACCGTGAGCAAGGACAAGGCGACGCCGGCCGCGGTGGGGGTCATAGGGCGCAGATGGCTGTTCCCCTCGGCCCTGCTGCACGAGCTCGACCCCGACGTGGAGCGGACCGGGCGGCGGCCCCGGCGCACCGCGCGTGACTGGGTCGTCGACTTCACCTGCTTCCTGCTCGCCGTCGCCCTCGGTCTCGCGGCCGCCGACACCCTCAGCAACGACCCCCACACCCCGCACGCCCTCGCCGTCGTCGACCAGCTGCTCGGCGCGCTGGCCTGCGCCGCGGTGTGGCTGCGCCGCCGCTGGCCGCTCGGGCTCGCCATCGCGATGATCCCGGTCGGCCTGGTGTCGAACACGGCGGGCGGCGCCGGGGCGGTCGTCCTGTTCACCCTCGCCGTGCACCGGCCCTTCCGCTACGTCGCCTGGATCGGCGCCATCGCGATCGTGCAGATCCCGCTGCAGTTCTGGCTGCGCCCGGACCCCGACCTGCCGTACGGGGGAGCCGTCGCCTTCACGGAGCTGGCCACCCTCACCGTCATCGGCTGGGGCATGTTCGTCCGCTCCAAGCGCCAGCTCATGATGAGCCTGCGCGAGCGCGCCCGGCGGGCCGAGACAGAGGCCCAGCTGCGCGCCGAGCAGGCGCAGCGGCTGGCCCGCGAGGCCATCGCCCGCGAGATGCACGACGTCCTCGCGCACCGGCTGACCCTGCTGAGCGTGCACGCGGGCGCCCTGGAGTTCCGGCCCGACGCGCCCCGGGAGGAGATCGCGCGGGCGGCCGGCGTCATCCGCGAGAGCGCGCACGAGGCCCTCCAGGACCTGCGGGAGATCATCGGCGTCCTGCGCGCGGGCGAGTCCGACGACGCGGGCCGCCCCCAGCCGACGCTCGCCGCGCTGGACGCGCTGGTCGCCGAGTGCCGCGAGGCCGGCATGAAGGTCACCCTCGCGAGCCGCGTCAGCGACCCCGCCGACGTTCCCTCCTCCGTGGGCCGCACCGCGTACCGCATCGCCCAGGAGGCTCTGACCAACGCCCGCAAGCACGCCCCCGGCACGGAGGTCACCGTCTCCGTCACGGGCGCCCCGGGCGACGGCCTCGTGGTCGACGTGCGCAATCCCGCTCCGGAGGGCGAGGTACCGGCCGTCCCCGGCTCCGGGCAGGGCCTGATCGGGCTCACCGAACGGGCCACGCTGGCAGGCGGCCGGCTGGAACACGGGCCGGAGGCGGACGGGGGGTTCCGGGTACGGGCCTGGCTGCCGTGGTGATGACACGACCCGTGCGCGGCGGACCCGCCCGCCGTGATTACGTAAGGCCCATGACTGCGATCAGAGTGCTCCTCGTGGACGACGATCCCCTGGTGCGGGCCGGCCTGTCCCTGATGATGGGCGGGGCCGACGACATCGAGATCGTCGGGGAGGCCGCCGACGGCACCGAGGTCGAGGCACTCGTCGACCGCACCCGCCCGGACGTGGTCCTCATGGACATCCGGATGCCGTCGGTGGACGGCCTGACGGCAACCGAGCGGCTGCGGGGCCGCAAGGACGCGCCCCAGGTCGTGGTCCTCACCACCTTCCACGCCGACGAGCAGGTGCTGCGCGCCCTGCGCGCGGGTGCCGCCGGATTCGTCCTCAAGGACACGCCGCCGGCCGAGATCGTCGACGCGGTGCGCCGGGTCGCGGACGGCGACCCCGTGCTGTCGCCCACCGTGACACGCCAGTTGGTGGAGCACGCGGTGGGCAACGCCGCCGACACCCGGCGCACGCACGCGCGCGTGCGCATCGGCGCCCTCAACGACCGTGAGCGCGAGGTCGCCGTCGCGGTCGGCCGCGGCCTGTCCAACGCCGAGATCGCCGCCACGCTGTTCATGAGCGTCGCCACCGTGAAGACCCACGTCTCCCGCATCCTGGCCAAGCTCGACCTCAACAACCGTGTCCAGATCGCCCTGTTGGCCTACGACGCGGGGCTTCTGGAGGAACCGGAGCCCAACGGGCACTAGCGGCACCCGCCGTGCGTTGGCCATGTACCGGGAGGAAGACCGGCGGGGGACGGGCGGGACGGGGCGGGCATGGCGGAAGCGATCGACCTGGGGGAGTTCGGCGACGGGTTCCGCACGGACCCGCACCCCGTGTACGCGCGGCTGCGCGAGCGCGGCCCGGTGCACCGGGTGCGGCTGCCGGTGCCCGACCAGCACCACGAGACCTGGCTCGTCGTCGGTTACGAGGAGGCGCGCGCCGCGCTCGCCGACCCGCGGCTGTCCAAGGACGCCGGCAAGATCGGCATGGTGTTCCTCGACGAGGAGCTGATCGGCAAGTACCTGCTGGGCACCGACCCGCCCCAGCACACGCGCCTGCGCGCACTGGTCTCGCGCGCCTTCACCATGCGCCGTGTGGAGGAACTGCGGCCGCGCGTCCAGGAGATCACCGACGAACTGCTCGACGGAATGCTGCCGCACGGCCGTGCCGATCTCGTGGAGTCGTTCGCCTACCCGCTGCCCATCACCGTCATCTGCGAGCTGCTCGGCGTGCCCGAGATGGACCGTACGGCGTTCCGTGCGATGTCGACCGAGGCGGTCGCGCCGACCGGCGTGGACAGCGAGCACGACGCGTTCGTGAGGCTCGCCGCCTATCTCACCGAGCTGATCGAGGACAAGCGGTGCGCCGGACCGAGCGACGACCTGCTCGGCGACCTGATCCGCACCACCGCCGAGGACGGCGACCGGCTCTCCGCGGGCGAACTGCGCGGCATGGCCTTCGTGTTGCTCGTCGCGGGGCACGAGACGACGGTCAACCTCATCAGCAGCGGCATCCTCTCGGTGCTCCGGCACCCGGACCAACTCGCCGCCCTGCGCGCCGACATGAGCCTCGTCGACCAGGCGGTGGAGGAGACGCTGCGCCACGAAGGACCGGTGGAGAACGCCACGTTCAGGTTCGCCGCCGAGCCCCTGGAGATCGGCGGCACGAAGATCGACCGGGGCGACGCCGTGATGGTCGGCCTCACCGCGGCCGACCGGGACACGCTGCGCTATCCCGACCCCGACCGCTTCGACCTCGGCCGCGACACCCGCGGCCACCTCGCCTTCGGCCACGGCGTCCACTACTGCCTGGGCGCCCCCCTGGCCCGCCTCGAAGCCCGTACGGCGATACGCACCCTGCTTCGGCGCGCCCCCGGCCTCGCCCTCGACGGCCCGCCCGGCGAGTGGCTCCCCGGCATGCTGATGCGGGGGGTGCGCAGTCTGCCGGTGCGCTGGTAGAACTCCCTGATCCGGAAGCATTCAGGGGGCAGGCGTGCTGCGCACCGCGGAGATCACCGCCGAGCTGACAGGAGAGCTCGGCGGCGACAACTTCCACAATCTGCACTGGCGTTCCAAGCTGGAGTTCAGCGTGGACTGCTTCGTCTGCGAGCGGACCGGCCGCACCACGGTCTACGAGCGCGGCGCGGAGCGGGCCCTGTGCTCGGGCAGCCGCAGCGGGTTCCAGCGCCACTACACGGCGGGGCGGATCGCCGCGTACGACGCGACGTCCGGCGCGGACCGGCTGGCGCTGCGGGCCCTCGTCGACTTCTGGTGGGCGCCCTTCGAGGACGCGCGCGACGGCCGGCGCGGCCAGGCGCCCACCAGCCACCCCTGGGTGCGGCTGCACGTCGGCTACTACTGCCCGAAGACGAAGGAACCCGGCAAGAACAGCGTCCAGACCAACCTGGTCCGGCCCTGCGAACTGCGCTGCGCCCACTGCGACGCGCTGCTGGCCACGGACACCACGGCCCCCGCCGTCCGCCTGCTCACCTGAACGCGGTCTCGGCCCGCCCCGGTATCTCCGCCAGGGCCACCGGTCTGCGCTCCCGTCTGGAGACCTCGCACGCCTCGGCGATCCGCAGCGCCTGCAGGGCCTCGCGGCCGTCGCACGGGTTGGCCCGCTGCCCCATCACGACCTCCACGAACGCGGCCAGCTCGGCCTCGTAGGCGGGCCCGAAGCGCTCCAGGAAGCCGGTCCACGGCTTGTCCGCGGCGGGCGGCCCGGTCGGTTCGGTGGAGGCGATCGGCGTCCGGTCGTCCAGGCCGACCACGATCTGGTCGAGTTCCCCGGCCAGCTCCATGCGGACGTCGTAGCCGGCGCCGTTCAGCCGCGTCGCCGTGGCCGTGGCGAGCGTGCCGTCGTCGAGGGTGAGGAGCGCGGCGCCGGTGTCCACGTCGCCCGCCTCGCGGAACATCGGGGGCCCCGCGTCGGACCCGGCCGCGTACACGTCGGCGACCTCGCGCCCGGTCACCCAGCGCAGCACGTCGAAGTCGTGGATCAGCGTGTCCCGGTACAGCCCGCCGGACAGCGGCAGCCACGCGGGCGGGGGAGCGCTCTGGTCGGACGTCAGCGCCCGCACCGTGTGCAGCCGCCCGAGCCGGCCCGAGAGCACCGCGTCCCGGGCGCCCAGGTAGCCCGCGTCGAAGCGGCGCTGGAACCCCATCTGCAGGATGGTCCCGGCCGCCTCGACCTCGCCGATCGCGTGCAGTGTGCCCGGCAGATCGAGTGCGATGGGCTTCTCGCAGAACACCGGGAGCCCCGAGCGTGCTGCCCGACCGATCAGTTCGGCGTGGGCCGCGGTCGCGGTGGTGATCACCACGGCGTCCACGCCCCAACGGAAGATCTCGTCCACCCCCGGCGCCGCCGTCTCCCCGAGCCGGCGGGCGAGCTCCTGGGCCCGCGCCGGATCCACGTCCGTGAGGATCAAGGACCCCACGTCGCGATGGCGGCTGAGCGTGTTCGCATGAATGGCGCCGATCCGCCCCGTACCGATGACCCCGATGCGCATGGAAACAAAGTGAGGGTTCCGTGCGCACGCTGTCAATGCATATGTCCGGACAATCGGACTACACAACTTCCCGTCAACAACGCGTGGAGCTACGCTCGCCCCGTGCCGAAACCAGAAGTGGACCCCACCGTGTCGCTCGAGCTCAGCGTGGACCGGAGCTCTCCGGTGCCGTTGTACTTCCAGCTCTCCCAGCAGCTGGAGGCCGCGATCGAGCACGGCGCGCTCACGCCCGGCAGCCTGCTGGGCAACGAGATCGAGCTGGCCGCACGGCTCGGCCTGTCCCGGCCCACCGTCCGCCAGGCCATCCAGTCGCTCGTCGACAAGGGCCTTCTGGTGCGCCGCCGCGGCGTCGGCACGCAGGTCGTGCACAGCCAGGTCAAGCGTCCCCTGGAGCTCTCCAGCCTCTACGACGACCTGGAGGCGGCCGGGCAGCGCCCCGCGACCAGAGTGCTCGTCAACACGGTCGTCCCCGCGACCGCCGAGGTCGCGGCCGCCCTCAACGTGGCCGAGGACAGCGATGTCCACCGGGTCGAGCGGCTGCGCCTCGCGCACGGTGAGCCGATGGCCTACCTGTGCAACTTCATCCCGCCCGGCCTGCTCGACCTGGACACCGGGCAGCTGGAGGCCACCGGCCTGTACCGGATGATGCGCGCCGTCGGCATCACCCTGCACAGCGCCCGCCAGACGATCGGCGCCCGCGCGGCCACCGCCGCCGAGGCCGAGCGCCTCGCCGAACCCGAGGGCGCCCCCCTGCTCACCATGCAGCGCGTCACCTTCGACGACACCGGCCGCGCGGTCGAGTACGGCACGCACACGTACCGCCCGTCGCGCTACTCGTTCGAGTTCCAGCTGCTGGTACGGCCGTAAAGGGATCAGCCGCCGCCCGGTTCGACACAATGTGCGGACAATGCAACACCCTGTTTCCGGCGGGCGCGGGGAACTGCGTGACCAGCCCGAGCCCACCCGCACCCGGCGGCGAGGGCGCACCCCCCGCCACCGCCCCATTCGGCACACAGCGTGAGCGTGCGGCAGAATCGGGCCTTGATGAGCACCTACGGCAACTTCACCGCCCCCATAGGCTCCCGCCGCGCCCCGGCACTGCGCACGGTCGGCACGCGGGAGCGCCGCTCGCACCTGACCGCGCCCCGCGTGCCGACGGTGGGCATCGACATCGGCGGCACCAAGGTGATGGCGGGCGTCGTCGACGCCGACGGCAACATCCTGGAGAAGGTCCGCACGGAGACGCCGGACAAGTCCAAGAGCCCCAAGGTCGTCGAGGACACCATCGTCGAGCTGGTGCTGGACCTGTCCGACCGGCACGACGTGCACGCGGTGGGCATCGGCGCGGCCGGCTGGGTCGACGCCGAGCGCAACCGCGTCCTGTTCGCGCCCCACCTGTCCTGGCGCAACGAGCCGCTGCGCGACCGCATCGCGGGCCGGCTCGCCGTGCCCGTCCTGGTGGACAACGACGCCAACTCCGCCGCCTGGGCCGAGTGGCGTTTCGGCGCCGGCCGCGGCGAGGACCACCTGGTCATGATCACGCTGGGTACCGGCATCGGCGGCGCGATCCTCGAGGACGGCCAGGTCAAGCGGGGCAAGTACGGCGTCGCGGGCGAGTTCGGCCATATGCAGGTCGTGCCCGGCGGCCACCGCTGCCCGTGCGGCAACCGAGGCTGCTGGGAGCAGTACAGCTCCGGCAACGCGCTGGTCCGCGAGGCCAAGGAGCTGGCCGCCGCCGACTCCCCGGTGGCGTACGGGATCATCGAGCACGTCAAGGGGCAGATCGGCGACATCACCGGCCCGATGATCACCGAGCTGGCCCGCGAGGGCGACGCGATGTGCATAGAGCTGCTCCAGGACATCGGCCAGTGGCTCGGCGTCGGCATCGCCAACCTGGCCGCGGCCCTCGACCCGTCCTGCTTCGTCATCGGCGGCGGCGTGTCCGCGGCCGACGACCTGCTGATCGCTCCCGCGCGCGACGCGTTCAAGCGCCAGCTCACCGGTCGCGGCTACCGCCCCGAGGCCCGCATCGTCCGCGCCCAGCTCGGCCCCGAGGCGGGCATGGTGGGCGCCGCCGACCTGGCCCGTCTGGTCGCCCGCCGGTTCCGCCGCGCCAACCGGCGCAGGGTCGAGCGGCACGAGCGCTACGCGCGCTACACCGAGGCCCGCCGTTCCCCGCGGGACAGCGCATGACGGCCTCCCTGCCGCACCAGTCCGCGTCCTCCGGCGAGCAGCCCCGGCCGCCCGAGGACCGCCGTCACAAGATCCGCCGCCGGGCGCTCACCCTGCTCATCATCGTGCTGCTCATCGGCGTCCCGGCCGGCTACCTGGCGATCTCCGCCAACCAGAGCCGCAACAGCGGCAAGGACAAGGAGGCCAAGTACGCGGCGACCGGCCTCACCAAGGGCTGGCCGTCGAAGGTGCAGCGCCGCCTCTACCAGGTGCCGATGCCGCACCCGTCGGGCAAGGTCGCGGCCTACGAGACCAACAACTGGAAGACCAGCCGGCTCTACGTCCAGTTCCAGACGCCGTTGGCCAACCTGGACGTCTTCCTGAACGACATGGGCGTCAAGCGGTCCGACCTGAAGAAGGGCGAGATCACCATCAGCGCCCGCGACCAGAAGATCACCGGCTGGGACTTCACCAGCCCGGGCCCCTGGTACGGCCTGGTCCACAAGCAGAAGGGCCCGAAGCCCACTCAGGACGTCATGGTGAGCTTCGGGAACAGGAACAACCCGTTCTTCTACGTCGTCTCCCGCACGGTTCCCTAGCGGGCACGCCCGGTCTCCGACGCCGGAGCCGATTGTCAGACCCCGCCCGTAGAGTCGAAGACGTCTGATCCGATTCACGGGCGGGAGGTGACAGGTCGTATGGGCGGCACGGCTGCGGTGGCCGAGCGCGGACAGGGTGCGGAGGTGTCCGTCCCCGTCCGGCTCGCGGCCGTCTTCCTGCCCGCGCCTCTGCCGAGGGACGGCCGGTTCGCCTTCTGGGACCCCGACGGCGGCCCCCTGCCCGCCGAGGACACCGAACTCACCGTCGTACGGCCGCACGGCTCGGGCGTACGGCGCAGGACCGCCCCCGCGCTGTCCCTCCCGGTCGGCGAGGCGCTGCCCCTGCTCGTCCGCGCCCGGCGTGACCCCGCCGCCCACCCCGCCACCGCCTGCTGGGGCGCGGCGGCGCTGCACGCACTGCGGCTCACCGCACGGGGACGCCTGCTGCCCGGCCTGACGGCCACCGGCCATGACGCCTGGCGGGCCGGCCCCCTGGACCCGGACGACATCGCGCATGTACGTGCCGTCGCCGCGGCCCTTCCGTACGAGGGCCACGCGGTCCCGCTGCCCGGGCCGGGCCCGCTCCGGCTGCCCGAGCCGGAGGCGCTGATGCGCGCCTTCCTGGACGCGGTCGCGGACACCCTCCCGCGCACTCCCGCCGCACCGCACGCGTCCGGCCGGCCCTTCGCGGACCGCCGCCCGCAGCGTCTGCCCGACGCCCAGGACTGGGCCGCCGAGGTCGCCGCCGGCATGGACGCGGGCGTACGCATCTCACTCCGCCTCGACCTGTCGGCCCACGACCTGTTCGACCGGGACGAAGGAGTGCGCACCGCGGGCGCCGCGATCGTCCAGGTGCACAGCCTCGCCGACCCCACTCTGGTCGCCGACGCGGCGGCCCTGTGGGCGGGCGAGGCGGACGCGGCGTTCGGCCCCCGCGCGCGCGTCGACGCCGCCCTCGCCGTGCGGCGCGCGGCGCGGATCTGGCCGCCGCTCGACCGGCTCTCCGAGCAGGACGTGCCCGACGTCCTGCCGCTGTACGACGAGGAGCTGGGCGACCTGCTCGGCGTCGCGGCCACCCGGCTCGCGGCCGCCGGGGTCGCCGTGCACTGGCCCCGGGACCTCGCCCAGGACCTGAGCGCGACCGCGGTGGTACGGCCCGCGCCGGGCTCCGCGACGGACGGCACCGCCTTCTTCGACAGCGAGGAACTCCTCCAGTTCCGCTGGCAGTTGGCGATCGGCGGCGACCCGCTCAGCGAGGCCGAGATGGACTCCCTCGCGGAGGCCCACCGCCCGGTCGTGCGGCTGCGGGACCGATGGGTGCTGGTCGACCCCGCCCTCGTCCGCAAGGCCCGCAAGCGGGAGCTGGGCCTGCTCGACCCGGTGGACGCGCTCTCGGTCGCCCTCAGCGGCACCGCGGAGGTGGACGGCGAGACGGTCGAAGCGGTCCCGGTCGGCGCCCTGGCCGGCCTGCGCGACCGGCTCACCGCGGGAATCCCTCCCGCCGAGCCACCGCCCGGCCTGCGGGCGACGCTCCGCGACTACCAGCTCCGGGGCCTGGCCTGGCTGGACCTGATGACCTCCCTGGGCCTCGGCGGCTGCCTCGCCGACGACATGGGCCTCGGCAAGACGATCACCGTCATCGCGCTTCACCTCAGGCGCGCCCGCCGCGAGCCGACCCTGGTGATCTGCCCCGCCTCCCTGCTCGGCAACTGGCAGCGGGAGATCGGCCGCTTCGCACCCGGCGTCCCCGTGCGCCGCTTCCACGGCCCCGACCGCACCCTGGAGGACCTGACCGGCGGCTTCGTCCTGACCACGTACGGCACCATGCGGACCACGGCGGCGCGACTGGCCGAGCAGCACTGGGGCATGGTCGTCGCGGACGAGGCGCAGCACGTGAAGAACCCGTACTCGGCCACGGCCAAGGCCCTGCGCACGATCCCGTCCCCGGCGCGCGTGGCGCTCACCGGCACCCCCGTGGAGAACAACCTCTCCGAGCTGTGGGCCCTGCTCGACTGGACCACCCCGGGCCTCCTGGGCCCGCTGAAGTCCTTCCGCGCCCGGCACGCGCGCGCGGTGGAGAACGGCGAGGACGAGGAGGCCGTACGCCGGCTGGCCCGTCTGGTCCGTCCCTTCCTGCTGCGCCGCAAGAAGTCCGACCCCGGCATCGTGCCCGAACTGCCGCCCAAGACCGAGACCGACCACCCGGTGCCGCTCACCCGCGAACAGGCGGCCCTGTACGAGGCGGTGGTGCGGGAGTCGATGTACGCCATCGAGACCTCCGAGGGCATCGCGCGCCGGGGCCTGGTGCTGAAGCTGCTCGGCGCGCTGAAGCAGATCTGCGACCACCCGGCGCTGTATCTGAAGGAGGCGGCCGCCGCCGACGGCCGCCTGCTCGCCCGCTCCGGCAAGCTGGCGCTGCTCGACGAGCTGCTGGACACGCTGCTGGCGGAGGACGGTTCGGCGCTCGTCTTCACCCAGTACGTCGGCATGGCCCGCCTGATCACCGCCCATCTGGCCTCCCGCGCCGTCCCGGTGGACCTGCTGCACGGCGGCACGCCGGTGCCGGAGCGCGAGCGCATGGTGGACCGCTTCCAGAGCGGCGCGACACCGGTGCTGGTGCTGTCCCTGAAGGCGGCCGGCACCGGCCTGAACCTCACCCGCGCGGGGCACGTCGTCCACTTCGACCGCTGGTGGAACCCGGCCGTCGAGGAACAGGCCACCGACCGCGCCTACCGCATCGGCCAGACCCAGCCGGTCCAGGTCCACCGCCTCATCACCGAGGGCACGGTCGAGGACCGTATCGCCGAGATGCTCGAGGCCAAGCGCGCCCTGGCCGACGCCATCCTCGGCTCCGGCGAGTCGGCCCTCACGGAGCTGACCGACCGCGAGCTCTCCGACCTGGTGTCCCTCCGGAGACCGGCATGACCCCGGGCCCGGCCGACGAGGCCCGGCGGGCGCTGAGGCAGGCGCGGGAGCGGGAGGGGGCCACCGAGCAGGAGCCGGCCCGTGCCTCCGACGAGCCTGAGACGTCCGAAACACGCGACGCACGCGATGCACGCGACGAAGCCGGTGCGCCCGACGCACCCGACGCACCCGATGTACGCGCCGCACCCGATGTACGCGCCGCACGCGTCGCACGCGACACACCCGATCCACCCGAGACGCCCGAGCGCGCCGAGCCGCGGCCCGGGGATGCCGCCCGCGCGGCGCTCCGCCGGGCGGCCGCTTCGGCCCAGCCGGGCGAGTTGCCGGACGAGGCTCGGGAGCCGGGGGAGGAGGAGCACCGGCCGAGGCCGGCCGACCCCGCCGGGGCGCGTCCCGGAGACGCCGCGCGCGAGGCGCTGCGGACCGCGCGGGCAGAGTCGCTGCGGGCGCGGGAGGAGGCCGAGCGCCGGCCGCGGCGTCCGGCGGCCGGCACGTCCCCCGGCGTTCCCCGCCGTCGTACGCCCGGCCTCCAGGCACGTGACATGCGGGAGTTGCTCGCCGACGCCTTTCGCATGCCCGACGCGGCAGCCGGACCGGTTGAGGCGTACGACGACCTTGAAGGCCCGCGGGAGGAGAGCGAGGCGCAGCCCCGGATCGGCTCGGGAGGCGAAGGCCGGGACGGAGCCCGGCTCGGCCTCCCCCCTGCCCTCGCCGATGAGGCGCACCGGCCCGACCCCGCCCCTTCGCGCACTCCGTCCATGGCCGCCCCCGGCCGCGACGGCGAACTGCGCCGCACGTTCCCGGCGTTCGCGCCCCGTGCCTCGGCTTCCCCGGCCGACACCCGCTTCGCCGGGACCTGGTGGGGCAACGCCTGGGTCACGGCGCTGGAGGAGGGCGCGCTGGACGCCAAGCGGCTGGCGCGGGGCCGGAGTTACGCCGAGCAGGGCAACGTGGACGCCATCACGGTGACACCCGGACTCGTGCTCGCCTACGTCCAGGGCAGCCGCCCGCGCCCGTACCGCGTGCAGGTGCGGTTGCACACGCTGGACGACGCCGACTGGGCGCGGTTCCTGGACGCCGCCGCCGAGCGGCCGGGGCACATCGCGGCGCTCCTCGACAAGGAGCTGCCCCAGTCGCTCGCCGACTGCGGAGTGCCGTTGCTGCCGGGACCGCGCGACCTCGACCCCCACTGCAGCTGCCCCGACCGCGGTCACCCGTGCAAACACGCCGCCGCGCTCTGCTATCAGACGGCCCGCCTGCTCGACGCCGACCCCTTCGTGCTGCTCCTGCTGCGGGGCCGCGGCGAGCGCGAGCTGCTCGACGCCCTGTCCCGCCTGAACGCCACCCGCGCGGCCCGCGCCGCCCGCGAACAGGCACCGGCCCCGCTCCCGGGCGTACGCGCCACGGACGTCCTCGCCAGGCGCCAACTCCCGCCGCTCCCGGCGCCGTTGCCGACGCCGGCGCACCCCGAGCAGCCCCCGGTCTACCCGGCGGCGCCCGGCGGCCCCGACCCCTTCGCGCTGGACCAGCTGGCGACCGACGCCGCCGCCCGCGCCCACGCCCTGCTCAGCACCGGCCGCGATCCGGTGGCGGAGCTGACGCTGTGGCAGGACGCGGTCCGGCTCGCCGCCGCCCGCCCCGGTTCCGGCCTCACCGCCGGCTCCCGCCCGCTCTACGCCTCGCTCGCCTCCGCCGCCGACCGCACCCCCGCCGAACTCGCCCGCGCGGTCGCGGCCTGGCGGCAGGGCGGCATCGAAGGGCTCGCCGTTCTGGAGGAGCCCTGGGACCCGCCGGCCGGACGCTTCGACCGCGCCCGCCCGCTCCTGCTCGCCGCCGACCTGCCGGCCTTCCGCCCTTGGCGCAACCACCTCACCCATCCCCGCGGCCATGTCCAACTCCGCCTGGGCCGGGACGGGTTGTGGTACGCGTACGAGTCGGAACCGGGCCATGACGACTGGTGGCCCCGCGGCACCCCCGACCTCGATCCGGTCGGTGCCCTGACCGGTCTGGGTGCTTCGCCGGAGGGCTGACGGGTATGCACGTACGGGGCGCGACGGCAGGGCGGCGCGACCGGCGACGAGTGCGGCCCCTGTCACCCGTGGTGCCACTACACTCCGCGGTGGCACCACAGGGCACACACATCAACTGGCCGAAAGCGAACGGGGAGCGGCATGGCTACGGGGGGATGGGGGCCGGGTAACGGCCCGGGTCAGCCTGGCGGCAACGGACCGGGAGGTCAGGGCTGGGGCGGCGGGCCGTACGGACCACCGCAGGGCGGCCCCTACGGTCCGCCTCCACCGCATCCGGGGCCGTACCCGAATCAGCCGCCGTACCCGAACCCGCATCCGTACCCCTACGGTCCGCAGCCCACCCGGCGCGTGCCCGCCCGGAGCGGCGGCGGTTGCCTGCGCTATGTCTCGCCGTTCTGGCTCGTGGCCGCCGTCCTGCGCTCCGCGCACCGCGTCGCCACCCGGCTCTTCGTGCAGGAGGGGGACGGCCGGATCGTGGACCGCACCGTGGACCGCGTCCAGTTGGCCCGCACGGTCCTCGGCGCCGGCGCCACGGTGGCCCTGGTCTTCGTCTACAACGTGAACCCGGACCGCTGGTCGGACGCGGCGTACGGCGGCGCCGCCCAGATGCTCGTGGCCCCGGTCCTGCTGCTCGTCGCCGGGCCCTTGGTCATCCTCGGATTCATCTACTACGCGCCCTCGCACGTGCGGCCGCACCTGCGCTCCCGGCTCAGTGCCCCGCTCAAGGCGGTCGGCTGGTACGTGCTGACGCTGGCCGTCATCGGCGGGGTCATGTTCGCGGCGGTCCAGGTCGCGAACAGCGGCCGGAAGGACTGGCTGACCTACACGATCGCCTTCGCGACGCTGGCCGTGTTCGTGTGGGGCTTCCCGTTCTTCTTCCTGGCGTCGCTCTACTCGGCCCGCAGCGCCTTCAACACCGCCCAGGTCCACCCGATGCTGCCGCCCGTGATCACCATGGCGCTGGTGTGGGTGTTCGCCGTCTTCAACGTGATCGGCGACGGCCTGCCGGAGGGCCCGCCGGCCGTCCAGTACTGCTCCATGCTCGGCGGACCGCTGTCGGTGACCGCCGTATCGCTGTGGGAGGTGCGGCGGATGAGGACCCGTTTCGGGGTCACCCTCCGCGCCTGACACCCGGACGCGCGGGAGGGCGTGCGGCTGTCCCGATCACGCCAGGGACAGGAACAGCTTCTCCAGGCGGGCACGCATCTCCACGGGGTCCTCGCCGTTCTTGCGGCCGGACTCCATGTCGATCACGCACTGCTGCAGGCCAGTCGCGATGATCGCGAAGCCGGCCCGGTCGAGCGCCCGGGACGCGGCGGAGAGCTGCGTGACGACGTCCTCGCAGTCGCGTCCCTCCTCGATCATCCGGATCACGCCGGAGATCTGACCCTGCGCGCGGCGCAGCCGGTTCAGCACGGCCTTCAGGTCCGCACCCTCGAGCTCCAGTTCCACGATCACTCCTCGAAAAATACCCCTAGGGGTATTGTACGTCGTCCTCAGTTCGCTTCCGCCGCGTTCGCGGCCTCGCGGCGTACGTCCTGCATGTCGACCGCGCGGATCTTGCCGATGAGCTCTTCCAGTGCCTGGGGCGGCAGGGCGCCCGGCTCGGCGTAGAGGACCGTCCGGTCGCGGACGGCCATCAGCGTCGGGATGGAGGAGATCTGGAAGGCGCCGGCGAGTTCGGGCTGCGCCTCGGTGTCGACCTTGCCGAAGACGATGTCCGGGTGCTGCTCCGCGGCCTTCTCGTAGACGGGGCCGAACATGCGGCACGGGCCGCACCACGAGGCCCAGAAATCGATCAGCACGATCTCGGAGCCGGTGACGGTCTCCTCGAAGTTGTCCTTGGTCAGTTCGACGGTCGGCATGGGATCCGCTCCTCTCGTATACCCGGTGGGGTATACGATTCAACCGGCGGCCATCGCGTTTTGTTCCACGCAGGCCGGCGGCAGCGGGAACCAGCGCATCCGCTCGAAGTCGGCCGGCAGTCCGGTGGGGCCGTCGTCGAGCCGGTCGGGACGAGCGGCCAGCACCTCGTGGGCGCGCGCGAGCTGGCCGGACAGTGCCTCCTCGCCCAGGTGGTGATGGCGGGGAGCGGGGGCGCTGAGCCGGCCGTCTGCCGTCAAGCGCACGTCGGTCAGCCGCAGCGGCGTGGCGGCGGGGCCGTCGTGGTGGTGCCACTGTCCGCTGTGCGCGTCGAAGCGGTAGTCCGGCAGGAGCCGGTGGCCGTGGCGGGCGATCAGGTCGACGGCGTCGATGAGGTAGTCGCGGACGGTGTCGCTGATGAAGTAGTTGAAGTTCACGCGGACCCAGCCGGGCTTGATGCCGTCGCAGCCGTGCACCACCTCGTCGAGCAGGGCGTGGGAGGTGTCCGCGTCGATGGCCAGCAGGCGGTGGCCGTAGGGGCCCGCGCAGGAGCAGCCGCCGCGGGCCTGGACGCCGAAGAGGTCGTTGAGCAGCGCGACGACGTAGTTGTGGTGCAGATAGGCATGGTCGCCGTGGCGGATGCGGAAGGAGACGATGGACAGGCGGCGGGCCTGGTGGTTGCCGAGGATCTCGATGCCGGGGTTGCGGTCCCAGCGGGCGAGCGCCCGTCGCCAGTGGCGCTCCTCGGCGGCCTGGATGGTGCCGGTGCCGACGGCCTGCTTGAGGGCGAAGACGAGACCGGCCCGGATGGACTCGACGATCGCCGGGGTGCCGCCCTCCTCGCGGGCGACCGGGTCGTCGAGATAGCGGTGGCCGAGCGGATCGACGAAGGCGACCGTGCCCCCGCCGGGCGCCGTCGGCACCCGGTTGCGCACCAGAGCGCGTCGTACGACGAGCACACCCGGAGTCTGCGGCCCTCCGACGAACTTGTGCGGGGACAGGAACAACGCGTCCTTGTGGTCCCCGGCACCCGGGGCGCTCCCGGCCATCCGGATCGGGATGTACGGTGCCGCCGCCGCGTAGTCCCAGAAGGACAGGGCGCCGTGCGCGTGCAGCAGACGCGCGATGCGGTCGGTGTCGGTGAGGATGCCGGTGACGTTGGAGGCGGCGGAGAAGCTGCCGATGCGCAGCGGGCGGTCGTCGTAGCGCCGTAGCTCCGCCTCCAGGCGGGCGAGGTCGATGTGCCCGTCGCCGTCCTCGCCGATCACCACGACGTCGGCCACCGACTCGCGCCAAGGCAGCTCGTTGGAGTGGTGCTCGTAGGGGCCCACGAAGACCACCGGCCGCTCCTCGGCCGGCAGGGGTTCCGGGCGGCGCAGTTCCAGGATGCCGACCAGCTTGTTGACCGCGGCGGTGGCGCCCGAGCCGCAGAAGACGACGAGGTCGTCCTCGGTGCCGCCGACCGCGTCGCGGATGATCCGGCGGGCGTCCTCGCGCAGCCGGGTCGTCTGCAGGCCGGTGCTGGAGCTCTCGGTGTGGGTGTTGCCGTAGCGCGGCAGCACCTGCTCGCGGACGAAGTCCTCGATGAAGTCGAGGGAGCGGCCGGAGGCGGTGTAGTCGGCGTAGACGATCCGCTTCGGACCGTACGGGCCCTCCAGCACCTCGTCGTCACCGATGAGGCCGCTCCGGATGCGGTCCAGCAGCGCCGGCGGGGCCGGCGCCAGGGAGGTGCTCATGGCTCCAGCTCGATGTCGATCTCGGGCGGCTGGCGGAGGGTGTTGTGGACGGTGCAGCGCGAGACCACGGCCAGCAGGGCCGCCCGGCGCTGCTCGGGAAGCCCCGGTGGCGGCACGACGACGAGGCGCACGGTAGCCACCCGGGCCGGACGGTCGGTGGCCATGGTGAACTCGGTGCGGACGCGCAGGCCGGTCTGGGGCAGGCCGTGCCGGTGGAGGTAGCGGCCCGCGTAGAAGGCGACGCAGGTGGCCAGGGAGGCGGCGAAGAGTTCGGTGGGGGTGGGTGCGGTGTCCGTGCCGCCCGCCTCGATGGGCTGGTCGACCTGCAGGCGGTGCCCGCGGATGTCGACCGTGTACGCGTCCCGCTCGACGTGAGTGACCTCGAACCGGTGCATCTCCGCGGTCTGCGGCAGGCTGGCACTGAAGATCTGCTGTGTGCTGCCGGTCATGGCCTGACCCCCTCCTCGCTGGTGTCGGCTGCTCCGGATTCCAGTCGACCGTGAACGGTGCGGCGGATCGAGAGGCCGACGGGGTGCGGAGGGGACCGTTCGACCCTCGTACGGAAGTGATCCGGAGGTATACCCTGGTGGGTATTTTTCCAGGGGACTCGCGGGAGTACCCGTGGTTGCCGGACCGAGGCCGGAGTCAGGCGGAGGGGGAGTCCTGCGGTGGCGGCCCGGCGGCCCCGGTGTCCTGTTCGACCAGGCCGGCCTGGAGCAGGAGGAGCCGGGCCAGACCGCGTGCCTCGTCGGTGGTGAGCGAGGCCCACACTCCGGGCTCGTCGCCCTGGTCCCGGCCCACGTCCAGGGTGACCCGGCCGATGGGCCGGTTCGCGGGAGCGAGCCGCAGGCACCGCACGGCGATCCTGCGTCCGCAGGCGGTCACGAGAGAGGTGTCCTCGGCCTCGGGGGGCCGGGCACGTCCTGCCGTCGTCATCGTTCTCACGCTCCTTGGCCGGGTCGGTGCCGATCCCGACGGGTGCCGTATCGGACTCGAATACCCTGAGGGGTATTGGTGACAGCGCCGTGAGAGCCGGGATTGTTCCCCGCCGCGCGGGCCGGCGTCATCTCCGTACGGCGCGGACGAGTGTGTCGAGGGCCGTGCGGCTGCCGCCCTCGGGGTCCGACACCGGCCGGGTGACCGTCTCCGCCCGCAGGATGTCGGCGTAGGGCCGCCACAGGTCGGCGACCCGATCGGCGGTGTACAGCACGCGCGGATCCTGCGGGCCGCCGTAACCCTGCTCGGGATTGGCCGCGTCATGGCCGACCAGCAGCAGGGTTCCGCCCACGCGTACGGCAGTGGCCGCCTTGGGGAGTACCTGCGCCATCTCCGGCCACGGCAGGTGCAGGTACGCGAGCAGAGCCAGGTCGTACTGCGCCTCCGCGGGCGCCCAGGCGGTGAGGTCGGCGTGGACGGTGCGGAGCCGCACACCTCGGTCGGCGGCCAGCCGTCCGGCCTTCTCCAGTGCTACGGCGGAGAAGTCCACGGCGTCCACCTCCCAGCCGCGCTCCGCGAGCCATACCGCGTTGCGCCCCTCGCCGGCGGCGAGGTCCACCGCCCGCCCGGTCGGCTCCAGGCCGGCCAGCTCCTCCTCGACGAACCGGTTCGGCTCGGCCTTCCAGACCAGTTCGCCGCCCCGGTACCGCTCGTCCCAGCCCGCTGCGTCCATCGTGCGTACCTCGGCCCTCGGCGTCAGTGGAACTCCCGCCCGTACTGTCGCATGGGCGGCCGGTCGCCGCCCGCGGCGCGGTGGGTCAGACGTCGGCCGATGCGGGGAGGGCGAGCCAGGCGCCGTATCCGCCCAGCAGGTCGGAGACGTCGGTGCGGCGCCGGTGGCGCAGCAGGCTGGCGGCGATTGAGGAGCGGTGGCCGCCCGCGCAGTGCACGACCAGGGGGCGGTCGGCCGGGATCTCGTCCAGGCGGCGGGCGAGTTCGGCCAGCGGGATGTGCAACGAGCCCTCGATGAAGCCTTCTTCGCGTTCGCCGATGTTGCGGACGTCGAGGACCAGCGGGGGTTCGTCACCGTCGAGGGCCCGGCGCAGCTCGTCGGCGGTCAGCCGGCCGGCCTGCTCCATCTCGTCGGCCAGGGCCACGAAGGCGCCCTCGGGCTCACGCAGATACCCGCCGACCTTGTCGAAGCCGATCCGGGCGAGCCGGGTGACGACCTCCTCCTCACGGTCCTGCGGCGCGATGACGACGACCTCCTGTTCGGGGGTGACGACCATGCCCGCCTGTTCGGCGAAGCGTCCGTCGGCGGGCACGTTGACCGAACCGCGCAGATGCCCGGGCGCGAAGTCCTGCGGCGAACGGGCGTCCAGCACGACCGCACCGGCCGCGCGCCGCTCCATGAACTCCTCCGAGGACAGCGGCCGGGGCGCGGTGGCCGCGTCGAACAGGCCGTGCTCCCTGCGGTTGAGGATGGCGTCGTACACGAAGTAGGCGGGAGCGGAGGGCTGGCCCGCCGTCACCAGCTCCACGAACCGCTCCTCGCTCATCGGGCGGCAGGCGTAGTTGGTGGCGCGCTGCTCGCCGATGGTGGACTGGCGCTGGGTGGAGAGGTTCTTGCCGCAGGCGGACCCGGCGCCGTGCGCGGGGAAGACCCGCACCGGGTCCGGGAGGGCCATCAGCTTGTTCTGGATGGTGTCGTAGAGCATCGTGCCGAGCTCGTCGGCGGTGACGCCGATGGAGGCCAGCAGGTCGGGGCGCCCCACGTCGCCGATGAACAGCGCGTCGCCGGTGAGGACGCCGTAGGGCACCGCGTCGTCCGCGTGCTCGTACACGACGATGCTGATCGACTCCGGGGTGTGGCCGGGGGTTTCGAGGATCTGCAGGTACACGTCGCCGAGGCTGATCCGTTCGCCGTCGACCAGCTTGTGGATGGGGTATTCGGCCTCGGCGCGGTGTCCGTAGCCGATCCAGGCGCCGGTGCGGTCGGCCAGCTCCAGGTGGCCGGCGAGGAAGTCGGCGTGGAAGTGGGTGTTGAGGACGGCCTCGATGGTGAAGCCGTGGGCGGCGGCGTCGGTGAGGTATTCGGAGACGTCGCGGCGCGGGTCGACGACGACGGCCCTGCCCGTGGTCTCGTCGGCGATCATGTACGACGCCTGGGAGAGACAGTCGAGGTAGTACTGGGCGAAGAACATGGTCGGGTGACCTCCGTGCGGGAAGGGTTTCAGTTACCCCGGGGGGTATTCGGAAGAGTCGGGTGCGCTCTGGTCGGAGGGCGGGGTGTGTGGTCGGCCCGGGTCGGGGGATGCCCGGGCCGACCGGTCAGAGGCGGCCGGTGAGCATGCCGTGCCAGTAGACGGGCGGCAGGCCGTACCGCTTGAACAGCCACATCGTGCGCCGCTCCTTGAAGGGATCGAGCAGCGGGAAGGTGGGCGTGGGGTTGAGGTCGTAGTCGAACTCGGCGAGCAGCATCCGGTCCCGGGCGGTGACCAGCGGGCAGGACGTGTAGCCGTCGTAACGGTGGGACGGCGTACGGCCGTTCATGACGTCGAGCAGGTTGCCGGCCACGACCGGGGCCTGCTTGCGCACGGCCGCGCCGGTCTTGGAGGTGGGCAGGCTGGCCACGTCGCCGAGGGCGAACACGTTGTCGTGGTGCGGGTGCTGGAGGGTGTGCTTGTCGGCGGCGACGAAGCCTTGGGGGCTCGCGGGGTCGGCGAGCGGGCCTGTCTTGATCCAGTCGGGTGCGCTCTGCGGCGGCACGGCGTGCAGGAGGTCGTAGCCGAGGGTCTCCTTCGTGCCGTTCGCGTGGTCGGTGACTGTCACAGTGCGGGCGTCGCCGTCGAGGGCGGTCATCTCGGAGCGCAGCCGCACCTCGATGCCGTAGCGGGCTGCCACCTTCTCCAGGACCTGTGACCAGGCGGGCACCTTGAACAGCGCCGGATCGGGGATGACGAGGACGATCCGGATGTCGTCGAGGACCCGGCGCCTGCGCCAGTGGTCGGCGGCCAGGTAGGCGATCTTCTGCGGGGCGCCGCCGCACTTCAGCGGGGTGGCGGGGTGGGTGAAGACGGCCGTGCCCGAGCGCATCTGCCGGATCAGCTCCCAGGTGCGCGGGGCGTACTCGGGGGCGTAGTTGCTGCTCACCCGGTCGTGTCCGACGGCCTCGGTGAGACCGGGCACCCCGTCCCAGTCGAGCTGGAGGCCGGGCGCCAAAACCAGGTACTCGTAGGCGAGTTCGGCGCCGCCGGCCAGGGTCACCGTGCGGGCGCCGGGGTCGACGGCCAGGGCGCGGCGGCGGATCCAGCGCACGCCGTCCGGTATCACGGAGCCTTCGGGGCGGCGGGTGGTGCGCAGGGGTGCCTGGCCGCCGCCGACCAGGGTCCACAGGGGCTGGTACCAGTGGGTGTCGGACGGTTCGACCAGGGTGATGTCGGTGACGCCGGCGCGGCGCAGGCGGGCGGCGACGCTGATGCCGGCGCTGCCGCCGCCGATCACGGCGACGCGGTGGCGGCCGGAGATCGGTGCGTCGTCGGGGGAGGGGGTTGCGGCCAAGGCGGTGCTCCTTTCCGGTTGGCCGGTGTGCGGGGGTCGGACGGGGGTCAGGCCGCGCGCCCGGGCGCGCCGGCGGCGATCGGTCGGCCGCCGCGGGCCCAGGTGAGGGTGCCGCCGGCGACGGAGTAGGCGTCGATGCCGCGGGAGGTCATCCAGTCGGTGGCGCTCCTGCTGCGGTTGCCGCTGGCGCAGATCACGAACACCGGCCGGTCGGCGGGCAGTTCACCGCATCGGGCGGGCACGGTGCGCAGCGGCATCAGCCGGGCGCCCGGCACGTGCCCCGCGGCGTACTCGTCGGGCTCGCGTACGTCGACCACGAGGCCGCCGTCGGCCCAGGCGGCCGCGAGCTCGTCGACTGTTGCTTCACGGGCCATTTCGTTGCCTCCTCAATTACCCCGGGGGGTATCTCCCTGGCGAGAGTACGGTGCCTCGGAGAGGGTCGTCAAATACCCCAGGGGGTATTTGCCCGGGAGGCAAGGTCCGGCGACGGGATGCCGGGACCGGTGGCGGGCACTTCTGCGGGCGGGTCCGGGGCCAGGTGCCGGAGCCGACCGAGATCTCGGCCGGGACACCGTTACGGTTGACAGGTGGACGTCGACGAGACGCGCGGAACGAGGGAGCAGTGATGGCGGACAGCGAGCAGCCCGGCCCCGACAGTCCGATCCGGGTGTTCCTGCTGGACGATCACGAGGTGGTACGGCGCGGAGTACGCGACCTGCTCGACAACGAACCGGACATCGAAGTGATCGGTGAAGCCGGCACGGTGGCACAGGCGTTGGTGCGTGTCCCCGCACTGCGCCCGCAGGTGGCGGTGCTCGACATCCGTCTGCCCGACGGCGACGGCGTGAGCGTGTGCCGGGAGCTGCGCTCGGCGATGCCCGAACTGGCCTGTCTGATGCTCACCTCCTTCGACGACGAGGAGGCCCTGCTGGATTCGATCATGGCGGGCGCGTCCGGTTACGTCCTCAAGCAGATCCAGGGCTCGGACCTGGTGTCCGCCGTACGCACGGTCGCCGCCGGCCAGTCCCTGCTGGATCCGAGCGCCACCGCCAAGCTGATGGCCCGGCTGCGGGGCGGGCGGCAACAGGAGGAGAAGCTCGACGAGTTGCAGGGCCTGACCGGGCGGGAGCGGGAGATCCTCGACCTGATCGGCGAGGGTCTGACCAACCGTCAGATCGGCCTGCGGCTCTACCTCGCCGAGAAGACGGTGAAGAACCACATCTCCCGCATGCTCGCCAAGCTGGGCGTGGAGCGCCGTATCCAGGCAGCGGTCATCGCCACCCAGGTCCAGGATCGGCGGCGGCGGGAAGGGAGTTGAGGCAGACGGGAGACGGCTCCGGCCGGTGCCGGGCGTGAAGACTCCGCCCCGGGCGGGTCGCTGCTCCTCCCGCCGGGGACAGGGCCGCCGCCCCCGTGACGGCGCGGGCGGCGGCCCTGGCGCGATCGTCGTGCCTCCCCCGACACGCGACGCGCGAGGATGTCCTCGTGGCTCCTGGGGCTCCGCAGGACGGAGAGCGGCCCCAGCTCGAACGAGCCAGAAGGACGTGGCACCGCAGCTCGTCGTCGACACGTCCGGATGGAGGGGCTGCAGGGCCGGTCTGCCCTTCATTCTCGAAGCGGCCCCCGTCGCCCGGAAGCGGCCGACAGGCCCAAGCAGAGGGCCGAACCGCCTTGTACCAGGGCCCAGTTCACACGCTGGTGGGGGCGGACGGGGCTGGGTGGGCCTGCGGGGCCGGGACCATCGGGCCGCTCAGGGGCCTTGTGGCCGCTGACCCCGCCCGGGCGGGATGCGGAAGATCGTTCACGGATCGATTCCCCGTAGCGCATCACGCAAGGAGTACGACCATGCCCAGAGCCACGAGCGGCGGAAAGCGGACCACGGCTTCGGCCGCGCTCGGCCTTCCTGCGGCCTCCGCGCTGGTGATCGGGAGCATCATCGGCACCGGCGTCTTCGCGCTGCCCTCCGCTCTCGCCCCGTACGGACCGATCTCCCTCGTCGCGTTCGTCGTGGTGACCCTCGGCGCGCTCGCGCTGGCCCTGACCTTCGGCGCGCTGTCGAAGCGGACTCCCGCCAGCGGCGGGCCGTACGTCTATGCCCGCGAGGCCTTCGGCGAGTTCGCCGGGTTCCTCAACGCCTGGTCGTACTGGATCACCGCATGGGCCGGGAACGCCGCGATCGTCGTGGCCTGGGTCGGGTATGTCGAGGTCTTCGTCAACACCGGTCACCAGAAGTGGATTTCCGTGGCACTGGCGCTGGTCGGGCTGTGGATTCCCGCCGCGATCAACCTCACCGGCGTCCGCAACATGGGCGCGTTCCAGGTGATCACGACCGTGCTGAAGTTCGTCCCGCTGATCTTCATGGCCACCGTCGGGCTGCTCTTCATCGACCCCGGCAACTTCGGCCCGTTCAACGCCGGCGGGCAGTCGGAGGTGGGCGCCGTCTCGGCCGCGGGCGCCATCGCGCTCTTCAGCTACCTGGGGCTGGAGGCCGCCTCCGTGGTCGCCGGCCGGGTGCGTGAGCCGCGGCGGAACGTGCCCCGAGCCACCGTCTACGGCACGCTCGTCTGCGCCGTCATCTACATCCTGGGTATCCTCGCCGTCTTCGGCACCGTCCCGCACGGCAGGCTGAGCGGCTCGACCGCGCCCTTCACCGACGCGGCGAACAACATCTTCGGCGGCACCTGGGCCGGTGACGTAGTCGCCGCCGCCGCGATCATCTCCGGCATCGGCGCCCTCAACGGCTGGACCATGCTGTGCGCCGAGATGCCGTACGCCGCGGCTCGCGACGGTCTCTTCCCCCGAGCCTTCGCACGGCTGCGCGGTGAGCACGACGTCCCGGTCTTCGGCATCGTCGCCTCCACGGTGCTTGCCTCGCTGATCACCGTGTTCAGCTACACCCGGTTCGAGGACGTCTTCACCAAGATCGTGCTGCTGAGCGTTCTCACCGCCGTGATCCCCTACCTGTTCTCCGCCGCCGCCCAGCTGTACTGGCTGCTGGTGGGTGACCGGGAGGGCCTGAGCCGCGGCCGGCCGGCTCGTGATGTCACCGTCGCCGCGCTCGCCCTCGCCTTCTCGTACTGGTCGATCCAGGGCAGCGGTTACCAGACCGTCTACTACGGCCTGTTCGTGCTGCTGCTCGGTGTGCCGGTCTACGTCTGGCTGAAGAGGAGCCAGGCCGTCCACGAAGAGACGGTGGCGCCGCAGACCGCGGTGATCCCGGCCCCGCGCGAACGGGCTCCCGAGACGCCTGCGCCGGCTCCGCGGCTCGCCCGCGGGCCGCGCGCGAACCGTACCGGCGGACTCCGTAAGCGGAACGACTCCCCTCACCACGACTGACCATCCCGCCGCACGGAGGAACACCCACCATGAACACGTTCCACGTCGACTCGGAAGTCGGGCGCCTGCGTCAGGTGATCCTGCACCGCCCCGGGCTCGAACTCTCCCGGCTCACCCCGCGCAACGTCGACGCCCTGCTCTTCGACGACATCCTGTGGGCCAAGCGGGCGCGCGAGGAGCACGACGCCTTCGCGCAGGTCCTGCGCGATCACGGCGCACGCGTCCACTACTTCGCCGGCCTGCTGGCCCAGACCCTCGATGTCCCCGAGGCCCGCGACTGGCTGCTCGACCGCGTCGTCACCACGGCGATCGTCGGCCCGGCACTCATCGGCCCGGTGCGCGGACTGTGCGCCGAACTGGACGGGGAGACCCTCGCCGGCTACCTGATCGGCGGGCTGCTCAAGAGCGACCTGCCGCTCGCCGCCCCGCACAGCCTGGTGTGGAACGCGCTCGACGGCGACGACTTCGCGCTCGCCCCGCTGCCCAACCACCTCTTCCCGCGCGACAACTCCTGCTGGATGTACGACCGGTTGTCCGTCAACCCGATGGCCAAGCCCGCCCGGCGGCGCGAGAGCCTGCATGCCGAGGCCATCTACCGCTTCCATCCGATGTTCGCCTCCGCCGTGGCCGAACCGCTCCTCGACGGAGCGGCGGGCACGCTCGAAGGCGGTGACGTACACGTCCTCGGCAACGGCGCGGTCATGGTCGGCATGGGGGAGCGCACCACCCCGCAGGCCGTGGAGAACCTCGCCGCGCGCCTCTTCGCCACCGGCACCGCGAACCGCCTGGTCGCCGTCCAACTCCCCGCCGCCCGCGCCTACATGCACCTCGACACGGTGCTCACCATGGTCGACCGGGACACGTTCGTCATCTACCCCGGCCTCGCCGACTCCCTGCGCTCCTGGACCCTGCGCCCCAGTGGCACCCGCGAGACCGGCTTCGACGTCACCCCGAACTCCGACCTGGCCACCACGCTCGCCGAGGCACTCGACGTGGACAAGGTCCGCATGCTGTCCGCACCGCAGGACATCCGCAACGCCGAGCGGGAGCAGTGGGACGACGGCAGCAACTTCCTCGCCGTCGCGCCGGGCGTGGTCGTCGGCTACGAGCGCAACGTCACCACCAACACCTACCTGCGCAAGCAGGGCATCGAGGTCGTCACCGTCGCCGGCGCCGAACTCGGCCGCGGCCGGGGCGGACCCCGCTGCATGAGCTGCCCCATCGAACGCGACCCGGCCGCCTGACCCACCAAGGACACCACCATGACCACCGACCTGCGAGGCCGCTCCTACCTGAGCGAACTCGACTTCACCGCCGCGGACATCCACCACCTCCTCGACCTCGCCGCCGAGCTGAAGAAGGCCAAGCACGCCCGCAGGGAGCGGCCCCGCCTCACCGGCAGGAACCTCGCGCTGATCTTCGAGAAGACCTCCACCCGCACCCGCTGCGCCTTCGAGGTGGCCGCCGCCGACCAGGGTGCCGCCACCACCTACCTCGGCCCCGGCGACACCCACATCGGCCACAAGGAGTCCATCGCCGACACCGCCCGCGTGCTCGGCCGCATGTTCGACGCCATCGAGTACCGGGGTTCGGCCCAGTCCCTCGTCACCGAGCTCGCGGCCCACGCCGGCGTCCCCGTCTACAACGGACTGACCGACACCGCACACCCCACGCAGAGCCTGTGCGACATGCTCACCATGCGCGAACACAGCCCCAAGCCGCTGCCGGACATCGCCTACTGCTACCTCGGCGACGCCCGCAACAACATGGGCAACTCGCTGCTGTCCATGGGTGCCCTGCTCGGCATGGACGTCCGCATCGCCGCGCCCGCGCAGCTGTGGCCCGACCCCGCCCTCGTGGCCTCCTGCCGCGCTCTGGCCGAGCGCAGCGGGGCCCGCGTCACGCTCACCGAGGACGTCGGGACCGCCGTACGCGGCGCCGACTTCCTGCACACCGACGTCTGGGTCTCCATGGGCGAACCCGCGGACACGTGGCGGGAGCGGATCGAGCTGCTCCTTCCGTACCAGGTGAACGACAAGACGCTTGCCCTCACCGGCAACGCGGACGTGAAGTTCATGCACTGCCTGCCGTCCCTGCACGACCACCGCACCCGGCTCGGCCAGGAGCTGTTCGACGCCTACGGCCTGAACGGACTGGAAGTCACCGACGAGGTCTTCTCCTCGCCCGCCTCGATCGTCTTCGACCAGGCCGAGAACCGCCTGCACACCATCAAGGCCGTGCTCGTCGCCACCCTGGAGGACTGAACCATGCGCATCGTCGTCGCCCTCGGCGGCAACGCACTGCTCCATCGTGGGGAGCGCCCCGACGCGTCGGTCCAGCAGGCCAACATCGACCGCGTCTCCGACGCTCTGGCCGCACTCGCGCACGACCATGAGCTGGTCGTCACGCACGGCAACGGCCCGCAGATCGGCCTCCTCGCCATGGAGAGCGCGACCGACCCCGCGCTCAGCGCCCCGTACCCGCTGGACCTGCTCGGCGCCCAGACCGAGGGCATGATCGGCTCGCTGCTGGCCCGGACGCTGCACAACGCCCTCCCGGGCCGCCGCGTCGCCGCCCTCGTCACCCACACCCTCGTACGCGCCGACGACCCGGCCTTCGAACGGCCCACCAAGTTCGTCGGTCAGGTCTACGCCGGGAACGCGGCGAAGGCCCTCGCCCGCACGCGTGGCTGGCACATGGCACCGGACACGGGCGGGTGGCGACGGGTCGTGCCCTCCCCGGCGCCCCACCACATCGTGGAGACCGACACGATCCACGAACTGCTCAGCGCCGGCACCCTCGTGATCTGCGGCGGGGGAGGAGGCGTCCCCGTCACCGCCGACCCTGACACCGGAGCCCTGACCGGCGCCGAAGCCGTCATCGACAAGGACTTCACCGCAGCCCTGCTCGCCGAGGACCTGAGGGCGGATTTCCTGCTCATCCTCACCGACGTGCCCAACGTCTACGAGGGCTACGGCACCCCCGAGCAGCGACCCGTCCTCGACGCGACACCCGGCGAGCTGCGCCGGGGCGGCTACCCGGACGGCTCCATGGGGCCCAAGGTCCGGGCGGCGGCGCGGTTCGTCGAGCGCACCGGGGGTCTGGCGGCGATCGGTGCTCTGGACGCGGCGTACGAGATCGTCCACGGCAGGTCGGGCACCTTGGTCCGGCCGGATCTGACGACGGCCTGAAGCCGTCTGACGACCGCCTGAAGACCGTCGTTCTTACGAGAGGCGGGTGGAACCTGGGCGGAGGTGGGTGGAACCTGGGTAGAAGCGGGGGCCACCGGTGGTGCGGCGCGAGGAGTGGCGAGATGGCCGAGCAGGTTGATCACATGGCCCTGTTCGCTGCCACGCCCAGCCCCTATCTGGTGCTGGGCCCGGACCTGGTGATCGTGGACGTCAACCGCGCCTACCTGGAAGCGACCGGGCGGAGTCGGGAAGATCTCCTGGGCCAGCACATCTTCACCGCGTTCCCCGACAACCCGGCCGACCCGGACGCGGACGGCGTACGGAACCTGAGCGCCTCGCTGCAGCGCGTTCTGGCCTCCCGCAAGCCGGACACGATGGCGCTGCAGCAGTACGACATCCCCGTCATGCACCGGCCGGGGATGTTCGAGGAACGCTGGTGGTCGCCGGTGAACACCCCGGTGCTGGGATCGGACGGCGACGTGGCGTGGATCATTCACCGGGTGGAGGACGTCACCGCCTTCGTCAAGGCCCACCGGAGCGGTCACCCCGCCGGGATGCGTGTCGATGAGCCCTGGGAGACCGCCCAGGCCCTGGAGGCGGAGCTGTACGCGCGGGCGCGGGAGCTGCAGCGCCTCAACGAGGAACTGCGCCAGGCCAACACCCGCGAGCGCGAGGTCGCCGTCACGCTGCAGGAGGCCATGCTCCACGCCCCCGACCTGGTCCACCACGCACAGGACGTCGCGGTGCGCTACCTGCCCGCCACCGGTTCGCTGAACGTGTGCGGCGACTGGTACGACGTCGTCGACATCCCACCCGACAGGCTCGCCCTGGCCGTCGGAGACGTCATCGGCCACGGCCTCGAGGCCGCCGCCGTCATGGGCATGCTGCGCAGCGCGCTGTCCGCGGCCATCCGCGCCCTGGAACGTCCCGCCCAAGCCCTGGAAGTGCTGGGGCTGTACGCCCGCTCCATCGAGGGCGCCCTGGGCACGACCGCGGTGAAGGCGATCGTCGACCGGCGCAGCAAGCTGATCACCTACAGCAGCGCCGGCCACCCGCCCCCGCTCCTGGTGCACCCCGACGGCCGGTGCGAGCCGCTGGACCAGGCCACCGACCCGCCACTGGGCGCACGGCCGCAGCACGTGCCCCGTCCGCAGGCCAGCATCCACTACACGCTCGGCGACACCCTGGTGCTGTACACCGACGGTCTCATCGAACGCCGCGAGGAGGACATCGACACCGGCCTGAACCGCCTGATCGGCGTCCTTGGTGAATGCGCCAGACTCGGGCCGGAACAGCTCGCCGACACGCTGCTGGCCCGCCTCGACGTGGCCAGCGGCGGTCGAGACGACATCGCCCTCGTCATCGTCCGCCTGTAGAGGCGACCTGGCCGGGCAACCAGTGGTACCGCGGGTCATCCCACGGCGTACGTCTCAACGGGCCCTGGCGGAGGGGACCTTCAGCCCCATGGCCGCGGCCCTTCGGCACCCGGCCGTGTGCGGCACACGCGACAAGAGTGGCGGGTGTCAGGACACCGACAAGACACCCCCGAAGGGATCACCGCCATGGCCGTGCACGAGCATCATCACCGGAGCCCGGGCTTCCACCTGTCCTTCCGCAGGAACCGGAACCGCTCCACGATCGCCGTGTCGGCAGGCACCGACACCTTCGCCGTGCGGGCCCACGCCCTCGCGTCCCTGCGCATGCTCACTGGCTTCGTCTTCCTGTGGGCCTTCCTGGACAAGACCTTCGGCCTCGGCTACGCGACCGCGTCCGGCAAGGGCTGGATCGACGGCGGCTCGCCGACGAAGGGCTTCCTCAGTTCCGTCGCCGCGGGGCCGATGCGGTCGACGTTCCACTCGTGGGCCGGCGCGACGTGGGCGGACTGGTTGTTCATGCTGGGCCTGCTCGGCGTCGGCCTGGCCGCCATGGCCGGTGTGGCGCTGCGTCCGTCCGCGGTGGCGGGCACGGCGATGATGGCGTTGATGTGGATCGCCGAGTGGCCGCCGGCCAGGCACCTGGCGAACGGGGCACCGAGCATGTCGACGAATCCCCTCGTCGACTACCACGTCATCTACGCGGTCGCGCTGATCGCCGTCGCGGTCACGGGTGCGGGCGCCACCTGGGGCCTGGGCCGGCAGTGGGCGCGGCTCCCCGTCGTCCGCGACCACGCCTGGCTGCGCTGACCCCGGACGCGGCGGGACGAACCGTGTCCCGCCGCCCGGACCCGGGGCGCGTGGTCCCCGCCGAAGGACCAATGGCCCCTGCCCCGCAGAACCCCCTGGACACGACGCTGGAACCGGGTCCCGCCGGGACCCGGTTCATGAGGAGGAGAACATGCCCCGCACCATCACCGTAGGCCTGGACGGTTCGCCCGAGAGCCGCGCCGCGGCGGAGTGGGCGGCCCGTGAGGCACAGCGCCGCGGACTGCCGGTGAAACTCGTCCACACCTGGGAGCCGATTCCCGAGCACCTGGCCGAAGCCACGCACCGCGGCGCGGAGACCCTCCAGCACTGGACCGAGCGGATCCCCCGCGAGGCCGCCGAGGGCCTGCGGCTGCACCACCCCGGCGTCGAGGTGACCACCGAGCAGCTCACCGGGCCGCCCGCCGAAGCCCTGGCCCGCGCTGCGAAGGACGCCGAACTCCTCGTCCTCGGCTCGCGCGGCCTGGGCGGCCTCGGCGGCTTCGTGGTCGGCTCCATCGGGCTTGTGGTCGTGGCGCACACCGAACGGCCCGTCGTCCTGGTCCGCGCCGGCGAGCAGACCGCCCACGAGCACGGGACGGACGAGACACGCCCCGTCGTCCTCGGACTCGACGTCGGCCACCCCGACGAGGCTCTGCTCGGGTTCGCCTTCGACGCCGCCGCCCGCCGCAACGTGCCGCTGCACGTCGTGCACGGCTGGAACCCGCCGCCCTACTACGCCTACGGCATGGCCCTGGAGCCCGCGGTCGAGCGGGAGATGGCGAAGGGCGACGCCCTGATGGTGACCGAGGTACTGCGCCCCTGGCGGCAGAAGTTCCCCGACGTCGAGGTCGTGGAGCAGTCCCGCTACGGCAGCCCGTCCACCCTCCTGCTCAACGCCTCGAAGGACGCCTCCCTGGTCGTCGTCGGCCGGCGCATCCGCAGCTCCTCGGTCGGCGCCCACATCGGCCCCGTCACCCACGCCGTCCTGCACCACGCCACCGCTCCCGTCGCCGTCGTCGCCCACGACTGACGCACACCGACCGCGCACACAGGTGACGCCCAGGGCTGGGATCAGCCCTGGGCGTCACCTGTGTGTCCGGCCTGGAGCCGACTTCGCTGGAGTCCGGTCACAGCAGGCTGCTCCAGTAGGGCCAGAAACGGGTGAGGACGAGGACGGCGATCACGCCGTACCAGGCCGTGAGGAGGATCCAGTGCGTTTCCAGCACCAGGGCGAGCGCGCTGCGGCCGGCCGCCGGGGCGGGGATGACGCCGTGCTTGAGGTTGTGCAGCGTGACGTACCAGAACAGGGCGATGGTGACCGCCCAGACCACGGCGCAGTACGGGCAGATCCGGCCCAGGCCGAAGAGGGACTGGTGGATCAGCCAGTGCACGAACACCACTCCGGCCAGGGCCCCGGCGTTCAGCGCGAGCCACAGGGCCCGGTGCAGGCGTGCCCCGCTGAGCACGGCCAGGCCGAGGACGGCGACCGCGGCATGCGCCGACCCGGCGGTGCCGGGGAGAGCGATCTCATGCGGCGCGTCGGTTGGGCGGTTCGGCGCTCGGCACACCGCGCACCACCGGTGCCGCGGTGGCCGCCCGCCGCCGGTAGACCAGGTAGGGACGCGTGAGGTAGCCGACCGGGGCGCTCCACACGTGGACGAGGCGGGTGAACGGCCAGGCGGCGAAGAGCAGACAGGCGCTCAGCGCGTGCAGCTGGAACAGGAGCGGTGCCCCGGCCATGGCCTCGGGGTGCGGGCCGAGGGCGAAGATGCCGCGGGACCAGACGGAGACGGTTTCGCGGTAGTCGTAGCCGCCGCCGAAGACGTTGTGCACGGCGGTGGCGCTGAAGCCCAGCAGGACCGTGACGGAGAGGAGCGGGAAGAGCACCTTGTCGCTGCGGTCGGTGGTGAGGCGGATCCGCCAGGCCGGGGTGTACGGCTCGGACGCGTCCTGGTAGGAGGACGGCCAGTTGCCCGGCAGACCGGGGCGCCGCACGCCGTACTGGGCCAGCATCAGGTCGAAGACGGTGGTGACCAGCCGGCCGCCGATCCGTCGGACCGGCACCCCGCGCACCATGACCGAGCCGCCCTCGGTGGTGCCCTCGTCGAAGCGAGGCAGCGCGACCTCGACCGTGTCCTCGGCCCGCTCCAGCAGGCTCAACTCCGGTACGACATCGCCCAGTTCGAGATTCCAGCGGCCCTGCTCGGCCTCCCCCCACCGGAAGCCGAGCGAGCCGTTCGGCACGACCGGCTCACCGGTGGCGGCGTCGAGGAGCACCGTCTTGGACTCCGCGTGCTCCGTGTCGTGGCCGAGACCGGCCGCGGTGAGGAACCCGTCGGGGATCAGCCCCCGTTCGTGCTCGCGCAGGGTCACCAGGAACGGGGCGTCGGTGAACGTCCGCAAGTACTCCTGGAAGTACGGCACTTCGCGGTCGACCAGGAACTCGCGCAGGATCACGTGCCCCATGGCCATCGCCAGCGCCCCGTCCGTGCCGGGGTGCGGGGCCAGCCACTCGTCGGCGTGCTTGACGTTGTCCGCGTAGTCGGGGCTGACCGCGACGACCTTGGTGCCGTTGTAGCGGGTCTCGGTGAGGAAGTGCGCGTCGGGCGTGCGGGTGACGGGGATGTTGGAGCCCCACATCACCAGGTAGCCGGCGTTCCACCAGTCCGCCGCCTCCGGCACGTCCGTCTGGTCGCCGAAGACCTGCGGCGAGGCGATCGGCAGGTCGGCGTACCAGTCGTAGAAGGAGAGCAGGGTGCCGCCGATCAGCGACATGAAGCGGGCGCCGGCCGCGAAGGAGGCCATGGACATCGCCGGGATCGGCGAGAAGCCGCGACGCGGTCGGGGCCGTACGCCTTCACGGTGTGGACGTGGGCGGCGGCGACGAGCTCGCTCACCTCGTCCCAGTCGGCGCGGACCAGGCCGCCCTTGCCGCGGGCCCGCTTGTAGGCGCGTGCCTTGGCCGGGTCGGAGGTGATCTCGGCCCAGGCCGCCACCGGATCGCCCAGCCGACGGCGCGCCTCGCGCCACAGGTCGAGCAACTCGCCGCGCACATACGGGTAGCGGACCCGGCTGGGGGAGTAGGTGTACCAGGAGAAGGACGCCCCGCGCGGGCAGCCGCGCGGCTCGTACTCGGGGCAGTCGGCGCCGATGGACGGGTAGTCGGTGGCCTGGTGCTCCCAGGTGATGATGCCGTCCTTGACGTACACCATCCAGGAGCAGGAACCGGTGCAGTTGACACCGTGGGTGGAGCGCACCACCTTGTCGTGCGCCCAGCGGTCCCGGTAGAAGCCCTCCCACTTCGGGTCGCCCTCACCGAAGACGGCGCGACCGTCGGCCGACACCTCGCGGCGGGTCAGCAGCCTGCGGGCGGCGAGCGGCCAGCCTTCACCTGCGCGCCGCTGCGAAGGGTGCGCGATCTTGTCGTTCTCCATGGTCACGAACGTTATGGCGGTGCTTCTGGTCGCCGCCTGGGCCGAACGGCCCTGCCCAGGAGACCTTCCGGCCCGCCTCCACGAAGAGGTGCACGCCCTGCGGAACGACGGGTCGGCGACCGCGGGCCGGACGGGAAACCCGGGACCGCCGGGCCGGGTGATGAGGCCGGATGGCCCACCCCCTGGGGGACTCCGCTTCCGGATAGTGAGTTCAGGCCACCGGCACGCACCGCGCGCTCGGAGGGCCTGCGGCCCCGGCTCCAGACCCGGGGCCGCACCACTGCGAACGAAGGGACGGGCGGCAATGCTCCAGCCGTCGAGGAAGCAGCATGAGGTACGGGACACGGCCGGGTCCGTGTCCGGCCGGGCGTGGCAGATGCTGGCACTGGCCACGGCGGGCTTCGCCGTCAACTTCTGGGCCTGGGCACTGCTCAGCCCGCTCGGCCCGCGGTTCAAGGACAGCCTGGGACTGTCGTCGTTCCAGCAGTCGCTGCTGGTGGCGGTGCCGGTGGTGGTCGGCTCGCTCGGACGGATACCGGTGGGCGCCCTCACCGACCGGTACGGCGGGCGGGTGATGTTCCCGCTGGTCTCGGCGGCCACCATCGTGCCGGTGCTCTACCTGGGGCTGGCCGGGCACTCCTCCCTCGCCGCGCTGCTGGTGGGAGGGTTCTTCCTCGGTGTCGGCGGTACCGCGTTCGCCGTCGGCGTGCCGTTCGTCAACGCCTGGTTCCCGCCCGAGCGGCGCGGCCTGGCCATCGGCATCTTCGGAGCCGGCATGGGCGGCACCGCGATCAGCGCGCTGACCACGGTCAAGCTGGTCAAGGCGCACGGCATGGCCGACCCGTTCCTGATCACGGCCGCGGTGCTGGCCGTCTACGCGGTGGTGGCCGCGCTGGCGCTGCGGGACGCACCCGGCCGAACGGTGCCCACCGAACCGCTGGCCCGGCGTCTCGCCGCCACCCTGAAGCTCCGGATCACCTGGCAGGCGTCGGCCCTGTACGCGGTGGCCTTCGGCGGCTACGTCGCCTTCTCCGTCTACCTGCCCACCTACCTGAAGACCGGCTACGGCCTGACGCAGGCGGACGCGGCGAACCGCATGGCGGGCTTCGTGCTGCTGGCGGTCGCGATGCGTCCGATCGGCGGCTGGCTGTCGGACCGGATCGGCCCGGTGCGGGTGCTGGCCGGCGTCCTGGCCGTGGTGGTCGCCGGGGCCGTCGTCCAGTCGTTCACGCCGTCCCTGGCGCCGGCGGGCACCATCGCGTTCCTCGCGATGGCCGCCGCGCTCGGCGCGGGCAGCGGTGCCGTGTTCGCGCTGGTCGCGCCGCTCGCCCCGGCGAACATGGTCGGCTCGGTCACCGGCGTCGTCGGTGCCGCGGGCGGCCTCGGCGGCTTCGTCCCGCCGCTGGTGATGGGTTCGCTGTACGGCGCCTACGGCTCGTACGCCGTCGGTCTGGCCCTGCTCGCGGTGGTCGCGGCCGCGGCGCTGGCCTTCACCGGCACGGGCGTGCGGCACACGCTCACCCGCCGCGTCCCCGCAGTCCACGTCCACTGATCGGGAGAGGACGAGAACGATGTGTGAGTACTGCGGCTGCCAGGCAGTGGCCTCCATCGGCCAGTTGACCAGGGAGCACGAGGCGGTCGTGGGCCTCGTCAGCCACGTCCGCGACGCCCACCGCAAGGGTGAGATCGCGCGGATGGCCGAGCTGGCCAGGGAGATCGCCGCCGTGCTCGGCCCGCACACCGAGGTCGAGGAACACGGACTGTTCCCGGCCATGGCCCCCGACTTCCCCGACAAGATCGCCGCACTGGAGGCCGAACACCGCCTCATCGAGGTCGTGTTGGCCGAGGCGGACGGACCGTTCCTGGCCGACCCCACCTGGCCGGAACGCCTGATCACGACCCTCGATCTGCTGCGTAACCACATCCTCAAGGAACAGGACGGCGTCTTCCCCGCGGCCCTGGCGGTGCTGGACACCGAGCAGTGGGAGACCGTCGAGGCGGTCCGCGCCCGGGTCGGTGCGCGCATGCCCCAGCCGTCCACGTGACCCGACTCCGCCGTGGCCGGTTCGGGCGGCGGCCCCGCCGCACCGGGGTGGCCGTTTCGGCACGTGGACGATTTCCCCGGGCGTGCCTGTGTGCTCGTGGCGCGACTGTTGACCTTTCGGGGGACGGCGGTCGTAGAGTCGTGTGCGGCCAGACTCGATCACGACTCGAACGGGCCTGCACGCCCGGAGCGGAGTGGCGCGGTGGGTACGGAAACCAGCCAGGCACGAGCGGGCATGGACGGCGACCTGGCGGACGCGCTCGTACGCAGCCGCCGCTTCTTCACCCGGGCGGAGGTCTCCGACGACCTGCGCACACTGCACCGCAAGGGCGGCCGTCAGGCCGACGAGTTCTACCGGGACCGCTGGTCGCACGACAAGGTGGTGCGCTCCACCCACGGGGTGAACTGCACGGGTTCGTGCTCGTGGAAGGTGTACGTCAAGGACGGCATCATCACCTGGGAGGCGCAGCAGACTGACTACCCCTCGGTCGGCCCGGACCGCCCCGAGTACGAGCCGCGCGGCTGCCCGCGCGGGGCCGCCTTCTCCTGGTACACCTACTCGCCGACCCGGGTCCGCTACCCGTATGTGCGCGGCGTGCTGCTGCAGATGTACCGGGAGGCCAAGGCCCGCCTCGGCGATCCGGTGGCGGCCTGGGCGGACGTCGTGTCCGACCCCGAGCGGGCCCGCCGCTACAAGCAGGCGCGCGGCAAGGGCGGCCTGGTGCGCGCGAGTTGGGACGAGGCCGCGGAGATGGTGGCCGCCGCGCACGTGCACACGATCAAGGAGTACGGTCCGGACCGGCTGGCCGGCTTCTCGCCGATCCCGGCGATGTCGATGGTCTCCCACGCGGCCGGCGCGCGGTTCTACTCGCTGCTCGGCGGGGTGATGCTCTCCTTCTACGACTGGTACGCGGACCTGCCCGTGGCCTCCCCGCAGGTGTTCGGCGACCAGACCGACGTACCGGAGTCGGGCGACTGGTGGGACGCCGGATATCTGATCATGTGGGGCTCGAACCTGCCGGTGACCCGCACCCCGGACGCGCACTGGATGGCCGAGGCCCGCTACCGCGGGCAGAAGGTCGTCGCCGTGTCGCCCGACTACGCCGACAACGTGAAGTTCGCCGACGAGTGGCTGCCCGCCCAGCCCGGCACGGACGGCGCGCTGGCGATGGCCATGGGCCACGTGATCCTGAAGGAGTTCTTCGTCGACCGGACGGCGCCGTACTTCGCCGACTACGTCAAGCGGTACACCGACCTGCCGTTCCTGGTCACCCTCGAGGAGCGCGAGGACGGCTCGCACGCGCCGGGCAAGTTCCTGACCGCCGCCGACCTGGGCGGTGAGCACGCCGCGGCGGAGCACCCGGAGTTCCGCACCGTGCTGCTGGACAGTGCCACGGGGCTGCCGGTGGTGCCGAACGGGACCCTCGGCGACCGGTACGGCGACGCCGGCGCCGGGAAGTGGAACCTGGACCTGGGCGGCGTCGACCCGCTGCTGTCGGCCGACGGCGCCGGTGAGGAACCCGTGGCCGTGGAGCTGCCACGGTTCGACACCCCGGACGCCGGCCCGGGGCGGCTGCGGCGCGGGGTGCCGGTGCGGCGGGTCGCCGGGCGTCTGGTGACGACGGTGTACGACCTGCTGCTGGCCCAGTACGGAGTGGCCCGCGAGGGACTGCCGGGCCGGTGGCCCACCGGCTACGACGACGCGGAGGAGCCGTACACGCCCGCCTGGCAGGCCGCGATCACCGGAGTGGACGCCGCGAGGGCGACCCGTATCGCGAGGGAGTTCGCCACCAACGCCGAGGAGTCCGGCGGCCGTTCAATGATCGTCATGGGGGCGGGGACGAACCACTGGTTCCACTCCGACACCATCTACCGGGCGTTCCTGACGCTGACCACGCTGACCGGCTGCCAGGGCGTCAACGGCGGCGGCTGGGCACACTACGTCGGCCAGGAGAAGGTCCGCCCGATCACCGGCTACTCGGTGATCGCAACCGCCGGGGACTGGAACCGGCCGGCCCGGCAGATGATCCAGACCGCCTACTGGTATCTGCACGGCGATCAGTTCCGATACGACCCGTTCTCCGCGGATGCGCTTGCCGCGGCAGGGGCGGGCGGCCCGTTCGCCGGCAGGGCGACGGCCGACGTGATCGCGCAGTCGGCGCGGATGGGCTGGATGCCGTCGTATCCGACCTTCGACCGCAACCCCCTCGATCTGGCCGACGAGGCCGAGGCGGCGGGACGCGCCGTCGGGGAGCACGTGGTGGAGGAACTCAAGGCGGGGCGGCTGGGATTCGCGGGCGAGGACCCCGACGCTCCCGAGAACTTCCCCCGGGTGCTGACGGTGTGGCGGGCCAACCTCCTGGGCTCCTCGGCCAAGGGCAACGAGTACTTCCTGAAGCACCTGCTCGGCACCGACGCCTCGGTGCGTGCCACCGAGGCCCCGCCCGAGGCGCGGCCGCGGGACGTGACGTGGCGGGAGGAGGCTCCCGAGGGCAAACTCGACCTGTTGCTGACGCTGGACTTCCGCATGACCAGCACCACGGTCTTCTCCGACATCGTGCTGCCGGCGGCGACCTGGTACGAGAAGCACGACCTCTCCAGCACGGACATGCACCCCTTCGTGCACGCGTTCAACCCGGCCATCGCCCCGCCGTGGCAGACCCGCACCGACTGGGACGCCTTCCACACGATCGCCCGGGAGTTCAGCCGTCAGGCCGCCGGGCACCTGGGGGTGCGCAAGGACGTGGTGGCCGCGCCGCTGCTGCACGACACTCCGGACGAGTTGGCCAATCCGCACGGCCGGGTCCGTGACTGGAAGGCGGGGGAGTGCGAGCCGGTTCCCGGCCGCACGATGCCCAAGCTGATCACGGTGGAACGCGACTACGCCGCCGTCGCCGACAAGATGGGCGCCCTCGGCCCCCTGCTGGACGACCTGGGCGCCACCACCAAGGGCGTCACGTTCCAAGTGGCCGAGGAACTGGACTACTTGCGGCACAAGAACGGCGTCGTACGGGGTGGGGCGGCCGACGGACGGCCCTCGATCGCCCGGGACGTGCACGCCTGTGAGGCCATCCTCGCGATGTCCGGCACCACGAACGGTCATCTGGCCACCCAGGGCTTCCATACCCTGGAGGCGCGCACCGGCATGCGGTTGGCGGACCTGGCCGCCGAGCACGAGGGCAAACAGATCACGTTCGCGGACACCCAGGCCGCCCCGGTGCCGGTCATCACCTCGCCCGAGTGGTCGGGTTCGGAGACCGGCGGGCGCCGCTACTCGCCGTTCACCATCAACGTCGAACGCCTCAAGCCCTGGCACACCCTCACCGGCCGCCAGCACTTCTACCTCGACCACGACTGGATGACCGCACTGGGCGAGCAACTGCCCGTCTACCGGCCACCGTTGAACATGCACGCCCTCTTCGACGAGCCGCGGATCGGCGAGACGGGCGAACTCGGCGTGACCGTGCGCTACTTGACCCCGCACAACAAGTGGTCCATCCACTCCGAGTACCAGGACAACCTGTTCATGCTCTCGCTCTCCCGCGGCGGGCCGACCATCTGGATGAGCACCGAGGACGCGGCCAAGGTCGGCGTCCGGGACAACGACTGGATCGAGGCGGTCAACCGCAACGGCGTCGTCGCCGCCCGTGCGATCGTCTCGCACCGCATGCCCGAGGGAACGGTCTACATGCACCACGCCCAGGACCGCCTCATCGACGTCCCCCGCACCGAGACCACCGGCCGACGGGGCGGCATCCACAACTCCCTGACCCGCCTGCTGATCAAGCCCAGCCATCTCATCGGCGGCTACGCGCAGTTGTCGTACGCCTTCAACTACCTGGGCCCGACCGGCAACCAGCGCGACGAGGTCACCGTCATCCGCCGCCGCACGAACCAGGACGTGGAGTACTGACATGCCCCGTGGCGAAGCCACTATCGGACGCATCATGGCCCAGATGGCGATGGTGATGAACCTCGACAAGTGCATCGGCTGCCACACGTGCTCCGTCACCTGCAAACAGGCGTGGACCAACCGCACCGGCGTCGAGTACGTGTGGTTCAACAACGTCGAGACCCGCCCCGGCCAGGGCTACCCCCGCCGCTACGAGGACCAGGACACCTGGCGCGGCGGCTGGGAGCTGAACAAACGCGGCCGGCTCGCGCTGAAGGCGGGCGGCCGCTTCAAGAAGCTCATCACCATCTTCTCCAACCCGGTGCTGCCCACGCTCGACGACTACTACCAGCCCTGGACCTACGACTACGAGACCCTGACCAACGCCCCCCTGCAGGAGCACACCCCAGTCGCCCGCCCCAAGTCGCTCATCACCGGCAAGGACATGAAGATCTCCTGGTCCGCGAACTGGGACGACGACCTGGGCAACTCCGCCGCGACCGGCGAGAAGGACGTCCTGCTGAACCAGGTCTCGGAGAAGATCAAGCTCGAGTTCGAGCAGACCTTCATGTTCTACCTGCCGCGCATCTGCGAGCACTGCCTCAACCCGTCCTGCGCGGCCTCGTGCCCCTCCGGCGCCATCTACAAGCGGGAGGAGGACGGCATCGTCCTGGTCGACCAGGACCGCTGCCGGGGCTGGCGCATGTGCGTCACCGGATGCCCGTACAAGAAGGTGTACTTCAACCACCGCACCGGCAAGGCGGAGAAGTGCACCTTCTGCTTCCCGCGCGTCGAGGTCGGCCTGCCCACCGTCTGCTCCGAGACCTGCGTCGGCCGCCTGCGCTACATCGGACTCGTCCTCTACGACGCCGACAAGGTCCTCGAAGCCGCCTCCACCCCCGACGAGCAGGACCTGTACGAGGCCCAGCGAGGCGTGTTCCTCGACCCGAACGACCGGGACGTCGTGCGCGAGGCGGAGCGGGCGGGCATCCCCAGGGACTGGATCGAGGCCGCCCAGCGGTCCCCGGTCCACGCCCTGATCAACACCTACAAGGTGGCCCTGCCGCTGCACCCGGAGTACCGCACCCTGCCCATGGTCTGGTACATCCCGCCGCTGTCCCCGGTCGTCGACGCCGTCCGCGACACCGGGCAGGACGCCGAGGACCACACGAACCTCTTCGCCGCCGTCGACGCCTTGCGCATCCCCGTCGACTACCTCGCCCAGCTGTTCACCGCCGGCGACCCCGCCCCCGTCGACGGTGTCCTGCGCCGGCTCGCCGCCATGCGTGCGTACATGCGGGACATCAACCTCGGCCGTGAGCCCGACGCCGCCATCCCGGAAGCGGTCGGCATGGGCGAGGAGCAGATGTACGACATGTACCGGCTGCTCGCGCTCGCCAAGTACGACGAGCGGTACGTCATCCCGTCCGCGCACGCCGAACAGGCCCACAAGCTGGAGGAACTGGCCACCGAGTGCAGCCTGGACTACGAGGGCGGCCCCGGTATGGGCGGCTCCGGCCCCTTCGGCGAGACCTCCGGAGGCGCCGCGCCGATCGCGGTGGAGAACTACCGGGCCCTGCGCGACCGGCAGACGTCCGACACCCCCGCCACCCCCACCGGCAAGGACACCCGCGTCAACCTGCTGAACTGGGACGGCAAGGGCTCCCCGCCCGGCCTCTTCCCGCAGAAGCCGTCCGGCAGTGCCGGCGGTGACAGCGGCGGGGAGGGCGAGCCGAAGCCATGAAGAAGAAGGCCACTCGCACCATCCGCACGGAGACCTGGCAGTCCTACGCCTGGCAGGCCCAGTCCCTCCTGCTCGCTTACCCCGACGAGCAGTTCGGGCAGCGCCTGGCCCTGGCCGACCGGGTCGCCGCCACGCTGCCGGATCCGGTCGCCGAGCCTCTGCTCCGCTTCACCGGGCACGCCGCGCAGTCGGCCCCCGCCGATCTGGCCACGGCCTACGTCGCCACCTTCGACCACCGCAAGCGCTGCTGCCTCTACCTGACGTACTACGCCCACGGAGACACCCGAAAGCGCGGCCTCGCCCTGCTGAGCCTGAAGCAGACCTACGCCGCCGCCGGCTGGCGCCTGGCCGACGACGAACTGCCCGACCACCTCGCCGTCGTCCTCGAGTTCGCCGCCACCGACCCACCCACCGGGCAGCGCCTGCTGAGCGACCACCGGGCCGGCCTGGAACTGCTCCGCCTGGCGCTGACCGACGACGGCTCACCCTGGGCCCACGTCCTGGACTCCGTCTCGGCCACCCTGCCCGCCCTCGCCGGCGACGACCGCGAAGCCGTCCTGCGCCTGGCCGCCCAGGGCCCGCCCGAGGAACAGGTCGGCCTCGACCCCTACGCCTCCCCGGTGTTCCTGCCCGATCCCGTCGTAGGAGGGCTCCGATGATCGTGCCACCCCATTCCCTCACCCTGGCGGCAGAGCAGGCGGGAACCGGCGGCATCCTGCTGTGGGTCGTCCTGCCGTACGTCGCCCTGACCGTCTTCGTCCTCGGCCACGTCTGGCGCTACCGCTACGACAAGTTCGGCTGGACCACCCGCTCCTCCCAGCTCTACGAACGCCGCCTGCTGCGCATCGGCAGCCCGCTGTTCCACTTCGGCATCCTCGTCGTGCTGCTGGGCCACATCGGCGGCCTGGTCATCCCCAAGAGCTGGACCGAGGCGGTCGGCATCGGCGAGGACGCCTACCACGTCTCGGCAGTCGTCCTCGGCACCGTCGCCGGGGTCTGCACGCTGGGCGGTCTGGCGATCCTCGTCTACCGGCGGCGCACCGTCGGCCCGGTCTTCTCCGCCACCACGAGGAACGACAAGGCGATGTACGTCTCGCTCACCGCGACCATCGTCCTCGGCCTGTCCGCGACCGTCGTGGCCAATCTCGTCGGCGGCGGCTACGACTACCGCGAGACCATCTCCCCCTGGTTCCGCTCCATCTTCTACGTCCAGCCCGACCCGAACCGGATGACCGGCGCCCCGATCCTCTTCCAGCTGCACGCCATAAGCGCGATGCTGCTCTTCGCGGCCTGGCCCTTCACCCGCCTGGTGCACATGCTCACCGCACCGCTGGGCTACCTCACCCGCCCCTACATCGTCTACCGCAGCCGGGACACTCAACTCGGCACCCGCGCACCTCGCCGCGGCTGGGAACGCATCGGATGATCACGTAGAAGTGGTACGTGAAGCCGGATGTGGAGGATCTTCGCGGAGCCGCCACAACGTGGGACGGCTTGCATGGGGTTGCGCCCCAGGCACGTCGGAAATTGTGAGATGTGAGAGCGTGCAAGGTGTGAGTGAGAGTGCGACGAACACCCTGCAATACCGCTTTGACGGGCCAGAACACCTGCCCGTGCTGATCCTGGGTCCCTCATTGGGCACCACCTGGCACATGTGGGACCGCCAGGTGCCCGAGCTGACGAAGCACTGGCGCGTCTTCCGCTTCGACCTCCCGGGCCACGGGGGCGCGCCCGCGTACCCGGTCGGCTCCGTCGACGAGCTCACCTCCCGGCTGCTGGCGACCCTGGACGCGGTCGGCGTCCACCGCTTCGGCTACGCGGGCTGCGCCCTCGGCGGCGCGGTCGGCCTCGAACTGGCGCTGCGCCACCCGGAGCGGATCGCCTCGCTGGCGCTCATCGCCGCCTCGCCCCGCTTCGGCACGGCGGACGAGTTCCGCCAGCGCGGGGTGATCGTGCGCACGAACGGCCTCGACCCCATCGCCCGTACCTCTCCCGACCGCTGGTTCACCCACGGGTTCGCCGCCGCACAGCCCGCGATCACCGACTGGGCCGTGCAGATGGTGCGCACCACGGACCCCGGCTGCTACATCGCCGCCTGCGAGGCGCTGGCCACCTTCGACGTACGGTCCCAGCTCGGCGGCGCCGGGGTGCCGACCCTCGTCCTGGTCGGCTCCGAGGACCGGGTCACCGGCCCCGCGGAGGCCCGCACTCTGGTGGCCGGCGTTCCCGACGCCCGCCTGGCCGTCGTCCCCGGCGCCTCCCACCTGGTGCCGGTCGAGCAGCCGGCCGCCGTCTCCGACCTGCTGGTCCGGCACTTCTCCTCCCCCTGGAAGCCCGCGTTCGACTCGGACACGGGCCAGATGGCCATCCTCGCCGCGCCGGTCAAGCCAGTGCTGGCCGCCGCCCCTCCGCAGCCCGTGCCCGTCGCCGAGATCGCGCCCCCGGTGATCGTGCCCGGTCAGCTGTCGGGGCGGCCCGACCCGTACGACACCGGGATCAAGGTGCGCCGCGAGGTGCTCGGCGACGCGCACGTCGACCGGACGCTGGCGCAGGCGGACGAGTTCTCCGGGGACTTCCAGGAGCTCGTCACCCGGTACGCGTGGGGCGAGATCTGGGACCGTCCCGGCCTCGACCGCCGTTCCCGCAGCTGTGTGACGCTCACCGCCCTGGTCGCGGGCGGCCACACGGACGAGCTCGCGCCCCACATCCGCGCCGCCCTGCGCAACGGCCTCACCCCCGGTGAGATCAAGGAAGTGCTGCTTCAGGCGGCCGTCTACTGCGGCATCCCGGCGGCCGGCAGCGCGTTCAAGGTGGCCCAGCAGGTCATAAGAGAGGAGACGACTCCCACGGAGTGACCCGCGAAGGGGCACGATGGGAGTCATGAAGCTCACGAAGAAGTCGCACAGCTGCGTCCGGCTCGAGAAGGACGGGCGCACGCTCGTCCTCGACCCCGGCGGATTCAGCGAGGAGGACGCCGCGGTCGGCGCCGATGCGATCCTCGTCACCCACGAGCACCCGGACCACTTCGACGAGCGGCGGCTGCGGGCGGCCATGGAGGCCGACCCCGCCGCCGAGATCTGGACCCTCAGGTCCGTCGCGGAACAGATCTCGGCCGCGTTCCCGGGCCGCGTGCACACCGTCGGGCACGGCGACACGTTCACCGCGGCGGGCTTCGACGTCCGGGTTCACGGCGAGCTGCACGCCGTCATCCACCCGGACATCCCGCGCATCACGAACGTCGGCTACCTCGTCGACGGCGGCAGTGTCTTCCACCCCGGCGACGCCCTCACCGTCCCCGACCACCCGGTCGAGACGCTGATGCTCCCGGTGATGGCCCCCTGGAACAAGATCTCCGAGGTCATCGACTACGTCCGCGAGGTCAAGCCGCAGCGCGCCTACGACATCCACGACGCCCTGCTCACCGACCTGGCCCGCCCGATCTACGACCGCCAGATCGGCGCGCTGGGCGGTGCGGAGCACCTGCGGCTGGCCCCGGGAGCGTCGGCCGACCTGTGACGGACCCGGGCGGGACCGCGTTGTCGGACCCGCCCGGTAGGTTGTCAGGCATGCGCATCGCGACCTGGAACGTGAACTCGATCACCGCCCGCCTGCCACGGCTCCTGGCCTGGCTGGAGAGCAGCAGCACGGACGTGCTCTGCCTCCAGGAGGCCAAGCTGGCCGAGGAGCAGTTCCCGTTCGACCAGCTGCGCGAAGCGGGCTACGAGGCGGCGGTGAACGCGACCGGCAGGTGGAACGGCGTGGCGGTGCTCTCCCGCGTCGGCCTGAAGGACGTCGTCAAGGGCCTTCCCGGCGACCCGGGTTACGAGGGCGGCGTCGAGCCCCGTGCGGTCTCCGCGACCTGCGGCCCGGTCCGCGTCTGGTCGGTCTACGTGCCCAACGGCCGCGAGGTGGACCACCCGCACTTCGCGTACAAGCTCCAGTGGTTCGAGGCGCTCAAGGCGGCGATCGCCGGCGACGCGGGCGGCAGCCGCCCGTTCGCGGTGCTGGGCGACTACAACGTGGCGCCGACGGACGAGGACGTCTACGACCGGGCCGCCTTCGAGGGCTCCACCCACGTCACCCCGGCCGAGCGCGCCGCCCTGACGTCCCTGCGCGAGACCGGCCTGACGGACGTCGTCCCGCGCCCCCTCAAGTACGACCACCCGTACACGTACTGGGACTACCGCCAGCTCTGCTTCCCCAAGAACCGCGGCATGCGCATCGACCTGGTCTACGGCAACGAGCCGTTCGCCAAGGCGGTCACCGACGCCTACGTGGACCGCGAGGAGCGCAAGGGCAAGGGCGCCTCGGACCACGCGCCGGTCGTCGTGGACCTGGACGTCTAGGTCTCCCGGGCGTTCACGGCACCAGGGCCCGCAGATCCACCGACCCGGCCAGCGCGGCGAGCCCCGCGTCGCCCGGATGCAGATGGTCCCCGCTGTCGTAGGCGGGCAGCATCCGGGCCGGCCGCGCGGGGTCGCGCACCACGCGGTCGAAGTCGAGCACGGCGTCGAACGCCCCGGCGTCCCGGATCCAGGCGTTCACCGCGGAGCGCCGGGCATCGGCGGCGGCCGTGCACAGCGTCTCGCCCTCGCAGGGCAGGATCGTGGCGGCCAGCATCCGCAGCCCCCGCGCATGCCCGCGGTCCGCGATCTCCCGCAGCCCGGCGATCACTTGCTCCGCCGTGTACTGCCACCGCACGTCGTTCACGCCCTCGAAGACGATCGCCGTACGCGCCGAGGTCTGGGCCAGGACATCCCGGTCCAGACGGTGCAGGGCGCTCACCCCGGCCGTGTCCGTGGAGACGCCGTCGCCGGGATACCGGTCGGTGGCCACACGGTTCCCGGAGATCCCCTGGTTGAGCACGCCGTAGCGGGGCACCGCGCGCTGCTCCAGCAGCCGCCCGGCCAGCACGTCGGGCCAGCGCCGGTTCGCGTCCATGGTCGACCTGTCGCCGTCGGTGATCGAGTCCCCGAGCACCACCACCGACCCCGGCCCACCGCCCACGTCCACACCGGTCAGCAGCGGCCACCGGGTCATGAGCGTGGTGTACGCCGCCGCCGAGCCCTCCGCCGCATGGTCGCCCGGCACGCTCACGTACGACCGCTGCACCGCGAGCTGGTGCACGGGCGCCGCCGTCATCGCCTCCGGCAGATGGAAACTCACCAAGAGGTTGGTCCTCGCGGGCACCGTGAAGGCGAGCGGATCGCTGAACGCCTGTGCCCCCGCCGGGATTCGGGTGCCGGCCGCCCCCGAAGGACACCGGCACCGGCACGTCCCGCGCCGTCGCCCCCTTCGCCTGCACGGCCACCGTCGCGCTCCCGATCCGCACCGGCGCCGCCGCGAAGGTGTTGTCGAACCGCAGCCGCACGCGCGGTCCGCCGACGGAGGTGTGCACCACCAGCCGCACCGTCCGGTCGGCCCACGGCCCCACGGCCGGATACCCGGAGGTCGCCGCCGCCCAACTGCCGCTCCAGCGGGCGGCCGAGGCCCGCACGGCCAGCGCGAACACATGCAGCCCGGCGGCGCGCGGCAGCCGCACCGAGGCGACCTCACGCCCCGGCGTCAGCGGCACGGTCACGACGAACAGCCGCGCCTGCGCGGCGCGTTGGCCGTCACGCGTGTTGATGTGCGGCAGCGCGACCGCCTTCGTGGCGAGCGGGCCGGTGAGCCAGTCGGGCACGGTCAGCCGGTACCCGGAACGGGCACCGTCGCGGTACGAGACCGAGCCGGTGCCGCTCACGTCGGCGGCCCCGCTCGTGCCCGCGGCCAGGAAGGCCAGCGCGTCGCCGCGCCCGCCGACGCGCACGGCCTGTCCGCCGGCCCGTACGTTGTCCGGCCGGCCCGGCTGCCGCCGCGGCCAGGCCAGCCGGGCGCCCTGCACGGTGAGCGTGCGCCCCGGCGTCCAGCCCGCGGCCGTCAGGTCCTGTGCCGACAGAGAGGCGCCGGAGCCGTCGAAGTCCGCCCCGCCGGGACGGGCGTCGTCGCTGACCGCGGTGTTGTCGTAGAGGCGGTCCAGCGGCACAGGCTCCGCCCCGCTGCGGGCGGCGGCCTGTACCGCCGTGGGCGGCGACAGGAACGCCAATGAGGCGGTGACCACCACGAAACCCCGGACACGTCGACGCACGGCCGACTCCTCCCGCTCGCCGGTGGGACGAAAGACGCAGGGTGAAGCTAGAGAGACGGCAGAGACGCGTCAACGCGCCATGCACGGACTCGGCGCGAAATCGCCCCGAAGTGACCGCCCGCGCGCCTGTGGTGCGCACGCGGGTGCGAATGACACGCTGGGTGTATGAAGATCCCTTTTCTGGGCCACCGGCAGGAGAGTCAGGGCGTCCCCGACCCGGAGGGCATCGCCGACCTTCTCTCCGAGTGCGAGCTGCTGCGTTCCCAGGCGTCCCAGGACGGCGTCCAACTGGACGACTCCGCGGCCTCGTTGGAGGCGCTGGATCAGTTGCTGCCGCGCTGGAGAGACGACGAAGAGGTGCTGCACTGGCTCGGCAACGACGCCGGCCTGTACCTGGGAACCGTCATCGTGCGCACCGTGCCCGGTGCCACCTGGGAGATCTGGCCGAGCGGCCAGCCCGTCGTACGGCTGGCCTCCGGCCGCGAGTTCGACGTCGTAGCCTCCGGGCACGAGTGGGCCGCGAGCGGGGTGCCCGAACTCTCGCAGCTGTACGGCGAGGTCGCGGAGGTGTGACCCGCTGGACCTAAGATCGACGTAAATACGGCTTATGCCCGAAAAGTGCGTGTCGTACGATCGCTCCCTCCCGGTCCGGATAGTTTGCCGAGAGGACGACACAGCTGAAAGTGAGCAGGGCTGCGTATGGCCGTCGATCCATTGATCGAACTCCATGACGTCAACACGTACTACGGGGAGCTGAATGTCCTGCAGGGCATCGACCTCGCCGTCGGCAAGGGGGAGGTGGTCGTGGTCATCGAAGGAGGACGCCGACAAGCGGTCCCGCCGGCTTCTGGGCCCCGAGGGGCGCGCCGGCGAACCGGCCCGTGACGGCATGACCGGATTCGCCGTCACGCACCGGAGGGACATCGCCCGCTCCGCTTCGAGCCGCGCCGTCACCGGCCCGCGCAGCGAGCGCGCCCGTCTCCTGTCCGAGATCCTCAAGCACTGAGCCGAAGAGCCCCACCCGCCCGGCGGCAGCCGGAGATCACTGCTTGCGCAGCGGAATCGACACGTACGACGGGTCGTCCGCCGGCGAGGAGAAGGTCAGCTGAGCGCCGGACGGGTTGTGCTCGATGTAGAGCGGGTCGACCGTGTCGACGACCAGGGCGAGCCGGTGCCCTGCCGGGACGTCGTAGGCCGTGGAGAACAGATCCAGGTCGAGACCGAACGGCTTTCCGGGCGTGAGCCCGTGGAAGGTGTACGGCGCGTTGCTGACCAGCTTGCCGAGGCCGAGCGGCCCCACGTCGTACAGGTAGGCGACGAGGGTGCCGCTCTCCTTGGTCGGGGTGACCGTGGTGTGCAACGTGGCCGTACCGCGGATCTGCTGGGCGCTGCCGTACTTCTCCGACTGCCACACGGCGGCCCACCGGCGGGGGAGCAGCGGGATCGCGGCGATCGGGGGAAGCTTGGCCACCTGGTCGAGGATGCTGGAGAGGAAGACGATCCCGCCGTCCGCCCCGGAGTCGACGTTCGTGTGGATCGTGGTGGTGCCGCCGAGGGCGATCTTCCGCTCGGTCGCGGCCACCGACTTCCAGTCCGGGTAGCCCTCGTAGCCGCCCGTGGAACGGGACTTGAGCTCCACCGGCTGCTCGCGGTCGATGCCGTTGTCCGCGCCCTTGAGGTAGTGGTCGAACCAGCGCTCGGTGTCCGTCCAGACGTCGTTGGGCACTCCGAACAGACCGGGCAGTTCGGCCGTCGCGTGGTCGCCGGGGCGGAACTCGAGGCGCTTGGGGCCGGTCAGCTTCTCGTAGAAGTCCGCGTTCTGGTTGGGCGGGAAGACCGTGTCGCCCCAGGCGTTGGCGAGCATGACCGCCGCGCCGTTCTTGTTGAGCTGGTCCACGTAGGTCCCGGGAGAACGTTTCTTCCCCCAGTCGATGAGTTCCTGTTCCCTGGCCAGGTTGGACGCGTAGAAGTCGTCGAAGACCTGGCGGGTCTCGGAGCTCTGGCGGCCGGTGACCAGGCTCGCGCCGTCCAGCAGCGCGGCCGCCTGGACGTGCTGCGTGCGGCCTGAGTAGATCGATCCGATGAGATCGGCCCAGCCGCTGAGGGATGCCACCGCCTTGACCCGTCTGTCGTGTGCGGCGGTGAGCAGACTGATGCCGGCGCCGTAGGAGACGCCCGCCATGCCGATGTGCCGTGGATCCGACGGGGTGTTGGCGAGCGCCCAGTCGATGACCTTGGACGCGTCGGCCGTGTCGGACGGCCCCGCCACGTCGATCTCGCCGCCGGACTGCCAGAATCCGCGCACGTTGTAACTGACCACGACATAGCCCAGGTTCGCGAGCTTCTGTGCCTGGGCGAGGTACTCGACCTGGGGGAAGCCCCAGCTCGTGGGGAGCACGAGCAGCGGGTGGCGCTGCGTGCCGTCGTCGCCCGCGGGTGTGACGACGTTCGCCTTCAGGACGGTGCCGCCGTCGCCGGTGATGTCGACGAAGCGGACGTCACCGGCGGCCTGTGCGGTGGGGGCGAGCCCGAGGACGCAGCCCGCGACCAGAGTCGCGGATACGGCGCCCACGGCGGTCGTGCGCAGGGCCTTGCGATGGGGTCCCACGGGTCACTCCTCACTCGTGTCAATGCAAAGTGACCAGACGGTAACCTCCGCGCCTTACTGGAAGTAACCCGTCGGTAAGTTACGTGCCAGTAACGATTGTTGGGATGTGCCGGCCCTCAGGACGCGCGGTGGGAACTGCGTGCCGCGGCGGTCGCCGCGGGCAGCTCCGTCTGCGCCGCACGCGTCACGTCCGCGACGAGTTCGACGACGTCGGGGCCGTACGCCTGCGAGTTGACGACCTTGAGCAGCAGCACGAAGGAGCTGTTGCCGTGCTTGCGGGTCAGGCGCTCGTGGTTGCGGGCGAGATAGCGGGTGGCGGCCTGGTTGGTGATCGCGGTCTGGCCGCAGAAGAGGAAGACGGGGCGGGTGTTCGGGCTCTGACCGGCCGTCAGCCGGGCGAGCAGCGCGTACTCCTCCCGGCCCGGCTCCACGCGGTAGCGTTCCGTGCCGATCTGGAACGCGCCCCGGTCCGGGCCGGGTTCGGCGTCCACGTTCACCCGCACCCCCGGGAGCATGGAGGCCAGATGCGCCACCATGCGCCGGTTGGACGCCGGGCCGCCCACGCAGAACTCGGTGCGTTCGCCGAAGCCCTGGCGTGCCGCGTCGTGCGGGAGTATCTGGGCGTGGGCGTTGCAGTCCTTGATGAGGGCGGCGAGTTCGAGGAGGGCGAACACGTCGTAGCGCATCACCGTCAGTTCGGGCCCGCCGGCACCGCGGTTCACCACCAGCAGTGACTCGGAGTTGTCCGGCAGTCCGAAGAACGCCTGCTTGCGGCGCAGCTTCCGCTTCCACAGGTAGGTACGGGCCAGCCAGCCGAGCGCGGCACTGATGCCGGCGGCGAGCACGCCCAGGACGATGTTGCGTACGTCGTCATTCATGGGCGCGCATGGTAGCGGGCCGCGGGAAACTCGCGTTCGAGCCGTTCCTGACGGGAACATGTCGTTGGATTAAGCTGCGCGGACGGTCTCTCACCGGAGGTGCGCATGCGTCGTCCTGTGGCACGGAAACTGTCCGTCCTGGTGGTCTCCGCCGCCGTGGTGTCGGTGGGCGCGGCTGCGCCACCCGCCGCTTCGAGGAGCGGCACCCCTGCGAAAGTCCCCGTCGCCGTCGGCTACGGCGGCGCCGTCTCGAGCGTCGACGCGGACGCCTCGGCCGCGGGCATCGAGGTCCTGAAGAAGGGCGGCAACGCGGTCGACGCGGCCGTGGCCACGGCCGCCGCCCTCGGCGTCACCGAGCCCTACTCCTCCGGCATCGGAGGCGGCGGCTACTTCGTCTACTACGACGCCAAGTCCCGTACGGTGCACAGCATCGACGGCCGCGAGACCGCACCGCTGACCGCCGACTCGAACCTCTTCGTGGAGAACGGCAAGCCGCTCGCCTTCGCCGACGCCGTCAGCAGCGGCCTGAGCGTCGGCACACCCGGCACGCCGGACACCTGGCAGACGGCGCTCGGCCAGTGGGGGAGCAGGAGACTCGGTGCGGTGCTGAAGCCCGCCGAACGGATCGCCCGCAATGGCTTCACCGTCGACGACACCTTCCGTTCGCAGACCGCCGCGAACGAGACCCGGTTCCGCTACTTCCCCGACACGGCCAGGCTGTTCCTGCCCGGTGGACAGCTTCCGGTCGTCGGCTCCACCTTCAAGAACCCCGAACTCGCGCGTACATACGAGGAGTTGGCGAGGAAGGGGGTCGACGCGATCTACCACGGCGACCTCGGCGAGGACATCCTGCGCACCGTGAACAAGCCGCCGGTCGACCCCGCCTCGGGCTGGAACGCCCGCCCGGGCAAGCTCTCGGACAAGGACCTCGCGGCCTACGGCGCCAAGCTCCAGGCGCCCACCAGGACCTCGTACCGCGGCCTCGGCGTCTACTCCATCGCGCCCTCCTCCTCCGGCGGCACCACCGTCGGCGAGGCGCTCAACATCCTGGAGAACACGGACCTTTCGAAGGCGAGCGAGGTGCAGTACCTGCACCACTACCTGGAGGCCAGCCGGATCGCGTTCGCGGACCGCGGGCGCTGGGTCGGCGACCCCGCCTTCGAGGACGTACCGACGAAGCAACTGCTCTCGCAGAAGTACGCGGACTCACGGGCCTGCCTGATCAAGGACGACGCGGTGCTCACCAGCCCGGTGGCGCCCGGTGACCCGCGGCATCCGGCGTCCTGCGGCAGCGGTGGCACGGCGGCGCCCACGACGTACGAGGGCGAGAACACCACGCATCTGACGGTCGCCGACAAGTGGGGGAACGTCGTCTCCTACACGCTCACCATCGAGCAGACCGGCGGCAGCGCGATGACCGTGCCCGGCCGCGGATTCCTGCTCAACAACGAGCTGACGGACTTCTCCTTCGCCCCGGCCAACCCGGCCGTGCACGACCCGAACCTGCCCGGTCCCGGCAAGCGGCCGCGCTCGTCGATCTCGCCGACGATCGTGCTCGACAAGCACAACAGGCCCGTGGTGGCGCTCGGTTCACCCGGTGGCGCGACCATCATCACCACCGTCCTGCAGACGCTGACCGAGTTCCTCGACCGCGGTCTGCCGCTCGTCGACGCGATCGCCGCGCCGCGGGTGAGCCAGCGCAACGCGGCCAAGACCGAGATGGAGCCCGCGCTCTACAACGACACCAGCGCGACGGGGCTGAGGGCCCGGCTCGAGGCCATCGGGCACTCCTTCTCGCTCAATCCCGAGATCGGCGCGGCCACCGGTGTGCAGCGGCTGCCGGGCGGGAAGTGGCTGGCCGCCGCCGAGAAGGTACGCCGCGGCGGCGGCTCGGCGATGGTGGTCAGCCCCGCACCCTGATCAGAGTTCGGGGGCGGTCGGCAGGTCCTCCGTGCGGAACGCCAGCCGGCCGTCCTCGACGTCCACCGTCACCCGGCCGCCCTCCTTGACCCGGCCGTCGAGCAGCAGCCGGGAGAGCTGGTTGTCGACCTCGCGCTGGATGGTGCGGCGCAGCGGCCGGGCGCCGTACTCGGGCTGGTAGCCCCGTTCGGCGAGCCAGTCGACGGCCGCGTCCGTGAACTCGACCGTGACGTCCTGTGCGTGCAGCAGTCGGCGGGTCTTCTGCAGCAACAGTTCGGTGATCTTGCGGAGTTGGTCGCCGGTGAGCTGGCGGAAGACGACGATCTCGTCGATGCGGTTGAGGAACTCCGGACGGAAGTGCTCGCGCAGCGGACGCAGCGTCTGCTCGCGCCGCGCCTCCTCGTCGGCGTCGGGGCCGCCCGACCCGAAGCCGATGCCGGCGCCGCGCCGGGTGATCGCCTCGGAGCCGAGGTTGCTGGTCATCACGATCACCGTGTTGGTGAAGTCGACCGTGCGGCCCTGGGAGTCGGTCAGCCGCCCGTCGTCGAGCACCTGGAGCAGGATGTTGAAGACGTCCGGATGCGCCTTCTCCACCTCGTCGAGCAGCAGCAGCGAGTACGGGTGCCGGCGCACCACCTCGGTGAGCTGGCCGGCCTCCTCGTGGCCGACGTAGCCGGGCGGGGCGCCGACCAGCCGGCTGACGGTGTGGCGTTCCTGGTACTCGCTCATGTCCAGGCGGACCATGCGCTCCTCGCTGCCGAACAGGGCCTCGGCGAGGGCGCGGGCGAGCTCGGTCTTGCCGACGCCGGTCGGCCCGAGGAAGAGGAAGCTGCCGATCGGCCGGTCGGGGCTGGCGAGTCCGGCGCGGGAGCGCATGACCGCCTCCGAGACCACGCCGACGGCCTCCTCCTGGCCGACCACCCGCTCGTGCAGGTGCTCCTCCAGGCCGAGCAGCTTCTCCTTCTCCTCCTGGGTGAGGCTGGCGACCGGGATGCCCGTCTGCCGGGACACCACCTCGGCGATCGCCTCGGCCGTCACCTCCAGCTGCCCCTCGTCGGCCTTGTCCCCACCGTCGGTGTCCGCGATCCGCTGCTTCAACTCCGCGATACGGTCGCGCAGTTGCATCGCCCGCTCGTACTGCTCGTCAGCGACCGACTGGTCCTTGTCGCAGGTCAGCTGGTCGATCTCGCGCTCCAGGGTGCGGACGTCCGTGCCCTTGGTGCGCGCCCGCAGCCGTACCCGGGCGCCGGCCTGGTCGATCAGGTCGATGGCCTTGTCGGGCAGGCGGCGGTCGGTGAGATAGCGGTCGGACAGCTGCACCGCGGCCGTCAGGGCCTCGTCGGTGTAGCTGACCTGGTGGTGGGCCTCGTAGCGGTCGCGCAGCCCACGCAGGATCTCGATCGTGTCCGGCACGGTCGGTTCGGGCACCAGGATCGGCTGGAAGCGGCGGGCGAGCGCCGCGTCCTTCTCGATCCGGCGGAACTCCTCCAGCGTGGTGGCGCCGACGATGTGCAGTTCGCCGCGGGCGAGCGCCGGCTTGAGGATGTTGCCGGCGTCCATGGCCCCGCCGCCCTCACCGCCGCCTCCGGCGCCGACGACGGTGTGCACCTCGTCGATGAAGATGATCAGCTTCTCGGAGTTGGCCCGGATCTCGCCGACGATGTTGTTCAGGCGCTCCTCGAAGTCGCCGCGGTAGCGCGTACCGGCGACCACACCCGTCAGGTCGAGTGCGACCACCCGCCGCCCGAGCAGTACGTCGGGCACGTCCCCGTCGGCGATGCGCTGCGCGAGCCCCTCCACGATGGCGGTCTTGCCGACGCCCGCGTCACCGATGAGCACGGGGTTGTTCTTGCCGCGCCGGGAGAGTACCTCGATGGTCTGCTCGATCTCCTCGTCCCGTCCGATCACCGGGTCGATACGGCCCTGCCGCGCCAGGTCGGTGAGATCGCGGCCGTATTTGTCGAGGGTGGGCGTGTCGGTGGGGCGGGGGCGCTCGCCGCCGCGGGGCGCGGCCGCCTCCGGCGCCTCGGGCGGCAGGCCCGACGATGCGAAACGGGCCGCGTTGAGGATGTGCCCGGCGGCCGAGTCGGGGTTCGCGGCCAGGGCGCTGAGCACATGCTCGGGGCCGATGTAACCGGCGCCGCTGGCCCGCGCCAGGTCGTGGGCGTCCAGCAGCGCCCGCTTGACGGCCGGCGTGAGGGAGAGCGAGGTGGGCGGCGGTGCCTCCTCCGCCGTGTGCTGGGCGGGGCCGGAACGCTCGTCGATCTCCGACGCCAGCGAGTCAGGGTCCGCACCGGCCCGGCTGAGCAGGCTCCGGGTCGGCTCGCTGGACAGCGCGGCGCGCAGCAGGTGCTGCGTGTCGAGGTCCCGGCTGCCGTGCTCGGCCGCGTACTGCGCGGCCCCCCGGACCATCTCCCGGGCGGGCTGGCTGAGCAGCCTCCCGATGTCGATCTGCCGGGGGCCCGTCCGCGGGCCGCCGAAGAAGCGGGCGAGGAACTCGCCGAAGGGGTCGTAGCCCTCAGGACCACTGAAGCCGCTGGTCATGGCCTTCCGTTCCGGCATCCCGTGGCGCGGCCCGGGACGCGCTCGCTGATCGACGTGCTGGCCCACGCAGGTGCCCCAACAGGGCCCGGTCACACCACCTTCGCACGACCGCCGGACGGGGGCACGTCCAGGAGCGCGGGCACGTTTCGACGAGCCTCCAGGACGTCCGTTCGACGCGCCCTCACGGGGTCCGTCCGACGTGCGTCTAAGGCGTCCGCTCGGTGAGCACGCGGGGCCCGTTCTCCGTGATCGCCACCGTGTGCTCCACATGGGCGGCGCGCGAGCCGTCGTTCGTGCGCAGGGTCCAGCCGTCGGCCGCCTCGTGGTAGCCGTCCCGGCCGCTGCCGATCAGCATGGGCTCGATCGCGATGACCATGCCGTGCCGAAGCGGGAAGCCGCGGCCCGGTCGCCCCTCGTTGGGGACGTCCGGGTCCTCGTGCATACGGCGGCCCACACCGTGGCCGCCGAAGCCCTGCGGGATGCCGTATCCGCCGTCCCGGCACACCCTGCCGATCGCGTGCGCGATGTCGCCGGTGCGGTTGCCGACCACCGCCGCCTCGATACCGGCCGCCAGCGCGCGTTCCGCCGTCTCGATCAGCCGTACGTCCGCCGGGCGTCGCTCGCCCACGACGAAGCTGATCGCCGAGTCGCCCGCCCAGCCGCCCAGTTCGGCGCCGCAGTCGATCGAGACCAGGTCGCCGTCGCGCAGGCGGTAGCCGGTCGGGATGCCGTGCACGATCGCTTCGTTGACGGAGGCGCAGATGACGGCCGGGAACGGCGTCGGGGCGAAGGAGGGGCGGTAGCCGAGGAAGGGGGAGGAGGCCCCCGCGTCCCGCAGCACCGCTCGCGCCACCTCGTCCAGCTCCAGCAGGGAGACGCCCACGCCGGCGGCCTGCCGTACGGCCGTCAGGGCCTGCCCGACGACCTGCCCCGCCTCGTACATGGCGTCGATCGATGTGTCTGTCTTCAGTTCCACCATGCCAATTAATATACCGGCTTGTTCGACCGGATTAAAATGCGGGATTAGAATGACGGCATGGTGCGCACCCCTCTCACCCCCGAAGAGCGTGAACGCGGCGAACGGCTCGGCCGGCTGCTCCGCGAGGCCCGCGGCGGGCGGAGCATGACGGACGTGGCAGCCGAGGCCGGGATCTCCGCGGAGACGCTCCGCAAGATCGAGACCGGGCGGGCGCCGACCCCGGCCTTCTTCACCGTCGCCGCGCTCGCCCGCGCGCTCGGGCTGTCGATGGACGAGCTGGTCGAGCAGTGCGCGCTGCTTTCCGTATGACGTGATGACGTCGTGGCGCGCTGACGTCGCGACGTTGACACACCTCGGTCAAGATCGGGCAATGAGGTGTCCGCGCGCCCGTCGAAAACTCCCCGTAGCACCGCCGTAACACGGCTGGTGTTGCCTACTGAACCGGAGTGTTCCGGTCGGGTGGGAGTTGAGCGATGGCTGTGGACCAACTCCCGGGCAGGGTGCGGGAGTTCGTGAACTACCTGAACGGCCTGCTGGCCCATCTGGACCAGGGCGGCGGCTGGTGCGCGGTCTTCTGGCAGCGCGATCCGGACGGCATGCGCGCCTGCCTCGACGGGCGTGAGGTGCCGCCGTGGGATGTGATCGAGGCGCTGCTCCAGGACCTTGCCACCGTGTACGGTCCGGACGTCGCGGCCCGGGAGGCGCGGCGGGCCCGCCCGCTGCACGCCGCCGCGATCGCCGCGTACGACGGCCGTCCCGGCGGCCGGGACGCGCTCGGTGACCGCCTCGATGCCATGCTCCACGAACAGCGCCAGGCCACCCGACGCCGGCTCGAACTGGGCCGGCTGCTCACCTCCGCCGGCACGCGGGAGGAGGCCGAGGCCCTCCGTCTCGACCTCGCCTGGGCCCGCGACGACCATGAGCGGGCCACCGCCCGCTGCGCCGAACTCCGCTCCCGCATCGACGAGTTGGACCGGCACGCGCCCCCCGGCCCCGCCCCGAATCCGCAGTTCGGGCGCGCTTCTCGCGTTGCGCCCGGGCCTGCCGCGGATCCGGACTCCTGGCGCGCTTCTCGCCTCGCGCCCGGCCCCGCCCCGGCCCCGGACTCCGGGCGCGCGCCTCGCGCCGCCTTCGCGCAGTCCGCCCCGCCGGAAGCCGCCCCGCCCGAACCCGCCCCACCTGAGCCCCTGCGGCCCGAGCCCGTCCCGCCCGAGCCGGCTCCTCCGCAGGCTGCCCCCGAACCACCGCCCCCCACCCCCAGGCAGCGCAAGCGCCGCCGAGGCAGTGCCCGTTTCGCCGGGATGGCCGAGGAGGAGGCCGCGCCCGTCGTCGTACCGCCCACGGCCGGGCCGGTGCTGCCCGCCCCGGACGCCGGCGGGCGCACGCCGCGCGGGGCCCGGTTCGCCGGGGCCGCCGCCGAGGCGCCCGAGCGGCCGGAGCCGCCGGCCGAGACGGTGGACGCGGCAGGGGCGCGCGAGGTCGCCGGGGCCGTCGCCGGGCTCGTACGGCTGCGGGCCGAGGGCCGGAGCGGCGAGGCACACGTGCTGCTCGCGGAGGCCGCCCACTGGCCTCCGGCCCGCCTGCCGCTGCTCGCCGAGGAACTCCGCCGGGCCGGGCTCGGCGCCGACTGGGCGACGCTGCTGTGGGAGGCCGCCTCGCTGCCCGCCGGCCGGCTGGTCGCGGCGGCGGACGCGCTGGTGGCGGCCGGGCGCGGGGCCGACGGCGAGCAGATCCTGCGGCAGGGCGTCGCCCGGCCCGCCGGAGAGATAGGGCAGGCCGTGCTGGAGCTGGCCGCGCAGGGCCGGAACCGCGAGGTGCGCGCCCTGCTCGACGCCTACGTCCGCGTCCGCACCCCCGAGGAGGCGGCCCGCAGCGCCGAGCCCGGCCCGGTGGCACTCGTGCCGCTCCTGCTCGAGGCTGCGCAGGGCGTTTCGGAGGAGCGACACTGGGATCTGGTGCACGCCCTCCGGGTCGCCGGTTTCGCCACCTGACACCCCCGGCCACCCCTGACCAGGGGCCCCGACGCTCACCCACAGGAGTGCGAAACGTGATCGACTTGGCGGGTTGACGGCGATGGTCTTGGCAAGGCTCCCCCGGAGGCTTACGTTCATCCCTCTACGGCCCGCTCTACGGGCGTAGAGGCTCTGACGACACGCCGAAGGAGCAGCTCATGGCCAACGTCGTACGCGCCGCTCTGGTCCAGGCGACCTGGACCGGCGACACCGAATCAATGGTGGCGAAACACGAGGAGCACGCCCGGGAGGCGGCCCGGCAGGGTGCGAAGATCATCGGTTTCCAGGAGGTCTTCAACAGCCCCTACTTCTGCCAGGTGCAGGACGCGGAGCACTACCGCTGGGCCGAGCCGGTGCCCGAGGGCCCGACCGTCAGCCGGATGCAGGAGCTCGCACGCGAGACGCGCATGGTGATCGTCGTGCCGGTCTTCGAGGTCGAGCAGTCCGGCTTCTACTACAACACCGCGGCCGTGATCGACGCCGACGGCACCTTCCTCGGCAAGTACCGCAAGCACCACATCCCGCAGGTGCAGGGCTTCTGGGAGAAGTTCTACTTCAAGCCGGGCAACGCCGGCTGGCCCGTCTTCGACACGGCGGTCGGGAAGGTGGGCGTGTACATCTGCTACGACCGCCACTTCCCCGAAGGCTGGCGTCAACTCGGTCTCAACGGCGCCCAGTTGGTCTACAACCCGTCGGCCACGCACCGCGGTCTCTCGTCGTACCTGTGGCGGCTGGAGCAGCCCGCCGCGGCCGTCGCCAACGAGTACTTCGTCGCGGCGATCAACCGCGTCGGCCAGGAGGAGTACGGCGACAACGACTTCTACGGGACGTCGTACTTCGTCGACCCGCGCGGACAGTTCGTCGGCGAGACCGCCAGTGACAGCAAGGAGGAACTCGTGGTCCGCGACCTCGACTTCGACCTGATCGAGGAAGTCCGGCAGCAGTGGGCGTTCTACCGCGACCGGCGACCCGACGCCTACGAGGGGCTGGTGCAGCCGTGAACGACCTGTACGGACGCCACCGCTCGGTCCTGCCCGACTGGCTGGCCCTCTACTACGAGGACCCGCTGGAGATCACGCACGGCGAGGGCCGGCACGTCTGGGACGCCGAGGGCAACAGGTACCTCGACTTCTTCGGCGGCATCCTGACGACGATGACCGCGCACGCGCTGCCCGAGGTCACCAAGGCGGTGAGCGAGCAGGCCGGGCGCATCCTGCACTCGTCCACGCTCTACCTCAACCGTCCGATGGTCGAACTCGCTGAGCGCATCGCCCAGTTGAGCGGCATCCCGGATGCGCGCGTCTTCTTCACCACGTCCGGCACCGAGGCCAACGACACCGCCCTGCTGCTCGCCACGACCTACCGGCGCAGCAACACGCTGCTGGCGATGCGCAACAGCTACCACGGCCGCTCCTTCAGCGCGGTCGGCATCACCGGCAACCGCGGCTGGTCCCCGACCTCGCTGTCCCCGCTGCAGACCCTGTACGTCCACGGCGGCGTCCGCACCCGCGGCCCGTACGCCTCCCTCAGCGACGACGAGTTCATCGCGGCCTGCGTCGACGACCTGACGGACCTGCTCGGCCACACCCGCCCGCCCGCGGCCCTGATCGCCGAGCCCATCCAGGGAGTCGGCGGCTTCACCTCCCCACCGGACGGCCTCTACGCCGCCTTCCGCGAGGTGCTCGCCGAACGCGGCATCCTGTGGATCGCCGACGAGGTGCAGACCGGCTGGGGCCGTACCGGCGACCACTTCTGGGGCTGGCAGGCACACGGGCGCAGCGGCCCGCCGGACCTGCTCACCTTCGCCAAGGGCATCGGCAACGGCAGCTCCATCGGCGGCGTGGTCGCCCGCGCCGAGATCATGAACTGCCTGGACTCCAACAGCATCTCGACGTTCGGTGGCACCCAGATCACCATGGCGGCGGGCCTCGCCAACCTCAACTACCTGCTGGAGCACGACCTCCAGGGCAACGCCCGGCGCGTCGGCGGCCTGCTCATCGAGCGGCTGCGGGCCGTCGCGGCGCAGGTTCCGCACGTTCGGGAGGTCCGCGGGCGCGGGCTGATGCTCGGCGTCGAGCTGGTGAAGCCGGGCACGGACGAGGCGGATCCGGCGGCCGCGTCCGCCGTGCTGGAGGCGGCCCGCGAGGGCGGGCTGCTCATCGGCAAGGGCGGCGGTCACAACACCAGCGCCCTGCGGATCGCGCCGCCGCTGTCCCTCACGGTCGCGGAGGCCGAGGAGGGCGCCGCGATCCTCGAAGGCGCTCTGCGGAGCCTGTCGTAGCAGCGCACTGAACAAGGGAAGACGGTCATGACCACCACCTTCGGGACCCTCGAACCCGCCCTGTCGGTGCGCCAGGTGCTGACCCTTGAACGGGTGCTCGCCGGGGAGCCCGAGGTGGTGGCCGGCGCGGGCCAGCTCGACCGGCCGGTGCGCTGGGTGCACGTCGCCGAGGCGCCCGACGTGGGCGTGATGCTCACCGGCGGCGAGATGGTGCTCACGACGGGGGTGCTGCTCGCCGGGGACGAGGAGAAGCAGGCCGAGTACATCCGCTCGCTGCACCGCGCGGAGGCGGCGGCCGTCGTGCTCGGCCTCGGGCGGGCGTTCCCCGCCGCGCCGGACGTGATGCGCCGCGCCGCCGAGCGCTGCGGGCTGCCCATGGTGGTCCTCCACCGGCCGTTCCCCTTCGCGGAGTTGACGGAGGAGGTCCAGGCCCGGCTGGTGCGGCGGAAGTTCGCCGCGGTCAGCCTCTCGGAGTCCGTACGCACGGCCCTGACCGGACTCATCACCGCGGGCGCCCCGCTGCAGCCGCTCCTCGACGAGGTCGCCCAGCACAGCGCCTGCCCGGTCGTCGTCACCAACCTCGCCCACCGCGTCCTCGCCACGGCGGGGGAGCGGCCCGCCGTGGACGACGTGCTGCGCGACTGGGAGCGCATCGCCCGGCAGGCCGGCGGCAGCGAGGGCGACGGCTGGATCCGCGCCGAGCTCGGCGGGCGCGGCGAGCGCTGGGGCCGGATCGTGCTGTGCGGCTACCGCGGCGACACCGCCACCGGACGGCTGCTCGCCGACCGGGCCGCCGAGGCGCTCGTCCTGCACCGCATGCTCGGCGGCACCTCGGCGCACACCTGGGAGGAGCAGTCGGCGCAGAGCCTGCTGACCGACCTGGTCAGCGGCGTCGTACCGGCACGGCAGTTGCTGCCGCGCGCGCGTGCCGCAGGACTGCCGGTCAACCGGCGCACCTTCGTGCCGCTGGTCGTGCACGACGGCGAACCCGCCCAACTCGAGCGTGTGCTGCGGCTGCTGGGCCTGCCCGGCCTCGTCGCGGAGCTGGCCGACGGGGCCACCGCCGTCCTGCTCAGCCTCGCCCGCGACCAGGACGCCGCGGCGCTCGTGGCGAACTTCGCGGCCCGGATGCGCTCGGAGGCCGGCCGGACGGTCGTGGCCGCCGCCGACCCGCGGACCGCCTGGGACGACGTGCCGGTGGGCCTGCGCGAGGCGCAGCACGTCGCCGACGCCGTCGCGGACTCCTCGGCCGCCCTCGACCTCCCGTGCGTCGTACGCCTCAAGGACGTCCATCTCCGGGGACTGATACGGCTGTTGAGGGACGATCCGCAGGTGCAGTCGTTCGCGGAGCGGGAGCTGGACGGCCTGCTGCGCCCGGACGGCGACGATCTGCTGTCCGTGCTGCGCACCTATCTCGCCACCGGCCGCAACAAGTCCCGCACCGCCCAGCTCCACCACGTCTCCCGGCCCGCGCTCTACCGCCGGCTGGAGGCCATACAGGGCCGGCTGGGCGTCGACCTCGACGACTTCGAGCAGGCCGCATCGGTACACATCGCGCTCCTCGCGCACGACGCGCAACAGGGCTGAAACAGACCACGACCTGGGAAAACGGCGGTGAAACATGGGCCTTCGCAAGAGTGACACCGTGGCACGCCGCCGGGCCGTATGCGTGACACCGTGCAACTCAAAGACGACTTCAGGACTTCCTACGCTTCCGGCACACCGAGCGACCGGAGGTCCCGATGAGCCGAGTGATCCGTGCCGCCCTCTTCCAGACCGCGTGGACGGGCGACAAGGAATCGATGATCCAGGTGCACGAGCAGGCGGCCCGCGACGCGGCCGCACAGGGTGCCCAGGTGCTGTGCTTCCAGGAGCTGTTCTACGGGCCCTACTTCTGCCAGGTCCAGGACAAGGCCTTCTACGAGTACGCCGAGCGGATCCCCGACGGCCCGATCGTCAAGCGCTTCCAGGCGCTGGCCAAGGAGCTGGGCCTCGTCCTGATCCTGCCGATGTACGAGGAGGAGCAGCCGGGCGTCCTCTACAACACGGCCGCGGTGATCGACGCGGACGGCTCGTACCTCGGCAAGTACCGCAAGCACCACATCCCCCAAGTGCAGGGATTCTGGGAGAAGTTCTACTTCCGCCCGGGCAACAGCGGCTGGCCGGTCTTCGAGACCGCCGTCGGCAGGATCGCCGTCTACATCTGCTACGACCGCCACTTCCCGGAGGGCTGGCGGGCGTTGGGCCTCGGGGGAGCGGAGATCGTCTTCAACCCCTCGGCCACCTCGCGCGGACTCTCCCGCTACCTCTGGCAGCTGGAGCAGCCGGCGGCGGCCGTCGCCAACGAGTACTTCGTCGGCGCGATCAACCGGGTCGGCGTGGAGGAGCTGGGCCCCAACGACTTCTACGGGACCTCGTACTTCGTGGACCCGGAGGCGCAGTTCGTCGGCGAGGTGGCCTCCGAGAAGGAGACCGAGCTGATCGTGCGCGACCTGGACCTGGCCAAGCTGCGCGAGGTGCGCGACCGCTGGCAGTTCTTCCGCGACCGCCGCCCGGACGCGTACGAGCCGCTGACCGCACCCTGACCGAACCGTCCACCCTGGCAGGAGAGGGACCATGAGCAGCCGTACCGTCATCCGCGGTGGCCTCGTCATCACCGCGTCCGACGAGATGCACGCCGACGTCCTGATCGAGGACGGCCGGATCGCCGCACTCGCCGCCTCCGGCACCCCGGCCGCAGAGGCGTTCACGGCCGAGAGGGTCATCGACGCCGCCGGCAAGTACGTCATCCCGGGCGGCGTCGACGCCCACACCCACATGGAACTGCCCTTCGGCGGCACCTTCGCCTCCGACACCTTCGAGACCGGTACCCGGGCGGCCGCCTGGGGCGGTACGACGACGATCGTGGACTTCGCCGTGCAGAGCGTCGGCCAGTCCCTGCGCGAGGGCCTGGACGCCTGGCACGCCAAGGCGGAGGGCAACTGCGCGATCGACTACGGCTTCCACATGATCGTCTCCGACGTGCACGACGAGACGCTCAAGGAGATGGACCTGCTGGTCGAGGAGGGCGTGACCTCCTTCAAGCAGTTCATGGCCTATCCGGGGGTGTTCTACTCCGACGACGGCCAGATCCTGCGCGCCATGCAGCGCTCCGCCGACAACGGCGGCCTGATCATGATGCACGCCGAGAACGGCATCGCGATCGACGTGCTGGTCGAGCAGGCGCTGGCGCGCGGGGAGACCGACCCGCGCTTCCACGGCGAGGTCCGCAAGGCCCTGCTGGAGGCCGAGGCCACCCACCGTGCCATCAAGCTCGCGCAGGTGGCCGGGGCTCCGCTCTACGTCGTGCACGTCTCCGCGGCGGAGGCGATCGCCGAGCTGGCGCGGGCGCGCGACGAGGGCCTGCCCGTCTACGGCGAGACCTGCCCGCAGTACCTCTTCCTGTCCACCGACAACCTCGCCGAGCCGGACTTCGAGGGCGCCAAGTACGTGTGCAGCACGCCGCTGAGGCCCAAGGAGCACCAGGCCGCCCTGTGGCGGGGCCTGCGCACCAACGACCTCCAGGTCGTCTCCACCGACCACTGCCCCTTCTGTTTCGTGGGCCAGAAGGAGCTCGGCCGGGGCGACTTCTCCAAGATCCCCAACGGTCTCCCGGGCGTCGAGAACCGTATGGACCTGCTCCACCAGGCCGTCGTCGACGGGCACATCAGCCGCCGCCGCTGGATCGAGATCGCCTGCGCCACCCCGGCCCGGATGTTCGGCATGTATCCCAAGAAGGGCACCATCGCGCCGGGCGCCGACGCGGACGTCGTCCTCTACGACCCGCAGGCCGAGCAGGTCCTGTCCGCCGAGACGCACCACATGAACGTCGACTACTCGGCGTACGAGGGCAGGCGCATCACCGGCCGCGTCGACACGGTCCTCTCACGCGGCGAAGTCGTCATCAAGGAGCGGGAGTACACCGGACACGCAGGTCACGGCGTCTATACCCCGCGCTCCACCTGTCAGTACCTCAACTAGGAGTGGCGCCATGGACTTCGGACTCGTTCTGCAGACCGACCCGCCGGCATCGCGGGTCGTCAGCCTGATGAAGCGCGCCGAGCGCAACGGCTTCACCCACGGCTGGACCTTCGACTCCGCCGTGCTGTGGCAGGAACCGTTCGTGATCTACAGTCAGATCCTCGCGAACACGCAGAAGCTGACCGTGGGCCCGATGGTCACCAACCCGGGCACGCGCACCTGGGAGGTCACCGCCTCCACCTTCGCCACCCTCAACGACATGTTCGGCAACCGCACCGTCTGCGGCATCGGCCGCGGCGACTCCGCGATGCGCGTTGCCGGCCGCAAACCCAACACGCTCGCCCGTATCAGCGAGGCCATGAAGGTCATCCGCGCGCTCGGCCGCGGCGAGGAGGCCGACCTCGGCGGCGGCACGGTCGTGAGGTTCCCCTGGATCAAGCCGGACGCCCGACTCCCCGTGTGGATGGCGGCGTACGGCCCCAAGGCCCTGAAGATGACCGGCGAGGAGGCCGACGGGTTCATCCTCCAGCTGGCCGACCTCTACCTCACCGAGTACATGGTGAAGGCGGTCAAGGACGCGGCCGCCGCGGCCGGCCGCAACCCCGACGACGTCACCGTCTGCGTCGCCGCGCCCGCCTACGTCACCGCCGACGACTCGCCCGAGGCGCTCGCCCACGCGCGCGAGCAGTGCCGCTGGTTCGGCGGGATGGTCGGCAACCACGTCGCCGACCTGGTCTCCAAGTACGGCGAGCACTCCTCCCAGGTCCCGGAGGAACTCACCGACTACATCAAGTCCCGTGAGGGGTACGACTACTCCCACCACGGCCGCAGCGGAAACCCCGACACCCAGTTCGTCCCCGACGAGATCGTCGACCGGTTCTGCCTCATCGGGCCGGCCGAGCGGCACGTCGAGAAGCTGAACGCGCTGCGCGAGCTGGGCGTCGACCAGTTCGCCGTGTACGACATGCACGACGCGCAGGAGGCCGTGATCGACGCCTACGGCGACAAGGTCATCCCGGCGGTCAACGCCTGAGGCCCGCGGCACCCGCGTAGCACCACCGCCCCCCACTCCAGTTCTCCCCCTCCCCACCTCCCCGGGGAGGTGGCCGGAGACCGGAGACCCGCACGGCCTTTCCGGACCACCCTTGATCGATTGGCCTGCCCATGACCGACACCGCTTCCTCAGCCATACCGCCGACAGCCCAAGTCACCCTCGACGACGGGCGCGTGGAGATCGCACCCGGATCCCCCATGCCCAGCGGTCCGTACGCGAACGAGGACCTGCTGCCGGTCCCCGTCGAAAGGCGCACCTGGACCACGTACAACTTCTCCGCCCTGTGGGTCGGCATGGCCCACAACACGGCCTCCTGGACGCTGGCCTCCGGTCTGATCGCCGTCGGCATGGACTGGAAGCAGGCGGTGTTCACCATCGTCCTGGCCAATGTGATCGTGCTGGTCCCGATGCTGCTCACCGGTCACGCGGGACCGAAGTACGGCATCCCCTTCCCGGTCTTCGCGCGTGCCTCGTTCGGCGTCCGCGGTGCCAATCTGCCCGCCGTCGTACGGGCGTTGGTGGCGTGCGGCTGGTTCGGCATCCAGACCTGGATCGGCGGCGAGGCGATCTTCTTCCTGGCCGGCAAGCTGATCGGCAACGGCTGGTCCGACGCCGCGAAGATCGGCGGGCACCCCTGGACGATGTGGCTGTCGTTCGCGATCTTCTGGGTCATCCAGGTCGCCATCATCTACCGGGGCATGGAGACGATCCGCCGCTTCGAGAACTGGGCGGCGCCCTTCGTCATCGTCGGCGCGCTGGTGATGCTGGTCTGGATGAGCAACAAGGCGGGCGGCTTCGGCCCGCTGCTCGACCAGCCCTCCAAGCTCGGCTGGGGCGGCGACTTCTGGAAGCTGTTCTGGCCGTCCCTGATGGGCATGATCGGCTTCTGGTCCACGCTGTCGCTGAACATCCCGGACTTCACCCGCTACGGCAAGAGCCAGAAGGCGCAGACCTGGGGCCAGGCGCTGGGCCTGCCGACCACGATGACGCTGTTCGCGTTCCTCTCGGTGCTGGTCACCTCCGGCTCACAGGCCGTGTACGGCCAGACGATCTGGGACCCGGTCCAGCTCGCGTCCAAGACGGACAACGTCCTCGGCCTGCTGTACGCGCTGGTGACCGTGCTGGTGGCGACCCTCTCCGTGAACATCGCGGCCAACCTGGTCTCGCCGGCCTTCGACTTCTCCAACGTCGCGCCGCGGAAGGTGAGTTTCCGTGCGGGCGCGCTGATCACCGCGGTGCTCGCCGTGCTGATCTTCCCGTGGAAGCTGTACTCCGACCCGCAGGGCTACATCTTCACCTGGCTCGGCCTGGTCGGAGGTCTGCTCGGCACGGTCGCCGGCATCCTCATCGCCGACTACTGGATCCTGCGCCGCGCCAAGCTGGACCTGGTCGACCTGTATCGCGCGGGCGGCCGTTACTGGTACACGGGCGGCTGGAACTGGCGGGCCGTGGTGGCCTTCGTGGTGGGCGGCGTGCTGGCGATCGGCGGGGCGAGCTTCAAGCCGCTGATCGACGGACGGCCCATCCCTGCGCTGAGGTCCCTCGCGGACTACGGCTGGGCGGTCGGCCTCGGCACCTCGATGGCGCTCTACCTGGTGCTGATGCTGCTGCGCGGACGGGACGGGGAGCGCACCGCCTGACGCGGACTGCGGGGCGGCCGGCCGGGGTTCAGCTCGTCCGGCCGCTCTGCAGTGCGGCCACGGCCTCCTTGGCGGCCTTGATGGCACCCTTGTTGATCTCGTCCGTACTGGGCGCCTTCTTCGTCTCGAAGTCGCTGCCGTTGTAGGTGATGACCACCAGCACGTTGCCCACCCGGGAGATCACCACGCCCTCGCGTGTCTGCTGCTTGTCCTGGGTGGTCAGGTTCACGACGGAGTAGCCCTCGTCACCGAGTCCGGGAACCGCCCCTCCGCCGCTCTTGTCCGCGATGCGGTTCTTGTACGCCGTCCGTCCCGCATCGTCCGAGTTCGAGACTTCGAAGGAGACGTCGAGCCAGCGGTAGTCGAAGCCGTCGAGCGCGTTCCAGGAGCAGGTGCGGCGCAGTTTCTCGTCCGTCGACTTGATCTCCTTGCCGGCCGTCTTGGCGCCCGGCACGAGCGACTTGAGCGTCTTGACGTCCACGCTGCCGCACGGTGCGGGCGCGGAGGAGTACGACTTGCTCTGGGCCGCCGTGGCCGGGGCGGTGGCCGACTGGGTGCCGGTCTTCTGCGCCTGCTTGTGCCCGGCGGCCGGCGTCGCGGCGGGTCCGGACGACAGCGCCCAGCCGGCCGCCGCCAGCACGACGACCGGGGACAGACGCGCGGTCAGAGCGAGCGGCAGAGGAAAATCGCGCACGGCACACTTTTCGGTGGGGGACGGTGTGCGGAAGGGGTCCGCACTGCGGACGGGGCGCCAGTTTCACATGAGTCTCTGTGAGACGGAAGTGTCAACTCGCTCCGTACACGCGCGGTTACCGCTCCGTCATCGCGGGTGGGGGCTCGAGGAGTCCGGCGAGCTCTCCCTGGCGGCGTGCAGGGTGAAGGCGCTCTCGATGCGGTCCACGGCGGCGAACGCGCCGTGGGCGACGAGGCGGACGAGGCAGTCGTCGGTGTGCTCCGGCCGCCGCCAGGCCGCCACGTCCTCCTCCGTGATGCGGTACGGCGCGAGGGCCGCCAGCAGCGCCAGGCGCGCGCCGGGGCGCTCACGCCGGTCCGGGAGCCCCGCCCAGGACAGCGGCGGATGCGATCCGTCCCAGTCCCACAGGGCCTCGCGTACGAGGGCCTGGTCGTCCGCGTCGAGCAGGTCCGCGCCGGCCGCGGTCGCCGCGCGCAGCGCCGCGTAGGCCGGACCGACGGTCGTGCCGGCCGCCCACGCGGGGCCCGGCGCCGGGTCGTCGAGCAGGGCGAGGGCCGCGCCGGGCACGGCGCTGCGGCGGACGGTGCCGGCGAGCGAGCGGCCCGCGAGGCTGCGCACCGGGCGCCACCGCTGGACGTTGCCCGGCAGCAGCTGCTCGGTCAGCAGGGACGACACGATCCGGTTGATGAAGTGGAAGGCGAGCGCCGTGCCGATGTAGGCGGGGGCGTGCTCGGGCGGGAACGGGTACGGCATCAGCCCGGCGCCCGGCACGCGCGTGTGCTGCCCCCAGGCCAGCACACGCGCGTGCTCCTCGCTCTCCGGCTGCTCGCCCCGCGCCAGCCGCTCGGCGAGCGCGTGGTCGCCGGTGGCGTGCAGCAGGACCGTGTGCGCGTCCACGCAGAACGGGCACTTGTTGGCGCGCGACACCCCGTACGCCGCCAGTTCCTTGCCGGTGCGGCTGCCCGCCCCGGCGATCAGAGACTCGCGCATCAGAGCCCAGGCGGGGGCGAGGATCTCGGGCGCCGAGGACAGCACCACGAAGGTGGCCGCCTTGTCGATGCCGAAGTCGCGGGCGAGCTGCTCGTACACCTCGGCGACACGGCCGGTGGCCGCCTTGGGCGGCGGAGGTTCGGTGAAACGGAAAGGTGTGGTCATGGGCAGCAGCGTGCGCCCCGGGGACCGGCCGCGTCGTCGTACGGCCGAATGCAGTGCGCTCTGCGACGGCCGGGCCGCCGGCAGCCGGTTCTACTACGGCGGGAGTAGCGCCAGAGCCGTCCACAGGGCTGACGCCGTTGTCGCGGGCGCCGTCTACTGTGCGTGCATGAGCGGGTACCGGGTCTCACGCAGGCGGCTCGCCGACGTGGCCCTCGTGATCGCCGTCGGCGCCATCGTCATGTCCGCCGCCGCCTTCGACGCGGACACCACCGCCGTCGACTACGTGCTGATCGCGGTGAGCTCGGCCGCCCTGGCCGGCTACCGCGAGGCGCCGCGGGCGGTGCTGGCGGTGTCGACGCTGAGCGGCAGCGCGTACGTCCTGCACGCCCACCCGGGCCTGGCCTCCGCCCTGCCGGTCTTCGGCGCCGTCCATACGGCCGCGCGTGCCGGGCACCGCGGGGCCGCGGCCGCCGCGAGCGGGGTGTTCCTGGCCGCGTACCTCCCCACCGGTCCGACGACCCACGACGTCGTCGAGAGAACCGCCCTGCTCGCGGGCTGGTTCCTGTGCGCGGTGATCACGGGCATGGCCGACCGCAACTGGCAGGCGTATCTGCGCCAGACCGAACAGCGGGCCGTGGAGGCGGAGCGCACCCGGGAGGAGGCGGCCCTGCGCCGCGCCGGCGAGGAACGCCTGCGTATCGCACGGGAGTTGCACGACTCGCTCACCCACAGCATCTCGATCGTCAAGCTCCAGGCGGGAGTCGCGGTCCACCTGGCCCGCAAGCGCGGCGAGGAGGTGCCGCCCGCGCTGCTCGCCATCCAGGACGCCAGCAGCGAGGCGATGCGCGAACTGCGCTCCACCCTGGAGGTGCTGCGCAGCGACGAGCCGACCGGAACGCCCGCCCTGCTGGTGGAGCGGGCCTGCGCGGCGGGCCTCGCCGCTGACCTCAAGGTGACCGGCGAGGTCAGCCCCGTGCCGCCGACGCTCGACCGTGCCGTCTACCGCATCGTCCAGGAGGCCCTGACGAACGCCGCCCGGCACGCGGGCCCCGCAAGGGTTCAGGTCCAACTGGCTTACGAAACAGATGGGTTGACGATCACGGTGACCGACGACGGTACGGCCGACCCGTCCCGCCCGCCCACACCCGGCGTGGGCCTGACCGGTATGCGCGAACGCGTCACCGCGCTCGCCGGCACCCTGCACGCCGGCCCGCGCGCGGAGGGCGGGTTCGAGGTGCGGGCGCGGCTGCCGCTGGGGGAGGCCGGATGATCCGGGTGGCTCTCGTCGACGACCAGGCGCTCATGCGGGCGGGGTTCCGTGCGCTGCTGGAGGCCGAGGAGGGCATCGAGGTGGTGGGGGAGGCACCCGACGGCGAGCGGGGCCTGGCGCTGGTGCGGGCGCACCTGCCCGACATCGCGCTGATCGACGTGCAGATGCCGGTGATGACGGGCATCGAGGCCACCCGCCGGATCGCCGCCGACCCCGCGCTCGCGGCCGTACGCGTCGTCATCCTCACCAACTACGGCCTGGACGAGTACGTCTTCGAGGCGCTGCGCGCCGGTGCGAGCGGCTTCCTCCTCAAGGACACGGAACCGGCCGACCTGCTGCAGGCCATCCAGGTGGTGGCCCGCGGCGAGGCCCTGCTCTCGCCGTCGGTCACCCGCACCCTGATCGGCGAGTTCGTGTCCCGGCCGCCGGACCGGGCGACGGCGCCCGGACTCGACTGCCTGACGCGGCGCGAGCGCGAGGTGACGGCCCTGGCCGCCCGGGGCCTGAGCAACGAGGAGATCGCCGCCCACATGGTCGTCAGCCCCTTCACGGCCAAGACCCACATCAGCCGCGCGATGACGAAGCTGGGCGCGCGTGACCGGGCCCAACTCGTTGTCTTCGCCTACGAGTCGGGCCTGGTCTCGGCACGGCACGCCTGAGCGGGTGCCGCGCCGGGAGCGCTCAGGCGGCCGTACCGCCCGCGTAGTCGCCGGCGAACGTGGTCTCGACGGTGGTGGCCACGGACTGGGCCACTCCGGTGCCGGTGAGGATGATGCCCAGCTCGCGGTTGTTGGACAGCGAGTTGCTGCTGATGTTCATCGAGCCCGCCTCCACCTCCTGGGTGGACAGCCCGTAGTCGGCGACCATGGCCTTGGCGTGGATGTAGAAGCCGTTGGGGTCGGAGTAGCCGACGACCTTGCCGCCGGCGCTCTTCACCGCGGAGACCTCGCTGGCGTAGGAGCCGGGGGTCTCCAGGACCACCCGTACGGCCACGCCCGCCTTCGCCCGTGCCACGATCGCGTCGACGACCGTGCTGTCGCTGAACTCCAGCTCCTCGACGTCGAGCGTCCTGGTCGCGCTGTTGATCACGGACAGCAGACGGTTGCGGGAGTCGGTGGGCGACCAGAGGAGGTGGTCGCCGTCGGTCGGGGTCACCGCGGTGCCGGCGTAGTCCGCGTTGAAGACCTTCTCGATCGCGGCGACGTCACGGGTGTCGTCGGTGAAGACGCCGTAGTCGCGGCCGGTCGCGTAGTACTGCGAGGTGAGATTGCCCGTGAGGACCAGCGACTTGGTGCCGTCCACCGTGATCGTCTTCTGGTGGGTGTAGACGAAGGAGGACGACGACCACACCACGCCCACGCCCGCGGCGGTCAACGCCGTGTAGGCCGAGCTGTTGGCGCTCTGGTGCTGCCGGTCCAGGACGACCCGCACCGTGACGCCCTTGTTCTTCAGGGCTATGAGGTCGTTGACGGCGGTGGTGTCCTCCAGCTCGTACATCGTCATGTCGAGGGAGCTGGTGGCCGAGTTGACGAAGTCGTAGATCGCCGGCTCACCGCCGCTCTGCGAGAAGGCGAACGCGGAGTAGCTCGCGGCGTTCGCGGGGACGGCGGTGGCGAGGACGGCGGTGCCGGCGGTCAGGGCGACTCCCGCGCGGGCGAGGATCTTCCACAACATGCGTGACTCCTGGTCGAGTTGAAGCCCACGTGGGGGGTGGTGAGCGTGGGCATGACACCACGCGCGTAGAACGCCGAGAAGGACGCGCGGGGTTAACGCGTCATGTCCGCCCGCCCAGGCCGCCGGACAAAGGGGACTTCGCGCAGGTGGGAACCGGTTCATGGGCTCCCCGCGAGAACGCAAAATCTTGGTAGGCGCGGGGGATGGGTAGCCTGCCGGTGGACCCGAGCGCCGACCGGACCGGCGAAGGCGCGTCAGCAGTGAGGTGAGAGATGCCGTTCACGACCCGGCCGACCTTGCAGGGCACCTTCGGGATGGTGTCCTCCACCCACTGGCTGGCCTCGCAGTCGGCGATGGCGGTGCTGGAGGCCGGCGGGAACGCGTACGACGCGGCCGTGGCGGGGGCGTTCGTGCTGCACGTCGTCGAGCCGCACCTCAACGGGCCGGCCGGCGAGGTGCCGATCCTGCTCGCCCCGGCGGGCGCCGAGGTGCGGGTGCTGTGCGGCCAGGGCGTGGCCCCGGCCGGGGCCACGGTCGCGCACTACCGGTCGCTCGGCTTGGACCTCGTCCCCGGCACCGGACCGCTCGCCGCCGCCGTGCCCGGCGCGTTCGACGCCTGGATGCTCCTGCTGCGCGACCACGGCACCAAGCCCCTCGCCGACGTCCTCGCGTACGCGATCGGATACGCCGAGCACGGCCACGCGCCCGTGGAGAACGTCGGTGCGACCGTCGAGACCGTACGGGAACTCTTCGAGACGGAGTGGACCTCCTCGGCGGAGGTGTACCTCCCGGGCGGGAAGGCCCCGAGGCCCGGTGAGCTCTTTCGCAACCCCGCCCTCGCCGCCACCTGGAAGCGGCTGCTCGCCGAGGTCGCCGGGGCCGGGGACCGGGTAGCCCAGATCGAGGCCGCACGCGAGGCGTGGCGGTCCGGGTTCATCGCCGAGGCCCTGGTCCGGCAGGCGCGGCGGCCGACCATGGACACCAGCGGCGAGCGCCACGCTGGCACGCTGACGGCCGCCGACCTCGCCGGCTGGTCCGCGACCTACGAGATTCCGGCGACGTACGACTGGAACGGCTGGACCGTGTGCAAGGCCGGCCCCTGGAGCCAGGGCCCGGCCTTCCTCCAGCAGCTAGCCCTGCTCCCGCCCGAACTGCCCGCGTACGGGACCGCCGACTACGTCCATCTGCTGATCGAGGGCTGCAAGCTCGCCATGGCCGACCGCGAGGCCTGGTACGGGGACGCGGCCGAGGTCCCGCTCGGCGATCTGCTGTCGCCGCGCTACAACGCTGCCCGGCGCCACCTCGTCGGCGCCAAGGCCTCGCACGAGCTGCGCCCCGGCGGCCCCGGCGGACGCACCCCGCGGCTCAGCGCGCACGCGCACGTGGTCGTCGGCGACGAGCCCGGATTCAGCCCCATGGGCGCCGGCGAACCGACCGTGGCCAAGCCGCCCGTCTCGCCGGTGCCGGGCGAGCCCCCGGTCGCGGCGGACGGCGGCACCCGTGGCGACACCTGCCACCTGGACGTCGTCGACCGCTGGGGCAACATGGTCGCCGCCACCCCCAGCGGCGGCTGGCTCCAGTCGAACCCCGTCGTGCCCGAACTGGGCTTCCCGCTCGGCACCAGGCTCCAGATGACCTGGCTGGAGGAGGACCTGCCGAACGCGCTCACGCCCGGCCGCCGGCCCCGCACCACCCTCACGCCCTCGATCGCGCTGCGCGACGGCGTCCCGGTCATGGCCTTCGGCACGCCCGGCGGGGACCAGCAGGACCAGTGGCAGCTGCACTTCTTCCTGGCCGTCGCCCTGCGCGCCCAGGCCCGCGGGGGCCTCGACCTGCAGGGCGCGATCGACGCCCCGAACTGGCACAACGACAGCTTCCCGGGCTCGTTCTACCCGCGCGGCATGCGGCCGGGGAACGTGACGGTCGAGTCCCGCATGGACGCCGGGATCGTCGAGGAACTGCGGCGCCGGGGCCACCACGTGACCGTCGGCGACCCTTGGTCGGAGGGGCGGCTGTGCGCGGTCGCCCGGGACCCCGCCACCGGCGTCCTGTCGGCGGCCGCCAATCCGCGAGGCATGCAGGGGTACGCGGTGGGTCGCTGATCGCGACCGCGGAGTTCACGTGGATTCCACCGGGGATCCACCCTCCCGGCGGGGATTGTCAGTGGCGCGTGCTCTCATGGAGGCATGATCGAAGAAAAGGAAACCATCGACGAGTTTCTCGCCCGCCACTCGGCCGACGTGGAGGAGGCGGTCCGCAAGGCCGCCGCGGCCGAGATCATGCCCCGCTTCCGCAGCCTGGCCGCGCACGAGGTCGACCAGAAGAGCGGACCGCACGACCTGGTGACCGACGCCGACCGCCTCACCGAGCGGTATCTCACGGACGTGCTCCGCCGGCTCCTGCCCGGCTCCGTCGTCGTCGGCGAGGAGGCGGTGCACGCCGACCCGGAGGTGTACGCGGCGATACAGGGCGACGCCCCGGTCTGGATCGTCGACCCGGTCGACGGGACGCGCCAGTTCGTGCACGGCGACCCCGGATTCTGCACGCTGGTCGCGCTCGCCCGGCGCGGAGTCCTGCTCGCCTCGTGGACGTACCTGCCGGCCTCGGACCAACTCGCCACCGCCGTGAGGGGGCAGGGCGCCTTCCTCGACGGCGAGCGGCTGCACGCCGGTTCGCCCGACCCTGGACGCGACCTCCAAGTGGCCACCTCCCACCCCGACTACACGACCGACGCGCAGAAGCGGGCCCTGCTCGGCCTGTGGACCGACGGTGTCGCGCCGCGTGCCTGCGGCTCGGCCGGCCTGGAGTATCTGGCCATCGCCCGCGGCGAGTTGGACGCGCTGGCCTTCAGCTGGGAGGCGGCATGGGATCACGCCGCCGGCATCCTGCTGGTCGAGGAGGCGGGCGGTGCCCATCTGACGCCGACCGGCGAGCCGTTCCGCATCACGGGCGGCAACGCCCTGCCGTTCACGGCCGCCCGCGACGCGGCGACGGCCCGCCGGGTGAAGGGGCTGCTGTCGGACATGGCGTGATCCGGGCGACCGTTCAGGAGTGAACCACCCGCCTCGGGAGAGTGCCGGACCTCCGGCATATCCTGATCCTCAGTGGCCATCGGCTGACGAAGGGGTCCGAAGGTGCCGTCGATGCTCGATGCTGTCGTGGTGGGTGCGGGGCCGAACGGACTGACGGCCGCCGTGGAGCTGGCCCGCCGCGGCTTCTCCGTGGCGGTCTTCGAGGCCCGCGACACCGTCGGCGGCGGAGCCCGCACCGAAGAGCTCACCCTGCCCGGCTTCCGGCACGACCCGTGCTCCTCGGCCCATCCGCTGGGCATCAACTCCCCGGCCTTCCGCGCCCTGCCGCTGGACCGGTACGGCCTGGAGTGGCTGCACCCCGAGCTGCCGATGGCGCACCCCTTCACCGACGGCAGCGCCGCCGTGCTGTCCCGTTCGGTGGCCGAGACGGCGGCCTCGTTCGGCCCGCGGGACGCGGGCGCGTACCGCAGGCTCGTCGAGCCGTTCCTGCCCAAGTGGGACACCTTGACGCGGGACTTCATGTCCCTGCCGGGCACCGCGCTCCCACGCGACCCGGTGACCCTCGCCCGCTTCGGCCTGGTCGGCCTGCCCCCGTCGACCTGGCTGGCCCGCCGGTTCCGCGACGAGCCCGCCAAGACCCTGTTCGCGGGCCTCGTCGCGCACGTCATGGCGCCCCTGACCGGCCTCGCCACCGGCGCCATCGGCCTGGTCTTCGCGCTCGCCGCACACGCCCGCGGCTGGCCCGTGGCCCGCGGCGGCTCCCAGTCCATCTCGGACGCGCTCACCGCGTACCTCAAGGACCTGGACGGCGTGGTCCACACGGACTACGAGGTCAAGCGCCTCGACGACCTGCCGCCCGCGCGCGCCTACGTCTTCGACACCTCACCCACCGCCCTGGCCCGTATCGCGGGCTTCGGCCGCTACTACGACGGCTACCGCTACGGCCCGGGCGTCTTCAAGGTCGACTACGCCCTGGACGGCCCGGTGCCGTGGACCGCCCAGGAGGCCCGGGCCGCCGGCACCGTGCAGATCGGTGCGGACAGCGCCGAGATCGGCACCGCGCTGCGCGACGCCTCACGGGAGGGCCGGGCGCCCGAGCGGCCGTTCCTGATCACGGTCCAGCCCAGCGTCGTGGACCCCACCCGCGCACCCGACGGCAAGCACGTCTTCTGGGCCTACGGCCATGTCCCGAGCGGCTGGACGGGCGACCTCACGGACGCCATGGAGCGTCAACTGGAGCGCTTCGCGCCGGGGTTCCGCGACCGCGTCCTCGCCCGCGCGACCGCCGGCCCGCCCGAGATCGCCGCCCGCAACCACAACTACATCGGCGGGGACATCGGCTCCGGCGCGGTCTCCGGCCTGCAGACCCTGCTGCGCCCCAAGCTCTCCCTCTCGCCGTACAGCACCCCGCATCCGGCCATTTTCATCTGCTCGTCGGCGACCCCGCCCGGGCCCGGGGTGCACGGCATGTCCGGTCACAACGCGGCGAAGGCCGTCTGGAAGAGGCTGAGGCAGACATGACCACCATCACGCTCGCCCAGGGCGACATCACGCGCGAGAGCGTCGACGCGATCGTCAACGCCGCGAACTCCTCCCTGCTCGGCGGCGGAGGCGTCGACGGCGCCATCCACCGCCGCGGCGGCCCGGCGATCCTCGAGGAGTGCCGCAAGCTGCGCGCCTCCAGGTACGGCAAGGGCCTGCGCACCGGCCAGGCGGTCGCCACCACCGCCGGCGACCTCGACGCACGCTGGGTGATCCACACCGTGGGACCGGTCTGGTCCGCAGGCGAGGACCGCTCCGGGCTGCTGGCCTCCTGCTACCGCGAGTCCCTCCGCGTCGCCGACGAGCTCGGCGCCCGTACGGTCGCCTTCCCCGCCGTCTCCACCGGCATCTACGGCTGGCCGATCGACGACGGCGCCCGCATCGCGGTGGAGACGGTCCGGGCCGCGGACACGTCGGTCGAGGAGGTCCGGTTCGTGCTCTTCGACGAACGGGCCTACGAGGCGTTCGCGGCGCAGACCCGCTGACCTGGAGCCGGGCCCGGGGGAGCGGCTCCGTTCACCCGGTGCCGTCCCCGTCCGGCCGGCCGTCGTCCAGCAGGGAGCGCAGCAGCTGCTCGTCCGCGGGGCTCAGATCGGAGACGAAGCGGGCGAGGACGGTGCCGCGGTCGGCGTCCTTGTCGAGTTCGGCATGCATCCGGCGGGCCGTGAGGCCGTGCGAGTCCTGGGCCGGGGCATAGGCGTAACCGCGGCCCGAGCGCGCGCGGGTCACCGCGCCCTTGGCGTGCAGCCGGGTGAGGATCGTCGTCACCGTCGTGCGCGCGAGGCCGCCGCCGAGCTCCTTCTGGACGGCGCCGGGCGTGAGCGCCTTGCCGGCGGCCCACAGCGCGGCGAGTACGCTCGCCTCCAGCTCGCCGGCCGGCCGGCGGTCCGTGCGCCCGTCGACCGGCTCGTCACCCTGCCAATCGGACATGGGAACGCTCCTCGGCTCTCGTTCGTCTACAGTGCGGTAGACGGTCTACGTGACTGTAGTCGCTCGGTGCGGGCCCGTGCCCGCTCCGTCCACGTCCCAGTATGAGAGGGGTCGTCTCCGTGGCAGCTGCCCACATGGCCGTGACCCAGGCGGTGAACGTCCTGGACGCCGGTTCCCTGCTGTCCGCGTTCGGTGCTCTCGGCGTCGCCGTGGTGATGTTCGCCGAGACCGGACTGCTGGTCGGGTTCTTCCTGCCCGGCGACTCCCTGCTGTTCACGGCCGGACTGCTGTGCGCCGGCGGCTCCGGGCGCTCCGTCCATCTCTCGCTCTGGCAGGTGCTGGTGGCCGCCGTGGCCGGCGCGCTGCTCGGCGCCCAGACGGGGTACTGGCTCGGGCGCCGCGGCGGCCGCGCCCTGCTGGCGCGCAGCAGAGCGAGGAAGCTGCACGAGGGCGCGGAGCGGGCCGAGCAGCTGCTCGAGCGCTACGGCCATGCCAAGGCGGTGGTCCTCGCCCGCTTCGTGCCGATCGTGCGCACCGTGCTGAACCCCCTGGCCGGTGCGCTCGACGTGCCGCCGCGGGTCTTCACGGTGTGGCAGGTGCTGGGTGGTCTGGTGTGGACGATCGGCCTGACGCTGGGCGGCTACGCGCTCGGTTCCTCGGTGCCGAACATCGACCACTACCTGCTGCCGATGGTCGCGCTCGTGGTCCTCGTCTCCCTGACCCCGATCGCCCTGGAGGCGCGCCGCGCGCGTGCCCGCCGCGCGTCCGGGGGGACCCCTTCCTGACCGGTGGGACGTGCGGCCGAGCGCACTGACCGCCGTCAGGTATGCGCCGTAATCTGGTGCCATGGCCGGCGCGACTCCTCGCGGCAGGGCCGTGCGACGCGGCCCGGGCGAGCTGGAGAGCGAGATCCTCGCCACCCTGTGGGCGACGGACCGCGCCCTCACGCCGGCCGAGATCCAGGCATGTCTGCGCGGCGGCCTCGCCTACAACACCGTGCACACGATCCTGCGGCGCCTGCACGACAAGGGACTCGTCCTGCGGGACGCCGACGGCAGGCGCGGCGCCTACCGCCCGGTGAAGAACGCCGCCCAGCTGACCGCCGAGGCCATGCACCGCGCCCTGGCCCGCGGCCCCGACCCGATCGCCGCCCTCCAGCACTTCGTGACCGGCCTGACCTCGGCGGAGGAGGCGGCGTTGCGTGCGCTGTTGGACGAGAGCGGGGCATGAGGCCGGGGCGATCCGGGGCATTCCAGCGCACGTGAGGTTGATGTCGGATTCTCGCCAGCCCCGGCCCCGCCCGTCCCCGATGCTGGACGTATGCAGAACGGGATGCACACCGACCGAGAGCGCTGCGTGCGCGCCGTCCAGTCCAAGGACGCGCGCTTCGACGGATGGTTCTTCACGGCAGTCCTGACGACCCGCATCTACTGCCGGCCCAGCTGCCCCGTCGTCCCGCCCAAGCCCGAGAACATGACCTTCCACCCGAGCGCGGCCGCCTGCCAGCAGGCCGGGTTCCGGGCCTGCAAGCGCTGCCGCCCCGACACCAGCCCGGGCTCCCCGGAGTGGAACCAGCGAGCCGATCTCGTGGCCCGGGCGATGCGCCTGATCGCCGACGGCGTCGTGGACCGCGACGGCGTCCCCGGCCTCGCCGCCCGCCTCGGCTACAGCACCCGGCAGATCGAACGCCAGCTGCTCGCCGAGCTGGGCGCCGGCCCGCTCGCCCTGGCCCGAGCCCAGCGAGCCCAGACCGCCCGCCTGCTGATCGAGACGACGACGCTCGCGATGGCGGAGGTCGCGTTCGCCGCCGGCTTCTCCTCGATCCGCACCTTCAACGACACCGTGCGCGAGGTCTTCGCCCTGGCGCCGAGCGAACTGCGGGCCCGGCTGCCGAAGAAGAACGCGCCGGCCGGCACTCCGGGCGCGCTGACGCTCCGCCTGCCCTTCCGTACCCCGCTCAACCCCGACAACCTCTTCGGCCACCTCGCGGCCACCGCCGTACCCGGCGTGGAGGAGTGGAGGGACGGCGCCTACCGCCGCACGCTCCGCCTCCCGTACGGCCACGGCATCGTGACGCTCGCGCCCGGGCCCGACCACATCGCCTGCCGGCTCACCCTCGCCGACCTGCGCGACCTCACGGTCGCCATCAGCCGCTGCCGCCGCATGCTCGACCTGGACGCCGATCCGGTCGCGATCGACGACCAGCTGCGCACGGACCCCCTGCTCGCCCCGCTGGTCGACAAGGCCCCCGGCCGGCGTGTCCCGCGCACGGTCGACGAGGCGGAGTTCGCCGTGCGCGCCGTACTCGGACAGCAGGTCTCCACGGCCGCGGCCCGCACCCACGCGGCCCGCCTCGTCACGGCGCACGGCGACCCGGTGGACGACCCCGAGGGCGGCCTCACCCACGTCTTCCCGACCCCTGACGCGCTCGCCGCCGTGGACCCGGAGTCCCTGGCGATGCCGCGCACCCGCCGCACGACCTTCACCACTCTCGTACGTCAGCTCGCGGACCACACCGTCCACCTGGGCCCGGAGAGCGACTGGCCGGAGACCCGCGCCCGGCTCCTGGCCCTGCCCGGTTTCGGCCCCTGGACGGTCGACGTCATCGCCATGCGCGCCCTCGGCGACCCCGACGCCTTCCTCCCCACCGACCTCGGCATCCGCCGCGCCGCCGAGGAACTGGGCCTCCCGTCCACCCCGGCGGCCCTCACCGCCCGCGCGGCGGCCTGGCGCCCCTGGCGGGCGTACGCCGTCCAGTACCTGTGGGCGACGGACAGCCATCCGATCAACTTCCTCCCGGTGTAAGGACGTTCACCATGAGCTCCCCGAAGCGGCACACGGTCGTCCCCAGTCCCTACGGCCCCCTCACCCTGGTGGCCGACGACGGAGTCCTGTGCGGCCTCTACATGACCGACCAGCGCCACCGCCCGCCGGAGGAGACCTTCGGCGACCGCGACGGCACCCCCTTCGCCGAGGCCGAGCAACAGCTGAAGGCCTATTTCGCAGGCGAGTTGAAAGAATTCACCCTGCAACTCCGCCTGAACGGAACCCCGTTCCAGCGCACGGTCTGGGACGAGCTCCGCCGCATCCCCTACGGCGAGACCCGCTCCTACGGCCAACTCGCCGAAGCCCTCGGCAAACCGGCCGCCTCCCGCGCCGTCGGCCTCGCCAACGGCAAGAACCCGATCGGCGTCATCGTGCCCTGCCACCGCGTCGTCGGCGCCGACGGCAGCCTGACGGGCTACGGCGGCGGCCTCGCACGCAAGCGGCTCCTGCTCGACTTCGAGAGCGGAGGCACTCTGGACCACGGCCACGCCGACGCCCTGGTGGCCCACACCCTCGCAGAGGGCGACTAGCCCGCCGATTCCGTGCTCAGCCTGCGCAGCAGTTCGGGCAGCGCCGTTCCGATGGGCTCGCGTACGACCTCGTCCGCGAGGTCGTCGTACGGCGTGGGCTCGGCGTTGACGATGATCAGCCGTGCCCCGTGGTCGGCGGCGACGCCCGCGAGGCCGGCGGCGGGCTGGACCTGGAGGCTGCTGCCGACGGCGATGAACACCTGGCACGCCTTGCTGATGGCGAGCGCTTCACCGAGCACCTCCGGGTCGAGGGGCTCGCCGAACATCACGGTCGCCGACTTCAGGATGCCGCCGCACTCCCGGCAGGGCGGATCGGCCTCTCCGGCGTCGACGCGCGTGAGCGCCTCCTCCATCGGCCCGGGTGACTGACACCCGGTGCACACGACACCGTGCGCGCTGCCGTGCAGTTCGAGTACCTTGCGGGCGGGCAGGCCGGCGAGCTGGTGCAGCCCGTCGACGTTCTGGGTGATGACCCTGACCGGCACGCCGGACCTCTCCAGCTCGGCGACGGCCCGGTGCGCGGCGTTCGGCTCGGCCTGGAGCGCCCGGCTCTCGCGCCGCATCCGCCAGGACCGCCGCCGGATCTCCGGATCACCCATGTAGTACTCGTACGTGACGAGCTTCTCGGCCTCGGGATCCCTGCGCCACAGGCCGTTGGGGCCGCGATAGTCAGGGATCCCGGAATCGGTGGAGATACCTGCGCCACTGAGGATGGCGACAAGAGGCCTGTTCATGGGCCGAGCGTAAGGGCGCTCGCCTGCCCGGGGCCACGAGATATCCGGTGGCGTGACCTGGCCGATCCCGTTGTCGTTGGCCAGGCTATGAAGAAGATCGGCGCCCTCGCGGCGCTCACCATGGTCGGTCTCACGCTCGCCACCCCGGCCCAGGCCGACGACGGCGACCACGGACGCATCAACATCGGGGGCAGGACCCTGACCACCAACGGCCTCTGCAAGGAGGCCATGGCGCTCGTCCCGGTGGCCGCGCCGTGGACCGCCCAGTCGGTGGACGACGCGTGCAACGACCGCGACCACAGCCAGATCCACCACGGCCACATCGACCCGGACGAGGCGCTCGCCCGGTAGGGGCGGCTCAGCCCACCCTGCGGCCGTTCTCCAGCTCCGCCGTGCCCGAGCCCTCCGCCAGCACGTCCAGGGCGGCCAGGACACGGTGGCCGAGGGTGCCGAGCAGGAAGTCGGCGAGGTCCTCGCGCCCCACGAGCCGCCAGGACAGCAGTTCCTCCTCCTGGAGACGGATCGCCTTGAGGTCGTCCTCGGTGAGGACACCGCCGTCGTAGAGGTACGCCACCAGCGGCGGCCAGCCCGGGCGGTACACCCAGTCCACCGCGAGCAGGCGGCCCAGCTCGCGGTCGAGACCGATCTCCTCCAGCGTCTCGCGGCGCGCGCCCTGGCGCGGGCTCTCGCCGTCGTCGGACTCGATGGTGCCGCCCGGAAGCGCCCATCCCTCGCGGTAGTTGGGCTCGACCAGCAGCACCCGGCCCTCGGCGTCGCGGAAGAGGGCGGCGGCGCCGGCGAGGACGCGGGGGAGACCGGCGATGTAGGTGGCGAAGTCTGGAGTGGAGGTCATCCAGGAAGCGTAACCAGACGGCGCGGCACTCCGGCCCAAGCCTCCAGACCCTGGCCCCGGGCCCTGACTCCGGGCCCCGATTCCGGGCGCTAGCTCTCCGTCCCCGCCAGCTGGAGCGTTCGCTCCGCCAGCTCGCTGATCCGTGCCCGGTCGAAGCCGAACACCGCGCTGCGGACCGTGTCCTCCAACGGCTCCTTCCACTGCGCCGGAATGGCGTCGGCCCCCGTCAGGACGCCGGCCACCGAGCCGGCAGTCGCGCCGTTGGAGTCGGTGTCCAGGCCGCCGCGGACGGTGAGGGTGATGGTGCGGGTGAAGTCGCCGTCGCCGTAGAGGAGGCCCGCGGTGATGACAGCCGCGTTCGGGATGGTGTGGATCCAGCCGAGCCCGGCGGTCTCCTCCGAGACCGTCGTCAGGGTGTCCTCCCAGGTCATCCGCGTGTCGTGGAGCGAGACGACACGGCGCACGGTGCGGGCGAGCCGGCTGCTCGCCGGGATCACGGCCAGCGCCTGGTCCACCGCGTGCCGCACGGTGGGCGCCGTGAACGCCGCCGCGATCAGCGCCGCCGCCCACATCGCGCCGTACACGCCGTTGCCGGTGTGCGACAGCACCGCGTCCCGGCGGGCCAGGGAGGCCGCGCGGCGCGGGACGCCGGGGCAGGTCCAGCCGTAGATGTCGGCGCGGATCAGGGCGCCGATCCACTCCTGGTACGGGTTGTCGTACGTGGCCGTCAGCGGCGGCTTGATGCCGTTGGCGAGGTTGCGGTACGTCGCCCGCTCCGCCGTGAAGGTCTGCAGATACGGCAGCCGCAGCAGCCACAGGTCCCCGACCTGCTCGGTGCTGAAGCCGAAGCCGTGGGTCTCCAGCAGGTCCAGGCCGAGGATGGCGTAGTCGACGTCGTCGTCGCGGCAGCTGCCGTGGATGCGGCCGCGTACGCACTGGCGCCACTCGGGGCGCAGCTCGAAGCCGTCGCTCTCCACGGCGGGCTCGGGGAGGTAGTCGGTCAGGGGCAGGGCTGCCGCCTGCCGCAGGTAACGGTCGATGCGGTCGCGCGTCCACAGGTCGCCCTGCTCGACCGGTTTGCCGAGCATGTTGCCCGCAATCCGGCCCAGCCAGCCCCCGAGGATGCGGTCGGCGAGCTCTGGCTCAGTGCCCACAGGGGTCATAGCTCATGGTTTACCCAATTTCGGACCGGCCGCGCGCCCTTCGCGCAAGGACGCGCACCCGGCCGCCGGGCGCGTCCCACGGTCCGGGCGGGGCATGACGACGGGGGCTTCCTCCGGTTATGGTCGCAGCGGCGCGACTGGCCTTGACACGTGCGAGGCCCGGAGAGCAAGGGGAAGACAAGGTGGCGGACGCTGCAGGTAGGAGTGCCCGGAGGGTGCTCATCGCCGCGGACAAGTTCAAGGGGTCGCTGACGGCCGTGCAGGTCGCGGAGCGGGTGACGGCCGGGCTGCGCCGGGTCGTGCCGGACCTCCCGGTGGAGGCCCTGCCCGTGGCCGACGGCGGCGACGGGACCGTGGACGCGGCGGTCGCGGCGGGTTTCGAGCGGCGCGAGGTACGTGTCGCGGGACCGCTCGGGGACGAGGTCACGGCGGCGTTCGCGCTGCGCGGCGGCACCGCGGTCGTGGAGATGGCGGAGGCGAGCGGACTGCAGCGGCTGCCCGCCGGTGTCTTCGCACCGCTCACGGCGTCCACGTACGGCTCCGGCGAGCTGCTGCGCGCCGCACTGGACGCGGGCGCGCGGACCATCGTGTTCGGCGTGGGCGGCAGCGCGACCACCGACGGCGGCGCCGGGATGCTGTCCGCGCTCGGCGCGCGTTTCCTGGACGCTGACGGGGAACCGGTGCCCCCGGGCGGCGGCGGCCTCAGCGAGCTGGCGTCCGCCGACCTCTCGGCCCTGGACCCGCGCCTCGGCTCCGTCGAACTGGTGCTGGCCAGCGACGTCGACAATCCGCTGACCGGCCCGAAGGGCGCGCCGGCCGTCTACGGCCCGCAGAAGGGCGCCTCCCCGGACGACGTGGAGAGCCTGGACTCCGCCCTCGCGCACTACGCGAAGGTGCTGGAGCAGGCGGCCGGGGTGAAGGCGGCGGAGTTCGCGGCCTCCCCGGGCGCGGGCGCGGCCGGCGGCATCGGCTTCGGCGCGCTCCTCCTAGGCGCCCGCTTCCGCCCCGGCATCGAGGTCATGCTCGAGGTGCTGGGCTTCGCGCCCGCGCTGGAGTGGGCGGACCTGGTGATCACGGGCGAGGGCTCCCTGGACGAGCAGACCCTGCACGGCAAGGCGCCCGCGGGCGTCGCCGCCGCGGCCCGCGCCGCGGACAAGGAGGTCATCGCCGTGTGCGGCCGCGTCGTCCTGCCGCCGGAGGCCCTGGGCCGTGCGGGCATCCGCCGCGCCTACCCGCTGACGGAGCTGGAGCCGGACGTGGCGAAGTGCATCGCGGAGGCGGGCCCGATCCTGGAGCGGGTCGCGGAGCACATCGGACGGGACTTCCTCGTCTGAGGGCCGTGCACCGCACAGGCGTGACCCCGCAGCCCTGAGACACCCGGACCGAACGAGCGAGGGGGCCCGAACCGTGAGCGGTTCGGGCCCCCTCGGGAGCGTCGCGGAGGAGCCTACGGGAGCTGGGCCGCCCGTGCCTCGCGCCGGTTGCCGCGGAAGTTGTTCACCCGGCGGGCCGTCGCGAACAGCGGGATCACCGCGCCGGTGACCAGCTGCAGCGCGCAGCCCGTCTGGAGCAGCAGCTGACCGCCCGGGGCGTCGAACGCCCAGGCCGCCAGGAGCCCCATCGACACGACGATCCAGGTCAGCATGGCCACCGCGAGACGGCCCCGCGGCTTCGGGTACTCGACCCGGCTCACCATCAGCCAGGCCGTGCCCACGATCGCCAGGAGCGTCGCCACGAAGGGCAGCTCGAGCAGCACGATCGAGACGACCGTCAGGGCCCCGAACGGTGACGGCATGCCCTGGAACATGCCGTTCGGCACCGTCACGCAGGAGAAGCGCGCCAGCCTCAGTACGACGGCCAGGAGCACCACGATTGCCCCGACCGCGGCCATCCGCTGATGCGCGTCGTCCGCGACCATGCCGTAGACGAGGACGAAGTACGCCGGCGCCAGGCCGAAGCTGATCAGGTCCGAGAGGTTGTCCAGCTCCGCCCCCATGGGGGACGAGCGGAGCTTGCGCGCCACCAGGCCGTCGAACAGGTCGAAGACCGCCGCGCACAGCATCAGGATCACCGCGGTGGCCGCGCTGTGGCGGGCCATGCCGGTCTCCTGGTCGCCGGTGAGGTGCGGGATCAGGATGCCGGTGGTGGTGAAGTACACCGCCATGAAGCCGCACGTGGCGTTGCCGAGGGTGAGGGTGTCCGCTATCGACAGGCGGAGGGAGAGGGGCATCTCCTCCTCTTCGTCCACCTCGTTCGCCTCGGGCACCCAGCCCGCCTGGGTCTCAGGATCAATCACGGTCAATGCGAGTCACCCCAGCCACGGTCTTCTGACCGACCTCGACCGCGACCTCCACGCCCTCGGGCAGGTAGATGTCGACGCGCGAGCCGAAGCGGATCAGTCCGATGCGGTCACCCTGCTCGACCTTCGTGCCCTGCGGGATGTAGGGGACGATGCGGCGGGCCACCGCACCGGCGATCTGGATCATCTCGATGTCGCCGAGTTCGGTGTCGAAATGCCAGACTACGCGCTCGTTGTTCTCGCTCTCCTTGTTGAACGCCGGTACGAACCCGCCGGGGATGTGCTCGACCGATGTCACCGTGCCGGAGAGCGGCGCGCGGTTGACGTGGACGTTGAGCGGGCTCATGAAGATCGCGACGCGGGTGCGGCCGTCCTTCCACGGCATGATGCTCTGCACCACACCGTCGGCGGGGGAGATGACCCGGCCCCGGGCGATCTCACGCTCGGGGTCGCGGAAGAACCACAGCATGCCCGCCGCGAGCGCGGTGGCGGGCACGGCCACGGCCTTGGCGACGCCGGAGCGGCGCGCACGGGCGAGGCTGAGGGCTGCGGTGGCGACGGTCGGGAGAAGCCACGGCGATGCTCCGCGCGCGAGGCGTAGGCCGGCCCGGCTGTCGCTTGGTGCAGAGGTTTGGCTGTGGGGCATGGATGACCTTCGTAGCGGATGATGCCGCGCAGTAACGGGGGACGGCGGCTTTCCCGGGATGGTACCGGTCGCGGACCACAACTGGGCAAGCCAGGAAGCCGAGTCGGGGGTCGAAGAAGGATGACGGGGTGTGATCTTCTTCTCCAAGAAAACACCCCGTATCCGGACATCTAGCCCTGGAATCGATACTCTTCGAGCAGCCTGCGACCGATGATCATTTTCTGGATCTCGGCGGTACCTTCGCCGATCAGCAGCATCGGAGCCTCTCGGTAGAGGCGCTCGATCTCGTACTCCTTGGAGAAGCCGTAGCCGCCGTGGATCCGGAAGGCGTCTTCCACGACCTCCTTGCAGTACTCGGAGGCGAGGTACTTCGCCATCCCGGCCTCAAGGTCGTTTCGCTCTCCGGAGTCCTTTTTGCGTGCCGCGTTCACCATCATCGCATGGGCGGCCTCGACCTTGGTGGCCATCTCGGCGAGCTTGAACTGAATGGCCTGGTGCTGGGCGATCGCCTTGCCGAAAGTGTGCCGTTGCTGGGCGTACCGGACGCCGAGCTCGAAGGCACGCTGGGCGACGCCGCAGCCACGCGCCGCCACGTTGACGCGGCCGACTTCGACTCCGTCCATCATTTGGTAAAAACCTCGGCCTGTGACGCCGCCGAGCACCCGATCGGCCGGAAGCCGCAGGCCATCCATGATCATCTCGGTGGTGTCGACGCCCTTGTAGCCCATCTTGTCGATCTTCCCGGGGATGGTGAGGCCGGGCCGGACCTCTCCGAAGCCGGGCTCTTTCTCGATCAGGAAGGTGGTCATCGACTTGTGGGGCGCGGTGCCCTCGGGGTGTCCTTCGTCACTTCGGACGAGAACGGCCACCAGGCTTGACGTTCCGCCGTTCGTCAGCCACATCTTCTGGCCGTTGAGGACGTACTCGTCGCCGTCCCTGACCGCCTTGGAGCTGATGGCCGAGACGTCCGAGCCGAGGGCCGGCTCCGACATCGAGAAGGCGCCGCGGATGTCGCCCGCCGCCATGCGCGGCAGGAAGTGGTCCTTCTGCTCCTGCGTGCCGTGCTGCTTGAGCATGTACGCCACGATGAAGTGGGTGTTGATGATGCCGGAGACCGACATCCAGCCGCGGGCGATCTCCTCGACGCACAGGGCGTAGGTGAGGAGCGACTCGCCCAGGCCCCCGTACTCCTCGGGGATCATCAGGCCGAACAGGCCCAGCTCCTTGAGGCCGTCGACGATCTGCTGCGGGTACTCGTCGCGGTGCTCCAGCTCGGTGGCGACCGGGATGATCTCCTTGTCCACGAAGTCGCGGACGGTGGAGAGGATCTCCTGCTGGATGTCCGTCAGACCGGCGGTCTGGGCGAGGCGTGCCATGGGGCTCAGCCCTCCTGAAGTTCCGGGCGGCCCGGCTGCTCGCCGCCGCGCTCCTTGATGTACGTCTCGGTCGGCACCATCACCTTGCGGCGGAACACGCAGACCAGCGTGCCGTCCTGCTTGTAGCCCTTGGTCTCGACGTACACGATGCCGCGGTCGTTCTTCGACTTGGAGGGCCACTTGTCGAGCACGGTCGTCTGGCCGTAGATCGTGTCGCCGTGGAAGGTCGGCGCCACGTGCTTGAGCGACTCGATCTCCAGGTTGGCGATCGCCTTGCCGGAGATGTCCGGGACGGACATGCCGAGCAGGAGGGAGTAGATGTAGTTGCCCACGACGACGTTCTTGCCGAAGTCCGTCGTCTTCTCCGCATAGTTGGTGTCCATGTGGAGCGGGTGGTGGTTCATGGTGAGGAGACAGAAGAGGTGGTCGTCGTACTCCGTGACCGTCTTGCCCGGCCAGTGCTTGTACGTCGCCCCGACCTCGAACTCCTCGTAGGTGCGTCCGAACTGCATGACCGTCAGGCCTCCGGGATCTCGAACTTGCTGGTGCGCTGCATGCCGGCGGCGCGGCCCTTGCCGGAGACGACCAGGGCCATCTTGCGGCTGGCCTCGTCGATCATCTCGTCGCCGAGCATCGCGGAGCCCTTCTTGCCGCCCGCCTCGGACGTGTAGTAGTCGTACGCGTCCAGGATCAGCTCGGCGTGGTCGTAGTCCTCCTGCGAGGGCGAGAAGATCTCGTTGGACGCCTCGACCTGGCCCGGGTGCAGCACCCACTTGCCGTCGAAGCCGAGCGCGGCGGCGCGCTGGGCGACCTCGCGGTAGCCGTCGATGTTGCGGATCTGCAGGTAGGGGCCGTCGATCGCCTGGAGGTTGTTGGCGCGGGCGGCCATCAGGATCTTCATCAGGATGTAGTGGTAGGCGTCCGCCGGGTAGCCGGGCGGCTGCTCGCCCACGACCAGCGACTTCATGTTGATGGAGGCCATGAAGTCGGCCGGGCCGAAGATGATCGTCTCGACGCGCGGGGAGGCCGTCGCGATCTCGTTGACGTTGTTCAGGCCCTGGGCGTTCTCGATCTGCGCCTCGATGCCGATCTTGCCGACCTCGAAGCCCATGGTCTTCTCGATCTGGGTCAGCAGCAGGTCCAGGGCGACGACCTGCTGGGCCGTCTGCACCTTCGGCAGCATGATGCAGTCGAGGTTCTGGCCGGCGCCCTCGACGACCGTGACGACGTCGCGGTACGTCCACTCGGTCGTCCAGTCGTTGACGCGCACGACCCTCGTCTTGCCGGTCCAGTCACCCTCGTTGAGGAACTTGACGATGGTGTGCCGGGCCTCGGGCTTGGCGAGCGGCGCGCACGCGTCCTCCAGGTCGAGGAAGACCTGGTCCGCCGGGAGACCCTGCGCCTTCTCCAGGAAGCGCGGGTTCGAACCGGGCACGGCCAGGCACGAGCGCCGCGGGCGGAGACGGTTGACGGTCGTCATGCGGGGACCTCCAGGGGGTCGAGCTTGTTCGCGTTCCGGATCTCGTCGACGATGCGGCCGATGATCCCGGTGATGTCGAAGTCCTTCGGGGTGAAGACGGCGGCCACACCGGCGGCCCTGAGCTGCTCGGCGTCACCATTCGGGATGATGCCACCGGCGATCACCGGTATGTCTGTGGCACCGGCCACACGGAGCCGCTCCAGGACGTCCGGCACCAGCTGGGCGTGCGAGCCGGAGAGGATGGACAGGCCGACCGCGTGCACGTCCTCGGCCAGGGCCGCGTCCACGATCTGCTCGGGGGTGAGCCGGATGCCCTGGTAGACCACCTCGAAGCCGGCGTCACGCGCGCGGACGGCGATCTGCTCGGCGCCGTTGGAGTGGCCGTCGAGGCCGGGCTTGCCGACCAGGAAGCGGAGCTTGCCGACTCCCAGGTCCTTGGCGGTGAGGTCGACCTTGCGGCGGACCAGCGCCATCGCCGAGCCCTCCTCGGCGGGGACCGCCACCGGCGCCGACGAGACACCGGTCGGCGCGCGGAACTCGCCGAACACCTCGCGCAGGGCCCCGGCCCACTCGCCGGTCGTGACACCGGCGCGGGCGCACTCCAGGGTGGCCTCCATGAGGTTGCCGGTGCCCTTCGCGGCCTCCTTCAGGCGCTCCAGCGCCTTGCAGGGGCGCGGGTGGTTGAAGGGCGGCTGGTAGCGGGTGTCCCGCCAGTGCTGAAGACCCGCGATCACCCGGGCCTCGACCGCCGGGTCGACCGTCTGGATGGCCGTGTCCAGGTCGGCCGTCAGCGGGTTCGGCTCGGTCGTCTCGAAGATGTTGACGCCGACGATCTTCTCCTGGCCGGACTCGATACGGCCCCGCCGCTCGGCGTGCGAGGAGACGAGCTGCGACTTGAGGTAGCCGGACTCGACGGCGGCCATCGCGCCGCCCATCTCCTGGATCCGCTCGATCTCGGCGAGGGAGTCCTCGACGAGCTTCGCGACCTTCGCCTCGATGACGTGCGAGCCCTCGAAGATGTCCTCGTACTCCAGCAGGTCGCTCTCGTGCGCCAGCACCTGCTGGATGCGCAGCGACCACTGCTGGTCCCAGGGGCGGGGCAGGCCCAGCGCCTCGTTCCAGGCCGGGAGCTGGACGGCACGCGCGCGTGCGTCCTTGGAGAGGGTCACGGCCAGCATCTCGAGGACGATGCGCTGGACGTTGTTCTCCGGCTGCGCCTCGGTCAGGCCGAGGGAGTTGACCTGGACGCCGTAGCGGAAGCGGCGCTGCTTGGCGTTCTCGATGCCGTAGCGCTCACGGGTGATCTTGTCCCAGATGCGGCCGAACGCCCGCATCTTGCACATCTCCTCGACGAACCGCACGCCGGCGTTCACGAAGAAGGAGATGCGGGCGACCACGTCGCCGAACTTCTCGGCGGGCACCTGACCGGAGTCCCGGACGGCGTCCAGGACCGCGATCGCGGTGGACATCGCGTACGCGATCTCCTGCACCGGCGTGGCGCCCGCCTCCTGCAGGTGGTAGCTGCAGATGTTGATCGGGTTCCACTTCGGGATGTGGGAGACCGTGTACGCGATCATGTCCGTCGTCAGACGGAGGCTCGGACCCGGCGGGAAGACGTGCGTGCCGCGGGACAGGTACTCCTTGACGATGTCGTTCTGGGTCGTCCCCTGGAGCTTGGTGATGTCCGCGCCCTGCTCCTCGGCGACGACCTGGTAGAGCGCCAGCAGCCACATGGCGGTGGCGTTGATCGTCATCGAGGTGTTCATCTGCTCCAGGGGGATGTCCTGGAACAGCCGTCGCATGTCACCGAGATGGGCCACCGGCACGCCGACCCGGCCGACCTCGCCGCGGGCGAGGATGTGGTCGGAGTCGTAGCCGGTCTGCGTCGGCAGGTCGAACGCGACCGACAGACCGGTCTGGCCCTTGGCGAGGTTGCGCCGGTACAGCTCGTTGGACGCCTCGGCCGTGGAGTGACCGGCGTACGTGCGCATGAGCCACGGCCGGTCCTTCTCCCGCTTGCCTTCGGCGGGCTGACGCTCAGTCATCTATGACCTCGGGTGTCTCAGATGTTGCGGAAGCGGTTGATGGCGTCGATGTGCTTGGCGCGCATCTCCTCGTCGCGCACGCCGAGGCCCTCCTCGGGGGCGAGGCACAGCACGCCGACCTTGCCCTGGTGGAGGTTGCGGTGCACGTCGTACGCGGCCTGGCCGGTCTCTTCCAGGGAGTAGACCTTCGACAGCGTCGGGTGGATCTTGCCCTTCGCGATGAGCCGGTTGGCCTCCCAGGCCTCGCGGTAGTTGGCGAAGTGCGAGCCGATGATCCGCTTCAGGGACATCCACAGGTAGCGGTTGTCGTACTCGTGGTTGTAGCCCGAGGTCGAGGCGCAGGTGACGATGGTGCCGCCCTTGCGCGTGACGTACACGGAGGCGCCGAAGGTCTCCCGGCCGGGGTGCTCGAAGACGATGTCGACGTCCTCGCCGCCGGTGAGCTCGCGGATGCGCTTGCCGAAGCGCTTCCACTCCTTGGGGTCCTGGTTGTGCTCGTCCTTCCAGAACTTGTAGTCCTCGGCGTTGCGGTCGATGATCGCCTCGGCGCCCATCGAGCGGCAGATCTCCGCCTTCTGGTCGCTGGAGACGACACAGATCGGATTGGCGCCGCCGGCCAGCGCGAACTGCGTGGCGTAGGAGCCGAGGCCGCCGCTCGCGCCCCAGATCAGCACGTTGTCGCCCTGCTTCATGCCGGCGCCGTTGCGGGAGACCAGCTGCCGGTAGGCGGTGGAGTTGACCAGGCCCGGGGCGGCGGCCTCCTCCCAGCTCAGGTGGTCCGGCTTCGGCATCAGCTGGTTGGACTTGACCAGGGCGATCTCGGCGAGGCCGCCGAAGTTGGTCTCGAAGCCCCAGATGCGCTGCTCGGGGTCGAGCATGGTGTCGTTGTGGCCGTCGCTGGACTCCAGCTCGACGGACAGGCAGTGCGCGACGACCTCGTCACCGGGGTGCCAGGCGTTGACGCCCGGGCCGGTGCGCAGGACGACGCCCGCGAGGTCGGAGCCGATGATGTGGTACGGCAGGTCGTGGCGCTTGGCCAGATCGTTGGTGCGGCCGTAGCGCTCCAGGAACCCGAAGGTGGACAGCGGCTCGAAGATCGAGGTCCACACCGAGTTGTAGTTGACCGAGGAGGCCATGACGGCCACCAGGGCCTCGCCCGGGCCGAGCTCGGGCAGCGCCACGTCGTCGAGGTGGATCGACTTGCGCGGGTCCTTGTCCCGGGTCTCCAGACCCGTGAACATCTCCGTCTCGTCCTTGTGCACGGTGATCGCGCGGTACGACTCGGGGAGCGGCATGGCGGCGAAGTCGGCCGGCGTCGATTCCGGCGACTGGATCGCGTCCAGGATGTCCTTCATGGTCACGGTGTTGCCTCCGGCGGTTGGGGTCTCCCCGGTTCGAGCGGAGCCGAGAACTGGGGAAGCGTCCTGAGGGGGGACGCTGAGGGTTACGTCGGTGCTGCTGAGGGTTTTTGGAGGTGCCGTCGGTTCGGCGGTTCTGCTGTTCGGCAGCGCTTGGTGGCGCAGGAGGTTGCCTGTGACGCAGGCGTCCGGGCGGGCAGGTCGATGACTTGCTGGGACAGCCGGCGTACGAAAGGTCGCTGCACGCCGGCCGCCCGGACTCCTTCAACGTATGACACCGCGTGTCACCCCGCAAGGCACTGAGTGCCAGAGATTGCTCTCAGGTGAAATCTTTACGTAACAAATGAGCGATGATCGATCGAACGGGCCCTGAAATGTCTTCGAAAAGGGGCCCTGACATGCCAAAACGGCCACCCCGAAGGGTGGCCGTCATCACAGCGGGAGCTGGCCCTCAGCGGTCCTTGAGCGCCTCCTCGATGGTCCGCATGACCTCGTCCAGCGGGGCGTCCGTGCGGGCGACCGTGACCAGCACCTCGCCGTGGTGGGACACCGCCGCGGGGGCCGGCTGCTTCGGCGCGGTCGAGCGCCCGGCCCCGATGCCGGACCCGAAGGTCTTCCGCACGATCGCGAAGGCGTGGTCCAGCTGCGCCTCCACGTCGCCCTGCCCGCCGGCCCTGAGCCAGCGCCGCAGGACGTGGTTGTGGGCGGTGACCACGGCGGACGCGGCGACCTCGGCCAGCAGCGGGTCGTCGTTGGCGTCGTCGTCGTGCGCGTGCTCGTCGAAGTGACCGAGCAGGTAGCGGGTGAACAGGCGCTCGTAGCGCGCCACCGACGCGATCTCCGCCTCACGCAGGGTGGGCACCTCGCGCGTCAGCTTGTAGCGGGCGACCGAGATCTCCGGCCGGGCCGCGTACATCCGCATGACTTCCTTGATGCCGCGGCACACCGTGTCGAGCGGATGCTCGTGCGGGGGCGCCGCGTTGAGGACCGCCTCCGCCCGGACCAGCGTGTCGTCGTGGTCCGGGAAGATCGCCTCTTCCTTGGAGCGGAAGTGGCGGAAGAAGGTACGGCGCGCGACCCCGGCCGCGGCCGCGATCTCGTCGACGGTGGTCGCCTCGTACCCCTTGGTCGCGAACAGCTCCATCGCCGCGGCCGCCAGCTCGCGGCGCATCTTGAGACGCTGTGCGGCCGCACGACTGCCTGCGGCACTCTCCGGCGCGTCGGGCGTGGCTGGTGTACGTGAGGACTTGGCGGGCTGGGACATGACCCGAACGTACTGCATGTGTGCAGCTTGTTGCGCAGGTACGGGGTTTCCCCCGCCCGTGACGGACGGGGGAGTGCCGTGCCTCGCGGCCGGGGGAGAACTGCCCGGTTCGAGCAGTCCGCCCCAGTCCTCGCCGCCTGGGAACCAGTCGCCGACGCGCTCAGCGCCGGGCATATTCGCGGAAGCCGCGGCCGGTCTTGCGGCCGAGGCAGCCCGCGGCCACCAGGTGCTCCAGCAGGGGGGCCGGGGCCAGGCCCGGGTCCCGGAACTCGCGGTGCAGCACCTTCTCGATCGCGAGCGAGACGTCGAGCCCGACGACGTCCAGGAGCTCGAACGGGCCCATCGGGTAGCCGCCGCCCAGCTTCATGGCGGCGTCGATGTCGTCGAGGGTCGCGTAGTGCTCCTGCACCATCTTGATCGCGTTGTTGAGGTACGGGAACAGCAGCGCGTTCACGATGAAGCCCGCGCGGTCCCCGCAGTCGACCGCGTGCTTCCTGATCTTGGTGCAGACCTCGCGGACCGTCGCGTGCACGTCCTCCGCGGTCAGGACCGTACGGACGACCTCGACCAGCTTCATCGCCGGCGCAGGGTTGAAGAAGTGCATGCCGATCACGTCCTGCGGGCGCGAGGTGGCGCGGGCGCAGGCGACGACGGGCAGCGAGGAGGTCGTGGTGGCCAGGATCGCGCCCGGCTTGCAGACCTTGTCCAGCGCCTGGAACAGCTGCTGCTTGATCTCCAGGTCCTCGGCGACGGCCTCGACCGCGAGGTCGACGTCGGCGAAGGCCTCGTACGAACCCGCCGCGGTGATGCGGTCCAGGGTCTGCGCCGCGGCCTCGGCGGTCATCCGGCCCTTGTCGACGGAGCGTGAGAGCGACTTGCCGATACGGGCCTTGGCGGTCTGCGCCTTCTCCTCGCTGCGGGCGGCGAGGACGACCTCGTACCCGGCCTTGGCGAAGACCTCGACGATGCCGGACGCCATCGTGCCGGAGCCGGCGACGCCGACCGTGCGGATCTCGCGGCCCGGGGTGAGGGCGGCGCCCTCCAGCGGGGTCAGCGCGTCCCGCACGACGGTGGCGCTGCCGGGGGCCTCGTAGGTGTAGAAGCCGCGGCCCGACTTACGGCCCGTCAGGCCCGCCTCGCTGAGCTGCTTGAGGATCGGCGCGGGGGCGTGCAGCCGGTCGTGGGACTCGGCGTACATGGCCTCCAGGACCGTACGGGCGGTGTCGACGCCGATCAGGTCGAGCAGCGCGAGCGGGCCCATGGGCAGACCGCAGCCGAGCCGCATCGCGGCGTCGATGTCCTCGCGGGAGGCGTACTTCGCCTCGTACATCGCGGCGGCCTGGTTGAGGTAGCCGAACAGCAGCCCGTCGGCGACGAAACCGGGCCGGTCGCCGACCGCGACGGGCTCCTTGCCGAGGTCCAGGGCCAGGTTGGTGACCGCGGAGACGGCGGTCGGCGCGGTCAGCACCGAGGAGACGACCTCGACGAGCTTCATGGCCGGCGCCGGGTTGAAGAAGTGCAGGCCGAGCACGCGCTCCGGGCGGGCCGAGTCGGCGGCCAGGCGGGTCACGGACAGGGCGTTGGTGCCGGTCGCCAGGATGGTGTCAGGCCGCACGATCCCGTCGAGCTCACGGAAGATCTGCTGCTTGATCTCGTACGACTCCGGAGCCACCTCGATGACGAGGTCGGCGTCGGCCGCGGCGCGCAGGTCGGTGGAGGTGCGGACGCGGGCGAGGGCGGCGGCGCGCTCCTGCTCGGTCAGCCGGCCGCGCTCCACGGCGCGGGCGGTGGCGGCCTCCAGGGCGGCGACGGCCTTGGCGGCCGCGGCCTCGCTGATGTCGATGCCGACGACCTCGCGGCCGGCCCTGGCGAGGACCTCGGCGATGCCGGTGCCCATGGTGCCGAGGCCGACGACCGCGACGGTCGACAGCGGAGACGAGGAAGAGGGGGACAGGGGAGTGGCCATCGCGGGACTCCAGGAATGAGGGGTGACGACTGGGAGCGCGTCCGGGTGCGCCGGGGAGACCGGCCGGAGCCGGGCCCGGGGCGCACCGGATGCGGTGCTGAATGCGGGTGTTGCCGGGCTGCTGGCGCACACGCCCGGGTCCGTCGCCATGGGCGCGCACACGCCTGGAGCGAACGGTGGAAACCGACCGGCCCTGTCCCGAGGCCGGGTCGTGCTGCGGTACTCGAAGTACCGAACCGACTGCTCCCACGGCGGCTGCGTCACCAGGCCGCCGTAAGGGGTGCGAGTGGGTAACTCGCTCGTCTGAGCTTAACCGGCGGGTAACGAGCGCGCCAGCCCCCGGGTTTGTGATGTACGTCCCGGAAGATCGGCGACCCCTCTAATCTCGGTGTCATGGACGAAGAGTTGCGATCACTCACGGAGCGCTTACGGACGGAGTCGGGAGGCTCCCTCGCGTACGACCGGCTCCTGGCGACCGACGACCTCGACGAGCTGGCGCGGGTGCTCACCGAGAGCGGACGGCCGCTGTGGGCCCGGGAGCTGGCCGCGTTCCGGCTGGGGCTCGCGGGCGACCGGCGTGCCTTCGAGTCCCTCGTCCTGTTCCTCAACCACCGCGACCCGCAGCGCTGCGCCTCCGCCGCCTACGCTCTCGCCCGCCTCGACGACCCCCGCACCGCCCGCGCGGCCGCCGCCCTCGCGACCAACGAACTCCGTGTCGCCTACGCCCTGCACCCGGTCCGCCTCCTGATCCGCCTGCACGCCCCGGAGTCCGTACCGGCACTCATCACCACCCTGGAACGCAGACTGCGCCCCCACGACCCGTATCGCCGCGTGGCCCTCGCCTGTGTGGAGGGCCTCGGCACGCTGGAGGACGCGCGGGCCCGTCCCGTACTGAACGAGGCCCTGGCCCACCCGGCCCTCGCGGAGGCGGCGGTACGCGCGCTGGCGCGGATTCCGAAGCAGCGGTGACTCAGCCCGCCGGGGCTCCCACGACCGCGAACGCCTCGATCTCCATCAGGAATTCGGGCCGGACCAGCGCGGCCACCTGGATCGCCGAGGCCGCCGGGAGGCGGTCGTCCGGGATGTGGGTGGCGCGGGCCTTGCGGATGGCGGGCATGTGGGTCATGTCCGTGACGAAGAAGGTGAGTTTGACGACGTCGTCGAAGGTGGCTCCCCCACTGCCTTAAGGGCGTGGGAGGTACCCCCAGCGGCGGTGAGGCAGCGGCGGAGGTTCTCGAAGACCTGGCGGGCCTGGGCCTCGGCGTCCCCTTCGCCGACGAGTCCGCCGTCCTCGTCGACGGCGAGCTGGCCCGCGACCGCGACGAAGCGGCCGGTGCCCATGACGACGTGGCTGTACTGGGCGGCGGGGAAGACCCCGTCGGGGGCGGCGATTCTCGTCAGCTCACTCATGCGTCCATCGTGGACCATGGGTCCGACAACGCCCCCGACGGGCCTTCACCTACGGGATGTTCAGCCGTGGAAGCCCAGCATGCCGTGCAGCGCAGAGCCGCCGGCGGACGTGGACGCCGCCTTCGAGCTCAGCGGAGTGGGATCGGGCAGCTTGGGGCAGACCGCGTCGATCTCGCCGCCGCTGCGCGGAACCGTGCCGTTCGCGAGATAGCCGGCGAGGTACTTGTCCAGGCAGGCGTTTCCGCTCAGCGTGATGCCGTGGTTCCCGCCACCCTGCTCGACCACGAAGCTCGACCGGGCCAGCAGTCGGTGGACCGTCGCGCCGCCCTCGTACGGAGTGGCCGCGTCGTTGGTCGCCTGGAAGAGCAGGACCGGCGGCAGCTTGTGGTTCGCGATGCTGATCGGGTGCTTGGAATGCGTCGGCCAGAAGGCGCACGGCGCGTTGTACCAGGCGTTGTTCCAGGCCATGAACGGGGCCTTGTCGTAGACCGCCCAGTTGTCCTTGCGCCACTGGTTCCAGTCCCGCGGCCAGGCGGCGTCACGGCACTGCACCGAGGTGTAGATGCTGTAGCCGTTGTCCCCGGAGGCGTCGACGGCGGCGAAGTTGTCGTAGGCCTCGACCAGCGGGTCGGAGTCGTGGTTGTTCACGTACGCCGCGAACGCCTCGGCCAGATACGGCCAGTAGCCGTTGTAGTAGCCGCCGGGAATGAACGTGTCCTCCAGTTCGGAGGCCCCCACCTTGCCGCCGGCCGGCTTCTTCGCGAGCGCCTTGCGCATCGCGTACCACTTGGCCTCGATCTTGGCCGGGTCGGTGCCCAGCTTGTACGTCGAGTCGTACTTGGCGATCCAGGCCATCAGTGCCTGGTGGCGGGCGTTGAAGGCGTAGTCCTGCGAGATGTTGTCGTCGTACCAGACCCCCGTGGGGTCGACGATCGAGTCGAGGACGAGGCGCTTGACGCGCTCCGGGAAGAGCTTGGCGTACACCGCGCCCAGGTAGGTGCCGTACGAGTACCCGAAGTAGCTGGTCTTCTGGGCACCCGTGGCCGCGCGGATGGAGTCCATGTCCCGTACGGCCTGGATCGTGTTGATGTACGGCAGCAGGCCCGCGTACTTCTGGCCGCAGGCCGCGGCGAAGGACTCGGCGCGGGTGAGGTTGGCCTTCTCCAGGGCCGGCGTGCTCGGCACCGAGTCAGGGCGCACGGGGTTGAAGTAGCCCGGCTTGCAGTCCAGGGCGGGCTTGCTCCGGCCGACGCCGCGCGGGTCGAAGCCGATGACGTCGTACTGCGACGCGACCGACTTGGGCAGCGAGGAGGCGACGAATCCGGCCAGCGACAGACCGCTGCCGCCGGGGCCGCCGGGGTTGACCAGCAGCGGGCCCTGGCTCTTCTTCGCGGTGTGCTGCACGCGCGAGAGCGCGAGCGTGATCTGCTGCCCGTGCGGGTTGTCGTGGTCCAGCGGCACCTTCAGCGACGCGCATTGCAGCGTCGGATAGTCGGTGGTGCCGCAGCCCTTCCAGGTCAGTTTCGCGGCGGAAGCGGTGGGCGAGGTCTGCGCGGAGCTGGCGTCGGCCGGGAGCGCCGTGAAGGACCCGGCCACGACGACGACGGCACCACACAGCACGGCTGCGCGTTTTCTCATGGAGTCCTCCCAGGACGGAGGGTTGCGGACCGCGAGTCTCACGGTTCTCGCCGCATCGTCCCGGAAAGCGCCCCCGGAAGAACTCGTTCTGGCAAGACTTGACCCAATTGGGTCGCGTGATGCCCTCGAATGATCTCAAATGAGCGTTAGTTGGGTCGATTCGGTCACGGCCGGGGCGGTCGGCTCCGGTGGCCGGATCCGGCGGGGCATCCCCGGGCGCGCGGGCCCGATCCCGTACTCCTGTGCCAGCTCGTGGACCTGACGGGTGATCCGGCGCTGGTACCACTTCGGGGCGTAGGGGCCGTCGGCGTACAGGCGCTCGTACCGGCGCACCAGGTGCGGGTGGTGCTGGGCCAGCCAGGTCATGAACCACTCGCGGGCGCCGGGGCGCAGATGCAGCACCAGCGGTGTGACGGAGGTGGCACCGGAGGCGGCGATCGCCCTTACGGTGGCGCGGAGTTGGGCGGGTCCGTCGCTCAGGAACGGCAGCACCGGGGCCATCAGGACACCGCAGTCCAGGCCGTGCTCGGCGAGCGTGCGGACGACGTCCAGGCGGCGTTCCGGGGCCGGTGTGCCCGGCTCCACCGTGCGCCACAGCTCGGGGTCGGTGAAGCCGACCGAGACGGAGATGCCGACGTCCGTCACCTGTGCCGACTGCGCCAGCAGGTCCAGGTCGCGCAGGATCAGCGTGCCCTTGGTCAGGATCGAGAAGGGGTTGGCGTGGTCGCGCAGGGCGGACAGGATGCCCGGCATCAGGCGGTAGCGGCCCTCGGCGCGCTGGTAGCAGTCGACGTTCGTGCCCATCGCGATGTGCTCGCCCGGCCAGCGGCGTGAGCCGAGCTGACGGCGCAGCAGCTCCGGGGCGTTCACCTTCACCACGATCTGCGAGTCGAAGTCGAGGCCCGAGTCGAGGTCCAGATAGGTGTGCGTCTTGCGGGCGAAGCAGTACACGCACGCGTGCGAGCAGCCGCGGTAGGGGTTCACCGTCCACTCGAAGGGCATGCGCGACGCCCCGGGCACCCGGTTGATGATCGAGCGGGCCCGCACCTCGTGGAACGTGATCCCTGCGAACTCGGGGGTGTCGAACTGGCGGCTGACCACCGCGTCCGCGCCGAACAGCGCGGCGTCGGCCGCCCGGCTGTGGCCGCCGGACTCCACTGTGAGGTTCTCCCAGCGCATGACGCCTCCTCGGTGCCGCTGTCACCCGAGTGAAACACGTGTTCGAATTCCCGTGCAAGGGCGGTTTCCGATCCCGTCGGGGCGCCCGGGGCACCCCGATTTGGGTGGCCGAGGGTGGGGGTGGTTGGCTTGCCACCCCGAGAATGCAAGTCCTGGAGGAACCGATGGCGCAGGTCGAGGCCACTACCGAGCGGGTCGTCGCGGCAGACGCGGAGAAGGTGTTCGACGCCCTCGCCGACTACAGCGGCACGCGCGCGAAGCTGCTTCCCGAGCAGTTCAGCGAGTACGAGGTGCGCGAGGGCGGCGACGGCGAGGGCACCCTCGTCCACTGGAAGCTCCAGGCCACCAGCAAGCGGGTCCGCGACTGCCTCCTGGAGGTCGCCGAGCCCACGGACGGCGAGCTCGTCGAGAAGGACCGCAACTCCTCGATGGTCACCACCTGGCGGGTCACCCCGGCGGGCGAGGGCAGGTCGCGGGTCGTCGTGACCACCGTCTGGAACGGCGCCGGCGGCATCGGCGGCTTCTTCGAGAAGACGTTCGCACCGAAGGGCCTCGGCCGGATCTACGACGCGGTGCTCGCGCGCCTCGCCACCGAGGTGGAGAAGTAGAACGACCGAGGTCCCGAGGCAAGTCCCCGGTGTCCGTGGGGTGTTGGCCCCCTCACCGGATCGAGTGGATCTCCGTGGGCCGCGCCGGTATGCCGTAACTCGTCGCGCTTGCTCGTAGTTGTCGCCTTACGCGGGAATTGCGTGGCAGCGTGACGAGGGGAGCGGTACGTGGGCGGGACGACTGCGGTGTACGAGGAAACGGCGCCGGCACCCCCGCGGACCCCCGGCGCCACGCTCGCCATGACGGCCGAACTTAGCCCGCGCCGGGTGCGGTTGGTCTTCCTCGGGCTGATGCTGGCACTGCTGCTCGCCGCCCTGGAGCAGATGATCGTCGCCACCGCGCTCCCGAAGATCGTCGGCGAGCTGCACGGCCTGGACCGGATGTCCTGGGCGATCACCGCCTATCTGCTGACCGCCACCGTCGGACTCCCGATCTACGGCAAGCTCGGCGATCTGCTGGGCCGCAAGGGCGTCTTCCAGTTCGCCATCGTCGTCTTCGTGATCGGTGCCGCTCTCGCGGGCCGGGCGCAGTCCATGGACCAGCTGATCGCCTTCCGCGCCGTTCAGGGCGTCGGCGCGGGCGGGCTCATGATCGGCGTGCAGGCGATCATCGCCGACATCGTGCCGCCCCGGCGGCGCGGCCGCTTCATGGGCCTGATCGGCGCCGCGTTCGGCCTCGCGTCCGTCGCCGGACCGCTGCTGGGCGGCTACTTCACCGACCACCTCTCCTGGCGCTGGTGCTTCTACTTCAACGTCCCCTTCGGCCTGCTCACCCTGGCCGTCGTCACCGTCGTGCTGAAGCTGCCCAGGCCGAGGACCAGGCCCCGGCTCGACGTCCTCGGCGCGCTGCTGCTCGCCGCGGCCTCCACCTGCCTTGTGCTGCTGACCAGTTGGGGCGGCACCGAGTACGCGTGGGGCTCGCGGGAGATCATCGGGCTCGGGGCGGGAGCGGCCGCCGCCACCGTGCTCTTCCTCGTCGCCGAGCACTTCGCGGCCGAACCCCTCATCCCGCTCAGGCTGTTCAGGGATCCGGTCTTCAACGTCACGAGCCTGGTGGGTCTGGTGATCGGCGTCGCGCTGTTCGGCGCAGCCAGCTATCTGCCGACCTTCCTGCAGATGGTCGACGGGGCCTCCGCCACCGAGTCCGGCCTGCTGATGCTGCCCATGATGGGCGGCATCGTCGTCGCCTCCATCGTCTCCGGACAGCTCATCAGCCACACCGGGCGCTACAAGCTCTACCCGGTCCTCGGCAGCGCCGTGTCCGTCCTCGGTATGTGGCTGCTGTCCCGCCTCGAGGCCGACACGCCCCGGCTCCAGTACAGCGTCTGGATGGCGGTCCTCGGTGCCGGCATCGGCATGGTGATGCCGGTCCTGGTCCTCGCCGTGCAGAACTCGGTGCCCCCGGCCGACCTCGGGACCGCCACCAGCGCCAACAACTACTTCCGGCAGATCGGCGGCAGCGTCGGTGCCGCCGTCTTCGGCACCCTCTTCTCCCGCCGGCTCGCCGACGCCCTCGCGCAGCGGCTGCCCGCGCACGCGGGTCCGCGCCTGCCCGACGCCGAGTCGATCACCCCGCAGCTCGTCCACGCGCTGCCCGCACCGTTGCGCGACGACTACATCCGGGCGTACGCCGATGCCATGCCCCGGATCTTCCTCTACCTGGTGCCGGTGCTCGCCCTCGGCCTGGTCATCGCCTTCTTCCTCAAGGAGGTCCCCCTCTTGAACAGCGCACCGTCCCACCGCGCGGCCCCGACGGACTCCGCGAACGCCTCGGTCCCGCAGGCCCGCTCCCAGTCTTCGGCCGGAGGGACCCCGGCCCCGCCGCCCTCGCCCCACCCCGCCGGCATCCCCGTCTGCGGCACCGTGCAGCACCCGGACGGAACCGTCGTCCCGCGCGCGGCGCTCACCCTCATCGACGTGGCGGGGCAGCAGATCGGGCGGGGCGCGAGCGGCGAGGACGGGCGGTACGCGCTGGCCACGCCAGGCTCGGGGTCGTACGTGCTCATCGCCGCCGCGGGCGGGCACCAGCCGCAGGCCGTGTCCGTGACCGTCGGTGACCGCCCCGTGGAGCTGGACGTGGTCCTCGGCGGTGCCGGGCGCCTCGCGGGCAGCGTGCTGACCGCCGACGGAGCCCCGGTGCGCGACGCCACCGTCACGCTCACCAATGTGCACGGCGAGGTCGTGGCCACCACCCGCAGCGGACGCGAGGGCGGCTACGTGATCACCGAGCTGGTCGCGGGCGAGTACACCCTCGCCGCCGGCGCGCCCGCCTTCCGTCCGGCCGCGCTCCCGGTCACCGTGCAGGCCGCCCGGGAGACCCGTCAGGACGTCGAGCTCGCAGGCGGCGCCGTGCTGCGCGGCACCGTGCGGGCGAGCGGCGGGGGACCGGTCGAGGACGCGCGCGTGACGCTGCTCGACGCGGCGGGCAACGTCGTGGACACGCTCACCACCGGACCTGACGGAACGTTCCGGTTCATCGACCTGTCGTCCGGCGAGTACACCGTGATCGCCGCGGGATACCCGCCGGTCGCCACCGTACTCCAGGTCGCGGGGGGCGGGCGGACCGAGCGGGACCTGCAGCTGGGGCACGAGGACTGACGGCGCGGCGTCCCCGCGCCGATGCGGGTGACACGGCACCGTACGGCCTGACGCGGTGTCACGCGGACCTGCACGCCCAGGCGCACGCCCCCGGGTGCGGGTAGCCGCCCCGTTGCACCAATTCCCGAATTGCCGCACATCACCACCGGGGGCAGCCGTACGGTGGAGCAGGCGGCACAGATCTTGCGGAGCCGTGGGGAGAGAGGGCCTGGGCCATGGAAAACGGCAGCGACCGTGGCACCGAGAGGGACACACCTCCCAGCCGCGGAGCCGGGGACGGCGTGGCGGCGGAGCCCGCCGCGGTCGGCCGTATCCCGCTGGCCGTGGTGGTCGTGGACCGCGACGGCCTCGTGTCCCACTGGAGCCGGGGCGCCGGCCGGCTGTTCGGGGTCCCCAAGGACGAGGCGCTCGGGCACTCCGCGGTCGACCTGCTGCCCGTGTCCGGCGCGCTGCCCGATGACGACGATGTCGCCCCGTACGGTGCGTTCGCCCCGTACGACGAACTCGGCCCCGACCTCGAATCCTCCCTCGACGGCAGGCTTTCCTACCCGGCCGCGGGCCGTGCCCGGCTGACCGTTCCCCCTCCCGGGCCGGCCGTTCCCGCGCCCGAGCACGTCCACGCGCGCGTGGACGTGCTGTGGTGGGCGTACCCGCTGGTGGGACCGGGCCACGAGCGGCTGCTCGTGCTCGCCGCCGACGCGGGCGGGCTCCGGCAGGACGAACACGGCGACGACGGCACGGACATGGCGTTCGAGCGGATCGCGCCCGGCTTCGCCCTGCACACGGACTTCCCCGGGGCCGAGCAGCTGGCCCGCCGGCTGCCCGAGATCCTGCCCAGCATGAGCGTCGACGAGAGCGCGCGCATCGTCGCGCAGGTCCTCGAACTGGGCTATCCGATCCTGGAGTTCAGCCAGAACGACCGGGTGCCCGTCACCCCCGACTGGGGCGTACCGCGACGCGCCGAGCGCAGGGCCCGCCGCGAGCGTGCAGCGCGCGCTATGGCCGAGGGGCTGCTGGTGCCGGGGGAACTCGCCGACGAGGGCGAGGACCTGGAGTACGCGGCCGTACGGGAGCACCTGGAGTTCCTCAAGGACGTCAGCGGGCACATCGGCACCTCCCTCGACCTGTCGCGCACCATCGTCGAGGTCAGCAGGGCCGTCGTCCCGCGCTTCACGGACGTCGCCGGCACCTATCTGCGCGAACAGGTCGTCGCCGGCGAGGGGTTCCCCGACGGCGTGCCGGACACGACCACGATGTGGCACCGGGTCGCGCTCGAGCACACCGACGAGCCGGGCCGCTGGGACGACGTCGTGCCCGTCGGCGAGGCCATGCCCTTCCCTGCGCACACGCCGTTCTTCCAGTGCATGACCAGCGGCGAGCCCGTCCTGGTGCCGCGCATCAGCGAGGAGATGGGCCACGCGATCGCCGCGCAGTTCGAGAAGCGCGACATCCGGCCGCTGATCACCCATCGCTCCATGCTGGTCGTGCCGCTCAAGGCGCGGAACGTCGTGCTCGGGTTCATGATCCTGCTGCGCCATCCGGAGCGGCCCGTCTTCAACGACATGGACCGCGTGACCGGCGCCGAACTCGCCGCCCGCGCGGGCCTCGTGCTCGACAACGCCCGCATGTACACCTACCAGGAGAGCGTCGCCGAGACCCTCCAGGACAGCATGCTGCCGCACATCCCGCCGCGCATGGCGGGCTGCGACATCGCCACCCGCTATCTGCCGGGCACGCTGCTCGGTCGCGTCGGCGGCGACTGGTTCGACTCGGTGAAACTGCCCGGCGCCCGCACCGCCCTGGTCGTCGGCGACGTCATGGGCCACGGCCTCAACTCCGCCGCGATGATGGGCCAGTTGCGTACGGCGGTGCAGACCATGGCCGCCCTCGACCTGCCGCCCGCCCAGCTGCTGCGCAACCTCGACGACCTCGCGCAGCGCCTCGGTGACACCTACCTCGCGACGTGTCTGTACGCCGTCTACGACCCGATCGCGGGCGAGCTGGACATCGCCAACGCCGGTCACATCCCGCCCGTCCTGGTCCGTGCCGGGGACGGCCGCAGCGATCTGCTCGACCTGCCGACGGGCGCGCCGATCGGCGTCGGCGGGGTGCCGTTCGAGGCGGTACGCGTGCGCGTGGAGCCCGGCGACCGGCTCGTGATGTGCACCGACGGCCTCGTCGAGGTGCGCGGCGAGGACATCGAACTGGGCCTGGCGACGCTCTGCGAATCCGCGGCGCACCCGGCCGCCTCCATGGATGACGCCTGCGACATGATCATCCGCGCCCTCAACACCCGCGGCGGCCGCAAGGACGACGTGGCCCTGCTGATGGCCCGGCTCAACGGCGTGGCACCGGACGACGTGGCCGAGTGGGGCCTGGCCCTCGACCCGATCGAGGTCGGCCGCGCGCGTGCCGTCGTCCGCGAACAGCTCCACGACTGGGGGCTCGCCAAGCTCACCCATCCCGCCGAGCTGCTGGTCGGCGAGCTGGTCACCAATGCCGTACGGCACTCCCACAGCCGCCCGGTCGAGCTGCGGCTGATCCGGGGCGACACCCTGCTGTGCGAGGTGGACGACGACGACCACGAACTGCCGACGCTGCGCACCGCCGGTCCGTGCGACGAGTTCGGGCGCGGGCTGCGGGTGGTCAGCACCCTCGCCCGCGCGTGGGGCACCAGCCGTACGAAGACGGGCAAGACCGTCTGGTTCGAGCTGACTCTGCCGAGGCGCTGACCGTAGGAGCGGGGCCTAGGGCGCGCGGGAGCGCATGCCTCTCGAATGCGGAGTGAAGGAATGCGCGACGCGCTTGTCGCCGTGACCAGGGCGCGATAGACCGTACTGGCCCGTCACTTGGGGCGGGTCACCGCGTCGCACCCTGGGGAGTCGGTCATGAGCGTGACGAGTCGGTACCGGGAGGCATGGGAGGGCTTCTGGCGTGAGGCCCCCGAGGAGCAGGGAGCCGTCTTCTGGGACGCGGAACCGGCGCTGACCGCCGGCGTCCATCTGGCCCTCTTCGAGCCGCACCTCACCGACCCCGGCCTGGCGATGGTGGACCTGGGCTGCGGCAACGGCACCCAGACGCGTTTCCTCGCCGAACGCTTCGGGCACGTCGTCGGCGCCGACCTGTCGGACGCCGCCGTGGACCACGCGCGGCACGCCGACCCGGCCGGGCAGGCGACGTACCGGGTGCTGGACGCCGTCGAGAAGGGCGAGACGGAGACGATGCACGCCGAACTCGGCGACGTCAACGTCTATATGCGCGGTGTCCTCCACCAGGCCGAGCAGGACGACCGGCAGCCGCTGGTGGACGGGATCGCCGCGCTCGTCGGGGACCGGGGGCGTGTCTTCCTCGTCGAACTCGCCGAGGCGGCCAAGCCCGTCCTGCTGGGCCTGGCGCAGAGCCCCGCGGGACCGCCGCCCAAGCTCGCCCCGATCTTCCAGCACGGCATCGCACCCGGCGAGGTGGCCGACGACGCCGTACCCGAGTACGTGCGCGCGGCCGGGCTCACCGTCCTGGCGAGCGGCGAACTGCCCCTGACCACCACGGAGTCGGCGGCCGACGGCAGCCGGATCGAGCTGCCGTCGAAGTGGCTGGTGGCGGGGCGCACGGCCTGAGGCCCGGCTCATCGAGGTGAGGGCGTGGGCGCAGGGGAACTCCCGCGCCCACGCCCTGTGGACGACGTCGGTCAGTACCGGGCGCCGACCGGGGCGGGCATGGCGTCGAGCTCGGCGAGGTCCGCGGGGGACAGCCGCACATCCGCCGCGCCCGCGTTGTCGGCGAGGTACTTCGGCGTCTTGGTGCCGGGGATGGGGACGACGTACGGGCCCTGGGCGAGGAGCCAGGCGAGGGCGACCTGGGCGGGGGTGGCACCGATCCGGTCGGCGACCTCGCCCACCTTGGCGGCGATGTCGAGGTTGGCCCGCAGGTTGTCCTGCTGGAAGCGCGGCAGGCGCCGCCGCTGGTCGTTCTGCGGGAGTTCGTCGAAGGAGGAGAAGCGACCGGCGAGGAAACCACGGCCCAGGGGCGAGTACGGCAGGAGGCCGATGCCGTGCTCCGTGCAGTACGGCAGTACCTCGTCGCGGACGTCACGGGTCCACAGCGAGAACTCGGCCTGCACGGTGGTGACCGGGTGCACGGCCTGGGCACGCCGGATCTGCTCGACGGTGACGGTGACCTCCGACAGGCCCAGGTGGCGGGCCTTCCCGGCGGCGACCGCCTCGGCCATGGCACCCCAGGTCTCCTCGACGGGGACCTCGGGGTCGATGCGGTGGAGCTGGTAGAGGTCGATGTGGTCGGTGCCCAGGCGGCGCAGGGCGGCGTCGACGGCGGAACGGACGTGCTCGGGCCGCCCGTTGGGCCTGACCACCGGCGAACCGCCCGGGCCGCCGGTGGGATCGACGGCCTCCAGGCCGACCTTGGTGGCGATCACCGCCCGCTCGCGCCGCCCGGCCAGGCCGCGGCCGACGAGCTCCTCGTTGGTGTATGGGCCGTAGACGTCCGCGGTGTCGATCAGGGTCATGCCCAGGTCGAGCGCCTGGTGGATGACCGAGACGGACGTCGCGTCGTCGCGTGGGGTGGCCATGTCGTAGGCGAAGCTCATTCCCATCGCGCCGAGGCCGACGACGCCGACCTCCGGCCCGTGGGTGCCGAGGGTGGTGTTGCGCATGCTGTCTGCTCCGTCTTCATGTCGGATGGTCGAGAGAGCCGGACGGCTCGAAAAGATAGGGGTGCAGCGAGCGGCGGCATCGCCAGCCGACCGGTCGACTATCGAAAACGTAAGCGGCGCCGGCGGGGGAGTCAAAGACCGGTGGTGCGTCCGCCAGGACCGGCTTCCTCGCACGTGGGAGGCCCTGGCTTGCAGTGCAGATCGGTGACCTGACCGGTGACCCCTGGCCCGGGCGTGATCAGCGCGCAGCGCGAGAAGACGACGGCGTTCCTGGCCGGTCCGGGCCGCGGCGCGTAACGTGACGCACCATGAAGATCCTGATCAGCGCCGACATGGAGGGCGCCACGGGGGTGACCTGGCCGGCCGACGTGCTGCCGGGGACCGCGCAGTGGGAGCGGTGCCGTTCGATGTTCACCTCGGACGTGAACGCCGCCGTGCTGGGGTTCTTCGACGGAGGAGCGGACGAGGTCCTCGTCAACGAGGCCCACTGGAGCATGCGCAACCTGCTCCTGGAACGGCTGGACGAGCGCACCGAGATGCTCACCGGGCGGCACAAGTCCCTGTCCATGGTGGAGGGCGTGCAGCACGGGGACGTGGACGGGATCGCCTTCATCGGGTATCACGCCGGGGCGGGGATGGAGGGGGTCCTCGCGCACACGTATCTCGCCAACTCCCTCACCGGCGTCTGGCTGAACGACGTACGAGCCAGCGAGGGGCTGCTCAACGCGCACGTCGTCGCCGAGTTCGGGGTGCCCGTCGTCCTCGTCACCGGTGACGACGTGGCGTGCGAGGACGCCCTCGGATACGCGCCCGAGGCGCTGAAGGTCGCCGTCAAGGACCATGTCTCGCGGTACGCCGCCGTGTGCCGCACGCCGGCCAGGACCGCCGCCGACATCCGGGCCGCCGCCAAGGAGGCCGCGCGGCTGGCGGTCCGTCACGAGCCGGTGCAGGCCGGGCCGTTCACCATGGCCCTGGAGTTCGACGCCGAGCACCTCGCGATGTCCGCCACCGTCGTGCCGGGCGTGGACCGGATCGGCGAGCGGAAGGTGGCATACACCAGCGCCACCATGTACGAGTGCATCCGTACCTTCAAGGCGGTCACGACGATCGTCTCGGCCGCGGTGGAGGAGCAATATGGTTGACGGGCAGGCGCTGGACGAGGTCGTCCGGTTCACCTCCGATCTCATCCGCATCGACACGACCAACCGCGGCGGCGGGGACTGCAGAGAGCGGCCCGCCGCCGAGTACGCGGCCGAGCAGCTGGCCGGGGCGGGCCTCGAACCCACGCTCCTGGAGCGCACGGAGGGGCGGACCAACGTCGTGGCCCGCATCGAGGGAACCGACCCGTCCGCCGGCGCGCTGCTCCTGCACGGTCATCTGGACGTCGTCCCGGCCCAGTCCGAGGACTGGAAGGTGCATCCCTTCTCCGGGGAGGTGGTCGACGGGGTGGTGTGGGGACGCGGCGCGGTCGACATGAAGAACATGGACGCGATGATCCTGGCCATGGTGCGGGCCTGGGCGCGCGAGGGCGTCCGGCCCCGGCGCGACATCGTCGTCGCGTTCACCGCCGACGAGGAGGACAGCGCCCGGGACGGCTCCGGGTTCCTCGCCGACGAGCACGCGGGGCTCTTCGAAGGGTGCACCGAGGGCGTCAGCGAGTCCGGGGCCTTCACCTTCCACGACGGCAGCGGCCGGCAGATCTACCCGGTCGCGGCCGGTGAGCGCGGCACGGGCTGGATGAAGCTCACCGCACGCGGGCGGGCCGGACACGGCTCCAAGGTCAACGAGGAGAACGCGGTCACCCGCCTCGCGGCCGCCGTCACCCGCATCGGCGAGTACGAGTGGCCGCTGCGGCTGAGCCCGACCGTGCGGGCCTCACTGGCCCAACTCGCCGCGCTCTACGGTCTCGAGGACGAAGTGGACGACGTGGTCGGGCTGCTGCGCAAGCTCGGCCCGGCCGCCAAGCTGGTCGAGGCGACCGTCCGCAACAGCGCCAACCCGACCATGCTGGACGCCGGGTACAAGGTCAACGTGATCCCGGGGGAGGCCGTCGCCTACGTCGACGGCCGTTTTCTGCCCGGCACCGAGGAGGAGTTCCGCACCACCCTGGACCGACTCACCGGCCCCGGCGTGGACTGGGAGTTCTACCACCGCGAAGTGGCCCTCCAGGCGCCGGTGGACTCGCCGACGTACGCGAAGATGCGCTGGGCCCTCGAGGAGTTCGCGCCCGAGGGACACGTCGTGCCGTACTGCATGTCGGGCGGCACGGACGCCAAGCAGTTCTCGCGGCTCGGCATCACCGGGTACGGATTCACGCCGCTGAAGCTCCCGGCGGGCTACGACTATCAGGCCATGTTCCACGGAGTCGACGAGAGAGTGCCGGTCGGGGCACTGCACTTCGGCGTGCGGGTACTCGACCGGTTCCTGCGGACGGCCTGAGCAAGGTGGGGGAGAACGTGCAGACGCTGGCATACGGATCCTGGCCCTCGCCCATCCACGCGGCGCTCGCCGCCGCGCACGACGGGCGCCCCGAGTTCGTCGGCTTCGTCGGCGACGAGGCGTGGTGGACCGAGCCCCGGCCCGCCGAGGGCGGCAGACGCACCCTGGTGCGGCGGCGCGCCGACGGCAGCGAGGAGGCTGTGCTGCCCGCCCCTTGGAACGTGCGCAGCCGCGTCATCGAGTACGGCGGTGAGCCCTGGGCCGGCACCGTGGTGGACGGCCGGCCGCTCGTGGTGTTCGTGAACTTCGCCGACCAGCGGCTCTACCGCTACGAGCCCGGAAGCGACCCGCGCCCCCTCACCCCGGTGTCGCCGGTGGGCGGCGGGCTGCGCTGGGCAGAGCCGCAGGTGCTCATCGAACGTGGTGAAGTGTGGGGAGTGCTGGAGGAGTTCACCGGCGAGGGGCCCACCGACGTGCGCCGTGTGCCGGCCGCGGTGCCGCTGGACGGCTCGGCGGCCGAGGACCGGGACGCCGTACGCGAACTCACCGACGCCCGGCACCGGTTCGTCACCGGGCCCCGCCTCTCGCCCGACGGGCGGCGCGCGGCGTGGCTGGCCTGGGACCATCCCCGTATGCCGTGGGACGGCACGGAGCTGATCGTCGCCGGGATCGACGACGCCGGAACCTTTCGCCAGGCGCGCACGGTCGCCGGGGGATCGGACGAGTCGATCGCCCAGGCGGAGTGGGCAGCCGACGGCGCGCTGCTGTACGCGAGCGACCGCACCGGCTGGTGGAACCTCTACCGCGACGGTGTTCCGCTCTGCGCGCGCGAGGAGGAGTTCGGCGGGCCGCTGTGGAAGCTCGGCCAGCGCTGGTTCGCCCCGCTGCCCGGCGGCCCGATCGCCGTCGTGCACGGCCGGGGCGCCACCGCGCTCGGGATACTGGACCCCGAGACCGGCGAGGTCGTCGACGCGGCCGGTCCCTGGACCGAGTTCGCCTCCACGCTCGCGGTGCACGGCGAGCGCGTCGTCACCGTCGGGGCCAGTCCGCGCAGCGCGTACGAGGTCGTGGAGCTGGACACGCGGACCGGCCGGGCCCGGGTGATCGGCGCCGAGCACGACGACGCCGTCGACCCCGCCTACTACCCGGAGCCGCAGATCCGCAGCTTCACCGGACCCGCCGGACGCGACATCCACGCGCACATCTACCCGCCCCACAACCCGCGTTGCGTCGCCCCCGGCGAGGAACTGCCGCCCTACGTCGTCTGGGTGCACGGCGGCCCCACCAGCCGGGCGCCCCTCGTGCTCGACCTGGAGATCGCCTACTTCACCTCCCGCGGGATCGGCGTCGCCGAGGTCAACTACGGCGGCTCGACCGGGTACGGGCGCGAGTACCGGGGCCGGCTGCGCGAGCAGTGGGGCGTGGTCGACGTCGAGGACTGTGCGGCGGTCGCCTTGGCGCTCGCCGAGGAGGGCACCGCCGACCGCGCGCGGCTGGCGATCCGCGGCGGCAGCGCGGGCGGCTGGACCACGGCCGCCTCGCTCACCGCCACCGACCTGTACGCCTGCGGCACGATCCTGTACCCCATCCTCGACCTCGCGACCTGGGGCGCGGGGGAGACCCACGACTTCGAGTCGCAGTACCTGGAGACGCTGGTCGGGCCGCTCGCCGAGGTGCCCGGTCGGTACGCGGAGCGCTCGCCCGCCGAGCACGCCGATCGCATCACCGCGCCCTTCCTGCTGCTCCAGGGCCTGGACGACGTGATCTGCCCGCCCGCGCAGTGCGAGCGGTTCCTGGAACGGATGGAGGGACGCCGCGTGCCGCACGCGTACATCGCCTTCGAGGGCGAGGGGCACGGGTTCCGCCGTGCCGACACCATGATCCGTGTCCTGGAGTCCGAACTCTCCCTGTACGCCCAGGTGTTCGGACTCAGTTCGCAGGGCGTCCCGACCCTGGAGCTGTCCAAGTGAGCGAGCACGTCAAGGAACTGCGGCGGCCGTCCCGGCTCGCGCCCGGCGCCCGCGTGGCCGTCGTCGCCCCCAGCGGGACCGTGCCCGAGGAGAGGGTGCAGGCGGGGCTCGACGTGCTGCGCGGCTGGGACCTCGACCCCGTGGTGGCACCCCATGTGCTGGGTCGGCACGGCGAGTTGGACTACCTGGCGGGCACGGACGCGGACCGCGCGGCCGACTTGCAGCGCGCCTGGTGCGACCCGTCGGTGGACGCGGTGCTGTGCGCCCGGGGCGGGTACGGGGCGCAGCGGATGGTCGATCTGCTCGACTGGGAGGCGATGCGGGCCGCCGGGCCCAAGGTGTTCGTCGGCTTCAGCGACGCCACCACCCTGCACCAGGCGTTCGCCGGCCGGCTGGGCCTGGTCACGTTGTACGGCCCGGCCGCCGCGGGCGTCGACTTCATCAAGAACGCGCGGGCGCAGGAGCACCTGCGGACCACGCTGTTCGCACCGGAGCAGGCCCGCGTCATCGCGTCCGCCGGCGCGACCCTGGCGCCCGGGCGGGCCCGGGGCGTCACGGTCGGCGGCTGTCTGGCCCTGCTCGCCACGGACCTCGGCACCCCGCACGCCCGCGACGGCGCCCGGGGCGGGCTGCTGCTGCTCGAGGACGTCGGCGAACGCCCGTACCGCGTCGACCGGATGCTGACCCAGCTCCAGCGCAGCGGGTGGCTGGAGGGCATCACCGGGATCGCGCTCGGGTCGTGGGAGGAGTGCGGTCCCTATGACGCCGTGCGCACGGTGCTCGTCGACCGGCTCGCCGGCCTCGGCGTCCCCGTCGTCGAGGAGTTCGGATTCGGGCACTGCGCGGGCGCGTTGACGGTGCCCTTGGGCGTGACGGCCGAACTGGACGCGGACGCGGGTACCTTGACGCTCGATCAGCCGGCCCTGCGCTGACCGGCCTTCACTGAATATCCGTCAACAACACCCGACTGGGCGATTGACCTCGTCTGACACGTGTCACACCATGACAACCGGCCGGTACTTACTGGTCGGTAAGCAGGGCTGTCCCGAGTGTGGAGGTCTCAGTGTCCCGACGCGTGCCCAGATCCCGAGCCGTCCTCGCCCTCGCCCTGGGCGCGGCGCTCACCGCACCCCTGGCACTCACCGCTCCAGCGGCCTCGACCGGCCAATACACCGTCTCCGCGCTGAAGTTCACCGTCCAGGCGGGCGGCCGAAGCTGCACCGTCGACGCCGATCTGTACCGCCCCGCGGGCGTCGACCGCGCCCACCCCGCCCCGGCCGTGGTCGCCACGAACGGCTTCGGCGGCAGCAAGTCCGACGGTTCGACCGACGGCATCGGCAAGGCCTTCGCCGAGCGCGGCTACGTGTCCCTGATCTACTCCGGGCTCGGCTTCGGCAGGTCCGGCTGCCTGATCTCGCTCGACGACCCGGGCATCGACGGCACGGCCGCCTCACGGCTCATCGACTTCCTCGGCGGCAGGCGCGCCGCCGACGACGGCACCCGGGCCGACTACGTCACCCTCGACCGCGCGGGCGACCCGCGGGTCGGCATGATCGGCGGCTCGTACGGCGGCGCCATCCAGATGGCGACGGCCGCGGTCGACCACCGCGTCGACGCGCTCGTCCCCCTGATCACCTGGCACGACCTCGCCTACTCGCTCGACCCGAACAACGCCTCAAGTGCCGTCCCCGGAGCCTTCAAGTGGCAGTGGACCAACGGCTTCTACCTCATCGGCGAGGGCCAGCCGCTGACCCAGCCGAACCTCGACCCCTCCCGCTACAACAACCTCACCTGCCTGCACTTCGTCACCAAGGCCTGCGACACCATCCGCACGCTGAACTCCGGGAGTTACCGCTCCGCCCCGACCGCCGCGATGCTCGCCTACGCCCGCAGCGTCTCCCCGGTGTCGTACCTCAGCCGGGTCAAGGCGCCCACCCTGCTGATCCAGGGACAGGCCGACAGCCTGTTCAACCTCAACGAGGCGGCCGCGACGTACCGGACGCTCACGGCGCAGGGCACCACCGCCAAGATGATCTGGCAGTCGTGGGGCCACAGCGGCGGCATCACCGACCCGGCGAGCGGTGAACTCGACCTCAGCAAGGGCAACTTGGAGTCCTCCTACGTCGGCAGGCGAATCCTCTCCTGGTTCGACCGCTATCTGCACGGGCGGAACACCGACACGAGCCCGGCCTTCGCCTACTACCGCGACTGGATCACCGACCCCGCCCACACCTACGCCACCGCCGGCCGGCTCCCCGCGCTCAGCCGGACCTACTACCTCTCCGGCGACGGCAAGCTCGTCGACAACCGCCGCAAGGTAGCGCGCGGCAGCCGTACGTACGCCAACCTGCTGACGCCCACGAGCCATTCGGAGAGCTCGCTGGCCGGGACCATCGGGCTGCCGGACCCGGGGCCGTACGACACCGCGGGCACCTACCTCGGCTGGACCGGCGCACCGCTCGCCCGCGCCACGGACGTCGTCGGCGCGCCCCGGGCCACGCTCAAGGTCCTCTCCCCGACGGCGGCGCGAACCCAGAACTCCGGCAACGCCGCCGACCGGCTCGTGCTCTTCGCCAAGCTCTACGACATCGCGCCCGACGGCAGCAAGACGCTGGTGCACCGGCTGGTCGCGCCGGTCCGGGTGCCGGACGTGAGCAAAAGTTTCACCGTGACGCTGCCGGGCATCGTGCACCGCTACGAGAAGGGGCACCGGCTGCGGTTCGTGATCGCGGCGAGCGACGACGCGTACTTCGGCAACCGGGGGATCAAGCCGGTGACCGTGGTCAGCTCGCCCGGGGACACCGGGGCCCTGGAATTGCCCGTGCTGGGGGGATGACCCCGCCGTAGGGTGGCGGGATGCCGCACACCGCATCCCGCTATCTCGCCGAAGGCCCCCGCGTGGGCATACGTCACTTCAGCTACGAGGACGGCGCCGAGTTCAGCGCCCGCGCCCGCGAGAGCAAGGAGCTGCACCAGCCCTGGCTGTTCCCGCCGGACTCCCCGAGCGCCTACACCGCGTACGCGAGCCGGCTGATCGAGGACCCGACCAAGGCCGGGTTCCTGGTCTGCGAGAAGGAGGGCCGGACGGGCGGCGAACACGGCGGCGGGGCCATCGCCGGCTTCGTCAACATCAACAACATCGTCGAGGGCGGCTTCCAGTGCGGCGCGCTCGGCTACGGCGCCTTCGCGCACGCGGCCGGGCGCGGGCTGATGCGCGAGGGCTTGAACCTCGTCGTGGACCACGCCTTCGGCCCGATGCGGCTGCACCGGCTGGAGATCAACGTGCAGCCGCAGAACGCCGCGTCCATCGCCCTGGCCCGCTCCTGCGGCTTCCGCCTCGAGGGCTTCTCACCGAAGATGATCTACATCGACGGCGACTGGCGGGACCACGAGCGGTGGGCGATCACCGTCGAGATGCGGGCTTCCGGTTGATCTTCATGGCGTCGAGGTCGGTGACGGTCGACCTGAGGTCGCGGAAGCCGTAGCCGAGGCCGGTGAGCGCGGCCTCGGCGCGGTCCTCGGCGATCGCGGCCGCCATCTCCTCGCCGTCCGCCGCGTCGGACACCACGACGTAGCGCATCGAGAAGTGCTTCAGCGGCGCCGGTTCGTACGACAGCGAGCCCTCCTCGGCGAACCGCATGCTCGTCATGCCGTGCTCGCCGGCCTCGGCGAGCAGCCGCTGCCGGGCATCGTCGGTCAGCCCGTCCCATGTGCCCCGGACGATCACCCGGTACGTGTGCTGCTCGCTCATCCCTGCTCCCGTGCTCCATGTCCGTCGAAGGCCCGACTGTACGTCGGCGAGGACGGCCCCCACGCGGAATTTCCTCGCCGGCGCCTTTGCGCAATCCTGACCGATACCTCCCCTGGTCAGCTCACCGGCGAGCGGCTTCCATGGTGATCGTGACGACGATCCGACGTGAGGTACTGACTCTGCCCGCGGCGCAGTTGGGTCCGGACAACCCCCTGCCCCCGCTGCGGCTGCTCCACGAGGTACACCGCATCGACGACCGCGACCTGGAGGAGCTGCCGCGCGACATGGCGCGGCAGGCGGGCTACGAGCCCCTGCGCAGCCTGCTCCCGGTGCGCGTGCGGGACGGCTACGGCAGAGCGCGCGAGCCCCGGCGCATCGACGCCCTCGTGCTCGAGAACGACCGGCTGCGCGCCACCGTCCTGCCCGGCCTCGGCGGCCGGATCGCCTCGCTCCTGCACAAGCCGACCGGCCGCGAACTCCTCTACCGCAACCCCGTGTTCCAGCCCGCCAACTTCGCGCTCAACGGCGCCTGGTACTCCGGCGGCATCGAGTGGAACATCGGCGCCACCGGCCACACCACCCTGTCCTGCGCCCCGCTGCACGCCGCCCGCGTCCCCGCCCCCGACGGCGGTGAGATGCTCCGGCTGTGGGAGTGGGAGCGGCTGCGCGACCTGCCCTTCCAGATCGACCTGTGGCTGCCGAGGCACTCCGACTTCCTGTACGTCGGCGTCCGCATCCGCAATCCGCACGAACGGCCGGCGCCGGTCTACTGGTGGTCCAACATCGCCGTGCCGGAGGAGCGCCGGGTCCTGGCACCCGCCGAGGAGGCATGGCAGTTCGGCTACGAGCACCGGCTGCGCCGGGTGCCCGTGCCGTCGTACGAGGGAATCGACCGCACGTATCCGCTCAACAGCCCTTACGCCGCCGATTACTTCTACGAACTGCCCGGGGACCGGCGCCGGTGGATCGCCGCCCTCGACGCCGACGGGCACGGTCTGGTGCAGACCTCCACCGACGTGCTGCGCGGCCGCAAGCTGTTCGTCTGGGGCACCGGCGACGGCGGGCGGCGCTGGCAGGACTGGCTCACCGAGCCGGGCACCGGCGGCTACTGCGAGATCCAGGCGGGGCTCGCCCGTACCCAGCTGGAGCACGTACGGCTGGAGGCGGAGAGCGAGGTGAGCTGGCTGGAGGCGTACGGGCCGCTGGACGCGGCGCCGGACGGATCCTCCTGGGCGGCCGTCGTGGACGGGGCCGAGGCCCGGCTGGAGGCCGCGCTGCCGCGCGCCGGCGTCGACGCGGCCCATGCCGCCTGGGCACCGCACGCCGACACCGAACCCGGCGAGATCCTCGCCACCGGCTCCGGCTGGGGCGCGCTCGAAGTGCTGCGCGCAGGCTTCAAGCTGCCCGGCACACCCTTCGAGGAGAGCACCCTCGGCGAGGCCCAGGAGCCCTGGCTGCATCTGCTGCGCGCCGGCTCCCTGCCCGAGCCGCGCCGGGTGCGGCCGCCCGGCGAGACACTCGTCGCCCCGCACTGGCGGGACATGCTGGAGACCACGCCCGCGACCCCGCTCACCGAGTACCACCTGGGTGTGGCCCAGTGGCACGACGGCGACCTCGCGCAGGCGGTGCGCAGCTGGGAGCGGGCCCTCGAACTCGCGCCGTCCCTCTGGCCGTTGCTGCGCTGCCTGGCCGTCGCCGACCGGGAGGCCGGCAACCACGAGCGGGCCGCGGACCGTTACGCGGAGGCCTTCGACGACCTGTGCCACGAGCGGCGCGACAACGGGGACCGGTGGACGGCGGCCACGGCCGCGCTCGGCCGCGAGGCGATCGAGACCCTGCTCACCGCGCGCCGCACGGACCAGGCACGCGCCGTCTTCGAGCGGCTGCACCCGGCCACCCGGGAGCGTGGCCGGTTCCGGCTGCTGGAGGCGCAGTTGCTGCTCGCGGAGGGGCGGCGGGAGGATGCGCGGGACGTCTTCCGGGCCGGCTTCGAGGTCGCCGACCTGCGGGAGGGCGCGGAGGTCATCAGCCGGCTGTGGGCACGGCTGGCCGACGAACCGCTCCCGGCGCACTACGACTTCAGGATGCGGCCCCCCGAGTCCTGAGAGGTCTACGAGTTGCGGTCCACGTACTCGTACACCGCACCGTCCGGATGCATCGCGATCAGGTTGCGGCCCGCCGGTGTCGCCACCGGGCCGGCGATGATGTGCGCGCCGAGCTCGGTGAGCACCCGGTGCGCCTCGTCGACGTCCTTGACGGCGATCGTCGCGGCGACCTTGCGCAGCACCTCGATCTCGGCCTCGGGCCCGCTCATCAGCAGGAAACAGCCGACGGCGGCCACCTGGACGCCGCCGCGTTCGAAGCGGAGGGCCCGGCCGCCCGCGAGCCGTTCGTAGAAGGGGACCGCGGTCTCCAGGTCGTCGACGCAGACGCGCAGCGTGGCTCCCAGAATGTCCATGCGGCGAGCCTAGTTGGGGCGGCCGGGGGAAGGTGATCGTTTCACCCGATCGCCCCCTGCCCGGCCGCCCCGGCGTGGATCAGCCGGCGGCCGCGCCGATCAGCCCATCGCCTTGCGTACGACGTCCCGGGTGCGGTCGATGACGGCCGCGACCGGGCCGACCGCGAGGTTCTTCACGGCGGTGTCGGTGCCCGGGTGCGGGCGGGTGGGTGCCAGGGCCTCCGCCGCCTGCACCGCGCGGGCCAGGGTCACCAGCCTGCCGCGGTCGGCGACCTCGTGGAAGTGCGCGAACTCCTCGCGCTCCTCGTTGTCGGCGTGTGCGAGCACGTCCTGGCGCAGGGCCGTGAACCGCTCCAGGAACTCCGGCGAGTCCGTGTCCATCTCGTCCAGTCGGTCCAGTGCCCGCTTGGCCTTCTCCTCCTCCTCGATGCGGTCCTTGACGACCTGTTCGCCGCCCTCGATGTTCTTGCGGGCGAAGGGGTGGACGACTTCCTCCTCGGCGGTCTCGTGCACCGCGAGGAGCCGGACGAGGTCGTGGAAGTGCCGCTTGCGGTCCTCGCCCTTGGTGTTCGCCACCTCGTCGAACAGTTCTCGTATCCGGGTGTGCTGCGCCTTGAGCAGCTCCACGACGTCGATGCGCTCGGTCATAGCGCTCTCCTGTAGAGGGTTCCGTGAGGGTTCTTCCGTGCGGTCGTGCGGTCGTGCGGCGGCGCGGGTACCCGGGCGCCGGGGGCCGACGCAGCGCTTTCCAGCCGTGACGGAGCGCGTTATGCGTACGCCCGTACGGGTACCCGGGGACGCATGGAAGGCTTGGAGCATCTGGAGCATCTGGACAAGCACCTGGTCGACGAGCTGGCGCAGGTGGCGCGCGAGACCGTGCGCGACGAACTGCGCGAACAGACTCGCAAGCAGCGTCGTACGGCGATGCTGTACGCAGCGTCCGGAGCCGTCGCCCTGTACGCGGGGGCGGCCGTGGCGCTCGCCGTGGGACTGGCCCTGGCGATCGGCCTGCCCGACTGGGCCGCCGCGCTCATCACCGCGGTGATCCTGGGCGTCGTCGCCTACGTCCTGCGCAGCGCGGCCCGGCCGCACGCGTCCCGGCCCACCCCCGCACACGACGCCGAACTCGCGGCGGGCGCGGGTCAGGGCGACCGGGTCGTCGGCGGCTCGGCACCCGCGTCGCCCCCGTCCGGCGCCGGTGCGGGCACGCTGTACCCGCCGGTGCCGCCGGTCGCACCCACGGCGGGCTCGGCCACGCCCGACGGCACCGGGACCACGGCATCGCGCGTCGGCGAGAGCGACCCCGAGCAGCCGCACCACCGGGCGTGATGCCTGGTGCGCAAGGGTGGAAGCGAACCGATGCCGAAGCACCGCAGGACCGTGGTGGTGACCGGGGCCAGCGGCGGCGTGGGGCGGGCCACGGCCCTGGCCTTCGCCGCCCGTGGCGACCGGGTCGCCCTGCTGGCCCGGGGACGCGAAGGTCTCGCCGCGGCCGCTGACGAGGTGCAGCGGTCCGGCGGCGAGGCCCTGGTCGTCCCCGTGGACATGGCCGACGCCAAGGCCGTGCACGACGCGGCCCAGCAGGTCGTCGACGCCTTCGGGCACATCGACGTATGGGTCAACAACGCCTTCTCCGGAGTCTTCGCGCCGTTCACCGAGATCACCCCGGACGAGTTCCGCCGGGTGACCGAAGTGACGTATCTGGGCTGCGTGTTCGGCACCCAAGCCGCGCTGCACCACATGCTGCCGCGGGACCGGGGCACGATCGTGCAGGTCGGCTCCGCGCTCGCCTACCGCGGGATTCCGCTGCAGTCGGCGTACTGCGGAGCGAAGCACGCGATCCAGGGGTTCAACGAGTCGCTGCGCTGCGAGCTGCTGCACTCGGGCACCCGGGTGCGGACGACGATGGTGCAGCTGCCGGCGATGAACACCCCGCAGTTCGACTGGGTGCTGAGCCGGATGCCGGGGCGGGCCCGGCCCGTCGCGCCGGTGTACCAGCCGGAGGTCGCGGCCCGGGCGGTCGTGCACGCGGCGTCCCACGCGCGGCGGCGGGAGTACTGGGTCGGCGGCTCGACGGTGGGCACACTGCTCGCCAACGCGGTCGCCCCCGGGCTGCTCGACCGCTACCTCGCCCGCACCGGCTTCGACGCCCAGCAGGACAAGGGCGAGCACGGCGAGCCGGGCAACCTGTGGAGTCCGGCGGACGGGCCGCACGGACGGGACTTCGGGGCGCACGGCCGCTTCGACGAGGAGTCGCACGGCGACAGCGCCCAGGACTGGATGTCCCGCAACCGCGGCCGGGTCGGGACGGCCCTGACCCTCGGCGCCGGAGTGCTTGCGGCCGGCAGACTGGCCCGCAAGGCGCGGGCCTGAATCACTCTGAGCCGGGAAGGCCCGGCCGGGAAACCGGCCGGGCCTTCCCGGCTCAGACGCGTGTGCCGCGACACCCCCTAGGCCACCTGGTACTCCTCCACGTCGTCCGTCCGCAGCGTCAGGCCGTGCCCGAGGCCGGTCAGCGGACCTACCGTGCCGCCCGTCGGATCCAGCGCCCCGTCGAAGAACATGTCCTCGATGCGCACATGGTCGTGGAACCACTCGAGATGGCGGAAGTTGGGGACCGAGGCGGCCGCCGCGGCGTGGACGTGCGGGGCGCAGTGGGCGGAGATCTCCAGCCCGTGCGCCTGCGCCAGCGCGGCGGCGCGCAGGAACTCCGTCAGGCCGCCGCAGCGGGTCGCGTCGGCCTGGAGGCAGTCGACGGCGCCCGCCGAGATCATGCGGGCGAAGTAGGGCAGGTCGTAGCCGTACTCGCCGGCGGCGACGTCGCACACCAGCGCGTCGCGGACGAGTCTGAGGCCCGTCAGGTCGTCCGAGGAGACCGGCTCCTCGAACCAGCCGACACCCAGCTCGGCGAGGGCCCGGCCGACCCGTACCGCCTGCTTGCGGGTGTAGGCGCCGTTGGCGTCGACGTACAACTCGGCCTCGGGGCCGATGACGTGGCGGGCCGCGCGGACCCGGGCCAGGTCGCGGGAGACCTCCCGGCCCCAGCCCTCCCCGATCTTGATCTTGACGCGCGGGATGTGCTGCCCGTGCACCCAGCCGTTGAGCTGCGCGGCCAGGTGCGTGTCGTGGTACGTCGTGAAGCCGCCGCTGCCGTAGACCGGGACCCGCTCGCGGCAGACGCCGAGCAGGCGGGCCAGGGGGAGTCCGAGCAGGCGGGCCTTGAGGTCCCACAGGGCGATGTCGACGGCGGAGATGGCGCAGGCGGCGATCCCGGGACGGCCCGCGTTGCGCACCGCGCGGCACATCGCGTCGTGGGCGGCGGGGATGTCGAGGGCGCTGCGGCCCTCCAGCAGCGGGGCGAGCTGGTCGCGGACGAACTCCCCGACCGCCGGGGGCCCGTACGTCCAGCCCGTGCCGGTCGTCTCGTCCGCCGACACCTCCGCGATCACCATCGTCGTGGACGACCAGGCCAGCGTGCCGTCCGCCTCGGGTGCGTCGGTCGGTACGGTGTACACGGACACGACGGGACGGTGCAGTTTCATCGGCGCTCCTTCACGACTGCTGGAGCTGCGGCAGCACCTTCGTACGGTAGAAGTCGAAGAAGCCGCGCTGATCCGGTCCGATCTGGTTGACGTAGACCCGGTCGAAGCCGGCGTCGGCGAAGGCCGTCAGGGCCGAGACGTGTTCGTCGACGTCGTCCCCGCACACCGCGTTCTCGCGCACCATCTCCTCGGTGACCAGCGGCTCCAACTGCTCGAAGTGTTTCGGCGAGGGCAGGATCTGGCTCATCTCGCCCGGCAGGAACTGGTTGAACCACCGCTCGCGGACGGTGCGCAGGGCCTCCTCGCGGTCGGTGCCGTAGCAGACCTTCGTGCCGCCGCTGACCGGCTTGCCGCCCCCGCCGCCCTTGCGGAACTGCTCCACCATCGGCTCCTCGGGCATCATCGTGATGTAGCCGTCGCCCACGCGCGCCGCGAGCTTCGTGGCGGCCGGGCCGAAGCCGGAGATGTCGATCGGGACGGGCTCGTCGGGGACCGTGTAGAGGCGGGCGTTCTCCACCTTGTAGTGGGTGCCGTAGTGGGTGACCTCCTCGCCGGTGAACAGCCGGCGCATGATCTGGATCGACTCCTCCAGCATCTCCATGCGGACGGTCGCGGGCGGCCAGACATGCCCGAGGATGTGCTCGTTGAGCGCCTCGCCCGTGCCCACGCCGAGCCGGAAGCGGCCGTTCGTCATCACGGCCGAGGTCGCCGCGGCCTGCGCCACCACCGCCGGGTGGATCCGTACGGTCGGGCAGGTGACCGCCGTCTCGATCGGCAGCGACACCGCCTCCGAGAGGGCGCCGATCACGGACCACACGAAGGCGCTCTGGCCCTGTGCGTCGTTCCAGGGGTGGTAGTGGTCCGAGATCCACAGGGACCGGAACCCGGCCTGCTCGGCCATCCTCGCCTGCTCGACGAGGTCCGCGGGACCGAACTCCTCACAGGAGAGGAAATAGCCGTACTCGGGCATGGGGGGCACCTCCGGTGGGTTTGGGTGCGAAGGGGACGCCGCCCGGGTACCCGGGGCCCGGGGCGGCAACCGGTACACCTTCGGGTGCCCCGACCCGTTTGGGCGCCCTGACCAGGGGGACGCGGAAGGCTCCGCACGACGTACGCGACAGCGCCGGAGGCGAACCGTGGCTCGACCCCGCATCGTGATCGTCGGTGCCGGCTTCGCCGGGTACCGGACTGCCCGTGACCTCTCCCGGCTGGCACGGGGCAAGGCCGACATCACCCTGCTGAACCCGACCGACTACTTCCTGTATCTGCCCCTGCTGCCCCAGGTCGCCGCCGGGATCCTGGAACCGCGGCGGGTGGCGGTCTCCCTCTCCGGCACCCTGCCGCACGTCCGGCCGGTGCTCGGGGAGGCGGACTCCGTCGACCTCGACGGGCGGGTGGTGCACTACACCGGCCCCGAGGGCGACCGCGGATCGCTGCCCTACGACCGGCTCGTGCTGGCCGTCGGCAGCGTCAACAAGCTGCTGCCGGTCCCGGGGGTCGCCGAGCACGCGCACGGGTTCAGGGGGCTGCCCGAGGCGCTGTACCTGCGCGACCACGTCACCCGGCAGGTGGAGCTCGCCGCCGCGGCGGACGACCCGGGCCACTGTGCCGCCCGGTGCACGTTCGTGGTGGTGGGCGCGGGCTACACCGGCACCGAGGTCGCGGCGCAGGGGCAGCGGTACACCGAGGCGCAGGTCCGCAAGCATCCGCTGCGGCACGGCATACGGCCGCGCTGGCTGCTGCTCGACATCGCGCCGCGCGTCCTGCCCGAACTGGACGAGCGGCTCTCGCGCACCGCCGACCGGGTGCTGCGGCAACGGGGTGTGGAGGTGCGCATGGGCACCTCCGTGAAGGAGGCCACGCATGACGGAGTCCTGCTGAGCGACGGGGAGTTCGTCGACACCCGCACCCTTGTGTGGTGCGTCGGGGTACGGCCGGATCCGCTCGTCGAGAGCATCGGGCAGCCGCTGGAGCGCGGGCGGCTGCTCGTCGACCCGCACCTCCAACTGCCGGGCCGGCCCGAGGTGTTCGCGTGCGGTGACGCCGCCGCGGTGCCGGATCTGAACGACCCGGGGAAGTACACGCCGATGACCGCGCAGCACGCCTGGCGGCACGGCAAGGTCGTGGCGCAGAACGTCGCCGCGTCCCTGGGCGCCGGTGAGCGGCGCGTCTACCGCCACCGCGACCTGGGCTTCGTGGTCGACCTGGGCGGCGCGAAGGCCGCGGCCAACCCGCTCGGCATCCATCTGCCCGGCCCGCTGGCGGGACCGGTCACCCGCGGCTACCACCTGGCGGCGATGCCCGGCAACCGCATACGCGTCGCCGCGGACTGGCTCCTCGACGCCGTACTGCCCCGCCAGGGCGTCCAGTTGGGCCTCGTCCGCTCCTGGTCGGTCCCCCTGGACACCGCATCACCGGAGCTGGCCCGGGTACCCGGGGGAGAGCGGGAGGCGGCGCCCGAGGAGAACGAGGCCGACGGCGGGTCGGCCACGGGGCGGCCGGGCGCGGTGGCGGCTGAGGGCCGGCCGGGCGCCCCGGCTGCCGAGGGGCAGCCGGCTGCCACGCCCGCGAAGGGTTCGTCCGGCGGCGAGTCCGCGGAGAGCCGGTCGCACACGGAGCCCGCGAAGGAACGGCCGGGCGGCAGCTCGGCGAAGAGTCGCGCAGGCGGTGGGGCAACCAGGAAGCAGACGGGCGGGCAGGCCGCGAAACACCGGTCGGGTGGCCGAACGGCCAAGAAGAAGACGGGTGGTGAGCCCGGTAAGAAGCAGCCCGGTGGCGTACCCGCCAAGAACCACCCCGACGCCGCACCCGCCAAGGCCCCGCCCAGCAGCGCACCCGCCAAGACCCACCCCGGCGGTGAGCCGGTCGAACCCCCCGGCCCCGTCAGGCGTACCGACATACCCGCGGAGGGAGATTCATGAACACCGATGAACTCGTCGAGCTCGCGCAGCAGTTGCGTGTGGACGGGGTGCGTGCGGCGCAGGCTGCGGGATCCGGGCATCCGACGTCCTCGATGTCCGCCGCGGACTTGATGGCCGTGCTGATGGCGAACCACTTCCGGTACGACTTCGAGCGGCCCGCCCACCCGGGCAACGACCGCTTCGTCCTGTCCAAGGGACACGCCTCGCCCCTGCTCTACGCCGCGTACAAGGCGGCCGGCGCCATCGATGACGAGGAGCTGCTCACCTTCCGCAAGCTGGGCAGCCGTCTCGAAGGGCACCCGACGCCGCGCAGGCTGCCGTGGGTCGAGACGGCCACCGGTTCGCTCGGCCAGGGACTGCCCGTCGGCGTCGGCATAGCGCTCTCCGGCAAGCGGCTGGACCACGCCGACTACCGGGTGTGGGTGCTGTGCGGGGACAGCGAGATGGCCGAGGGTTCCATCTGGGAGGCCGCCGAGCAGGCGGCGTACGAGCGTCTCGACAACCTCACCGCGATCGTCGACGTCAACCGCCTCGGCCAGCGCGGCGAGACCCGGCACGGGCACGACCTCGACGCCTACGCCCGCCGCTTCCAGGCCTTCGGCTGGCACACGATCGAGGTGGACGGGCACGACGTGGACGCGATCGACCGGGCGTACGGCGAGGCGCTGTCCACCACCGGACAGCCGACCGCCGTCATCGCCCGCACCCTCAAGGGCAAGGGCGTCGAGGCCGTCCAGGACCGCGAGGGACTGCACGGCAAGCCCCTGCCGGACGCCGACGAGGCGATCGCCGAACTCGGCGGCCGGCGCGACCTGCGCGTCCAGGTGCAGGAGCCGCCCGCCGCCCGCATGCTGCACGCCGTCCGCGCCGGGCACGTCGAACTGCCCCGCTACGACAAGGGAGACGAGGTCGCCACCCGCAACGCCTACGGCGAGGCGCTGGCCGCCCTCGGCGGCGGACGCGGCGACGTCGTCGTCCTCGACGGCGAGGTCGGTGACTCCACCCGGTCCGAGTTCTTCGCCAAGGAGCACCCCGAGCGGTACTTCGAGTGCTACATCGCCGAGCAGCAGATGGTCGCGGCGGCCGTGGGCCTCGCCTCGCGCGGCTGGGTGCCCTACGCCGGCACCTTCGCGGCGTTCCTGACCCGCGCCTACGACTTCGTGCGCATGGCGTCCGTCAGCGGCGCCGGCATCAACCTCGTCGGCAGCCACGCCGGCAGCGCCATCGGCCAGGACGGTCCCTCCCAGATGGGCCTGGAGGACCTCGCGATGATGCGCGCGGTGCACGGCTCGACCGTGCTGTACCCGTGCGACGCCAACCAGACCGCGCAGCTGGTTGCCGCGATGGCCGGCTGCGAGGGCATCCGCTACCTGCGCACCTCGCGCGGCGAGAGCAAGGTGATCTACGGCCCCGACGAGGAGTTCCCCGTCGGCGGCAGCAAGGTGCTGCGCTCCTCGTCCGACGACCGGCTGACCCTGGTCGCCGCGGGCGTCACCGTGCCGGAGGCGCTGGCCGCCGCCGACGCGCTGGACCGCGACGGCATCCAGGCCCGTGTGATCGACCTGTACTCGGTCAAGCCCGTCGACCGGGAGACCCTGCGCCGGGCCGCCGAGGACACCGGCTGCCTGATCACCGTGGAGGACCACCACGAGGAGGGCGGCATCGGCGACGCCGTCCTGGACGCGTTCCTCGACGGGCGGCCCGTGCCGCGGCTGGTGCGCCTCGCCGTCCGCACGATGCCGGGCTCGGCCTCCCCGGACGAACAGCTGCACGCGGCCGGCATCGACGCCGAGGCGATCGCGGCAGCCGGGAAGCTGCTGGTCGAGGAGGCGGTCGTGCGGTGAGTGACGACGCAGTACGCACCGTGCGGGCCGGGCGCCGCACCGTGCGGATCCACCGGGCCGGCAAGGTGCTCTTCCCCGGGGACGGCGACGCGAAGGAGTACACCAAGGGCGACCTGGCCGACTACTACCGCTCCGCCGCGCCCTTGATGCTGCCGCACCTGCGCGGCCGCCCGCTGATGCTGGAGCGGCATCCGGACGGCCTCGACGGGCCGCGCTTCATGCAGAAGAACACCCCGGAGAGCTACCCGGAGTGGATCACCCGGGTCGAGGTCGCCAAGGAGGGCGGCACGGTCTGCCACACCGTGTGCGACGACACCGCCACCCTGCTCTACCTCGCCGACCAGGCCGCCGTCACGCTGCACCGCTGGCTGTCCCGGGCCGCCGGCCTCGACCGGCCCGACCGCATGGTCTTCGACCTCGACCCTCCCCCAGTGCCTGAAGGGCCTGGGGGGACCCCCAGGGACGACTTCGAGGCGGTGCGCGAGGCGGCCTCGCTCCTCGGCGACCTGCTCGGGGAGCTGAAGCTGCCCTCGGGGCTGATGACCACCGGTTCGCGCGGACTGCACGTGGTCGTGCCGCTGAACGCGGACCACGACTTCGACGAGGTCCGCGCCTTCGCCCGGGACGTCGCGGACACCCTGGCCGCGGCGCATCCCGACCGGCTCACCACCGCCGCCCGCAAGAAGGAGCGCGGCGACCGGCTCTACCTCGACATCGGCCGCAACGCCTACGCGCAGACCGCGGTCGCGCCGCTCACCGTCCGGGTCCGTCCCGGCGCCCCTGTGGCCACCCCGATCGCCTGGTCCCAGCTGGACGACCCGGCCCTGCACGCCCGCCGCTGGACCATCGCCGACGCCGTCGAACAGGCCCGCTCCGACCCCTGGGACGGCGTCATGGGCCGCGGCCGCGCTCTCGGACCCGCCCGCCGCAGGCTGGACGCGGTGCGCACCGCGTGAATGTTTGGTCGCCGACATAGCGGCCACCCGCAATCAAGAGGTGGCCATGTCCAACACTAAAAACACACAAGATCCTCAGAATTCCCGGAAGTCGCAGAATTCGGACAAAGGAAACGGCGTGGCAGAGAAGCGGCCGAGCCCCATGGAGGTCCTGCGCCATGCGCGGACCCAGCTCACGGAGCTGACCGGCATGGCTGCCGAGAGCGTCTCCTCCTTCGAACAGACGGAGGACGGCTGGACGTTGGAGATCGAGGTCCTCGAGCTCGAACGCGTGCCGGACACGATGAGCCTGATGGCGAGCTATCAGGTCGACCTCGACGACGAGGGGCAGCTGACCGGTTACCGGCGCGTTCGCCGATACGAGCGCGGACGGTCCGACGCACGCAGGCCCAGCGGCCGCTAGGCCGCCGTCGCGCCACTTACACACGCAAGGAGGAATGGTTGGTATGACCGTTGTCCCGGCACAGCAGACCGGTGGTGGGGGCGGCAGCAGCGGCCTCTACGACGTTCTGGAACTCGTCCTCGACAGGGGTCTCGTCATCGACGCCTTCGTGCGGGTCTCCCTGGTCGGCATCGAGATCCTGAAGATAGATGTGCGTGTCGTCGTGGCCAGCGTCGACACCTATCTGCGCTTCGCCGAGGCGTGCAACCGCCTCGACCTCGAGTCCGGCAACAACAAGAGCCCGGGCCTGCCCGAAATCGTCGGCGAGGTGACCGAATCCGGCGCCCGCGGCAAGTCCAAGGGCGCACTCTCCGGAGCCGCGGAGACCATCTCCGACGCGTTCAAGGAGGCCCGCGGCGAGGGGCGCGAGAAGGAGACCGAGTCCCGGCCGCGCGCCCGTAAGAGCACGTCCTCGCGCAGGAGGGAGGAGCAGGAGTGAGTACCTACGTCTACGGCATCACCGAGAGCTCTCACCCCGCGCTTCCCGAGGGGATGGGCGGTGTCGGCGATCCGCCGCGCCCGGTGCGCATCCTGAAGGAGGGCGACCTCGCGGCCGTCGTGAGCGACGCCCCCGAGGGGCTGCGGCCCAAGCGCAAGGACCTGCTCGCCCACCAGAACGTGCTCGCCGAGACGGGTGCGGCGGCCGTCGTGCTGCCCATGCGGTTCGGCAGCGTCGCGGAGGACGACGAGTCGGTCACAGGCGTGCTCGCCGACCGCGCCGACCACTACAAGGAGCGCGTCAGGGCGCTGGACGGCAAGGTCGAGTACAACGTCAAGGCCACGCACCAGGAAGAGGCCGTTCTGCACCTCGTGATGGTGGAGAACCCCGAGGTCCGCTCCATGACCGAGGCCAACCGTCAGTCGGGCGGCGGGAGTTACGACGACCGGCTGCGGCTCGGCGAGATGGTCGTGGCCGCCGTGAAGGCGCGCGAGACCGAGGACGCGGCCGAGCTCCGGCGCACGCTCGAACCGCTCGCAGCCGATGTGAGCGTGGGCCCCGAATCCAGCGGATGGCTGGCCAACCTCTCCTTCCTCGTGGACCGCGAGACGGCCGAGCGGTTCCTGGGAGCGGTGGAGGAACTCCGCAAGGGCCATCCGCACATCGAACTGCGCGTCAACGGACCGCTTCCGCCCTACAGCTTCGTGGAGCCCGACTCGGCGGAGCAGGCAGAGGGTGCGGCCGGTTTGGGCGCCGCTCAGGAGTGAGCACCTATGGGACTGATCAAGGAAGTGGTCCTGTTGCCCTTCGCCCCGGTACGCGGCAGCGGCTGGGTGATGGAACAGGTACTGCGTGAGGCGGAACGGATCTACTACGACCCCGCCACGGTGAGGGCCGAACTCGCCCGTCTCGAGGAGCAGTTGGAGGCCGGCGAGATCGACGAGGAGGAGTTTGACCGACGTGAGGACGAACTTCTGGACCGGCTGGAGATCGGCCTGCGCGGAGGCGCGGCCACAGGGGACGGGACGGCACTATGAACCGAGTGGGACTTGGCCTCGCGGTAGGGGCCGGATACGTCCTTGGACGTACCAAGAAGATGAAGATGGCCTTCGCGCTGGGCACGCTCGTGGCAGGCAAGAAGCTGCACCTCAGCCCGCGGATGCTCGCTGACCTGGCTTCCCAGCAGCTGCAGAACAACCCGCAGTTCAAGGAGATCGGGGACCAGCTGCGCCAGGATCTGCGAGGCGTCGGCAAAGCGGCCTCCGGTGCGATGGTGGAGCGGCAGATGAGCGCGCTCGCCGACCGCCTGCACGGGCGCACCGCCGAGGTCCGTGACGAGCTCTCGGGCGTCACGGGTAAGGCCACCGGTCTCCTCTCCGACGACGAGGAGGAGGGCGAGGAGCCGGAGGACACCGAGGAGGAGCCCCGGGAGGAGTACGACGACGAGGAGGAGCACGAGGGCGACGAGCCTGAGGACGAGGACTCCGAGGACGAGGAGCCGGAGGCCGAGGACGAGGAGCCGAAGAGGACCGCCAAGCGCGCTCCCGCCAAGAAGGCTCCGGCGAAGAAGGCCGCCAAGCGGGCCCCCGCGAAGAAGGCCCCCGCGAAGAAGGCTCCGGCCAAGAAGGCCGCGGGCAAGCAGACGACGGCGAAGAAGTCCGCCGCCAAGAAGACGACGGCCCGCAAGACGGCCGCTGCCAGAGGCGGCGCCCGCTCGGCCCGGACCCGTCTGCCGAAGGGAGGCGGTGAGTGATGACCGAGGCACTGGGATCGGCGTCGAAAGCGGCAAGCGGCGCCAAGGACGGAGCAGGGCCGCTGAGCGGACTGGCGGGCAGTGAGGCCGCCGACCGGCTCAAGGCGGAGGTGCAGGAGTACCTGGCCGCACAGGCGACCAAGATGCTCACCGGCGTCGGACGCAAACTCGGCGAGACCACCGGCAAGCTGAACGACATAGCCGAGGGCAACAGCCCCGGTTTCGCCAAGCTCGCACTCGACGGCGGCCGCAAGCTGGCCGAGGGCAAGGGCCCGCTGCGCTCGGCGGTGGAACTGGGCGCGACGAAGGCCAAGGACAACGTGGTCGGCGCCCTGAAGAACCTGGGCGGCGGCAAGGGCAAGCGCAAGGGCGGCGCGGGCAACAAGCCCACCGTCATCATCGAGTCCATCGACGTCGGCGTCGATCTGCGCACGGCCTACGACCAGTGGACCAAGTACCAGGACTTCAGCACCTTCGCCAAGGGCGTCAAGAGCGCGAACCGCGCCGACGACACTCAGTCCGACTGGCAGATGAAGATCTTCTGGTCCAACCGGAGCTGGAAGGCGAAGACCACCGAGCAGATTCCCGACGACCGGATCCTGTGGACGTCGGAGGGCGCCAAGGGCACGACGAAGGGCGTCGTCTCCTTCCACCGGCTCGACGACAGCCTCACCCGCGTCCTGCTGGTCATCGAGTACTACCCCAAGGGCCTGTTCGAGAAGACCGGCAACATCTGGCGCGCCCAGGGCCGCCGGGCCCGGCTCGACCTCAAGAACTACGTCCGCTTCATCACCCTCAAGGGCGAGGCGGAGGACGGCTGGCGCGGCGAGATCCGCGACGGCGAGGTCGTCAAGAGCCACGAGGACGCGGTCGCCGAGGAGGAGGAGAACTCCGAGGAGGAGTCCGCGGAGACGGCGGACGAGGGCGACGAGGAGACCGACGAGTACGACGAGGACGAAGAGCCTCGCGACGAGGAAGAGGAAGAGGAGGAGCCCGAGGAGGAGTACGACGAGGACGAGGAGCCCCGGGACGAGGAAGAGGAGGAGCCCGAGGAGGAGGCCGGCGAGTTGGAGGCCGGCGAGGAGGAGCCGGAGTACGAGTACGAGGATGAGGAAGAACCCGAGTACGCCGGAGGCGGGAGCCGTCGATGAGCACGCCCAGCAGGCTGCCTGATCCCTACGGGCACAGCGGCGGCGGCGCCAACCTCGCCGACATCCTCGAGCGCGTGCTCGACAAGGGGGTGGTGATCGCCGGTGACATCCGGATCAACCTGCTCGACATCGAACTCCTCACGATCAAACTGCGGCTGATCGTCGCCTCCGTCGACAAGGCCAAGGAGATGGGCATCGACTGGTGGGAGACCGACCCGGCGCTGTCCTCCGGCGCCCGCCGCGACGAACTCGCGCGTGAGAACGCCGAGTTGCGGGAGCGGCTGGCGCGGCTGGAGCCCGAGCTGGATTCCGGCCGGAGCTCCGGCCGCAGCTCCGGCCGGACCCGCGCCAAGGAGGAGGGCTCATGACCGGACTGCGGTACGTGTACGCCGTCTGCCGCCCCTTCGACGCGGCCCTGCAGGCCCAGCTGACGGGGGTGGCGGGCGACCCGCCCAGAATGCTGAACCATCGCGGCCTCGTCGCCGTCGTCAGCCACGTGCCGGAGCGGGACTTCGCCGAGGACCCGCTCCGGAAGCATCTCGAGGACCTGGACTGGCTCACCGGGACCGCCCGCGCCCACCAGGGCGTGATCGACGCGCTCACCGCCGTCACCACCCCGCTGCCCCTGCGGCTGGGCACGGTCTTCCGGGACGACAGCGGCGTACGCGTCATGATGGAGGCGCGCGAAGAGGCCTTCCGGCGCACCCTCGACCGGCTCGACGGGCGGGTCGAATGGGGCGTGAAGGTGTACGCCGAGAACGAGCCGCCGGAGCCGTCCGAACCGGCGGAGCAGCCGGCGGGGAAGCCCGCCTCGGGCCGTGACTACCTGCGCCGGCGGCGCATGCACGCGCGGGCGCACGAGAACATGTGGGAACAGGCCGAGCAATTCGCGGGCCGGCTGCACGCGACGCTTTCCGACTACGCCGAGGGCTCACGGCTGCACGCCCCGCAGAATTCCGCGCTCTCCGGCGCCTCCGGACAGAACGTGCTCAACGCCGCCTATCTGGTGCCGCGCGGTCATTCCGAGGAATTCGTGGAAGTGGTGGACCGTACGAAGGACGACGTACCGGGAATGCGCGTCGAACTCACCGGACCGTGGGCGGCGTATTCCTTCGTCGAGGAGGTCGGCGATGTCCATGACGCGGGGGAGCGGCCGTGACCGTCGTCGAACGCCGTGAGATCGCCCTCGTGGACCTGCTCGACCGGCTGCTGGCCGGCGGGGTGGTCGTCACGGGGGACATCACGCTGCGCATCGCGGACGTCGACCTCGTCCGCATCGACCTGAACGCGCTGATCAGCTCGGTCAACGAGCAAGTGCCATCACCTTGGGAGAGCTGACGTGACCGCCCGCAGCAACCGGATGGACCTGGATCCCGACACCGTCGAACGCGACCTGGTCAAACTCGTGCTGACCGTCGTCGAGCTGCTGCGCCAGCTCATGGAGCGCCAGGCGCTGCGCCGCTTCGACACGGGAGACCTCACGGAGGACCAGGAGGAGCGGATCGGGCTCACGCTGATGCTCCTGGAGGACCGGATGGCCGAACTGCGCGACCGGTACGGACTGCGGCCCGAGGACCTGAATCTGGACCTCGGGCCGCTGGGGCCGCTGCTTCCCCGGCAATAGGGTTCAGGCGCCCTTCCGGCACAGGATCTCCCCGTGCAGAACGGCGAACCAGCCGTCCTCCCGGGCGCCCCATTCCCGCCAGGCGTCGGACACCGCGCGCAGTTGTTCCGAGGTGGCGTGGCCGCCCTCGGCGGCCCGGTCCGCGTACGCCGACGCCACCGTCCGGTCCGCCCACAGGCCGCTCCACCAGGCCCGCTCCTCGGGCGTGGAGAAGGTCCAGGTGCTGGACGTCGCCGTGATGTCGGTCAGTCCGGCCTGCAGCGCCCAGGACTTCAGCCGGCGTCCGGCGTCCGGCTCGCCGCCGTTGGCGCGGGCCACCCGCCGGTACAGGTCCAGCCAGTCGTCCATCCCCTGGGACGCCGGGTACCAGGTCATGGCCGCGTAGTCGGAGTCGCGCACCGCGATGAACCCGGTCGGTTTCGTCACCCGCTTCATCTCGCGCAGCGCCTGCACCGGGTCGCCGACGTGCTGGAGCACCTGGTGCGCGTGCACCACGCAGAACGTGTCGTCGGGGAAGTCCAGGGCGTGTACGTCCGCGACCGCGAACTCGACGTTCGTCAGGCCGCGTTCGGCGGCCCTGGCCCGCGCCTGGTCCAGGATGCCCGGCGCGTGGTCGACGCCGGTGACCTGCCCGTCCGGGACCAGGGCCGCCAGGTCGGCGGTGATGGTGCCCGGACCGCAGCCGATGTCCAGGATCCTCATGTGCGGCTTCAGGGAACCGAGCAGATAGGCCGCGGAGTTGGCGGCGGTCCGCCAGGTGTGGGAGCGCAGCACCGACTCGTGGTGCCCGTGTGTGTAGACGGCTGTCTCCTGCGGCTTCGACATGGCTGAACTCCCTCGTTCGACATCGTGCCGGTGAGGATCACGCTACGCCCGCATGTCGAATGATGAGACCTTCGTTTTGCCATGTGGACTGACGGTGTGTCAGTCGGTCACTTGCCGGTCGGACTTCGCCGTCGTGCGCGAGGAGGGTGCCGGGAGCGACGCCTCGGCGCGCGGCCGGGCCGGCGGGACCGGCTGGGCGCGGGCGGGCACCAGGACCCGTAGGGCGAAGGCGGCGGCCGCGCCCAGGGCCGCGCCGGCGAGCACGTCGCTCGGGAAGTGCACCCCGGTGTAGACGCGGGAGAGCGCGACGGACCAGGCGACCGGGGCGACCACCGCGCCCCAGGCCGGCGACTCCAGCGCGACGCCGGTCGCGAACGCGGCCGCCGACGCGGCGTGACCGGACGGGAACGACGTGGTGATCGGCTGCCGCTTCAGCCGCCGCCCCAGCGGTACGGGATCGAGGGCGGGCCGGTGGCGGCGCACCGAGCGCTTGCCGATCGTGTTGATGGTCAGCGAGGCCAGGCTGAGGGAGGCGAGGCCGCGGGCGGCGGCGCGGCGGGCCCGCGGGGTGCGGGTCGCCGCCAGCGCGGCCGCGGTCGCGAACCACAGCACGCCGTGGTTGGCGCTCCGGCTCAGCCGGGGCAGCACGGGCCTGGCGGCCGGCCACTTCCGCTCGGCCGCGAACTCGAAGACGCGGCTGTCGAGCGCGCGCAGCCGCTTGCGAAGGGGAGGGAGACCGGGCTTCGGCAGGGTGAGGTCGACGTCGGGGCTCATGTGCTGCCGGTTACCCTGAAGTGCCCGTTTCTTGTCCCGCGGGCGGTGAACGACACCCCGGAGGGCCCCTGTATGCGTCTGCTCCTCATACGCCACGGCCAGACCCCCTCGAACGTCAGTCTGCTGCTCGACACCGCCGTACCGGGCCCGGGCCTGACCGCACTGGGCGAGCAGCAGGCCATGGCCCTTCCCGAGGCGCTCACCGGCGAGGACATCGAGGCCCTGTACGCCTCCACCCTGGTGCGGACCCAGCTGACCGCGGCCCCGCTGGCGGCCGCCCGCGGGCTGGACGTCCAGGTGCGCGACGGCATCCGCGAGCTCGCCGCGGGCGACCTGGAGATGCTGCCCGGCGACACGGAGCACGGCCGCCTCTACATGAAGACCGTGTTCGCCTGGGCGGAGGGGGACACCGCCCTGCGGATGCCCGGCGGGGAGAGCGGCGAGGAGGCGCTCGGGCGCTACGACGCCGTGGTCGCGGAGGCCGCCCGCAGCGGCGCCGGGACGGTCGCCATGGTCAGCCACGGCGCGGCGATCCGGATGTGGACGGCGGCCCGCGCCGACAACGTCGACGTCCCCTTCGCCGCCGCCCGCCCCCTCGACAACACCGGCGTGGTGATCCTGGAGGGCTCGCCCGCCGACGGCTGGAAGGCCCTGTCCTGGGCGGGCGCCGTGGTGACTCCGGCGGGCGAGGGCGGACCCACGGGCCGGCCCGTATAACAGTTTGCCCGCCCTCCGGGGCGGCCCGCAGAATGCGATCTCATGGGACATCTGGAAGCAGCACACCTCGAGTACTACCTCCCCGACGGGAGGGCGCTGCTCGGCGATGTGTCGTTCCGGGTGGGCGAAGGGGCCGCCATGGCCCTCGTCGGCCCCAACGGCGCGGGCAAGACGACGCTGCTGCGGCTGATCTCCGGCGAGCTGAAACCGCACGGCGGCACCGTCACCGTCAGTGGCGGCCTGGGCGTGATGCGGCAGTTCGTGGGCTCCGTACGGGACGAGACGACCGTACGGGACCTGCTCGTGTCGGTCGCGCCGTCCCGCATCCGGGAGGCCGCGCGGGCCGTCGACCTGGCCGAGCACGCCATCATGGCCGTCGACGACGAGGCGGCCCAGCTGGGCTATGCGCAGGCGCTCGCCGACTGGGCCGAGGTGCGCGGCTACGAGGCGGAGACGCTGTGGGACATGTGCACCACGGCCGCGCTCGGGGTGCCGTACGAGAAGGCCCAGTGGCGGCAGGTGCGCACGCTCTCCGGCGGTGAGCAGAAGCGGCTGGTCCTGGAGTCACTGTTCCGCGGCACCGACGAGGTGCTGCTCCTCGACGAGCCGGACAACTACCTCGACGTGCCCGGCAAGCGCTGGCTGGAGGAGCGGCTGAAGGAGACCCGCAAGACGGTCCTGTTCGTCTCCCACGACCGTGAACTCCTCGCCCGTGCCGCCGAGAAGATCGTCTCCGTGGAGCCCTCGCCCGCGGGCGCCGACGCCTGGGTGCACGGCGGCGGCTTCGCCACGTACCACGAGGCGCGGCGCGAACGCTTCGCGCGGTTCGAGGAGTTGCGCAGGCGCTGGGACGAGAAGCACGCCCAGCTGAAGAAGCTGGTGCTGAATCTCCGTCAGGCGGCCAGCATCAGCCATGAGCTGGCCTCCCGCTACCAGGCCGCCCAGACCCGGCTGCGCAAGTTCGAGGAGGCCGGCCCGCCGCCGGAGCCGCCGCGCGAGCAGGACATCACCATGCGTATCAAGGGCGGCCGTACCGGAGTAAGGGCCGTCACCTGCAAGGGACTTGAGCTCACCGGTCTGATGAAGCCGTTCGACCTGGAGGTCTTCTACGGCGAACGCGTCGCCGTCCTCGGCTCCAACGGCTCCGGCAAGTCGCACTTCCTGCGGCTGCTGGCCGGCGAGGAGGTGGCGCACACGGGGGAGTGGAAGCTCGGGGCGCGGGTCGTGCCGGGGCACTTCGCGCAGACCCACGCCCACCCCGAGCTCCAGGGCCGCAAGCTGGTGGACATCCTGTGGCAGGAGCACTCCCAGGACCGGGGCGCGGCGATGTCACGCCTGCGGCGCTACGAGCTGACCGATCAGGCGGAGCAGACCTTCGACCGTCTGTCCGGTGGTCAGCAGGCCCGTTTCCAGATCCTGCTGCTGGAACTCCAGGGCGTCACGGCCCTGCTCCTGGACGAGCCGACGGACAACCTCGACCTGGAGTCCGCGGAGGCCCTCCAGGAGGGGCTGGAGGCTTTCCAGGGCACGGTGCTCGCGGTCACCCACGACCGGTGGTTCGCCCGGTCCTTCGACCGGTATCTGGTGTTCGGCAGCGACGGCCGCGTCCGCGAGAGCGCGGAGGCCGTGTGGGACGAGCGGCGGGTGGAACGGGCGCGGTGATCGGTGGCCTGGGTTCCCGGGGGCCGCTGCCCCCGGACCTGGCCGTCCAGGCCCGGATCGGCGTATGCGGAGGCCCAGGGACCGGGATGTTCGTAAAGTGGATGCAGACAGGTGAGATCCATGGCCTCCACATGGACGGACACGACGAGCGGGGTACCACCATGACCGGAGTCGACCCCAGCCGGCTGGACGATCAGCAGCTCATGAAAGAGCTGGAGACGATCCACCGCACACGCCACGACACCCTGCTGTACGGCTCGACCGATGCGCTGCGGGCCCACAACGATCGCATGGCCCAGCTGGAGGGCGAGTTCCTGCGCCGCAACCCGCGGCGCATGGTGGCCGCGGGCCGCACCCGCGAGGGGGCCCGGGAACGCCACTGCGGGGAGTCGGCGACTCCCCGCAGCTGAGCGCGTGCCGCAGAACCGGTCAGCCCGCACCCTCCGAGAACACGTGCAGGAACGCCTCGCAGAACGCCTTGAGGTCGTCCGGCTTGCGGCTGGTGACCAGCTTGTTGGTGCCGTGGTCGCAGATCTTCACCTGTTCGTCGACCCAGGTGCCGCCCGCGTTGCGGATGTCGGTCTGAAGGCTCGGCCAGGAGGTCAGTTCACGCCCCCGGACCACGTCCGCCTCCACCAGTGTCCACGGGGCGTGGCAGATCGCGGCGACCGGACGGCCCTGCTCGAAGAAGTCCTTCACGAACGACACTGCGTTTTCGTCCATGCGCAGGAAGTCCGGGTTGGCCACGCCGCCCGGCAGGACCAGCGCGCCGAAGGAGCCGGCCGAGGCCTCGCCCACGACCTCGTCCACGGGGAAGGTGTCCGCCTTGTCGAGGTGGTCGAAGGCCTGGATCTCACCGGCCCGCGTCGACACGAGCACGGGCTCGTGTCCGGCGTCCTTCGCGGCCTGCCACGGCTCGGTGAGCTCGACCTGCTCGACGCCCTCGGGTGCTGTCAGAAATGCGATACGCATGATGTTCGACGTCCTTTCCTCGCGCGCCACTTCGACTCGTCGCGGCAACGCTTCCTCGTGCGGCACATCAGTGCCGGCAGCGCGCTGTACATCTGGCATCCCGTCCGCCGGGTACCGACTCCGCGCTCGCGGTCAGCGGATCGATGCCTTCCACGACCGCCCGTACCGTGATGCCGCGATCGGTGAGGACGCCGACGATCCGCTGACCGTCGGCGACCACGCCCGAGGTCATGACCTCCTTGTCATGACCTCCTTGACCAAACCGGCTGTCACCGCGAGCCCTTTCCGGCGTTCTCGGGCCGGGTCAGGGCCTTGGCCAGTTCCTGCACGTTCGCGTAGCGGTCCCTGCCGGGCAGTCGCTCCAAGGCCTCGACGAGGACGTCGGGCGCGTTCTTGCGGCGCAGCACACCCATCAGCTCACCGGGGCCTGCGGGGAAGGAGCTGCGCCCAAGGATCCGGGCCAGCTCCAGCCGGACCGTCTCGAACGAGGCGCCGGTGCTTCCCGGCGCCACCGGGCCTCCCGCCACCTCGGGGTCGTCGTCGGCGGTCGGTTCCGGGTCGTGCCACTCCTCGGTCCGGGTGGGGTGCCCGGAACGGAGCAGTCCCTGCAGTTCATGCTTCATCTCGTCGTCGCGGCGGGCGCTCAGCCGGTCGTTGCCTCGCTGCATGACTCCCTCCAGATCTTCGGGTCCGCACCGCGTACCCGGGGAGCGGACGCCGACACGGGGTTTGTGGGCCCGTGCGGGGTCCGCGCTCGCTTCCCGCGGTCTCACTTCCCGCGATGCGGCAGGAACTCCTGCACCTTCGCCTTGATGCCCTGCCTGACCATGCCGGCGCGGTCCGCGTCGCCCTTGAGGATCGAGGCGGCCGTGGCCTCCATCTGCTCCCAGGTGGCGTGCGGCGGGATCGGCGGGACCGCCGGGTCGGTGAGGAACTCGATGACGGCCGGGCCGTCCGCCTCCAGCCCCGCGCGCCAGCCGGCCTCCACGTCCTCGGGCTTCTCCACCCGCACCCCGGTCAGCCCGAGCGAGCGGGCGAAGGCGGCGTACTGCACGTCCGGGAGCTGCTGCGAGGGCAGGAAGGACGGAGCGCCCTCCATGGCGCGCATCTCCCAGGTGACCTGATTGAGGTCGCGGTTGTTCCAGACGGCGACGACCAGCCGCGGATCCTCCCACAGATCGCGGTACTTGGCCGCCGTGATCATCTCCGCCAGGCCGTTCATCTGCATCGCGCCGTCGCCGACCAGCGCGATCACGGGCCGGTCGGGATGCGCGAACTTCGCGCCGATCGCGTACGGCACTCCGGGGCCCATCGTGGCGAGCGTGCCGGAGAGCGAGGAGCGCATGCCGGGCCGCATCGTCAGGTGCCGGGCGTACCAGTTGGCCGTCGAACCGGAGTCGGAGGTGATGATCGCGTCGTCGGGGAGCATCGGGTCCAGCGCGCGGGCCACGTACTCCGGGTTGATCGGGTCGGCGGACTGCTGCGCCCGCCGTTCCATCACCTCGTGCCAGCGCTTCACGTTCGCGCACACGGTGTCGTACCACTCGGGCCCGCGGTCCTCGCCGATCATCGGGAGCAGCCGCTGCAGGGTCGCCTTCGCGTCGCCGACGAGATTCACCTCGTACGGATAACGCATGCCGACCATGTGCGGGTCGATGTCGATCTGCACCGCCCGCGCCTGGCCGAAGTCCGGCAGGAACTGCGTGTACGGGAAGGAGGAGCCGATGGTCAGCAGGGTGTCGCAGTCCCGCATCAGCTCGTACGACGGACGGGTGCCGAGCAGCCCGATCGAGCCGGTGACGTAGGGGAGTTCGTCGCTGAGGGCGTCCTTGCCGAGCAGCGCCTTGGCCACGCCCGCCTTCAGCCGCCCGGCGATCTGCTCCACCTCGGCGCGTGCCCCGGCGGCGCCCTGCCCGATCAGGATGGCCACCTTGTCACCGGAGTTGAGGATCTCGGCCGCCCGCTGCAGGGACTCCTCGGACGGGACCGCCGTCCACGAGCTGCGGTCCAGGCTCGAGGGCACCATCTTGAACTCGTGCGTGGGCGCCGAGTAGTCGAGCTCCTGCACATCGCCGGGGACGATGATCGCGGTCGGGCAGCGGCGCGCGAGGGAGGTGCGGATCGCCCGGTCGATGACGTTCGGCAGCTGCTCCGGAACCGTCACCGTCTCCACGAACTCCGAGGCGACGTCCTTGTAGAGGGTGTGCAGGTCCACCTCCTGCTGGTACGAGCCGCCCATCGCGGTGCGGTGCGTCTGGCCGACGATGGCCAGCACCGGCACGTGGTCGAGCTTGGCGTCGTACAGCCCGTTGAGCAGGTGGATCGCACCGGGCCCCGAGGTCGCGGCGCAGACGCCGATACGGCCGCTGAACTTCGCGTAGCCGACCGCCTGGAACGCGGACATCTCCTCGTGCCGGGACTGGACGAAACGCGGCTGGTTCTCCGCACGGCCCCACGCGGCGAGCAGGCCGTTGATGCCGTCGCCGGGGTAGCCGAAGACGTGGTCCACACCCCACTCGCGCAGTCGCTGAAGGATGTAGTCGGAGACCTTGATGCTCATGTGCGGTCCTCCCGGGCCTTTGACGTGGAAGTGCGGCAGTCGTCCGCAGGCCGAGTCACCCGGCAGGCTGCCGGAAAACATGCGGGGGTGTTTGCGGCGCCGGCTTCGGGGCAGGCGAGGGTGAGTGCTTCGGACAGGAGGCACGTCCGTGGGTGCGGCATCGAGCCGCCCCGGTCGCGCCTGTTCGAACGCGCGTTCGCTCTCCCACGGTGACCGTCCAAGCCAGAGCACCACCAAGGGAGTTGCGACGCACCATGCCCACCAAAGTGAGCGCGAAGCACCACCCGCACGACGACGCACCCGACACCGGCGAGGCATTCCGCAAGCTCGCCGGCCTTCCCCCGGGCCAGCAGCGCGACACCCTGCGCGGGCAGATTGTCGAGGCATGGCTGCCGATGGCCGAACGGCTCGCGGGCCGCTTCCGCAACCGCGGCGAGAGCTACGAGGACCTGCGGCAGGTCGCGTCCCTCGGCCTGGTCAAGGCCGTCGACCGGTACGACCCCGAGCTCGGCAACGCCTTCGAGAGCTACGCCGTGCCCACCATCACCGGTGAGATCAAGCGGCACTTCCGCGACCACATGTGGACGCTGCACGTGCCGCGCCGGGTCCAGGACCTGCGCAACCGCGTCCGGTTCGCGGCCCAGGACCTGTCCCAGACCATCCCGGGCCGCAGGCCCACCGTCGCGGAGATCGCCGAGCACGCCAACCTGAGCGAGGAGGACGTCCAGGTCGGCCAGCAGGCGCTGGAGAGCTTCACCGCGCTCTCGCTCGACGCCGAAGTGCCGGGCAGCGACGACGGCTACTCCCTGAGCGACGCACTCGGCGCGGCCGACCCCGCGCTGGACACCGTGGTGGACCGGGAGTCGGTCAAGCCGCGGCTGGCCGCGTTGCCCGAGCGGGAGCGGGCCATCCTGTACATGCGGTTCTTCGGCGACATGACGCAGAGCCGGATCGCCGAGGAACTCGGCATCTCGCAGATGCACGTCTCGCGGCTGATCAGCCGCTGCTGCGACCGGATGCGCGACCAGATCATGCGCGAGGCGGCCTGACACCGCAGCCGGCCGCCGGCACTCGCTGCACCCCGGACGCCCGGGCGGGTTCTTCACCCGCTCGGGCGTCCTTGTCGCGCGAATGGGGCTCGGCCGCGCGCGCCTCGCGGCGGGGCGGGCTGTGATGGGCTATGGGGCACGACCACCGTGCTCCTGAGAACCCGCCGGTCGAAGGAGCTCCACCCATGCGTTCCACCGCCCGTGTCCTCTCCGTGGCGGCCCTGGCCAGTGCCACACTCGGCTTCGCCGCCTCGGCCGCCCTCGCGGACGCGGGGGCGGAGGTCAGTCCGAGCACCGTCTCCCCGGGGGGCAGCGTCACCGTCTCGGTCTCCTGCGAAGCCATGGACGGCGAGGCCCCGGCCGCCATCGACGCCACCTCCGACGCCTTCGACGAGGGCACCGTCCAGTTGCAGCGGGTCCCCGGCAACGACGACAAGGCCGCCGGCCCCGCCTACCGCGGCACCGCCCGGGTCTCCTCCGCCGAGGACTTCGCGGCCGACGACGGTCCCGACGGCGCCGCGGCCCAGGACGCCGCCCAGACCGTCGACGGCACCTGCCCGGCGGCCCCCGGCGGCAAGGGCAAGCCGTGGCGCGCCACGTTCCACGCGGACCACGGCGGCGGCGAGAGCGGCCCGGCAGTGCCCGGCGACGACGGCAGCGCGGCGCCGGGAGGCGACGGCAGCGGCTACGTCCCCGGAGGCGACAGCAGCGTCGCCCCCGGAGGCGGCGGTGGCGGTCTCGTCCCCGGCGGCGACAGCGCGGACCGGCCGTGCAAGGAGCCCAGCGCCGGCCCCTGCGCCGACTCGCCGGTCCAGCACGGCGTGCAGGCCGGCGAGGGCGGCACTTTCACCGACTCCGTGCCGGCTCTGGTCGGTGGCGGCATCCTGATTGCGGGAGCGCTGGGCGCGGCCGTGTACCGGCTGTGCCACCGGGGCTCCGTCCTGCGCGGCTGACCGCCGCGCGTGACGGGCGCAACGCCGGCGGACGCCCATGGCCCGGCGGCACCCTGGGTACCCGGGGCCCGAGGGCCACGACTGCGCGGAGGTACGCATGCGGCGGACGGACCCGGAAGGCCGCGGCCCCGTCCGTTACGGGCCCCCGCTTCCCGAGGACGGGCTTCCCGTGCCGCCCGAACTCGCCGCCGCACTGGCCGCGGCCGCAACCCGGACCGACGCCGAACCCATAGGCGGTGGACCCGAGCTGACCGGGGCCGCCTGCGGCTACTGGGAGCGCCGCGGCCTGGCCACCGAGCCTGATCTCGTGGCCGCCGCCCCCGGCGCGCCCGCCCTGCTGGTCGCGCTGACCGCAGCCCTCGGCGGCGACGTCCTGGTGCCCAGGCCCTGCGCGGCCTGGTGGGCGCCGTACGCGCGCCTGTTGGGAAGACCGGCGTTCCACGTCGGGACGCCGGCCGAGAGCGGCGGCGTCCCGGACCCGTACGCCCTGCTGGAGACCGTGCGCCGAGTGCGCGCCGAGGGCGGTGACCCGCGGCTGCTCGTGCTGTCGGTCGCCGACGACCCCACCGCCACCGTCGCCCCGCCCGACGCGCTGCACGAGTGCGTCGAGGCCGCCGCCGCCGAGGGCCTGCATCTGGTCAGCGACGAGACCTGGCGCGACACCGTGCACGCCCCGCACGACACCGTGCTGGTCAGCCCCGCCGAGATGCTGCCCGACCGGGTCACCGTCGTCACGGACCTGGCGGGCGCGCTGCTGCCGACGGGCTGGCCGGCCGCGGTCGCCCGGTTCCCGGCGGACGCGTCCGGCCGCGCCCTCCACGCGCGCGTGCTCGACGTGCTGACCGCGCTCGGCGCCCGGATCGCGGGGCCGGTCGCCGCCACCGCCGCCTACGCGCTGGACGAGCCGGAGCCGGTCACCGCCCGGGTGGCCGGCTCCGTACGCCTGCACGCGCGCGTGGCCGCGGCCGTGCACAGGGAGATCATCGCGACCGGCACCCTGTCCCGGCCCCCGCAGGCCGGCCGCCACCTCTACGCCGACCTCGGCCCGCTGCGCTCAGCCCTCACCGCCCACGGTGTGGGCGACGCGCAGGAACTGGAGGACTTCCTCTCCGCCCGGCTCGGCATGCCCGCGCCCGGCGGCCACCGCTTCGGCGACGAACTCGGCGCCCTGCGCGTCCGGCTGTCCACCGGCCCGCTCCTGGGGCATACGGACGACGAACGCGCGGAATGCCTCACATCCCCCGCGCCGTTGGAACTGCCACACGTGCAACGCGCGTTGACCCATGTGAAGTCGGTCTTCGACGACCTTCGCGACGACGCTCAGCGACGGGAGCCTCCTCGATGACGCAGCAGTCCGAGTCGACCACCACCACGAGCACGAGCACGCCCACCCGGGAGGCCGAAGCCCCCGCGTCCGCGCGGAGGTTCGCGCCCCCGTTCCCGCCGCTCGCCGAACCCCGCCCGCCGGGTGAGCGCCGGGTCTGGCCGCGCACCTTCCACGACCGGCTGACCGCTCCGCTGCCCGGTCTGAAGGCCATGGCCCGCTTCGCCCGCGAGGGCTCGATCCGCCCCGGTCCCGAGGGCCTCGCCGACATCCCCCGGCTCCCCTGCGAACCCGGACCGGTGCCCCGCGTCGACTCCCGCACCGTCGCCGTCTCCTGGGCGGGCCACGCCAGTTGGGTCGTGCAGATCGGCGGCCTGACCATCTTGACCGACCCGGTCTGGTCCCGCCGCATCCTCGGCACCCCCGCGCGCATCACCCCGGTGGGCATCGACTGGAACAGCCTCCCGCGCGTGGACGCGGTCGTCATCAGCCACAACCACTACGACCACCTCGACGCCCCCACGCTGCGCCGCCTCCCGCGCGACACCCCGGTGTTCGTGCCCGCCGGGCTCGGTGCCTGGTTCCGCCGCCGCCGTTTCACCGTCGTCACCGAGCTGGACTGGTGGGAGGCGTCCGAACTGAACGGCGTGCGCCTCGACTTCGTCCCCGCCCACCACTGGTCCAAGCGCACCCTCACCGACACCTGCCACTCCCTGTGGGGCGGCTGGGTCCTCACGGCCCCCGACGGACAGCGCGTCTACTTCGCCGGCGACACGGGCTACGGCCACTGGTTCTCCCGGATCGGCAGCCGCTACCCCGGCATCGACCTGGCCCTCCTTCCCATCGGCGCCTACGACCCCCGCTGGTGGCTCAGCGACGTCCACTGCAGCCCGGAGGAGGCGGTGCGTGCGGCGCAGGACGTCGGCGCGAAGGCCATGGCCCCGATGCACTGGGGCACGTTCGTGCTGTCGGCGGAGCCGGTCCTGGAGCCGCTCACGCGGGTGCGGGCGGCCTGGCAGAAGGCGGGGCTGGACCGTGACGACCTGTGGGACCTCCCGGTCGGGGCCTCACGGGTGTGGTGAGGGCGGTGTGGTGGGGGCTTCGGGCCTCAAGCGGTGGAGCGCACCCGCCTCCACACACTCGGCGCCGCGCCGAGCAGCACGGTCAGCGCGACCGCCGCGACCACGCCTTCCCACGGCTCCGGGAACAGGGAGCCCCCGAGAATCCCGATCAACTGGTACGTCAGCGCCCATGCGAGGCAGGCAGGGAGGTTCCCCCGCGCGAACCGCCGGAACGGCCACTTCGCCAGCAGACAGGCGAGCATCACCGGGATACGCCCGGCCGGCACCAGCCGGGACAGCACCAGGACGGCGATCCCGTGGTCGCCGAGCTTCGCCTGGGCCTGCTCCAGCCGGTCCTCCGGCGCCCGCGCCCGGATCGCCTCCAGCCACCGCGACCCGTTCTTCGACTTCATCCCGCGCCGCCCCAGCCAGTACAGCGCCGCGTCCCCGAGGAACGCGGCCAGTGACGCCGTCACGAAGACCAGCGCCATGGAGAACGGCGCCTCCTGATGGAAGGCCACCACGGCCGCCGAACTCACCAGGGCCCCCGTCGGAATGACCGGGACCAGCGCCCCGAACAGCACCAGCAGGAACAGCGACGGATACCCGATCGCCTGCTGCGTGGACTCCGTCGGCACGACGATCGCGGTGACGGCGAGCCACATCACCGGGCGACCTCCAGCCGTATGCTCTCCCCGTGCCCGAGCCGGTGCACCGCGACGTCCGGGGCGTACTCGGCCGCGAGGCGCACGAACTCCTCGCCGGGGGAGTGGAATTCGTGCGGCCGTACCGCGTCCATGCCGACGGGCCAGTATGTGCCGTAGTGCACCGGGACCGCGCTGCGCGGCGCGAGCCGGGCCAGCGCCCGGGCCGCCCGCCCCGCGTCCAGATGCCCCTCGCCGAGGAACGGGCCCCAGCCGCCCACCGGCAGCAGCGCCACGTCGACCGGCCCGACCTCCCGCGCCATCGCGTCGAACAGCCCGGTGTCCCCGGCGAAGTAGGTGCGCGCCTCGCCCTCCAGGACGTAGCCGAGCGCGGGGGAGCGGTGCGGGCCGAGCGGCAGCCGCCGTCCGTCGTGCCGCGCGGGCACGACCCGTACGACGAGCTCACCGACCGTCACCCGGTCCCCGGGCGCCACTTCGCTCACTCTGAGGTGAGTGAGCCGGCGCAGTGCGGGGACCGCCCGGGGTGCGCCCCGGGGCACCAGCAGGCGCGTGCCCTCGGCGAGCCGCTCCAGGGACGGAACGTGCAGGTGGTCGGCGTGCAGATGCGAGACAAGGGCCACGTCGGCGCGCCAGGCGGCGGGCGGCGGCAGCGCCCCGCGACGGCGGCGTAGGTGGGCGAGGCGGCGGGCGAACAGGGGGTCGGTGAGCAGGCGCACGTCCGAGTCGGTGACCGTGCAGGTCGCGTGACCCCACCAGGTGATCTCCACCGGCACCTCTTTGCCTCCTTCGCGCGACTCCCCCGAAGCCTACGGGCAGGAGTAGGGTCGGCGCCGAAACCCAGAGGTGAGGGGGACGCCATGGGACCGGTGCGTGTCACGGCGATCGCGAGTCTGACGCCGCTCGAGGAACTGGACGCCGATCCCTTCCTGGTGGACTCCCGCAGCCAGCACGCGATGTGCGCGCGCTGGGCCGCCGAGCGGGGCTACATCGTCAGCCGGGAGCTCCTGGTGCGGGGGCTGCGGGCGGACCACTGCGTGCTGTGGGACGGCGTCCGGCCGGGGGTCGACCTGTTCGTGGCGCCCAGCCGCCGGGTGCTGGAGAGCGCGTTGTCGTCCGTCGACGACTTCACCGCCGAGTGCGCCCGGCGCGGGGTGCGGGTCGAGACCGTGGGCTCCGCGGAACCCTGCTACGACGCGCAGATGAAGGCACGGGTGCACCGGCGCCTGTCGATGCCGACCGCCGGGTACGACGGGCGCTGAGCCGCCCCTGCCGCGGCGGAAACAGGTTGCCCGGCCCGTATGACAGTCTGAGTGCAGGCCCGCACCGACGACGGGCCAGGACGTGAGGTGGACTGGGCGTGCGTGGCGGGCGGTGGCGGCGGATCGCAAGTCAGGTGGGGCGGAGCGTCACGGTGTGGGCGGTCTCCACCCTCACCATGCTCGTGCTCGCGGGCATCCTGCCGGACTTCCGCCTCCAGTCGCCCGACGGCGAGAGCGCCACGCACATCGCCGTCACCGCCGCGTTCGGCGCCGGGGCCTTCGGTGTGCTGTCGGCCCTGGTCTGGCCGCTGCTGGTACGGCTGTTGCTGCTCGTGCCCGCGCTCGTGCTGGGACTGCTGGTCTTCGTGCTGAACGGCTCCCTGCTGCTGGTCGCCCTGCGGCTCAACCCGGCCAGCAGCGCCGAGGCGGCCCCCGAGACGGCCGTGGTGGTGGCCGCCGTCATGTCCGCCGTCGCCTCCGCGACCGGCGCCGCCCTCACGGTGCGCGACGACGACGCCTACCGGCGCCGTCTCTACCGCCTCTCCGACCGCCGCCGCAGACACCGGCCCCCGGGCCCGTCCACCCCGGGCACGGTCTTCCTGCAGCTCGACGGCGTCGGCCACGACGTGCTCGTGGCGGCGGCCGCGAAGGGGGTGATGCCCACGATGGCCCGGTGGCTGGAGGGCACCCACCGGCTCACCCCCTGGCGCACCGACTGGTCCAGCCAGACCGGCGCCAGCCAGCTCGGCATCCTGCACGGCAGCAACCACGACGTCCCGGCCTTCCGCTGGTACGAGAAGGACACACGCGAGGTGATGGTCTGCAACCGGCCCACGAGCGCCGCCGAGCTCCAGCGCCGCGCCGTCGAGCGCACCGGTGACGGCGGCCTGCTCGCCGCCGACGGAGCGAGCCGCGGCAATCTCTTCAGCGGCGGGGCCGACGAGCAGGCCCTCGTGCTGTCCATAGCCACCCGCCGCCGCGGCCGGGACAACCGCTCCCGGGCGGGCTATTTCGCGTACTTCTCCGACCCGGCCAACGCCGTGCGCACCGCGATGTCCTTCGTCGCCGAAGTCGGCCGCGAGATCGGCCAGTCCACCCGTGCCGCCGTCCGCAAGCAGCGCCCGCGCGTCGCCCGCGGCGGCCTCTACCCCCTGATCCGCGCCTTCGCGACCGTCGTCGAACGGGACGTCGTCGTCGCCGCGGTGATGGGCGACATGCTCGCCGGGCGCACCGCCGTCTACGCCGACCTGGTCGCGTACGACGAGGTGGCGCACCACTCCGGGCCGATGAGCCGTGACGCCGAGAAGGTCCTCGAACGCCTGGACCGCGCGCTGGCGCTGATCGCGCACGTCGCCGAGCACGCCCCGCGGCCGTACCGGATCGTCGTCCTGTCCGACCACGGGCAGAGCCCCGGCGAGACCTTCCGCGCCCGCTACGGCCTCGGCCTCGGCGACCTGGTCCGGGCCGGCTGCGGGCTGCCCGTGCCGCGCAGGGCGCGGCGCACGCACAGCGGGGCCGAGGCCCGCGCCGCCGTGCGGGCCGCGCTGCGCCGGCCCGTCGAGGCGGGTGGCGAGCAGCGGCTCCCCGCCGGCCGCCGCTCCGAGCCGCTGGTGCTGGCCTCCGGCAACCTCGGCCTGGTCTCCTTCCCGGACGTGCCGCACCGGATGAGCAAGGAGGAGATCGACGCCCGCCACCCGGCGCTGCTGACGACGCTCGCCAACCATCCCGGCGTCGGCTTCCTGCTGGTGCGCAGCGAGGAGCACGGCGGCGTCGTGCTCGGCGCGTACGGCGCCGAGATCCCGCTCGACATGCTCGACGACAAGCCGGGCCCGCTGGAGGTGTTCGGCCCCGGCGCCGCCGACGCCGTCCGGCGTACGCACGCCTTCCCGCACACCGCCGACATCATGGTCAACTCCTTCCACGACCCGGCCGACGGCGAGGTGCTGGCCTTCGAGGAGCAGATCGGCTCGCACGGCGGGCTCGGCGGCGCGCAGGCCAGGCCGTTCCTGCTCTGGCCGCTCGCCTTCTCCGAGCCGGTCGAGGCAGGTGCCGAACTCGTGGGCGCCGAGCAGATGCACCGCGTCCTGCGCCGCTGGCTGTGCGAGACCAACGGCCCCCAGGTGCCGCTCGGCACGGAGCCGGAGGAGCGGGCCGCGTGAAAATCGGCTGCGCCCGCTGATCCGTACGCACACACTGTCCGTATCGGACATCGCGCCCCTGTGCGCCCTTCTCGACCCCTTTGGAGCCGATGCGTGCAGGCAGCCGTCAGTGTCACGCCCGCCCGGATACCGGAGCTGCTGCTCGGTCTCGCGACCGTGCGGCCGGTCTTCATCTGGGGTGCCCCCGGCATCGGAAAGTCCTCCCTAGTAAGGGACTTCGCCGAATCGCTGGGACTCGAGTGCGTGAGCCTGCTCGGTACCCAGCTCGCGCCCGAGGACCTGATCGGCGTCCCGCAGATCCGCGAGGGCCGGTCCGTGTTCTGCCCGCCGGAGGCCATCGCCCGCGACGAGCCGTACTGCCTGTTCCTGGACGAGCTGAACGCGGCCACCCCGGACGTGCAGAAGGCGTTCTACTCGCTGATCCTGGACCGCCGGATCGGCAACTACGAGCTGCCCAAGGGCTCCATCGTCATCGGCGCCGGCAACCGCTCGACGGACAACGCGCTCGCCCGGCCCATCGCCTCCGCCCTCGTCAACCGCCTCACCCACGTCCACCTGGAGGCGTCCGCGAAGGACTGGCTGGCCTGGGCCGCGGAGAACGGCATCCACCCGTGGATCGTGGACCACCTCACCGACCGGCCCGACCACCTGTGGTCCAGGCCGCCGAAGACCGAGGAGCCCTTCTCCACGCCCCGCTCCTGGCACATGCTCTCCGACGCGCTGCACTCCTTCGGCCGGGACCTCGACGAGGAGACGCTGACGATCCTCGCGCACGGCACGCTCACGCCGCGGCACGCGACCGCGTTCTGCGGCTACGTCAAGATCGTGCGCAGCCGGTTCGGCATCGAGGCCGTCATCAAGGGCGACGCCCCCTGGCCGAACCGGCTGGAGGACCGCGACCTGCTCTACTACCTCGCCGAGTCCTTCCGCGGCCGGCTGCTCAAGGAACTCCCGGTCTCCAAGGAGCACATGTCGGCGAACGGCCGCCAAACGGCGTACCGCGCCAAGTCGCTGCTGGTGCAGCTCGCCGAGATCTCCGTGGAGGTCGCGCAGACCGTCATCGCCTCCGACGCCGACGGCAACCCCGTGCTGCCCTCGTGGTTCCTCATCGAGGCCGCCCGGGACATGCCGCGGCTGGTGGAGGCGCGCCGATGAGCCGCAGCCGCGGCAAGGGACAGAAGAGCAAGGGGCAGAAGAAGCGGGACCCCGCGGCCGAGGCGTTCGCCGAGGGACTGCGGCTGGTCAGGGTCAACCCGGCGCTCGCGGCCGTGGAGTTCGACGTCTGCCGGCAGGAGGAGTGCAGCTTCGCGCCCCGCGACGGTCTGGTGGTCGTCGACTCCGACGCCGACCTGCACGTGCACCCGCACCGGCTCGCCGACCCCGCCGCCTGGGCCTGGGCCCTCGCGCACGCGATCCTGCACCTCGGATTCGGGCACGTCCCGGCCGCGCGGGGCGAGCGCACCCAGCCGGACCGCTTCGACCTCGCCGCCCGCTGCGTCGTCGTGAACCGCTTCCTGCTGACCTTCACCGTCGGCAGCACCCCCGAGGACCTGCCCGCCTCCTATCCCGACGGCGACGAGGAGCAACTCGCCGCGCGCTGGCGGCGGGACGGGCTCCCGGCCGTCTACGAACACTGCGGCACCGCCGGCACCGCGCCGGACCAGCTGCTGCTGCCGTCACCGCGCTGGATCGGCCAACCCCCCGACCACCAGCTGGCGTTCGCCGCCGCGCTGACCCGGACGGTGTCGGCGGCGATGGACCTGGCGGGCGGCCGCCGTGACACCCTCGACGGCACACTGGTACCGCGGCGGCCCTGGGAGAGGGCCCTGAGCTGGTTCATCTCCTCCTACCCGCTGCTCGGCGGCATCGCGGCCGGCATCACCCTCGTCGCCGACGCCGAACTCGCCCGCGCGCACGGCATCTCCGTCGCCGCCGTGAACCCGGAGGCGGGCGAGATCTACATCAACCCGCTGCGCAGCCACGAGGACGAGGAGTGGCGGTTCATCCTCGCCCACGAGATGCTGCACGCCGCGCTGCGCCACGGCGACCGCTGCGGCACCCGCGACCCGTACCTGTTCAACATCGCCTGCGACTACGTCATCAACGGCTGGCTGTGCGAGATGCAGATCGGCACGATGCCCGAAGGTCTGCTGCACGACCCGGAACTCGCGGGCCTGTCCGCCGAGGAGGTCTACGACCGCATCGCCGGCGACCTGCGCCGGATGCGCCGCCTGGCCACCCCGCGCGGCAAGGGCCTGGGCGACGTCCTCGGCGCCCCGCTCGGCAGCCCGCGCGACCACGTCGACCTCGACGAGTTCTACCGCCGCGGCCTGTGCCAGGGCTTGGACCTGCACCAGCGGCAGGAGCGCGGCTTCCTGCCCGGCGGTCTGGTGGAGGAGATCCGCGCGCTCAGCCACCCGCCGCTGCCCTGGGACGCGCAACTCGCCCGCTGGTTCGACGAGTTCGTGCCCCGTCCGGAGCCGGTACGGTCCTACGCCCGTCCCTCGCGCCGGCAGTCCGCCACACCGGACATCCCGCGCGCGGGCCGCTGGTTCCCGCCCGAGGAGATCGCCCGCTGCACCTTCGGCGTGGTCCTGGACACCTCCGGCTCCATGGAGCGCACCCTGCTGGGCAAGGCGCTCGGCGCCATCGCCTCCTACGCCGAGGCACGTGACGTACCGGCCGCCCGCGTCGTCTTCTGCGACGCGGCCCCGTACGACGCGGGTTATGTGCCGGTCGCCGAGATCGCCGGCCGGGTCAGGGTGCGCGGCCGCGGCGGCACGGTCCTGCAGCCCGGCATCGACCTGCTGCACCGCGCGGACGACTTCCCGCCGGGCGCGCCGGTGCTGGTGATCACGGACGGCTGGTGCGACGTGCTGCGGGTGCGGCGCGAGCACGCGTATCTGATCCCGCAGGGCGCCCGGCTGCCGTTCAGCGCGCGAGGGCCCGTCTTTCGGGTGCGCTGAGACGGGATGTGATCGGATGGTGCACAGGGACCCAGTCCATGGGACCGTGTTCGAAAGGAATCATCGTGGCTACCACGCGCACCGCACACACCGTGTGGGAAGGCAACCTGCTCGAGGGCAACGGCGTCGTCACCTTCGACTCCTCCGGCATCGGCCAGCAGCCGGTGACGTGGGCGTCGCGGGCGCAGGACGCGAACGGAAAGACCAGCCCCGAGGAGCTGATCGCCGCCGCCCACTCCAGCTGCTTCTCCATGGCGCTGTCGCACGCCCTCGCGGGTGCGGGCACCCCGCCCACCAAGCTGATCACCAACGCCGACGTCACGTTCCAGCCCGGTGAGGGCATCACCGGCATCCACCTCACGGTCGAGGGGACGGTGCCGGGTCTCGACAACGACGGCTTCGTCGCGGCGGCCGAGGACGCGAAGAAGAACTGCCCGGTCAGCCAGGCCCTCACCGGGACGACGATCACCCTGTCGGCGAAGCTCGCCTGACCCCGCCCTTCCTTCGGTGCCGCGCCCGGAAAACGGGCGCGGCATTGACATTCCTGCACTCAAGTTTTGTGCTTGTGGGTGGGAAGTGCCTGGCGGAAGGGGACCGAAATGGCACGTGCGGTCGGGATCGATCTCGGGACCACGAACTCGGTGGTGGCCGTTCTGGAAGGCGGCGAACCCACGGTTGTCGCCAACGCGGAGGGAGCGAGGACCACGCCGTCGGTCGTGGCCTTCGCCAAGAACGGCGAGGTGCTGGTCGGAGAGGTCGCCAAACGGCAGGCCGTGACGAACGTGGAGCGGACGGCCCGCTCGGTGAAGCGCTACATGGGCGACGCGCACTGGCGCTTCCCGGATCAGGGGTCCGTCGACGGCACCCGCTACCGGGCCCAGGAGCTGTCCGCGCGGGTTCTGCAGAAGCTCAAGCGGGACGCCGAGTCCTACCTCGGCGAGGACGTCACGGACGCGGTGATCACCGTACCGGCGTACTTCGACGACTCGCAGCGGCAGGCGACCAAGGAGGCCGGGGAGATCGCGGGCCTGAAGGTCCTGCGGATCATCAACGAGCCGACGGCCGCCGCCCTCGCCTACGGCCTGGACCGGGGCGAGGAGCAGACCGTGCTGGTCTTCGACCTCGGCGGCGGCACCTTCGACGTGTCGCTGCTGGAGATCGGCGACGGCGTCATCGAGGTCAAGGCCACCAACGGCGACACCCATCTCGGCGGCGACGACTGGGACCAGCGGATCGTCGAGCACCTGGTGAAGAAGTTCCAGGGGCAGTACGGCATCGACCTCGGCAAGGACAAGATGGCCCTCCAGCGGCTGCGGGAGGGCGCCGAGAAGGCCAAGATCGAGCTCTCCAGCTCCTCCGAGACGACGATCAACCTGCCCTACATCACCGCCTCCGCCGAGGGCCCGCTGCACCTCGACGAGAAGATGACCCGCGCCCAGTTCCAGGAGCTCACCGCCGATCTCCTCGACCGCTGCAAGACCCCCTTCCACCAGGCGGTCAAGGACGCGGGCATCAAGCTGTCCGTGGTCGACCACGTCATCCTCGTCGGCGGTTCCACCCGGATGCCGGCCGTCACCGACCTGGTCAAGGAGCTCACCGGCAAGGACCCGCACAAGGGCGTCAACCCCGACGAGGTCGTGGCCGTCGGCGCGGCGCTGCAGGCCGGTGTGATCCGCGGCGACGTCAAGGACGTCCTGCTGCTCGACGTCACCCCGCTGTCCCTGGGCATCGAGACCAAGGGCGGCATCATGACCAAGCTGATCGAGCGCAACACGACCATTCCGACCCGGCGTTCGGAGATCTTCACCACGGCCGCGGACAACCAGCCCTCGGTGGGCATCCAGGTCTACCAGGGCGAGCGGGAGATCGCCGCGTACAACAAGAAGCTGGGCGTCTTCGACCTGACGGGGCTGCCGCCTGCTCCGCGCGGGGTGCCGCAGATCGAGGTGGCCTTCGACATCGACGCGAACGGCATCATGCACGTCTCGGCGAAGGACCTGGCGACCGGCCGTGAGCAGAAGATGACGGTGACCGGCGGCTCGGCCCTGCCCAAGGACGACATCGACCGCATGATGCGGGAGGCGGACCAGTACGCGGAGGAGGACCGCAAGCGCCGCGAGGCCGCCGAGACCAGGAACCAGGCGGAGCAACTCGTCTACCAGACCGAGAAGTTCATACGGGACAACGAGGAGCGGATCCCGGCCGACACCAGGTCGGAGGTCGAGGCCGCGGCGACCGAGCTCAAGGGCCTGCTGGAGCGGAACGCGGAGACGAACGAGCTCCGCACGGGCGTCGAGAAGCTCGCCTCCGTCAGCCAGAAGATGGGCCAGGCCATGTACGCCCAGGCCGAACAGCCCCACCAGTCCTCGGCGGAAGGCGGTACCGAGCAGCACACCTCACCGCATGACGAGGAGGGCGTGGTCGACGCGGAGATCGTCGACGAGGACCGCGACGAGAAGGGCGGCGCCGCCTAGATCCGCGTCTTCTCCCAGCCCCGCCGCTCCGGCCGCGGCCCCAGCTGCCTGGGGTCGCGGCTGCGGTAGACCACGTACGGGCGGAACAGGTACTGCAACGGGGCGCTGAACATGTGGACCAGGCGCGTGTAGGGGACCAGTGCGATCAGGATCATGCCGATCGCGGCGTGCACCCGGTACAGCACCGGCACGCCCGCCATGCGGTCCGTGTCGGGCTGGAGGGTGAACAGGCTGCGCGCCCAAGGGGCGATGGTCTCGCGGTAGTTGTAGGGGTCGCCGGAGGCGTGGGTGAGCTTGGCGACCATGCCGAGGTCATGAGGTGGCCGGCCAGCACGAAGAGGATGCCGTAGTGGAAGGCAGGCGAGGCGATGTTGAGCAGCTTCGACTCGTAGACCTGGGACGAGCGGGTCGTCCAGCCGTACTTGTCGTAGCGGTAGCGCCAGATCAGCCCCGCGATCAGCAACGCGAAGGCGACGTACGGCAGTACGCCCCACAGCAGTGTCGTCATGAGCGCGTTCAGGTGCGAGTGGGCGGCAGCGCGGCGCACACGGCGTCCAGGACGGACGCGTACGGCGTGCCGAAGTCGGTGAGCCGGGCGCGGAGTTGCCCCAGGGCGTCGCGGTACTCCGTGAGGAGATCCGTGTCGCCGGTGCGGGACGTGTACTCCAGGACCGCGGGCAGGAAGTCCGGCAGCTCCTCGCCGGTGAACTCCAGCCCGGCGGCCCGGTAGACCTCCTTGAAGCGCACCAGCGACGTGCCGCGCCGCCGGGTGTCGCCGTCCCGCCACCAGCTCAGATAGAGGCTGTGCCGGTTCTTGAAGTCGAAGACCCGCACATAGTGCTCGGCCAGTTCCTGGGCCGGCGTCACGGCCGCGTGGTCGACGAACTCCCGTAGCTGCGGGGCGGCTTCGCGCAGCAGCGGCAGCCGGGCGCGGAAGTCCTCGTCGGGGTAGGTGAGACAGAGCGCGGCGGCTTGGTACAGCACGGCGTCCGAGGGCATCAGACCTCCTTCGCATCGGCCGGGCCGACCGGGTCGTCGGCGGCGGCTGCCGTGTCGCCGGCCGTCTGGCGCCGGCGCAGCAGGTGGAAGTTCTCCACCGACACCAGCGGCAGTCGCCTGCGTCCCGAGTCCTGGCCGAAGGGGCCGTCGCCGCCCATGCCGGGCCCGCCCTCGTAGTCGAGGCTGCAGCCCTCGGGGAGCGCGGTCTCCTCCAGCCGGCGCGCGTCGCCGACGGCGGCCGTCGGGATCACGTACCGGTCCTCGTACTTGGCGATCGCCAGCAGCCGGTACATCGCCTCGATGTCGGCGGGCTCCATGCCGGCCGCCGCGGCGGCCGAACCGTCCGGTTCCTCACCGAGGTTGACCGCCCGCATGCGGGAACGCATCGCGGCGAGCTTCTCCAGCGACGCCCGCACCGGCCCCACGTCGCCCGCCGTGAACATCTCCGCCAGGCACTCCAGCGGAATGCGCAGCGTGTCGATCGCGCCGAACAGGTTCTGCGCGTCCTCCCCGTCGTGCCCGGTCTCCGTCAGCGCGTCCACCACCGGCGACAGGGGCGGGATGTACCAGACCATCGGCAGGGTGCGGTACTCCGGGTGCAGGGGAAGTGCCGCCCGGTACGTGCTGATCAGGGCGTGCACGGGGGAGCGGCGGGCCGCCTCCATCCAGTCGTACGGGATGCCGGCCTCGTCGGCCGCCCGCCGCACCAGCGGATCGTCCGGGTCGAGGAAGACGTCCAACTGGGCCTCGTACAGCTTCTTCTCGTCCCGCACCGAGGCCGCCGCCGTCACCTGGTCGGCGTCGTACAGCACCACCCCGAGGTAGCGCAGCCGGCCGACGCAGGTCTCCGAGCAGACCGTCGGCAGCCCCACCTCGACGCGCGGGTAGCACAGCGTGCACTTCTCGGCCTTGCCGGTGCGGTGGTTGAAGTACACCTTCTTGTACGGGCATCCGGTCACGCACATCCGCCAGCCCCGGCACTGGTCCTGGTCGACGAGGACGATCCCGTCCTCGGAGCGCTTGTACATCGCTCCGGACGGACAGGACGCCACGCAGCTGGGGTTGAGGCAGTGCTCGCAGATGCGCGGCAGATAGACCATGAAGGTCTGCTCGTACTCGAACCGCACCTTGTCGGCGGCCTGTTGACGGGTGCGCTCGACCATCGGGTCGAGGTCGCCGTAGGCGGGGGCACCCGCGAGGTTGTCGTCCCAGTTCGGGGACCACTCGATCTTCATCGGCTTGCCGTCGAGCTGGGAGATCGGCCGGGCCACCGGGTAGTCGTCGCCGAGCGGGGCGTCGGTGAGGTTCCGGTACTCGTAGGTCCAGGGCTCGTAGTAGTACTTGATCTCCGGAAGCCTGGGGTTGGAGAAGATCCCGGCGAGCTTCTTGAAGCGGCCGCCCGCCTTCAGTTTGAGCGCGCCGCGGCGGTTGAGCTCCCAGCCGCCGCGCCACTTCTCCTGGTCCTCGTAGCGGCGGGGATAGCCCCGCCCGGGACGGGTCTCGACGTTGTTGAACCAGGCGTACTCCATGCCCTGCCGGTTGGTCCACGCCTGCTTGCAGGTGACCGAGCAGGTGTGGCAGCCGATGCACTTGGATCGGACGGGTGAGCGAGTTGTGGATGCCGCCGCGCTTTCCGGTGGCCTCCGCCTTCGGGACGTTCACCGTGCGCTCCTGCGCGTGGTGCATGTAGACGGTGCCTTGCGGCATCCGGTGCGAGACGATCGCGCGGGCGACGACCACGCCGTTGCGGTTGGCCGCCTCGATCCAGTCGTCGTCCCGGACGCCGATGGCCTCCGCGTCCTGCGGGGACATCCAGATTCGGTCCCGGTAGAAGGCGTCGGCCTCGCGCCCTCCGACGAGCCCGATGCTGTGCAGGTCGGGTGCGGCCGTGCCGGGGCGGAAGAACCGCCCGGCGCGCAGCAGCGCCGCTCCCGGCTCGGTGGGCGGTGTCCGCGTGTCGGTCACGTGCGCTCCCTTGCTCGCCCTGAGCTTCGACGCTAGGGGCGGGCGGGGGAGCGCACCTGTTCACGCACCCGTACGGGTGCACGCGCGACGGCGTCAGGACTTGCGGGCGACCCCCGCGTACACGGGCACGACGCCCTCCGTCTGGGCCGCCACGTCCTCGGCCTCCGGACGCCAGCCGGTCACCGGGATCACCCCGGGACCGAGCAGCTCCAGCCCCTCGAAGAAGCGCTGGAACTCGGCGATCGGGCGCGGGAAGAAGGGGGTGCCGCCGGCCTCGAAGGCGCCCGCCGCCTTCGCGACGGCCTCCGGATTGAGGTCGGGGGTGACCTGCGACAGGATCAGGTGACTGCCGGGGGCGAGTGCCGCGACGTACTTCCGCAGCAGGCCGTGGACGTCGTCGCCGTCGGCCGCGTCGCCCAGGTAGTGGGTCAGCGCGACCAGCGACAGTGAGACGGGCCGCGTGAAATCCAGGGACTCGGCGGCCCGCTCCAGCAGGGTGCCGATGTCCCGCACGTCCGCGTGCACGTAGTCCGTGGAGCCCTCCGCCGTGCCGCGCAGCAGCGCCTGCGCGTGCCGCAGCACGATCGGGTCGTTGTCCGCGTACACCACCCGGGAGTCCGGTGCCACGCCCTGTGCGATCCGGTGCAGGTTGGGCTCGGTGGGGATGCCCGTGCCGATGTCCAGGAACTGGCGCACGCCCGCCTCGGCGACGGTGCGGACGGCCCGGTGCATGAACCTTCTGTTGGCCCGCGCCCCGCGTACGGCCGTGTTGTCCAGGGCGAGGATCCGGCGGGCCAGTTCCTCGTCCACCGGGTAGTTGTCCTTGCCGCCCAGCCACCAGTCGTAGACGCGGGCGGGGTGCGGACGGCTGGTGTCGATCTGTGGTGCGGCGTCGGATCCGGGCATGCGGTGTCTTCTCCTCAAGGTGGGGCAGGGGATGGACAAGGTGCCGTGCGTGATCAGAAGTTCTCGCGGTACTCCCGCAGGATCTTCTTCGTGCGCTGGGCCGACGCGGCCCGCGCCGTCATGTGGTCGAGGACCTCCAGATGCGCGGAGACCTCCGTGCGCGAGTCGAGGTACAGGGCTCCGGTCAGGTACTCGGTGAAAACCATGTCGGGCAGCTCGGGCTCGCCGAAGCGGAACAGCGTGAAGGGCGCGTACGTCCCGGGGTGCGGGCCGTCCTTGAACTCGGCCAGCTGCAGGGTCACCCGGTCGCGCTCGGTGAACTCCAGCAACTTGTCGAGCTGTTCGCGCATCACCTCGCCGCGGATGCTCACCGGGCGCCGCAGGACCGTTTCGTCCATGATCACCCACAGGTGGGGCGGGTCCGGTCTCTCCAGCAGCCGCTGCCGGGCCATCCGCAGGGACACATGGCGTTCGATGGTCTCCGGCCCGGTCTGCCCTATGGTGCCCGCCTCCAGCACCGCGCGCGCGTAGTCCTCGGTCTGCAGCAGCCCGGGCACGAAGTGCGGCTCGTAGGAGCGGATGAGGGTGGCGGCGCCCTCCAGGCTCACATACATGCTGAACCAGTCCGGCAGCACGTCGTGGAAACGCTGCCACCAGCCCGGCTGGTTCGCCTCCTCGGCGAGGGTGACGAACGCGGCCGCCTCGTCGTCCGGGACGCCGTACGTCTCCAGCAGCACCTGCACGTACGGGATCTTCAGCGCGACCTCGGCCATCTCCATGCGCCGGACGGTCGCGGGGGCCACGCGCAGGACACGCGCCGCCTCCTCGCGCTTGAGCTCGGCCGCCTCCCGCAGCTCCTGCAGACGCTTGCCGAGCACAACCTGGCCCACGGTGGGCGCGGGACGCCGCTCACTCACGCCACGCCTCCCCATACGCGCCGAAGTCTGCGCGAAGCAGTGTGTCATGCTCCGGTGACCTTCCCACAAGGTCTGTGACGAGTCGCTCGCCACGCGGTGCGCCCGCGGGATCACCACCCCCCGGGCGCACCGGGGTATTACCCCGGGGGTAATCGACCCCCTCGGCCGGGCGCGGGATCGTTGCGACACCGGGTTGGGGGGGGGGGGGGCCCCCCCGGGCCCCCCCCCCGCCCCCCCCCCCCCCCCCCCCCCCCCCCCCCCGGGGGGGGGCCCGGCGGCCCCCCCCCCCCCCCCCCCCCCCCCCCCCCCCCCCCCCCCCCCGCGCCGGGCGCGCCGCCCCGGTGGGCGCCGGGGCGGGCGGGCCGGCCGGCGGGGGGGGGGGGGCGCGCGGGCGGCCCGGGGGGCGCCCCCCCCCCCCCCCCCCCCCCCCCAACCCGGGTCCCACCTGCCGCAACACGACCCCGACGGAGGGTGATCCGCCATGTCCGCGACCCAGCTCACCGCGCTCGTCCGCACCGGCGACCCGTACGCCGCGCTGCGCCGCTTCCTCGCGCTCGACGCGGTGGTCACCGGCGCGAACGGCCTTGCCTATCTTGCCGCTTCAGGGCCGCTCGGCCGGTTCCTCGGCGTCGAGCGGGACCTGCTGCTCGCCCTCGGCGCGGTCCTCGCGCTCTACGGCGCCGCCGTGGGCCTGCTCGCCGCCCGGCCCCGCCCCGCCGCGCTGCCGGTCCGGGCGGTGATCGAGGCCAACCTCGCCTGGACGGTGCTGAGTCTGCTCGCCCTTGCTGTGTGGCTGTCGCCGACCACGGCCGGTGCGGTGTGGACGGTGCTCCAGGCGCTGACGGTCGCCGGCTTCGCCGCTCTGCAGCACCTCTCGCTGAAAGCCTGTCAGGACATCAGTGAGTGAAGGTACTTGACCGTCGCCGGGTCGGCCGGGAGCAGCGTCTCGATGGCCAGCTCGGCGACGGTCACGTCCATCGGGGTGTTGAACGTGGAGATCGACGAGATGAACGACAGCACCCGGCCCTCGTGCTCGATCTGCATCGGCAGCGCGAAGTAGGGGACGGGCTCGGCCGGTTCGCGGTCCATGGCCGTCTCGGGCACCGGATAGGCGGCGACCTCCTCGTACAGCGCACGCAGCGGCCCGGAGCGGTACAGCGCGATCTGCCGCTCCATCTGCGCGAGCAGATGGCCGCGCCACTCGCGCAGGTTGCGGATGCGCGGCGCCAGCCCCTCCGGGTGCAGGGTCAGCCGCATCACGTTGAGTGGCGGCCGCAGCAGGTGCTCCGGGACGCCCTCCATCAGCATCACCACGCCCCGGTTCGCCGCGACCACGTCGTACATCGCGTCGACGACCAGCGCGGGGTAGGGCTCGTAGCCCTGGATGAGGCGCTCCATGCCCTCGCGCAGGGTCTCCAGCTCCGGGGAGTCCAGCGGGGTCTCCGGGTAGTGCGGGGCGTAACCGGCCGCCAGCAGCAGGGCGTTGCGCTCGCGTACGGGCACGTCCAGGTGCTCCGCGAGACGCAGGATCATCTCCTCGCTCGGCCGGGAGCGGCCCGTCTCGATGAAGCTGACGTGCCGGGCCGAGGAGTCGGCCCGCAGCGCCAGCTCCAGCTGGCTGACCCGCCGCCGCTCGCGCCAGGCCCGCAGCAGCGGGCCGACGCCCTTGCCGGCGGGGGTGACTACGGAGGCGGAGGATCCGGTCGCGGCAGTGGTCATACGTACGACGGTAGTCGAGGACCCGTGCCGGACGGATGCGCATTATGGCGACGGCCGAGCAGCGGGACGGGCCGTTCAACGTCCGCCGGACGTGTCGGTCCCTCCGTGCCGGGCCCCCGTCTGACCAGGGCCGTAGTCACTCGCATGTGGCAGGCTGAAGGGAAAACCGGCGTCCCGGAAGGAGCGAGGTCATGGCCGTCGAACCGCTGTCGCAGAAGGAGATCGAGGAACGGCTCGCGGAGCTGCCCGGCTGGTCCGTCGACGGCGACCGCCTCACCCGCCTCTACCGCCTCGGCTCGCACTTCGGAGCGACGGCGCTGGTCGTGCACATCGCCCAGGTGCAGGAGGAGCTGAACCACCACTCCGACCTCACCCTCGGGTACAACACGGTCGGCCTGTCCGTGCACACGCACAGCGCGGGCGGGACCGTCACCGCGAAGGACTTCGAGCTGGCGCAGAAGGTCGAGGCGCTCGCGCCCGGCCACGGAGCCCAGTGACGCCGTGCTCGACTACGACAAGGAGGCCGGCGCCTACGACACCCTCCGTGGCGGCGAGCCCCGCGCGGCGGCGGCGGCCGAGGCCGTCCTCGGCCTGGTCCCCGAGGGCGCCGGCCGGCTCCTCGACGTCGCCTGCGGCACCGGCATCGTCACCCGCAGGCTCGCCTCGGCACGTCCCGGCCTGCGGGTGACGGGCGCCGATCTGACCTCCGGCATGGCCAGGATGGCGGCCGTACGGCTGCCCGGCGCCGTCGTGCTGGCCGACAGCCGCCGGCTGCCCTTCGCCGACGCCACCTTCGACGCCGTCACCAGCGTCTGGCTGCTGCACCTCCTCGACGACGCCCACGCCGTGCGGTGCGTCGTCGCCGAGTGCGCCCGGGTGCTGCGGCCCGGCGGGGTGTACGTCACCACCGTCGACAAGGCCGCCGCGCACGACGTGGGCAGCGACATCGACGACGTGCTCGCCGCGCGCCCGCGCCGGGCGGCCCGGGACGCCGCGCCCCGCGTCGAGGCGAGCGCGGCGGCGTGCGGGCTGCTCCCCGCCGGACGGGCCGGCTTCCGGGGCCACGGCCAGGGCCGCAGCCCCCGGCGCACCGCGGCGGACCTCGGGCGCGGCTGGTTCACCACGCTGCCGCCCGGCGACCCGCTCACCGAGCGCTTCGCCGCCGGGCTCGCCGCGCTCCCGGACCAGGACCGGCCGCGCGCCGACCCGGTCTTCGGCCTGCGGTCCTTCAGGAAGCCGGACGCGTGAAGTCCATCGTCCAGTTGGTCACCCAGGTCGCGCCGCCGTCGGTGGAGAACGCCTGCTCCCAGCGCGCGGAGGCGGGGGACACGTCCGCCCAGACGAACCGCACACGGACGTCCTTGCCGTCGTGGGTGTCATCGCCGTAGAACTCGCCGCGGTCGCCGTCGAAGCGGCCGGTCACCGGCGGGAACAGCGTGCCGCTGCGGCTGGAGGACCAGTTCAGCGACCACTCCTCACGCTCCACGTCGAAGAGCCGCAGGGTCAGCCCCTTCGCGCCCAGGTGCGGCAGGTCGATCTCGTCGATGTTGGCGGCACCGCCGAACAGCGACCGGCACCAGCTGGTGGACGCGAACTCCGTCCAGTCGCTGTCCGGGTCGAGGAAGTCGGTGCGGCGGCGGTGGGCGACCTGCCACTCGCCGTGGAAGAAGTCGAAGTCGTGCGGGCTGCTCATCGGCGCTCTCCGGTGGTTCCTTCGGGCAGGGAGTCGGTCAGGTAGGCGTCCAGGTCCGGGACGTCGGGCACGAGCATGTGCCGTACCCAGGCGTCCCGTTCGTGCTGGAGGGGCGGCAGCTCGAAGACGCAGCCGATCCACGGCAGTTCGGGCCGGACGAAGTGGGTGGGGTCGCGGTCGGGGCAGCCGACGACCGGCTGGCCCGCGGCCGCGTTCGCGTAGTGCAGGACGTTGTCCCAGACCCAGCTGTAGGCGTTGACGTAGGCGCCGTCGTCGTTTCCCCGGTGAACGACGACGAAGGTCACCGGCGGCGTGCCGTCCGGCTCGGGCAGCAGCTCGGGGAGGATCGCGTACGCCGCCTTCTCCACGTCGGACGCGATGCCCGCCGGGTCGGCGGTGACGTGGTAGCGCTTGATGTGCCTGCCTGCCACCTCGATCGGGGGCGGCACGGTCAGAAGTTTCTCCGTGAAGGCCATGGGAGGACGCTAGAAGGACTTCACTGACACCATGTGTCAGTGAAGTCCAGTCGTCTCGTCTCGATCCTGCTCCTGCTCCAGACCCGCGGGCGGATGACCGCCGCCCAGCTCGCCGCGGAGCTGGAGGTCTCGGTGCGCACGATCTACCGGGACGTGGAGGCGCTGGCCGCGGCGGGCGTCCCGCTGTACGGCGACGCGGGCCATGCCGGCGGTTACCGGCTGCTCGACGGTTACCGCACCCGCCTGACCGGCCTCACCTCCGACGAGGCCGAGGCCCTGTTCCTCGCCGGCGTCCCCGGCCCGGCCGCCGAACTGGGCCTCGGGACGGTCCTGGCCGCCGCCCAGCTCAAGGTCCGCGCCGCCCTGCCACCGGAACTGCGCGCCCACGCGGACCGCATCAGCGGCCGCTTCCATCTCGACGCACCCGGCTGGTACGCGGACGCCGAGGAGGCGCCGTTCCTGCCGGCGGTCGCCGACGCCGTGTGGAACAGCCGCGTGCTGGACGTCCTGTACCGCCGCTGGGCCGAGCCCACCGACGTCGAGCGCCGGCTGGAGCCGTACGGACTGGTGCTGAAGGCGGGCCGCTGGTACGTCGTCGCCGGCCCCGGACCGCGCACCTTCCGCGTCGACCAGATCCTGCAACTCACCTCAACCGAGGAGGAGTTCACACGCCCGGACGGCTTCGACCTGGCCGCGTACTGGACGGCGTACCAGCGCGACTTCCACGACCGGCTGTACCGCGCGGAGGCGCTCGTCCGGCTGGCGCCGGGCGTGACGCTGCCGCGAGCGGTCGGCATCCGTACGGAAGAAGGTGGTTGGACGCTCGCCCGGGTCCCCGTCGAGTCCGTGGAGCGCGCCCATGGCGAGTTCCTGCGCATGGGTACGGCTGTCGAGATCCTCGAACCGCCGCAACTGCGGGCGCGCATCGCCCGCACGGTGGCCGAACTGGCCGAAAGGTACGGCAACTCGGCGGAGAACCGCGGCGACTGAGGGGCGGAACCCGTCCGTCCTCTCTCGAGGTCCGTCCCGTGCAGCACCCCAGGCCGCGACGGCCCTCCCCCATGGTCGAGAAGCTGGACCGCGGCGTGGTCAGCGTCCACACCGACAGCGGCAACCTGGTCAGCGGTCTACACCCCGTGACAGAGAGGCGGGGGGGGGGGGGGGGGGGGGGGGGCCCGCCCCCCCCGGGGGGGGGCGGGCCGCGCCGCCCCCCCCCCCCCCCCCCCCCCTCTCCCGGGTGGTCAGAGCAGTCCGCCCAGCAGCCCGCCCAGGAGACCGGTCACGGCGCCCAGGAGGCCGCTCAGCGGGTTGTCCGAGGACGAGGTGTCGTCCGAGGACGGCGTGAGACATGCCTCATGGCCCATCAGGGACACATGGGTGGTCCCGGCGCATGCGGCGGGGGTGTCGGTCGTCGTAGCCGCAGAGGCGGACGGCGCCATAAGGGTCAGAGCGAGTACGGGAGCGGCGAGGACCGCCGCGACGCGGGCGCGGGTCACCTTGCTGGTGCGCTGCGACATGTCTGTCCTTTCGACAGCTGTGGGAGAACTTTCTTGATCAGCCTCACGTGGCCCCGTACGCTCCGCAACTCGAGCATGACCCACCGTGACCGTCCCGCCCCTCGGGCGACCGCCCGCTCGTGTCGGAGGTGTCGCCGTAGATGACGCCGCGCCCGTTCGTGGAGACGTACACCCGCCCGTAGACCCGCGGGTCGCCGGTGATCGCCGCGCCCGTCCAGCCCCACTGGTGCGCGTCGTCGTTGATGCGGATCCAGGTCGCGCCCTCGTCGGTGGAGCGGAAGATGCCGCGGACGCCGCCGATCTTCGCGCTGGTGTAGAGGGTCCGGTACGAGGCTCCCGGCGCCGCCTTGCCGAAGCCGATCGTGTCGGCCTGCTCGACGTTCGCCAGCTCGGTGAAACTCGTCCCGCCGTCCGTGGAGTGCCACAGGCCGTACGCGCCGTCGCTCGCGCCGCCGGCCAGCCACACGTCGCCCTTGGTGCCGGGCAGCGCCTTGAAGCGCACGCTGTCACCGCTGGGCAGACCGTTCGCGGAGGACGCGGTGAAGGTCGCGCCGCCGTCCGAACTGACGTAGAACTTCCCGGACTTGAAGCCGTAGAAGGTCTTCGGGTCGACCCGGTCGGACTCGACCGTCGCGCCGGCGGGGATGCCGCTCGACGCGGACCAGGACGAGCCGAAGCCGGTGGTGTACTGCACGCCGGTGCCGGCCGGGCTCCAGACGAACCGGCTGCCGTCCGGGGCCGCGGCGACCGTGCCGCCGCCGCTGACGCCCGAAGGGTCGGTCCCCGCGAACCAGTCGGCGCCGTCGTCGGTCGAGAAGGCGATGTGCGGGCCCGAGTCCAGATCGCCCACCCGGACCACGGTGGAGGGGCTGGTCTCGGCGAAGTCGAGGCTGGTGGTCGTGGTGAACGTGGGGGAGGTGTACATCATCGACGGGACTTTCGTCAGGTCCGCGTGCCGGAACCCGCCGATGTCACCGAGCGCGCTGAACAACTGCGCCCCGCCCGACGGGGGAGCGGCCAGGTCGTTGACGGCCGTCTCCTCCAGCCCCCGCACCATCGGCTTCACGGCGAACCGGCCGCCGCTGTCCCACTCGGTGAGGTCCTCGGTGCCGTAGAGCGTCGCTCCGGTCCCGTACATCATGCGGTCCGAGTCGAACGGGTCGATCTCCAGCGACTCGGTCATCCAGCCCAGTTTGGGCGTCTGCTCGGGCGGCGACGGGTTCGCGCCGAAGGTCAGCCACGGCGACGACGAGACGTCCATCGTGTAGCGGTTCGAGCGGTCGGGGTACGACGTGTAGTCCCACGCCTGCGTCCAGGTCGCCCCGCTGTCGGTGGACCGGAAGATCTGCGTGTCCGGCCACCAGGAACTGTACGCCGTCGCCATCACCGTGCCCGGGTGCTGCCGGTCGACCGTCAGCCCGCCGAAGCCGTAGGAGGTGTCGGCCTCCGCGACCGGGCTGATGTCCGTCCACGTGCCGGTCGCCGTCGCGTACCGCCACAACTGGCCCTTGCCGCCGTCGTAGGGGCCGCCCTTGTCACTGTAGGCGAGATAGAGGTAGCCGTTCTCCGCGTCCAGCACGCCCTTGTGGGCGAGATGGCCGGTGGGCTGCCCGGCCAGCCGCGTCCAGGTCACGCCCGCGTCCGTCGACCGGTACACGGCGTTGTCCTTGTCGGCCACCCCGACATAGATCGTCTTCGTCGCCGAACCCGCCGTCCCCGTCGACTCGTCGAAGGTGACCCATACGATGCCCTGGTTGTCGGAGGCGTACCCGCTCGTGTCGGACGAATCCTGCACGTAGTCACCGGCGTTGGGGAAGTTCGCCACCTGCGACCACGTCACGCCGGAGTCCGTCGACCGCCACAGACCCTTCCCGCTCGGCGCGCCCAGGTACAGCACGCAGTCCTTGTTCGGATCGATCGCCAGCCGCTCGCCCATGCCCCGCCCGGGCATGTTGCCGCCGAGCTTGAAGGGCAGATCGGTCTTCTGCCAACTGCCGCCCCGGTCACCGGACCTGAGGACGGCGCCGTTCGTCGGGTCCCAGCCGTTGGTGTACGTGCCGACAGCGGCGTACACCTTGTCCGGGTCCACGGAGTCGGAGGCCAGACTGACGACACCGGTGTGCCCCCAGTCGTCCCAGCCGATCGAATCCAGCAGCGGAGTCCAGGTCCTCGTCGACTGCTGCCAGCGGTACGCGCCGCCGATGTCGGTACGGGCGTAGACCAGGTTCTTCTCCTTGCGGTTGAACACGACCCCGGGAACGAAGCCCCCGCCGTCGATCCGGGCGTTCTTCCAGGTGTACGTGTCGGCGGCGACGTCGGCCTTCGGAGCGGGCGCGGCGAGGGCGGGCGCGGCGAGAGTCGGCGCGCTGCCCCCGAGTAGTCCGGCGGCCAACGCCAGCACGGCCGTGAAGATACGGGTTCTTCGCACGATGGGGGTCCTTCCAAGTGGGGGGAGACGTGCGAGTGCCGGGCGGCCCCTGTGCGGGTGGGGCCGCCCGGCTGTCGGCCCCGACGTCAGGTGTCAGGACCGTGTACGCGGAGCGTCGACGGGGCTATTCGAGAAGCTCCGCGTACGAGCCCATGGCCAGGGCGATGTCCGCCTGGGCCCAGAACCGGTGATAGGTGAACGACGGTGCCGCCCCGCCCGCGAGATACGCCTGGATCTTCGACCAGGCCGGGTCGTTCTTGTAGAAGGACCTGAGCGAGGCGAACGTCGACGAGGAGTTGATCGCGTCGCCGTTCGGCATCTTGCCGCTGAAGCCGCTCGGGACGTACACGCTGTCGCCGAAGCGGTTGTAGTCGGCGCGGGTCTCCGGCACGGCGATGCCGAGGCCGTCCTGGTAGTGGTCCCACATGCCGTCCAGCAGCGCCTTGGCGGTCGTCTTCGCCTGCGTGTCACCGGACTTGGCGCCGTAGTACGTCAGGGTCTTGGCGTACGCGGCGGCCACCCCGACGTCGTTCGTGTAGTCGGCGACGGTGACGTGAAGTCCGCTGTTGGCGCCGGGGCTTGACGCGTTCCAGGTGTCGGGCCGGCCCGACCACTGGAGCGTCGAGGGGATCAGGTAGGTGCCGTCCGGGTTGATCGTGGTCTTGGACAGCGCCCAGTCGACCCACTTGTCGAGGACCGCCTTGGCCTGCGCGTTCCCCGTCTGCTGGTAGTACTCCGCGACCCGCTCCATCGACCACGCCTGGAAGCCGAACCACTGGTTGGACGGCGGGTCGTGGTAGACGGGCTGCTGGTCGTAGTACATGCCGTAGAAGGTGGGCGTACCGGCCGGCGGGGTGGCGTAACGGCCCGCCCAGCTGTTGGTCGCACCGCCCGCGATGGCGCCCTCGTCGGACTGCAGCCAGCGGTAGAACTCCAGCTGCCGGGTGAGCGAGGTGCTCCAGTCCGAGGCGCCCGTCGAGGACTTGGGCTTCAGGTCGGCGTACGAGCTCAGCGCGTACGCGGCGAGCGGGTTCTGGTAGCCGCCGTGGACGTGGCTGGAGCCGATCCGCCAGGCCCAGCCCGCGCTCGTGTCGGTCGCGCCGCCCCAGGCGTAGTACCAGGACAGCAGGTAGTCGGAGGCGTCCTTGCCGGTGCCGGCGGCACAGGTCGACGGTCCGACACAGTTGCCGATCTTCTTGAAGTACTTGTCGTACATGGCGTAGCGCAGGTAGTCGCCCATCTTCGCGGCCTTGCCGACGGTCGCGGAGACGTCGCTGCCCTTGCCCTGCTGCTTGGCCCACACGTCGGCCCAGTACGCGGCCTGCACCGCACGCGCGTCGGCGTCCGGGGCGTCCGTGTACTTCCACTGCTTCGCGTACGACGAGTCACCCGTGAACAGGTCCAAGTACCCGTTCGTGCCACCGTACTTGAAGGCGTCGCAGGTCGGCTGCGGCACCGTCTCCCACACCGACTCCTGCGCGCCGCGCTGGAAGGTGTTGATGTACGACGGGCCGTCGGCCGCCGGTCCGCCCTCGCAGGTGCCGCCGGGGGTGTCGCCGTAGCCGTAGACGTTGTCCACGTCCTGCAGCCAGTGCATGCCGTACACGTCGTCCGTGCCGTAGGCGCTCTTCAGCTCGCCGGCGATCGGGTCGGAGCCGACGGAGACCGACGGGTCGAGCTTCGCCGGGTACTCGTTCGGGGTGTCGAGCTCGGGCGCGTAGGTGGCCGGCTTCGAGGCGTTGTAGAAGGAGTTGGTCGGCTGGTCGGCGTGGGTGGGGATCATGTACTTCTCCATGAGCGACCACGCGCCGTTGAACTTGGACCAGTCACCGGTGACCTTGCCGTACATCGCCTGCAGCCAGAGAAGGTAGCTGTAGGCCTCCGACGTGGTCTCGTGGCCCTGGTCCGGGGCCTCGACGATCAGCGTCTCGACCGAGTGGTAGGGGATGCCCTCGGGCGAGAAGTAGCCGTTCGCCGGGTTGGTGATCTTCCCGTAGAGGTCCAGGAAGCGGGCGTCGTACGCCTTCGAGGCCGCCAGCTCGGTCACCGTGACGGTGGCCTTGCTGTAGCCCGTCGCCGTGGACTCGAAGGACGCCGAACCGGTGCCGGAGGAGTCCGCGGTGACGGTCACCGTCTGCGCCGTGCTCCAGTTGGCGGGCGTGAAGGTGAGCGTCGCGCCGCCGGTGACCGACAGACCGCTGTTGCCGCTCGCGCGGGCCGTCGTCACGGTCACGTTCGACGCGGGCTGTGTCGACAGCTTCACCGCGTAGGTTCCCGACTTGCCCTGCTGGACGCCCAGTTGAGTGGGCGAGGCCACCACCGCGGGGCCCGCGGCGACCGTGATTCCGACGGGCGTCGAGTCCGCCGACGCGCCCAGGCTGTCGTACGCCTTGGCCACCAGTGAATGGCTGCCCACGGTCAAACCAGTGGCCGAAAACGTATAGGGCGCACTGGTGTCCGTGCCCAGCAGGGTCGTGTCGTCGTAGAACTCGACCTTGCTGACGGTGGCGTTGTCGGCCGCCGCGGCGGTGGCCGCGAGCGGCACCGCCTCGCCCTGCGAGTAGACCGCGCCCGAGGTGGGGCTGGTCAGCACGGTGACCGGCGGCTGGTGCGCACCGGCGCAGGTGGTGCCGTTGACCGCGAAGCCGGTCGGGGCGGTGTTGGTGCCGCTGTAGGTGAACTGCGCACCGGTGGAGACGGCGGCGCCCGCGGCGATCTTCGCGTTGTAGCCGGCGTCCTTCACGCTGACCGACTGCCCGGACTGGGACCAGGTGCCGTTCCAGCCGTTGCTGAGCTTCTGGTTGCCGCTGTAGGCGTACGTCAGCGTCCACCCGTCGATCGCGTCCGTCCCGCGGTTGGTCAGGGTCAGGTCCGCGGTGAAGCCGGAGCCCCAGTCGTTCGTCTTGTAGTCGACACTGCACTGAAGTGCCGCCGCGTGGGCGGGCGTTGTACCGCTGCTGAGCATGGTGAGCGGAAGCGCCAGGACCGCCACGACAGCGGTCCAGAGCCGTGCGACGGCTCTGCGTCTCCTTCTGGGATGCATGTGCTGGTTCCTCCTTGCGGCTCGGAGAAGTGGGGGCGGAGCAACAAGCCTTGAACCAGTGGGAGCGCTCCCATAGTGGGGAAGGGGGTGGGAGCGGTCAAGGTGCTTGAAGAGTCGAAATGATTCGATGTTGGTGAGTTGAGCGAAAGTCAGCGAACTTTCGTAACTCCCCTGTCCTTTGCCGTCACTTGGCGCTAGCTTCGGTGGCACCAGTGGGAGCGATTCCATCAGTCGACGCGTCCGTCACGGCGCGCCCGAGCTGCAAGGAGTCGCTCATGCGACACCCCCCGCGTTCAGTACTTTTAGCCGTCGCCGGAGCGGTCGGACTTGTCGGGTCCATGACCATTCCGGTCGTCACGGCACAGGGAGCCGGGCCCGCGTGCTCGGTGGAGTACTCCGTCACCGGTCAGTGGGACAACGGTTTCCAGGCTGCCGTGAAGGTCACCAACAACACGGCGGCCATGAGCAGCTGGAGCCTGAGCTTCGACTTCGGAGGCGGCCAGAAGATCACCCAGGGCTGGAACGCCAAGTGGTCCCAGTCCGGCACGGCGGTGACCGCGGCGAACGAGAGCTACAACGGCTCGCTGGCCACCGGCGCGAGCGTCAGCGCCGGGTTCCTCGCCTCCTGGCCGGGGTCGGGGAGCGACGCCGCACCGGCGTCGTTCAAGCTCAACGGGACGACGTGCAACGTGGATTCGGAGCCGCCGCCCACGGATCCTCCGCCCACCGATCCGCCCGCGAGCACCACGGCACCGCCCCTGCACGTCCTGGGCAGCAAGCTCGTGGACGCCGGTGGCGCCACGCGCCGGCTGCTCGGCGTCAACCGCTCCGGCGGCGAGTTCATGTGCGTACAGGGCCGCGGCATCTTCGACGGGCCGGTCGACGACGCCGCGATCCAGGCGATCGCCGACTGGAAGGCGAACACGGTCCGCATTCCGCTCAACGAGGAGTGCTGGCTGGGTCTGTCCAACATCCAGTCGCAGTACGGCGGCGCCAACTACATCGGCGCGGTGAAGGACCTGGTGGCCCGCGTCGAGGCGCACGGCATGACGCCGATCGTCGAACTGCACTGGACCTACGGGCAGTACACCGGCAACTCGGCCGGCTGCTCCGACGTGCACGCCACCTGCCAGAAGCCGATGCCGGACGCGCAGTACACGCCGTCGTTCTGGTCGTCGGTGGCGAACACCTTCAAGGCAGACCAGGCGGTCGTGTTCGACCTGTTCAACGAGCCGTACCCGGACCGGGCGACATCCAGTACCACCGATGCCTGGAAGTGCTGGAAGGACGGCGGCACCTGCCCCGGTATCGGCTACGAGGTCGCCGGCATGCAGGACATGGTCGACGCGGTGCGCGGCACCGGCGCCAGGAACGTCCTCATGGCCGGCGGCCTGGCGTACTCGAACGACCTGAGCCAGTGGCTGACGTACAGACCCAGCGATCCGACGGGCAATCTCGTCGCCGCCTACCACGTCTACAACTTCAACACCTGCTCGAACGAGAGCTGCTGGAACTCCACGCTCGCCCCCGTCGCGGCCCAAGTGCCGCTGGTGGCCGGGGAGATCGGGGAGAACACCTGCTCGCACTCGTTCGTCGACCAGGTCATGAAGTGGTTCGACGACCGGGGTCTCTCCTATCTCGGCTGGACCTGGAACACCTGGGACTGCTCCTCCGGTCCCTCGCTCATCTCCGGTTACGACGGGACTCCCACGTCGTACGGCATCGGGCTGCGCGACCACCTGCGTGCCCTGAACGGCTGATCTTCCGCTGATCCTCTACAGGACAGGAAACCCGCGCTCATGAGTCGTACCAGAACAGCGTTACTCGCCGCCCTGGCGCTGATCGCCGCGTCCGCCGGGACGGCGGTGGCCGTCGTCCCCTCGGACACGTCGCTCGCCGCCGTGCCCTGCGCGGTGGACTACAAGGTGCAGAACCAGTGGGACACCGGCTTCACCGCCGCCGTGACGGTCACCAACAACAGTGCCGCCAAGAGCAGTTGGGCGGTGAAGTGGTCGTACGCCGGAAACCAGAAGGTCACCAGCGGCTGGAACGCGAAGATCACCCAGAGCGGTGCCGCCGTCACCGCGGCCAACGAGACCTACAACGCCACGCTGGGAGCGGGCGGTTCGGTGAGCTTCGGCTTCAACGGCACCTACAGCGGCAGCAACGCCGTGCCCACCGCCTTCACCCTCGACGGCGTGACCTGCAACGTCGACTCGACCGATCCCACGGACCCGACCGATCCGACGGGGCCGGGCACCAAGGTCGACAACCCCTACAGCGGCGCCAAGGTGTACGTGAACCCCGAGTGGTCCGCGAAGGCCGCCGCCGAGCCGGGCGGCAGCCGCGTCTCCAACCAGCCCACCGGCGTCTGGCTCGACCGCATCGCCGCGATCAACGGCGTGAGCGGCGGCATGGGCCTGCGCGACCACCTCGACGCGGCGCTGCAGCAGAAGGGCAGCAACGAGGAGGTCGTCCAGCTGGTGATCTACGACCTGCCCGGACGTGACTGTGCGGCCCTCGCCTCCAACGGCGAGCTCGGCCCGACGGAGATCGACAAGTACAAGTCGCAGTTCATCGACCCGATCGCGGCGATCCTCTCCGACAGCAAGTACAGCGCGCTGCGGATCGTCACCACCATCGAGATCGACTCGCTGCCCAACCTGGTCACCAACACCGGCAGCCGGGCGACCGCGACCCCGCAGTGCGACACGATGCTCGCCAACGGCAACTACGTGAAGGGCGTCGGCTACGCGCTGGCCAAGCTCGGCGCGATCCCCAACGTCTACAACTACATCGACGCCGGCCACCACGGCTGGCTCGGCTGGGACGACAACTTCGCCCCCTCGGCCACCCTGTTCCACCAGGCGGCGACCAGTGAGGGCGCGACCGTCGACGACGTGCAGGGCTTCATCACCAACACGGCGAACTACAGCGCGCTGAAGGAGAACAACTTCACCGTCAACGACACCGTGGGCGGCACCTCCGTGCGCCAGTCCAAGTGGGTCGACTGGAACCGGTACGTCGACGAGCAGTCGTACGCACAGGCCTTCCGCAACCAGCTGGTCTCGGCCGGCTTCAACTCCGACATCGGCATGCTGATCGACACCTCCAGGAACGGCTGGGGCGGCACCGCCCGGCCCACCGGACCCGGCGCCACGACCAGCGTGGACACCTATGTCGACGGCGGCCGCTACGACCGCCGGATCCACATCGGCAACTGGTGCAACCAGTCCGGAGCCGGCCTCGGCGAGCGCCCGCAGGCCGCGCCGGCCGCCGGGATCGACGCCTATGTGTGGATGAAGCCGCCGGGTGAGTCCGACGGCTCCAGCACCGCCATCGCGAACGACGAGGGCAAGGGTTTCGACCGGATGTGCGACCCGACGTACACGGGCAACGCCCGCAACGGCAACAACATGTCGGGTGCCCTGCCGAACGCCCCGCTGTCCGGGCACTGGTTCTCGGCGCAGTTCCAGCAGCTCATGCAGAACGCGTACCCGCCTCTGGGCTGAGGTGGTGACGTGACGACGGTCCGCCGGGGTCAGACCCTCTGGGTCAGGCCCCGGCGGATCGCGAACTCCACCGCCGAGTAGTCGCCGTCGGGGCGTTCGAGCTCGTACGGGACCGCCGGCATCAGGGGCGGCTGGGCCATGAAACGGGGGCGGACGCCGTGGTGCGGCTGGGCGGCGTGGACCAGGAAGGGATGGCAGAGGTAGACGTCGCCGGGGCGGCCGGTGGCGTGGGCGAGCGGCCGGTGCGCCGAGGCCGCCGCGACGTTCGGGCCGAGCTCGATGAAGGAGGCGCCCTCCTCGCCGTACGGCTGGAGGACCTGCGGCACGTCGAGGTGCGATCCGACCCGGATGCGGGTGGGCGCGTCGGCCTCGGTGACCTCGCTGAACAGGAACAGCATCAGCAGGGCGCGCCCCCGCGAGCGGAGGTTGGTGTGCCAGAGCGCGGCACCCTCGGGGAGGTAGCTCCCCTCGATGTGCCAGCCCGCGTCGTCGGGCTCCTCCTCGTGCGGGAACCGGAGCGGGAAGCTGCCCAGCGAGTAACGCGGCTCCCAGCGGCGCTCGCCCACCAGCAGGTCGAGCGCCTCATGCAGGACAGGGGAGTTGGCGGCGGCGGCGAACGGGCCCTGCGCCATTCCGGCCACCCACACCACGGGGTCCTTCCAGGTGGCCGGGTCGTCCGGTTCGTACCCCGTCTCCTGCCACAGCAGCCGGGCGCAGCTCTCCGCGACGCGCGGCGGGAAGGCCCCCTCGATCTTCACGAAGCCGTCCTCGAGGAAGTCCTCCACCAGCGTGTCGTCCATCGGGCCATCGTCGGCGACCCGTCCGGCGTCGTGCACCCCATTTTTCCGGCGCCACTTTTTGCCGCGACAGCAACAGTGCTTGCCGTTGCGGGGTGCGTCGGCGCACTCTGGCCGCACCCGGACGAGAGGCTGGCCACCATGGCGCACGGACATCACGACGGACACGACGACGGACCCCACGACGGACCCCGGGCGGGGCATCACCACCACGACCACACCGACATCGACTGGGCCGAGATGGCCCCGCTGCTGGAGTCGCAGGCGGAGCTGTTCGCGCCCCTGTACGAGCGGGCCATGACCTGGCTCACCGACAAGCAGACCGAGCCGGGGCTGATCGTCGACGCGGGCAGCGGGCCGGGCGTCGTCGCATGTCTGCTCGCCGAGGCGTTCCCGGGGGCGCGGGTCGTGGCGGTGGACGGCTCCGAGCCCCTTCTCGAACGGGCCCGCGCACGGGCCGACCGGCTCGGCGTCGGGGACCGCTTCGACACGATCACCGGTGAACTCCCGGTCGTGCTCGACGAGTTGGACTACCCGGCCGATCTGCTCTGGGCCAGCCGCAGCCTGCATCACCTCGGCGACCAGCGGGCCGCCCTGGCCGCCTTCGCCGACCGGCTCGCACCCGGCGGCACGCTGGCGATCCTGGAGGGCGGACTGCCCGCGCGCTTCCTGCCGCGCGACATCGGCATCGGCCGCCCCGGCCTGCAGGCGCGCCTCGACGTGCTGGAGGAGGAGTGGTTCGCCGAGATGCGCGCGAGCCTGCCCGGATCGGTCGCCGAGACCGAGGACTGGACCACCCTGATGACCGCCGCGGGCCTCAAGCCCACCGGCACCCGCACCTTCATGCTCGACCTGCCGGCCCCGGCCAGGGACCGGGCCCGCGCCTACGTCGCCGCCTCCCTCACCCGCCTCCGCGACGGCTTCGGCGAGCACCTCGACGCGACGGACCGCGCGACCCTCGACCGCCTCCTCGACCCCGACGACAGGGCGAGCGTCCACCACCGCCCGGACGTGTTCGTGCTGGCGGCGCACACGGTGCACACGGCGGCCCATGCGATGTGAGGGCCGGGCCGGCCCTCAGCACCGCCCCGGCGCGCGTACACCGTGATCCGTGCGCCGAGTACGCTCTGTGACCTGCTTCGCAAGGGCGTGTGCGGCCCGGACGCCCGCTACCTCGCCGCCGAGGACTCCGGCGGCCGCCTCACCCTGTGGGGCGCGCGGTACCCGCTGTCCGTGCCGTACCGCGGCACCCGCGCCCCTTGACTTCGAGAGCGCTTCAACTGATTCACTCCCGTCGTCCGATGACACCACAGGGGGTAAAGATGTCCACGACCACCGAATCACCCGTCACGCTCATCACCGGCGGTGCCACCGGCATCGGCGCCGCCGTCGCGCGGCAACTGCTCGATGCCGGGCACCGGGTGGCCGTCACCGGGCGCCGGGAGGAGCGGCTGCGCGCCTTCGCCGGCGAACTCGGCAACCCCGAGGGGCTGTTGACGGTGGCCGGCAACGCGGCCGAGTACGCGGACGTACAGTCGGCGGTGGACGCCACGCTCAAGGCGTACGGGCGGCTGGACACGGTCGTCGCCAACGCCGGGTTCGCCACCCACGACTCGGTGGCGGACGGCGACCCGGCGGGCTGGACCGAGATGGTGCTGACCAACGTCCTCGGCCCGGCGCTCCTCATCAGGGCGTCGGTCGAAGCCCTCAAGGAGACCCGGGGCCGGATCGTCCTGGTCGGCAGCGTCGCCGGGTTCGTGAACACGCCCGGCAACATCTACGGCGCGACCAAGTGGGCGGTGACCGGACTCGCCGAGAACACCCGCCGTCAGGTGACGGAGTTCGGCATCGGTGTCACCCTCGTCGCGCCCGGCCGGGTGGAGACCCCGTTCTGGGACGGCAGCCTGCCGCCCGGTCATCTGCTGACCGCCGACCAGATCGCGGACTCCGTGGTCTGGGCACTGCGCCAGCCGGCCGGGGTCGACGTCAACACCCTCGTCGTACGGCCGGTCGGGCAGCCCAACTGACCCCCGCACGAAGGCCGGCCGGGCTGCCCTGCGCCCTCCCCGGGCGGCTCTAGTTGTTCTGCAGGAAAAACCCAGTTGAAGGGACTGTGAGGGACTGAGCTGCGGGTTCCTAGATCGGACAACCCCAAGTGGGAAAGAACTGGGAAACCATGTCCCGCATCAAGAGGCATCCGCCTGCTCCTGGAACCTCTCCCACCGCTCCTGCAGCGCCTTCATGATGGCACGCTCCATCGCGACCGTCACGCTCGAGTACGTGCCCTCAACCCCCGGCACCTCGTGGCCCATCCGGGACTCCACCGCGAACCGGCTGTGCCCGTCCTCGTCCAGCCACGCCTTGTGCCCGTGGCGCAGCAGATAGATCCGCTTGCCCGCGAAGTCCGGCACCGCAGGGATGGCCGGCCGCGCCGGGTACTTGTTGCCGCGCTTTGCCACCCGGGCGTCCGCGCCCTGGGAGATGGCCGGCCAGTAGTTCACCGAGAACGACGTCGACGCGAGGCAGCCGCCCTCGATGCCCGGGAACACCCACTCGTTGCCGTGCGAGGCGAGCAGCTTCTCCAGCATGTCCGCCAGGAACGGCGGCACCACCAGCGTCCGGTAGGAGAAGTACTTCGGCGGCACCAGGGCTATGGTCCCCTTCTCCTGCTGCACCTGCTGCTGCACCCGGATCGCCGGCATGCGGTCCTCGCCGGCCCCGTAGCGGGCGGCGTCCTCCGCATAGCGCTCCTCCTCGTCCTCGTCCGGACGCGGGTCGGCGGCGGGCCAGTTGGGGTAGCAGTACTCGCGGCGCAGCCCGAACAGCTCGCCCGGGCGCATCCCGGTCATGGCCATCGTCCAGATCATCACGTGCCCGGGATAGCCGAACACGGCCTCGGCGTTGCGGGCCAGCCGGCCGACGGCGCCGATGTCCATGTCGCGCTTGCGTTCACGCTGCGTCTTCTTGACGTACCGGCCGCGCTGCCGGGTCCGCTCGACGGGGGAGACCCTGATGAGCCGCGGCACCGCATCGTCGAGGATCATGCCCAGGACGGTCATCACGTTCTTGGCGCTGCCCGGCGAGGGGAGCTTCTTGTGGATGTGCTTGCGGAAGGCCCGGTAGGCGATGACGTCGATCTCGGCGACAGTCTTGCCACGGAAGTACGGCTTGATGTGCCGGTTGATGATGGCCTTGTAGCTCTTGTACGTCGTGTACGCGTGGTCGGTGGCGGCGAACCAGTCGTCGATCCACTCGGTCATCAGGGTGGCGCCGTCGCGGTTGGAGATGCCGGTGCCGTGCCGGATCTCGTAGAGCTTGTCCTGCCCGTACTGGAAGGCCTCGTCCTCGTCGGTGAAGCCGCCCTTGGACTCGAAGCGTTTGCGGCCGTCGTCGTGGTAGTCGCCGGACCACCACTTCACCCGGCAGGTGCCGCCGCGCCATTCGGTGTAGACGTCCTGGGCCCGTCTGGCCATCTCGCCCCCTTGCGGCTGGTGGTGGTGCGGCAGTCCGGCAGGTACCCCACCTGCCGGAACTCCGCATCAATCATGGCCCCTTACCCTGCCTGCCCGAGAGGGCACGAAGGGCAGTGACCGCACTCTCCACCAAGGTCCCGGACCATCTCCCGCATGGAGGCCTGGACTTCAGGTCTCTCACGTATCTGGACCGGGACAACACAGACGATCCCGTGATCGGTACGGACCGCCGTCCCGTCAAACCTGGGCCCGTAATCGACCACGATCGCGCCTTCTTGCAGCATGGCTCCCCCTATGAGTCGCCTGTCAGGGAAGCCTCCGAGGACGTGTCACGACTCTGCCACGTTTGGGACTAGTTGGGACCATGTAGGACTCAAGCGGTTCATGGGGATGGTGTAACAAAACAGTAAATGCAAATGGTTGTACGTCGAACGAGTGAATTTGCCTTAAATCAGGCCGCGTTCGCGCAAGTCGCGCACCACGCGCTCGCTCATCTCCCGGATCTCCTCCGCGGTTGTCCCCTTCGCCGTGGCAATGAGCGCCAGCTGCACGACGTCGCGCGCTTCCTCGTCGACGACCTCCGGCGGCAGCGGTGACTTCTGCACGCCTGCCGCGTCCGGGTCCTTCATCTCGCTGACAGGCGTCGCCTCGCCGCCGCTCAGGATTGCCATGCTGCTGCCGGGGGCCCACTGCAGCGCACCGTCGATCTTGACGTAGTTCGTCTCACGGATCGGCCGGGCCTTCTCGACGCGCTGCCAGGTGCCCTTGGAGAGGCCGGCGGCCTTGGCGGTGGCGTCGGTGAGGGCGAGGCCGAGGTCGGCGCGGCGGCGCTTGGCGACTCGGGCCAGGCGCTCAAGGTCGAGCTCGGGAACGGGTGGCATGGCCTCATCTTGGCAGGACTGGCCGGGACCAGCCAGGACTAGGGGTCACTTAGGCCCAATCCTTACCCCTCATCAGCCCAGCTCAGCGGGCATCTGTGGCTATCCATTGGCAACAGATGTCTCTTGAGGGTCATCTATGGCTAGACATGGTGGGCATCTAAGGGTAACTTCTTCGCATGGCACAAACCCCAACCACTTTCACGGTGGACGGGACGGCTATCTGCACCAAGCGCATGAACGCGGGGATGGAAGTCCAGCAGCTCGCCGACACGGTCGGCATCACCGCCAACTACCTCCGAAAGGTAGAGCGCGGCGACCGCACCCGCATGAGACCTGGCCCCTACCAGGCCCTCCGAGCCGCCCTGAACGCGACCGACACCGAACTCCTCGCCCCCCACACAGACCCCCCAGAAAGGAAGTGAAGTGGCTACCAAGCAGTCCCCCCGGACCCCCACCACGGCGGACGTCACCGCGCTGCGCTACCACAGCGTCCGCGAGACCGCCGACATCCTCAAGTGCAGCACCCGCACGGTGCACCGCCTCATGAAGGCCGGCCGCCTCGGCTACAGCCAGGAAGTCCCCGGTGGCGTGATCCGCATCAGCGACACCGACATCGCCGCCTACTACGAGGCCAGCCGCATCGGGCCGCGCGTCCCCAACCAGCGCCGGGCCCGCGCCGCCGCCTGACGTAAGAACCCCAACCGCCGGGGGCTACCGGCAGCCGGGGCTCCGCGGCCCGAGGGCCGCAGATCCACCCCTCACCACTCCGAGAGAAGAAGAGAAGAGGCAGACCGTGCCTACATCATCCACTACTCCTGATCGCGAAGCCGCCAAGGCCCGCTTCCGCGCCAAGCTTCAGGCCCGCCAGCAGATGACGGCCCGCGAGTACCTCGCCAACCTGCTGCACGCCACGAACACACACGCCGACGCGGAGGCGATCCTCGACCTCTTCGAGCGGCAGAGCGACACGGCCTCCCGCCTGAACCGCGTGATGGACATCTGCGACAAGGCGGTTCGGTCCGGCGACGAGCTCGTCGACGTCGACCTTGTTCACGCTGCCGCGCTCGGCGATGACGTCCGCAAGTCGGGTGGCGCCCGATGATCGCCCTGAACCTCCCGCGCGTCCCCGTCCCGGGCGCCGTCGCCGTCCAGATCGGCTCCCAGCTTCCGCCCCGCGTCCTGGAGGCGGAGCGGAAGGCCACCTCGGCCGCGTACTCGTTCGGTCTGGCGCGTGGCCCCCGGTATGAGGAGTCCCGGCAGTGGCTGCTCGCGGACATCGCCGCCGCGAACAAGGTCCTCGCCGCCTACAACCCGCGGCTCGTCGTCCGGATCGGGGGCGCGTCGTGACTGACATCCGCCAACCCCTGTACGGCACGGCGACCGTCGAGGTGGCCGCCCGCCTCGCCGCTGCACCGAAGCCGCCCCTGTTCCGTTCGCCGGACCACCGCATCTGGTTCCTGTCCCGCACCCACGTCGACATCACCGGCACCGAATGGGCCTGGGACCAGCACGAGTTCGACGACGTCACGGGCCCCGAGATGGTCTCGCCCTCGCACCCGTTCCTGCATCTGCCGCTGCTCGGCCTGGCCGCGCACTGCGGCCTGCACTCCGACACCACGGCCGCTTTCGAGGCGGGCGAGCTGGTCTTCCAGCTGCACGACGCCGCCGAAGCCGGATACACCCCGACCGCCTTGGAGGCGTGATGCTGCTCGACCTCGCGACGTCTGTCGCAGCCGTGAACGCCCTCATCGCCAAGCACCCGCTGCTTCCGGCCGAGGAGATCGTGCCGTCGACGGCCGGTGTCTCCGTCCACCTGTACGGCGGGTTCGGCGATTTCGAAGCCTGGCGGGAAGCCCTCGGCATCCCTGTTGAAGAGGTGGCGTTCTACATCCGCACCGAGGGCCAGACGACGATGCGCGCCGACATCGAGTTCGCCGGGGTGACGGTGGCGTTGGTCGGCTACTCCGGCCCGGTCCCCGCGGATGCCTCCCTGCTGAAAGCGGTGGCGTGATGGTGACCCTCTCCGTAACCCGCTCCCGCATCCGTGGCGTCCTCCTCGACGCCGCCGGCCTGGTCGACGTCGGCGGTTGGGATGCGCTCCGCAACCCGGTCATGACCGCGATCGACCAGGCATCCGGATTCGTTCCCGGCATCTCCGGCCCGGACGCCGAGCGGACCACGCTCGACGCCTACGACGCCCTCGCCACCCACCTCGACGTCGCATCAATCGCCGAGTGGGAGCGCAAGGCAGGCCGCACCCAGCTGCAGATCGTGTCCGCCCTACACGCCGCCGCCGACCGGGTGATGGCGACGTGACCGCCCCGCTGCCGTCGCCGGTGCTGTCGCCGACGGCGGGTTCGTGAACGCGCTCGCCCGGCACACCATCCGCGGCCTCGACCAGCGGGTCCGCGAACTGGAGGCCCGCCTCGCCGCCGCCATCGAGCAAGGGCACGCACTCCGCGACGCCCGCGACTACGCCGACAGCAAGGCCGCCGGCTACATCGACCGCAGCTTCCTGGAGGACGCCTCGTGATCTGGATCGTCGCCGCGCTCGGCAACGTCGCCGTCTTCCTCCTCCTCTTCGGCCCGTCCATCAGCCGCCGCATCAACGCCCGCAAGGAGCAGCAGTGAAGACCGCATTCGAGATCGCCGGGCCAGTCCTGGTGTGCGGCCCGATCCTCGCCGCCTTCATCCGCTGCTTCATCACCGACGACAACCCCGAGGGGGAGCAGTGAGCATCACCGCCTACCTGCCCCGCCTGAGCAGCGCGGCCCGGCCCACGCGCAGGCACCGTGCCAGCGACGAGGTCAAACGCCTTCGCGCCAAGAACCGCAAGCTCAGCGAGTGGAAGGCGCAGGCCGACGCCTACTTCGAGCGGCTCCGCGCAGACCGCCAAGCCGTGTACGCGTCCCTGCAGTTCGCCGAACACGCACGACAGGCCGCCGAGCAGATCGTCGTTGAGCAGGAGCGGCAGATCCGCGACCTCAAACGGCAGCTGGGTGAAGCGAAGCGGCGCCTGGAAATCGGGGTCCTCGCCGAAGCGGCCGCCGCCGAGACGCAGGAACTCGACGTGAGCAGCCTCCGCGAACGGTTCGCCGAGGGGCCCGTCTACGCCCTCCATCAGTCGCCGATGGCCCGTCGCAAGCCGGACCACGTACCCGCCTGGGTCAAAGACCAGCCCGACCCGGCCGCCTGACGTCCGGCTGGCCGGTGCACCCTCCCGGCCAGCCGGCGCCCAAAACGAAACCGCCGCCGAGGTGAAGTCGGCGGCGATCCACCACAGCATCCCACGGAAGGATCACCGTGACCACGATCAACGCCCACAAGCTGCAGCGGCTCATCCACCAGACCCGCCCGCACATCAGCCCCGACGACACCATGCCCGCCCTCAACGGCATCCGCCTTGAGTGCGACGGCATCCACATCCACGCCCTCGCCACCGACCGCTACACCTTCGCCGTAGCCCGCGCCAAGGTCCGCGAAGAGACCGACACCTGGTCCCTCACGGTCAGCGAGAAGACCCTCGGCTGGATGGTCCCCTGGCTGGAGGCTCACGAGGGCGACACCATCCTCGACCTGACGGCCGGCAGCGACGGTCTCGCAATCGCCGACGACGACGGCAAGCTCACCGTCCCGGCGAAGGATCTGACCTGGCCCAAGTGGCAGCACCTGTTCCGCGACGCGATGCAGGAAACCGCCCTCGCCGACGAACTCCTCAGCCTCGACACCGAGATGCTTGCCCGCTGGAAGAACGCCGACAGCCACCTGCGCGTGTGGCAGAGCGCAGCCGAAAAGCCGCTCCTCCTCGTCGGCGAGGACTTCATCGGCATGCAGATGCCCTGCCGCTACAGGGGCGACGCGAAGGACCGCGCCACCGTCCTCACCGCATGGGCCGGGAGCCTCGGCCAGGGCGGCGAGCCAGCCACGATCACCGCACCCCCCGCCCCGGGCGCCGTCGCAGAGATGGCCGAGGAGATGCTCCGGCACACCCTGCGGTCCACGTCCGAGATGTTCGGCGCCGACATGGACACCGAGAAGAGCCGCGGAGCCTTCAACGCCTGGGTCCACTCCGGCATCTACGCCTGGTCCGCCTACCGCATCTTGCAGGCCCTAAAGAAGGCCGACCCCGACCTCGCCGAGAACACGGTCCGCGACCTCAGCGAGCAGCTGGAGTCCGGCGAGATCGGCGAGTGGGCGTGGGACGAGGCCGAGGAGGCCGGCCACAACCCGCAGAAGTGGCACGACGACTACGAGGCGCACAAGAAGAACCTCGCCGAGAAGGCCGCCGCCGAGGCCGCAGACGCCACCGCCTGACCAACCACAGACCGGCCGCTGGCGCTTTCCCCCCGTTGCGCGCCGCGGCCTCCCAGGGCGGTTCGCCCCGCACCACCCCCCGGTCGGGGCGAACCGCCCGCCCTCAGTGCACCCATTTGGAGCCTCACATGAGCACCAGCAGCCCCACCATTCCGCCGGACGTTGCCGCGCACGTCCTGTTCCACTACGGCCGCGAGGGCGGCTACCAGGCCGGATCATTCACCACCGCCCTCCTCGCCGCCATGGGCACCGCGGACCCGGCCAACCTCGACCGGCTCGCCGCCGGATTCCCCGAGTACGTGGCCGCCGTCACCGCCATCCAGTACGACCCGAACGGCGTCGCCCGGCTGCAGGACATCGCCGCCGGACGCTGCACCCGCTGCAAGAACGACGACGGGCCCATCGCCGAATCCGGCCTGTGCGAGGCGTGCGCCCAGCCGATGCCGCTGGACGGTGTCGCGTGACCGCCATCCAGCCTTCGCCGCCCGCCGGGCGCCTGATCGGAACCTTCGAGCCTGGCACCGACGAGTGGCACGCCGCCCGCGCCAACGGCATCGGCGGCTCCGAGATCTCCGCAGTGCTCGGCCTGTCACCGCACGAGTCCCGCTTCTCCCTGTGGCACCGCAAGCAGGGCAACATCGGGCCCGTCCAGGAGACCTCCGAGATGTACTGGGGCAAGAAGCACGAACCCACCATCTGCGCCGAGTTCACCGAACGGCACCCCGAGCTCCTCGTCCTCCCGGCCGGCACCTACGCAGCCGACGACGCGCCGTGGTGGATCGCCAACCCTGACCGGCTCGGCTTCACCGCCGACGGAGAACTCGAAGTGATCGAGGCGAAGACCGCCTACGACGACTTCGAGTGGGGCGAGGAAGGCACCGACCAGATCCCTGTCCACTACAAGGCGCAGGTCCGCTGGTACTGCCGCGCCCTCGGTGCCCGCCGCGCCCGCGTTGCAGTCCTCTTCGGCCTCGCCGACTACCGCGAGTACATCGTCGAACCGGACGACGAGGACGCCCACCTCATGTACGTGGCGGCCCAGGAGTTCATGGACTCCCTCGCCGCGGGCCAGGCGCCCCCCATCGACGGGCACGCCGCGACCTACCAGGCGGTGAAGGAGATTCCCGACGGGATGGTCGACGTCGACGTCCCCATCGACCCCGCCCTCCGCGACCGCTACTTCGCCTCCCTGGCCGCCTTCAAGGCGGCAGAGGAAGAGAAGCGCTGCACCTCCGGCCTCGTCCTCGACCAGATCGCCGACGGCCGCCGCGCCGTCGTCGGCAACGACCGGGTCGCCACCCGCACCGTCCGAAACGGCCAGACCTACTCACTCCAGCCCGCACGAAACAGGAGCAGCGCCGCATGACCGATCAGACAGTCTCCAACGCCGTCGCCGTCCGCGAAACCGGGCCGGCCGCCATGGTCGAGCAGTACCGCGAAACCCTCGCCCTCGTCATGCCCAGCCACCTCCAGCCGCGCGTCGGCGCCTGGATCCGCTCCACCCAGGGCCTCCTTCGCCGCGACCCCAAGCTGATGGAAGCCGCCACGAACGACGTCGGCCAGTTCATCGCAGTCCTCATGGACGCCGGACGCCTCGGCCTCGAACCCGGCACCGAGCAGTACTACCTGGTCCCGCGCTGGAACAAGAGGAAGCGCTGCACCGAGATCACCGGGGTGCGCGGCTACCAGGGCGAGATCGAGCTCATGTACCGAGCCGGCGCCATCTCCTCCGTGATCGTCGAAGTCGTCTACAGCAACGACAAGTTCCAGTTCCAGCCCGGCCGCGACGAACGACCCGTCCACGACATCGACTGGGACGCCGAAGACCGCGGCACCCTCCGCCTCGTCTACGCCTACGCCGTCATGAAGGACGGCGCCACCAGCAAGGTCGTCGTCCTCAACAGGGGCCACATCGCCAAGGCCCGCGCCAAGTCAGACAGCGCGAACGGCAAGTACCCCGAGCGCTCCCCGTGGAACACGGACGAGGAAGCCATGTGGCTCAAGACCGGAGCCCACCGCCTCGCCAAGTGGGTGCCGACCTCCGCCGAGTACATGCGCGAGCAGCTGCGTGCCCAGGTCGCCGTGGACAGCGAGATGCGCCCCGATCCGCTGCCGCCGACCGTCCCTATGCCGACCCCCGGGACCGTCGACTCCGACTACGACGAGGGCCCCGTCGAGGGCGAAATCGTCGACTGATCAACCCACCCGAGTCCGGGGTCCCGCCCGCCGAGAGGAGGCAAGTGACCGTGTCCATTCAGAAGACGTGCACGAGGTGCAAAGAAGTCCGGCCCGAGGGTGCCTTTCACAAGAAGGGCGACGGCCGTCGGCGAACGGTTTGCGGGGTCTGCCGCAACGCCGCTCGCCAAGGAAAGCGGCAAGAAACCCCCGAGCAGCGGCTCAAGCGAAAGCTTTGGGATCTCTACAAGCTCACCCTCGACGACTATGCGGCCCTCCTGGATGCCCAGGCCGGCGTGTGCGCGATCTGCCACAAGGGCCCGACCGCCAAAAGGCGCCTGGCCGTTGACCACTGCCACGACACGGGCGTCGTTCGGGCCCTGCTCTGCAACTACTGCAACGTGATCGTCGGCGTCTACGAGAACCACCGCCAAGCGGCAGCTGACTATCTCGCCGTCTACGGCGCCGGAAACCCAATCCTCAACCCGTGAAATCCGGGGTCGGCCGCACCCGTAATGCGGCCGGCCCCGGCAACACCAGGAGACCACAGCCATGAAGGCACTCACCATTCGACAGCCATGGGCGGGCGCGATCGCCCACCAGACGAAGCGCGTCGAGAACCGCACCTGGAAGCTCCCCGCCAAGCACCACGGCGCCCGGATCCTCATCCACGCCGGAGCCCAGCCCGACCGAGACGCCATCGTCTACGGCGAGCACCTGGCCGTGTACAGCGCGGTCGTCGCCGTCGCCACCCTCGCCGACTGCCACTTCGACAACGGCAACCAAGTCTGCTGCAGCTACTGGGCCCAACCCGGTCTCTATCACTGGGAGTTGGCCGACGTGATCGCCCTGCCCGAGCCGGTCCTCGACGTCCGCGGCCAGCTTGGGATCTGGACGCCGGACGCGGAGTTGATCGCCGCCGTCGAGCAGCAGCTTCAGGTGGCAGCGTCATGACCGCGACCGTGCAGCCCGCCCTCGACGGCAGCGTGCCCGAGCCGCGGCAGACGAAGACGCAGCGGCAGGCCGAGGACTACGAGGCGTGGCTCGCCGAAGTCTGGCCCAGGTTCATAGCCGCTGCCGCGACCGGCCGCACCTTCACCTGCTACGAGATCGCCGACGCGCACGACCTGCCCCAGCCGCCCAACCCGCAAGCCCACTGGGGCCGGTTGATGACGCTGCTGCAGGACGAGGGCTACGTCCGCAAGGTGAGCTGGGCCTGCTCCAGCCGCCCCACCACCCACCACAGCGGCGTCCGCACCTGGCGCGGAACCGCAGCAGCACGGAAGGCGGCCGCGTGATGAAGAGCCCCGTCCCGTACTTCGGCAGCAAACAGCGCATCGCCGACTGGATCGTCCGACTGCTGCCCTCCCACGAGCACTACGTCGAACCCTTCTGCGGCGGCCTCTCCGTGCTCCTGGCCAAGACCCCGTCACGGATGGAGACCGTCAACGACCTCGACGGCGAGCTGATGACGTTCTGGCGGGTCCTGCGCGACCGACCCGACGAGCTGATCCGAGCCTGCATGCTCACCCCACACAGCCGGGCCGAACTCGAGGCGACCTGGGAACCGACCGGCAACGACCTCGAGCTGGCCCGCCGCATCTGGTGCCGCCTCGCCCAAGGCCGATCCGGCACCCTCCGCAACACCGGCTGGCGCTACTACATCGACCCCGCCGGATCCGTCACCTCGATGCCCGGCTACCTCGAGGCCTACGTACTCCGCCTCGCCGCAGCAGCGGAACGCCTCCACGGCGTCTCGCTCGAGTCGATGCCCGCCCTCGACCTGATCGGCAAGTACGGCAAGCAGCCCAAGTGCCTGCTGTACGTCGACCCGCCCTACCTCGGCACCACGCGCGGCTGGGGCAACAACTACCGGATCGAGATGAAGGCCGAGACCGAGCACCGCGAGCTTGCGGCCGCACTCGCCGACTGCAAGGCCGCCGTCGTCCTCTCCGGCTACCACAGCCCGCTCTACGACGAGCTGTACGACGGCTGGCACCGCTACGAGACCTCAACCATGACCGGCAACGCCAAGACCGCCAAGGACCGCACCGAAGTCCTCTGGTCCAACACCCCCCTCGGTGCCCAGTACGACCTCTTCACCGAAGAGGTGAGCGCGTGAACACCCCCGACGTGTACGCGGCCTGGCTCACCGCCGGCAACAACCTCCAGCCCGTCGGCGCCTGGCTCGGCAACAACTGGCCCAACGTCGCCATCGCGGCCGGCCTCCTCGCCTTCGCCGTGTGGTCCATCAACCGCGCCATCAGCGACGACGACACCCGCCCCTACGACCCGCGCCAGGCCCAGCTCATGACCGGCCACGAGCAGCAGGACTGGGACAGCAGCGGCGACCTCGACACCTGCAACGCCATCCTCGCCGCCACCAACGACCAGGCACGGAAGGAGGAGCAGTCGTGAAGCCGCTCGCCGAACACGGAACCACCGCCCGCGCCAAGGGCCGTCCCGCGGCCGGTATCCCCGGCTGCCCCTGCACGCCCTGCCGACGCGCCGAGAACAACTACGACAAGCGGCGCCGCTTCCTCAACCAGACCGGCCGCAGCCTCATGGTCGACACCAAGCCCGTCGCCGACCACATCCGCGGCCTCTTCGCCGCCGACGCCGGATGGATCCAACTCGCCGCCGTCTCCGGCTGCTCCACATCCACCATCCACAACCTGCTCACCGAGAAGAACCCGCAGTGCCGGCGCAGCACCGCCAACAAGCTCCTCGCCATCCAGCCCGGCGACTGCATCCCCGAGCACCGCAGCACGCCCGCACTGGTCAGCATCCGCAAGGCCCGCGCACTCGTCGCCCTCGGCCACAAATGCCGGGACATCGACACCACCTGCGGCATCGACCACACAGTCCTGACCGACCTCCTCAACGGCAGCCTCACCACTGTCAGCCTCGGACTCGCACGCCGCGTCGACGCAGGCTTCCGGAAGCTGTCCACCACACCCGGAACGTCGGCCCGCTCCCGGAACCGTGCCGCCCGCGAAGGCTGGGCGCCGCCCGCCGCCTGGGACGACATCGACGACCCCGAAGCCCAGCCCGACCTCGGCCGCGACCTGAACTTCCACGAACGCGCCGAACTCCGCCGCGAGGAGATCATCCACTTCGCCTGGCACGGCGACACCCCCGAACAAATCCTCAACCGGCTCGGCGGCGAAGTGTCCATCTCCACCGTCCGCCAAATCGTCGCCGAATGGCGCACCGGCCAGAAGCGGCAGCGGAAGCAGGTGGCGGCGTGATGCTCCGCATCGGCTCTCTGTTCACCGGCACCGGCGCCCTCGACCTAGCTGTCATGGACGTCTACGACGCCGAGGTGGCCTGGCACTCGCAGTACGAGCCGCCCGACAAGAACGGCAAGGAAGACAAAAACCAGTACGCCGCGAAGATCCTCGCCCGCCACTGGCCGGACGTCCCCAACCTCGGCGACATCACCAAGGTCGACTGGCAGGCCGTCATCGACGAGCACGGCCCCGTCGACATCCTCACAGGCGGCTTCCCGTGCCAGGACGTCTCCTCCGCCGGCAAGCGCGCAGGCCTGACAACCGACTCCCGCTCAGGGCTGTGGGCCCACTTCGCCCGCGCCATCCACGAACTCAACCCACGATTGGTGGTCATCGAAAATGTCGAAGGGCTCCTCTCAGCACCCGCTGATCGTGGACTGGGACTCGACGCTGAGGCTCTGGAAGAAGAGGCCGACGCAGGACGGATTCTTCGAGCTCTTGGAGCCGTACTCGGAGACCTGGCCACCCTCGGGCTCCATGCGGAATGGGAGCGCGTGGGCGCGGACGAAGTCGGCGCCCCGCACAGGCGCCGCCGCATCATCATCTACGCCTGGCCGGCTTCTCTCGACCCCAGTGGCCTCGGACGGGGGCACGGATCGCGGGTCGTCAGCGGGCTGGGGATTGCGGGACGAAGCGCGGCGCCTGTTCAAGACGCCGACCTCGAACCTGGGGACGAACGGCGGCTCGCAGCATCCCGACAAGCGGAAAGCGGGCGGGCATGGCCCCACGCTGGCCGACGAGGTGGAACACCTGCTGCCGACGCCCAGGGCGAGGGACGGCAAGGGAGCGGGATAGGAGGACGATCTGCCGTCCACGGTGGATCGTCTACTCCCGACGCCGATGGCTGGCGACGCGAAGGGCACCAGGAACGCCACGGCCGGCCGGAAGGCGGACAACCCGAACGTGAACGAGGGCTGGACCCTGTCGGACGTGGTGTTCAGCGGGCAACTGTCGAGCCCGTCTGCCCCACCTGCGGATGCGCAGAGCCCTTCCACGACGCCGGAGGGTTCTGCGCCGGCTGCCACGGCTGCACCGACCCCGAACTCGGACGGCCCGACGAAGCTCTTCCCCACGCCACGGGCCACGGACGGCACGAAGGGCGGCCCGAATCAGCGCGGCAGCAAGGGCGACCTGATGCTGCCGAGTGCCGCAGCGCAGCTCCTGCCGACACCGACCACGTCGGACGGCGAGAGGACGTCCTCCAGCTACGGCCGGGGCAACCCGACCTTGACTGGGGCGATTACGGACCCGCCATCCGCCGCTGGGAACGAGTCCTCGGACGCCCCGCCCCTTGGCCCACCGACGCTTTGGGACGACTGAGCCCCGTCTTCACCGAATGGCTCATGGGCCTCCCCGACGGCTGGGTCACCGACACCCCCGGCCTCACCCGGCCCGCCATGCTCCGCGCCCTCGGCAACGGAGTCGTCTGGCAGCAAGCCGCCTACGCCCTCCGGCTGCTCCACGCCCGCGCCATCGAGGACACCCAGGAGGCAGCCGCATGAACGCCGTCACCCCCAACTGTGCCGAAGTCATCGTCTCCGCCCTCGTCGAGGCCATCACCGGCGAGGACATCGACCGCCACACCGCACCCCAGACGGCACTCGCCGCCTAGCCCGGACACGGCAAGGGCCCCGCAACAGCGGGGCCCAAGGAGAACAGGAGGAGGGGAGATGCGATCAGTCGGACTTGGCAGCGGGCGCGATCTTCGCGACCCACTCACGGGTCATGCCGGACCAGCGGGCCATGTCCGACGGGCCGATGCCCTTGGCGCGCCACTCGACGAAGAGGGCACGCAGCGCTGCGTCGTCGCGGTCGAAGGCGGCCTTCGAGCGCTCGCGCTTCTTGGCGGCCTGTCTGATCTCCGTCTCGGCGTCGGTCATGCAACCCATGTTGCCATGCGCGAACGCGATTCCGCTACGCGAGCGCGGTCATCACTCGCGTATTCACCCCGCGAACGGTATTCTCGTATCTGTGCGAACGGCAATCGAGCCACAGCACCCCCATGAGGGCTGTCCAGAACCAGTTGTAGACCCGAGAGACACCCCTCCTTGAGAAGAGATTTCCCGTGAGTAAAGAGGCCCTGATGTGGGTGATTGAGTCGGCGCCCGACGTGTCGCCGCACTGGATCCCGGTCCTTGTCGGGCTTGCTCGCCATGCCGACAGGGAAGGCCGCGGAGCCTGCCCTTCTCAGGAGCTTCTCGCCGAGTACGCCCGCAAGTCCGACCGGGCCGTTCGCAACGACCTGGCCGCACTGGAGAAGGCCGGCCTCATCCGCCCTGGCGACCCGGCGGTCGTTGCAAAGTTCCCGCCAGACCGGCGCCCCCTCGTATGGGACCTGGCCTGCGAAAGGAAGCGTGAGCTCAAGGCGACCGACTGGAAGCCCACTTCCGGTCGGTCGACCGGGCGGAAGCCCACTTCCGGTCGGTACACCGCCGGTAACACCTCGGAAAAGGCGCATACCCGCAGGTCAGAAGAGAACGACCGGAAGCACACTTCCACCCGGACCGACCGGAAGCACACTTCCACCCGGTCGGCAGATTCGGCGCAGCACGAAACCGCAGGTCAGGAAGGAACGACTGGAAGCACACTTCCACCGAATCTTTCTAACTACGTAAGTACGCAAGCAGGCAGCAGCCGAGTCCCCGAGTGGGCCAAGCCGCTGATCGACGCTCTCGGCGTCAAGGGCATCTCCGTCAGCTGGACCCGCCTAAGCAACTTTCAGTGGGTCGTCGTCCAGCAGCTCATGAAGAGCCACGGCATTCCGTACCTCGTCCACCTCGCCGGCCTCCGCTGGAACCCGCGCAACCCGATCAAGTTCGGGACTCTGCTGCTCGACGTCTGGCGCGAGTACGAGGCGCCCCCGGTTGGGTCGCCCTGGCACCCCGACGCTCAGGCGGCCCGTGCTGAACGGTCGGGCGCCCAACAGAAGCCGCCGTACTGCGGCGACCCGGACTGCGACGAGATCACCCGCCTCCGCCAGCACGAGGACGACAAGGGCCTGCGCTCGCTCTACCCCTGCCCGCAATGCCACCCAAGCCGTAAGGACCCTGCAGCGTGAACGACTACGACCAGCCAGACGAGTTCGAGCGGGTACCGCCCTTCGACCTCGAGGCCGAACAGGCCGTCCTTGGCAGCATGCTGCTGTCGCAGGGCGTCATCGACCGAATGATCGCAATGGTCGAGCCCGGTCAGTTCTACCGCCCCCCACACCAGACGATCTTTACCGCGATCACGGACCTGTACGGGCGCAGTCGCAACCCCAAGGTCGATCCCATCACCGTCGGCGAGGAACTGGCCCGCGCTGGCGAACTCAACAAGATCGGCGGCGGCAGCTACCTGCATCACCTCGTTGCCGCCGTCCCGTCCACCGCACACGCCGAGCGGTACGCCGAGATCGTTCGCGACATGGCCATGCTGCGCGCGGTCATCGAAACGTCCACCCGCGCCGCAGCCCGCGCCTACGCCCGACAGGACACGGCCGCCGAGATCCTCGACGATGCCATGGCCGAGTTCCAGGGCGCGGCAACCGGCGCATCGCCGCTCGAGGTAAAGCTCTCCGTCGCCGATCGGTGGGCTGCCTTCCTCGACGAACTCCAGGCCGGCAACGACCCGCGCGCCCTCGACACCCCGTGGATAGACCTCAACGACGTCATCGAGCTCAAGCCCGGCCAGCTGGTCACCGTGGGCGCCGCGACCGGCGGCGGCAAGTCCCTGCTCGGCATGAACCTCGCCGCCCACGTTGCCCTCACCCGCTGCCGGCCAGCGCTTGTCGCGTCGATGGAGATGGGCGGCTCCGAACTGATGGCCCGCCTCACCGCCGCCGAAGCTGGCGTCGACGTCGACAGGCTGGTCCGCCGCAGGCTCAGCGACCACGAGTGGGCCCGCGTCATCAAGGTCAACGACCGGATGCAGAACGCCCGCAACTTCATCCTCGACGACTCCCCGAACCTCACCCTGTCGAAGATCCGGGCCCGGCTCCGCTGGATGGCTGGCCACGGCCAAGCGGCCGCCATCCTCGTCGCCGACTACCTCCAGCTACTGACGCCCGAGGGCTCGAGCAGCGGCGTCAACCGGGCGCAGGAAGTCGCCACGATCAGCCGCGGCTTGAAGCTCATGGCGATGGAGTTCGAGATCCCCGTCATCGCGCTCGCCCAGTTCAACCGCGGCTCCGTCGGCAGGCAGCCCCTGGTCACCGACTTCAAGGACTCCTCGGCGATCGAGCAGGACTCCAACGTGATCATCCTCATGCACCGGCCGCTCGCCGAGGACGGCACCGACACGGGACCCCGCGCAGGCGAGATCGATCTCATCGTCGCCAAGAACCGCAACGGCGCCAACGGCCGCGTCATCCCGCTGATCTTCCAAGGCCACTACGGCCGACTTCAGAACTTCCGCCGCGACCACTGACAAGGAGAAACCCGTGATCACCTGGCCCGAACTCACCGCCGTCGAGCCCCGATTGCTCGACCTCGAGCAGGACGTCCGTGCTGAAGCCGAGAAGGCCGAGACCGACCCCATGTGGTCGTTCTCGATCTACTGGTCGCACACCCTGCGCCCCGCCATACGGCCGCTCGTCGGCTGGGACCGCGACACCGGCGCCCACCCCCGCCTCGAATCCGAGGAAGCCTGGCACGCCGCCATCAGCCACCTCATCGGCCTCCTCCCCGCAGGCGAAGGGGCGTGGGCAACGTGACGCGAGGAGGAGGCCGCAGCCGCGGCTACCGGGCGCAGGACTCCGAACTCCGCCCCGGCAAGGTCGTCGTGGCGTTCGGCGAGAAGACGACGATCTGCCCCGCCTGCCGCCAGCACAAGCACCACGCCTGCTGGGCCCACACCGCGGCCCTCGGCATCGGCGGGGAGCCCGGCTGCCCCTGCGGCTGCCACGTCCCGCTCGACGAGCCGCTGATGACCGACGAGGCCATCGACGACATGGCCGCCCACGGCACCCTCGCCGACCACGTCAAGTTCCAGAAGTCCTGGGCGCTCGGCTCCGGGGCCATCCACTTCGAAGACCCCTGCCGCCGCTGCGCCGCCATCGAGGCCGCGCGGACCGGCGCCCAGGGCGAGCTGCCCATGGGGGAGTCATGACCGATCTCAGCGCCGAGGACATTGCGGAACTTCGTAAGGACCCGGCCAGCTTCCGCGACTACCTCCGCCACATCACCGGCCGCACGGTGCAGGCCGAGCCCGCGCGCGCCCAGCTCACCGCCGTGCCCACGCCCGGCTATCGGATCGCTCACACCGGCGGTTGGCCGCTCGGTACCGCCGCATCCGGACCCACCCCACCGCCCGACGTGTGCACCTGCGCCAAGTGCGGCGGCAACCCCGCCAACCACCAGCACCAGGAAGGAAACGTCGCATGACCACGGTCCAGCCGTCCGATGTCCGCGAAGCACCCCACGACCTGTACGCCAACGGCCACCTCCTCCACGTCGGCGTCCCCGCCGAACAGGTGCGGATCAACGTCGGCAAGGCCCAGGTGAAGGGCTTCGACCTCGCGCAGGAGGCGGACGGCACGGTCTGCCTCCTCGGCCGACGCTTCGTCCCCCAGACCGCCACCCCCAACGCCCTGCCCCACCACCACCCGCAGCAAGGAGAGGTTGCATGACCACGAACGAGCCCCGCCCCGCCATGACGATGCGCCAGATCCGTGAGGGCCTCGGCCACATCGAGCCGGGACAGCCCGACCCGATCGTCCAGACGACCGGCTACACCGTCAGCTGCCTGCCCGAAGACCACGACGAGCGCTGGACGTACACCGTGCGCGTCTCCTACCGCGGCGACGGCCTGTGGTCCGTGCAGTGCCGCAGCCAGTACGTCGACGCCGACGGGAAGCGCTCGCCCGGCTTCTGCTGGAGTCGCGGCCCGCAGGAGCCGGCCACGCAGGCCGAGATGGACGACTTCGACGCCGAGCAGGCCGAGTGGCTGAAGGCGTACCGCTTCGACCACGTGACGGCGCTGCGGATCGCGAAGCAGCTGGCACCGACGCTGACGTACCGCGGGCGCACCGTCGCCGACGCACTCGCCGAGCCCGTCGCGTGACCCGCACGTTGAACCCCGACCTAAGTAGACGAAGCGTCAGCAAGGAGATTCGCATGACCAGCACACCCACCAACCAGCCCCTCGACCTCGACGAGACCACCGCGGTCCTCGCTGCCGCCGCCGAGATGGGCACCGGCATCGACGTGACCACCGGCCGGCAGCTGCTCGACGAAGTGCGGCGGCTGCGGGCGGCGATCGCCCGCGTGCTGGAGTTCGCCGCCAGCCTCGACGAGACCGGGCGTCAGATTGCCGGGCCGGACGCCAGGCATCCCGTCGCCGTGCACCTCCGCAGCCTGCTCGCGGCCGAGGAGGCGCCTGATGTCGCCCGCTGATGCCCGCCGTACCCGGGGTGCCCGCTGATGTCCGGCCCGTGGCTGCGGTATCCGGCCCGGAACATCCGGCAGACCCGCGTCTGCCCGTCGGGCGAGCAACGCTTCCCGACGGCCGAGTTGGCGCTGCGGTCGGTCCCGTCGGGCGCGCACATCAGCCTCGCCACCACCGTCTGCGACCGCTGCGACGGCGTGCATCTCGTCCGCCGGACCGCCGCATGACCATGCAGCGACTCCGCGGCGCCGGTAACGCCGCGGAGTCTCCGCCCAGCCTTCCATATCGAACCCTGGAGTTGACCATGACCACCGACCCGACGCCCGTCCGCATCCCGATCGGCCGCAACGTCACCTATGCCGTGCGCGGCATGCCCGAGGTGGCCAACGAGTACGGGCCCGGCTACCTCGTCCCGACAGAGATCTCGCTGACCTACCGGGCTACCGAGGACTCGCAGCTCGGCCGCTTCCACGCCTACGTCAAGGGCCACTGGCGCCGTGACGGCGAAGAGGTGTCGGCGGGCGAGAAACTGCCCGGCCAGCACTACTACGGCGACCCGTCCACCTGGCCCGCGTGGCTGGCCGAGGAGGCGCGGCTGCACGACCCGGACGCCGTGCTGCCGCCGCCCGCCGACCGGGCCGCCGTCCTGCTGGAGGCCGCCGACGCGGTGGCCAAGTTGCGCGAGAAGACCGACATCAACGTCGCCGAGTACCAGCGCTACGACTTCCGGCAGCGCTGCGCGCTCGGTGACGCCGAGGGCCTGCTGCGCCGTCTGGCCGCCGCGCCCGCCGCCGTGCAGACCGAGGAGGCCGAGGCGTGACGGGCTCGTGGGCGGCCTCAGTCGCGCCTGGATCGGCCCGAGAAGACCTGCGCGGCCCCGAGAGCGGCCCTGTGCGCCCGTCTGACGGCCGAATGCCGCGAGAACGTCCCGCACGAGCCTGACGCCCCTGAGAGGCGCTCACAGCCACGGAGAGGCCCTGCGCCCGTCTGAGCCCCGCAACCGCCCCCGACCCGCCCGAGCCCCACACCCGCCACCCGCGCCCGCCACACGGGCACACAGCACCCGAGAAGAGGCACGCATGACCGACCTTGCCGAACTGTTCGACCCGGACGACCTAGCCGCCGCCGCCGACGCCGGATACGTCACCCGCAAGACGCACCCGACGCTGCCTTTGTCGATCTACACCTACACGCGGTCTGCGCAGTACGACCGCGTCTGGACTCCGGTCACCACCCGCTGCCGAGGCTTGATCGCCGACGACAAGACCGGCGAGATCGTGGCCTGGCCGTTCCCGAAGTTCTTCAACGTCGGCGAGCACGCCCTCGGCCACGACTACGCGCAACCCCTGCCCGACGGCGAACCGTTCACCGTCTACGACAAGGTCGACGGGTCTCTCGGCATTGTGTTCTGGTACGACGGTCGCTGGCGGGTGGCATCGAAAGGCTCCTTCGCTAGCGAGCAGGCACAGTGGGCGCAGGCCTGGATTGACAGTCGGCCCACGGGATACCTCGTCCCCGGCAACACCTACCTCGCCGAGATCGTCTACCCGGGTAACCGGATCGTCGTCGACTACGGCCAGCGACAAGACCTCGTCCTCCTCGCCGCCTACAACGCAGAAGGCCGTGAGTGGAAACTGGACTTCGTTGCCGACGACTGGGTGGACATCGGATCCGTGGTGCGGACGTGGCCCGCCCCGCCGCTCGACGAGCTTCTGAAACTCACCGAGGCCAACCAACTGCCAGACGGCCAGCAGACGTCCGGAATGCGCGCGGAGGGCTTTGTCATCCGCTACGCCTCCGGCCTGCGCGCCAAGGCGAAGTTCGCCGAATACGTTCGCCTCCACAAGGTGCTGACCGGGATCACTGAGCGGGACATCTGGCGCTACCTCGGCATGCAGAAGTTCGCCGACGCGCAGCCGAAGACGGTCGCGAAGGCCCTCGGCTGCCCAGTCACTGAGATCACGGCGCTGGCGGGCGCGACCCACGGGCCGCTCGACAGCCTGCTGGAGCAGGTACCCGACGAGTTCGACGCCTGGGTCCGCAGCGTGGCCGCCCGCCTTGAGCGGGATGCCGACGCCGTGGAGACGATCGCAGCCCACGAGTACCGGCGCATCGCCGGCCTCGGCGCGGACCGTGGCAAGTTCGCACGTGCCGCACAGCAGATCGGCAACCCGGCCATCCGCTCCGCGATGTTCCTGTACCTGGACGGCAAGCCGGTCGGCCTGCACCTATGGCGGTCCGTCAAGCCGGAGGCGTCTGCCCCGTTCGTCGCCGACGAGGAGGCGTGATGACCGCCCGCTGGACGACCCACGCCCTCCCCGGTACGGCCTTCGACCCCGAACCCGACGACGGCGACGACGGGCCGCACTGCCCGTACCCCGCACGAGGAGACGCCCGATGACCGCCCCGACTCCGCCCCGCCTGCGGGTCACCGCATGGACGTTCACCGTCCTCCGCCGCTGCTACCCCGGCGAGAAGCCCTGGGACGTCCTCCAGCGCGCCGTCCGCATGCTCGCCGACGCCGACGGCCACCTCACCACCGACGGCCACATCAAAACCGGACGGCCCACCAGGAGGCAGCCGTGACGCCGATGCCGCCCGACCCGTGCGACACCGCCACCCCCGACCCGGGCCCCGTACCCCCACACGGCTGGTGGGACCTACGCGGACAAGTCGACTGGCCCGTATACCGCGACATCACCGACGTTCGCATAGCGCTGGAGGAGGTGCTGTGACCCCGCTGACCGACGTCGAGGCCGAAGTGCTGCGCCGCGCCGCGAACGGCCAGACCTACGCCGCGATCGCCCACGAGCTGGGCTACCAGGAGAAGAGCGTCTCGAAGATGGCGCTCCGCCTGGCACGCAAGCTCGACGCCCGCAACATCGCCCACGCCGTCCTCCTCGCCTGCCGTGCCGGGATCCTCGACGGCCGGCCCCGCAGCCAACGCCACGGCGACCACGGCGGCTACACCCAGCACCAGAAACGCGGCGAAGACGCCTGCCAGGCCTGCAAGGCGGGGGAGCGGGACTACCAGGTCGAGAGACGCAAGCGCAGGCAGAAGACCGCAGACAGCAGCGAGACAACCTTGGAGACCGCCGCATGACCGACCGCTACGAGCAGCTCTCCGACCGGGCCCGCTGGTACCTCAACAACTTCGACGAGATCGACCTCGCCGACATCTGCGCCAGCCAAGAAGCCTCCAACCGGGCGCGAGAGGAGACCATCGAACGCGTGCGAACCGTGGCCGGCAGCCTGTCCGCGATGGGAGGCATCGTGGAGCGAACCGCCGCGATCGCCATCCACCACGCCCTCGGCGAGTCCGCGCCCGCCCACGACACCGGGCCCAGCGTGCAAGAAGCTGCCGCCGACGACCGGCGCTACTGGGACGTCGAGCGGGAGGGCCAGTGATGGCCGCCGGTCTCTGCCCCACTGGCAAATTCCGCTACCGGGATCGCATCGGCGCGCTCTTCGCCCTCACCGGCATCGACAACGCCGACCCCAAACGCCGCGAGAAACGCACCTACCGCTGCCCCGCCTGCCGCGGATGGCATCTCACCAGCCAGATCAAACGCCAGACCAAACGCCGAGCCGGACGGTGAAGCACCAGAAGGGCCCGCACCCAACCCGGGTGCGGGCCCTTCGTCGTGTCCGGCCTACGCGGCCTCCTCCACCTCCGGCGGCCTCTTCCCGTTCAGCACTTGCCGCACCCACCCCTCCGACAGCCCGAGCTGCGCCGCCAGTTCCGGCACCGTCACCCCACGCCGGTACGCGCCACGCAACGCCGTGTTCCGCCGCAACTGCACCCGCTCCCGCGCCGCCGGACCAGCCACCGTCCGATGCAGCACCACCGCCAGCCGCAGCAGCAGCCAGCCGGCCATGCCATTCCACGTGCGTTGCACGTCGTCCCCCTCGCGTCGATGCACCACCCCGCGCACAGGCCACCGTCAGGGGAGCGCGGGCGGGCCGCAAGGGCGCGAACAGCAACGCGCCGCCCGTGCAACACGGGCGGCGCGTGTGAGGCGGGAGAGGCGGTCAGGCGCGGGCGGCCTCGATCTCCCCAACGGCGGCCTTGACGACGTCTATTGGGTCACCGACGGCGGATAGATCGAACCACTCGCCGCGAATGCGGTGGGCGGCAAAGTGGATGTGCAGGTCGCGCTCGTAATCCCCGACGGCGGACCACAGCAGATGGAGGGCCATCGGCTGGCCTGTCTGGAGCTCCTTCAGTCGGCGCATCGGGTCCTTCGCGATACCGATCTTCACCAGGTGCGTGCCGTCTGCCCCGATCAGGTAGGTGTGCGACTTGGCACTAGGCACCTTCTGCTTAGGTGGCGGGGGAGGAGCGTCAACGGGGCGGGGCTGCTCCGGCGCCGGCTCTACGTCGCCCGGATATGGAATGCCCTCGCGGGCGTAGGCCCGCCTCCGGGTTTCCTCGGTCATCGGCTTGCGGACCTTAGACCAGTCGGTCCGCGCCCAGAGCCACTGCTCCTGGAACCACCAGGCTGGTCGATCGAGCGTGTCCTTGAATTCAGGTACGACTTCCAGATGGGTCAACGCACTTCCCTCCGCCTATTCGGGTACTCGGCTGTACTTGGCGATCGTCGCCTGATTCGTCGATGGGTCCTCAAGCCGCAATTCCCATGGCCCGGTGTTGATGTCGAACTCCTTGCCGAAGCCGACCCACTTGCCGGCCATGCGGCGGCCCGTCGGCTCGATGAGCATCTGAATGGCGCCGTAGTAGCGGGCCCCGCGGTAGTAGCCGTCGGCAGCGGTCTGTTCCACCCAGGTGCCTGTCACGACGTTGTTGTCCACGGTCAGGTCAATCGTGAGAGGCGAATCCGGGTTCAGGGACGCGCCAGGCAAGGAGCGGACGCTTATCCGATTCCCGTGCTGAAGCAGCACGACGAAGTGCTTGCCAACAAAGACCTGGTCGCCGCGCCCGCTGGAGACGTACTCATACTGCGACAGCCACACGCCGGAGTAGTTGCCGCGAGGAGATGCGGCAGCGGTTGGGCCAGGCGACGGAGCGGCAATTCCGTCGGGGGACAGGTGGACGTCATGACCGCCAGCCCCGTCGTCCGTAACGCGCGACATGGCCGGCGAGGCGAAACCGAGTGAGTCGATCGGCATGCCAGTGACGGCTTCAAGGGCGCGGGCGTAGCGAGGGCTTGGCACGGAAATTGCCCCGGACTCCCATCGCTGGACGAGCCGCTTGCTGGGCTCGATTGGAAGCTTGGCCTGCTCGCCGGCTTCCCGGAGCGCTCTGGCGAAGTCGTCCTGGCTGAGCATCATGGAGATGCGCACTGTTCGGAGGATGGTGTTCGGGTTTGTCATGCATCCACGGTAGCCGGATGCCGCCGCAATGTCGCCCGAGATGTCGTCGCGGGGCGGGCTGCCTCACTGTCACCGTGTAGGCATGAGAGATCACCGACCATGCGGCGTGCCCGGTCCGCCTTCCCGCTTCAGGGGGCGCGGCGGCAGTTCGTCTGTCTCCCGGATCAGCCAACGCAGGAACGCGTTGATGTGTTCATTCATGGTGGAGTCCACCGCGGCGACGGCAGCCCGGGCTTGCTCGTACAGCTCGGGGTCCGGGCGGTACGTGCGGGCTCTCTTGAGGTGGATTCCGGCTGGCATGGAGGAATCTTCCCACAGTGGATTGCCACGGTCTAGGGAAGGCGCTACGTTAGTGGAGTGCCACTCGGGATCGCTCCACCGGTCCGGATGGGACAGCTGTGTCGCTCCACCGACACCCACAAACGAAAACGGCCCCAGCCGAGGGACTCCACTCCCTGGCCAGGGCCTGACCAATCAGGATCTGTGAAGGGACCCCTGAATGGCTACGCAAGAGCTTACCGGTGCGTCGAGCGTCGACCACCCCGCGACCAACGTCGCCACGTTCCCAGCGATCGCGCCGGGTCACCACCTCGCCCCCGTGGCGATCGGCGCTCCCGGCCCCGAGCAGAAGATCGTGTTCGTCGAATGCGCCGACTGGTGCCAGACGAATCACGTCGCCGGGTGGGTCCACTTCATCGAGGACGTCGACCACACCGGTGAAGAGTTCGCGGTCCACGTCCCCTCGTTCCTCAACGAGGGCAAGCCGGCCTACACGCTGAGCGTGACCGTCGGTAGTGACTCGATGTCCACCGACCCGCAGATGCGTGAGGCTCACGTCATCATCGGCGACGCGGGCAGTGTCGACGCCTACCTCACGCCTGACATGGCGTCCGTGGTGGCTGACGACCTGCGCAAGCTGGCCGCGAAGGTCGACGAGGCCGCCCGCACCGCCCGCCTGCACAACCAGCACGCCGAGGCGGTGTCGGCATGAGCACCGCAGCCGAGACGCCGCAGCAGCCGGAGATGTCGGACGCGGACCGTCGAGCCCACGAGCTCGCCTCCTACGTCCGCCGGACGGAGCCGACGCCGGACCTTCCGCCGCTTCCCCGTGACACCGCCGCTCGCCGTCGTGCGCTCGCGGTCCGGGGGTGGTGACGGTGGCTGAGCACGAGAAGACGAAGGACGCGCTTCCGCAGCGGCCTCGCGGCGGGCATCCGGGCTTCGTCCTCTGCCTGGACGACGCCGGGCACGAGCTCCTGTCGAAGAAGGTCGCCGAGGTCAACCGGCGCTCCGAGAACCGGCCCCGCTAGCCCCTAGACCACCGCGAGTGGCGGGGAAGTTCCGAATCCCCCGCGGCCTCCGCCGCTCGCGGTGTCCAACCCCGCATCACCCCCACCTCTTTCACCCCTAAGGAACCCCCATGTCTATTCAGGACCGTGCCCGTCTGATCGACCAGTTCATTGCCGCGGATGAGGAGACGCGCCGTCTGATCCTCGACCAGGCCGCGGGCGTCGACGCCGTCACCCAGCTGGGCCCGCGGCTCGTCGACGAACTGCGCGGGCTGCGACTGCCCGTCGCCGCCTAACCCCGCACCACCCCAACCCCAACCCGAGAGGAGCCCGCATGGGCAGCAAGAAGGATCTGACCAGCCCGGCCGCCGTCGCGAAGAGCCAGAAGGTCTACGACGGCATCAAGTCCGGCCAGGTCAAGGACGCCGGTAAGGCGCTCGACAAGGCGCACGGCCGGAAGGGCTGACCGCCGTGGCCGAGGCCCGTATCACCCGCATCCAGACGGGCGCCGAGGCCGCCGCCGGGCGGCCGGGCCGCGTCCACAACCAGACCATGGCCGACCTGAACGCCCGCATCGACGCCGCCGAAGCCCGCACCCGGCAGCAGACCGCCGAGACGCAGGCCGGCATCGACAAGTCCCGGGCCAACGTCGCCCACCTCAAGGCCACCGGCCGCTTCCCCAACTAGCCGATCACCGCACCGCCAACCCGAGAGGAGCCCGTCATGGGCCTGTTCAGCAAGTCCCCCAAGGAGAAGGCCGCGATCGCCGACATGAAGGCCGCGGACAAGGCGCTCAACGACAACAGCAGCCGCGAGTTCAAGTCCGGCATCCGGCACGAGACGCCGGAGTACCAGCGGCTGAACGCTGCCGCGAACGAGGCCGCGGCGAAGGTGTCGTTCTGGCACGGCGGGACCCGGAAGGGCCGCTGATGGCCGCCGGCTGCCCGCAGTGCGAGGCGCACGCGAAGATCCACAAGAACGCGCTCGGCCTGGCGAATGAGCCGGACTGCCCCGGATGTGAGGCGCACCTGAAGTTGCACGGCAACGACGGCTGCGCGGGCGCGTTCCTCATCGCCCTCGTCACCACGTCCGTCGCCGCACTGCTCGGCGGCCGGATCCTCCGCCGCTAGTCCAACCGATCCGAGAGGAGCCCGCATGCACGCCTATCTGATCACCGCGAAGCCTGGCCGGCTGCATCGTGCCGTCGTCTGGGCGGGCCGGTGGGCGCTGCGGGCCCTCGCCGTGACCGTGATGGTCGCGCTCGGCGCCGTCGTGTTTAGCGTCCGCTGCGCCCGGCCGGTCATCAACTACCTGGCCACCCGGGCCGCCTGGCTGGAGCTGTGGGCGGCGTCGGTGACCGGGATCGGCCCGGTCGGGGCCGCGCTCGGCGCCGGGCTGACCGACGAGTTCCGCACCGAATTCCACAAGGCGCGCACCGGCGCGCCCGCCTGAGAGGAGTCCCGTCGTGGGCCTGTTCAGTCCGAAGTATCCGAAGTCCGACACTCCCGCTCCCGCCGCCCGTAGCGGCCTGACCGACGATCAACTGCGCGGTCGTGCCATGCATGAAGGCGGCGTCCTGGACAAGGGCAGCAAGACCGCCGTGATCCGCGTCGACGAGTGGGATAAGCACGCCCGCATCACCACGCAGCGGTACGTGAAGCGCTCCGACGGCACGTGGGTGGAGGACTAATGCCGCTGACGTTCCGCAAGAGCTTCCGGATCCTGCCCGGGGTCCGCCTCAACATCAACCGGCGTTCCTGGTCGGTGACGTTGGGCGGCCGGGGAGGACCGCACCACACGGTCTCGTCCACCGGACGCCGCACCACCTCGATGGATCTGCCCGGCCCCTTCGGCTGGCGATCCACCCGTTCCCGCCGTAGCCGCTAGAACCCCCGAGAGGATATCGATCACCGTGAGCAGCTGGTTCGAAGAGCGCCGCGCCGACAAGGCTGCGGACGCCGTACAGCGGCGCGAGGACCGCGCGTTCGAGTCCAAGCTGCGCCGCGAGGAAGCCCGCGAGGCGAAGAAGGAGCGCCGAGAGGAGAAGGCGCAGGAGCGCCGCGACAAGACTGCCCGCCGTCAGGCCCGCACCGCTCGCCGGGAGAAGACCCTCACAGCGGGCAACGTGTACCGCCGAGGCACGTTGGCCCTGGTCGCCGCTTCGGCGCTGGCATCGCTGCCAGCGCAGGTCATGCACTTCGCGTCGATCAGCCTGATGCTGCTGCCGCTGCCGTTCGCCCTGGAAGGCGCGGCCTGGGTGATGAACGCTGGTGTCGCCTACGCCGACGAGCGGAAGCTGCCGACCTGGGTGCGGTGGCTGCTGAGGGCCTTCGCGATGGGCGCGGCCGGGTACGCCGCCCACATCAACTACGCCTACGGCGCCGAGACGAACGCCTCGGTGGCGTGGGGGCTGGCCGGGGTGACCGTGATGGGCCCGCTGGTCTTCGAGATCCGCCAGTGGGTGAGCACCCTGTCCGCGGCCGCGGTCGACCCGAAGAAGCGGGCCGAGGAGAAGGCGCAGGCGGCCCACGAGAAGCAGCGCAGGCGTCACCACAAGACTGTCGCGGAGATCGCTGACCGTCTCGTCTCCGCAGCCCCCTACGGCTCCCTGAAGTTCGAGGACGCGTGGGCGCAGGCGTGGGCCATCGTGCACGGCACCGACAAGCCCGGCATGACCCCCCGCTTCCACGCCTACGCCGTCCGCTCGGCGTCCGCTCTCGATGCCGCGCTGGAGCCGGCGCCGCTGGATGAGAAGACGATCCGGCAGCGGATCCTCGACCACCTTCGTCGTCCGGCGAAGGCCTCCGGGCGGCCGGTTCGCTACGTGCTGCCGACACCTCCCGCGACGGCACTCGGAGTGACGAAGAAGCCGCAGGTCGTTACCGATCTCCCCCCCGCTTCCACGACGTCATCGGAGAAGCCCAAGAAGGCGGGTCGCAGGCAGCCCCCGCCGCACCGCCGGACCAAGGGCGACAGCGTCCCGTTCCACCCGATCGTCACGCCCCTGGCCTCCGACACCGCCCGCCAGCACATGGCCGTCAACGGCCACCACCACTGAGGAACGTCATGAGCCTCGACCAGCACCCCGACTTCCCCGCCGACTGGGACCTGTCCAAGGTGATCCCGGGCGAGCTCGAAGTCCCCGACGACCTGTCCGACGAGGACATCCCGCCCGGCATCGTCGTCCCCTACGAGCCGCGCCTGCCCATGGTGCGCAAGACCGGCGGGGCCGCCATGGTCGTCGCCGCGAACACGGCCCGCTTCACCGGGCTGTCGGTGCGCTACTTCGGCATCGGCTTCAAGGCGGTCACGTTCCTCGGCTGGCGGTACGTGCGCGCCCACGACCTCCAGGAGGTCATCGGCGGCATGCAGAAGGCCAGCGACTGGAACAAGGTCGACATCGTCCGCAAGAAGCGGTGGAAGATCCTCGGCTGGGCGGCCGGCACCGCCGCCGGCCTCAACCTGGCTGGCTGGTGGGCGCTCGTGAAGTTCGCGGGCATGACCGCCCTCGACTACTCGTGGGCCATCCCGCCCGCCACCACCGCGGCCATCGGTGCGGCACTCGTCGCCTTCTACGGCCGCTACCGGGACCAGCGGCCCGACATCGCCCCGCAGCAGATGATCGCCGACCAGGACAACCCCGAGTCCGACGAGCCGTTCCCGCTCGCCGTGTGCACGTCGCCGGGCATGGTCGAGGACTGCGTGTCCCGCGCGCTCGCCTGGGAGGGCATCGACACCCGGCAGATCCGGGCGCTCGCCTTCACCGGCAAGTTCTGGGAGATCGACATCATCCTCAAGGGCGCCACCCCCGGCAAGGTCAACGCCGTCGCCGACCAGCTCGACGCCCACTTCAACATCAAGCACGGCGGCACCCTCATCGACCCCGACCCGCAGCAGACCGCGCACATCGTGCTCCGCCTCGTCACCGGCAACCCGTTCGACGACATGCCCAAGCCGGCTGTGCACGCCCCCAACAGCCTGGACATCGCCGACCAGCACAACTTCGGCCGCTGCATGGACGGTTCCACGCTCGACCTCGTCCTCGAAGGGCAGCGGATCATCGTGATCGGCGTCTCCGGATCGGCGAAGTCCACCGGCGTGCTCCGCGATCTGGCCGAGGTCATCACCGCCTGCCACAACGCGATCGCCCTCGACATGGACCCGATCAAGGACGGGCTGCGCGAGTTCGAAGGCGTGATGGCCGTCCCGCCGATCCGCGGCAACAGGGCCTGCGAGGAGTGGCTCGACTACCTGGTGAAGATGGCAAGCGGCCGCAACGTCGTCCGTAACCGTCTGGGCATGGGCGACACCTGGGTCGCCACCAAGAAGCATCCCGCGATCTTCGCGCTGGTCGACGAGTTCATCTTCCTCAGCCAGCCGGCGAAGGAGAAGTTCATCGAACTCCTACGCATCGGCAAGCAGTCCGGGATCTACGTGGTCGCCGCCGGCCAGGACGCCACCTCGGACGCCATGGGCGACGCGATCGCCGACACGTTCACGCTGAAGGTCATGCTCGCCTCCCGCTGGGACGACATCCGCCTCGTCTTCGGGCAGGGCGCCGCCGCGAAGGGCTACCGGCCCGACCGGCTCGTTCCCGCCCAGAACAAGCAGATCAAGAACGATGCCGGCCAGTCCTACATCAAGGGCCCCGGCCTCGACCGGCCGCTGCTGTACGGGTGGAACGAGCACGGCCACTCGGCGATCAAGCAGGCCGTCGAAGCCCGCAAGCAGGCCGGGCGTCCGTGGTTCGACGAGGACACGCTCAAGGCTGCCGGGCTGATGCATCTCGCCGGCGGGGGAGCGGATCAGAAGCTGATCACCGGGGACCGGCAGATCGTCGTCGACGCGCTGGAGGTCATGGCCGATGCCGGCGTCGAGCGGATCCGGCCCGAGCCCCTCGCGGAGGCGCTCGCCGAGCTGAACCCGGACCTGTACGGCGACCTCACGGCGGCCGTGCTGCGCAAGCTGCTGCGGGACGTCGGCGTCGGTGCGCCGGTACCGATCGGCGACATCGACGGGCTGACGAACCCGCGCGGCTACAAGCTCGAAGCGCTGACCGCTTTGACCTAGAAAGTCCACTGCTCGCGCGGTGCTCGGCACTGCTCGACCGCAGGTCACAGCCGCTCGACCAGGTGCTCGGCCAACTGCTCGCCGAAATTCCGAGCACCCCGCGAGCAGTACCCCGAGCGGCTGTGACCAGCAGCGGAGCACCCGCGAGCAGTACCCGAGCACTTCGCAAACCACAACAAACCGATCACCGCCCGAGGAGTCCCGATCATGCCCGCGAAGCGCACGCCGGCCCGCCGCACCGCCCCCGCGCGACGCCGAAAGCCCGCCACCCGCACCACCGCCCGCAAGCACCCCGCCCGCCGCGTCAAGATCCCCCGCAAGGGCCCGATCCACGCCCGCGCCGCCAGCTGGCTCGTCCTGCGCGTCGTCGTCCCCATGGTCGACACCCGCAGCGACGTCGTCCGCTCCCGCAAGGACGCCGCCATCCTCCGCGCCACCCACCAGGGCTGCCCCACATGCAAGGGCAACGGCCAGATCTTCACCAAAGGCAAAGACGGCTCCTTCACCGGCTCCAAGCCCTGCCCCGCCAAGCCCACCAAGCAGAAGGTGTCCAAGCTGGCCGTCTGGAAGTCATCCCGGTTCGGCGCCGACAAGAACACCGGGCTCGTCGGCTGCTCCTGCCCCTGCGGCTGGAAGCAGAAGCCCCGCTACCGCGACGCGAAGGAAGCCACCAAAGCTCTCCGCGCGCACGAGAAGACCAAGCACGGCGGCAAGAGCGTCGGCGGCACCTGGTACGCGCAGACCGCCGCGGCAGCAGCCGCACCCGCCCCGCAACAGGCCACCCCGTCGAAGGTCGTCGCCAACTCCGGCAAGACCGACGCCCAGTGGGTCAAGCAGAACAAAGGCATGCCAGTCGCCAAGGCCATCGCCGCAGGCAAGTGCTGGAAATGCTCCGGCGACGGCAAGCTCCATGCCGTCTTCGGCAACGAACAACTCCTCGTCGTCTGCCCCGAATGCCGCGGCAAGGGCGCCGCACCCAAGGCCGCCTGATCCACCCCTCGAAAGGAACCCGACCCGTGTACGACCTGCCCGAGCCGCCCGCCACGACCGGGCAGGCCGCCAACCCGCTCACCGACGCCGTCATCCGTGCCGCCGTCGACAACGCCATCCACGAAGCCCGCCGCACCGGCACCAGCCCGCAGGCCGTCATCGGCAGCACGCCGCCCGTCGTCCAAACCGACGGCGGCAGACCACCCATGAGCCAGCAAGCCACCGACGCCAGCGCCCTCATGCTGTCCGGAGGAGTCGCATCCGTCCTCGTCGGCGGCGCCGCATCCCTCGTCATGATCGCATCCGGGCATGCCGACCCCACCGTGTGCGGCATCGTCTTCGGCGCCCCCGCCGCAACCTTCCTCGCCGCCAGCCGGCTACTGAAGCGCGCCAAGCAGGCCATGCCGGACACGCATCACCACCACTACAACGGCCCCGTCCAGCAGGACACGCGCATCACCCAGACCCGGGCCGTCTGGTCCAAGACCATCAACAAACACTGACCCGCCGCACGCGAGCTCACGGGCCCCGGCTTCGGCCGGGGCTCTGCCATGTCGTCGCGTTGTCAACCTCATACGGCACACTTAACTCAGCGTCACCGCTTCCCCGTACCGCCGCCGAGGAGCCGCCGTGCACGACCAGCCCGCCGACATCGAATACGAGTGGCCTACCTGCGGCTGCGGCCGGCAACTCCGCCACGACGAACTCGACCGCACCGCCTGCCGCCTCTGCCAGGAACGCGCCGATCAGGCGCTGCGGCAACTCCCCGGCCCCGACGGCCTGTACGCGCAGCTCGCCACCCGGCTGATGCCCGGCCGCGGCGGGGACAGCATCGTCGTCTCCGCCTCCCGCACCGCACCCCTGCCGCTCCGGTTGGAGCCGCTGAACCTGATGGCGCGCGGGGGAGTCGTCACCGTCCTGCAGACGTGGCAGATCGACTGGCACGAGCACTTCGGCTGGACGCATCCCCGCTGGAACGGCGGCCTGCAGCAGCAGCTGGATGAGGTCGTCCGCGCGTTGCGGAACAACCTCGAAGGGGCGGCATCCACGCATCCCGCATTCGCCGAGTTCGTCACCGAGACCACCAGCCTGGTCCGGCAGTGCGAGAGGCAGATCACCGGCGAACGCAAGGAACGGCCCATCGCCGTCGCCTGCCCCTGCGGCGCCACACTCCGCGTCACCGTCTCCACGCCAGGCGCCCGATGCTACGGATGCGGCACCCAGTACGCGCGCGAGGAAGTACTCGGCCTGCCATTGGCCCAACGCGCCGCCGCGTAATCACCCAATCACCCAACGAATCAGCGCTTGCGCAGGTCACTGCCCATATGTCACAGTGCCCACATCCGGATACTCGTGTGTCCGCAGTTCTTCTAGCCCCCAGCTTCCGGCCGGGGGCTTTCTGCATGCACGGGGGTGCGCGTGAACGTCACCGATCTGTACCCCGAAGACCTCGTCTACGAGCACCAGGCCGTCGAAGCAACCGGCATACCCGGCCAGGTCATACGGCAGTGGGCAAGGCGCGGCAAGGTACGCCGATTCGAAGGCAGGCCCGGCGAATACTCCGGCCAAGGCCACGAGTACAAGACGCTGTACGCACTGCCCGACGTACAGGCCAGGGCCGCCACATACCGGCCCATGCCACAGCGTGCACCCAAGGCTGCGTGAGGAGACCCCATGCCACGCTGCCCTGCCACCGACACGCTCACTGTGGATGGTGAGCAGCTCGAACTGCGGTGCGTGCGCTGGAGCGATGACCCTGACGGCCGGCATGTGGGTGACCACCTGGTGCACACCCCACCTGCCATGGGTGATGACCACACCTGGCTCAACGAGGAGCCTCTGCCTGTGGAGTAGGGCCTAGTAGGTAGCTGCCTGGTAGGGCATGGCCTAGTGGTAGTGCACCAGGGGACCAGGGTGTAGGGCCTACTGCCCTACTGCATGCTGGCCTGGGGCTGGGGTGGTAGGGCATGGCATGGCCTGGGCGTGGAGGTAGCCGTGGCCTACAGCAAAGGACGCGCAGGCACTGCATGGTGGAACGTTCAGGCCCGGGTCTATGCGGAGGAGACGCACTGCTGGCTGTGCCGTCGGTGGGTTGATCAGTCTCTCGACGGTCAGACGCATCCGATGGGCCGGACCGTCGACCACGTGCTGGAGCTTTGGCAGGGCGGGGATCCCCTCGACCGGGCGAACTGCCGGCTGGCGCATCGGCGGTGCAACACGGCGAAGTCGAACCGGGCACGGGCCAAGGTGAAGGTGCGACCGAGTCATTCGATCGACGCTGCAAGCCTCTGACCTGCGGAAACGCGTGCGCGTGGGTGGGAATGTCCGTTTTTTTCCATGATCCTTCTTTGACCCCGCCCACACCTGAAAGTCCTCTCCCCCCCGCGATAAAAATCTCAGCGGTGATCATGGAGGGTGCAGATTTCATGGGCAGTCTCGGTGACCGCGGCCAGCGCCTGTGGGACGAGATGACGGCTGGCGGCCAACTCCCGCCCGCGCACCTGGTGCTGCTGGAGGAGGCCTGCCGGATCGCGGACCGCCTGGACGTCATGGATGCGATCATCCGGCGCTGGTCTGAGCCGTCCGATGAGGACGAGGGCGGATCCGGGGATATCACGGGGCTCTTCGCGGAGTCCCGGCAACAGGCGACTGCTCTTAAGGGCATTGTCGCTGAGATTCGCCAGGTTCAGAAGGCTTCCGGGGCGGCTTTGTCGGCTCCGGCGAAGAAGGTGAGGGGTTCTGGTGTCGCGGACCTCTCGCAGAAGATCGCTGAAAGGCGACGCAAGGCCCAGGGTTGAGTGCGCCCCGCCGTTCGCCTATTCGTTGGGCGAGGAGGCGGTGGAGCTCGCCAAGTGCGCCGGCCTGGTCCTGGATCCGTGGCAGGCGGATTCGATCCGGCTGATGCTCAGCGTGCGCGAGGACGGTAAGTGGGCGTGCTTCGAGTACGGGGAGATCGTGGCCCGGCAGAACGGTAAGGGCGCGATCCTCGAAGCGCGGGCGCTGGCGGGCCTGTTCCTGCTGGATGAGCGGCTGATCATGTGGTCGGCGCATGAGTACAAGACGGCGATGGAGGGCTTCCGCCGGTTCAAGGCGCTGCTGAAGCAGTTGGGTGAGCCGCTGTCGGAGAACTTGATTGACGTCGACGGCGTCCAGATCAAGGTCATCAATACCAACGGCGAGGAGTCGTTTGAGCGGCTCGACACCGGCGCGCGCGTGAAGTTCATTGCCCGGTCGAAGGGTTCGGGCCGCGGCTTCTCCGGCGACTGCAACATCATCGACGAGGCGTTCGCGTACACGCTGCTGCAGCAGGACGCGCTGATGCCGACGATGTCGGCCCGGCCGAATCCGCAGATCGTCTACACCTCGAGTCCGCCGCTGGACGGCGATGACGGCTCGGGTGAGGTGATGTTCGCGCTGCACGAGCGGGCGAAGGCGGGCGGCGACGACTCGTTCGGCTGGCGGGACTGGGGTGTCGAGGGCGACCTTGACCACCTGGACCAGATCGACCTCGACGACCGGCAGTTGTGGGCGGCGTCGAATCCGGCGCTGGGCTACCGGCTGTCGGAGGAGGCGGTGCTGCGGGAGCGCCGGTCGATGGGTGATGCCGGTTTCGCGCGGGAGCGGCTCGGGGTGTGGCCGCGGAAGTCGCAGGGCAACGCGGTCATCGACCCTGCGGTGTGGGTGAAGTTGGCGGATCCGGGTTCGGAGCGGGATCGCGAGCATGGGGTGGCGATCGGCATCGACATCAGCCCGCTGCGGGATTACGCGGCGGTGCAGGTGTACGGGCTGCGGGCGGACGGTCTGGGGCACACGCAGCTGGCGGATTACCGGCCGGGAACGAAGTGGCTGATCCCGCGGCTGAAGGAGCTGCGGGAAGCCCTGGATCCGATCTCGATTGCGATGGGGCGTGGCACGTTCGCGTTCCTGGAGACCGCGCTGGACGCCGCGGACTTCCACCGGCCGGAGGATCCTGAGTCGCCGGAGCGTGGCGATCTGGCGGTGACGAACTCGGTGGACATGGCCGCGGCTGCCGGCCAGTTGCTGGAGGCGGTGCGCGAGGAGAACTTCCGCGTGGTGCCGAACCGGCATCTGGACGTGGCGGTCGCGTCGGCGAAGACGAAGCAGACGGGCGAGACGATCGCGTGGACGGTCAAGGGCGTCGACGGCGACATCAGCCCGCTGGTGGCGATGACGCTGGCCCGCTGGTCCTACGAGACCCGGTCCCACCTGCTTCAGGGCAGCCAATACGACGTTCTGGCGTCGGTGTTCTAGGGGGCGTGATGGATTTCGGCAGGTGGTTCCGCCGCGCCCCGAAGCGGCAGGTGTCGGACGATGGCGGGCCGGTTCTCGTGGGTGATGTGTGGATGGATGCCCGCGGCCGGCCGGCGAGCAGTTGGCGGGCTACGGCGCGCGCGACGTGGGGGCGGCGGCTCGGCCTCGCGACGCGCGGTTTCCGGCAGGTGGGAGCGTGGCTTGTCGGGGTCGAGTCTCGTGGCGCAGTGGAGAAGCGCTCGATCAGCTCTGTGCCGTGGGGGAACGGTGGCGGCAATGTCGGGGGGGCTGTCAGCGTCGATAGGGCGTTGCGTCTTGCTCCCGTGTATGCCGCCGGGCGGCTTCTGGCGTCGAACCTTGCGGCGGCGCCGCTGCGCCAGTTCCGGGAGACCGGCGATGGCGTGCAGACGTTGCCGCTCAGCTCGCTGTTTGCGAGCCCCTCGTCGCAGGGCAACCTGAACGACTGGATCTGGCGGGCCGTGCTGAGCATGGTCTACCGGGGCAACGCCGTCGGATACATCACGGCCCGGGACTACTTGGGCTATCCGACGATGGTCGAGTGGCTGCCGATGGACTGGGTGCAGGTTCTCGACTCGATGCCGTCTGGTGAGGGCTCGTTCGTCAATCCGATCTGGTTCGTCCTCGGCAACCGCGTCGACCCCACGGACCTGGTGCACATTCCCTGGTTCACGCTGCCGGGAAAGATCCTGGGCTTGTCGCCGATCGGTGCGTTCGCGTCGATGGCGTCGACGAACCTGGCGGCGCAGGAGTACATGGAGGCGTGGCACGCCACCGGTGGTGTTCCGCCTGGAACCTTCAAGAACACGACGCAGACGGTGGATCAGGCGGACGCCGCGGTCATCAAGACGCGTCTGACGGAGGCGATCAGGACCCGGCAGCCGATCGTTTATGGCAAGGACTGGGACTACAGCCCGATCACTGTGCCCGCCTATGAGGCGCAGTTCATCTCCACGCTGAAGCTCGGGGCGACGCAGCTTGCGGCGATCTACGGGGTGCCGCCGGAGCTGATCGGCGGTGAGACCGGCGGGTCGATGTCGTACAGCTCGCCTGCGCAGCGGGAGATCGAGCTGATTCAGCTCACGCTGCTGCCGTGGATGAGCAAGCTGGAGTCGCACCTGTCGATGCTCACTCCGCGCGGGCAGTGCGTCAGCTTCGACGCGGACAAGCTGATCCGGTTGGATCCGCTGACCCGTTGGACGATCTACGAGAAGCAGCGGCTCATCGGTGGGGCGAACATCGACGAGATCCGCAACAGGGAGAACTTGCCGCCGGTGCCCGGCGGTAAGGGTCAGGACTACACGCCGCTGCCGATCCAGGCTGGGGAGCAGGTCTCGACGCCGACGGTCCGCAGTGACCCCGATGACGACGCCCGTCTGCGGCTGATCCGGGGAAGTGAACAGAACCATGGGTGACCACAACACCGCCACGCCAACCGCCACAGGAGGCAGCACCGTGGATATCGAGCGCCGGTACACCTCCGGCGATACAGGCAAGGCCGAACTGCGCGCCGACAACGGCGAGAAGCGCATCGGCGGCTATGCCGCCCAGTTCAACCGGCAGTCGAAGAACCTCGGCGGCTTCATCGAGGTCGTCGACCCGATCGCCTTCAACCAGTCCCGCGGCGACGGCTGGCCGGACGTCATCGCCCGCTACAACCACGACGACATGGCTCTGCTCGGCACCACCGCGGCCGGCACGCTGCGCATGAGCCTGGACCAGTACGGCCTCTCGTATGACGTTGTGCCACCGAAGGCGATGGCGCACGTGGTGGAGCTCGTCGAGCGCGGCGACGTCCGCAAGTCCAGCTTCGCGTTCCGCACGATCAGCGACGACTGGTCGACGACTGACCAGGGCTACCCGCTGAGGCGCCTCACCGGCGTCCAGCTCGTCGACGTCGCCCCGGTCAACAACCCGGCCTACAACGACACCAGTGCCGGACTCCGGTCGCTCGCCAACAAGTTCGACGCCGACTTCGAAGAGGTCCGCTCGATGGCGAAGGCCGACGAACTGCGCAAGTTCTTCGTCCGCACGGACGGGCCGCAGCCGAAGAAGGCCGCCAGGCGCGGCATGTTCGGCCCGGCCGCCGCCGCGGCGCTCCTGGCCCGGCGCGAAGACCCCTACGTCTGAGCCCTTCCGGCAGCGCAGGCACTGCATCACCAAGACCCCCTTGTGGGGGCGGCACGACAGTCCTGGACCGCGTAACCGCACCGCCACGGCGCCGACTTGGGAAGTCCCGGTCGGCGTCCGCTATGGGTGCGGCGAAGCACACAACGGATCGCGTGTGACACGGAGAGGGATCAGCGGACCGCCGGTTGCGTAAAGGCGCCGGCCGCGGCACCCCACGGGGTGCGGGACCGCGCGGGCTCCCGATTGAGATCGAATTCGATCGGACGGGAGTCCACCAATGTCTGACATGGTTCAGAGGCTGCGGGAGCGGCGCGCCAACGTCTGGGAGCAGATGAAGGCGCTGGCCGACAAGGCGGCCGAGGAGAACAGGGCGTTCGCTGCGGAGGAGCAGGGCAGCTGGGACGCGATGACGGACGAGCTGGACAAGCTCGACACGCGCATCAAGTCCGCGATCGACACCGCGCAGCGCGCCAAGGACGCCGACGACGCCTTCAACCGTCTGTCCGGTGGCAGCCAGGGCAGCCAGGGCGGCGGCCAGCGCGGCACCGGCCCGCAGCCCCAGGAGGGCCAGCAGGCCTCCGAGCTGCGGAACTGGATGCGCGGCGAGGGCCCGCGCTTCTTCGAGGTCAAGCCGTCGGGTCCGCTCGACGTCCGTAGCCTCGTCAAGGGCACGGCGACGGCGGGCGGCAACACCGTGCCCACCTCGTTCTACGACCGGCTGGTCGCGCACCTGATCCAGACCAGCGCGATCCTGCAGTCCGGGGCGACGATCCTCAACACCGACTCCGGTGAGACGATCCAGATCCCGAAGACGACCGCGCACTCGACTGCGTCGATCGTCACCGAGGGGAACACGATCGGGACCTCCGAGCCGACGTTCGGCCAGGTCCCGCTCAACGCGTTCAAGTACGGCGCGCTGATCCAGGTCTCCCGCGAGCTCCTGGACGACACGGGCGTCGACCTCGAGGGCTACCTCGCCATGCAGGCCGGCAGGGCGCTCGGCAATGCGTTCGGCGCGCACGCGATCACCGGCACCGGTACCGGCCAGCCCCGGGGTGTCGTCACCGACGCCACGACCGGCGTCACCGGTGGCACGGGCGTGACCGGCGCGTTCAGCTCGGACAACCTCATCGACCTGTTCTTCTCCGTCATCGCCCCGTACCGGCGTTCGGATGCCGCGGTGTGGATGATGGCGGACGGCTCGATCGCCAACGCCCGCAAGCTCAAGGACACGACCGGTCAGTACATCTGGCAGCCGGGTCTGCAGGCGGGCGTCCCGGACACCATCCTCGGCAAGCCGGTCCTGACCGAGCCCAACATGGCGGCCCTCGCCCTCAGCGCGAAGTCCGTCCTGTTCGGCGACATGTCGCAGTACTTCGTGCGACTGGCGGGCGGTATCCGCTTCGAGCGGTCCGACGACTACGCGTTCAACTCCGACCTGGTGACCTTCCGGGCGCTGATGCGCGCGGACGGCGCCCTCGTCGACCTCACGGGGGCCGTCAAGGTCTTCGCTGGTGGGGCCTCGTAACCCGCCATCTCTCCGGCCGGAGGCGGCATTGGTTGCCTCCGGCCTTCCATCCTGACCCCCTTTGGGAGATGCCATGGCCAAGGGCCAGCAAGTTCTCGCCTCTGACCTGTCGCTCGCCGTCAGCCCGGCTCTGGCGGCCCTGACGTCCGCTGTGGGCACGCCCGCCGCGGGCACGGTCGATGTCACCGCGACGCCGACCCAGTCCACGATCAACAACAACTTCGCAACCCTCGTCCAGCGCCTCAACGCCGTCACGGCGGCGCTGAAGGACGCCGGGATCCTCGCCTGACGGAGGCAGCATGAAGATCCGAATGAAGGCCGACGTGTCCGGCTCGAGGGATGGGGAACCGTGGCCCCCGCGAGGCGGCACGCTGGTGCTGCCTGACGAGGAGGGCGCCGCCTTGTGCGCGTCCGGCATCGCCGAGCCCGTCTCCGACGACAAGGTCGAGAAGGCAGTGCCCGACGACGACTCCGAGAAGCGGGGAGCGCCCAAGGAGGAGACCTCCGAGGCGCAGGACGAGGAGAAGCAGGCTGCACCGGCCAAGAAGGCGCCGGCCAAGCGGGCTCCCGCGAAGCCGCAGGGCGACTCCAAGTAGAACGACTGCTCGGCTGATCGGAGGTGGGTCGTGGCGCTGCCTGCTGGTGTGGATGGTGTGACGGTCTCCTCCGGTAAGCCGCTGACGCTTCCTGACGGCACGCCGTTCGAGGGCAAGCTGCTGTTCACCGGACCGGATGTGGTGACGGTGGCCGGGCAGGACGTCCTGCTGGGCGGCACCCGCGAGGCGAAGCTCGTCGACGGCGCGTTCAGCATCACCTTGGCCGCGAACGACGTGGTCGGGATGTCGCCGTCGGGGTGGACGTACACGGTGACGGCGGTGCTGTCGAATGCCCCGTCGTGGGTGCGGCACATCAGCCTGCCGAAGGCGTCGCCGACCGTGATCCTGGCCGATGTGATCGTGCCGGACCCAGTGGTGGGCAGCTACGCGACCCTGGTCGACGCTTCTTCGGTCGGAGCAGGCTCCCTGGCCAAGAGCCAGAACCTGGCCGACTTGGAGGACAAGCCGGCCGCCCGCACGAACCTCGGCCTCGGTACGGCCGCTGTTGCAGCCGCCAGCTCATTCGACGGTGCGGGCGCAGCCAGCGACGCCCTGGCCGCGGCCATCTCTGATGCAGCCGGCAAGTATCGACGGTTGCAGCCGTGGGTCTTCGACGTCACCGACTACACCACGGGCCACGACTCCAAGGTGGTCATCGACGGGGCCATGCTCGCGGGCAGCGCCGTCCTCACCAGCGCCTCGGGCCAGTTCGAGACGGACATCGTCAACAAGACGGTCATCGTCAACGGGGCCGGCGCGTCCGGCGTCACGAGCCTGGTCGCGGTGGTGCAGTCCCGACAGAGCGCCAGCCAGGTCACCTTGTCCCTGGCGAACGCGTCCGGCGGCAACCTCACGGCGGCGAAGGTCGTCTGGGGTACGAACGACGGCACGGCGCTTCAGGCCGCGACGGATGCGGCCATGTCCTACCTGAACGCCGGCAACCCGCTGGCCGCGGTGTGGTTCCCGCCGGGCGGCTACATGAACGCGGCGCCCCTGAACAGCTCTCACAGCGGCAATGGACAGATCGCGTTCGGGTCTGTCGCCACCAGCGGGCAGAAGAAGACGCTGATGTTCCTGGGGCCGACCGACGGTGCGGCAGCGGTTCGGCACTGGCAGCAGGGCGAGCCGCAGTTCAGCGGTGCGTGCATCATCTCCGCCGGGGTGTACTCGTCGACGAGCGCGCAGACCGCCGACATCAACGCGCACGGCAATCCTGCCGTCATCTGCGGCCCCAACGAGGCCAGCGGGTATGGCGTCGGCGCGAACTTCAGCAACATGCAGGTCGTCGTCAAGAACCTGTCGATCCTGACGACGCACAGCTCCTTCGGTCTCACCTATGGGGCACTGAACCTGTGGGGTGTCGCCAACGCCTACGTCGAGAACGTCGGCTTCGGCACGCTCGGCACGGTTGCCAGCCCCTCCGCGGACTACAACTCGCCGGGCGTGTTCGGTACCGGGCTGTCGATCGGGATGGCGTTGCCGGCGCCGGGCAACAATGACCATGTCATCGCCCGGAACATCTCCTGCGGAGGCGGCTACACCTACGCGATGTTCCTCACCGAGCATGCGGTGATGGACCGCTATATGGCCTTGTACTGCTGGGCTGGCCTGGTCGCTGTCGGCACCTACGCCAGCTCGGTCGGCTCCGTGCATGCGATGAAGGTGCTCAGCGCCAGCATCGAGGCGTGCGTGAACGAGCTGTATATCTACGGCGCGGGGTCTTCCGGCATCGGTCCGATCATCGACATAGATCAGCTCAGTACGGAGAACAGCACTCCGAATGTGGCGGGGAGCAGCACGGCGGCGATGAATTCGGCGCTCGGCCGGGTTCGGCTGACGGGCTTGTTCACCGAGTCGGGGGTGTCCGTCTCGGCGCCGACTGGTATCGAGCTCGTCAACGGCCAGGTCCCCAGGGCGATCAAGCGGAAGACGGGCGCGTTCACGTGCTCGCCGATCGATCGCACGCTGGTGTGCGACACCACCTCGGCGGGCTTCACCGGGACGCTGCCTGATGCGTCGTTCTGTCCGACCGAGTACGTCTTCAAGAACGTCGGCAGCAACACCCTGACCATCGGCACGACGTCCAGCCAGCTGATCTACACGAGCAGCGGCACCGGAGCCACCACCGCCACCGTCACCACCGGGCAGACCCTCCGCGTCCAAGCCCTCTACAACGGCACCTCGTGGGGCTGGTATGCGGTCTGAGAGGGGACTGTCGTGGCGCTCGTAACCCTGGCAGCGGCGAAGGCCCAGCTGAACATCGGCCCGACCGAGACGAAGGACGACGTCGAGCTGCAGACCTACATCGACGCTGCCACCGCCGTGGTGGAGGAGCAGCTGGGGCAGGTCGTCGAGCAGCGCACGGTCGTCGACCAGCTGGACTTCGCCAAGGCGACCACGTCGTTTCTCGTCAACTCGGTCCCGGTCATTTCACTGACCAGTGTGACCTCGCTGGACGGGGTGACGTCTTGGGCGGCCGGGATGCCGACCATGCACGTGGATCCGTCGACCGGCCTGGTGACGGTGCTGTCCGGCCCGTCGATAACGGGCACGGTCCTCGTCTCCTATGAGGCCGGGATGGCGGCGGTTCCGGCGAACTACCGTCTGGCTGGGCTGATCATCATTCAGCATCTGTGGGAGACCCAGCGCGGCACGATGGGCGTGCAGTTGGGCGACGCGGAGACCTACATGGCGGGCCGTGGCTTCGCTGTCCCGCGGCGGGCGATCGAGCTGCTCGGCTCGCAACTGCCGGGGGTGGCCTGATGCCTTGGTCTTCCAAGCTCCCCGCCGCTTTGGACGCGCTGGTGGTGGCGTTCCAGGGATGGCCCCGGATCGGCGGCGACAAGGTGATCGTGAAGGACGGCCCGTCGACGTCGCAGACCACCGGCATGGAGGTCGTCTCTGTCGGCTGGACCGGCGGCGACGACGAGAATGGCGCCGAGTCCACGCTGCTCACCGAAGGGCTGAGCGGTCAGGTGGATCGCGAGCAGTTCACCATCCGCTGCGTCATCGCCGTCCTGCGCGGCAGCGACGACATGGCCAGCGCCCGGAAGCGCGCCTACGAGCTGTTCTCCGAAGCGGGCGCGGCCATCGCCGCGGATAGGCGACTGGGGGGCGCTGTCATGCGGGCGATGATCTCCTCGCACAGCCTGGACCAGGCGCAGACGCAGCAAGGCGCGCAGGCCTCGGTGATGTTCGACGTCTCGTGCGACGCCTACTCCGGCACCTGAGCGGCGGCCTTCTTGTGGGCGTTGACGATGCCCACGACAGCCCACAGCAGCTGGAAGCCGAACAGGGCGTGGAACCAGGACGGGGCCGCTGACAGCGAGTCCCAGGCGGTGAATCCGATCGCCGTCATCACGCCGGTGAAGATCAGTGCCCACGCCCATGCCTTGCCAACGGACGGCGTCTGAGCCTCGGTTCGCGTGTCGTTCGTGTCCATTCCTGCCCCCTGTGTGCGGTAGGCGCGGATCGTCCCACCCCCGATTAGACGGGTCAAGAAGAAGGAGGCGCGATGACCGCGCTCGTTACCCAGGTCGTACCCAACGTCGGGCTCGACATCGGCGCCGTTCCGGTCGCCGCCGCCAACGGGGACACCGCAGCCTGTGGCAGCGGCACGTTCCTGTACGTCAAGAACGCCAACGCGGCGGCGTGCACGGTCACGCTGGCCACTCCGGCGCAGGTCGACGGCCGACTCGCGGTCGCCGACTCTACGTTCAGCGTGGCCGCGACCACCGGCATCGGCATCATCCCGCTGATCTACAACCTGTACGCGGACCCGACGACCGGTCTCGCCACGATCAACTACTCGGTCACCGCCTCCGTCACCGTCGCGGTGGTGAGGGTCCCGTGAGCGACACCATCGTCATGCGGCACCCGACCCTGCCGAAGGACCAGGAGATCGAGGTCCCCAGGGACGCCATGCCGCACTACACGGCCGCAGGCTGGCAGCGCGTCCCGGCCGAGGAGCTGGACAAGCGGGCCGCGCTGAAGGCGCAGGCAGAGGCCGAGGCGCGGGCCGCCGAGGAAGCAGCGGACGCCAAGACCGAAGACCAGCCGGAGACCGACCCCGACGCTTCCGAGGAGCCGGAGCCGGAGTCGGAGGAAGCATCCACCAGCAGGCCGGCGCGGTCGCGCACCAGGGCCACCAAGAAGGACGAGGAGAACTGACATGGTCGCCACGCCGATCGCCGCCACCAGCCGGTACATTCCGCCGGGTACGACCCGCTACTACTGGGTCGCCACGATCTCCAGCTATGCGAGCCCGACCCGGGCCGAGCTGAACGCGGGCTCGGATCTGACGGCGGAAGTGTCCGCTGTTTCCGGGTTCGCGACGAACAGTGACCAGCAGGACACCCCGGACCTGGGCTCCCGCTTCGTCAAGAAGATCCCGGGCCGAATCACTGCGGACGATTCCTCGGTCACGCTGTACGCGTCGTCGAACTCGTCGGACGCGCGCACGCTGATGCCGCGTGACACCGCCGGCTACATCGTCATCTTCCCCGAGGGCGACGTGACCGGGCAGAAGATGGACGTCTTCCCCGTCAAGGTGACCGGCGTGCCGAAGTCTCGCGACGTGGAGAACCCGGCGTCGATGACGTTCCAGTTCGCCATCACCAACGTCCCGGCCGAGAACGTCACCATCCCGTGACGATCGAGCTTCGGCGGAGTGGTGACCTGCAGCGCGTCAGTCGCGAGCTGCGAGGCATGGACAACCCGGAGCTCAAGAAGCGGTTCCGGAAGGAGCTGCGGGCTGCTGCGGCGCCGCTCGTGCCGCGGGTGCGGTCGGCGATCCGCAACGTGCCCTCCAATCGCGGCTACAGCCCGGCCGGTCTGCGCGGCGCCCTATCGCGGGCGACTCGGCTGGAGTTGAAGACGGCGGGCCGTCAAGCCGGTGTGGCGATCCGCGTGGACGGCCGCAAGATGCCCAGCCACATGAAGTCCCTGCCGTCGATGGTCGAGGGCAAGAAGCGCTGGCGGCATCCCGTCTTCGGCCATGACGTCTGGGTCAATCAGACCCCGCACCCCTACTTCTACAGCGCCCTCCGCGTGGCAGGCCCGGCTTCCCGTCGGGCCGTCAGCCGCGTCCTGGACGGCATTTCCAGAGACATCTCCTAGGAGCACCATGGCCCTGTCCCGTGACGGCATTCTCGCCGTAGACGACATCCAGATCGAGAAGGTCCCTGTCCCCGAGTGGGGCGACGAGGCCATCATTCGCGGTCTCACCGGCGACGAACTCGACGCCTTCCAGGGCAGCATCCGCGAGTTCCGGCCCACCTTCGACGGCAAGGGCATGGAGGCGGTCCTCATCCAGGAGGGCATGCGGGCCAAGCTCCTGGTGAAGTGCCTCATCGACGAGAACGGCGACCGGCTGTTCACCGACCAGGACGCTTCTGCGCTCGGCGCGAAGAACGGCGCCGTCCTCGACAAGCTGTACGACGTAGCCGCCCGCCTCTCCGGCCTGTCCGAGGAAGAGAAGGCGACGCTGGAGGGAAACTCCGGAGCGTCGACGGCGGACGAATCTTCTACTTCGTCCTTGCCCGAGACGTCTTCCACTGCTCCGTAGCGGAGATGCTCCGCCGGGTCTCTGCCCGGGAGCTCGCCGAGTGGGAGATCTTCTACCAGATCCAGGAAGAAGAAGAGCAGGCGGCCCAGAACGAAGAGTCCTGAGCCGGCCTTGCACCTGGCCATGACCGCCCGCTGACTGAGGGGAGGGCGTCATGGGCATGGGCTCGTCCGGCATCATCTATACCCTCATCGCCCGGGATGCCGCTTCCCGCACGTTCAACCACATCGGTCGGGCCGCCGGAGCCACGGACTCGACGCTGTCGAAGCTGGGCCGGACCGCGAAGCTCGCCGGTGAGGCCATCGCCGTCGGGCTCGGTGCGGCGCTGGTCGAGGGCGCGAAGTCGGCATCCGAGTTCCAGTCGGAGATGACCCGCATCGCCACGCAGGCGGGCGGCACCGCCAAGGACGTCAAGACGCTGTCGGATCAGGTGCTGAAGCTGGGTACCAGCACCCAGCAGGGCCCGCAGCATCTGGCGGAGTCGCTGTACCACTTGAAGTCCGTCGGCATGGACAACGTGCAGGCGATGAAGGCGCTGAAAGAGGCTTCCGACCTCGCGGCCGTCGGTCACGCCAACCTCGAAGAGACCACCAACGCCCTCGCGGGCGCCTGGCGGACCGGCATCAAGGGCGCCACCTCGTTCCATGAGGCAGTCTCCACGGTGAACGCCATCATCGGCGCCGGCAACATGAGCATGGACCAGTTCAACGCCGCGATCGGCACCGGGATCTTGCCCAGCGCGAAGACGTTCGGCCTGTCGATGAAGCAGGTCGGCGCCGCGCTCGCACTGATGACGGATGAGGGCATCGACTCGGCGTCCGCGGCCACCCGGCTGCGGATGAGCTTCTCTCTGCTCGGCGCCCCGTCGGGGGCGGCCGAGAAGCAGCTGAAGAAGATCGGGCTGACCGGGCTGAACCTGGCCGACGCGATGCGCGGGCCCAAGGGCCTGATCGGCGCCATCGGCCTTCTGAAGGAACACCTCGACAAGAGCGGCCTGTCCGCGTCGAAGCAATCCCAGCTGCTGTCGCGTGCGTTCGGCGGCGGCCGGTCCTCCAGCGGCATCCTCCTCATGCTCAACAACCTCGACGTCCTGAAGAAGAAGCAGGACCAGATCAACCGGTCGACGGGCAGGTTCGACGCCGCGGTCAAGATGCAGCGCAAGACCGCCGAAGCCCAATGGCACCTGCTCACCTCGAACCTTGAGGTGATGGGCATCCGGATCGGCACGAAGGTGCTGCCCCCGGTGACGAGCTTCATCAAATTCCTCGCGGGTACAGCTCTGCCCGCGGCCAGCCGCTTCGGCCGGGCCATGGCCAACCTCATCCCCGTCGGCGCCATCAAGAAGGGCTTCGACGATGCCAAGAGCACGATTGGCGGCTTCCTGACCGGGCTGACCGGCGGCGCGCCCAAGGCCGCGAAGAACCCGATCGACAAGTTCCCGACCACGATCCTCGGCGTTGGTACGGGCGCGCCGCACCTCGGCTCGGCGCAGACGTCGGCCAAGGGAGCCGGCGCCCTGGCGGCGATGCCGCACTTCGGCGTCGGCCAGGTCGCGCCGACGACGGGCGTGCACGGCAAGGCGCTGGCTCCGATGCCGCACGGCGGCTCTGGGCTGGCCGCTCCGCTCATCAAGGCACAGAAGGCGGCACCGAAGAGCGCTGCGCAGCAGTTCGGCGAGACGATCCGGAAGGCCGTTACGGGCGGAATCACCGGCGTCAAGTGGGACAAGCTCGGCCCGATCCTCGGCAAGGGGCTCGGGAACGCGATCGGCTGGGTCGGCAAGCATGCCGCGGACTTCACCAAGAAGATCGCCGACATCTTCCTCAAGCTGGACTTCGTCAAGATCGGCAAGGGGTTCGGTGCGTCCGCGATCCCCCTCGCGATCGGCTTCATCACCTCGCTGTTCGACCCGCTGTTCAGCCTGGACTTCTGGAAGAAGCACTGGCTGGACACCATCATCGCCGTCATCAGCGTCATCCCGATCGGACGGCTCGCCGGAGGTCTCGGGAAGATCTTCGAGCACATCCCGTTCCTGAAGGTGTTCGAGCCGCTCCTGAAAGGCCTTGGGAAGCTCGGCGGCTGGGTCGAGAAGGGCTTCGGCAAAGTCCTCAAGCCGATCGGACGGTTCGGCAAGGCCATCCTCGACGGCATCGTCAGAGGCTTCGTCCGCGTCTTCCCCGGCTCGGCTGGCAAGGTGTCCGAGTTCATCGGGAAGATGGCCCTGAACATCCTCGGCTACGTCGGCCGGTTCGCCGCCACGGGAGAGCGCCTGATCAAGGGGCTGGGCAGCGGCATCCTGAAGGTCGGCGGCTCGATCGGCGAGTGGATCGGCCGGATCATCGGCTGGCTCGTGAAGCCCTTCGCCAAGATCGGCGAGAGGTTCATCAGCCGCGGCCGGGCCGTCGTCACCGGCCTGAAGGATGGGGTTGTTGCCGGCGCCAAGGCCATCGGTACGTGGGCGTTCAACCACATCATCGCGCCGTTCTTGAATCGCTTCGCCCGCTCCAGCTCCTGGCTCATCAGTCGCGGCCGCGCTGTGGTGTCCGGGCTGAAGGCCGGGATCACGGACATCGCGAAGACCATCGGCCAGTGGGCGGTCGACCACATCATCGCGCCGGTCCTGAACCGGTTCGCGGGTGCGGGCAGCTGGCTCAAGTCCCGCGGCGGCCAGGTGATTTCCGGTCTGAAGGCAGGTATCACCGGCATCGCCAGGTCTCTCGGTTCGTGGGCGAAGTCGCACGTCATCAACCCGCTCACCGGCAGCTTCCGGCTCGCCGGGTCGTGGCTCAAGTCTCGCGGCGGTCAGCTCATCTCGGGCCTGAAGAACGGCATCGTGAGCGGTGTCCGCGGCATCGGGTCGTGGATCAAGAAGACGATGATCGATCCGATCGTCGGCGCGGTGAAGCGCTTCTTCGGTATCCGCTCGCCTTCCCGGGTGTTCATGTCGATCGGTGGCCACCTCGTCACCGGCCTGATGAAGGGCATGTCGAAGACCGGCGGCACCGCCATCGCGAAAAAGGTCTTCGGCTCGCTACCCAAGGCGCTCGCGGCGATCGCGAAGAAGGGCCTCGTCTCCATCTCCTCCCTGCCCAGCAAGGCGCTCAAGGCGCTCGGCGGGCTCGGCGGGGACATCCTCGGCCTGCTCGGACTCGGCGGCGGAGGCGGAGGCTCGTCGAAGAACCAGAAGATCGGCGAGCAACTGGCCGCGATCCGCGGCTGGACCGGCGCCAACTGGTCCGCCCTGAAGCAGCTATGGACCGGGGAGAGCGGCTGGAACGAGCGTGCCCTCAACAGGAGCTCGGGTGCCTACGGCATCCCGCAGTCGCTGCCCGCATCGAAGATGGCGTCGGCCGGTGGCGACTGGAAGACGAACCCGGCCACCCAGATCAAGTGGGGCCTGAACTACATCGCGTCCCGCTACGGCAGCCCGATGGCCGCCTACGGCGCCTGGCTGTCGCGTAGTCCGCACTGGTACGCCAAGGGCACCGACGGCGCAGCCAAGGGCCTCGCCTGGGTCGGCGAGCGCGGCCCGGAGCTGGTCAATTTCAAGGGCGGCGAGGACGTCCTCAGCCACCCGCAGTCCATGCAGTTCGCCAAGGCCAACGGCATCAAACTGCCCGGCTACGTCTCCGGCACCATCTCCAACGCCGCCGACCGGGAACGCCGCGCCCACCGGAAGGTCGAGGACGCCAAGGGCGACGTCGCCCGCGCCAAGCGCCGCCACAAGGGGCTCGCCGCAGCGGAGAAGCGTCTGCAGGCCGCCGAGAAGGAACTCAAGGCAGCGAACATCAGCCTCGCCAACGCGCGGCGCTCGGCGAAGACGTCCGTCGCCAACACGATCGCCACCGGCCTGCTCAAGACCCTCTCGACGGGCACGTCGTCGGCGATCGCCTCGGCCATCAAGTCCCTCGCCACGAAGCTGCTCAACGCGGGCTACAACCGGACTGCGTCCAGCATCCAGAAGAAGGGCACCAAGCTCGAATCCCTCGCCAGCAAGCGGGACAGCATCGCCAAGACGATCGCCGCGGCGAACCAGTACGCGTCCGATCAGGCGTCCAACATCACGGACTTCCTCAGCATCTCGGGGACGTCCGCGACGAGCGTCGGCGACCTTCTGTCGCAGATGACCGGGCAGCAGAAGACCGCCTCGAACTTCGTCGCCCTGTCGAAGTCGCTGAAGGCCAGGGGTGCCAGCAAGGGCCTCCTGCAGGCTCTGTCGGATGCCGGTCCGGGCAGCCAGCTCGCGACCATCCTCGGCCAGAAGAACGTCACCACGACGGACATCGGCAAGCTCAACAAGCTGATCAGTAGCGGTAGCAGTCTGGCCAGCAGCTTCGGCAAGACGATGGCCGACCTGATGTACGACAGCGGCAAGGACGCGGGCAAGGGATTCCTGGCGGGCCTGAAGGCGCAGCAGAAGTCGCTTGAGAAGCAGATGGCCAGCCTGGCGAAGGAACTCGTCAAGCAGATCAAAAAGGCCCTGAAGATCAAGAGCCCGTCGGGTGTGTTCCGTGACGAGGTCGGCAAGAACATCGTCCTCGGCATGGCCCACGGCATCGACCTGCACAGCCACCTCGTCGGCGCCGCAACCCAGCGGCTCGCCGACACCGCCACCGGCGTGTCCATGCGCCGCCGCTACGTCCCCACCGCAGCCAGCGGCCGGAACACGGCAACGCAGGACGACCTGTGGGAGCGGCTCGCCGCAGCCCTGGAACAGCAGGCCAGCCAGCCGCAACAGCTCACCGGGCAGCTGGTCCTCGACTCCGGGGAACTCCTCGGCGTCATCCAGGGAGTCGTCAAGCCCGCCGTCAGGCAGTCCGAGACCAAGACGGCCTTCCGGGCGAAGGTGGGGAGGCGGAACTAGTGACGATCTCCTACGGCGCGTCTGGCACGCTGGCGCAGCACACGGACACCGTCACCCCTGCCCTTCCAGCAGGCGCGGCGGCCGGGCAGCTCGCTGTCCTGCAAGTCGTGTCCGCGCACCCCAACCTCAACGTGCCGTCGACACCGTCCGGCTGGTCGCTGGTCGGCTCCTTCACCGGCGGCGGCGGCACGTTCGGGCTGAACACCGGCCCGCGCCGGCTGACCTTCTTCACCCGCGTTCTGGTGGGCGGGGATGGTGCGCCAACGACTGCGATCCCGTCCGGATCGTCCGGGTCGCTGATCGGCGCCCGCGTCTTCACTCTGTCCCGCACGGCCGGGACCGGGTGGCGGTGGGCCATCAGTTTCGGCGAGGACACCGTCTCCGACACGTCGTTCTCGGCGGCCTGCTCGACATCTCTCACCTGGGCTGCGGGCGACTTCTGTGTCCTCGGCTACGCATGGAACACCCAGACCGCATCCACGACCGCGCGGGCCGTCACAGCGACCGGCATCACCTTCGCGACCGCCACCTCCCACCTCGGCGATGCCATCACCAGCGGCAACGGCGGCCGGCTGACGATGGCCGAGTCGTCCGTGACCGCCGGCTCGGGCACGCAGGCCCCCACCGTCACCACGACCCTGACCGCAGCGGCAACCGGTGTAGGCGCCCTGCTTCGCGTGCGCGAGGCGAGCAGCGACGTCAACGCCAGTGCACAGAGCGTCTTCCCGCCCAGGAACCTCGTCAGCGCGACAGGGCTGGCGGGCGACAACATCGTTTCGGCGACCCTGTACCGGCAGGTCGGCACCACCCTCACCCCAGTGCGGGCGGCCAGCAACATCGACGTCACCGGGCAGGCCACTTTGCTGCGGGTCGATGCCGAGCAGCCGTTCGGCGTGTCCATGAACTACGCGGCCGTCCTCACCGATCTCTTCGGCCAGCAGTGGACGGTCTACTCGGGCCCGATCACCTCCACCGTGACGTCGGACGTCATCTCGGATGCGATCCGTGGCGTCGGTGCGGCCGTCAAGATCGAGGCGCCGCTGGGCTGGAAACGCGACCGGAACACCACCCAGTTCAACGTGAACGGGCGCATCATCGTCCAGGGGAAACCCCGCTCGGCCCGCTCCGGCACCATCGTCGCCCGCACCGAGACAGACGGGGACGGTGACGCGTTGAACGGAGTCCTCGACAACGCCACCGAGGGCATCATCCTGGTCCGCAAGCAGAACTCGCTCGAGCGACTCGACGGCACCTACGCGCTGACCGACGACAGCGAAGACCCCAACTGGTACGACGAGTTCCGCTGGTTCCAGCTGAACGTCTACAAGTCCGACGACTGGCCGGACGTACTCGAGGCGGCAGGCTTCACGCTCGCCGACATCGCCGCGAACTTCTCCATCCTCAGCGACATCTCCGCCTTCTTCGCCGGCACTTTGTTGGACATCGCCCAGTACGACTTCGGACCCTGACATGCTCGACATGTCGACTACCGCGCTCGCGGTCGTACTGGGCAGCCACACCATGTCGATGCGCGCCGAGTCCTGGCTCGACGGGCAGCTCATCGCCGACAACATTCCCATCGCCGACGGCAGCGAGTCCCGCGACCGCTCCCTCGCCGTCCCCGAACAGATCAGCCTCACCGTGCCGCGCCGCGACCAGGGCTTCGACTGGGACCCCGGCACCGACCCCGCACACCCCCTCGCCGCGTTCGGGCAGATGCTCCGCATCGACTACGGCGTCGACGTCGGCGGCCAGTTCGAATGGATCAACCGCGGCTGGTTCCTCATCACCGACAGCAGCACCGACGACGCCACCGTCACCGTCAACTGCCAGGGCCTGCTCACCCTCATCGACGAGGCTGACCTCGTCGCACCGTTCCAGCCATCCAGCACCGACACCCTCGCCTCCGTGATCCGCGCCCTCGTCGAACCGGCACTCACCTGCATGTTCGACGGCACGCTCATCGACCGAGCCGTACCCCTGGGCATGCAATGGGACTCCGACCGGCTCGCCGCCGTCACCGAAGTACTCGATGCGTGGGCCGCGGACTCCTACGTCACCGAAGACGGGTTCCTGTTCATCGAACCCGTCACCGACAGCGGCTCCCCAGTCCTCACCATCACCGACGACCGCGACACCGGCACCGTCGTGCGCTGGCAGGGCGCCACCACCCGCGACGGCGCCTTCAACTGCGTAGTCGCACAAGGCGAAGACTCCAACGGAAACCAGATCCAAGGCGTCGCCTACGACGGCCTCGGCGATTCGCCGTACCGCTACGGCGGACCGTTCAATCCACTGCCCGTCCCGTACACCTACCAGTCGTCCCTGCTGACCACGGTCGCCCAATGCCGGACCGCGGCGCAGGCCAAACTGACGATGCTTCGGCGGCAGGCGTTCCGGAAGCTGGACGTCACCCTCGTTCCACACCCGGGCCTGGTGCCGGGCGACATCGTCGCCGTCACCGGCGCCGGGCTCACCAGCGCGCCGTGCGTCATCGAAACGATGTCGCTGCCCTACTCGCCCGGCGAGATGAACCTCACCGTCCGCGTCCTGTAAGAGGGGAGGGCCGGTGGCCGACTTCGCCGACACACGCGTCTCCCTCGCAGGCACCGGCGTGACGCGGGGCATCGCCCAGACCGCGGCATCATCGGGGGCCTGCCTGGTCAAGGTCGGCGGCATCACCGTCACCGCCCGCGTCGCCACCGGGCTGACCGTGGCCGCCGGGAACATCGTCCTAGCCGCCCGCCTGGGCAGCACCTACTACATCACCAACGTCATCCCGGCAGCGCCCACGTCCACACCGGCGACTCCGCCGCCGGCCGATAGCACCGCGGTGGACACTGGGGACCCGCCGCCCGCACCGAAGCCGACCGTTACGACCGGCACCCTGACCTGCGTGCCGGTGTCGACGGCCTGCTACCGGGACGGCAGTTGGCGCTCCGACGGGGATCCGACCAACTCGTTCGATCTGTTCCAGGGCCGCTACGGCGGATCCTCCTACGGCCGCAGCACCGGGGCCGCCTTCTACGGCTCCAAGCCCCACACCCTGAACGGGGCCACCTGCACCAAAGCCACCGTGAAGATCAAACGGCTGTCGGCAGGCGACTACTCGGCCCGCTCGGCGACCCTCCGGCTCATCTCCCAGACCACCCGGCCCGGGGGCGCGCCAACCCTCAACGAATCGACCTCCGGACCTTCGCTGAAGATCGGCGACTCCACCACCTTCACCTTGCCCACCTCCTGGGGACAGGCCCTCATCGACGGCACCCGCGGCGGCATCGGCATCAGCATCAGCAGCGACGACCCCTACATCCACCTCGCCGGCCGCGGCAGTTGGTCCGCGGCCTTCACTGTCTCGATCTCCTGGAGGCGTACCTCGTCATGACCGCCAACACCTCCAAGGGCATCACCTACCCACAGTCAAGTGATCACACGAGACTGTGGGAGCACCTGCAGACCCTCGCCACGACCGCCGACGGCATCATCATCGGCAACGTCGACCGGCAGATCTTCACCAGCTCCGGCACCTGGACCAGACCCGCAGGCGCCATCATGGTCCACGTCCAGGTGCAGGGCGGCGGCGGCGGATCCGGCGGCTGCGGCGCCACCGTCTCCGGCCAGGCCGCCTGCGCACCCGGCGCCGGAGGCGGCGAATACGCCGCCGGATGGTTCACGCCAGCCACCGCCGGAACCAGTCAGGCCGTCACCGTCGGCGCAGGAGGAAACGGTGGCACGGCGGGCGCAAACGCTGGCAGCGATGGCGGAACCAGCAGCTTCGGCACCCTCATCACCGCCCTCGGCGGCTCAGGCAGCAGCGGCTCATCCAGCACCGCCCTGGCGAGTGTCGGCGCCTCCAACGGTGGCAGCGGAGGGACCGGCGGCGACTTCCGCATGGCTGGTGGCGACGGGGGAAACGGCCAGGTCATCAGCAGCACGCCCATCAAATGCAACAACGGCGGACCTGCCTACCTGGCCAACATGCGGCGTGCGACTGGCGTAGCCGCGACCAGCACCAGCGGTTTCTCCGGATACCCCTACGGCGGCGGCGCGTCAGGAGCCTCACTCGGAGCCTCCCAGGCGGCGATCGCTGGAGCTTCTGGGGCGGCCGGCATCGTCATCGTCACCACCTATATCGCCTAGGAGCAGCATGCCTCTCGACACTCCGCAGACACAGACCGGTGACACCACGTGGACGGTCAACGGCCATCTCAACGCGACTTCCGTGACGGGCTTCCAGGTGTCGATCTCCGTCGAAGGCCCCTCCACCGAGAGTGAGGGCGACGCCCTCCTGCAGGCCCTCGTCGACCTCCTCGCGCCCCGCTACTACAACGTGAGCGCCTTCAAGGGCTACAACGCGTACACGACCCGGACCATGACGCCGTCCTGACGCACTCGCGCCACCAGCAAGCCCCTTCCGGGGCCTTTTTTCATGCCCGGGAGGGCCCTTGCACACGCACTCCTTCGAGCCGTCCGACCCGAGACTCGGCCGGCACGTACAGCACGACCCGCGGTCCCTCGCCTTCGCGGCCGGGGTTCTGCCCAAGACGGCCATCAAGTCCGTCGACTGGACCCGCCGGGCACCCATCTTCGACCAGGGGCAGATCGGTTCCTGCACAGGCAACGCCGCGGCGGGCCTCGTCTGCACCGACTCCTCGGCTCGCAGCGGCCTCACCTCCGTCGAGATCGGCAGCAACGTGATGCCCGTCGACGAGGCCCTCGCCCTGCAGGTGTACGAGCTCGCCACGCAGCTCGACAGCATCAAGGGCACCTACCCGCCGGACGACACCGGCTCTTCCGGCATCGGCGCCGCCAAGGCCCTGAAGAAGCTGGGCCTAGCGGCCTCGTACAGCCACGCGTTCAGCCTCGACGCCCTCAAGTCGGCGCTGCAGTCCGGGCCGGTCATGGTCGGCACCGTCTGGCTGGACTCCATGTTCGAGACGGACCCCGACGGCTACGTCATCGTCGACCGCAAGTCGGCTGTGGCGGGCGGCCACGAATACGTCATCTCCGCCTACGACGCCGACCGGCTCGCCTTCCGTATCGACAACAGCTGGGGCGAGTCCTGGGGCCTGCGCGGAAGTGCCTGGTACACCGCGGCCAACCTGCAGTGGCTGCTCTCCCAGCAAGGCGACGTCACCGTCCCTGCCTGGGCCACGGTGCCCACCCCTCCCCCGGCGCCCACTCCTGCTCCGGATTCTCAGCTGGCTGAGGCGGCTTCTCTCGCCCAGCAGCTGGCGAGTCTGATGCAGCCGTGGGCGCCCGGCAGTAACGTGAACGGAGCCTGACCATGGCCACCCCGATGACCGCAACCCAGATCCTCACCGCGCTGCGAGACGAGGGCGTCACCGTCGTCGAGGTCGGCGACTGGGAGCACCACAACCGCAACAGCAAGGGCCCCTGGGGACCCGTGAACGGCGTGATGATCCACCACACCGTCACCTCCGGCGCCACAGCCACAGTGAAGATCTGCTACGACGGCCGATCCGACCTCCCAGGCCCGCTCTGCCACGGCGTGATCACCAAAGACGGCACCGTCCACCTCGTCGGTAATGGCCGCGCCAACCACGCCGGCCTCGGCGACCCCGACGTCCTCGCCGCAGTCATCGCCGAACGGAGCGCCCCGACGGACAACGAAGCCACGGTCGACGGCAACCGGCACTTCTACGGCTTCGAGTGCGAGAACCTCGGCGACGGCCGCGACCCCTGGCCTGCCGCCCAGCTACTGGCCATCGAGAAGGTGTCCGCGGCGATCTGCCGCCACCACGACTGGGATGCCCTGTCGGTCATCGGCCACCTCGAATGGCAGCCCGGGAAGATCGACCCCAAGGGCTACACCATGGACTCGATGCGCGCTCGCGTCGCCAATCGCCTCGGCGTGAAGCCGCAGCCCAAGCCGCTGCCCAAGCCCAGCAAGCCGGTCGTCGACCTGTCGAAGCTCGTCGCCGCCGCCAAGTCCAACCCGAAGGCGTCCGGCACGCCGGTCACCTACACGGGCGTGAAGACCGTCGAAGCCGCCCTCGTCAACGCCGGCCTGCTCGCCAAGGCGTACAGCGACGGCCACTTCGGCACAGCCACCGTCGACGCCTACGCCAAGTGGCAGCGCCACCTCGGCTACAGCGGCACCGCCGCCGACGGCATCCCCGGCATGACCAGCCTCAAGAAGCTCGGCGACAAGTACGGCTTCACCGTCATCGCCTGACCCCTACTCGCAGAACAGGTTCATCCCATGCCCACTTACAGAATCTTCGGTCGCGAGCCCGCAGCGGTCCTGGCCTTCATCTCCATCCTGGTGAAGCTCGCCTCCGCCTACGTCTTCCACGCCACGCAGACGCAGCAGGCCACGGTCAACACCGTCGCCGCCTGTGCAGTCGCTCTGCTCATCGCCGTCAGCGCCCACGACTCCATCGGTGCGGCCGTGTTCAACCTGGCTCAGGCCCTCGTCGCCGCCGCCGTCGGCTTCGGCCTGAAGCTCGACGCCGACCACCAGGCGCTGTGGCTGTCCCTGGTGAGCGTCGCGATCGGCCTGTGGTCCCGCACTCAGGTCGTCGCACCCAAGCCAGCCGCGCCGGTGCCCGCGGCGCCCCAGGCGGTCTGAGTGCCGCGCCGGGTGGTCCGGCGGCTCGGTGTTGCGCTGGGCCGCCGCGGCGCGATCCTCCTCTGCTACGGCATCGTGTGGGCAATCATCGGCTACGGGCAGATCACCTCCCCGGCGCCCGACTTGCGCGGGCTGCGGCTCCTGCTGCAGATGATGCCGCTCGACGTGTGGGGCTGGATCTGGGTCGCCTCGGGGCTCATCGCAATCGTCTCGGCCTGGCTGCCGCCGGAGAGGGACTGGCCTGGGTTTCTGGCGCTGCCGCTGATGGTGCTGCCGTGGACAGTGTCCTACCTCCTCGCCTGGATCCTCGGGGACTACCCGCGGGGCTGGCTGGCGTCGGTGGTGTGGGGGGCGATCGCTGCACCGGTACTGGTAGTTGCCGGATGGCGCGAGCCCGCCCGGCCCAAGAGACTTGAGGGCTACAGATGACGGTGGACACCTGGATTCAGGCCGGGCTGGCACTGATCGGCACGGGCGGCGGCGTCGTGGCCGCCCGATCGGCGCGGCGCACCAAGCGCCAAGAGAACCGCGACGACTTCCTCGCAGTCACGACACAGCAGGGCAACGCGATCGAACGCCTTGAGGCGCGCGTTCAACGCCAGGAGAACGAGGCCGAGAAGCAGCGGGAACGCATTGGCGAGCAGGACGAGGCGATCGGCTGGCTCCTGCACCGGGTCCGCTCCCTGGTCTCCCACATCAAGAAGGCCGGCCTCGAGCCGCCGGCCGCCGAGCCGATGACGGAGGCCGCGGCCCGCTACCTCCGCAACGTCGACGCGTGAGAACTGGAGTGCGAGTCATGCCCGAGGACGCAGACGACCCGCCGTTCTGGCTATCGCCCCGCCCGTTCCGGGAGCCGCCGCCCATGCCGCCGACCGACGACGACGAGACCTGACCAACGCCCCCGCACCTTGCCGCGTACAGCGGTGGGGGAGCGGGGGCGGTCTGTCATGCTGTCCGTATGCATCGTCTGATCCGTCGCCTGCTTGGCAGGCCCACCACCAGCGAGCGGTACGCCTCTCTTGGCCGCGCCATGGCGGACAGCTTCGCGGCGGGTCTGCGGGATCCGCGTCCGCTGACCGCTGAGGAATGGGCGAACCTCGACGCGTACACGGGTGCCGTAGCCCGGCGTTCGTTCTCTGCGCTGTACGACGACGAGGATTGAGGGGCACTGTGAGCGATCTACGGGAAGTGGCCCGGGAGTACGAACGCGATGCGGACCGAGCCTTCGGCGCGGGACGGTCCAGGCGCCTGCGCGCGATGGCAGCCTCGCTCCGCTATATCGCTGGCAACCGTGACGGAATGGACCCGGGCGCGCTGCGGCTCACTCTCGGCGTCCGCCTCGATATTCCCGACCGCTGGTGTCGCCGTCACGGCTACAAGGCCAGCCTCGGCGCCGGTGGCCTAGCCTTCCAGCGCGACGGCGAACCCGCCCAAGTCGCCAGCGTCGGCGACACGCTGCGCTGGGACGGGCAGAGCATCACCGTCGAGCCGCACGCCTGACCGACGCGACCGCCCCCGCTCTGCTGCCAACCGGCAGCGGGCGGGGGCGGCTTCGTCGTGTGTCCGCAAACGAACGTCTGTCGTCACTGCTCGGGTCAACGCCGTTTCCGCAGTACCGATGTGACGCAAACTCATGTCCTTATCTATGTTGTACTAACCCCCCATTGTGATACGTTGCCTTCATGAGGATCGGATATGCGCGGGTCTCCACCCGCGACCAACACCCGGAAGCGCAGGAGGACGCGCTTAGGGCGGCAGGTTGCGAGCAGGTCTTCGTCGACAAGGCGTCAGGCAAGCTCGCCTCCCGGCCCGAACTGGAGAAGGCGCTCCTGGTCGCTCGCGAGGGAGACCAGTTCGTCATCACCAAACTCGACCGCCTCGGCCGCTCACTGAAGAACCTGATCGAGCTGTCGGAGCAGATGCGCGCCAAGGGCATCGGACTCGTGGTCCTGGATCAGGGCATCGACACCAGCACCCCGGCAGGCCGCATGTTCTTCCAGATCATCGGAGCCATCGCCGAGTTCGAGCACAGCCTGATGGTCGAGCGCACGAAGGAAGGACTGGAAGCCGCCCGGGCTCGCGGGCGGAAGGGCGGCAGGAAGGCCGCACTCAAGCCGCGCCAAGTCCAACTTGCACGGGAGATGTACGACGAGCTCGGCGATGACGGCAAGCGCAAGCACACCGTGCAGGACATCGCCGACCAGCTCGGCGTCGCCCGCACCACCATCTACCGGTACCTCGACAGGGAGAAGTGACCATGCGCCTCCGCCAAGCCCACGCCATCCTCGAAACGGCCACTGCCCTCGAAGCAGCCGGCATCGGCTTCGAACTCTTCCCCTTCGACCACGACCGAGACGACCTCGTCCGCCCGCCAGCCGACGACTACATGACCGGATACGCCGAGTTCAACGACCCCGACCACGGCGACAGTCACACCCGCACTTACCACATCAACATCGAGCCGCACCCCGATGGCCGCCGCATCTCCGCGACCCTCACATTCGGCTACGGCAACGATGCCCCGTGCCTGAAGTGCGAGGCAGTCACCGTCTGGATGGAGCACGACGAAGCCGAGAACCCATCCTTCCGGGGACTCGTGGGCGCCGGACTCGCCAACCGGATCGCCGACGCGGTGCGTGAGCACGAGAAGCCGTTCCGCGCCGCCTACGAAGAGCGGTCGAACCGGTAGCTGAACCAAGCACGGCGCCCCGCCCAGGGAAAGTGGGCGGGGCGCCGCTGCGTCAGGCTACCCCGTGCCACACTGCGTTCAGGCCCGTCGCGTCCCCCCGTCGCGGCGGGCTTCCCGCTTGCCCCATAATTCGAACACGCGCTCTACTGGCGTCATGGCCCGCTACAAGGTCGACTACCTGACCGACACCCAGGAGCGCATCCTCGCCGTCATCCGCCGGCATATCGCCGAGGATGGGGTGGCGCCCACGGTGGCGGAGCTGGCCGCCGAGCTCGGCCGTAGCGTGAGCGCCGTGCACTATCAGCTGGGGGAGCTGGAGGCGAAGTACGCGATCGTGCGCCAGCCCGGGACACCGCGCGGGATCCGGCTCACGTGACCGTGCGATCCTGAGCGCATGACCGACGACGTCCAGCAACTCACCAGCCAGCAGGTTGCAGACTTGCGCCGCCAGTTCAACGAGCGGGCCGCCCAGGGGCTCGGGACGATCCTGCGCCACCAGCCTGCCCCGCCTCTGCCGCCTTGCCCGGCCTGTGACGTCGAGCCGGAGCGCATCGACTACCGGGTGGAGGATCCGAAGTTCGACGTCTATGAGCCGGTGTTGCGGTTCCGCTGGCTGCCGTGTGGGCACCGGTTCCGTGGCGCGGTAGACCCGAACGAGGTTCCGTCCGTGGAGGAGTGCGAGACCACGGCCCGCAGGGTGCTGGAATTCGGCGCCCCCAGGACGGTCGTGTACGGAGCCGGTGAACACCGACCCTGACCCGCGCCGTTTCCACCTCCTCCTCGCCGCCGACGGCCGCCCGGTCGCGCACGGCTGGTGGGGGAGCGAGGCCACGGCCCGGACGAAGTTCCGGCGCTGGGTGGGCGACTGGGGTGGGGACGGCGTGCGCATCACCCTCGTCGACGAGGACACCGGGACGACGCTCGCGGAGTGGCCCGACGAGGCGTAGCGGTCTGCGATGCTGACATCGGATGAGGAGGCCCAGATGACGAACCCGATCAAGCCGCCAGTCGGCTCCTACGTCGCCATGGTGTTCCGCGTGACCGGCTATGACCCCGACTGCGGCGAGACGGCGGAGACCGCGACCATGGCACGCCTTGAGCAGGTTGACCTTGACGGCGAGCCCACGGGTTGGGAGACCAAGCAGGTCGGCCTCTACGACACGACCGACCGAGTGGTAGGCGAACCGGGCGACCTTCGGGCGATCGGCCTACCCGTCGACCAGTTCGTCTTCGAGAGTCGGCGCGGGCCGTATCCCATGGGCGACGACCTCAGCTAGCAGTCAGCCCTGCATTGTCGGCCCCGCCTCGTACAGTTGATCGCAACACAAGCCCATGCTGGCTGCGTGAGCTTGACGCCCCGTCCGGAACAGCGCCCGGCCGGGGCGTACTGCTGTCAGCCCGCCGTCTCCCCGTGCCGCACGGCCTTCTTCACCCGCATCTCGACGTCGACCCGCGACTCGCCTTCCGCCTCCGCGTACACGGTCACGGCGGCTTGGAAGGCGGCGGAGGCGTCGACTGCGGCCCGCCGGGCTGCATCCGGGTCGTCGGCGGTGGTGAGGGCGGCGTGCGCATCGACCGCAGCCCGCTCAAGCTGCACGAGATCTTCGAAGGTGTGTGCCACCCGGGGATCCTATGCTGATGGCTCCGCCCTACATCGTGGAGCCTCGAATGCCGGAAGCCATGCCGCTTTACGACTGCCCCTTCTGTGAGATCGTCGCTGGACGCGCACCCGCAGAGATCTTCCACGAGTGGGATGACGCGCTCGCGATCGTGCCACTCAACCCGGTCGTCGACGGTCACCTCCTCGTGATCCCCAAGACTCACGTTGCTGACGTGGGCCACGACCCTGAGGTCAGTGCTGCAACCATGCGACGGGCGGCGGAGCTTGCTGCATCACAGTGGTGCAATATCATCACGTCTCGCGGCCGAGTGGCCACGCAGTCGGTGTTCCATCTGCACTTGCACCTGGTGCCGCGGTCAGAGAACGACGGACTCGCCCTGCCCTGGTACAGCGGACGAGGTGGCAAGCTCGCCAAGCACTAGGCCGCCGTCGTCACGCCCCCGCGTTCCACGGCCCGCAGTGCCTCCAGAGCGGCGAGCAGCCGCTGATACTCCGCCCGCTGGTCGGGCGTGAGCCCCACCGTGGGATGCCCGCGCCCGTCAATCCAGAACGCGCGGATCGCCGCGTTCAGCTCGTCGGCAGAGCGCAGTGGGGGACGCTCAGAAGGCGTGGGGGGCATGGCTTAGATCTTATCGGCGGGGTGTGTCAGCGGGCTACGAGGAAGGCTCAGGCAGCGGGCTCACGAACGTGCCGATGCCCGGCTGCATGTAGGCGAGCCCGGCCGCGCGGAGCTCCGTCAACACGCGCTTAGCAGTCACCTGGCTGATCCCGAACTCGTCGCAGATCGCCATCGCCGACGGGAGCCGTTCGTCGGGCGGGTAGGTGCCGTCGTCGATCCGTTCCGTCATCACGGCGTAGACCTGCCGCCACCGCGGAATTTCCGGCTCCCATCTCATGATCGAGACGCTAGGTGGGCTTAGCCCGACAGGCGAGACGAGACGCCCTATACGGCCTATACCGCCTATCCCGCAGGGGTATCGTGCAATTTCACAGGTGCCCCCGCACCGTGGTAGCGGCCGGGGGCGTGGACGACACCCACCGGAGCGCCGCCATGACAGAGGGTAGAGACCAGCCGCCCGAGCCGGGAAGCCACCCGCCGATAACCGGCCGCGCCACCCTCAGCCCCGTCCAGGAAGCCTGGGGCGCCTACGTCGACCACGCCACCCACTGCTCCCTGTGCCGCAGCCGCGACGGCGGAAAGTGCGAGCGCGCCGAAGAGCTGTACGGCGCGTACAGGGAAGCGGACGGCGAGGCATTCCGGCAGCTGCACGGCGAGGCCGGCTGACCGTCGGCCGCTGGCCACAGCATGCACGGAGGGTTACGCATCCACACTTTGTGCAAACTCTTTTCACGGATATATGCATGCGGCACGTGTATGCGGGTTACCGTGTGGAGCACGTTGACGTTCAGTCAAGAGCGCGCCCTGGACGCTGTCGTGTGCTACCCCAGGCGTCAGTTAAGGAGGTCGGTGACGTGCACTCGAAGAGCATGCGCGATCAGCAGAAGGTCCGAGTACTGCGGATCCCGCTGCGCATTCTCGTAGCGCTGGATCGACCGACGCTCCATGCCGGCGAGATGGGCCAGCTCCTCCTGTGAGAGCTCGGCTCGCCGCCGTAAGTCGGCGATGCGGTGGCCGAGTCGCTCTCGGCGCTGCATGACCCAGTCGGGTCGAGGATTACGGCGGGCTGGCACCCGTCAAACGCTTCGGCGCCGGTGATCTTGTGTCAGTACCCAAATGGTCGCCGATAGATCAAGATTGATTCCGTGCGACGGACGGGCCGCCCGCCGCCGTAGAACTAGTGCACAACCTGCCACCCCCCAATGGCAGCCCTGCGGACTGGCGTGCGCCGCAGGGCCACAGGTACTGTCCACTTTCGAACATCTGTTCGTCCGATCGAGTGAATGGGGGCGTCGGCGCGGTGAGCCGAGGTACTAGATCTGTGAACGTGGCTACGACTTAGCAGCAGACTTCGGCGCCAAGACCCTGCGTCTCGGCGTCGAGGGGTTCAGCGCGGGCCCCTACCCCCCATCGGTGGTCGCGCGCTGGATCTCACGACCGGCCGGCGCGTGCGTCGGGCCGGCCGAGCGAGTGCCGGTGTCCGCCAGTGGCGGCATGGGACACTCGTTGCAGAAAGCCGGACCCGGCTCCCGAATTCGCCTCCGAGGGCGCGCAAGGGGTGCCGGGTCCGGCGTTTTTGTAGCACTCGCCCCAGGGATAGTCTGCCACTGGGAAACGAGTGGGAAACGATCATGACTGTGCGTGGCAATCCATGGCATCTGATGTCAACCCGCTGCCTGGAAAGTAGCAGGTAGAGCCACTCCAGTCGATCGTTTGAGCAGGTGGCGACGTACCGATTCGATCAGCCTAGTTGTTCTGCAGGAACTGCTTGGCCAGCTTGTCGCCCAGTGTGACGGCCGCGCTGTGGCTCTCGATGGGAGAGACCTTCGAGTTCTTGAACAGGATGTAGGTCACCCCGGAGTCGGTGCCGCCGGTCTCCGGGTCGGGGTCGATGCCGAGGGCGTTGGCGGTGGCGTAGGAGGCCTCACCGATGATCTTCGTGGGGCCGGTGTCGCCCACGACGGCGTACTCGACCTTGTTGTTGTAGATCACCGCGACGACGCCGCCGCCCTTGATGCCGGCGCCGGAGTAGTTCCAGATGCTGCTGGAGCTGGGCACGACGACGTACGGCAGTGAATCCGCCTTCAGCGGGCTGCCGTTGGACTGATGGAAGGCCGTGTCGTCCTGGTACCAGGGGTCGGTGTTCTCGTTGCACTTCGAGGTGCGCTGGCCGTCGCAGTCCACGTCCATGTCGGCCTTCCAGAACACGGCGCCGTTCTTGCCGCACACGGGAATCGTGGCCGACGTCTCGTCGTCGGTCTTGTACTTGCCGTTGGAGATCTGGGAGCAGGACGTCACCTTGGCGAGCAGGTCGGCCGCGCTGACCGAGCCCTCCTGGGTGGACGCCGGTCCCGAGGAGCCGGAGGCGTTCGCGGGGAGCACGCCGGCGGCGAGCAGGGCGGCCCCGGAGGCCGCGGCGAGGGTCAGTGTTCGTATGCGCACTGTGGGGGACCCTTCTGTTAGGAAAGTTTCCTGACCGGGTTGCCGTACAAGGTGGACCCAGGAGCATGCTCGCGTCAAGTCCGTGAACAGAGCCTTGTGAAGGGGCCCTTGGGGTCAGAAGGGTGAACCGGCAGCTCGCGGCGGGGGAGCGGCTTCCGCGCGGAACCGCAATTGCGGCGCCCTGTCGGCAGGAGAAGACTGATGATGTCGCACCATCCGGATACCGCCGGACGCTGGGAGGCGAGGCGTCATGTTTGTTCGGACCGTGTACTCGACCGGCGACCCCTCGAAGATCGACGCGGCCGTCAGGGCACTGAACGCGCAGGGGCGGGACCTGCTGGAGGACCGTCCCGGCTACCGGGGCTCGGGCATCTTCGTGGACCGGACACTCGGCAAGCTGCTGGCGGTCAGCTGGTGGACGTCAGAGGAGGCCCGGCGCAACAGCGACGAGGTCATGCGGGAGCGGCGCGGGGCGATGCTGGAGCCGTTCGCCGCGACGACCCTGGTCGAGAACTACGAGGCAGTGGTCTTCCACCAGGTCCGCCGGCCCGAGATGGGCGGCGGACTGCGGCTCAGCAGGCTGGAGTTCGACCCCATGGACGCCGGTCTGCTCGCCGAGACCTTCCGCGCGTCGGTGGCCCCCGGGCTCGAAACCCTGGCCGGGCTGGCCAGGACGTCCCTGTTCGTCGACCGGGAGCGCGGCCGCGGCATGGTCGGCGCGCTGTTCACCGACGGCGCCTCCCTCGCGGCCTCCCGTGGAGCCCACGCGGCGGTCCGGCACGAGGGCGCGGCCAAGGCGCACGTCAGCGTGACCTCGCTGGAGGAGTTCGAGATCGTCTTGACGGACGTACGGGGCGGGTGACGCGGGAGGCCCCGGCGGAGAACGCGTCCGCCCCGCCGCGCAAAGGTCGCGCGGCGGGGCGGAGGCTCGTCCGGGCCGGTGTCAGGCGGCGTTGAAGGTGGACGGGTCGGGGCCCAGGCGCCGGTCCTCGTCCAGTGCGCTGATGGCCGCCAGGTCCTCGGCGTCCAGGCTGAAGTCGAAGACCTCGATGTTCTCCTTGATCCGCGACGGCGTCACGGACTTGGGGATCACGACGTTGCCGAGCTGGAGGTGCCAGCGCAGGACGACCTGGGCCGGGGTGCGGCCGTGCTTCCGGGCGATGGCGACGATCGCCGGGACCTCCAGCAGGCCCTTGCCCGAGCCGAGCGGCGACCAGGCCTCGGTGGCGATGCCCTGCTCGGCGTGGAACTCGCGGGCGGCGCGCTGCTGGAGGTGCGGGTGCAGCTCGATCTGGTCGACCGCCGGGACGACCGAGGTCTCGTCGATCAGCCGGCGCAGGTGCTCCGGCTCGAAGTTGGAGACGCCGATCGCGCGGACGCGGCCGTCGGCGTGCAGCTTCTCGAACGCCTTGTAGCTGTCGACGTACTTGTCCCGCGCCGGGGTCGGCCAGTGGATCAGGTACAGGTCGACGTGGTCCAGGCCGAGCTTCTGCAGCGACGTGTCGAAGGCGCGTAGGGTCGAGTCGTACCCCTGGTCGCCGTTCCAGAGCTTGGTGGTGACGAAGATGTCCTCGCGGGGGACGCCGGCTGCGGCGATCGCCCGCCCGGTGCCCTCCTCGTTGCCGTAGATCGCCGCTGTGTCGATGCTGCGGTACCCGGCCTCCAGCGCGGTGGCGACCGCCCGCTCCGCCTCGTCGTCCGGCACCTGCCAGACGCCGAAGCCCAGCTGGGGCATCTCGATGCCGTTGTTGAGGATGATCGGGGGGACCTTGCTGCTCACGAGCTCTTGATCCTTACGGTTGTCGTCAGGTGGTACTCCCCATCGTCAACGATCACGGGCCGTGATGCATTCCTGACAGGGAAATCCGCCGGAACTGACCGGTGAGTCAGTGACGGGCGCCCGTGATTGGCCGGAAATGCATCCGACGTCTTCGGTCCGGACCATTGACCGCGGCCTCTCCTCCCGCAACTCTGGATCGCGTCACCGAACGAGTTCGTGAACCCGGTGCATGCATGTGAACATCTTGCGCCCTGTCTGGGCATCTGAGATCCCCCACCTCTCAGGAAAGCAGGTACACCCCCATGAATGAGACGCTCCCGTGCGCCCTTCAGGCGGAACGGTCCCTCCAGGAGCCGGACGAGACATCGGATGAAAAGGTCTGGCAAACCCCGGGTCATGTGGTCGTGGAGACCGCGCTCGAAGTGACCGCCTACGCCCTCGGCGACCGCTGACCGGCCCCGTGGCGAGCACACCCGTGACCGTGACACCCCTCCGGGCCGACGGCGCCGCCGCCCGGGCGAGAGCCCGTCTCGCCGAGCGGCTGCGCGCCGTCGCCGCGGCGCGCTACCACGACCGCCACCCCTTCAACCGGCGCATGCACCGCGGCGAGCTGAGCCCGGCGGAGCTACGCCTCTGGATCGCCAACCGCTTCCACTACCAGCGCCACATCCCCGTCAAGGACGCTCTGATCCTCGCCAAGCTGGACCGGCCCGAGCTGCGCAGATCCTGGCTGCGCCGCATCCAGGACCACGACGGCACGGCCGACGGCGAGGGCGGGATCGAGCGCTGGCTGCGGCTCGGCGAGGCGGCGGGGCTGCGCCGCGACGAGCTGTGGGGCGGCTCCCTCGTGCTGCCCGGCGTGCGCCTCGCGGTCGACGGATACGTCAACTTCTGCCGGCTGCGTCCGGCCCTGGACGCGATCGCCGCCTCGCTGACGGAGCTGTCCGCCCCCGGGCTGATGCGCACCCGCATCGCCGCCTTCGAGCGCCACTACCGCTGGATCGAAGCGGACGGACTCGGCTACTTCCGAACCCGTGTCGACCAGGGCGGCCGGGACGGTGCCGAGGCCCTCGCCCTGGTCCTCGACCTGGCCCGGGCTCCCGAGGAGCACCAACGCGCGGTCGCCGCCCTGGAGTTCAAGTGCGACGTGCTGTGGTCGCTGCTGGACGCGGTGCAGGGAGGCGACCCGTGAGCTGGCGTCCCGTTCTCCGGCGCGGCATCGTCCTGCGCCACGACCGTGTGCGCGACGCCGACCTGCTGCTGCTCCCCGAGCGGGTGGTCGTCCTGCACGGCAGCGGCGGGCAGGTGGTCCGCCTCTGCGACGGCACTCGCGCGGTGGAGGACATCGTCACCGAACTCGGCGAGCGACACCCGGGCGCGCCCGTCGCCGCCGAAGTCCCGGCGTTCCTCGCCGTGTTGCGAAAGGAGGGCTGGCTCGCATGACGACCGTGGAGGCCCCCTGGGCCTTGCTCGCCGAGCTCACCCACAGCTGTCCGCTGCGCTGCGGGTACTGCTCCAACCCCCTCGAACTGGTCGGTCGGTCGAAGGAGTTGGACGCCGAGCAGTGGTCCGGGGTATTCCGTCAGGCCGCCGGCCTCGGCGTCGTGCAGACGCACCTGTCCGGCGGCGAACCCCTGCTCCGGCGCGACCTGCCCCAGATCGTCGCGGCGGCCGATTCCGCGGGCCTCTACACCCAGCTCGTCACCAGCGGCGTCGGCCTGGGCGAGCGGCGCATGACCCAACTCGCCGCGGCCGGACTGCGCAGCGTCCAGCTCTCGGTGCAGCACGCCGACCCCCGCGCCGCCGAGCGCATCGCGGGCACCCGCTCCTTCGCGGCCAAGGAGCGCGCCGCCCGGCTCATACGGGCCGCCGGTCTCCCCCTCGGCCTCAACATCGTGCTGCACCGCGCCAACCTCGACGCCCTGGACGAACTGATCGGCCTCGGCCTGCGATGGGGCGCCGACCGCATCGAGCTGGCGCACACGCAGTTCCACGGCTGGGCACTGCGCAACCGCGCGGCGTTGCTGCCCACCCGTGAACAGGTCGAGCGGGCTCGCGCGACAGTGATTCGCAGACGTCAACTCCTCAATGGTGCGCTGGAGTTGGTGTGGGTGGCCGCGGACTGGATGGAGGAGACCGCGAAACCCTGCATGGGCGGCTGGGGCAGGGTCTCGCTCACCGTCGCCCCGGACGGCACGGTCCTGCCGTGCCCGGCCGCGGCCGTCCTCCCGGGCCTCGACCAGCCGAACGTGCGCGACCACGAACTCGGCCTGATCTGGCGGGAGTCGAAGGCGTTCAACGCCTACCGCGGCGAGTCCTGGATGCCCGAACCCTGCCGAAGCTGCGCCCTGCGCACCACCGACCACGGCGGTTGCCGCTGCCAGGCGTACGCGCTCACCGGCGACGCCGCCCGCACCGACCCGGCCTGCCGGCACGCCCCCGACCACCACCTCGTACGCGACCTGGTGCAAGGGCCGCGCGTAGAGCCCGCGTACGCCTACCGAGAGGCCCAGCGAGAGGCCCACCGAGAGGGAGGAACATGAGACCGGGACGTCTGCGGACGACACTGACGGCCCTCGCCGCCGTCACCGCCACCCTTGCCGCACTGCCGGCCGCCGCACCCCCGACGGCCGCTGCCACGACCGCGGTTGCGCACCGCCCGACGGCCGCCACCGACTGGTCCGTGGCCGTCGTCGACTCCACCATGGCCCGCTGGACGCCGAACACGATCGGCGGCTGGTCCTACCCCGTCGGCCTCTACCTCTACGGCCAGTACCTCACGTACGAGCGCACCCACGACGCCCGCTACCTCACCTACATCAAGCAGTACGTCGACCGCTTCGTGAAGAGCGACGGCTCCATCGACCAGTCCTTCAGCAGCCTGGACAGCATGCAGGCCGGCCGGCTGCTGGTGATCCTGCACCACGAGACGGGGCAGGACCGCTACCGCAAGGCCGCGCAGAAGATCCGCGACCGCCTGAACACCTATCCGCGCACGAGCGACGGCGGCTTCTGGCACGCGGACAACTCCAGTCGCGCGCACCAGCTCTGGGCGGACGGCGTCTACATGGTGAACCCGTTCCTCGTCGAGTACGGCAAGGAGTTCGGCGACAGCGCGTACACCGACGACGAGGCGGCGAGACAGCTCTCCGTCTACGGCAGCCATCTCCAGGCCGCGAACGGACTGCTCAAGCACGCCTACGACGAGTCCCGGACGGCGAGTTGGGCCGACCCGCAGACCGGCCTCGCGCCCGAGCACTGGTGCCGCGCGGTCGGCTGGTACGCGATGGCGATCGTCGACGTCCTCGACGCCGTCCCCGCGGACCAGTCCCGCCGCCCCCAACTCCTGTCTGACTTCCGCAAGTTGGCCAGTGGCCTGGAGAAGTACCAGGACCCGGTGACCGGACGCTGGTTCCAGGTGATGGACAAGGGCGGCCGGAGCGACGACTGGACCGAGACGTCCTGCTCCAGCATGTTCACCTACGCCCTCGCGCGCGGAGTCCGGCGGGGCTATCTCGACCCGCACTACGCCGCCGTGGCCCGCCGCGGTTACCAGGGCGTGCTGGCGAAGATCTCACTCGGCCCCGACGGCCGGACACACCTGGCCGGCATCTCGGTCGGCACGAACGTCGGCGACTACGCGTACTACGTCGCCCGCACCCGGGCCACGGACGACTTCCACGGTCTGGGCGCCTTCCTGATCATGAACGAACAGCTGCGAGGTGATTAGTGTCATGAACACATCCAGAAGGGCGCTGCTGGGCGCCACGCTCGGCGGCGCCGCGGGAGCCGCGGTCGGTCTGCCGGCCGCCACCGCCCACGCGGCCTCCTGGCAGCAGAAGTGGGCCCCGTCCGCGTCCCGTGACGGCCTCGGCGCCTTCGAGACTGTCGAGGACGACCGAGCCGACTCGCACCCCGCCGGACATCCGCACATCTTCGCCACCGGCGACAACTGGCGCTTCACCATGCACAGGGTGGACCGCGACACCTCCACCGACCGCCAGCGCCAGGAGGCCACCGGTCTGCGCAACGGCAGCGGCGGCAACTACCTCAAGTGGACCGAGGGCCAGACCTGGCGGCTCACGTACTCGATGTACATCCCGAGCTCGCTGAAGGCGACCACCACCTTCACCCACATCATGCAGATGAAGCAGCCCGGCAGCGGCACGTCCCCGATCGTCGTGCAGTCGCTGCGCCGGGTGAACGGCAAGCGGACCATCGAGCTGCAACTGCCCGTCGAGGGCACCCTCGTCGGCCGCGCCGACCTCGACCCGCTGCACGACAAGTGGACCGACGTCGACTTCCAGATCAAGGTCGGCAACGGCTCGGCGGGCTCGGTCCGCTGGATCCTGAAGTCCGGCGGTGCGACCGTCGTCGACAGGTCGAAGACCGGCGTCGACACCTTCCTGGCCGACCGCGTGCGCCCGAAGTGGGGCATCTACCGCTCCCTCGGCGACACCTCCGGGTCCCTGCAGGACACCTATCTCCTGCTCACCAACCTCCGCGGCTACCAACTCGTCTGAGAGGCCGGCCCATGAGACCCCCCACCGCACAGCGGACGGGGACGGCGGCGATCGTGTTCTTCGTCCTTGCCGTCGTCCTCGGACTGGCCCATCCCGCCGCGCTCGCGGCCCCGCGCACCGGCGCACCCACCACCCCCCGACTCACCGCCGCCGTCTTCGACGTACGCGCCTACGGAGCCAAGGGCGACGGCTCCGCCAACGACACCCCTGCTGTCAACAAGGCCATCACCGCGGCGAGTTCGGCCGACGGTGGCGGCATCGTCCGCTTCCCGGCCGGCGACTACAGGTCCAGGAACACCATCCACATGAAGAGCCACGTGACGCTCCAGCTCGACAAGGGCGCCACGCTCCAAGGCTCGAACGCCGACACCTACGACAAGGCCGAGCCCAACCCGTGGGACGCCTACCAGGACTACGGGCACAGCCACTTCCACGACGCGATGATCTATGGCGACCGGCTGACCGACATCGGCTTCACCGGGCAGGGCGTCATCGACGGCATGGGCAACCTGATCACGGGCAACCCCAGGTCCGGCGAGGCCGACAAGATCATCTCGCTGACACGCTGCGACGGACTGCGGATCGGCGACGGGCTCACCCTCCGCCGGGGCGGTCACTTCGCCGCACTGATCAACGGCTGCACGAACGTCACCTCGGACCGTCTCACCATCGACACCGCGAGCGACCGCGACGGCTGGAACATCATCTCCACGACGAACGTCACGGTCACGAACGCCGACATCAGGGCGAACGACGACGCGCTCGTCTTCAAGAGCGACTACGCCCTGGGCGCCAAGCTCACCAACGGCCACGTGCGGGTGAGCGGTTCGCATCTGTCGGCGAGGTGCTGCAACGCCCTGATGTTCGGCTCCGAGACCTGCGGCGACTTCTCGGACTACCGCTTCGAGAACATCCGCATCGAGGGCGCCGACAAGTCCGGACTCGGCATGGTGACCATGGACGGCGCGAAGATCTCCGACGTCCACTACCGCGACATCACGATGACGAACGTCCACTCGCCGATCATGCAGAAGATCGGCACCAGGAAGCGGTGCGGCAACCGTCCCGGTGTCGGGTCGATCAGCGGCATCACGTACGACAACATCACGGCCACCGGCAGCAGCCCGTCCTTCAGCCCGACCCTGTGGGGCGAGAACGGTCACCGGATCAAGGGCGTCACCTTCAACAACGTCGACATCACGGTCCCGGGCGGCAACGGCACCCTGTCCACCGGTGTGCCGAGCAACGACCCGAACGACTACAACCCGAAGGCGATCGGCACCCGCCCGTCCTACGGCTGGTACCTCCACAACGCCGACGACGTCCAATTCACCGACAGTTCCGTCAAGTTCGCCGTCGACGACGGCCGCCCGGCGCTCCTCGCGAATGCCGCGAGCGACATCCGCCTCACTCGCTTCACGGCGCAGAAGGGTGGCAATTCGCCCTTCGACGTGGGCTTCCAGGACACCACCGGCGGCTGTCTGACGGACAGTCACAACACGTCCGGCGGCGCGCTGCGGGTCTCGGGCGGCCAGGACTGCGGTACGGCGGCGAAACCGCTCGACCTGGAGAACCCCCGCCAGGACTTCCTCCGCAACTCCGTCGGCGGCCTGTTCCTTCACTGGGGTCTGCGCACCGCTCCCGCCCACACCAGTTGCTCCGCCTGGGAGAAGGACGCCACGGACGGCGGCTGGACCCCGGACTACTGGGTGAACGAGGCGCGGAAGCTGCACACCCAGTACCTGGTCCTCGCCTCCTTCCACAGCCGCCTCGGCTACGCCCGCCCCTGGCCGTCGAAGATCCCCGGATCCTGTTCCACCAAGCGGGACTTCCTCGGCGAGCTGATCACCGCTGCCAAGGCCAAGGGCATGAAGGTCATCCTCTACATGACCGACGACCCTCAGTGGCACGACGAGGGCGGCCACGAATGGCTCGACTCGGCCGCCTACTCCGCCTACAAGGGCAAGGACGTCGACCTGACCACCCGCGACGGCTTCGGGCAGTTCAGCTACGACAACTTCTTCGAGGTCATGGACCGCTATCCCGACCTCGGCGGCTTCTGGATCGACAACGACAACGCCTACTGGGAGAGCCACGACCTCTACCGGCAGATCTACCAGAAGCGCCCCGACTACACGCTCAGCAACAACAACGAAGACACGCCGATCATGGACATGATCAGCAATGAGCAGAAGACGGGGATGACGCCGGCCTACGACTACCCGCAGGCCGTCTACACCGCCCAACCCCGCCTGACCGAGGCCGACTTCAAGCTGCCCTCCACCGGCGCCTGGTGGTACGACGGTTCCGACCCGTCCGTCGACAGGAAGCTCACCCTCGGCCGGCTGGTCACCAACGCGGGCTCCTCGGTGAAGGCCCTGATGGCCGAGACCGCCCAGGTCAACGGCAGGTTCCCGGCCAACCAGGCCGCCTTCAACACCTTCGCCGCCTCCTACCTCGACCCGATCTGGGAGTCCCTGCACGGCACCGAGGGCGGCGGCTACATGTACGGCGGCCTCAAGCCCGGCTTCTGGAACGACGGTGCCCACGGCGTGACGACGGTCGCCAAGGACGACCCGAACCGGCAGTACATCCACGTCCTGACCCCGCCCAGCACCACCACCCTGCGCATCCGCGACAACGGCTACCGCATCGCCTCGGTCACGAACCTCCGTACGGGCACGGCGGTTTCATGGTCGCAGTCGGGCGGCGTACTGACCCTGACCGGCCTCGGCGACTGGGACCCGTACGACACCGTCTTCAAGGTCACCACCGCCGGCCGCCAGGGCGTTCTCAGCGGCGTCAAGGCGACCGCGAGTGCCTCCGCAGGCGGACACGCCGGGCAGTCGGCGGCCGATGGTGACTACCGCACCTACTGGGACAACGACAAGACACTGCCGGTGAACCTCACCTTCGACCTCGGCTCGGCGAAGAGGGTCCAGTACATCGGGCTCAACCAGCGCGAGGACTCCGTCGCCTACGCCCGCTCGGCCACCGAGCAGTCGGCGCGGGTCAAGGACTACAAGGTGTATCTGAGCAACGACGGCTCGACCTGGGGGAGTCCGGTCAGGACCGCACAACTCCCCAGCCGCCGCGGCATGCAGGGCATCGACCTCACGGCCGCGAACGCCCGCTACGTCCGCCTGGAGGTCGACAGCACCTGGGCCGCCTCCAGCGATTCCACACGCTACAAGCGGCTGCGGATCGACGAAGCATGGATCGGCACGTCGTACGCCACACCGGCGGCCTTCGCCCCCATGTCCGACAACGGGCAGTCGCTGCGTCCCGCCATGGGCTGGAGCAGCTGGAGCTTCGTGCGCCGGTGGCCGACTGCGGCGAAGATCGAGGCCCAGGCGGACGCGCTCGCGTCGAGCGGCCTGAAGGACCACGGCTTCGGCTACGTCAACCTCGACGACTTCTGGCAGAAGTGCGACTCCGACGGCTTCGTCGTCGACAAGTACGGCCGCTGGACCCCCGACCCGGCGAAGTTCCCGGACGGCATCAAGGCGGTCGCGGACCACGTCCACTCCAAGGGCCTGAAGTTCGGTTTCTACGTGACGCCCGGTATCGCGAAGAGCGCCGTCACGAGGAACACCCCGATCGAAGGGACCCCTTACCACGCCAAGGACATCGTGGACACCTCGAAGACCGAGAAGAACTACAACTGCAAGAACATGTACTACCTCGACTACTCCAAGCCGGGCGCGCAGGAGTTCGTGAACTCGTGGGCGCGGCAGTTCGCCTCCTGGGGAGTCGACTACCTGAAGATCGACGGCGTGGGCAGCCAGGACATCGACGACGTCCGGGCCTGGGACACGGCGCTGCGGGCGAGCGGACGGCCCGTCAACTTCGCGCTCTCCAACAACCTGCCGATCGCCGACGCCGTCAACTGGCGCAAGCTGGCCAACAGCTGGCGTACTCAGGGCGACGTCGAGTGCTACTGCGGATCCGGCGCCAACGGCAGCGGCTATCCCCTCACCGACTGGTCCCATGTGGCCAAGCGGTTCGACTCGGCCGCCTCCTGGCGGGCGTACGCGGGCCCCGGCGGCTGGAACGACCTGGACTCGCTGGAGATCGGCAACGGCGACCGGGCGGGCCTGACCGCGGACCAGCGGCGTTCCCACTTCACCCTGTGGGCGATGGCCGCCTCGCCGCTGCTGCTCGGCACCGACCTCACCCAACTCGACTCCGTCGACAAGGCGATGCTCACCAACGACCGGCTGATCGGAGTCGACCAGGACGGCGTGGCGGCGCAACGGATCGTGGACAGCGGCGTCAAGCAGGTCTGGAGCAAACGTGAGAGCAACGGCGACTACGTGATCGCGCTGTTCAACACCGGGACCTCCGGCAGCTCCACGGTGAGCCTGAACTGGTCGCAGGCCGGCTTCACCGGCTCCGGCGACGTCACGGACCTGTGGTCCGGCGCACACAAAGGCACCGTCGCAAACACATACAGCGCAAGCCTGCGGCCGGGAGAGACACGGCTGATCAGGGTGCGGCCGGTCACAGCTTCGTCCCAGAGCTGAGGGGAACACACGTGAATCTCAGAAGAGTTCTGCCGTACGGCGTGGCCGCGGCCCTCGCCCTGCCCCTCGTGGGCCTGGGCCAGGGGAGCGCTGCCGCCGCCACCGACTACCAGGCGGAGGACGCCGCCATCTCGCAGGGCACCGTGGCCACCAACCACACCGGGTACACCGGCACCGGCTTCGTCGACTACACCAACGTCAAGGGTTCCTATGTGGAGTTCACGGTGAACGCGGCCGCCGCGGGCACCGCGGCGGTGACCTTCCGGTTCGCCAACGGGACCGCCGCCGACCGGCCCATGGACATCTCCGTCGGCGGCACGGTCGTCGCCTCCGGCGTGTCCTTCCCGGCCACCGCCGACTGGAACACCTGGACCACCAAGACCGTCGACGTCCCGCTCAAGGCGGGCTCCGACAAGATCCGTGCGACCGCCACGACCGCCGTCGGCGGCCCCAACCTGGACCGCATCGGCGTCGGTACCGCGGGGGGTGACACCCAGGCCCCGACCCGCCCCGGGCAGCCCAGCTGCTCCGACGTCGGCGAGGACGGGCTCACCCTGGCGTGGGGCGCCTCGACGGACGACGTGGGCGTCGCGGCGTACGACCTCTACGAGCACGGCAACAAGATCGGTGAGGTGCCGGGCAGTTCGACCAGCAAGGCGCTCACCGGCCTCACGCCGAACACCACCTACAACCTGACCGTCATCGCCCGCGACGCCGCCGGCAACACCTCCTCGGCCAGCCCCGTCGTCGACTGCACCACCAGGCCCAGCTCCGACACCACCCCGCCGACCAGGCCGGGCACTCTGTCCGCCGCCGAAGTCAGCGCGAACAGCGCCGACTTGACCTGGGGCGCCGCCACGGACGACCGGGCGGTCGTCGCCTACGACGTGCGCAGCGGCAGCACGGTCTACAAGACCGTCACCGGCGGCACCTCCACCACGCTCACCGGGCTCGCCTGCAACAGCCCGTACGCGCTGAACGTGGTCGCCCGCGACGCCGCGGGCAATGTCTCGCCCGAGAGCAACACCGTCACCTTCACCACCAAGTCCTGCGCCACCGACGGCGGCGTCCCGTCCTCCGTCGCCACACTGTCGCCGGGCTGGACCGTCCCGTGGGGCACCGGCTGGATGCCCGACGGCAGGACCGCGCTGGTCACCGAACGGGACGACTTCCGGGTCTGGAAGGTGACCAAGGACGGCGCCAGGACCCAGGTGGGAACCGTCCCGAACGCCGTCACCACCAACGGTGAGGGCGGCCTGCTCGGTGTCGCCGTCGACCCGAAGTGGGAGACGAACCACTACGTCTACTTCATGCACACCGCCTCCGAGGGCAACCGCGTGGTGCGCATGACGTACGACGGGACCGGGCTGAGCGAATACAAGGTGCTGCTCCAGGGCATCAAGAAGAACCGCTACCACAACGGCGGCCGCCTCGCCTTCGGCCCCGACGGCTATCTGTACGTCTCCACCGGCGAGGCCCAGACGCCGGATCTGGCGCAGGACAAGAACTCCCTCAACGGCAAGATCCTGCGCATGACCACGGACGGCAGGCCGGCCCCGGGCAACCCGTTCGGCAACTACGTCTACAGCCTCGGCCACCGCAACCCGCAGGGCCTCGCCTTCGACCGCAACGGTCGGCTGTGGGAGGCGGAGTTCGGCAACAGCTCCAAGGACGAGCTGAACCTCATCAAGCCGGGCGCCAACTACGGCTGGCCCACGTGCGAGGGCAACTGCAGCGTCTCCGGCATGACCAACCCGAAGGCCACCTGGAACGTCGACGAGGCCTCGCCCAGCGGCATCGCCATCGTGCGCAACGTCGTCTACATGGCGTCCCTGCGCGGCGAGCGGCTGTGGCGCATCCCGATCAACGGTGACAACGAGAGCGTGGGCACGCCGACCGCGTACTACGTGGGCACCTACGGGCGGCTGCGGACCGTGACGAAGGTGCCGGGCGCCGACCAGCTGTGGCTGTCGACCACCAACTGCGACAACAACGGCAACCAGCCGGACGGCTCGGACAAGATCTTCCGGGTGACCATCGGCTGACGGGCCGTCAGGCCTGGTACAGGGCCTCGACCTCGTTGGCGTAGGCGTTCTCGATGGCCTTCCGCTTCAGCTTCAGGGACGGGGTCAGCAGACCGTGTTCCTCGGTGAACGGCTGGGCCAGTATCCGGAAGGTGCGGATCGACTCGGCCTGGGAGACGAGGGTGTTGGCGGCGACCACCGCACGCCGCACCTCCGTCTCCAGGTCGGCGTCGCGAACCAGCTGGGCGGGGGCCATCTGCGGCTTGCCGCGCATCTGCAGCCAGTGCTCGACGGCCTCCTGGTCGAGCGTGACCAGAGCGGCGATGTAGGGGCGGTCGTTGCCGACGACGATGCACTGGTTGACCAGCGGATGGTCGCGGACCCGCTCCTCCAGCACGCCGGGCGAGACGCTCTTGCCGCCGGAGGTCACGAGGATCTCCTTCTTGCGGCCGGTGATGGTGAGGTAGCCGTCCTCGTCCAGGGAGCCCAGGTCGCCGGTGCCGAGCCAGCCGTCGTGCAGGGTCTCGTCGGTGGCCTTCTGGTTGTTGAGGTAGCCCGAGAAGACGTTCGGGCCGTGCAGCCAGATCTCGCCGTCGTCCGCGATGTGCACGGTGACGCCCGGGATGGGCTGGCCGACGGTGCCGTAGCGGGTGCGCTCGGGCGGGTTCGCGGTCGCGGCCGCCGTCGACTCGGTGAGGCCGTAGCCCTCGTAGACCTGCACGCCCGCGCCCGCGAAGAACAGGCCGAGCCTGCGGTCCATCCCGGAGCCGCCCGACATGGCGTTGCGGATCCGGCCGCCCATCGCGGCCCGCACCTTGGAGTAGACGAGCTTGTCGAAGAGCTGGTGCTGCACGCGCAGACCGGCCGAGGGGCCGGGTCCGATGCCCCAGGCCTTCGCCTCGACGGCGTCCGCGTACTTCACGGCGATGTCGACGGCCTTCTCGAAGGGCCCGGACTTGCCTTCCTTCTCGGCCTTGCGGCGGGAGGCGTTGAAGACCTTCTCGAAGATGTACGGCACCGCGAGGATGAACGTCGGCCGGAACGCCTGCAGGTCGGGCAGCAGGGCGGCCGCGTTGAGCTGCGGCTGGTGGCCGAGGCGCACCCCGCCGCGGATGGTGGCGACCTCCACCATGCGTCCGAAGACGTGCGCGAGCGGGAGGAAGAGCAGGGTCGACGCCTCGTCGCCCTTCTTGGTGTGGAACACCGGCTCCCAGCGCTCGATGACGGTGTCCGACTCGTACATGAAGCTGCCGTGGGTGATCACACAGCCCTTCGGGCGGCCCGTGGTGCCCGAGGTGTAGATGATCGTCGCGACCGAGTCCGGGGTGATCGCCTGCCGGTGGCGGTGCACCAGGTCGTCGTCGAGGTGGGCGCCGGCGTCGTAGAGCTCGTGCAGGCAATCGTTGTCGAGCTGCCAGAGCTGGTGGAGCTGCGGAAGCCGGTCGATGACGGTGGCGATCGTCATCGCGTGGTCCTCGTGCTCCACGATCGCGGCCGTGCACTCGGCGTCGTAGAGCATCCAGAAGCACTGCTCGGCCGACGACGTGGGGTAGATCGGCACCACCTGGGCGCCGATCGTCCACAGTGCGAAATCGAACAGGGTCCACTCGTAGCGGGTACGGGACATGATCGCGACGCGGTCGCCGAACCGGATGCCCCGGGCGAGCAGCCCCTTGGCGAGGGCCAGTACCTCGTCCCGGAACTCGGCCGCGGTCACGTCGCGCCACTGTGCGCCGTCGTCCTTGCGGCCGAGCGAGATGTGCAGCGGGTCCTTCTGGGCACGCTCGAACACCACGTCGGCCAGACCGCCCACTGTCGGTGCCAGCGTCAACGCAGGGCTGGTGAACTCGCGCAAACCCACTCCCCGCTCCCTCAGCGCTGTATCGAGTACTAGGCAAGCGCCGTGAAAGCTACCCCACCCTGAGACAGGGCGGGAGGGGGGTCAAAAGCGAACAACCCTCAGCCTCAGCCTGGTCAGCTGCCGGAAAATGCGCTCACATCCGGAAGGGTCGGACAGAAAACTGACGGTTGAGTAAGTTTCGGTTCCGCAATCTCCACCGAATCTGTACGAGTGAACTACCGCCCTTGACCCCTGGTCAACGACCTCACCGGCGCGGTGAAACCGTCTCCTCCGTCAGCGTACCGGGGGCGGAATTCGTCACTCCGGTCCGGTCGGCGCGGGGCGTCCGGACCAGTGTCACGACCAGTGCCCCGGCGATCGTCGCGGTGAGTCCGGCCACCACCGCGGCGGTGTTCAGACCCGACGCGAACGCCGCTCGCAACGTGTGCTCGGGGAAAGATCCCCGCAGCGCACCGGCCGCACCACCCGCCAGCGCGTGGGCCGCGTCGTGCGGCAGCGTGTCGCTCATCCGCGAGGTCACCGCCGTGCCGTAGACCGCGATGCCGAGCGCGTACCCGAGCTGCCGGAACGTGTTCACGGCGCCGCCCGCCATCCCGGACCGCTCCGGCGGTACGGCTGCCAGCGCGGCGCCCGCGATCCCGGGCGAGACCAGACCCGTGCCCACGCCCACCAGGATCAGCCCCGGCACCAGCGCGGACGCCGTCGAGCCCGCGTCCAGCCCGGTCATGCAGAACTGGCCCGTGCCGATCAGCAGCAGCCCGCCGCCGACGGTGATCCGCGCCGGCACCCCGTGCAGCAGCCGCCCGCCCGCCGCCGCCACCACGAACGACGACAGCGACAGCCACAGGAAGACCAGCCCGCCGCGCACCGGGCTCATCCCGAGCAGCGTCTGGAGCCAGATCGAGTCGTACGCCATGAGGCTGAACGCCGCCGCGTTGAAGGCGAGCGCGCCCACCATGACGCCCGAGAACGCGGGCTTGAGGAACAGCCGGGGGTCCAGCAGCGGGTCGCTGCCGCGCCGCTCGACCGCGAGGAAGCCCACCAGCGCCACCACGGCGGCCGCGAAGGTGAGCAGGGTGCCCGTCTCGCCCCAGCCGTGCTGCCCGGCCCGTACCGCCCCGTACGTCAGCGCCCCCGCGAACGCGGCGAACGTCACCGTGCCCGCCCAGTCCACGTGCCGCTCGCGCAAGCCGTGCGACTCAGGCACCACCTTCAGCGTCAGCCACACCGTGGCCACGCTCACCGGCAGATTGACGTAGAAGATCCACCGCCAGCCCGGCCCGTCGGTCAGCAGACCGCCGACCACCGGGCCCACCGCGGCCGCCGCGCCGCTGACCGCGCCCCACACGCCGAGCGCCACGGACCGCCGCCTGCCCTGGTAGACGGAGCCGAGCAGCGGCAGCGTGGTGGCGAACATCGCCGCCGCGCCGAGACCCTGCACCGCGCGCGAGGCGACCAGCATGCCCGGCCCGCTCGCGAGGCCGCACAGCAGCGAGGCGCCCGCGAACACCACCACGCCCACGACGTGCACCCGCCGCCGCCCCAGGATGTCGGCCGCGGCGCCTGTACCGAGCAGCAGCGCGGCCAGGGCCAGCGCGTACCCGTCCATCACCCACTGCAGATCGCTCAGCGACGCGTCCAGCGACCTGGCCATGTCCGGCAGCGCGACCACCGCGATCGTCACGTCCAGCAACAGCATGAACGTGCCCAGGCACACGGCCGTGAGCGTCCCCCATGTACGCATGTCCTCAACTCCTCGTCGGTTCCCCTCGGTGCGTTGTGCACCGGATGCGTGTCTCTCCGTACGATGGGCATCGAGCGGCCGATCACAGTGGTACGGAGCCGTGGTCCGACGGAATCCGACGGGAGCGGCCGTTATGGAGATGGAATCCGATGTCTTCGACCGACTCGACCTGCGGCTGCTGAACGCGCTGGAGGTCAACGGCCGGGCCTCCTTCAGCAGGCTCGCCGCGGTGCTCGGCGTCTCCGACCAGACCGTCGCGCGCCGCTACCGGCGCCTGTGCGCCGAGGGCGGTCTCAGGGTCGTCGCTGTACGGGACGCCGACGCCCTCGGGCAGGACCAGTGGACGCTGCGGCTGCGGTGCGTCCCGGACAGCGCCCAGACCATCGCGGAGGCGCTCGCCAAACGGCCCGACACCAACTGGGTCGGCCTCGCCTCCGGCGGCACCGAGATCATCCTCGGCACCCGCCCGCGCAGCCCGGGCGACCACGACGACCTGCTGCTCGGCAAACTGCCGCGCACCCCGCGCGTCCTGGAGATCCGCGCCCACCAGTTGCTGCACCGCTTCTACGGCGGCCCGAGCGGCTGGCTGCACAAGTTCGCGGTCCTCACCCCGGACGAGATCGAGGCCCTCACCCCGGACCCCGTTCCCGACCCGGGCCCGGCCCGCATCGGCCCCGAGGACGAGCCCCTGCTCGCGGTCCTGGAGCGCGACGGCCGCGCCACCTACCCCGAACTCCAGCGCGCCACCGGCCGCTCCGAGTCCGCCGTCAAGCGCCGCCTCGGCGCGCTGCTCGCCTCCGGCGCCGTCTACCTGGACGTGGAGTACCCCTCAGAGGCCATCGGCTACCCGGTGGCCGCGGCGCTCTGGCTCACCACGACCCCGGCGGCACTGCACTCCGTGGGCGAGGCGCTCGCCACGCACGACCAGATCGCGCATGCGGCCGCCACCGCGGGGCCCACGAATCTCACGGCCACGGCGGTGCTGCGGAACACCGCGGAGCTGTACGCCTACCTCAGCGGGCCGCTCGGCCGGCTGGAGGGCGTCCAGCACGTGGAGGCGACGCCGTTCCTGCGACGGGTGAAACAGCTGACGTACCGGCCTCGGCCCCGCTAACCGCTCCGCCTGCGCTGCAGCCTGTCCCCGCCCGCCAGGATCGTCGCCGCAAGGGCGTCCGCCGCCTCCTGGGCCGTGCTGTGGCGGTGGCCGTGGAGCAGGACGAAGTCGACACGGCCGAGTTCGGGCAGGCCGAACCGGTCGGGGAGGCGCACGAGGCCCGGTGGGATCAGGCCGCGGGAGTGGGCCATGACGCCCAGGCCCGCGCGGGCCGCCGCGATCAGTGCACTCAGGCTGCCGCTGGTGCAGGCGATGCGCCAGGGCCGGCCCTCGCGCTCCAGGGACTCCAGGGCCACGGCCCGCGTGATGCCGGGCGGCGGGAAGACGATCAGCGGCACCGGGCGGTCCGCCTCCAGGCGCAGCCGCTCCGCGCCGATCCACACCAGCTCGTCGTGCCAGACCAGATCGCCGCGCCGGTCCTCGGGCCGCCGCTTGGCCAGCACCAGGTCCAGCCTCCCGGCCGCCAGCTGCTCGTGCAGCGTGCCCGAAAGCTCGACCGTCAGCTCCAGGTCCACCTCGGGGTGGTCGTGGCGGAAGCCCTCGAGGATCTCCGGCAGCCGGGTCAGCACGAAGTCCTCCGAGGCGCCGAAGCGCAGCCGGCCGCGCAGCCGGGTACCCGTGAAGAACGCCGCCGCCTGCTCCTGCACCTCGAGGATCCGCCGCGCGAACCCGAGCATCGCCTCGCCGTCCTCGGTCAGCTCCACGGAGTGGGTGTCCCGGGAGAACAGCTGCCGCCCGGTCGCGTCCTCGAGCCGCCGTACGTGCTGGCTGACCGTCGACTGGCGCAGTCCGAGGCGCCGGGCGGCCTGGGTGAAGCTCAGGGTCTGGGCGACCGCCAAGAAGGTGCGCAGGTGGGAGGGGTCGTACATAAGGACAACGGTAGCCGCTCATCACGAAACGCGATGACAGTCAGAGCGGTATGACGGATTCCCGATCAGCCTCCGGAGGAGGACGATGAACGGGGGCCCTCCGGCCCCCGGACCGACGACATGAACCAGCAAGTGGAGCACCGTGAAACGCCTGCAGTGGCCGAGTTGGATGCCGATCGACCCGTACATCCTGCTGCTGCTCGGGACGGTGGGGCTCGCGGCCCTGCTCCCGGCGCGCGGGACGGGGGCCGACGTGGCCTCGGGCGCCTCCACGGCCGCGATCGCCTTCCTCTTCTTCCTGTACGGCGCCCGGCTCTCCACCCGTGAGGCGCTGGACGGGCTCAGGCACTGGCGGCTGCACACCACGGTCCTCGCCTGCACGTTCGTGATCTTCCCGCTGCTGGGCCTGGCCGCCCGCGGCCTCGTCCCGGTCCTGCTGAACCAGCCGCTCTACCAGGGCCTGCTCTTCCTCACGCTCGTGCCGTCGACCATCCAGTCGTCGATCGCCTTCACCTCGATCGCCCGCGGCAACGTGCCCGCCGCGATCTGCGCGGGCTCCTTCTCCTCCCTCGTCGGCATCGTCGTCACGCCGCTCCTCGCGGCCGCCGTGCTCGGCAGCAGCGCCGGCGGGTTCTCCGCCGACTCGCTCGTGCAGATCGTGCTCCAGCTGCTGGTGCCGTTCGTCGCGGGGCAGCTGCTGCGCCCCTGGATCGGCGGCTTCATCGCCCGGCACAAGAAGGTCCTCGGCCTGGTCGACCGCGGCTCCATCCTGCTCGTCGTCTACACCGCGTTCAGCGAGGGCATGGTCAAGGGCATCTGGCACCAGGTCAGCCCGCTCCGGCTCGGCGGCCTGCTGGTCGTGGAGGCCATGCTGCTCGCCGTGATGCTGGCACTGACCTGGTACGGCGCGAAGGCGCTCCGCTTCGGCCGCGAGGACCGCATCGCCATCCAGTTCGCCGGGTCCAAGAAGTCCCTGGCCTCCGGACTGCCCATGGCGAGCGTCCTGTTCGGCGCCCACGCCTCGCTGGCCGTGCTGCCGCTGATGCTCTTCCACCAGATGCAGCTGATGGTGTGCGCGGTGATCGCCAAGCGCCGTGCGCAGGACGCGGACGACGCGGGCGGCGCGGGCGGCGCGGGCGACAAGCCCGCGCCGGTCACCCCCCGCGAGTCAGCCGGACCGTCACGAACCGCGGTCGGTACAGGGTCACGTTCGCGTTGATGCTCGCCGAGGCGCCGGTCGTGGCCAGCCAGTTGACGTCGTAGCTGAGCACCAGCCGTCCGTCACCGCCGCCCGCGCCGGAGGCGCTGTTCGACACAGCGGGGTGCGCCTGCGGGTTGTACGCGGCGACCCCGGCCGTCGGCAGGGCGGGGCTGAAGTCCTTCGCCGGGCCGTGCCAGGGCCCGGTGGGGGAGCAGGACCAGTACGAGGTCACGGTGGTCAGGCCCGCCGTCCCCGAGGCCATCGTGAACAGCATGTACGTGCCGTCCACCGGCACCACCGAGAAGGCGCTGCCCACCTTGGCGCCGCGCAGCGGCTGCGGCGTCAGCCCCCATCCGGAGCCGCTCCAGTACCGCCACGCGGACGGCTCCCCGAGCCGCCCCTCCGGCACCCGCGCCACGTACGCGGACGAGGCCGGCCGTGACGCGGCCTGCCCGTCGTCGCCGCCGAACACGTACGTCCAGCCCTCCTTCTCGACCAGCGTGGTGCCGAACAGGACGCGCCGGGAGGGATCGGGGACCAGGCTCTGGTCGAGCACCTTCACCACCGACTCGACCCGCAGGCCGGGAAGCGACAGGGTGGCGACCTCGGTGGCGGTGGGCACCCCGTAGATCCACGGCGACTGCCCGGCCGTCCGCACCCACAGCAGTACCCGGACGACCTTCTCGGCAGAGCCGGGGGAGCGGGGCTCGACGCGGGCGGCGACGGGCCAGCGCCACTGGTCGGGGGCCGGGTCCGGGAAGAGCGGGGTGGGGAGCGTGGTCCTCAGCCGGTCCTTGCCGTCCATCACCACGGCCGAGTTGCGCACCAGCGGGGCCGTCCGGTCCCGCCAGGCGTACGACTCGCCGACCGGGTTGGGCGGACCGTGCACCTGGCCGAGATACGTGTCCGAGAACAGCCACAGCACCCGGCCGTCCGGCAGCCGCACCGAGTGGGTGCCGTCGCCGCCGGTCCAGTCGTCGGTGCGGGTGGCGTCGTCGCCGTAGCGGGCGAACTCGCCGGTGAGGCCCTTGTCGGGCGACCACGAGGCGACCTTGTGCGGTGCGCATCCGCCCTCCCGGCCGTGGTGGTCCGGGAGGGCGGTGAGCAGCACGGCCCCGAGAACCAGGGCCAGCAGCAGGCCGAGGCCGGTTCCCGTCCGCTGTCGTGCTCGTGCGTCCTCGGGCACGGACGGGACGTTAGTGGCTGCCGCTCACATGGTCCATGGGTAGCCACAGCACGGTGTCCTTCAGCGAGGCCGCTCGGCCGGCGAGCTCCTCGTCGCTCAGCGCCCGGTCCCACACATGGACGTCGTCGATCGCACCGGTGAAGAAGGCGCGGCTGTCCATGCGCTGCCCGATGTGCACGCCGAACGGCGAGTTGCGGCTGACCGACCCCGGTACGTCCGCCGTCGTCGTCTGCACACCGTCGACCGCGATCGTGAGCTGTCCGCCGCCGCGGCGCAGGGTGAGACGGTGCCACTGGCCGTCGTTGTAGGCGCCGTTCGTGCGCACGGACGCCGACTGCGGGGCCGCCGCGCCGTTGCGCACGGTGATCAGGCCCTGGATGCGGTTGCTCGCGGGCTCGCCGCGCAGCCAGACCTGGGGCTGCGTGGTCCCGATCCCGCCCATCCACAACAGCGGCTGCTCACCGGTCGTGGCGGTGTAGCGGAACCAGAGCGACGCGGTGAAGTCCTCGGTCCCCAGGGGGAGTTCGTCGCGATACGGCAGGCGTACGGCGTCGTCGACGCCGTCGAACTCCAGCGCCCGGCCGAACACGCCGTCCGTCGTCCCGGCGCCGCCGAGCACGGCCGCGGGACGCGCGTGCCGGGCGAAATCGGTGGTGGTGGGGTCCGGGCCGCGGCGCGGTTGCAGCCAGTCCTCGTCGAAGCGCGCGAAGCGGATCTCGTCGCGCGCGTCGACGGCGCCGCCCTCGTACATCAGCCCCACCGTGTCCACGTCGATGCGCGCCATGTCGGAGTAGCCCGACCAGTCCGTGGTGACGACCGTGCCGTGGTCCACGCTGTCCCAGGTGCGGCCGCCGTCGTAGGAGGAGCGGATCATCATCGTTCGGCGGCGGTCGGGGTCGCCGGGACAGGCCAGCAGGATGCGGTCGCCGAGGCGGAGCATCGAGCCCTGCACCTGGGGCGTGTAGAGGTCCGGGAGGGCGCGGAAGGGGGCGGTGAAGCTGTCGCCGCCGTCGCGGCTGACGGCCTGGGTGCGGTGGCCGAGGTCGGTCCCGTCCGTCTCACGGCCGCTGACCAGGACCGAGCCGTCGGTGCGCTCGGTGAGCGTCATCTCGGAGGGCTTCTGCCGGAAGGTGCCGTCGTCGGCGATCGGCCAGGAGTCGGTGGCGCCGATCCGCCAGTGGTCGCCGCCGTCGTCGCTGACGATCAGTGCCGCATGGTTGGCCACAACCCGACTGCCGTTCCACGTCTCGGTGTTGACGCCGAACACCAGCCTCCCGGCGTGCTTGCCGCGGCTCAGCTGGATGCCGTGCACGGGGCCGGTGGCGTACCAGGAGTTCCAGTTCGCGGGCAGGATCTCGGAGCTGAGGTCGCGCGGCGGGGACCAGGTGACTCCGTCGTCGTCGCTGTACTGCAGGTGCGGGGTGCGGTCGCACGGGACCGAGCAACTGCCGCTGTCCGTACGGCCGGTGTTGTACGTCTCGGCCAGCAGGACGCGGCCGGTCCTGCGGTCCACGATCGGCGCCGGGTTGCCGTGCGTGTCGCCGCCGCCGTCGCTGACGACCTGCAGCGGGCCCCAGGTGCGGCCGCCGTCCGTGGAGCGCTTGAGGACGATGTCGATGTCGGCCGCGTCCCCGCAGTTGAGGACGCGGCCCTCGGCGAAGGCCAGCAGCGTGCCGTCGTTCGTCCTCACGATCGCCGGTATGCGGAAGCACGCATAGCCGGGGTCCTGCGATGCCTTGAAGATGATCTGCTGCTCGAACACGGGGGTCCCGGCCGGGGATTGGGCGTGTGCGGGACTCGGGAGCACGGCCACGCCCACCAGGACGGCGACCGCGGTGACGACGGATCTCAGACGCGCGCGAAGACGTGACGGCATGGTGCGAACCTGCCCTTCGGAGGTCTGGACATCTGGACATCCCACGTCCAACGTCCGGGTCACCGAGGCTAGTTGCGGTCTCCCGGGCCCCACAAGGACCGTGCGCCCGATCGGTGTCTTCCGGGCCGGTGTCTCCCCCGGCCGGTGGCCTCCCGGCGGCGCAGGACGGCCGGCAGGACGGGAAGTACGGCCGCGGGTCCGGGACTCGGCGACGGGGCGGTCGCCGCGCCCCCCTTGCGGCAGACGAGGGCGTCCGGGTCGTCGGCAGGGACCTGGGGGGTGCAGCCGCCGGGGCAGGCGGGTCCCGTTTCACCCCTTGGGGTGAAGCTCGCCGTTCGGGCCTTTCTCTCTCTTAGGGCCTACTAGCGTCCAGCCCATGCCGGTAGTGGACCAGACATACCTGTACCGTGGCATGCCGCTCAGCCCGGCAGCCTGCCTCGACCTGCTGCTTCAGCATGCGGGGGACCAACCGTTGACGCGCGGCGAGATCATCCGCCTGCTGGAGAGGCTGCACGCGGAGCAAGGGGGGATCTTCAAGGAGCCCGGGCACCTCCTCGGGGCGGTCAAGAAGGCCCTGCGGACGGGCAAGGCGACAGGAGTGCCGGCCAATCCCCGACAGGGCTACTACACGCGAGCGAGCACGGCGCCGGACCGGGATGCGGTGCAGGAGCTCGTCCTGGGCCCTCCTGCGGACGGATTCGACGCGGCTGTGGGCAAGGGGGGCGGCAGCGTCTACGTGTGGTACCTCCCGGCGTACCGCGACCGTGCCCGGGCGGCCAAGTCGGAGCACTGGGAATGCAAGGTGGGCATGAGCGCGTACAGTGCTGCCCGCCGCGTCGCGGAACAGGGATACGTACCTGAGAAGCCGGTGTGCGCCCTGCTCCTTCGCACCAATCACCATCGCGACCTCGAGCGCTATCTGCATTCGGTCCTGGACGGCCGGGGACGGCGGATCGCGTCTGCCGTGGGCACGGAGTGGTTCCACACCAACCCTGCCGAGGTGCTGTCCATCGCCCGTGAGACACGCTGGCTCGACGTGGGGACCTGACGTACGGGGTTGGAGGAGGCGGCTCTCGGCCAAGCAGGGTGGGGCCGGCATCCAAAGTGGCTTCCTCCGACGCGGACGTCCGGCCGCACGGGCGTGGCACGGGCGCGGCCCATGAAACTCTTCACAAGTGACGAGCCACCTGCCGGGGGTGCCGTGCCCGGCGGCTGCCCGGAGGGGTGGGTGATGGGGCGTCAGAGACGACGCAGGAAGCAGATTTCACGGCCGGAGCACCACCTTGCCCCGGTTGCCCCGCGACTCGATCACCGCGTGGGCCCGCGCCGCGTCCTCCAGGCTGAACTCGCCGTGCAGAGCGGGTTGCAGATCCCCCGCGGCGAAAAGACTCCAGAGCTCCTGCCGCCATCGCTCGTACAACTCCGGCTGGCCTCGCGCGATTCGCGCCATCTGGAAGCCGATCACCGACTTGGCGCCCACGAGCAGGTCGTACGCCTGGACGGTCCCGCCGCCCGAGCTGTACGCCACCAGCCGGCCGCCGGGTGCGAGTGCGGCGATCGCCGGGGTGAGGAGGTCGCCGCCCACGGCGTCGAGGGCGTAGCCGACGGGCTCGCCCCAGCTCGCGTCGCCGTACGAGACCACTTCGTCGGCGCCGAGGGAGTGCACGAAATCGGCCTTTCCCGGGTCGGACACGGCCCCCACCACCCGGGCCGCACCCCGTGTCCTCGCCAGCTGAACGGCGAGGTGGCCGACGCCGCTCGCGGCGGCCGTGACCAGGGCCGACTCGCCCGGCTCGGGGCGCGCGGCGGTCAGGGCGCCGAGCGCGACCAGGCCGCTACGCACCAGGGCGACCGCGTCCACGGCCGTGGCGCCGTCCGGCACGGGTGAGGCCATGGCCTCCTGCAGGGGCGCGAAGTCGGCGTAGCCGTGCCCGAAGCACAGGCCGGTCACGCGCTCACCGGTCCGGAAGCGGGTGACGCCCTCGCCGACGGCCACGACGTCCCCGGCGATCTCGCCGCCCAGCGGGATCGGTTCGGCGGCCTCGGTGACCTTGCGCACGACGGGGAGCGTGACACCGACGGCCTCGCAGCGGACGAGGAGTTCGCCGGGGGCTGGTTCGGGGACCGCCGCCTCCTCCAGGAACAAGGGGCCGCCCTGGGATTCGTAGCGGACGCGGCGCACGGCACCTCCATGGCTCGTCGGATCTCCCGACGGAATCGTCGGAATCGTTGGGGGCCCCAACGGTATTTGCGATTCATGGGGAAGTCCAACGACTTCTCGCTAGGCTGTCGCCATGCCCGACGCACCCCCGCCCGAAGCTCCCCTCGCCGCGATCCGTTCGCTGCCCAGCTGGCTGCTCGGCCGTGCCGCCGCCCGCGGCCGGGCCCTGGTGGCCGAGGCGCTGGCCGCGGAGGGGCTGAAGATGTGGCACCACGTGGTGCTCTCCGCCGTCCGCGACCTCGCGCCCGTCGCCCAGGCCGACCTCGGCCGCGGCGTGGGGCTCGATCCCAAGGACCTGGTCGGCGTCCTCAACGACCTACAGGCCGCCGGGCTGGTCGTGCGCGAGCCGGACCCCAGGGACCGCCGCAAGAACGCGGTGTCCCTCACCGGGGAGGGCGCGCGGCTGCTCGAGCGCTGCGAGCGGGCGGCGCGTGCCGCCAACGACGAACTGCTCGCCCCGCTCTCGGCGGCCGAACGTGACCGGTTCCTGGGCTTGTTGATCCGGATCTCCGGCACGGAGGGCTGATGACGGATAACGTTCCGTCATGACCGCACCTCTCGCCCTCGACCCCGCGCGCACCGCCCTCGTCCTCGTCGATCTGATGGACCGGATCGTCGCGCTGCCGCTGGAGCCGCACAAGGGCACCGAAGTCCTGTCCGCCGCCCAGGAGCTGGCGACCGCGTTCCGCGAGGCGGGCGCGCCCGTCGTCCTGATCCGCGTCGAACGCACCGGCGTCGCCGAGCAGCCACCCGGCAGCGGGCTGGTCGCCGGACTGGCCCGGGACGGCGATCTGGAGATCGTGAAGCGGACCATCGGCGGCTTCCAGGGCACGGACCTGGACGAGCGGCTGCGCGAACTCGGCGTCCGTACCCTCGTGTTCGGCGGCATCGCCACCAACCTCGGCGTCGAATCCACCGCCCGCGCCGCCGGCGACCTCGGCTACGACCTGGTCTTCGTCGAGGACGCCATGTCGGCGTTCACCCCGGCCGAGCACGAGGCGTCGGTGCGGCTGGACTTCCCGCGGCTGGGGACGGTGGTGACGGTGGGGGAGGTGCGGTTCGTGGGGTGAGAGGGGGACGCCGTGCGCGTGGGCCCCGCACCCGCCTCAGACCAGCGTCCCGCCGCCGTCCACCGTCACGACCGAGCCCGTGCTGTAGCCGCCGCGCATCAGGTACAGGTACGCCTCGGCGACGTCGGCCGGTTCGCCGACGCGGCCCACCGGGAGGGCGCCGGCGGTGGACGCAGCAGTACTCCCGCCGCGACATCACCTACGTGCCCGTGCCGGACGCCGAGCCCGGCCAGGTGTTCCTGGCCTGGGAGACGAGCCGCCGCTCACCCCTGATCGCCGCCTTCGTCGAGGCGGCGCGGTCTTCGGGGCCGGCCTGAGCCTGAGGCGGGGCCCCTGCGGCGCAGGGGGCGCTCCCCGCCGGTCGGGGCCCCGCCGCCGTGTCGCGGAGAGGCGGTCACCCTTGGGCGGCCGCGGTCCGCAGGGCGATGCGGTCCTCGCCCGCGTACACGTTCATGGAGCTGCCCCGCAGGAATCCCACCAGGGTCAGCCCGGTCTCCGCGGCCAGGTCGACGGCCAGCGAGGACGGTGCCGAGACGGCCGCCAGGACCGGGATCCCGGCCATGACCGCCTTCTGGGCCAGCTCGAAGGAGGCACGGCCGGAGACCAGCAGGATCGCCCGGGAAAGCGGCAGCCCGCCGTTCTGCAGGGCGCGGCCGACCAGCTTGTCGACCGCGTTGTGCCGGCCCACGTCCTCCCGTATGTCCAGCAGCTCGCCGTCCTCGGAGAACAGTGCCGCCGCGTGCAGGCCCCCGGTCCGGTCGAAGACCCGCTGGGCCGCCCGCAGCCGGTCGGGGAGGCTCGCGAGCAGCTCGGGCCCGACGCGGACCGGGGGAGTGTCGGCGATCGGCCATCGGGCCGTCGTACGGACCGCGTCCAGGCTCGCCTTGCCGCACAGGCCGCAGGACGAGGTCGTGTAGACGTTCCGCTCGAGCGTGATGTCGGGGATGGCCACGCCCGGGGCGGTCTGCACGTCCACCACGTTGTACGTGTTGGAGCCGTCGGCCGTGGCGCCCGCGCAGTACACGATGTTCCGCAGGTCCGACCGCTCGGCCAGCACGCCCTCGCTCACCAGGAAGCCCGCGGCCAGGGCGAAGTCGTCGCCCGGGGTGCGCATGGTGATCGCGAGCGGCTTGCCGTTGAGTCTGATCTCCAGGGGTTCCTCGGCGACGAGCGTGTCCGGGCGGGTGGAGATCGCCCCGTCCCGGATGCGGATCACCTTGCGTCGTTCCGTGACTCGTCCCATGTCGTGTCTCAGTCCCGGTTCTGTACGTGCTGGTAGCCGAAGCGGCCCTTGATGCAGAGGTTGCCGTGGGTCACCGGGTTGTCGTGCGGGGAGGTGACCTTGACGATCTCATTGTCCTGCACATGGAGCGTGAGGTTGCAGCCCACTCCGCAGTACGCGCAGATGGTCGTCGTCTCCGTCTGGGCCGCCTCGTCCCAGGTACCCGCCGCACGCATGTCGAACTCCGACTTGAACGACAGCGCTCCGGTGGGGCAGACCTCGATGCAGTTGCCGCAGTACACGCACGCCGAGTCGGTGAGCGGGGCGTCCTGCTCGACGGCGATCCGCGCGTCGAAGCCGCGCCCGGAGACCGAGATCGCGAAGGTGTTCTGCCACTGGTCGCCGCAGGCGTCCACGCACTTGTAGCAGAGGATGCACTTGTCGTAGTCGCGCACGTACAGATCGTTGTCGACCTTCGGTTCCTCGTCGAGGCGGGCCGCGTCCGGGCCGAAGCGGTCCGGCTTCGCCTTGTACTCCTTGATCCACCCGGCGACTTGTGGCGTCGTCGACAGGTCGACCGAGGAGGCCAGGAGTTCGAGGACGATCCTGCGGCTGTGGCGGGCCCGTTCGGTCCCGGTCCGCACCTCCATGCCTGGTTCGGCCTTTCGGGAGCAGGCCGGGACCAGGGTCCGGGAGCCCTCCACCTCGACGACACAGACGCGGCAGGCGTTCTTGGGCCGCAGCGTGTCGCCCTCGCAGAGGGTCGGGACGTCCTTCCCGGCGGCCCGGCAGGCGTCGAGGATCGTCGCGCCCTCGGGTGCGCGCACGGCCTCCCCGTCGATGGTGAACTCCAGCAGCCGGCGCGGGATCCCCAGCGGTGTCACGGTCATTCGTACGCCCCCAGACGGTCGATGGCGGATTCCACGGCGTTCCACGCGGTCTGTCCCAGACCGCAGATCGAGGCGTCCCGCATCGCGCGGCCGACGTCCCTGAGCAGGGCGATGTCGTCGGCGGCGGCCGCGCCCGAGCGCTCCACGATCCGGTGCAGCGCCTCCTCCTGGCGTACGGTTCCGACCCGGCAGGGCACGCACTGCCCGCAGGACTCGTCGCGGAAGAACTCCGCGATGCGCAGCAGCAGCCGGGGCAGGGGGACGGTGTCGTCGAAGGCCATCACCACGCCGGAGCCGAGGGTGGTGCCCGCCTCGCGGGTGCCTTCGAAGGTGAGCGGGATGTCCAGTTCGTCGGCCCGTACGAAGCCGCCGGCGGCCCCGCCCAGGAGCACGGCCCGTAGCCCTGGGCGTACCCCGGCGAGGTCCAGCAGCTCGCCCAGCGTGGCGCCGAACGGCAGCTCGTAGATGCCGGGCCGCGCCACGCTGCCCGAGACGCAGAACAGCTTCGGTCCCGTCGACTTCTCCGTGCCGATCGCCGCGTACGCCTGGGCGCCCATGGTCAGGATCGGCAGGACGTTGACCAGCGTCTCCACGTTGTTCTCGACGGTGGGCCTGCCGAACAGGCCCTTCTCCACCGGGAAGGGCGGCTTGGAGCGCGGTTCGCCCCGGTAGCCCTCGATGGAGTTGAACAGTGCCGTCTCCTCGCCGCAGATGTAGGCGCCCGCGCCGCGCCGTATCTCGATGTCGAAGGCGTAGCCCTGGCCGAGGACGTCGTCGCCGAGGAAGCCACGCGTGCGTGCCTGCGCGATCGCGTGCTCCATGCGCCGCAGCGCGCGCGGGTATTCGCCGCGCAGGTAGATGTAGCCCCGGTGCGCGCCGGTCGCGTACGCGGCGATCGTCATCGCCTCCACCAGCGCGTACGGGTCGCCCTCCATGATCACGCGGTCCTTGAAGGTGCCCGGCTCGGACTCGTCGGCGTTGCACACCAGGTAGTGGGGGTGGTCGGGCTGCGACGCCGTGGCCTGCCATTTGCGGCCGGTGGGGAAGGCGGCGCCGCCGCGCCCGACCAGGCCGGAGTCGGTGACCTCGCGGATGACTCCGGCGGGGCCGAGCTCGAAGGCCCGGCGCAGGGCGGTGTAGCCGCCGTGGGAGCGGTAGTCGTCCAGCGACGACGGGTCCACGACTCCGACGCGGCCGAGGAGCGCCAGCCCGGGGTTCCCGGCCTGTGGGACCGCCATCGCCGCAGGCGGTTCCTCCGGCGCCGAGTCCGGCGAGCTCGCGGCCAGTACGGCCTCATGGACCGTCGCCGGCGCCGACACCGCCGTACGCACCGGGTCGCCGGCCTTGATCGCGAGCGCCGCCGGGGCCCGCTCGCACAGGCCGAGGCAGGGGCTGCGCTCGACCTGGACGCCGCTGCCGGGCCCGAGCCGGGACTCCACGCCTTCGCAGAGTCCGGACGCCCCGGCCGCCGCGCATGCGAGGTCGGTGCAGACGTGCAGGACGGTGGCCGGACGTGGCTTCACCGAGAACATGGCGTAGAAGGTGGCCACGCCGTACGCCTCCGCCGGCGGCACGGTCAGCCGCCGGCACAGGTGGTCGAGGGCGCCCTCGCTGATCCAGCCGACCCGGTCGTTGATCGCGTGCAGCCCCGGCAGCAGCAGGTCACGCCGGTCCCTGGCCTCGCGGCCGCCGCGCGCCCACCGGAGGTCGGCGTCGGACCGGTCGGCGCCCTCCCAGGAGGACTCCGGAGGGCCGAGCAGCGCGTCCACGGCCGCCCGTTCCTCGTCCGTCGGCTTGCTGTCGCCGAAGTGCAGATCCACCAGGTCACCTCACGATGGTCGCGACGGGAAGCTTCTCGATCCGGATGGCCGACGCCTTGAACTCCGCCGTGCCGGCGATCGGGCAGTTGGCCTCGATCGTCAGGCTGTTGGTGTCCACCTCGTCGGGGAAGTGCATGGTCATGAAGGCGAGCCCGGGCCGCAGCGCCGGATCGACCCACACCGGGGCCACGACCGCGCTCCGCCGGGAGGACACCTGTACCTCCTCGCCCACGACGACCCCGTACCGCTCGGCGTCCTCCGGGCTCAGCTCGACGTACTCGCCGCGCCGCAGCGGTGAGGCGAAACCGCCGCTCTGCACACCGGTGTTGTAGGAGTCGAGGCGCCGTCCGGTGGTCAGCCGGAGCGGGTACTCCTCGTCCGTGAGGTCGACGGGCGGATCGTGCTGGACGAGCCCGAACGGCGCGGGCGTTCCCCGCCGGTCCGGGTCCTTCTCCCACAACCGGCCGTGCAGATAGGTCGGTTCGATCCCGTCGGTGCTCGGGCAGGGCCACTGGATGCCCTGGTGCTCCTCCAGGCGGTCGTACGTCATGCCGTAGTGGTCGGGGGAGACGGACCTGAGCTCGTTCCAGACTGCCTCGGAGTCGGCGTACTTCCAGTCGTGCCCGAGGCGTTCGGCGATCTCGCACATGATGTCGACGTCCTCGCGGGCCTCGCCGGGCGGGGTGACCGCCTTGCGCACCCGCTGGACCCGCCGCTCACTGCTGGTGGTCGTGCCGTCGGTCTCCGCCCAGCCCGCGGTCGCGGGCAGCACCACGTCCGCCAGCTCGGCGGTCCTGGTCAGGAAGATGTCCTGGACGACGAGGAAGTCGAGCGCCTGCATACGGCGGATCGCCTGATCGCTGTCCGCCTCCGACTGTGCCGGGTTCTCGCCGATGCAGTAGACGGCCCGGATGGAGCCGTCCTCCATCGCCTCGAACATCTCGGTCAGGTTCAGTCCGTAGTGGGGCTGGAGGACGGTGTCCCAGGCCGACTCGAACTTCAGCCGGGTCCCGGGGTCGAGGATGTCCTGGAAGCCGGGCAGGCGGTTGGGGATCGCGCCCATGTCGCCGCCGCCCTGCACGTTGTTCTGGCCGCGCAGGGGCTGCAACCCGGCGCCGTAGCGCCCCACTTGGCCGGTGAGCAGCGAGAGGTTGATCAGCGCGCGGACGTTGTCCGTGCCGTTGTGGTGCTCGGTGATGCCGAGGGTCCAGCACAGCTGGGCGCGCTCGGCGCGGGCGTAGGCGTGCGCCAGTTCCTTGATGGCCCTGGCCGGTACGCCGGTCACCTTCTCGGCGAGCGAGAGCGTCCACGGCTCGACGAGCTTCTTGTACTCCTCGTAGCCGGTGGTGGCCCGCTCGATGAACGCCTCGTTGGCCAGGCCCGCGTGGATGATCTCGCGGGCGACGGCGTGCGCCATCGGGATGTCGGTGCCGACGTTGAGGCCGAGCCAGCTCTCCGCCCACTCGGCGGTGGAGGTGCGGCGCGGGTCGACGGCGTACATCCGGGCGCCGTTCCTGATCCCCTTGAGCACGTGCTGGAAGAAGATCGGGTGCGCGAAGCGGGCGTTGGAGCCCCACATCACGATGACGTCCGTGTGCTCGATCTCCTCGTAGGAGGAGGTCCCGCCGCCCGAGCCGAACGCGGCCGAGAGGCCGGCGACGCTCGGCGCGTGGCAGGTGCGGTTGCAGGAGTCGACGTTGTTGGTGCCCATGACGACCCGCGCGAACTTCTGCGCCACGTAGTTCATCTCGTTGGTCGCGCGGGCGCAGGCGAACATGCCGAACGCGCCGCGGTTGCGCTCCAGGCCCCGCGTCACCCGGTCCAGGGCCTCGTCCCAGGTGGCTCGCCGCAGCGGCTCGTCGCGGGAGTCCCGCACGAGGGGGTGGGTCAGTCGGGTGTAGGTCTTCGGTTGCCGCTTCCTCATACGAGACTCCTCATGCGGCGCTCCTCAGCGCGAGCAGGTCCGAGATGGCGTGCACGGTGCGCAGGGTGGGCACGTCGACGCCGGTGATCTCCGCCAACTCGACGACGGCGGCCAGCAGTACGTCGAGTTCGAGCGGTTTGCCGCGCTCCAGGTCCTGGAGCGTGGAGGTGCGGTGGTCGCCGACCCTCTCGGCGCCCGCGAGCCGGCGTTCGATGGAGATGCCGACCTCGCAGCCGAGCGCCTCGGCGACGGCGAGCGTCTCGGCCATCATGGTCTCGATGACCTTGCGGGTGCCGCCGTGCAGGCACATCTGCCGCATGGTGGCGCGGGCCAGCGCGCTGATCGGGTTGAAGGAGATGTTGCCGAGCAGCTTGAGCCAGATGTCGTTGCGCAGATCCGGCTCCACCGGGCACTTCAGCCCGCCGGCGACCATGGCCTCACTGAACTCCGTGCAGCGCTTGGACATGCTGCGGTCGGGCTCGCCGATGGAGAACCGGGTGCCTTCCAAGTGCCGTACGACACCTGGCTCTTCGAGTTCGGTCGCCGCGTAGACGACGCATCCCACGGCCCGTTCGGGCGCGAGCACCGCACTGACCGCGCCGTCCGGGTCCACGCTCTCGACGCGGTGGCCGTCGTACGGGCCGCCGTGCCGGTGGAAGTACCACCAGGGGATGCCGTTCTGGGCGGCCACGACCGCCGTGGTGTCGTGCAGCAGTGGCTCGATCAGCGGCCCGCACGCCGCGTACGAGTTGGCCTTCAGGCCCAGGAAGACATAGTCGACCGGGCCGATCTCGGCCGGGTCGTCGGTGGCGTGGGCGCGCGCGGTGAAGTCTCCGCGCGGGCTGAGCACCCGTACTCCGTGCTGCCTCATGGCCGCCAAGTTGGGTCCACGGGCTACGAGATGCACGTCGGCGCCGGCGCGATGCAGCGCGGCTCCGACGTAGGCGCCGATCGCACCGGCGCCGAGGACTGCGACTTTCATGGTGAGGGAGCTCCGTTCGGTTCGAGGGATACCGCGGAGATGGTGTCTGTCGAACGTCGTCGACTGAATATTGTCTACAGTATGGAGGGAGGGGCAGCAAGGGTTCGCGCACGCATTGGAAAACCGGTCGGTCCGACCGTTCGTCGCGTTCTGCATACCGTTCACCGCATACGGTCGACCCGTCGCCTTTTCAACAACCGTGCGACTGCCTACCGTTCGGGATCATGAGTCCCCCCGTCGCCCCCGCCGGCTGGAGCCGCTGGCTCGTTCCCCCCGCCGCGCTCGCCGTCCACCTCTCCATCGGCCAGGCGTACGCCTGGAGCGTCTTCAAGCCGCCGCTCGAGTCGGCGCTGGGTCTGAGCGGCACGCAGAGCGCGCTGCCCTTCCAGCTCGGCATCGTCATGCTGGGCCTGTCGGCCGCGTTCGGCGGCACGCTGGTGGAGCGCAAGGGCCCGCGCTGGGCGATGACCGTCGCCCTGATCTGCTTCTCGTCCGGCTTCCTGCTCTCGGCGCTCGGCGCCTACACCGAGCAGTACTGGCTGATCGTCTTCGGCTACGGCTTCGTCGGCGGCATCGGCCTCGGCATCGGCTACATCTCGCCCGTCTCCACCCTGATCAAGTGGTTCCCGGACCGGCCCGGCATGGCCACCGGCATCGCGATCATGGGCTTCGGCGGCGGCGCGCTCATCGCCTCGCCGTGGTCGGCGCAGATGCTCCAGTCGTTCGGCACCGACAGCACCGGGATCGCGCTCGCGTTCCTCGTGCACGGGCTGTCGTACGCCGTCTTCATGTCCCTGGGCGTGCTGCTGGTGCGGGTCCCGCGCACGGAGAAGCCGGTCGAGGGTGCGCCGAGCGCCTTCCAGGGCCCGCAGGTCTCCGCGCGCAGCGCCGTGCGCACCCCGCAGTTCTGGCTGCTGTGGCTCGTGCTCTGCACGAACGTGACCGCGGGCATCGGCATCCTGGAGAAGGCCGCCCCGATGATCACGGACTTCTTCGCGGGCACGTCCACGCCCGTGTCGGTCTCGGCCGCGGCCGGCTTCGTCGCGCTGCTGTCCGCCGCCAACATGGCGGGCCGCATCGGCTGGTCCTCGGCCTCCGACCTGATCGGCCGCAAGAACGTCTACCGCGTCTACCTGGGCGTCGGCGCGCTGATGTACGCGCTGATCGCGCTGTACGGCGACTCCTCCAAGCCGCTGTTCGTCCTGTGCGCGCTGGTGATCCTCTCCTTCTACGGCGGCGGCTTCGCGACCGTCCCCGCCTACCTCAAGGACCTCTTCGGCACCCACGAGGTCGGCGCGATCCACGGACGGCTGCTGACCGCCTGGTCCACGGCCGGCGTCCTCGGACCGCTGATCGTCAACTGGATCGCCGACCGGCAGGAGAGCGCGGGCAAGCACGGCTCCGCCCTGTACGGCCTGTCCTTCCTCATCATGATCGGGCTGCTCGTCGTCGGCTTCGTGGCCAACGAGTTCGTCCGCCCCGTCAGTGCCCGCCACCACATCCCCGCCCCGAGGGAGGCCGCCGATGTCGCACGACAGCAGCCAGAGTCCGCCTGACCTCCCCCACTCTCGGCTTCGCTCGAGCGGGGGGACCCCCATCCCCCTGATCGCCTTCTCCTGGCTGTGGGTGGGGGCGCCGCTCGTCTACGGGCTCTACGAGCTAGTCCAGAAGGCGACGCAGCTGTTCACGGGGTGAGGCGACGCCGGGTGACCGTTCGACAGGTGTTCGGGCGTCCGAGAGCCTGACAGAATCCGACAACCCGGACGCCGTAATCCTGTCCGCTCGGCTGCCCTCGTACCCGTGAGTCACTGATCAGACTGGTGGATCCGCAACCCAGGGCAACAAGGGGGACCACCGCATGAACGGCTCGCGCATCGCCGCCGTCGGCCATTACCAGCCCGCCAAGGTACTCACCAACGAGGACCTGGCGGGCATGGTCGACACCAGTGACGAGTGGATCACGTCGCGGGTGGGTATCCGCACCCGCCACATCGCAGGGCCCGACGAGCCGGTCGACGAGCTGGCCGGCCACGCCGCCGCCAAGGCCCTCGCCGCGGCGGGCCTCGCGCCGGGCGACATCGACCTGGTGCTGGTGGCCACCTCGACGGCCGTCGACCGCTCGCCCAACATGGCCGCCCGCGTCGCCGCCCGGCTGGGCATCCCCTCGCCCGCCGCGATGGACGTCAACGTCGTCTGCGCCGGGTTCACCCACGCCCTGGCCACCGCCGACCACGCGGTGCGGGCGGGCGCCTCGGGCCGCGCGCTGGTCATCGGCGCGGACAAGATGTCCGAGGTGACCGACTGGAGCGACCGCACCACCTGTGTGCTCGTCGGCGACGGCGCGGGGGCGGCCGTCGTGGAGGCGACCGACGACGCCGGCATCGGTCCCGTGCTGTGGGGCTCGGTGCCCGAGATGGGGCACGCCGTGCGGATCGAGGGCACCCCGCCGCGGTTCGCCCAGGAGGGCCAGAGCGTCTACCGCTGGGCGACCACCCAGCTGCCGCCCATCGCGCGCAAGGCGTGCGAGCGCGCCGGGCTCGCGCCCGAGGACCTCGCAGCAGTCGTGCTGCACCAGGCGAACCTGCGGATCATCGAGCCCCTCGCGGAGAAGCTGGGCGCCGTCAACGCCGTCGTCGCGCGGGACGTCTCCGAGTCCGGGAACACCTCGGCGGCGAGCATTCCGCTCGCGTTCTCCAAGCTGGTCGAACAGGGTGCGATCTCCACCGGCGACCCGGTCCTGCTCTTCGGCTTCGGCGGAAATCTCTCCTACGCCGGTCAGGTCGTCCGCTGCCCGTGACCTGCGGGTACGGCCGGGTGTGACACATCCAACTCCCGATCTGACTGGCCGTTGTGCGCCGTAGACTGTAGACGAAAGACAATTCATACTGGCTTTCCGGCTGCAGGTTGCTCCGTGCCGCCAAGGAGGGGACCGACCGATGTTGTCGACAGGACTGCCGCAGGGCGCGGTGCCCAAGCTCGAACGTCCCGGCCCGTTGCGCGACCGCGTCTACGAGGCGCTCCTCGAACTCATCACCACGCGCGCGCTGCAGCCCGGCCAGCATCTCGTCGAGAGCGAACTCGCGGGTCACCTCGGGGTGTCGAGGCAGCCGGTGCGGGAGGCGCTCCAGCGCCTGAACACCGAGGGGTGGGTCGATCTGCGGCCCGCCCAGGGCGCGTTCGTGCACGAGCCCACGGAGGAGGAGGCCGACCAGCTCCTCACGGTCCGCACACTCCTGGAGGCGGAGGCCGCCCGGCTCGCCGCGGCCAACGCGAACGCCGCGGGCATCAAGGCCCTCGAGGACCTGTGCGCGGAGGGCGAGCGGGCGGTCGCCGCCGACGACGTGGACGGGGCCGTCGGCATGAACGCCCACTTCCACGCCAAGGTCATGGAGCTCGCCGGCAACGCCGTGCTGTCCGAGCTGGCCGCCCAGGTGGACCGCCGGGTGCGCTGGTACTACACGCCGATCGCCCGGCAGCGCGGCAGCCAGTCCTGGATCGAGCACCGCGCGCTGATCGCCGCGATCGTGGAGCGGGACGAGCAGCGCGCCACCCAGCTGATGCGCGAGCACACGGAGCACACGCGGCGGTCGTACCACGAGCGGGCGAAGTCGTAGGGCCCGCCTTCTCCTTCGCGTCTTTGTCCTGTCAGTGGAGAAAGTCGGCGCCAATTCGTGCACGACTTCTTCCCAGGTTCGGCGGCCACTGCTACGTTCCCCTCGAAAGCCCGAACACAGGCGTGGCCGATTGAGGCGGGGAGGGGCTCGTGAGACGTATGACGGCACGACCCGCGAATGCTCACCAGGCCAAGCTGCTCAAGCTGCTGCGTGACGGCGGTCCCAACTCCCGTGCGCAGCTGGGCGATCAGGTCGACCTCTCACGGTCCAAGCTGGCCGTGGAGGTGGACCGGCTGCTGGAGACGGGGCTGGCCGTGGCCGACGGACTCGCCGCCTCGCGCGGCGGCCGCCGCTCCCACAACATCCGGCTCAATCCCGAACTGCGTTTCCTCGGCGTGGACATCGGCGCGACCTCGGTCGACGTCGCGGTCACCAACGCCGAGCTGGAGATCCTCGGACACCTCAACCAGCCCATGGACGTACGCGAGGGACCGGTCGCGGTCTTCGAGCAAGTACTGTCCATGGCCGCGAAGTTGAGGGCCTCCGGGCTGGCGGAGGGCTTCGACGGCGCCGGCATCGGCGTCCCGGGGCCGGTCCGCTTCCCCGAGGGCGTCCCGGTGGCTCCGCCGATCATGCCGGGCTGGGACGGCTTCCCCGTACGGGAGGCGCTCAGCCAGGAACTCGGCTGCCCGGTCATGGTCGACAACGACGTGAACCTGATGGCGATGGGGGAGATGCACGCGGGCGTCGCACGCTCCGTGGGCGACTTCCTCTGCGTCAAGATCGGCACCGGCATCGGCTGCGGCATCGTCGCCGGCGGTGAGGTCCACCGCGGGGCGACCGGCAGCGCGGGCGACATCGGGCACATCCAGGCCGTGCCCGACGGACGCCCGTGCGCCTGCGGCAACCGGGGCTGCCTGGAAGCACACTTCAGCGGGGCGGCCCTCGCCCGCGACGCCGTGGAGGCGGCCGAGCAGGGGCAGTCGGAGGAACTGGCGAGCCGGCTGGAGGCGAACGGCGGTCTGAGCGCCGTCGACGTCGCCGCCGCTGCCGCCGCCGGCGACGCCACCGCCCTCGATCTGATCCGCGAGGGCGGCAACCGCACCGGCCAGGTGATCGCCGCGCTGGTCTCCTTCTTCAATCCCGGCCTGGTGGTGATCGGCGGCGGGGTGACCGGCCTCGGCCACACCCTGCTCGCCGCGATCCGCACCCAGGTCTACCGTCAGTCGCTGCCTCTGGCGACGGGCAACCTGCCCATCGTGCTGGGGGAGTTGGGTCCGACCGCCGGCGTCATCGGCGCGGCCCGTCTCATCAGCGACCACCTGTTCTCACCCGCGTAAGCACCCCAGCACCCCAGCACCGCAGCACCACCGAACACCGAGCACAGCGCCCTGCTTCGCCCTGCCCTGAATTCGGCTGCCCGAAAGCACCCTGAAACCGGCCCGCACGCCCGCCAAGGGGATCCGCATGGCTCCAGAACCACCGCTGCTCAGCATGTCCGGCATCACCAAGTCCTTCCCCGGAGTCCGGGCCCTCGACGGCGTCGACCTCGATGTCCAGGCCGGCGAAGTGCACTGCCTGCTCGGCCAGAACGGGGCCGGCAAGTCCACCCTGATCAAGGTGCTGGCCGGCGCCCACCAGCCCGACACCGGCACCATCCGCTGGCGCGGCGAGGAGGTCACCCTGCGCTCTCCGATCGCCGCCATGCGCCTCGGCATCGCCACCATCTACCAGGAACTCGACCTGGTGGAGCATCTGTCGGTGGCCGAGAACGTCCATCTCGGGCACGAGCCGACCGCCGCCGGCTTCGTCGTACGGTCGAAGGCGGCCAAGGCCGCGACCGCCGCTCTGCTCAGGCGGCTCGGGCATCCGGAGATCGAACCCGCGCGGCTCGTGGGGGAGTTGTCGGCGGCGCAGCAGCAGATCGTGTCCATGGCGCGGGCGCTCTCCCACGACGTACGGCTCATCGTGATGGACGAGCCGTCCGCCGCCCTCGACCCGGACGAGGTCGACAACCTCTTCCGCATCGTCGGCGACCTGACCGCCGAGGGCGTCGCCGTCGTCTACATCTCCCACCGGCTGGAGGAGATCAGGCGGATCGGCGACCGCGTGACCGTGCTGAAGGACGGCCGGGCCGTCGCGGGCGGGCTGCCCGCGAAGTCGACGCCGACCCGTGAGGTCGTCGCGCTGATGACGGGGCGCAACGTGGAGTACGTCTTCCCGGAGCGGCCCGCCTCTGCCCCGTCGGCCCCGGACGGGGCACCGGTGCTGGAGGTCACGGGCCTCACCCGGCAGGGCGAGTTCGAGCCCCTCGACCTGGACGTCCACCCCGGCGAGATCGTCGGCCTGGCGGGGCTGGTCGGGTCCGGGCGCTCGGAGATCCTGGAGACGATCTACGGAGCCCGTAAGGCGTCCGGCGGGCAAGTCCGCGTCGACGGGCGGGCGTTGAGGGCCGGCAGTGTGCGCGCGGCCGTCCGCGCCGGTGTCGGGCTCGCCCCGGAGGAGCGCAAGGCGCAGGCCCTGCTGATGCTGGAGTCCGTCACCCGCAATGTCTCGGTCTCCTCCATGTCCCGCTTCTCACGCGGCGGTTGGATCGACCGGCGGTCCGAGGCGGGGGCGGCGCGGGCGGCCACCCGCGAGCTGTCGCTGCGGCCCGACAACCCGTCCGTGCCGGTGCGCACTCTGTCCGGCGGCAACCAGCAGAAGGCCGTCCTGGCGCGCTGGCTGCTGCGCGGCTGCCGGGTGCTGCTGCTGGACGAGCCGACCCGGGGCGTCGACGTCGGCGCCCGCGCCGAGCTGTACGCCGTGATCCGCCGTCTCGCCGACGAGGGACTCGCCGTACTGCTGGTCTCCAGCGAGGTCCCCGAGGTGCTCGGCCTCGCCGACCGCGTCCTGGTGCTCCGCGAGGGCCGCGTCGTGCACACCGCGCCCGCCCGCGAACTCGACGAACACCGCGTACTCGACCTGGTCATGGAAGGAAGCCCGGCCTCATGACGCAGCATGCCTCCCCGCCACGGGACAACACCGACAAGGTGCCATCGGTGGGCCGACCGCCGTCCTGGCGCGGTCTGTTCGCCCGCGCCGACGTCCGGACCCTCTCGCTCCTCGGCGTCCTCGCCGCGCTGGTCCTGATCGGCGGGATCACCAAACCGGACGAGTTCCTGGACACCCGCAACCTCCAACTCGTCCTCACCCAGGCCTCGGTGATCGGCGTCGTCACCGTCGGCATGACGTTCGTCATCACCTCCGGCGGCATCGACCTGTCGGTCGGCGCGATCGTCGCGCTCGCCTCGGTCTGGGCGACGACGGTGGCCACCCAGGAGTACGGCTTCGCGGGCATCCTCTTCACCGCGGTGCTCGTCGGCGTCGGCTGCGGCCTGGTCAACGGACTGCTCATCGCCTACGGCGGCATGGTCCCGTTCATCGCCACCCTCGCCATGCTTGCGTCGGCGCGCGGCCTGGCGCTGCAGATCACCGACGGCAAGACGCAGATCGTCACCATCAGCAGCGTCCTCGACCTGGGCGAGCGCGACGCCTATGTGCTCGGCGTGCCCCCGCTCGTCATCGTGTTCGCAGTCGTGACGGTCATCGGCTGGCTGATCCTCAACCGCACCACCTTCGGCCGCCGCACCGTCGCCGTCGGCGGCAACGCCGAGGCGGCCCGGCTGGCCGGCATCGACGTACGCCGCCAGCGCCTCTACCTCTACCTGCTGTCGGGGCTGTGCTGCGGCATCGCCGCCTTCCTGCTGATCATCCTGTCGGGCTCCGGCCAGAACACCAACGGCAACCTCTACGAGCTGGACGCCATCGCGGCCGCGATCATCGGCGGCACGCTGCTCAGCGGGGGCCGCGGCACCATCACCGGCTCCGTGCTCGGCGTCCTGATCTTCACGACGATCACCAACATCTTCGCTTTGAACAACCTGCAGAGCGACGTCCAGCAGATCGCCAAGGGGGCGATCATCGTGGCCGCCGTGCTGGTCCAGCGCCGTACTGCCAGCACGTCCTGAGGACCTGAGGAAAGGGTCAGTACCATGTCACATCCCACCAGTGCCATGTCACATACCACCAGTCGCAGAGGCCTGCTCCTCGGGACCGCAGCCGTGTCCGCCACCGCCTTCCTCGCCGGTTGCACCAGCAACGAGAGCAAGGACGGGAAGCCGGCCGCGAACGAGCAGCCGTCGGCCGACGACAAGCCCGGCAAGCACGTCACCATCGGCTTCGCGGGCCCCCAGGCCGACCACGGCTGGCTCAACGCGATCAACGACAACGCCAAGAACCGCGCCAAGAAGTACTCCGACGTCACGCTGGAGATCACCGAGGGCTCGAACGACACGGCCGCCCAGATCGGCCAGATCGAGACCCTCATCAACAAGAAGGTCGACGTCCTGGTCGTGCTGCCCGCCGACGGCAAGGCGCTCACCCAGGTCGGGCTGAAGGCGATGCGGGCCGGCATCCCGGTCGTCAACCTCGACCGGATCTTCAACTCCCCGCAGGCGTACCGGTGCTGGATCGGCGGCGACAACTACGGCATGGGGCTCAACGCCGGCACGTACATCGGCGAGCAGCTCAAGGACAAGAAGGGCGCCAAGGTCGTCGAACTGGCTGGCCTGGACAACCTGGAGCTGACCAAGCAGCGCACCCAGGGCTTCGACGACGCCCTGAAGAACTACCCGAACATCAAGAAGGTGGCCCGCCAGGCCGCCGAGTTCACGGTGGAGTCCGGGCAGGCGAAGATGGCCCAACTCCTGCAGGCTCAGCCCAAGTTCGACGCCCTGTGGAACCACGACGACGACCAGGGCGTGGGCGCGCTGCGGGCCATCGAGCAGGCCGGCCGCGACGAGTTCCTGATGGTCGGCGGCGCGGGCGCGCTCTCCGCCTTCCAGGCCATCAAGCAGGACAACGGCGTCCTGAAGGCGACCGTGCTCTACCCGCCGACGATGGCCGCGTCCGCGATCGACCTCGCCCGTGCGCTCGGCCAGTCCAAGGGCGTCAGCGGTCTCGCGGAGTTCGAGATCCCGGCCTCGCTGACGCTCTACTCGGCCGTCGTCGACAAGGACAACGTCGACCAGTACATGCCTACGGGCTTCCGCTGACCGAACCCTTCCCGCACCCCCCACGGCGCTTTCACCACCAGGACGAGGAGGACATCCGTATGGGACAGCCCCAGCAGCCGGACGGATCGGAGGGCGCGAAGCCGCCCCTGCGCGTCGGCATGGTCGGCTACGCCTTCATGGGCGCCGCCCACTCCCAGGGCTGGCGCACCGTGGGCCGCGCCTTCGACCTGCCGCTGAGCCCGGTCCTGTCCGTGATCTGCGGGCGGGACGCGGACGCCGTGCGCCGGGCCGCCGACCGGCACGGCTGGGCGGCGGCCGAGACCGACTGGCGGGCCCTGGTGGAGCGGGACGACGTCGACCTCGTCGACATCTGCACCCCCGGCGACAGCCATGCCGAGATCGCGCTCGCCGCGCTCGCCGCGGGCAAGCACGTGCTGTGCGAGAAGCCCCTCGCGAACACCGTGGAGGAGGCCGAGGCGATGACCGCGGCGGCCCAGGCGGCCCACCGGCGCGGGCAGTTGGCGATGGTCGGCTTCAACTACCGCCGGGTGCCCGCGACCGCCCTCGCCAGGAACATGGTCGCCGAGGGCAGGATCGGCACGCTGCGGCACGTACGGGTGACGTACCTTCAGGACTGGCTGGTGGACCCGGAGTTCCCGCTCACCTGGCGGCTGCGCAAGGAACTGGCCGGCTCCGGCGCCCTCGGCGACCTCGGCGCGCACATCGTCGACCTCGCGCAGTACCTGGCCGGCGAGCGGCTGGCGGGGGTGTCCGCGATGACGGAGACCTTCGTACGGGAGCGGCCGCTGCCCGTCGGCGCCACCAGCGGCCTGACCGCGGTGCGGTCCGCCGGAGCCGGGCAGGTCACCGTCGACGACGCCGCCCTGTTCACCGGCCGCTTCACCTCGGGCGCGCTCGCCTCCTTCGAGGCGACCCGGTACGCGACCGGCCGGAAGAACGCCCTGCGCATCGAACTCAACGGCGTACGCGGCTCGTTGGCCTTCGACCTGGAGCGGCTCAACGAGCTGTCGTACCACGACGGCACGGAGCCCGGGACGCACGCCGGCTTCCGCCGCATCCTCGTCACCGAACCCGACCACCCCTACCTGGACGCCTGGTGGCCGCCGGGCCACGGCCTCGGCTACGAGCACACCTTCGTCCACCAGGCCCGCGATCTCGTCCACGCGATCGCCGAGGGCCGCCGGCCCGAACCCTCCTTCGCCGACGGGCTGCAGGTGCAGCGCGTGCTGGCGGCGGTGGAGGAGAGCGCCGAGAAGAACTCCGTCTACACGACCATCGCCGTCTGAGAAGGGTTCGAGCACCATGCCGCGCCAGTTCACGCTCTTCACCGGCCAGTGGGCCGACCTGCCGCTCGAGGAGGTCTGCCGCCTCGCCCGCGACTTCGGCTACGACGGCCTCGAACTCGCCTGCTGGGGCGACCACTTCGAGGTCGACAAGGCGCTCGCCGACCCGTCGTACATCGACTCCAGGAAGCAACTGCTCGACAAGTACGGCCTGAAGTGCTGGGCCGTCTCCAACCACCTGACCGGCCAGGCCGTGTGCGACGCCATCATCGACGAACGCCACCAGGCGATCGTGCCGCGCGAGGTGTGGGGCGACGGGGACCCGGAGGGCGTACGGCAGCGTGCCGCGCAGCGCATGAAGGACACCGCGAGGGCCGCGGCGGCCTTCGGCGTCGACACCGTCATCGGCTTCACCGGCTCCGCCATCTGGCACCTGGTCGCGATGTTCCCGCCCGCGCCGGAGTCGATGATCGAGCGCGGCTACGAGGACTTCGCCGAGCGCTGGAACCCCATCCTGGACGTCTTCGACCAGGAGGGCGTGCGGTTCGCGCACGAGGTCCACCCGAGCGAGATCGCCTACGACTACTGGACGACTCACCGCGCCCTCGAGGCGGTGGGCGGCCGCCCCGCCTTCGGCCTGAACTTCGACCCCTCCCACTTCGTGTGGCAGGACCTCGACCCGGTCGGCTTCCTGTGGGACTTCCGCGAGCGGATCTACCACGTGGACTGCAAGGAGGCCCGCAAGCGCCTCGACGGACGCAACGGGCGCCTCGGCTCCCACCTGCCCTGGGGCGACCCGCGCCGCGGCTGGGACTTCGTCTCGGCCGGGCACGGCGACGTCCCCTGGGAGGACGTCTTCCGGATGCTGCGGTCCATCGACTACCGGGGACCCGTCTCGGTCGAGTGGGAGGACGCCGGCATGGACCGGCTCCAGGGCGCACCCGAGGCCCTGAACCGCCTGAAGGCGTTCGACTTCGAGCCGCCGTCGGCCTCCTTCGACGCGGCGTTCGGCGGCAACGACTAGATCCCGTCCGCCAGACCACACCCACGCGTTCCGGGATGACGGCGCATCCCGGCGTACTGCACCCCGCCCGTACAACCGGCCCCCACTGGAGGCATCCGTGCACGGGAACACCCGCACCACCAGAACCGGCAGAACCGAGGCCCACAGACACCGCTTCCGCAGGGCCGTCGCCCTCCTGGGCGGCGTACTCCTCGCAGGAGCATCCCTCAGCCTCACCGCTCCCCAGGCCGGCGCAGCCGTAGCCGACCCGGGGGCCGCACCGGCGGCAGCCGCGGCCGAGGACTTCCAGCAGGTCACCCTCGCCAAGGGCGAACCGGAGGTCGGCGAGCCCATGTCGCTCGCCGTGCTTCCCGACCGCTCGGTCCTGCACACCTCGCGCGACGGCGAACTCCGTATGACGGACGCGGCCGGCAACACCCGGCTGATCGGCAAGCTCGACGTCTACTCCCACGACGAGGAGGGCCTCCAAGGCGTCGGTGTGGACCCGGACTTCGCGAACAACCGGGCCATCTACCTCTACTACGCGCCCCCGCTGGACACCCCGGCGGGCGACGCCCCCGAGACCGGCACGGCCGCCGACTTCGCGCCCTTCGACGGCGTCAACCGCCTCTCCCGCTTCACTCTGAACGCCGACGGCACCCTCGACGCCGCGAGCGAGAAGAAGGTCCTCGACGTCAAGACCTCGCGCGGCATCTGCTGCCACGTCGGCGGGGACATCGACTTCGACGCGGCGGGCAACCTGTACCTGTCGACGGGCGACGACTCCAACCCCTTCCAGTCCGACGGCTACACCCCCATCGACGAGCGCGCCGACCGCAACCCGGCCTTCGACGCCCAGCGTTCGGCAGGCAACACCAACGATCTGCGCGGCAAGATCCTGCGCATCAAGGTGAACGCCGACGGCTCGTACTCCATCCCCGACGGCAACCTCTTCGCGCCCGGCACGGACAAGACGCGGCCCGAGATCTACGCGATGGGCTTCCGCAACCCATTCCGCTTCAGCGTCGACAAGAAGACCGGCATCGTCTACGTCGGCGACTACGGGCCCGACGCGGGCGCCGCCGACCCGGCCCGCGGCCCCGGCGGCCAGGTCGAGTTCGCGCGGGTGACCGCCGCCGGCAACTTCGGCTGGCCGTACTGCACGGGCAAGAACGACGCCTACGTGGACTACGACTTCGCGACGAAGGCGTCCGGAGCGAGCTTCGACTGCAACGCCCCGAAGAACAACTCCCCGCACAACACGGGCTTGACGGACCTGCCTCCCGCGCAGCCCGCCTGGATCCCCTACGACGGCGCGTCCGTACCGGAGTTCGGCGACGGCTCCGAGTCCCCGATGGGCGGCCCGGTCTACCACTACGACGCCTCGCTCGACTCGCCGGTGAAGTTCCCCGAGGCGTACGACGGGAACTTCTTCGCCGGGGAGTTCGGCCGCCGCTGGATCAAGCGCGTCGTCAGCGACGGCAACGGCGCCGTCCAGTCGATCAACGCCTTCCCGTGGTCCGGCACCCAGGTGATGGACATGGCGTTCGGACCCGACGGCGCGCTCTACGTCCTCGACTACGGCACCGCCTGGTTCGGCGGTGACGAGAACTCGGGCCTGTACCGCATCGAGAACGCCACCGACGGCCACTCACCCGTGGCGCAGGCAGCGGCGAGCAAGACCTCGGGGCAGGCCCCGCTGAAGGTGCAGTTCTCCTCCGCGGGCACCTCCGACCAGGACGGTGACGCGGTCACCTACAGCTGGGACTTCGGCGACGGCGGCACGTCGACGGCCGCGAACCCTGCGTACAAGTACAAGAAGAACGGCACCTACACCGCGACCCTGACCGCCAAGGACACCTCCGGCCGCACCGGAAGCGCGAGCGTGCAGATCGTCGTCGGCAACACCGCGCCCAGCGTGTCGATCGAACTCCCCAAGGACGGGCAGCTGTTCAGCTTCGGCGACCCGGTCCCGTTCAAGGTCAAGGTCACCGACCCGGAGGACGGGACGGCGATCGACTGCTCGAAGGTCAAGGTCACCTTCATCCTCGGCCACGACACCCACGGCCATCCGCTGACCTCGGCCCAGGGATGCAGCGGCACGATCCAGACCAGCGCCGACGGCGGCCACGACGAGGACGCCAACATCTTCGGGGTCCTCGACGCCGAGTACACCGACAACGGAGGCGGCGGCCAGGCCGCGCTCACCACGCACGACCGCAACGTGCTCCAGCCCCGGCACCGCCAGGCCGAGCACTTCGGCGACTCCTCCGGCGTCAGCGTCGTCGCCAAGTCCACCGCGCACGGCGGCAAGACCGTCGGCGACATCGACAACGGCGACTGGATCTCCTTCACGCCGTACGTGCTGAACAACGCCCAGAAGGTCACCGCGCGCATCGCGTCCGGCGGCGCGGGCGGCACCCTCGAGATCAGGGCCGGCTCGGCGAAGGGCACCCTGCTCGGCAAGGCGGCCGTGCCGGTGACCGGGGGCTGGGAGAACTTCCAGGACGTCAGCGCCGACCTGTCCCGCGCGCCGAGAGGCACGACCACGCTCTACCTGGTCTTCAAGGGCGGCTCGGGCGCGCTGTTCGACGTGGACGACTTCACCTTCACCACCGGCTGAGAGGAGGGAACATGATGCGCTCAACGAGCCGACTCACCACCGTGGTTGTGGGTGCCGGGCTACTGCTCGGCTGTGTCTCGGGACCCGCCTCCTCGCACGCCGGGGAACTCTCCGCCGACGCCGGGAAGCGGGTGCTGGTCTTCTCGAAGACGGCCGGCTTCCGGCACGACTCCATACCCGTCGGCATCGAGACGGTGAAGCAACTCGGCGCGAGCGGCGGTTTCGCGGTCGACGCGACCGAGGACGCGGGCGCGTTCACCGCGAAGAACCTCCGGCGCTACGACGCCGTGGTGTTCCTGTCGACGACGGGTGATGTCCTCGACGACGCCCAACAGGGTGCCTTCGAGGGCTACATCAAGCACGGCGGCGGCTATGTCGGCGTCCATGCCGCCGCCGACACCGAGTACGACTGGGCCTTCTACGGCGGCCTCGCCGGCGCCTGGTTCCAGTCGCACCCGGCGATCCAGCCGGCGACGGTGAACGTCGAGGACCGCTCCCACCCCGCCACCTCGGGGCTGGGGCGGACCTGGGACCGCACGGACGAGTGGTACAACTACCGTTCCAATCCACGGGATCGGGCCCATGTCCTCGCCTCGCTGGACGAGTCGTCCTACACCGGCGGCACCATGAACGGCGACCACCCGATCTCCTGGTGCCAGAACTACCAGGGCGGCCGGGCCTTCTACACGGGCCTCGGCCACACCAAGGAGTCGTACGCCGAACCCGCCTACCGGCAGCACCTGCTGGGCGGCATCCGGTGGGCGATCGGGGACAGCCAGGCCGACTGCCGCGCGGAGAACGGCTACCGGCCGCTCTTCGACGGCACGTCCGCCTCGCTGGCCGGCTGGCGGCAGGCGGGCCCCGGCTCCTTCACCCTCGGCGACGACGGCACGCTGACGTCGTCGGGCGGCATGGGCCTGCTCTGGTACGCCGCCTCGGGCTTCACCTCGTACTCCCTGAAGCTCGACTGGAAGATGGCCGGCGCCGACGGCGACGACAACTCCGGTGTGTTCGTGGGCTTCCCGCCCTCGGACGACCCGTGGTCGGCCGTCGACAACGGCTACGAGGTCCAGATCGACGCCACCGACGTACCCGAGAAGACGACAGGGTCCGTCTACGGTTTCCGGTCCGCCGACCTCAAGAAGCGCGACCGTGCGCTGAACCCGCCGGGGGAGTGGAACACGTACGAGATCCAGGTCGAGGGCGAACGCCTGCGCATCTGGCTCAACGGCGTGAAGATCAACGATTTCACCAACACCGATCCGGCCCGGAGCCTCGTCGACGGACACATCGGCATCCAGAACCACGGAGCCGACGACCAGGTGTCCTTCCGCGACGTCCGGATCAAGGAACTGCCCGTCACGGGCGACTGATCGGCGGCGGGCGGGGGACGCCGGACCTCCGCCCGCCGTCTCCCGGCACGACGCGCTCGACAAGGAGGCTGCCCATGTCCGCGTCCGTTTCCGCATCCGACTCTCCCGCGCGCGTCGGCGTCTGGCTGATCGGGGCGCGCGGCTCCGTCGCGACCACCGTCGTGGCGGGCTGCGCCGCCCTGACCGCCGGCCTGCACCCACCGGTCGGCCTGGTCACCGAGACACCCGTCTTCGCCGGGGCCGGTCTGCCGTCCCTGAGCTCCCTCGTCTTCGGCGGACACGACACCCTGGACTGCCCGCTGCCCAAACGCGCGGAGGCGCTCGCGGCAGGCGGCGTCCTCCCACCGGGCCTCCCGACGGCGGTGGCGTCCGAACTCGCCGCCGCGGACCGGGAGATCAGACCCGGCGGCCCCACCCCCGGCGACACCCGCGGCCAGGACGAATTGATCGCCGCCTTCGCCGCGGACATCGGCGACTTCGTACGACGGCGCGGCCTGGCGCGTGCCGTGGTGGTGAACGTCGCCTCCACCGAGCCCCCGGCCACGGGCGGCACCCTGCCCCCCAGCTCCCTCTACGCGGCGGCCGCCCTGCGCGCGGGCTGCCCCTACGTCAACTTCACCCCGTCCACGGGCCTGCACCACCCGGCGCTGGCCACGGCGGCGGAATCCGCCGGCCTGCCGTACGCGGGCCGCGACGGCAAGACCGGCCAGACACTGCTGCGCTCCGTCCTCGGCCCGATGTTCACGCAGCGCGCCCTCGACGTGCGCGCCTGGTCCGGCACCAATCTGCTCGGCGGCGGCGACGGTGCCGCCCTGGCCGACCCGGGCGCCGCCGCGGCGAAGAACGCCGGCAAGGAACGCGTCCTCGCCGACACCCTCGCCGTGACGCCCGAGGGCGAGGTCCACATCGACGACGTCCCCGCGCTCGGCGACTGGAAGACCGCCTGGGACCACATCGCCTTCGACGGCTTTCTCGGCACCCGCATGATCCTCCAGACGATCTGGCAGGGCTGCGACTCGGCGCTGGCCGCCCCGCTGGTCCTCGACCTGGCCCGGCTGGCCGCACGGGCGCAGGAAGCGGGGCTGTCCGGCCCGCTCGGCGAACTCGGCTTCTACTTCAAGGACCCGGTGGGCGACGGGCCGGCGGCGCTGGGGGAGCAGTACACGGCGCTGACCGGGTTCGCGTCGCGGCTGCGGGCAACGCGCGACGGCTCCACGCGTGCCGGCGATCAGCCCCGGCCGGGAGAGTCGCGATGAGCGCGGCTGCCGGGACACCCCGGCCCTCCGGCAGCGCGGGCCGCGCTCGCGCCTGGGCCGAACTGCTGCGCCTCCCGGCCCTCTTCACGGTTCCGGGCGACGCCCTCGCCGGCGCGGCGGCCACCGCCGCGGCCCCCAATTCCCGCACCCTGCTGGCCATCGGTTCCTCCCTCTGCCTCTACGAAGCCGGCATGGCTCTCAACGACTGGGCGGACCGCGCCGAGGACGCCGCCGAACGCCCGCACCGCCCCCTTCCCTCCGGCCGCGTCCACCCGGCCGCCGCGTTCACGACGGCCTGCCTCCTCACCGGCGCGGGGCTCGCGCTCGCCGCCCGCGCCGGCCGCCCCGCCCTCGCGGTCGCCGCCCCCCTCGCGGCCACCGTGTGGGCCTACGACCTCGCCCTGAAGCACACCCCGGCAGGACCGGTCGCCATGGCCACCGCCCGCGGCCTCGACCTGCTCCTCGGCGCGGCGGCCACAACGGGGCTTCCTGGCAGGGCACTTGGCCCCGCAGCCCTGCTCGGCACCCACACCCTTGCGGTGACGGCCGTGTCCCGCCGGGAGACGACAGGCGGAGCGCCCCTGGCGCCACTGGCCGCGCTCGCCGCCACCGGCGTGCTGACCCGGCTGGTCACCGGCCGCCCTTCCCGACCCCCGGCAGGCCGCCGGGAAGCAGCCACCCGCGGCCTGCCGGGCACCACCTCCGCGCCCGACGGCGTGGTCTCCCGCCCCAGGGCCGCGTTCGACTTCACGCCCGCCCACCCTCCGGCCGAAGCGATCGCGACAGCGCTGCGTCCAACGCTCGCCGCCGCCTACCTGGCCACCGCCGCCCGCCCCTACCTCCACGCCACCCTCAATCCGTCACCCCCACTCACCCAACGCGCCGTCGCCGGCGGCATCCGCGCCACCATCCCCCTCCAGGCGGCCCTCACCGCCCGCTCCGGAGCCGGCCTCACCGCGCTGCTCGTCGCGGCCCTGGCCCCGCTCGGCAGGAGGTTCGCGAGGACGGTGAGCGTCACATGAGCCGTCACATGAGCCGTCACATGACCCGTCATATGGGCGCAGCGAACGGGACGGCCTCGCCGACCCGGGCGCCCCTCAGCCCCCTCCGCTTCGGCTACGGCACCAACGGCCTCGCCGACCTCCGCCTCGACGACGCCCTCGCCCTCCTCGCCGACCTCGGCTACGACGGCGTGGGACTGACCCTCGACCACATGCACCTCGACCCGCTGGCGCCCGGCCTCGCCGCACGCACTCACCGGCTCGCGGGGCGGCTGGCCGCACTCGGGCTGGGCGTCACCGTGGAGACAGGGGCCCGCTATGTGCTCGACCCGCGGCGCAAACACGGCCCGTCGCTGCTGGACCCGGACCCCGGCGACCGGGCCCGGCGCGTCGACCTGCTGATCCGCGCGGTCCGGGTCGCCGCCGACCTCGGGGCCCACGCCGTGCACTGCTTCAGCGGCGTCACGCCCGCCGGCACGGACACCGGCACGGCGTGGAGGCGCCTGGGCGAGACGCTCACCCCCGTCCTGGCGGCCGCCGACACCGCCGGTGTCCCCCTCGCCGTCGAGCCCGAACCGGGCCACCTCCTGGGCGCCCTCGCCGACTTCCACCGGCTCCGCCGCCTCCTCGGCGACCCGGAGCCGCTCGGTCTGACCCTCGACATCGGCCACTGCCAGTGCCTCGAACCCCTCTCTCCCGCCGAGTGCGTACGCGCCGCCGCTCCCTGGCTGCGGCACGTCCAGATCGAGGACATGCGCCGCGGAGTCCACGAGCACCTTCCCTTCGGAGACGGGGAGATCGACTTCCCGCCCGTCCTCGCGGCCCTGGCCGCCACCGGCTACCAGGGCCTGACCGTCGTCGAACTGCCCCGCCACTCCCACGCGGGCCCCCACTTCGCCGCTCACTCCCTGCCGTTCCTGCGCCGCGCCTCCGGAACGGCCGCCGCCCCCGCACCGCCGCACGGCGATCCCTCCGCCACCCCCGAAGGGAGCAGGACCTCATGACGCGCCCCCACACCGCCTGGGACACCCCCGCGGCAGACACCGAGGGCACCACCCCCGCCCGCACGTCACCGGCCGAACTGCACGACCACCTCAGGACCCGCCTCGACGGAGCCGCCCGCGCCTGGCTCGACCAGGCCCTCGACGAGGCCGCCGCACAACCCGGCATCCGCGGACCAATCTCCGTATGGGAACTGCGCCTCGCCGAGGCCGGACGCCGGTGCGGCTCCGAGCACGCCGACGCCGCCCGCGTGCTGATCCTGCACACCGCCCGCGCCGGCACCGACGCCGTCACCCGCGTCTACCACCAGGGCACCGCCGCCGAACGCCGCTCCGTGCTGCACGCCCTGCCCCATCTGATCGAGGGCCCCGACGCCCTGCCGCTGGTCGAGGACGCCCTGCGCACCAACGACACCAGCGTCCTCGCCGCTGCCGTCGGCCCTTACGCCGCCCGGCACCTGGCCCCCCATCTGTGGCGCCACGCCGTCCTGAAGTGCCTGTTCACCGGCGTGCCCGTCGCCGAGGTCGCCGACCTCGACCGCCGCGCCCACGCAGACGCCGAACTCGCCCGCATGCTGCGCGACTACGCCGCCGAACGCACCGCCGCGGGCCGTCCCGTGCCCGAAGACCTGTACCGCGTCCTGACCCTGTCCGACCCCACGGCCACCCCACCCGCGCGGACCGCCGAGCACGGCGCGCGCGGCACCGACGGCAAGGAGTCCTGATGCGCATCTTCGACCCCCACATCCATATGACGTCGCGCACCACCGACGACTACGAGGCGATGCACGTCGCGGGCGTCCGCGCCCTGGTCGAACCCGCCTTCTGGCTCGGCCAGCCGCGCACCTCGCCCGCCTCCTTCTTCGACTACTTCGACTCTCTCCTGGGCTGGGAGCCCTTCCGCGCCGCCCAGTACGGCATCGCCCACCACTGCACGATCGCCCTCAACCCCAAGGAGGCGAACGACCCGCGCTGCGTCCCCGTCCTCGACGAACTGCCCCGCTATCTCGTCAAGGACCAGGTGGTCGCCGTGGGCGAGATCGGCTACGACTCGATGACCTCCGCCGAGGACACCGCCCTCGCCGCCCAGCTCCAGCTCGCCGCCGACCACGAGCTGCCCGCCCTCGTCCACACCCCGCACCGCGACAAGCTCGCCGGACTGCGCCGCACTCTCGACGTCGTGCACGAGTCGGCGCTGCGCCCGGACCGCGTCCTGGTCGACCACCTCAACGAGACCACCGTCAAGGAGGCCAAGGACAGCGGCTGCTGGCTCGGCTTCTCCGTCTATCCCGACACCAAGATGGACGAGCAGCGGATGGTCGCGATCCTGCGTGCCTACGGTCCCGAGCAGGTGCTGGTGAATTCCGCCGCCGACTGGGGCAGGAGCGACCCGCTCAAGACCCGCAAGGTCGGCGAGCTGATGCTGGCCGAGGGCTTCACCGACGACGAGGTCGACCGGGTGCTGTGGCGCAACCCCGTCGCCTTCTACGGGCTCAGCGGCCGCCTGAACCTCGGCGTCACGGCCCCGGAAGCCACCCACGAGGGCAACTCCATCCTGCGCGGCGGGGCGTGAGCCATGCGCTTCCGGCACCCCGACGGCTCCACCGTCCACCTCGCCTACTGCACCAACGTCCACCCGGCCGAGACCCTCGACGGCGTCCTCGCGCAGCTCCGCGACCACTGCGAGCCCGTCCGCCGTCTCCTCGGCCGCGACCGCCTCGGCATCGGCCTGTGGCTAGCCAAGGACGCCGCGCACGCCCTCGTCACCGACCCCTCCGCCCTGCGCGGCCTGCGCACCGAGCTCGACCGGCGCGGCCTCGAGGTCGTCACCCTGAACGGCTTCCCCTATGAGGGCTTCGGCGCCGAGAAGGTCAAGTACCGTGTGTACCGGCCCGATTGGGCCGATCCCGAGCGCCTCGAGCACACCACCGCCCTGGCCCGCGTCCTCGCCGGACTCCTCCCCGACGACGTCACCGACGGCACCGTCTCCACCCTGCCGCTCGCCTGGCGCACCGCCTATGACCCCGGCCGCGCGGAGAAGGCCCACGCCGCCCTCGTCACGCTCGCCGAACGTCTCGACGCCCTCGACGAACTGACCGGCCGCTCCATCCGCGTCGGCCTCGAACCCGAACCGGGCTGCGTCGTCGAGACCACCGCCGACGCCCTCACCCCGCTCACCGCGATCGCCCGCGACCGCGTCGGCGTCTGTGTCGACACCTGCCACCTCGCCACCTCCTTCGAAGATCCGCACACCGCCCTGGACGCGCTCGCCGCAGCTCGTGTCCCCGTCGTCAAGTCCCAGCTGTCAGCCGCCCTGCACGCCGAACACCCCCATCTCCCCGAGGTCCGCGCGGCCCTCGCCGCCTTCGACGAACCCCGCTTCCTGCACCAGACCCGCACCTCCACCGCCGCCGGCCTCCGGGGTACCGACGACCTGGGCGAGGCCCTCGACGCCGACGCCCTGCCCGACTCGGGCCCCTGGCGCGCCCACTTCCACGTCCCCCTGCACGCGGCCCCCGCCGCGCCCCTCACCTCCACGCTCCCCGTCCTCAAGGCCGCACTGACCCGGCTCGTGGGCGGCCCGCACCCGCTCACCCGCCATCTGGAGGTCGAGACCTACACCTGGCAGGCCCTCCCACCCGAGCTGCGCCCCCGCGGCCGGACCCAGCTCGCCGAGGGCATCGCCGCCGAACTCACCCTCGCCCGCGACCTGCTGACCGACCTCGGCCTGAAGGAGCTCCCATGACCACCCATCGGGCGGCCCCAGAGCCCACCCCGCTCCTCGTCCTGGACGTCGTCGGCCTCACCCCCCGTCTCCTGGACCACATGCCCCACCTCAAGACGCTCGCCCAGTCCGGCTCCAGGGCAGCGCTCAGCACCGTCCTGCCCGCCGTGACCTGCGCCGCCCAGTCCACCTTCCTCACCGGCACCCACCCGTCCGAACACGGCATCGTCGGCAACGGCTGGTACTTCCGCGAGCTCGGCGACGTCCTGCTGTGGCGGCAGCACAACGGACTGGTCGCCGGCGACAAGCTCTGGGACGCCGCCCGCCGCGCCCACCCCGGCTACACGGTCGCCAACATCTGCTGGTGGTACGCCATGGGCGCCGACACCGACATCACCGTCACCCCCCGTCCCGTCTACTACGCCGACGGCCGCAAGGAACCCGACTGCTACACCCGGCCCCCGGCCCTGCACGACGAACTCACCGCGAAACTCGGCACGTTCCCCCTCTTCCACTTCTGGGGCCCCGGCGCCGACCTGGTCTCCAGCCGCTGGATCATCGACGCGACCCGCCACATCATGGCCACCCGCCATCCCGACCTGACGCTCTGCTACCTCCCTCATCTCGACTACGACCTGCAGCGCTTCGGCCCCGACGACCCACGCTCCCTGCGAGCGGCGGCCGACCTCGACGCCGCCATGGCCCCGCTCCTGGACGACGCCCGCGCCGAGGGCCGTACCGTCGTCGCGCTGTCCGAGTACGGCATCACCCGCGCCGACCGCCCCGTCGACATCAACCGGGCCCTGCGCCGCGCCGGCCTCCTCGAAGTGCACACGCAGGACGGCATGGAGTACCTCGACCCGATGGCGTCCCGCGCCTTCGCGGTCGCCGACCACCAGATCGCCCACGTCTACGTACGCCGGCCCGAGGACCTCGACGCCACGCGGGCGGCCCTGGCAGACCTGCCCGGCATCGGCCAACTCCTCGACGACGAGGGCAAGAAGACCCACCACCTCGACCACCCGCGCTCCGGCGAACTGGTCGCCGTCGCGGAGCCGGACGCCTGGTTCACGTACTACTACTGGCTCGACGACGCCCGCGCGCCCGACTTCGCGCAGCTCGTCGAGATCCACCGCAAACCCGGCTACGACCCGGTCGAACTCTTCATGGATCCGCTCGACCCCTACGTCAAGGTCAAGGCCGCGACCGCGCTGGCGCGCAAGAAGCTCGGCATGCGCTACCGCATGGCGGTCGTGCCGCTGGATCCCTCACCTATTCGCGGCAGCCACGGCCGCCTCCCTGCGAGCGACGACGAAGGTCCGCTCCTCATCTGCTCCACCCCCCGCGCCGTCGGCGACCGCCTCGCGGCCACCGACGTGAAGTCACTGCTGCTCCAACTCGCCGGTCTCACCTGAAGAAACCGGCCCCACCGGCCCGCCGGATCCCGGTGATCCGACTGGTCACAAGTGAAGCACTCACCTCTGACAACGCCCTCCGACACCGAGGAGTTCCAGGCATGAGCCGCACCTCTCAGACGGACCCCGAACTCGCCCACCGCCTCACCAGACGAGGCATGCTCGGCGTGGCCGCGGGCGCCACCGCCGCCGCCCTGCTCGGCGCAGCCTCGACCCCCGCCGCCGCGGCCGGCACCTCCGCCGCCGGCCGCGGACGTCCCGTCCTGCCGCCCGGCCGGCTCGGCGTGCAGCTCTACAGCCTGCGCGACAAGGTCGCCTCGCTGGGCTTCGCGGCCGTCTTCACCGAGCTGGAGAAGTACGGGTACGACGAGATCGAGTTCGCCGGATACACCCAGGGCACGGGCCCGATCACCCTGGCCCAGCTCAGGCGGCTGGCGAAGAACCACGGACTGAACCCGATCGGCAGCCACGTCGGCTACTCCTCCGGCGACCCCAGCGCCTACACGTTCGCCCAGAACCTCACCAAGGTCCTCGACGACGCCGAGGCCCTCGGCCTCAAGCACATCGGCACCGCCTCGGGCCCGGGCCGCTACGGCAACACCGTCGACGCCTGGAAGCGGGCCGCCGAGGAGTTCAACACCTACGGCGCGGCGGCGAAGGCGCGCGGCATGAAGTTCTACCAGCACAACCACTCCGACGAGTTCGGCTTTGCCACCGACGACCCCAAGGTCCGCCTCTACGACGTGCTGCTCGCCGAGACCGACCCCGGCCTGGTCTACCTGGAGATGGACATCTTCTGGGCGTACGCGGGCCAGTTCCGCTTCTCCAAGCGCCCCGACGGCAGCGCCGCACCCTTCGAGCCCCTCGACTACGTGCTCAAGCAGCCCCACCGCTATCCGCTCTTCCACGTCAAGGACGGCGTGAGCGATCCGTCGAACCAGTTCGGCTACCGCATGGTCGACGTCGGTGACGGCGACATCGACTACCAGAAGTTCATGTCCGCCGTGACCCGGCTGCGCGGCGAACGCCTCGCACACCACTGGCAGACCGAACACGACCAGCCCACCGAGTCGTTCACGTTCGCGCGCCGCTCCAGCGAGTATCTGCACAGCCTGCGCGAGAAGTGCTGACGGCCCTCTCGGGAGCACCGGGCGCACATGTGAGGAGGCCCTCCCCGCATCCGGGGAGGGCCTCCTCACGCGCGCGTGCCGTCAGCTCGCGGGCTGCGGCTGCGGAGTCAGCGCGTCCCTGCTGCTGCGCCCGGGCTGGCGCAGGAGCAGTGCGATCGCCGCCGCGATCATCGAGACGCCGCCCGCCAGGGCGTACGCCCCGTTGTAGCCCCAGGCCGCGACCACCATGGAGCCCAGACCGCCGCCGAACAGGCCGCTGACCAGCTTGCCGCTGTACACCAGGCCGTAGTTGGTGGCGTTGTAGTTCTCACCGAAGTAGTCCGGGGTGAGGGCGGCGAACATCGGGTAGAAGGCGCCGCCGCCGAAGCCGGAGAGGAAGGCGAAGAACAGGAACAGCCACTCGTTCTTCATGTCACCGGCCCAGATGACGCCGAACTGGGCGAGGCCCAGGACCAGGATGACGAACACCAGGGTCAGCTTGCGGCCCCACAGGTCCGACAGCCAGCCGACCACGGCCCGGCCGACTCCGTTGATGACGGCCATGACACCCATCGAGGAGGCCGCGACCAGCGGGCCGAAGCCAGCCTCCTTGGCGAAGTCGACCTGGAAGGAGATGCCGAAGATCGACACACCGGCCGTCATGACGATGGTGATCCACATCAGCGGGAGCATGCCGGTCCTGATGGCCTCCTTCGGCGTGAACTGCCGCACCGCCGGGGGGTTCTTGGCCAGGCTGTGCGCGCTCTTGGTGTTGCCGGAGAAGGACAGCGGGTCGATGTCCGCGGGCCACCAGTTCTTCGGCGGGTCCTTGAAGAAGTAGGCGCAGACGGCCACCGCGATCAGCACGTAGACGCCGATCAGGTCGAGCACCTCGTTGTAGTTCCCGGTGTCGAAGGCGTAGTTGAAGATGAAGATGAACGGCAGCGAGCCGTAGGCGAAGCCGCCGTTGACGAAGCCCGTCTTCGCGCCGCGCCGTTCGGGGAACCACTTGCCGACCATGTTGATGCAAGTGGCGTAGATCAGGCCCGAGCCCAGACCGCCGACCACACCGAAGCCCAGGATGGCCAGCATCACGTTGTCGAGGTGGGACAGGGCCAGGAAGCCGACCAGACACATCGCCGCGCCGGTGTACATGGCCCGGCGCGCGGTGAGGATGCCGCGCTCGCGCAGCCAGCCGGCCGGGAAGGCGATGCCTGCCTGGAAGAACACCCAGACGCTCAGGATCCAGAAGGTGTTGCTCTGCGTCCAGCCGTGCGCCGAGGACAGGGTGTCCTCCGCGGAGCCGTACGCGTACTCGGAGACGCTGATGGCCATCATGGCGGCCCACGGGAGATACACCATGAACTTGCGGGAGTGGCCGAGGATGTCCCTGTCGGTCTCGCCGACGCGGTAGACACGGCCGTGGGAGTCTTTGACCTCTCGGTAGGGACGGTTTGCGGCGCCGGGCTCTGCCGGCGAGCTGCCTGTTGCTATCGGGTCCGCGGTCATGTCAGGGACATCTCCTCGCCGAGCGGGTGCGGGTTGGGGACGATGCGCCGGGCGTCGGGCCTGCCCGGGGATTTCAGGAAGAGGGCCGGTACTGCGGAGGCCAGGCCGATGGAGCCGGCCAGGACGAATGCGCCGTGGTAGTCCCACGTGCCGACGACGAGCGCGGCCACGCCCGTGGCGACGAGCCCGGCGATCAGCGCCGAGCCGTGGAGCAGCCCGTGGATGGTGGCGTTGTTGTTCTCACCGAAGTGGTCCGCCGTCATGGCCGCGAACAGGGGGAGGACCGCCCCGCCGCCGAGACCGCAGACGACGGAGCAGAGCAGCAGGAGCGGCATGCTGCCCGCCTGGCCGGAGACCAGCACGCCGAACTGTGCCGTGCCGAGGACGACGCAGACGGCGATGAGCGTGTTGCGGCGTCCCCAGCGGTCGGAGATCCAGCCGGCGGCAGCGCTTCCGGTGCCGTACGCGACGGCCGTCAGGGCCACCGCCGTGGCCAGGGACCGGCCCGTGAAGCCGGACTCGTCGCCGAACGGCACCAGGACCGCGATGCCGTACACGCTGACGCCGGCCGTGCACAGCAGGCAGAGCCACATCCTCCACAGGACGGGAGTGCGGACGGCCTCCTTCACGGTGTACTGCCTGACCGCCGGCGGGTTCCTCCGCAGTGCCCGGCGGGCCTTCGGGTCGCCGGTCAGCCGCAGCGGATCCACGTGGGCCGGCCACCAGTTCTTCGGCGGGTCCTCGAGAGAGCGGCCGGCCGCGGCCACCACCAGGCACAGCCCGATGCCCGCGGCCGCGAGCACCGCCCGGTGGGCCCCCAGGTCGAGGCCCGAGGCAACCAGGACGGCGAAGGGCACGGACCCGCAGGCGAAACCGCCGCTCACGAAGCCCGTCCTGAAGCCCTTTCGCTCCGGGTACCACTTGCCGGCCGTGTTCAGGCAGGTCGCCACCACAAGTCCGGCGCCGATGCCGCTCAGGACGCCGAATCCGATCTGGGAGACCGCCATGTCCGGTACGACCGTCAGCCACAGGTAGCCCAGCAGCGCGCCGACGGCGCCGAGGGACATCGCCGTACGGGCGGGGAGCCTGCCGCTCTCCCGCAGCAGTCCGGCGGGGTAGGCCGTAGCCGCCTGGAAGAAGACCCAGACGCCCAGCAGCCGGAAGATGTGCCCGCCGCTCCACGCCTGCGCCTCGTGGAGCGTGCCCCCCGCCGACGCGCATGCGAGTTCGGCGGAGCTGATGCCCGTCATGCCCACCCAGGGCAGGACGACCATCAATGTGCGTGTTCGGCCCATCAGATCGACATCCGATTCGCCGACCCGATACACGCGGCCTTTGCGGTCCGTCACCTCCCTACAGGGGACGGACGGATAGTGGGTGGTTGTCATTTGCTCAGTGCCCCTTGCGTCGAAAGCTCTGGCCAGCGCCCCCTGTCCAATGCATTTCGCGTGCGCACGGGTCCCGGGGCCGACCGGCCGCACTGCCGGCCGGCCCCGCTTCGACTCACCTCATGAACCGCCCCCCAACAGTCCCGCCGCCCTGGCCCAGCGGTACTTGGCGCCGAGCACGTCCACCGGCTTCTCGGTCGTGTACGGGTACGCCACGACCCCGCGCTCGTAGAGGTACTGGCAGGCCTCCTCGACCTCGACGTCGCCCGCGAGCGAGGCCACCACGGGCTTCTCGATGCCGCGCTCCCGGAACTCGGCCACCACGCGCGCGGTGAGCTCCGCGAAGACCATCGGGGGAGTCACGATCGTGTGCCAGTAGCCGAGGACGAGAGCGTGGATGCGCGGGTCCTCCAGGCCCAGCCGGATCGTCGCCTCGTACGTCGACGGCGGCTCGCCCCCGGTGATGTCGACCGGGTTGCCCGCGGCCCCGAAGGGCGGGATGAACTTCCGGAAGGACGCGTCCAGGTCCTCCGGAATCTCCATCAGGGACAGGCCGTTGTCGGTCACCGCGTCCGACAGCAGCACCCCGCTGCCGCCCGCCCCGGTGATGATCACGATGTTGTCGCCCTTGGGAACGGGAAGCACCGGCAACGCGCGCGCGTACTCGAGCATCTCGTTCAGCCCGGGCGCCCTGATGACGCCGGCCTGCCTGAGGATGTCGTCGTAGACGGCGTCGTCGCCCGCGAGCGCCCCGGTGTGCGAGCCGGCGGCCTTCGCGCCCGCCGCCGTACGGCCCGCCTTCAGCACCACGACCGGCTTCTTCGGCACGGTCGCGCGCGCGGCCTCCACGAAGGCGCGCCCGTCCTTGAGGTCCTCCAGGTGCATCGCGATGCACTCGGTGTGGGGGTCCTCGCCGAACCAGGTCAGCAGGTCGTCCTCGTCAAGGTCCGACTTGTTGCCGAGGCCCACGATCGCCGACACACCCGTCTTCGTGGTGCGGGCGAAGCCCAGGATGGCCATGCCGATGCCGCCGGACTGCGAGGTCAGCGCCACCCCGCCCTTGACGTCGTACGGCGTGCAGAACGTGGCGCACAGGTCCTGCCACGTGGAGTAGTAGCCGTAGATGTTCGGACCGAGGAGGCGGACGCCGTACCGCTCGGCGATCGCGACGATCTCCTCCTGGAGTTCGTGCTCGCCGGTCTCCGCGAAGCCGGAGGGGATCAGCACGGCATTGGGGATGTTCTTGCGTCCCACCTCCTCCAGGGCCGAGGCCACGAACTTGGCGGGGATAGCGAAGACCGCCACATCCACCTCACCGGGAACGTCCGTGACACTCTTGTACGCCTTGCGGCCCAGAATGTCATCGGCCTTGGGGTTCACCGGATGGATCTCTCCGGAGAAGCCGCCGTCGATGAGATTGCGCATCACCGAGTTGCCGATCTTGCCCTGCTCGTTGGAGGCGCCGATCACGGCGACCGAGGCGGGCTGCATCAGGCGCCGCATCGAGGTGAGGATCTCCTCGCGCGTGTACTTCCTGCGCGGGGCCGGCTGCTTCTCGGCGAGGATCACGCGGATGTCGGCGGCGACGGCACCTTCCGGGGTCGCGATCACCGGGTTGAGGTCGACCTCGGCGATCTCCGGGAAGTCCGCCACCAGTTGCGACACCCTGCGGATCTGCTCGGCGATCGCCCACCGGTCCACGGCCGGGGCGCCGCGCACCCCGTGCAGGATCTCCGCCGACCGGATCGAGTCCAGCATGGACATCGCCTCGTCGGCGCTCACCGGCGCCAGCCGGAACGTGACGTCCTTGAGGACCTCGACGAGCACCCCGCCGAGCCCGAAGGCGACGACCTTCCCGAAGGTCGGGTCGGTGACCGCGCCGACGATGACCTCCTGCCCCTGCGGCAGCAGCTCCTGGACCTGCACGCCCTCGATACGCGCCTGGGCGTCGTACGCCCGCGCGTTCTCGACGATCTTGTGGAACGCGGCCCGTACGTCCGCGGCGCCCTCGACACCGACGATCACACCACCGGCGTCCGTCTTGTGCAGGATGTCCGGCGAGACGATCTTCATCACGACGGGCCCGCCGAAGCGCGCCGCGTACGAGACGGCCTCATCGACGTCGGTGGCCAGCTCCTCTCCCGGTACCGCGATGCCGTACGCGTCGGCGATCACCTTGCCCTCGGGCGCGGTCAGCGCGGTCCGCCCCTCGGCCCGCACAGTGTCGAGGAGCGACCGCACCCTCAGCTCCCGGTCTTCCGCCATCACGTCAGATCACTCCGTTCGACTTGAGCAGGCGCAGCTCCTCGTCGCCGAGGCCGAGCTCGCCGACGTAGACCTCTTCGTTGTGCTCGCCGAGCAGCGGTGAACTGGTCACCTCGACGGGGGAGTCGGACAGCTTCAGCGGGCTGCCGACCGTGGTGAACTCGCCGCGCTCGGGGTGCGGCACGGTGACGACCATCTCGTTGGCGACCAGCGACCGGTCCTCGATGATCTCCCTGGTGGAGAGGATCGGCCCGCACGGGATGTTGTGGGCGTTCAGCCGCTCCAGCACCTCCCACTTGGGCAGGGTCGAGGACCACTCCTCGATCAGCTGGAACATCTTGCCGAGCTTGGGCAGGCGGGCCTCCGGCGACGCCCACTCGGGGTCCTCCGCCAATTCCGGCCTGCCGATCAGCTCACTGATGGGCTTCCAGCCGACGGGCTGGACGATGACGTACACGTAGTCGTTCGGGCCGCCCGGCGCGCACTGCACCGCCCAGCCTGGCTGACCGCCGCCGGAGGCGTTGCCCGACCTGGGAACTTCGGTGCCGAAGTCCTCGTTGGGATATTCAGCGAGCGGGCCGTGGGCCAGGCGCTGCTGATCGCGCAGCTTCACCCGGCAGAGGTTGAGCACAGCGTGCTGCATGGCCACGTTCACCCGCTGGCCGCGCCCGGTGTGCTCGCGCTGGAACAGCGCCGCGAGGATCCCCGCCACCACGTGGACGCCCGTGCCCGAGTCCCCGATCTGGGCCCCCGTAGCCAGCGGCGGTCCGTCCTCGAAACCGGTGGTCGACATCGATCCGCCCATGGCCTGCGCGACGACCTCGTACGCCTTGAAGTTGGTGTACGGGCCCTCGCCGAACCCCTTGATGGAGGCATAGACGATCCGAGGATTGATCTCCTGGATGCGGTCCCAGGTGAAGCCCATGCGGTCGACCGCGCCCGGCCCGAAGTTCTCGACCATGACGTCGGAGCGCCGGATCAGCTCGGTCAGGATGTCCTTGCCACGCTCGGTCTTGGTGTTGAGGGTGATGCTCCGCTTGTTGCAGTTGAGCATCGTGAAGTAGAGGGAGTCGACGTCCGGCAGATCGCGCAGCTGCTTGCGCGTGATGTCTCCGGTCGGCGCCTCCAGCTTGATCACGTCCGCGCCGAGCCAGGCCAGCAACTGGGTCGCGGAGGGCCCGGACTGGACGTGGGTCATGTCGAGGACGCGGACGCCGGCCAGCGCCTTGGTCGGCTGCGAGGTCGAAATGATCTCCGTGGTCACCAGGTCACCTCACTTGTACATGGTCTGGTTCATGGTTCCGGGGGCGTACGCGTCCGGGTCGACCCAGACGTTGATCAGCGACGGCTTGCCCGACTCGCGGGCGCGGCGCAGCGCGGGGCCGATGTCGGCGGGGTCGCGCACCTCCTCGCCGTAACCGCCCAGCATCTGGGCGAACTTGTCGTAGTGGACGTCGCCGAGGGTGTTGCCGATCCGCTCGCGCTCCAGGCCGTACTTCTGCGCCTGGCCGTAACGGATCTGGTTCATGGAGGAGTTGTTGCCGACGATGCCGACGAAGGGGAGGTCGTAGCGGACGAGGGTCTCGAAGTCCCAGCCGGTGAGGGAGAAGGCGCCGTCGCCGAAGAGGGCCACCACCTCCTTGTCGGGCCGCGCCTGCTTGGCCGCGAGCACGAAGGGGACGCCGACGCCGAGGGTGCCGAGCGGCCCCGGGTCCATCCAGTGCCCGGGGGACTTGGGCTGCACGACCTGCCCGGAGAAGGTGACGATGTCGCCGCCGTCACCGATGTAGATCGAGTCCTCGGTCAGGAAGTCGTTGATCTCGCTGACCAGGCGGTACGGGTGGATCGGTGAGGCGTCCGACCTCAGGCTGGGCAGCCGCTTCTCGATGGCGGCCTGCTCGGCGGTGCGCAGCTCGTCGAGCCACTCCTTGCGCTTGGCGGCACCGCCGTTGACGCGTCCGGAGGCGGCCTCGGTCACCGACTTCAGGACGAGTCCGGCGTCGCCGACGATGCCGAGGTCGATGTCGCGGTTCTTGCCGACGGTGCGGTAGTCGAGGTCGATCTGCACGACGGTCGCGTCCGGCGAGAGCCGCTTGCCGTAGCCCATGCGGAAGTCGAAAGGCGTGCCGACGATGACGATGACGTCGGCGTTGGAGAAGGCGTAGCGGCGCGACAGCTGGAAGTGGTGCGGGTCGCCGGGCGGGAGGGTGCCACGGCCTGCACCGTTCATGTACGCCGGGATGTTCAGGGTGCGCACGAGGTCGATGGCCGCCTCGGTGCCGCGGGTCGTCCAGACCTGGCTGCCGAGCAGGATGGCCGGCTTCTCGGCGTGCACCAGCAGGTCGGCGAGCTTCTCGACGGCCTCGGGGTCGCCGGCCGAGCGGGTCGAGGCGCGGTAGGCGCCGGCCTTCGGCACGCGCGCCTTCTCCACCGGCACCTTGGCGTCCAGCACGTCGCGCGGGATCTCCAGGAAGGAGGGGCCGGGCGCGCCGTGGTAGCACTCGCGGAACGCCATCGACACCATGTCCGCGGCGCGCGCCGTGTCCGGCACGGCCGCCGCGAACTTGGTGATCGGCGTCATCATGTCGACGTGCGGCAGGTCCTGCAGCGACCCCATCTTGTGCTGGGTGAGGGCCCCTTGGCCGCCGATCAGCAGCATCGGTGACTCCGCACGGAAGGCGTTGGCGACACCGGTGACGGCGTCCGTCGTCCCCGGGCCGGCGGTGACCACCGCGCAGCCCGGCTTGCCGGTGAGCCGGGCGTAACCGTCGGCGGCGTGCGCGGCGACCTGCTCGTGGCGGACGTCGACGACCTCGATGCCCTCGTCGACGCAGCCGTCGTAGATGTCGATGATGTGGCCGCCGCACAACGTGTAGATGCGGTCGACTCCCTCGGCCTTGAGGGCCTTGGCCACCAGATGACCGCCGGAAATCACGTCCTGGGTGTCGTCGGGCATGGCGAAGTCCTGTCCCTTCGTAGGGGGTTGAACTGCTCTCGCGGTACATTGCATACAGTCGACGAATACTGTATGAACCTTGTTATCCCGCATCCGGTGGGTGGTGTCCAGGGGGCGTGCGGCACTTTTAAGACAGGAGCCGAAATGGACCTGTACGAACACCAGGCAAGAGAACTCTTCGAGGAGCACGGCATCGTGGTGCCGAGGGCGGAGGTCACCGACTCGCCCAAGGAAGCACGCGAGATCGCCCGCAGGCTGGGCGGGCGAGTGGTGGTGAAAGCCCAGGTCAAGACAGGCGGACGAGGCAAGGCGGGCGGGGTGAAACTGGCTGCCGATCCGGCCGCCGCGGAGCTCACCGCACGGCACATCCTCGGCATGGACATCAAGGGCCACACGGTCGGCAGGGTGATGCTGGCGCAGCCCGTGGACATCGAGACCGAGTACTACGTCTCCTACGTGCTCGACCGGGCGGCGGGCACGTTCCTCGCGATCGCCTCCGCCGAGGGCGGCATGGAGATCGAGGAGGTCGCCGCCAGTCGTCCGGAAGCGGTGGCCCGCATCCCGATCGACCCGGCCGAGGGCGTGACCTCGGCGAAGGCGGGCGAGATCGCGGAGGCGGCGGGCCTGCCGCCGCAGACCGTCGACGTGCTCGTACGGCTGTGGCAGGTGCTGGTCCGGGAGGACGCGCTGCTCGTCGAGGTCAACCCGCTCGTGCGTACGGAACAGGGCCAGATCCTGGCACTCGACGGCAAGGTCACCCTGGACGACAACGCCCGCTTCCGGCAGGCGCGTTGGGGCGCCGAGGGCGTGGAGCACGACGACAGGCTGGAGGCGGCGGCCGCCGCCAAGGGCCTCAACTACGTCAAGCTGGACGGCGAGGTCGGCATCATCGGCAACGGCGCCGGCCTGGTCATGTCGACCCTCGACGTGGTCGCGGGCTGCGGCGCCCGCCCCGCCAACTTCCTCGACATCGGCGGCGGGGCCTCCGCCCAGATCATGGCCGACGGGCTGTCCGTCATCCTCTCCGACCCGGCCGTGAAGTCGGTCTTCGTCAACGTCTTCGGCGGGATCACCGCCTGCGACGCGGTCGCCGACGGCATCGTGCAGGCGCTGGACGCCGTGCAGTTGACCAAGCCGCTGGTGGTGCGGCTCGACGGGAACAACGCGGCACGCGGCCGCGCCATCCTCGACGAGCGCGCCCACCCACTGGTGCAGCAGGCCACCACCATGGACGGCGCCGCCGCCCGGGCCGCCCAACTCGCCACCGCCAACTGAGGAGACGGGACGACATGGCCATCTATCTCACCAAGGAGAGCAAGGTTCTCGTCCAGGGCATGACCGGCGGCGAGGGCATGAAGCACACCCGGCGGATGCTCGCGGCCGGCACGAACGTCGTCGGCGGCGTCAACCCGCGCAAGGCCGGCCACAGCGTCGACTTCGACCACCGGGCCGTCCCCGTCTTCGGGTCGGTCGCCGAGGGCATCCACGCCACCGGCGCCGACGTCACCGTCGTCTTCGTGCCGCCCGCCTTCGCCAAGGCCGCCGTCATCGAGGCCGCCGACGCCGGCATCGGCCTGGCGGTCGTCATCACCGAGGGCATCCCCGTCCACGACTCCGTCGCCTTCCACACGTACGCGAAGTCGAAAGGCACACGGATCATCGGCCCCAACTGCCCGGGCCTGATCACTCCGGGACAGTCCAACGCGGGCATCATCCCGTCCGACATCACCAAGCCCGGCCGTATCGGCCTGGTGTCGAAGTCGGGCACGCTCACCTACCAACTCATGTACGAGCTGAGGGACATCGGCTTCTCCACCTGTGTCGGCATCGGCGGCGACCCGGTCGTGGGCACCACCCACATCGACTGCCTGGCCGCCTTCCAGGACGACCCCGACACCGAACTCATCGTCCTCATCGGTGAGATCGGCGGCGACGCCGAGGAGCGGACGGCGGCCTACATCCAGGAACACGTCACCAAGCCCGTGGTCGGCTACATCGCCGGCTTCACCGCGCCCGAGGGCAAGACGATGGGGCACGCCGGCGCGATCGTGTCCGGTTCCTCCGGCACCGCGCAGGCGAAGAAGGAGGCGCTTGAGGCGGTCGGGGTCAGTGTGGGAAGCACACCGACGGAGACGGCGAAACTTGTGCTCTCACGTCTCGAAGAGCAGCGATAGGTCGCTCATAGTCGAACTGAGCCACGCAATCCCCGCCCCCGACTGTGCACCGAGAGCGGAGCAACCGAATGGCATCGACCCTCACCACCAACTCCCGGACGCTCAAAGCCGGTACGTCCTGGCAGGACGCCTGGCAGCGCTGCCTCCGCGTCGCCCCCGAGGCGTTCCGGGACGACCGCGTCCTCAACCTCTGGGGCTCCGGCTGGAAGGCGGACGGCCGGGCGCTGCCCGGCACCAGCCCCGTCGACGGCAGCCCCATCGCCGGCCCGCCCCGCCTGGACCGCGACACCGCGCACCAGGCCGTCCGCGCCTCGCTCGACCAGCACCGCGCCTGGCGGCACGTCCCCCTCGAGGAACGCCGCGCCCGCGTCGCGGCCACCCTCGACGCGCTCACCCAGCACCGCGAACTCCTCGCCCTGCTGCTCGTCTGGGAGATCGGCAAGCCCTGGCGGCTCGCGCAGGCGGACGTCGACCGGGCGATCGACGGCGTGCGCTGGTACGTCGACGGCATCGAGCCGATGCTCGACGGCCGGGCCCCGCTGGACGGCCCGGTCTCCAACATCGCGAGCTGGAACTATCCGATGAGCGTGCTCGTCCACGCCATGCTGGTCCAGGCCCTGGCCGGCAACGCGGTGATCGCCAAGACCCCGACCGACGGCGGCGTCGCGTGTCTCACCCTGGCCTGCGCGCTCGCCGCGGGGGAGGGGATCCCGGCCACTCTGGTCAGCGGCAGCGGGGGTGAGCTGTCCCAGGCGCTGGTGCGGGCGCCGGAGATCGGCTGCGTCTCCTTCGTCGGAGGCCGCGACACCGGCGCCGCGGTGGCCACGGCCGTCGCCGACCTCGGCAAGCGCCACGTGCTCGAACAGGAAGGACTCAACACCTGGGGCATCTGGAACTACTCGGACTGGGACGCGCTCGGCGCGGTGATCCCCAAGCTCTTCGACTACGGCAAGCAGCGCTGCACGGCGTACCCGCGCTTCGTCGTCCAGCGGCAGCTGTTCGACGACTTCCTGGCGGCGTACCTCCCGGCGGTGCGCACCCTGAAGGTCGGCCACCCGCTCGCCGTCGAGCGGCCCGACGACCCGTATCCGCAGCTGGACTTCGGGCCGGTCATCAACGCCGCCAAGGCCAAGGAGCTGCGCGACCAGATCGCCGAGGCCATCGCGCGCGGCGCGGTCCCGCTGCACCGCGCCGGTGAGGACGAGGCCCGCTTCCTGCCCGGCCAGGACACCTCGGCGTACGTCCAGCCGGTCACGCTCCTCAATCCGCCGCCGTCGTCACCGCTGCACCACGCGGAGCCGTTCGGCCCGGTCGACACGATCGTCCTGGTCGACACGGAGGCGGAGCTGCTCGCCGCGATGAACGCCTCCAACGGCGCGCTCGTGGCCACCCTGTCCACGGACGACCGGTCCACCTTCGACCGGCTGGCCCCGCAGATCCGCGCGTTCAAGACAGGACACGGCAAGGCCCGCTCCCGCGGTGACCGGGACGAACTGTTCGGCGGCTTCGGGGCGTCCTGGCGGGGCGCCTTCGTCGGCGGCGAACTCCTCGTCCGAGCCGTGACCCAGGGGCCGGCGGGGGAGCGGCTGCCCGGGAACTTCCCGGACTACCACCTCATGCCGTGACGGACGGCCGACGGCCGTAACGGCCCGATCACCGTTGGTGACGCGCTTTCGGCCGGCCTTCCCGGCCGGCCGAAAGCGCGTCGCCGCGGCCGGGACAGGCACCCGGGAAGCACGCGGATATGCAGGTGAAGGGCACTGCGAAACCTTGGTATTGTTGTCCGTGTCGCCGCGGGGAACACCCCCCGTCAAGGCGGCAGACACCTCGTCCGGGTGGCGGAATGGCAGACGCGCTAGCTTGAGGTGCTAGTGCCCTTTATCGGGCGTGGGGGTTCAAGTCCCCCCTCGGACACCAGCCAAGACCCCTGTTGATCAGGGGTCTTTCGCGTTTCGCTGACGCGAGCGGAGGGCCGGAACCGATGATCGAACCGGAGTGGGGGCCTGCCTCGGCCCTGTCGTTCGAGCCGCTCACCCCCGTGTCGTATCTGGACCGGGCCGCGGCGGCGCACGGAGAGCGGATCGCGGTCGTGGACGGCGACCGGCGCTGGTCGTACACGGAGTTCCACGACCGCTGCCGCCGGCTGGCCGGCGTGCTGGCACCTCTCGCGCAGGGCCGGCCGGTCGCGGTGCTCGCGCCCAACACGCACGTACTGCTGGAGGCGAACTTCGGGGTGCCGTGGGCCGGTGTCCCGCTGGTGGCCGTCAACACCCGGCTGTCGGCCGGCGAGATCGCCTACATCCTGCGCCACTGCGAGGCGTCGGTGCTGGTGCACGACCCCCTTTTCGACGACTTGGCCGACGCCGCGGTCGCCGACCTGCCCGAGCCCCCGCACCGGATCCGGGCGGGGGAGCAGTACGAGCGCCTGCTGGCCGGCGCGACCCCGACCGCGATCCGTCCGGAGGACGAGCGGTCTCTGCTGTCGATCAACTACACGTCCGGGACGACCGGACGGCCCAAAGGCGTGATGTACCACCATCGGGGCGCCTATCTGCAGTCGCTGGCCATGGTGGGGCACACCGGGCTGTCGCCGTCCGCGGTGCACCTGTGGACCCTGCCGATGTTCCACTGCAACGGCTGGTGCTTCCCGTGGGCGGTGACCGCGGCGGCGGCCACGCACGTATGCCTGCCGAAGGTCGAACCCGCCGAGGTGTGGCGGCTGTTGCACACGGAGGGAGTGACTCACCTCGAGGGCGCCCCGACGGTGCTGTCGATGCTCGCCCACGCGCCGGACGCCTCGCCGCTCGCGCAGACGGTGAAGGTCGCGACCGGCGGCGCGCCGCCGTCCCCGGCGATCCTGCGGCGGATGGGGGAACTGGGCTTCGACGTCACGCATCTGTACGGGCTGACCGAGACGTTCGGCCCGGCCATGATCTGCGACTGGCGCCCGGAGTGGAACACCCTCGACGACCAGGCCCGGGCCCGTCTCAAGGCGCGCCAGGGCGTCGGCAACATGATCTCGTGCGCGGTGCGCGTGATCGCCGGGGACGGTTCCGACGTTCCCGCGGACGGGACGTCGGTGGGGGAGATCTCGTTGCGCGGCAACAACCTCATGCTCGGCTACTTCAAGGACGAGGAGGCCACCAGGAGGGCCGCACCGGACGGCTGGTTCCGCACCGGCGACCTCGGTGTCGTCCACCCGGACGGATACGTCGAACTGCGCGACCGCAGCAAGGACGTGATCATCTCCGGCGGGGAGAACATCGCCTCGGTCGAGGTCGAGCAGGTCATCGCCGACCATCCGGCCGTCTCGGAGGTCGCGGTCGTCGCGGTACCCGACGAGCGGTGGGGGGAGGTGCCTGCCGCGTACGTGAGCCTGCTGGACGGCGCCGAGGCCACCGAGGCCGAGATCATCGAGTTCGTCCGGACCCGGCTGGCCCGGTTCAAAGCACCCAAGCACGTGGTGTTCGGAGAACTGCCCAAGACGTCCACCGGCAAGATCCAGAAGTTCGTCCTGCGCGATCGGGCCTGGGCCGGCGCGGAACGCAGGATCCGGTAGCGACCCGGCCGGCCGGGGTGGGCGGCTCCTCAGGACAGCCGCAGTTCCTGCGGGTTCCGTCGGAACGCCCAGTCCATCCCCGGCTCGATCACGAAACGGAAGATCCGCCGGACCGGCGGTGTGCACAGAACGGTCACCACCGCGCCGGCGACGAGCGTCACGGTGATCTCGCCGAGCGGGCCGTGGATCCAGGTGGGGTCGTACCAGCCCCAGAACTTCGAGCCCTGGGCGAGGAAGCCGTGCAGCAGATACCCGTAGAGCGTGCCCGCGCCCAGCGCGGTGAACCACAGGCGGCGGCCCGGCACCCAGGACAGGAAGCAGGCGACCAGGACCATCGAGCAGCCGAAGCCGGCGAGCGTCATCAGGGGCCCGTACCAGGCGGGCGCGCCCAGCTCCTGGGCGCTGTCGCGGTGGAAGAACCAGGCGCCGGTCATGCGCGGGGCCGCCCAGTACGACACGGCGAGCGCACCGGCGAGCACCGGCACGGCCAGCGTGCGCACCCGCCAGCGGCGCAGCAGCCGGAAGTGCTCCGGCCGCAGGCACAGGCCGAGCACGAAGTAGGGCAGGAACTGCAGCACACGCTGGAGATCGAGGTCGTTGCCTATGGACGGCGAGACGGACGCCAGCATCGCGATCACGAGCGCCACCGGCAGCGGCCACCGCACGGTCCTCCAGATCGGCGTCGTCAGCCGCCAGACGAACAGCGCGATCAGGAACCACGTCAGATACAGGGGGTCCAGCAGCGTGATGGGCCGGTCCGGGACGCCGTCGGTCCAGCGGGTGAAGAGGGTGTACGCCGTCTCGAAGACGACGTACGGCACCAGGACGCCCGTGACCAGGCGTTTGATCTTCGCCGGACTCGCGTCGAAGCCGCGGGAGAAGTAGCCGGAGATGACGATGAACGCCGGCATGTGGAAGGCGTAGACGAAGTTGTAGAGCGCGGTGACGGTCCGGCTTCCGTCGCGCAGCGGCTCCCACGAATGCCCCATCGCCACCAGCACGATCGCCAGGTACTTCGCGTTGTCGTAGTACGCGTCGCGCCGTTCCGGCCGCTTTTGGCGCCAGCCCCGAGGGGAACCTGTGGCCTCGGGGGACTGTCTTGCCTGAGGTGCGGCTGTGGTCTGAGGATGGGACATCCCACGCGCCTGACCGATTCTCTGCCGCGTAAACCCCTGCCGGGCATCTCACGACGACGGAGCGGCTGATTCGCCGGCGGGGGCCGGGCGAACCGGAGGCCCAGGTGCTCGCCGCCCTGCGGGCCGCCCCGGAACCGGTGCCCGCGGGCCGAGTCCGCGAGCGTCCCGACGGCACCCTCGCCCACACCCGGCGGTCGCCTGCGCGACCCTGCCGCTGTGACCGTCACCGGGTACGCCGCCGCGACGCAGGGACGGTGGCCGCCGGTGCCGCCCTCTCCGCCATGTCCTCGGCGAGCGCGGCGTTCACCATGTTCCCGATCCCCAAGGCGGCGACCCCGTTGTAGCGCGCCAGAGGGCCGCCGGCCGGCGGATCAGAGGTCGAACTCGTGCGGGGGCAGGTCGAGCGTGAAGCACGCCTCCCGCACGACGGCCTGCTCCGTCTTGTCGAAGTCGCCGTCGGCACCGCCGATGACGATGCCGATCTGGATGACGGCACGGGCCTCGGCGGGCTTCTTCTTCGCCTTGGCGACCTCCTGGAGCACGCTGACCTTGCCGAAGGCGAAGTCGGTCGTCAGCTTGTTCAGGTTCTCCTCGAAACGGCGGCGCAGATCGTCGGCGGGGAAGTTCTGCAGGACCTCGTTGGTGGCGATCAACTGGGCCACGCGCTGCCGCTCGGCCGGGTCGATGGTGCCGTCCGCCGCGGCGACCAGGGCGCACATCGCCATGCTCGCGTCGCGGAAGGCACCGCTCTTCAGATCGTTCTTCTTCGCCACGAGCTGGGTCTGCATCGTCGACGCGGATTCCTTGATGCGGTCCCACAGGGCCATGAGAACTCCATGTTGTCGGTGGTCGTAAGAGATCTACAGCATCGTGGAAACTTGCGGCACGGCGGATAAGTTCCGGCCGTTCCAGGAAAGTTCACCGGCTGCGTACCGCTGGAAAATCCGGTGCCCCGCCCCCTCCGCGTTCCCTACACTCGCCACGCACCGTGCGTCGTCGTGACGTGCGGCACGAGTGAGGAGGACGGCTGTGCGCTACCGCACCGATGTCGTCGTCCCCTGCTCGCAGTACGAGGTGATCCTCGTGTCCCCGGCCGTCCGGTGCCCGCCGCGCGGCCGGTACCGGATGCCCGTGACGAACGTCTGACGCGGCCTGCAGTGGTCAACTGCCCCCGTAATCGAGGCCGTTCGCCCGGAATCGCGCTGCCCTTTTTCGATTCTTCGATCATCGACGATGATCACCGATCACCAGAAAGGCCAACGGGCCGTGCGCACCAACACCAACACCACCTCCAACACGCTCGCCGTCGTCCGCAACCTCGGCATCCTCGCCCACGTCGACGCGGGCAAGACCACCGTCACCGAGCGGATCCTGTACGCCACCGGCACCACGCACCGGCGCGGCGAGGTGCACGACGGCACCACCGTCACCGACTACGACCCGCAGGAGCGCGACCGTGGCATCACCATCTTCGCCGCGGCGGTCAGTTGTGCCTGGGACGGCCACCGGATCAATCTGATCGACACCCCGGGACACGTGGACTTCGCCGACGAGGTCGAGCGTTCGCTCCGTGTGCTGGACGGTGCCGTCGCGGTGTTCGACGCGGTGGCCGGGGTGGAGCCGCAGAGCGAGTCCGTGTGGCGGCAGGCGGACCGGCACGGCGTGCCGCGGATCGCGTTCGTCAACAAGCTGGACCGCGCCGGCGCCGACCTCGACGCGGCCGTCGCCTCGATCCGTGAACGGCTGCATCCGGCGCCGCTGGCCGTGCAGTTGCCCATCGGCGCGGAGGACGCCTTCAGGGGTGTCGTCGACCTCGTCCGCATGCGGTCGCTGGTCTGGGCCGACGGCCGTGACACGGCCGTGGAGGGGCCGGTGCCGGAGGAGCTGCGCGAGGAGGCGCGGCGGCGTCGGCGGCTCCTGGAGGAGGCGGTGGCGGAACTGCACACCGGTGCGCTGGAGGAGTTCTGCGCGCGGTCGGCCCTCTCCGCGCCGACGCTGGCCGCCGCCCTGCGCGACGTGACGCGCACCGGCGACGGCGTGGTGGTGCTGTGCGGTTCGGCCTACCGTAACCGCGGCATCGAGCCGCTGCTCGACGCGGTGGTCTCGTACCTGCCCTCGCCGCTCGACGTGCCCGCCGTCCGCGGCGTGCACGACGGTACGGAGCAGGAGCGGGCGGCCGATCCGCAGGCGCCGTTCGCGGCGCTGGCGTTCAAGGTGAACGCCACCTCGACGGGGCGGCTGACGTACCTGCGGGTCTATTCGGGAACGATCGGGAAGGGGGATACCGTGTGGGACGCGGGTGCGCGCCGCAGCGAGCGGATCGGGCGAATCCTCAGGGTGCAGGCCGACCGGCACGCACAGGTGGACCGTGCGGTCGCCGGGGACATCGTCGCCGTGATCGGGCTGAAGTCCGCCCGCGCCGGCTCGACCCTCTGCGATCCCGGGGCGCCGCTCGTCCTCGAACCTCCCGGCGTCACCGAGCCGGTGGTGTCCGTGGCGGTCGAGGCGCGCCGGGCCGCCGACACCGACAAGCTGGTGTCGGCCCTCGCGCGGCTGGCCGAGGAGGACCCGTCGCTGGTCGTGCGGACGGATCCCGAGACGGGCCAGACGGTGCTGTCCGGGATGGGTGAACTGCACCTCGAGGTGGCGGCGGAGAAGCTCCGGCTCTCCCACGGGCTGGAGGTCAACGTCGGGCGTCCCAGGGTGAGTTACCGTGAGACGGTCGGCCGCGGGGTGTCCGGGCTGGTCTTCCGGCACGTCAAACAGGACGGTGGGGCAGGGCAGTTCGCCCATGTCGTCCTCGATGTCGAGCCGCTCGACGGCGGGTTCGAGTTCCGCTCGGCCGTCGTCGGTGGCCGGGTGCCGCAGGAGTACGTCCGCGCGGTCGAGGCCGGCTGCCGGGACGCCCTCGCCGAGGGACCCCTCGGCGGGCACCCGGTGACCGGGCTGCGGGTCACCCTCACCGACGGGGCGACCCATGTGAAGGACTCCTCGGAGACCGCCTTCCGCACGGCGGGCAGGCTCGGTCTGCGCGAGGCGCTGCGCGCCTGCGCGATGGTCCTCCTGGAGCCGGTCGTCGAGGTCACGGTCACCGTGCCCGAGGACGCCGTCGGCGGCGTGCTCGGCGACCTCGCCGCCCGTCGCGGCCGGGTCTCCGGCTCCACGGCAAGCGGTGGCGCGGCGCTCGTCACGGCATCCGTCCCGCTGGCCGAACTCTTCGGCTACGCGACGCGGTTGCGCAGCCGGACACAGGGCCGCGGCACGTTCACGGCCCGGCCGGCCGGTTACGCGCCGGCGCCGGCAGCGGAGTCGGCGCCGGCAGGGGCGTCGGTGAAGTGACCGGTCGCCGTTCGTGAGGCCGGTGCGGTGACCGGCGGGGCGGCCCCGTCCTCATACGGACGGGGCCGCCCTCGGCTCACGGGTAGGACACCACCGTGGACGGTGTCGTCGACGTGCCCGACGTCGGCGCGCCGGTCTCGTTGATGACGTGCTCGTACTGGCCCTGTCCGCCCAGCGAGACCACCAGCAGGTTGTGGAACTTCACCCCCGGCTTGTTCGGCGCGGCGAAGCCGTTGTGCTGCACGATCGTCGGGTCGACGTTGTAGTAGCAGTAACTTCCCAGCCCCCAGCCCTCGTGCGCGGTGACCGAGTCGCCGACCTTGTAGGCGGCGTAGCCCTTCACCGAGCCGTTCTGGATCGCGGCCTGGTTCGGGGCGTCGTAGGCCTTCTCGTTCTGGAAGAAGATCGTGCGGCCCCGCTGGCCGTTCCACTGCACGTCGTACTTGTTGAAGTGCTCCACGAACAGGCCGGTGCAGAGCACGTCGTCACCGTTGACGACGATGCCGTAGTCGGCCCGGTTGGTGTCCCAGCCGACGCCCGTGCCGTGGTCGGCGCGCCATACCCAGGTGTGGTCGACGATGGTGTGCCTGCTGTTGATGACCATGCTGGTGGTGGCCTTGCCGGCGCCCGCGCCGCCGATGCGCACGAACACGTCCTGGACGGTGGTCGGGTTGGCGGAGTGGTCCTTGGAGGCGCCCTTCGGGCCGACCTCCAGCAGGGTGGCGGAGTTGACCGGCCCGGCGTCGATGAGGAATCCCGCCAGGCGTACGCCGTCGACGTCGGAGACCCTGAGGGCCGTAACCCCGTTGTCGGGTACGAGCGTTGCGTAACCCAGGCCCAGGACCACGGTGTTGGGCCTGGTGACCTGGATCGGCTGGTCGAGGTGGTAGACGCCCGGCGTCAGCAGCAGGTGAAGTCCTTGAGCGAGCGCCTGGTTGAGGGTCGCCGCGGTGACGCCCGGCTTGGCGACGTAGAACCGCGACAGCGGCAGCGACGTGCCCCTGGGCGTGCCGTTGCCCCAGGTCACTCCGCGGGCGTTCGTCCTCTTCTCCGGCAGGAAGACGCGGTACTCGCTGCCGCTGAGGTGCAGGAAGGGCTTCTCACGGGAGACCGGGGTGGTGTCGAGCGTGGTGTACGGCGGGTTGGGGAAGCTCTGCGCGGGGGCGCCCTCGACGCCCGAGAACACCATGTTCCACACGCCGTTGAGCCAGCTGCCGATCGCGCTGTCGCGGGTGTACCACTGCTGCTGCGAGTACGGCCCGACCTGGCCGTCGACGCGGCTGTCGGCGATGTAGCCGCCGCTGGCCCAACCGTAGCCCGTGGGCGAGAGGTTGAGGCCGCCGCGGACGTGCATACGGCGGAACGGGGCCGCCTGCGCGACCGCCCACCGGTTGGTGCCGTTCGCCGGGACCAGGGCCAGGTTCTCCGCCGAACGCCAGAAGTTCTGCGTGGCGTTGCCGTTGAACCAGCCCGCGTCGACCGTGACGTCCCCGTTGATGGTCGTGTCGTCGGGGGAGAGGCCGAGGCCCGCGATGGAGGTGTAGAAGCCGAGTTGGGCGTTGAGGCCGCTGTACGAGCCGGGCTTGAAGAGCAGGGCGTAGCGGCCGGTGCCGAACTGGGCGGACTCCTGCTGCTTGAAGACCTCGTCCAGCTTGGCCTGGATGCCGGCCGTGGACGGGTCGAAGACCAGGACGTTCGGGCCGAGGTCGCCGCCACCGGGCAGGAGGCGCGGCTTCTTCGGCCGTTTCTTCGGCCGCGGGGCGGCGGAGGCCGGGGCGGACAGGCCCAGCACCACCGGCGCGGAGGCGGCTGCGGCGCCGAGGACGGTTCTACGGCCTATGTCAGGCAGGGGCATGTGGCGGCTCTCCTGTTCAGGAAGTGAACGGGGTGGGGCTTTGGGAGCGCTCTCTCGCCGGTGAATGCTTCAACTATCCGAAGGAGTGCGTCAAGGGGTACGACCGGAGTTCCACAAGCGTTGCCGCACCCCTTGACTAGGCCATCTCCTGAGGTTTAACTCACGTCCTAAATTAAGACGTGAGTGCAACCCCTGAAGGGACACCCAGAGCCATGCGCAGCATCCGAGCCGCGGCCGTAGGCGCCGTCACCATGTCACTCGCCCTAGCCGCCACGGCCTGCGGAGGCGGTTCGTCCAGCGGCGGCGGTTCCAACGACTCGCCGAAGACGCTCACCTACTGGGCCTCCAACCAGGGCGCGAGCATCGCCGTGGACAAGAAGGTCCTGCAGCCCGAACTCGACAAGTTCGAGAAGCAGACGGGCATCAAGGTCAAGCTGGAGGTCGTCCCCTGGTCCGACCTGCTCAACCGGATCCTCACCGCGACCACCTCCGGGCAGGGCCCCGACGTCCTGAACATCGGCAACACGTGGAGCGCCTCGCTGCAGGCCACCGGTGCCCTGCTGCCGTGGGACGCCAAGAACTTCGGCAAGATCGGCGGCAAGGACCGCTTCGTGGACTCGGCCCTCGGCTCGACGGGCGCCGAGGGCAAGGACCCGGCCGCGGTCCCGCTGTACTCGATGGCCTACGCCCTCTACTACAACAAGCAGATCTTCGCCGACGCCGGCATCAGCAAGCCGCCGGCCACCTGGGACGAGCTGATCGCGGACGGCAAGAAGATCAAGGCGAAGGGCAAGTCGCCGCTGGGCGCCGAGGGCGCCAACGTCTCGGAGAACATCCACCACGTCTTCGTCTTCGCCAAGCAGCACGGCGGCGACTTCTTCACCGCCGACGGCAAGCCCGACTTCACCAACCCCAAGGTGGTCGACGCGGTCAAGCAGTACGTCGACCTGATGGCCAAGGACAAGGTCATCCCGACCGGCGACGCCGAGTACGCGCAGAACCAGTCGGTGAGCGACTTCGCCAAGGGCAAGCAGGCCATGCTGCTGTGGCAGTCGGCCGCCGCCAACCTCAAGTCGCAGGGCATGAGCGAGAGTTCGTACGGCATCGCGCCCGTGCCCGTGCAGTCCGGCGCTCCGGGCACCGGTGCCCAGGTCAACTCGATGGTCGCGGGCATCAACCTCGCCGTCTTCAAGAACAGCCACAACATGGACGGCGCCACGAAGTTCGTGAAGTTCATGACCAGTGACGCCGAGCAGAAGATCCTCAACACGGCCTACAGCTCCATCCCGCCGGTCAAGGGCGCGCAGTCGGACGCCGCGTTCAACTCCGCCTCCAACGCCGTGCTGAAGCAGACCCTCGCGACGAGCGCATCGGCGCTGCCGCAGGTCGCCGACGAGTCGCAGTTCGAGACCGCGGTCGGTACGGCGGTCAAGGACCTGTTCGCCGACGCGGCCGCCGGACGCGCGGTCACCACCGACTCGGTGAAGGCGAAGCTCGAGAAGGCCCAGCAGCAGATGCCGGCGAAGTGAGCCCGATGACCACCACGACCCTCAAGGAGCCGGTGAGGGGGAGTGCCCCCGGGGCGGAGCCGCGCGAACGGCGTCGCCGCCCCGGGCGGATACGCCGGATCGGGCTCCCGTACCTGCTTCTCCTGCCCGCCCTGCTTCTCGAACTCCTGGTCCATCTCGTGCCGATGGTCATCGGCATCGTGATGAGCTTCAAGGAGCTCACGCAGTTCTACATCCGCGACTGGGGCTCCGCGCCCTGGACGGGCCTCGGCAACTACAAGGTGTCGGTGGACTTCGACGCCCCCGTCGGCGAGGCACTGCTGCACTCCTTCTTCGTCACGGTCGGCTTCACCCTGCTGTCGGTCGGCCTGTGCTGGCTGATCGGCACGACGGCGGCGATCTACATGCAGGACACCTTCCGCGGGCGCGGCCTGCTGCGGGCCCTGTTCCTGGTGCCGTACGCGCTGCCGGTCTACGCGGCCGTCATCACCTGGGTGTTCATGTTCCAGCACGACAACGGCCTGGTGAACCACGTCCTGCACGACCAGCTGCACCTCACGGACAAGCCGTCCTTCTGGCTGATCGGCGACAACAGCTTCTACGCGCTGCTGATCGTGCACGTGTGGAAGGGCTGGCCGTTCGCCTTCCTCATCGTCATGGCGGGACTGCAGAACATCCCGAAGGAGCTGTACGAGGCGGCCGCGCTGGACGGCGCCGGCATGCTCCAGCAGATCCGCCGGATCACCCTGCCGTCCCTGCGGCCGGTCAACCAGGTGCTGGTCCTGGTGCTGTTCCTGTGGACGTTCAACGACTTCAACACGCCGTACGTCCTGTTCGGCAAGGCCGCACCCGAGGCCGCGGACCTCATCTCGGTCCACATCTACCAGGCGTCCTTCGTCACCTGGAACTTCGGCACCGGCTCCGCGATGTCCGTGCTCCTGCTGCTGTTCCTGCTCGTCGTGACCGGCGTGTACCTGGTGCTCACCTCACGCGGACGGAGGACCGGAGATGTCTGAGTCGCTGCGGATGCCGAAGTCGAGGCGGCTGTCCACGTCGAGGCCGCTGTCCACGTCGAGGTCGGCGTCCAAGTCGCCCATGGCGATGCCGAGTTCGTTCATCTGGTCCCGGCGTGTCTTCCTCACCCTGCTCACCGGCTTCGTGCTGATCCCGGTGTACGTCATGGTCTCCAGCTCGCTGAAGCCGCTCGCGGACGTCACGGGCAAGTTCCGCTGGCTGCCCAGCGGCCTGACGATCCGGCCGTACATCGACATCTGGTCGACCGTCCCGCTCGCGAAGTACTTCATGAACTCGCTGATCGTGGCGGTGTCCGCGACGGTCTGCTCGGTGGTGGTCGCGGTCTTCGCCGCCTACGCCGTCAGCCGCTACAGCTTCCGTGGCAAGCGGGTCTTCACCGTCACCGTGCTGTCCACCCAGATGTTCCCGGGCATCCTCTTCCTCCTCCCGTTGTTCCTGCTCTACGTCAACATCGGCAACGCGACGGGCATCGCCCTGTTCGGCTCGCGCGGCGGCCTGATCCTCACCTACCTCACCTTCTCCCTGCCGTTCTCGATCTGGATGCTCATCGGGTACTTCGACTCGGTGCCGCGCGACCTGGACGAGGCGGCGCTGGTGGACGGCTGCGGACCGCTGGGCGCCCTCTTCCGGATCGTCGTGCCGGCCGCCATCCCGGGCATCGTCGCCGTCGCCGTCTACGCCTTCATGACCGCCTGGGGCGAGGTGCTGTTCGCCTCCGTCATGACCAACGACGCCACGCGCACCCTGGCCGTCGGCCTCCAGGGCTACTCCACTCTCAACGACGTCTACTGGAACCAGATCATGGCCGCCTCGCTGGTCGTCAGCGTGCCCGTGGTGGCCGGCTTCCTGCTGCTCCAGCGCTATCTCGTCGCCGGGCTGACGGCGGGCGCCGTCAAGTGACCAACTCCCATCGCTTTGAGAGGACTTCCGTGTCCGACCGCATCGACCTCGCCGCCTTCCCCCACGACTTCCTGTGGGGAACGGCCACAGCGGCGTACCAGATCGAGGGAGCCGCCGCGGAGGACGGCCGCGCCCCGTCGATCTGGGACACCTACTCCCACACGCCCGGCAAGGTGGCAGGCAACGACAACGGCGACGTCGCCTGTGACCATTACCACCGCTGGCGCGAGGACATCGGTCTGATGCGTCAACTGGGCGCCAACGCCTACCGGTTGTCGGTCGCCTGGCCGCGGGTGATGCCGGGCGGCGACGGCCCGGTGAACCCCAAGGGCCTCGCCTTCTACGACGAGTTGATCGACGCCCTGCTGCAGGCGGGCATCACCCCGTCCGTCACCCTCTACCACTGGGACCTGCCGCAGGCCCTCCAGGACCGCGGCGGCTGGCCCGAGCGGGACACCGCCCTCGCGTTCGCCGAGTACGCCTCGGTGGTGGCCGAACGCCTCGGCGACCGCGTCACCCACTGGGCGACGCTCAACGAACCGCTCTGCTCGGCCTGGATCGGCCACCTGGAAGGCAGGATGGCGCCCGGCCTGACCGACCTGACGGCCGCCGTCCGCGCCTCCTACCACCTGCTGCTCGGCCACGGTCTCGCCGTCGACGCGATCCGCGCCGCGGCCCCGTCCGCCCAGGTCGGCATCGTCACCAACCTCTCCACGGTGCACGCCGCCACCGACCGCGACGAGGACGTGGCGGCCGCCCGCCGGCAGGACGGCCACATCAACCGCTGGTGGCTGGACCCGGTGTACGGCCGCGGCTTCCCGGCCGACATGCGTGAGGTGTACGGTGTCGAACTGCCCGAGCATGAGGGCGACTTGGCGAAGATCGCCGCGCCGCTCGACTGGCACGGCCTGAACTACTACATGCCGTCCACCGTTGCCGACGACCCCTCGGCCCCGGCGCCCCACGTCCGCTCCGTACGCAGCCTCGGCGTCCCGCGCACCGGCATGGACTGGGAGATCGACGCGAACGGCATCGAGACGCTCCTGCTGCGCCTCACCGACGAGTACCCCGTCCGCAGGCTGTACGTCACCGAGAACGGCTCCGCCTACCCGGACGTCGTACGCCCCGACGGAACGGTCGACGACCCGGAGCGCCAGGACTACCTCGAGCGCCACCTCGCCGCCTGCGCCTCGGCCATCCGCAAGGGCGTCCCGCTGGCCGGCTACTTCGCCTGGTCGCTGCTCGACAACTTCGAGTGGGCGTACGGCTACGACAAGCGGTTCGGGCTGGTCCACGTGGACTACCGGACACAGGTCCGCACGATCAAGGGGACCGGGTACCGGTACGCGGACATCATCCGCGCCCACCGGAACCGGGCACGCCGGGCGGCCTGACACATACCGCGGTGGGCGCAGCCCAGGGGAGCTTGCGCCCACCGCGCCGTTCGTTGATCTGCCGTGTGATCCGCCATGTGATCCATCACGCACGCGCGCACATCTGTCATGTACGCAACATCAACGACCCCAGGAGAGCCGCATGCCATCCCGTCTACCCCGCACGCTCCTGGCCGCCCTCGCGACGGCGGTCCTGCTGTCCCCGGGCATCACGGCGCTCGCCGCACCGGCGTCGGCCGCGGCAGCCGCCGCGACCTGGGACACCGACCGGGCGAACGCCGCGTACGCGGCGAACCCCGCCGCCGTCACCGCCTCCGGCAGCGAGAACGGCGGCACCGCACCCGGCCTCGCCTTCGACGGCGACGGTGCCACCCGCTGGTCCAGCAACTTCGCCGACGACGCCTGGATCCGCATCGATCTGGGCAGCACGATCCGGATCGACCGGGTGGTCCTCGACTGGGAGGCCGCCTACGGCAAGAGATACGTACTGGACGTCTCGGCGGACGGCACGAACTGGACCCCGTTCTACACGGAGACGGCCGGCACGGGCGGCTCGGTCACCGCGAGCACGTACCCGCAGGAAGTGACCGGCCGTTACGTCCGCATGCGGGGCATCGAACGCGCCACGCCGTACGGCTACTCGCTGTACTCCTTCAAGGTCTACGGCGGCGAGCCGGCCCCCGCGTCGACGACCCGCACGAACCTCGCCCTGAACCACCCCGCATACTCCAATTACTACCAGCACGCGGGCAATTCACCGGCGTTCGTCACGGACGGCGGTTGGCCCGCGAACCTGAAGGACGACGCGACCCGCTGGTCCAGCGACTGGAACGCCGACCGCTGGGTCTCGGTGGACCTGGGCGCCACGTCCACGATCTCCTCGGTGGACCTGTACTGGGAGGCGGCCTACGCGGTCGACTACGAACTCCAGGTCTCGGACGACAACCGCACCTGGCACACGGTCTACGAGCCCTCGGCGGCGGAGATCGCCGGCCGCCGCGCGAACGTCAAATCCCCGTCGGAGGCGGTGGGCATACACGACACAGTGAACCTCCCCGCCCCTGTGACCGGCCGCTACGTCCGCATGCTCGGCAAGGAACGCCGCAGCTTCTACAACCCGGCGCCCGCCACGGCCCAATTCGGCTACTCCCTCTACGAGTTCCAGGTGTGGGGCACGGGAGGCAGCGCGTCGGCGGCGTACCCGGCCCTGCCGGGGGACCAGCCGGGCACGTATCAGACGACGTTCTTCGACGACTTCACCGGCACGACACCGGACCGCAGCAAGTGGCGAGTGGTGCGCACCGGCACCGAGATGGGCTCGGTCAACGGAGAGTCGCAGGCGTACGTCGACTCACCGGACAACGTCCGCACGCAGAACGGCGAGTTGGTGCTGAACGCGAAGTACTGCAAGGGCTGCACGAAGGCGGGCGGCGCCGCGTACGACTTCACGTCGGGCCGCGTCGACACCAACACGAAGTTCGACTTCACGTACGGCCGGGTCAGCGCCCGTATGAAACTCCCGGTCGGCGACGGCTTCTGGCCCGCCTTCTGGCTGCTCGGCTCCAACGTCGACGACCCCTCGGTGTCCTGGCCCGCCTCCGGCGAGACCGACATCATGGAGAACATCGGCTACCCGGACTGGACCAGCAGCTCCCTGCACGGTCCCGGCTACTCGGCCGACGGCAACATCGGCACCCGCCAGACCTTCCCCGCCGGCGGCACGATCGCCCAGTGGCACACGTACGCCGTCGAATGGACCCCCACGGCGATGCGCTTCTACGTCGACGACCATCTGATCCAGGAGACGACCCGCAACAAGGTCGAGTCGACGCGGGGGCAGTGGGTCTACGACCACGACCAGTACGTGATCCTGAACCTGGCGTTGGGCGGGGCGTATCCGGCCGGCTGGAACCAGGTGACCAGTCCCTATTGGGGGTTGCCGCAGTCGAGCGTGGACAGGGTTGCGGGTGGGGGAGTGCAGGCTGAGGTTGACTGGGTGCGGGTGGAGCAGAAGCGGTAGTCCGCACGCCCGAGGAAAGGTGCGCTGCGTTGGCTCACGAGAAGGATCGCCAGAGGGAGCTTCTGAGAAGGCAGTCCCGGGTGCGCGGGATGCTGCTCGGGCTGGCCCTCGGGGAGACCCTGGGCAGGGCTCGGGGCGCGCTGCCGGGCAGCGGGCCGCTGCGAGCCGGTGTCAGTACGCAGCTGGCGTGCTTCACCGCCGAGGGCGTCATCCGCGCGCAGGTACGCGGAAACCACAAAGGCATCTGTTACGCGCCCGGGGTCGTCCTGCACGCCTACTGCCGGTGGGCCTACCTGCAAGGCATCGAGGCGGAGAAGATGCGGCACCGGTGGCGGCCCTACGGCGGGGCATGGCCGGACGGCTGGCTCGCGGGAGTGCCCGCACTGGGTGAGCGGCGCGGCAGTGCACCGGCGACGGTGACGGCTCTGTCCCGGATCGACGAGGACGAGAAGCGGATGGCCACCTCGAGCCGGGGCTGGCACGCACTGACCAGGGGATTGCCGATCGCGGTCACCGGCATGGGAGGGATCGCCCAGGCCGGACGTGTCGCCGCGCTGACCCATGGCGACACGGCCGCGCAGGCCGCCACCGTGCACGCGGCCGTGCTCGCCCACCACTGCCTGTCCGACTCCAGCGCGGAATCCGGCAGTTCCGCCCTGAACGCGCTGCGTGCGGGCATCTCCGCGCTCACGCCGTCCGGCAGACGCGGCACGGACGACGAGGACACTCATCTCGTGGCCACGGGCGACGAGCACAGCCGTCTCGTCGCGACGTTCCAGCACGCCGTCGACGGACCGGCGGACGCGGTACGGCTGGCACGGCTCGCACCCGACCCCACGGCGCTCTCGGCCATGCTCGGCGGCCTCTACGTCGCCGCATCCTTCCCCGACCGTGCCGACCTGCCCGTCGCATTGCGGTTCGCGGCGAACGCGCCGGACGGTGAGTCCGTCGCCTGCGTGGCCGGAGCGCTGCTCGGAGCCGCACACGGGGTGGAGGCGCTGCCCGTCGACCTGGTCAGCCGTCACGAACTGGCCTGGGCCCTCGACACGTTGGCCCGGGACCTGGTGTCCGAGCTCGACGACTCACCGAGTGGCAGCGAGTACGTCAAAGGGTGGGACCCGCACTGGTGGGACCGCTATCCCGGCTGGTGAGGTTCCGCTTGGCCGAGCGGGTCAGCAGTCCGTGAAACCGTCGGCCTGCTGCCGTCCCGATAAGGTCGCCGCCATGAAGATCGAGGTGGAGCCCGCGCGGCAGGTGGACCAGGAACTCGTGGACGCCTTCGGGCGGTTGCTGCCGCAGTTGTCGGGGAGTGCGAGGCCGCTCGATGTCGAAGCGGTGGGCCGCATTCTCGCGTGCGACGCGAACACCGTGCTCGTCGCCCGTGCCGGCCACGCGATCGTCGGCACCCTGACCCTCGTGATGTTTCCGCTTCCGGCCGGGCTGCGGGCTCGCATCGAAGACGTCGTGGTCGACGAGTCGGCGCGCGGTCACGGAGTCGCCGGGCTGCTGATCGAGGAGGCTTTGCGGATTGGCCGGGAGGCCGGGGCCCGGACCGTTGATCTCACCTCGCGGCCGGACCGCGAGGCCGCCAACCGGCTCTACGAGCGGCTCGGCTTCGGGGTGCGGGAGTCGACCGTGTACCGGATGACCTTGGGCGGCTGAGGGGCCGGGGCTCAGGACGCCACCGTCTGCGGCTCCGCCGCCAGGCCCAGTATCTCCTCCACCTCGGCGTCCTGGATCCGTGAGGTGCGTCGCAGCCACAGCACGTCGCGGCCGAAGGACCAGATCAGGGAGCCGAGGGCCAGCAGTACGACGCCGAGGGACATGCCCCGCGGCAGGTAGCCCGAGGCCGCCAGCAGCAGGCAGATGCCCTGCATCGCGGCCACCGTCTTGCGGGCCATGCTCGGGGGGAGTTCGGCGTTCAGCCAGGGATATGCGCGGGCCGCGGCGACGAAGGCGTAGCGCATGCCGCCGATCATCAGTACCCACGGGCCGAACTCCATGGAGACGTAGACGCTGAGGACCAGGATGAGGAACGCGTCGACCTCCATGTCGAAGCGGGCACCCAACGGGGTGGACGTGCCGGTGGCGCGGGCGACCTTGCCGTCGACGCCGTCCAGGATCAGGGCGATCGCCGTGAGGCCGACGAAGAGAGTGACCGGCGGGGAGCTCTCGAAGGAGTCGGCGACCAGGGCCGTGACGCCGCCGACCAGCGTGGCCCGGCCGAGGGTCACCCGGTTGGCCGGGCCGAACGAGCGCAGCCGGGAGCGGTGCAGCGCCCGGGAGAGCACCGCCCAGCTGGCCACGGCGAAGGCCAGGCCGGTCAGCCAGCCTGCCGGCCCCATGCCGATCGCCGTGCCGAGCAGGGCCAGCAACAGGATCTGAACGCCCGCTCCCACAGCGGTCTCCTGCTGGACCAGCCTTGCGTCGTAAGTGTTGTTCAGGGCCACCGCACACCCTCCGGCCGTATGACAGAGTCGATCAACGCCGCGTACTGTGCGCGGCCTGTGCACACCTCGGTACGTGAACGGCTTCCCGATCGTTCAGGAGGACACCCGATGAACCGCGTCGCTCGAGCGTTCTGGCTCAGTCGTCCGGGTTTTGGCGAGATACGGACCGCCGACCTGCCGGAACCTGCGGAGGGCGAGGTCCTGGTGCGCTCGCTCTATTCCGGGATCAGCCGCGGCACGGAGACTCTCGTGTTCCGTGGCGGGGTGCCGGAGAACCAGCACGCGGCCATGCGGGCACCCTTCCAGGAAGGCGACTTTCCCGCGCCTGTGAAGTACGGCTACCTCAATGTCGGGGTGGTGGAGGAGGGGCCCGGGGAACTGGTCGGGCGGACCGTCTTCTGTCTGTATCCGCACCAGACCCGGTACGTCGTTCCGGCCGCCGCCGTCACCGTCGTACCGGACTCCGTGCCCGCCGAGCGCGCCGTTCTCGCCGGCACCGTCGAGACCGCCGTGAACGCGCTCTGGGACGCCGCGCCGCTGGTCGGCGACCGGATCTCGGTGGTCGGCGGCGGCATGGTCGGCTGCTCGGTGGCGGCGCTGCTGGCGCGCTTCCCGGGCGTGCGGGTCCAGCTCGTCGACGCCGATCCGGGCCGCGCCGAGGTCGCCCAGACCCTCGGCGTCGGCTTCGCCTCCCCCGCGGACGCGCTCGGCGACCGCGATCTCGTCGTGCACGCCAGTGCCACCGAGCAGGGCCTCACGCGTGCGATGGAGCTGCTGGCACCCGAGGGCACCGTCGTGGAACTGAGCTGGTACGGCGACCGGAAGGTGAGCCTCCCGCTCGGCGAGGCCTTCCATTCGCGGCGGCTGACCATCCGCGGCAGCCAGGTCGGCACCGTCTCCCCGGCCCGCGCGAGCCGGACGTACGCCGACCGTCTCGCCCTCGCCCTCGATCTGCTGTCCGACCCGGCGCTCGACGCGCTCATCACCGGGGAGAGCGCGTTCGAGGAGTTGCCGGAGGTGATGCCGAAGCTGGCCTCCGGCGAGATTCCCGCCCTGTGCCACCGTGTGAGGTACCCCGAAACGGCCTGACCTCAGAAAAGAGTCTGAGAAGGCTGAACACGGGGAAGCGAAGAGCCGTACTAAGGGCATCCCCCGGCAGGGATCAGCCGGGGGGCCAGACGCGCCGCACCTGGAGGGTCGTCCGTTGTTCAGTGTCACCGTCCGCGATCACATCATGATCGCCCACAGCTTCCGCGGCGAGGTCTTCGGGCCCGCGCAGCGCCTGCACGGAGCGACGTTCCTGGTGGACGCCACCTTCCGGCGCGAGCAGCTGGACGACGACAACATCGTCGTCGACATCGGCCTCGCCACGCAGGAACTGGGCGCCGTGGTCGCCGAGCTGAACTACAGAAACCTCGACAACGAGCCGGAGTTCGCCGGAACCAACACGTCGACGGAGTTCCTGGCGAAGGTCGTCGCCGACCGGCTCGCCGCCCGGATCGAGAAGGGCGCGCTCGGCGAGGGCGCCAAGGGCATCGCGGGGATCAGCGTGACCCTGCACGAGTCGCACATCGCCTGGGCGAGTTACGAGCGTGCCCTGTGACCCACGTGACCTTGGAGAAGCTGGACAAGGGCCGGGAGACGGCGGAGCAGGCGATGCTCGGCTACGTGCCCGTCCAGCACTCCGCCCTGAAGAACGCCGAGATCATTCCCATGTCCCTGCGCTCCGTGCACTTCGTCATGCCGGGCGGTGTCGACGACCCGGCCGCGCCGAGCGGCGGCAACGCCTACGACCGGCGCGTCAGCCTCGATCTGCCCGGCTTCGGCTGGCAGGTCCACAAGCACGCCGTGGCCGGTGACTGGCCCCTGCCCACGGCCGCGTCACGTGCCGAACTCGCCCGCACACTGCGGGAGTTGCCGGACGGCTCGGCCGTCCTGCTGGACGGCATCGTGGCCTGCGGCGTGCCGGAGGTCGTCGTCCCGGAGACCGAACGGCTGCGCCTCGCCGTGCTGGTGCACCTTCCGCTGGGTGACGAGACGGGCCTCGAGCCCGCCGTGGCAGCCGAGTTGGACGCCAAGGAGCGAGACGTGCTGCGGGCCGTGCCCGCGGTGATCGCCACCAGCGACTGGGCCGTACGGCGCCTCGTCTCGCACCACGGCCTCGCGCCCGAGCGCGTTCATGTCGCCCCTCCCGGCGCCGACATCGCGCCCCTCGCCTCCGGCACCGACGGTGTCTCCCGGCTGCTGTGCGTGGCGGCCGTGACCCCGCGCAAGGGGCAGCACCGGCTGGTGCAGGCGCTGGCCGCGGCGGCCGACCTGCCGTGGAGCTGCGTGTGCGTCGGCGGACTCGGACACGACCCCGAGTACGTCGCCCGGCTGCGGCTGCTGATCAAGGAGAACGGTCTGGAGGACCGCATCGAGCTGGCCGGCCCACGGGCCGGTGCCGCGCTCGACGCCAGCTACGCCACCGCCGACCTGATGGTCCTCACCTCGTACGCGGAGACGTACGGCATGGCGGTGACCGAGGCCCTGGCGCGCGGCATCCCCGTGCTGGCCACGGACGTCGGTGGTCTGCCGGAGGCGGTCGGACGCGCCCCCGACGGCGGCGTGCCCGGCATCCTGGTGCCGCCGGAGGACCCCGCCGCGCTCGCCGCCGAACTGCGTGGCTGGTTCGGCGAAGCCGATGTACGACGCCGGCTGAAGGCCGCCGCCCGGGGCCGTCGGGCCGCCCTGAACGGCTGGGCGACCACGGCCCGCAGCCTTGCCGGAGTACTGGGCCGGCTACCGAGCGAACCCAGGAGGGCGGCATGAACAGGACCGCAGAGATCGGCGGGAAGATGCCGGCGCGGCCCGGGTCGCGCGACGACTCCGGATCGGCGGGCGCCATGATGTCCGGTTCCGAATCGGCGGACTCCGTGATGCCCGGCTCCGGGCCGGCCGACCCCGTGATTCCCGGCGCCGGCCCCGGGGAGCGCGCCACCCTCCGGCTGCGGGACGACGGGCCCGAGGAGCCGCCCCGGTACGCGCCCGAGTGGCTGGAGCTGCGGGAGCCCGCCGACGCCGCGGCGCGGGCGCACGACCTGCTCGACCCGCTGCGGATCCGGCTGGCCAACCTGCCCGGCAGAAGCGGCCTCGTCATCCACGACCTGGGCTGCGGCACCGGCTCCATGGGCCGCTGGCTCGCGCCCCGGCTGGACGGCGCCCAGCATTGGATCCTGCACGACCGCGACCCCTACCTGCTGCACTTCGCGGCCGTCGCCTCCCCGCGCTCCGGCGCCGACGGCAGCCGGGTCACCGTCGAGACGCGGCGCGGCGACATCGCCCGGCTCACCGCGGACGCCCTGTGCGGGGCCTCCCTGGTGACGGCCTCCGCGCTGCTCGACGTCCTCACGCGGGAGGAGATCGAGACCTTCGCGGACGCCTGCACCGGAGCCGGCTGTCCGGCCCTGCTGACCCTCTCGGTCGCCGGACGTGTGGAATTCGGTCCGTCCGACCCGATGGACGAGGAGATCGCCGAGGCGTTCAACGCCCATCAGCGCCGGGACGGCCTGCTCGGCCCGGACGCGGTGACAGCGGCGTGCGAGGCGTTCTCGGAGCGGGGTGCGACGGTACGGGTCGACCCGAGCCCCTGGCGGCTCGGGCCGGACGAGGCCGCGCTGACCGCCCAGTGGCTGCGCGGCTGGGTGGGCGCGGCCGTCGAGGAGCGGCCCGAGCTGAAGGCGCGTGCGGAACGGTATCTGCGCGAGCGCCTGGCCGCCTGCGAGGCGGGCGAGCTGTCCGTCATCGTCCACCACAGCGACCTGCTGGCGCTGTCCCGGCCGACGGGCGGGGCGTCATGAGCGTGGACACGGTGCCGGCGCCGGTGGTGCGGCGCGAGCCGCACGGCGGGGCGGCGGCCGAGCCGCACGGCGATGTGCTGGCCGAGGCCCGCGCGACGGCCACGCCCCGGTGGCGCAAGGCCCTGGCCGTGCTCAACTCTCCAGCCGTACGTACCCACTTCGGCACCGTCGCGGGCGTCGCCATCCTCGGCGGCCTGCTGTGGCGCCTCGGTACCGGAGTCCTGCTGGACGGCCTTCGGCGCATCGACGCGACGACGCTGCTGCTCGCGCTCGTCGTCGGCCTGGTGACCACCGTGCTCAGTGCCTGGCGCTGGGCGCTGGTGGCCCGGGGCCTGAAGATCCGGCTGCCGCTCGGGACGGCCGTCGCGGACTACTACCGGTCGCTGTTCCTGAACGCCGCCCTGCCGGGCGGTGTCCTCGGAGACGTGCACCGGGCGGTGCGGCACGGGCAGAGCGCCGGTGACCTCGGCCGCGGTGTGCGGTCGGTGGTGCTCGAACGGGTCGCCGGGCAGGTCGCGTTGACGGTCGTCGGGGCGGCGATGCTGCTCACGATGCCGTCGCCGGTGCGGGCCGAGGTGCGCCACTTCGCCCCGCCGGCCGGGCTCGCCGCCCTCGGCGCGCTCGCCGTCGTCGTCGCACTGCGGATGAACAAGGCGCCCTCCCGGCGCGGACGGGCGCTGCGCGCCACGCTCAGCGAGGCGCGCGAGGGGCTGCTCTCGCGCCGCAACTGGCCTGGCGTGACCGTCTCGTCGCTGCTGATCCTGGCCGGCCACCTCGCGATGTTCGTGCTCTCGGCCCGCGTCGCGGGTTCCGGCGCCTCCGTCGCCGTACTGCTGCCGCTGGCCGTGCTGGCGCTGGTCGCCATGGGAGTGCCGCTCAACGTGGGCGGGTTCGGGCCCCGCGAGGGCGCCACCGCCTGGGCGTTCGGCGCGGCGGGCCTCGGCGCGAGCAGCGGCGTGGCGGTCGCCGTGGTGTACGGAGTGCTCAGCTTCGTGGCCGCACTGCCCGGTGTTGTCGTCCTCGTCGCCCGCTGGTACACCGGTCTGCGCACGGATTCCGGGACGGCCGGGGCGGCCCCGGAACCCGCCGCCGGCTATGCCCGCCCGTCCGCCGAGGTGAGGAGCGAGAAATACGCGCCGAAGGAATCCGCGAGGCTCGCCAGCAGTTCCTTCCCCTTTTCCGCGGAACCCAGTGAAGGGCGCCCGATGACGCCCGAATCGGTATAGCCGGACATACCGAGGGTAAGGAGATGACGCCGGTCGTCCGCGACGAAATCGGAGGTCTCATAACCGGGCCGAAGGAATTCCGGGTGAGCGTGCAGAAGGATGGAGGTCTCGATTTCTCCCGCGTGCATGTCGGTCAGCAGCGAGGTGGTCACTCCCGCCCGCTGCCGCGCCGCTTCCCAGTCCTCCGCGGCCGGGAACAGCGCCATCCGTTCGCCGCGGGCGGAGGATTCCTGAACGACGTTGCCCAGTACGTAGTTTCCGCCGTGCCCGTTGACCACCACCAGGGCGTCGACGCCGGAGCGGCGGAGCGAGGCCGCGATGTCCGACACCACCGCATGAAGGGTCACCGAGGAGATGCTGACGGTACCGGGCCAGGCCGCGTGCTCGTGCGAGCAGGAGATCGTCACCGGGGGAAGGAGGTGCACGGGGTACGCCGCGGCGATCTCCCGGGCCACGGCACAGGCGACGAGCGTGTCGGTCGCCAGCGGAAGGAACGGACCGTGCTGCTCGAAGCTTCCGACGGGAAGCACCGCGACCTGCGTTGAGACACTCGCGGCCCTGGTCCGTACCTCTTCCGTAGTGTCCGCCGGCACCAGCCCGTCCGCCGCCGTACGCGCGCCCGAACCACTCATTTCTTCACGGCCTTTCGTCTCTGCTTAGGAATCAGATCATGACAGAAAAAATCGGTGTCCTCGGCAAGAAGTCTCCACAGCGCACGGGTGTGGAGCGGATCGTGAATGCACCGCTGCCCACGGTGTACGGGCAATTCCGCGCGGTGGGTTACCTGGACCACGATCGCGGTGATGAGCAAGTGGCCCTCGTGCACGGTGACATCGGCACGGAAGGCGTTCTCACCCGGCTGCATTCCGAGTGCCTCACCGGTGACGCGTTCGGTTCGCAGCACTGCGAGTGCGGGGACCAACTGGCGTCCGCGCTCAAGGCCGTGGTCGCCGAGGGCAGCGGCATCGTCGTCTACCTGCGCGGCCACGAGGGCCGCGGCATCGGGCTGCTGGCCAAGCTGCGGGCGATGGCGCTGCAGGCGGAGGGCCTGGACACCGTCGAGGCGAACCTGGCGCTCGGGCTGCCGGTGGACGCCCGCGACTACGGCGTGGCCGCCGGAATCCTGCAGGACCTGGGCGTGAACTCGGTGCGCCTGATGTCCAACAACCCGCGCAAGCGGGAGGCGCTGGTGCAGCACGGCATCGAAGTGGCCGAGACCGTACCGCTGTTGATCCCGCCGTGCGAGAGCAACATCACCTACCTGCGCACCAAGCGGGAGCGGCTCGACCACGTCCTGCCGCACCTGGACGCGGTGGCGCACCTGTCCTGAGCACGCCTTCCCACCTCGCCGCCGGTGTCTGCAGGGGAATCTACCGTCGGCGAGGTGGGCCGTGGCCCGGCCGGCCCGAGCGCCTACCCGGTGACGGCCTCGTGGACCAGGCGCCGTAGCTCCGGGATGATCCCCAGCGAGGTCTTCGGACGGACCTGGGTCATGAACTGCACGGTCAGGTCGCGCCCGGGGTCGACCCAGAAGGTCGTGGTCGCCGCGCCGCTCCAGCCGAAGGTGCCGGCCGCCGTCGGTGACAGGGTGCGCTCCGGGTCGAGGACGACGGAGACGCCGAGGCCGAAGCCGACGCCGTCGTTGTTGGGCTCGTCATGGGCCGGGCGGCTGCCGTAGGCGCGCAGGTCGGCGCCGCCGGGGAGATGGTTGCGGGTCATCAGGTCCACCGTTTCGGGCGCGAGCAGACGGACGCCGTCGAGTTCGCCGCGGCGGCGCAGCAGCTCCATGAACCGGTGGAAGTCGTACGCGGAGGCCACCATGCCGCCGCTGCCGGACAGGAAGCGGGGCCGCCCGCCGCGCAGCGGCAGCCCGGGGACGGGCTCGATACCGCCGTCGTCGCTCTCGCCGTACAACTCGGAGAGCCTGGGCGCCTGTTCGTCGGTGACGTGGAAACCGGCGTCCGTCATGCCGAGCGGTCCGAGGATCCGCTCGGCGAAGAACGTGTCGAGCGGCTGCCCGGAGACGACCTCGATCACGCGGCCGAGCACATTGGTGGAGACGGAGTAGTTCCACTGCGTGCCCGGCTCGAACTGCAGCGGCATACGCGCGTACACGTCGACCGTCTGCGCCAGGTCGGTGCCCGGGATCACCGAGGACTCCAGGCCGGCCTCGCGGTAGAGGGCGTCGACCGGGTGGCTGTGGTAGAAGCCGAAGGTCAGGCCCGAGGTGTGGTTCAGCAGGTGGCGGATCCGTATCGGCCCCTCGGCCGGGCGCGTCCGTACGTCGCCGCCCTCGCCGCTCTCGTACACGCGCGGGTTCGCGAAGGCCGGGACGTAGCGGTCGAGCGGGTCGTCCAGCGACAGCCGGCCCTCCTCCACGAGCATCAGCGCGGCGACCGAGGTGACCGGTTTGGTCATGGAGTAGATCCGCCACAGGGTGTCGGGCTCGACGGGCAGGTCCGCCGCGACGTCGCGCCGGCCGTGCGTGGTGAGATGCGCGACGCGCCCGCCGCGGGCCACGGCCACCAGGAAGCCGGGCAGGCGTCCTTCGTCGACGAAGCGGGCGCAGGCCTGGTCGAGCCGGTCCAGCGCCTTCGCGTCCAGCCCGGCCTCGTCCGGTTCGGCCTCTTGTCGCAGCGTTGCCATCGCTCTCCTCCGAAATGCGCTCGTCGAGGTGTGGTCCGGCGGCACCCCCGCCCGGACGGCCTCGGACCTCATCGTCGCGCAGGAACCCGGACCTGGTCCCCCTGTCGGCCATGATTGATCATTTGAGTGGACCCGGACCCCGGCGGTGCCGGCCCTGTGGGAATGCGTGACTCGGCCGCGGTGGTTGATCCGGGTATGACTCAGGACACACTGCTCGAGCTGCTCTCCGAAAGCCGCGGTGGGGTGCTGGTCACCCTCAAGCGCGACGGCCGGCCCCAGCTGTCGAACGTCAGCCACCGCTACTACCCCGACGAACGCGTCGTCCGGATCTCGGTCACCGACGACCGGGCCAAGACGCGCAATCTGCGCCGGGACCCGCGGGCGTCGTACCACGTGACCACGCCCGACCGCTGGGCCTACGCCGTCGTCGAGGGCACCGCCGAGCTCTCGCCGGTCGCGAAGGACCCGCACGACGACACGGTCGAGGAACTGGTCCGGCTCTACCGTGACCTCGTGGGCGAGCACCCGGACTGGGACGACTACCGCGCCGCGATGGTCCGCGACCGGCGCCTGGTGGTGCGGCTGAAGGTGGAGCACGCGTACGGCATGCCGAAGGGGGCGAACCGGGGCTGAGGGCGAGCAGCCCCGGTGCATCCCGGCCACGTGCTCCGGCCGCCCCTGAATCCGGCCGGAGCACGCGCCGACACCTCATGATTACCGCAGTGCGTGCAATGCCTCAACGGCGCCTTTTGCTCCGAGCTTCACGAAGGCCGGTGTGACGGTGAGCGGAGTGGCGTACGCCTTCAGGGTCGCGGGGCCCTTGATCGTCGTACGGCGGTTGACGTCGTACCACCTGCCGGGCGGCAGATGGATGTCGCGCGAGGCCGCGGACGTCAGGTTGGGCGCGGAGAGCACCGCCGGGCCGAGCATCCACTCGTCCCCCACCGTGTAACCGGCCTTGTCCCGCGGGAAGTCGAAGAACAGCGGCCGGACGATCGGGTCGCCGGTCTGCAGCGAGTTCTGCACCTGATCCCAGATGTACGGCGCGAGCCGCTCGTGGCGGGCGATCGCCTCGCGGTACAGGTCGACGGTCTGCTGGTCGTAGTCGACCTTCCGGCCGGTCGTCGCGTCGATCGTGTCCACGGGGGAGGTGGAGGCGTACATCAGCGGCATGTACGACGCCGTCTGCGCCCAGCGGACCAGGACCTCCTTCGTCGGCGCGGGCTGCCCGCTGGAGCCGCCGATCATGTCGGTCTCGACGAAGGGGTAGCCGATCGTGGACAGGGCGAGGTTCTGCGAGACGGCGGCCCGCAGGGAGTCCCAGCCGGTGCCCTTGTCGATCTGGCGGACGACGAAGCCCGCCTGGTGCGCGGCGCCGCCCCAGTGGACGCGGATGCCGGCGCCCTGGAGGTCGTAGGAGTCGGCGAGTTCGGAGCCCAGGCGCTGGTAGTCGGTGCGGGTGTTGCCGTCGCGGCCGGCGCAGTGGTCGTCGAAGAAGCGGGTGTCGAACTTCAGGCCGTCGACGCCGTAGGTGTCCATCAGCTTCTTCAGGTTGCCCTGGTACCAGGCCCTGGCGTCGGGGTTGGCGAGGTCGACGATGCCGGCGGTGCCGTTCCACCAGGTCACCGTGCAGGGCTTGGTGGGGTCGGCGGCGTCGTGCAGCAGGTAGTCGTGGTCGGCCGCGTACTGGTAGTTGGCCGAGTCGAGGTTGATCCACAGGGTGACCCAGAGGCCGAAGTCGTAGCCCATGGCGTGGATCTGGTCCGACATCGCCTTCGGGTCGGGATACGCCTTCGGGTCGAAGGTCATGTTGCCGTAGTTCGACTCCCACTTGTCGTCGAGCTGGATGGTGTGGCCGTCAACCCCGTTGGCGTGCAGGTCGGTTGCGTACTTGAGCAGCTTCTCCTGGTTCACGTTCGTGTAGAACTGCGCCCAGGAGTTCCACAGCGGCTTCGCGTACTGCTCGTAGGTCGCGTCGCTCTTGCGCGGCTTGCCGACGATGCCGATGTAGTCGCGGTAGACGGCGCGCGGCGTCGACTCGACGAACACGGTGGCCCGGTAGGTGCTCCCGGACTCGACCGTGAAGCGGCCCAGGCCGTCGCCTGACCTGTTGAGGGAGACGTCCATGGTGTCGCCGGTGTCGACGTACAGCCCGGCCGAACTCTGCGTGTACCAGAAGGGATCGACCATCTGGTACGAGGCCGCGCTGAAGTCGTCCTGCTCGACCTGCCCGGCGTCCAGCGGCCAGGGCTGGTCGGTGTACGGGCCGCCCGAAGGGGTGGTCGTCTCGCCGTGGCCGTACCAGTGCCCGGCGCTGTGCAGCCCGTAGCTGAGGCCGAGTGAGGAGGCCTGAACGCCCTTGACGTCCCAGTCCAGTTGGTAGCGGTCGGCGGTGGGGGTGACCCGGGCCTCGACGCGGGTCCCGGCGAGGGTCGTGTCGGCGGTCAGGGTGAGCACGCCGTCGCGCCAGCTCCAGCCGGTGAGCCCGGTGGCGTGCTGCCAGGCGCCGCCCGCCCGGAACCGGAGGGCGTCGGTGCCGGTGGCGAGGACGGTGTGCCCGGATCTGCTGGTGGTGAGGGCGAGTTGGCCGTTCTTCGGGACGGAGACCGTGTAGCCGGGGGAGTCGCGGGTGGCCGGCACGCCGAGGGTGACCGCGCCCGCGGACTGCGAGACGTGCGGTCCCGGCGCGGGGGCCGAGGCGTGGGCCGTGGAGGGCAGGAGCGCCACCGTCAGGGTGGCGGCGAGGAGACAGCCGGACTTGCGGGAAAGGATGCGCACCACTCATGTCCTTCTGCGGGAGAGGGGGGAGCCATGGGGTTGCTGTGCCTTGCCGTGCCTTGCTGTGCCGCAGTGTTGTTCATTTCTGCTCGTTCCGGCCGATGTTCTTGCTGAAAACGTCATCTGTCAACGGGGGCGGGGCGCTCTGCGAAGACCTAGGGCCCGGGGCGCAGGGCGGATGGCCGATGGTCCGGGGATCACTGGCTGCCTAGGCTGCGAGGGACGAAGCCGCAGCTCGGAAAGAGGTCAGCATGTCTGTCGACGGCCGTAGCCACATCCGTATCGCCCGACCGTCCCGGGACCTCGCGGCCGCCGAGCGGTTCTGGGTGGGCGGGTTCGGGCTGAGCGTGGTGTGGCGGACCGAGGGCGGCTCGGAACCGGGCGAGCACGACCTGCTCATGGTCGGCCGGCCGGACGCGACCTGGCACCTGGAACTCGTCCACGAGCCCGGGCGCCCCGTCGAGCCGCGCCCCACCGAGGAGGACCTTCTCGTCGTCTACGTCGACGGGCCGGTGCCGCAGGACGTGGTCGCCCGTCTGGAGGAGCACGGCGGCAAGCGGGTGGCCTCGCCGAATCCGTACTGGAATCGGTGGGGGGTGACGGTCGAGGATCCGGACGGGTACCGGCTGGTGCTGTGCGAGCGGGGCTGGTCGAACGCATAACCCCCACGGTGCTTGCCGCGGGCGCCCTCCGCGCATACTCTCCGCGCGTGATCAATGGGGCCCATGTGGTGATCTACAGCAATGATGCCGAGGCGGACCGGGTGTTCTTCCGGGACGTTCTCGGCTGGGAGCACGTCGACGCCGGGCACGGGTGGCTGATCTTCAAGGCGCCGCCGGCCGAGGTGGCCGTTCATCCGGCCGACGGTGAGCCGTCGCACGAACTGCTGCTGATGTGCGACGACCTCGACGCGACGACGGCCGAACTCACCGACAGGGGGGTTGAGTTCACCCGCCCCTTGCAGGAGGCGCGTTGGGGCCGGGTGACCGGGTTCCGGCTGCCGGGCGGCGGCGAGGTCGGTCTCTACGAGCCGCGGCACCCGAAGCCGTAGACGGCGAACCCCGGCCCCGGGAGCCGTATGGCGTCCGGGGGCCGGGGTGGTCGTGAGGCGGTGGGACCGTCAGGCCGTCACGCTCTGCCGCTGTGACGCGCTGCCGGGCGCGCGCTCACCCAGCTGCTCCGTCGGGACCGTGTGGGTCTCACGGGCCGAGAGCGCGGCGACGACCGGCGGGACGCACAGGGCCGCGGTGAACAGTGCCACCGAGGACCAGTCGGTGCCGTCGGGGCCCGCGATCTGCGCGGCGAACGTGACCGCGAAACCGGCCACGGCGAAGCCGATCTGGGTGCCGATCGCCATGCCGGACAGGCGGACGCGGGTGGAGAACATCTCGCCGTAGAAGGAGGGCCAGACGCCGTTCGCCGCACTGTAGACCACGCCGAAGGCGACGACGCCGAGGATCAGGGTCAGCGGGTAGTTGCCCGTCGAGATCGCCCACAGGTAGAGGAACATGGCGATCGCGCTGCCGGCGGCGCCGATCAGGAACACGGGGCGGCGGCCGATGCGGTCCGACAGGGAGGCCCACAGGGGGATCGCGGCGAGCGCGACGAGGTTGGCGAGCGCGCCCACCCACAGCATGGAGGACCGGGACATGCCGACGGAGTCGCTGGTGGCGTAGGCGAGGGCCCAGACCGTGAAGATCGTGGAGACCGAGGCGACCAGTGCGCCCCCGATCACCCGCAGCACGTCGGCCCAGTGCTCGCGCATCAGCACCGCGAGCGGCAGTTTGGCCACGCCCTCGGTGGCCGCCTGCTTGGCGAAGGCCGGGGTCTCCTCCAGCCGGCGGCGGATGAAGTAGCCGGCGGCGGCGACCACGACGCTCGCCCAGAACGGGATCCGCCAGCCCCAGGTCAGCAGCTGGTGCTCGGGGAGCGCGGCGACCGGGATGAAGACCAGAGTGGCGATGAGCTGGCCGCCCTGGGTGCCGCCGAGGGTGAAGCTGGTGAAGAAGCCGCGCCGGTTCGACGGTGCGTGTTCGAGCGTCATGGAGTTCGCGCTGGCCTGCTCGCCGGCGGCGGAGATGCCCTGCAGGACCCGGCACAGCACCAGCAGCACCGGGGCCAGGGTGCCGACCTGGGCGCGGGTGGGCAGACAGCCGATCAGGAAGGTCGACAGGCCCATCAGGAGCAGGGTGAAGACCATGATCTTCTTGCGGCCGATCCTGTCGCCGAAGTGCCCGAGGAAGAGGGCGCCGACAGGCCGGGCCGCGTATGCGACGCCGAACGTGGCCAGCGACAGCAGGGTCGCGGTGGCCGGGTCGGACTCGTCGAAGAAGACCTTCGGGAAGATCAGCGCGGCCGCGCTGCCGTAGATGAAGAAGTCGTAGTACTCCAGGGCGCTGCCGATCCAGGCGGCTGCGGCGGCCTTTTTCGGTTGCCCGACGGCTTCGGCGGGGACGGACACGGCAAAGCTCCTTCGAGGAGACTCCAACGTAGGCGGAGTGAGCGGGAGGGGGAAGCGAAGAGCGAGCGGAGGCAGAGGGCCGATGAAGGAGCCGGATCTCGGCTTAATTAACCCACTGGGTAGTTAGTCCCGGTGGGTAGGGATGTTGCGCCGCCGTTTCCCACGTGTCAAGGGGGGCCGCCGGGCGGCCTCAGTCCGCGGCGCGCTCCGCCGTCAGGTAGGCGATCACCATGTCGCCGAGCATGGCGCGGTAGTGCTCGCGCTGCGCCGGGTCCACCAGGTCGCGGCCGAACAGGGCGCCGAAGGTGTGCCGGTTGGCGACCCGGAAGAAGCAGAAGGAGCTGATCATCGCGTGCAGGTCGACCGCGTCGACGTCGGCCGTGAAGAGCCCGGACTCCTGCCCGCTGGCCAGGATGCGGCGGATCACGTCGAGGGCGGGGGAGCCGATCTTCCCGAGCTTCTCGGAGCCGGCGATGTGCGCGGCGCCGTGGATGTTCTCGATGCTGACCAGGCGGATGAAGTCGGGATGCTGCTCGTGGTGGTCGAAGGTCAGCTCCGCCAGGCGCCGGATCGCCGCGACCGGGTCCAGGTGCTCGACGTCCAGCTCCTGCTCGGCCTCGCGGATCACTCCGTACGCCCGCTCGAGCACGGCCGTGAACAGCTGCTCCTTGCCGCCGAAGTAGTAGTAGATCATCCGCTTCGTGGTGCGGGTGCGGGCGGCGATCTCGTCGACGCGGGCGCCGTCGTATCCGGCCCGGGCGAACTCCTGCGTCGCCACGTCGAGGATCTCGGCCTGGGTGCGGGCGGCGTCACGGATCCGCCCGTTCGGTCGTGCCGGTTCGTCGACGCTGGTCATCGGGTTCCTTCGGGAGTGCGGCCGGTGCCGCAGATTGTAGAAGGCGGGCCGGCCGGCGCCGCCCCGGTCCGCCCGGTAAGGAGGCCGGGGCTTCCCAGGGGGCGGTCCGGCTGATATAGCTAACGTACTGGTTCGTACATTAGCGCTCGGTTCAGGAGGTCCGCGTGGCCAAGGACTCGTATCTCGTCGGTCTGATCGGTTCGGGCATCGGCCCGTCGCTCAGCCCGGCGCTGCACGAGCGGGAGGCGGATCGGCAGGGTCTGCGCTACCTGTACCGGCTCATCGACATCGACGTGCTCGGCGTGCCTCCGCAGGCGGTCGGCGACCTGGTGCGGGCCGCCCGCGACCTGGGCTTCGACGGACTGAACATCACGCACCCGTGCAAGCAGCTCGTCATCGAGCACCTGGACGCGCTCGCTCCGCGGGCCGAGGCGCTGGGCGCGGTGAACACCGTGGTCTTCGAGGACGGCCGTGCGGTCGGCCACAACACGGACGTCACAGGGTTCGCGGCGTCGTTCGCGCGTGGACTGCCGGACGCCTCGCTGGAGCGGGTGGTGCAGCTCGGTGCCGGCGGCGCGGGGGCGGCTGTGGCTCATGCGACGCTCACTCTCGGCGCCGAGCGGGTCACCGTTGTCGACGCGCTGGAGGATCGGGCGGTCGCGCTGGCCGGTCAGCTGAACCGGCACTTCGGCGCGGGGCGGGCTGCCGCCGGCTCGCCCGATCAGCTGGCTCCGTTGATCTCCTCCGCCGACGGCGTCGTCCATGCGACGCCTACGGGGATGGCCGCGCACCCCGGGTTGCCGTTTCCTGCGGAGCTTCTGCGGCCCGCGTTGTGGGTTGCCGAGGTGGTGTACCGGCCGCTGGAGACCGAGTTGGTGCGGGCTGCTCGGGCGGGTGGCTGTGCCACGTTGGACGGGGGTGGGATGGCTGTGTTCCAGGCCGCTGACGCGTTTCGGTTGTTCACGGGGTGCGAGCCGGACGCTTCGCTGATGTTGGCGGATATTGCCGGGTTGGCGGGGGCTGCGGAGAGCTCGGTCGGACCGGTGCGTTGACGGCTGCCGGTCGTATGTGGCCGATCGCGCAGTTCCCCGCGCCCCTGGAAGGAGTTGGACCGTGCGTACCTCTATCGCCACCGTTTCGCTGAGTGGGTCGCTCACCGAGAAGCTGACCGCCGCCTCGCGGGCCGGGTTCGACGGTGTGGAGATCTTCGAGAACGATCTGCTGGCCAGCCGGCTCACTCCCGAGGAGATCCGGGAGCGTTGTGCCGACCTGGGGCTGAGCATCGACCTCTATCAGCCGATGCGGGACATCGAGGCCGTGCCCGAGGAGGAGTTCGGGCGGAATCTCCGGCGGGCGCGGCACAAGTTCGAGGTGATGCGGCGGCTCGGTGCCGACACGGTGCTCGTCTGTTCCAGCGTGCATCCGCTCGCCATCGACGACGACGATCTCGCGGCCCGGCAGCTGGGCCGACTCGCCGGTCTGGCGCAGGAGTTCGGCGTCCGTGTGGCCTACGAGGCGCTCGCCTGGGGGCGGCACGTCAGTACGTACGACCATGCCTGGCAGATCGTCGAGAGGGCGGACCACCCCGCTCTCGGGACCTGCCTCGACAGCTTCCACATCCTTTCCCGGGGGTCCGATCCCAAGGGGATCGAGGACATCCCGGGCGAGAAGATCTTCTTTCTGCAGCTCGCGGACGCCCCGCTGCTCGCGATGGACGTCCTGCAGTGGAGCCGTCACCACCGCTGCTTCCCGGGGCAGGGCGGATTCGACGTCGCCGGGCTCGTGGGGCATGTGCTGCGCGCGGGGTACGACGGGCCGCTCTCGCTCGAGGTGTTCAACGACGTCTTCCGCCAGGCCGACGCCGGTCCCACGGCCGTGGACGCGCAGCGGTCGCTGCTGGTGCTCCAGGAGGCGGTGGGGCCGGCCGGCCTGCCGGGTCCCGTCGTTCCCACGGGGGTGGCGTTCGTCGAACTGGTCACCCCCGATGCCGAGCCGGTCGCCGAGGTGCTCGGCGCTCTGGGGTTCGCCCGTACCGCGCGGCATCGCAGCAAGCCCGTCGACCTGTGGCAGCAGGGCGAGGCGCGCGTCCTCGTCAACACCGGGCCGGCCGCGCGACGCGACGGCACCGGACTCGCCGCCATCGGCCTGGAGTCACCGGACCCGGCCGGTGCCGCCCGCCGCGCGGAGGCCCTGCTGGCGCCGGTGCTGCCGCGCCGGCGCGCCGCGGACGACGTGCCGCTGGACGCGGTGGCGGCCCCCGACGGCACGGAGCTGTTCTTCTGCGCCACGGGGCGGCCCGAACTCCCGGACTGGCGCCGGGACTTCGAGGACGTCGCGCACACCGCGACGGACTCCGGCGTGATGCGGGTCGACCATCTGGCGCTGGTCCAGCCCTGGCACCACTTCGACGAGGCCGCCCTCTTCCACCGCAGCGTCCTCGGCCTGTCCGCGCAGGAGAGTGTGGACGTCGCCGATCCGTACGGGCTGCTGCGCAGCCGGGCCGTCACCAACGCCGACGGGAGCGTACGGATCGCGCTGTCCGTGGGCGCGGCACCCAGCGACGACACGGTGCACGCGCAGCACATCGCCCTCGCCACGGACGACGTGGTGGCCGCGGCCCGGCGCTTCCTCGCGGCGGGCGGGCGGCTGCTGCCGATCCCCGCGAACTACTACGACGACCTGGCCGCCCGGTTCGAGTTCGCCGACGGGGAGCTGGAGACGTATCGCGAGCTCGGCATCCTCTACGACCGGGACGCGCACGGGGAGTTCCGGCACTGCTACACCCGCACCGTCGGCCGTGTCTTCTTCGAGCTCGTCAAGCGCGACGGCGGCCATCGCGGCTACGGCGCGCAGAACGCGCCCGTCCGGCTGGCCGCCCAGCACCTCACTGGCGGCTGACGCTTCTGGTCACGCCGGTGACGACCGTCGTGGCCAGGATCCAGCCGGTGATGATCAGCGCGTAGGCGAGGTACTGGTACCAGCCGTCCGGCGCGAAGGCGTCCTCCTGGCCGAAGGAGATCACCGGCAGGAGCAGGTCCAGGGTGTAGAAGACGGGGTTGAAATGAGGGGCCTCGGACGCCTTGAGCGGGTGCGGGTGGTGCAGGGCGTAGGCGATCGAGCCGACGGCGAGCAGGGAGAGCAGCCAGACGGCGGCACGCAGCGGGCGGAAGCCGTAGCCGACGGTGGCGTCCTGGATGTAGCCCCAGACGCGGCCGTACCAGGTGCGGGTGGCGCGCAGCCGTCGCTGCTTGGCGAGTTGGACCAGGCGGGCGGCGTAGTCGTCGCCGACGCGGCGGTAGGCGGCCGTCAACTGCTCGTAGGCGTACGGGACATAGCCCTCGGGGTCGCGTTCCAGCATGGTCAGGCGGCGCTCGGCGGGAACGTGCGGGGTGAGGGCGGTGTAGGTGAGCTCGTTGACGTAGACCTGGTCCGGCAGGGTCGCCGGATCCAGGGTGAGCAGGTCGATCTGGGAGCGCCGCAGGTTGAGGGCGCCCTCGATGCGTTCGTCGGGGCGCAGCCAGAGTTCGCCGATGACGCAGCTGCTGGCCCGCAGGGCCGTGCCGCCCGGCTGGGAGAGGCGGGAGTGCAGCAGGTCGAGGCAGCCGGGTATGCGTGCGCCGCGGAACTCGATGCGGCCGCGTGCCGAGAGGCAGGGGGCCCGGACGTCGGATCCCACGGTGAGGTTCTGTGCGTCGAGCGCGGTGCCGTGCGGCAGCTCGAACTCGGTGTCGCGGAAGTTGACGGCCCCGGCGACGCACGCGCCGGTGAGCCGGACCTGACCGTGGGCCCGCAGCCCGGGCGCCCACAGGTCGTCGCCGATCTCGACCTGGTTCAGCTGCAGTACGGGCTCGTCGGCGTCCGGCGCCTCGAAGCTCGCGCGGTCCATGAACAGCGCGCCGGCGATGTGCGCCCCGCCGAGGCGCACCGGCCCCCGGAACCGGCAGTCCGTCAGCCGCAGCACGCCCTCCACGCGGATGGTGGCGGCCGTCAGGCCGGGCAGCACCGAGTCGCTCAGGTTGAGCTGGCGCACGCGCCAGCCGTACAGCTGCGGCACCTCGTCGAAGTGGCAGCCGCTGAGCCGTACGGCGTGGTCGGTCTGCGCGTACCGCAGGTCGAGCACGCCGGTGACGCGCGCTCCCGACAGCTTGAGGGCGGCGATCTCCCCTGGTTCCCGCGGTCCGTTGAGCAGCAGGTGCCGCAGGACGGAGGCGCGGACGGAGCGCTCCGGGCCCCGGACCGCACCGTCCGTCGCGTCCTCGTCGTCCCCCGCGCGGAAGCCGACCGCGTCCCCTGTCGCGAACGCCCGCCACACCTGCTGCTCGGCCGGCGTCAGATCGTTGATCTCCACAAACCGGGAACTCTAGTCCCACAACTCCGCGTGCCGCCGGTGTGTTTCGGTGAGACCGTGCACGAAGTACCGCTCGTAGTACTCCCGTTCCACGTGGTGGGTCTGGAGCCAGATCCCCGGCACATGGATCGCGTCCGTGTGCGCCGGGAAGCGGCGGTGGGTGCGGATGACGTACTCGCAGATGTCGCGGGCGCAGTCGATCACCCGCTCCTCGTACTCGCTCGCCTCGGCGAGATAGCGCTGCCCGTAGTCCTCCTTGTAGATGCGGGTGAAGACGTCCTTGTCCGTGTAGGTGCCTCCGGTGCCGAACTTCGAGCTGATCACCGAATCGACCGCGTCCGACATCGACTTGTGCGCAGGCGGGCACGCGGCCGCGATGAGGGGTTCGCCCTCCGGCGAGGTGAGGCCGACCGGGTGCGAGCGCAGCGTCGCGTACTTCGGCAGCGGGACGTGCCAGCGCCAGATGTCCGCGAGGCGCCAGCGCGGGGTGACGAAGGTGAAGCCGAGCATCCTGCCGTACGTGCGCGAGAACTTCGGGTCGCCCAGGGCGATCTGCGGGTTGATCGACGCGTGGATCCACGCTCCGAGCCCCATGGCCTCCGCCGTCAGCATCAGGTTCTGCAGCAGCAGGTCCGCCTCGATCTGCGTGCGCATCGGGCCGAGCGCGCCGAGCGGGAGCTTCAGATCGCCGTTGAGGAAGCCGTTGTCGACCCACTTCTTCACGCCGGCCGGTCGGTAGAAGTTGCGGTCGTCGACCAACGTCGGCCGGGCGCCGTCGGGTTGGGTCAGCAGATACATCAGGGCGTTGATGTACTGGTGCGAGAGGTCCACCACCGGGAAGAACACCGTCGTCCCGGTGAGGTTGGACAGGAAGCGGTTGGAGTCCAGGTAGGCCGGGAAGTCCCGCTTGTTCTGCGGTACGTCGAGCCGGTGGTCGAGAACCTTCACCTTGGCCTGGTCCGCCCGCGCCACCAGCGTCTCGGCGCCGAACGGCTCCTGGGGAGCCGGCGGCAGCTTGCGCAGGTAGTACGTACCGGTGTCGTTGATCATGAAGAAGTGGGTGCCCTGCGCGTTGTCGGGGCTGCCCGCGGTCCGGCCGGCCATGGTCAGGTTGGGCTTGGCCATGATGGGTTTGCCGTCGCGGGGGTCCTCGAAGGGGCGGTCCGGCATGGTCAGGCCCGTGCAGCCGGTGATCGCGACGAGCACCGCCTCCTCAAGCTCCGACAGCGGCTGCTGGGTGTGCGTGGAGCGGTAGCTCATCGAGCCGGCCGGCACCGAGGCGCCCCGGCTGACGCGGTGGGTGCGCCGGTGCCAGACCGTGTCCAGCAGGGGCCGGCCGAACAGGTCGGCCAGCCCCGGGTGTTCGTCGACCGTGCTCATGCACGCCCCCCGTCGGCGCCCTCGTCGTCCGTCGGCCGCACGCTGCGCCACGGCGCGAACGCGCTCGCCCCGCGCGGCAGCAGCGCCGCCAGCTCCGGGCAGTGCCGCAGGATCACGGAGTTCATGCCGCCGCGCTCCACCCAGTCGATGCCCAGTGGCGTGTACACCTCGGGCCGGTAGTCGACGTTGAGGAACCGGTCGGACTGAAGGCGGCGGCTCGCCATCAGGATGAAGATGCGGAAAGCCGTGTCGCTGAAGCCGAAACCGGTCGGCGGGTTCTCGCCGAACAGGCCCACCACGGTGTCGATCTCGTCGACCGAGCGGTAGACGTCCTTGAGCCGGGCGAGCGTCTCCGCGTTCTCGGTCAGCTCCTCGAAGGAGCGGATGCGCTCCTTGTGCAGGCCCGCGCGGAAGTCGTTGTAGCGCGGCACGCCGCGTCGCCGCGTCCGCACGAGGTCCACCACCGACATGTCGATGATCTCCCCGTCCCGCTCGAAGTGCTGGAGTGCGCGCGGGTAGTTGTGCAGGGTGATCGCGCCCGGGTGGGCGATGCCGAACGAGTACAGGGTGTTCGCCAGACCCGTCTTGCGGATCTGTGCCTCCGCCGCGCCGCCCTGGATGTCCAGGAAGCCCACCGTCTCCAGACGCTGCCCGAAGTGGTGCTCGCGCAGCTCGAAGTCGTCGGGGACGAGCGGGTGCATGCGGTAGACGGTGACGAAGTCCTCCGTCAGCGAGTACGGCGCCGTGTGGTGGTCGGGAAGGGTCTTCGGGATGCCCGTCAGCGAGTGCGCCTCGAACAGCCACAGGCCCAGCTGGTTGAGCCACTTCCTCGGCGGACCCTGCCAGTTGGTCTTCAGGGCGATGTCGATCGCCTCGGTGGCGAGGATCGCCGGCGTCCACTCCACCGTGTGGATCTTGGCGATCAGCGCCGAGACGACGAGCCGCGCCGTGTGGTAGATCCGCTCCTCGCTCATCGTGGGGTACTGGTCGCGCAGCGCCTCGCACACCGCGTTGTGCTCGCGGGCGAACAGGGTGTGCATGCAGCTCAGGCCCATCCACCAGCTCTCGTTGAAGCCGGTCAGCGGGATGTGGCCGTTGCTGCCGCCGGGCAGATGGCCGTCCTCCAGGCGCAGTTCGGCGCGACCGTCGGCCTCGCGCAGGAAGCGGGAGGTCTGCTCGTCCTCGCCGTACACCTCGGAGCCGTCCCACCAGTGCGAGGCGGTGTTGCCGAACAGGATGGGCGGGCGGCCGGGCACCTCGATGCCCTCGTTCTCGGCGAACCGCATCACGTTCTCGTCGGGCCCGCCGGGTGTGTTGTGCCAGGGCCCGCTGCCGGGCGGCAGCGGCACCTCGACGCTGCGCTCGCCGGGCTTGTGGCGGCGGTGGTTGACCCAGTCGTGCACCTGGAACTGGATCCAGGCCGCGGCCAGCACGTTGAGCGAGGTCGCGGGCACGAAGCTCTCGCGGTAAAGGAGTTGGCGGCTGACGGTGACCGGGTTGGGGGTGTCGAAGAGGTCGGGCCGGTAGTCCGGCTGGAGGTTGCGGCCGAAGGCGGCGCCCACCGCGCCCATCTTCGGCGCCGACATATCGTTGTACGTCCCGTCGTATGACCGCTCGCCGCGCAGTCGTTCGGGGATCGGCGCCGGGACCCGCTGGGCCTTCGGCGGTGCCTCGCGCGGTTCGGTGTCGATCAGGTTGAGCCGGCGCAGCACCTTGCGCAGGAACACCAGGTTCAGCAGGCTCAGCTGCAACGGCAGCCGGTGCCAGGGCACATACCGGTTGAGCAGGGCGAAGCCCGCTTCCATCGGGCGGCCCAGGACGCGGTTGCGCAGGGGCTCCTCGGTGACGAACCGCAGCCCCAGCCGGTGGGCGCTCGCGGCCTGGTAGGCGGCCTTGCGGGCCCGGTTGATGTTGCCGAGCGGGCGGAAGTCGTCCGTGGTGTACCAGGGGTTGAAGGCGAGGTCCTCGACGCGGGCGGCGGCCGCACGGGCCTCGGCGGTGGTCAGGTCCTGGCCGGAGAGGGTGAGCCGGGCCACCGCGACCGCGGGAGACACGGCGTCCTTCCACTCCACCGAGGCGTCCTCGACCGGGGTGCGCCGCTCGTCCACGAACCGCTGCACGCACAGGTCGAAGCTGACGTCGCCCTGGGCCAGCCGGTGCGTGAACTCGCGGCGCAGGGCGTCCTGGTCGCGGCGGTCCGGCGCGGGCGCGGACGGGGTGCCGGGCGCGGGCCGGAACAGGTACCGCACGGGTCCCGCCTCGCCCCACAGGGTCGCGCCGCGGCTCCAGAAGGTCTCGTGGGCAAAGGAGTTGACGGTGTGCCGGGTGGCCGCCCGGACGTTGCGGCGCATCCGGTTCGCGGTGCCGAGGCCCACCGCCAGCGGCAGCCGGACCAGCAGCCCGAACGCCTTCTGCACGGGGCTGCGCGCCCCCGCCATGGCCTTGGCGAAGGCCACGAACTCCCGTGCGTCGCGGGCGTGGGAGACGGGATAGCTGGTCGCCAGCAGGTCGTGGCTCTCCTCCTGGGACACCTGCACCCGTACGGCCGCCCCGCGCAGGTCGGGCGAGCCGTCGCCCTGCCGGATGCCGCTCGCGTTGGACAGCCGCACCACCGCCGGGTACTCGGCGCCCGGCTGGGCGAAGCCGACACGCAGCGCCGCGGGGAGGTCGTCGTGGAAGCGCAGCCGGGCGTTCTCCACGGCCACCGGTGCCTTGGCGTGGAAGGTCCGGGCGATGCCGCCGCCCCCGGCCCGCGCGTTCTTGACCTGCACCTTCATCAACTCGGCGGCCAACTGCTCGAACACCAGCCGTTCCGCTTCGGGACTGCCGCCCTCGTACCGCTCGTATTGCGGTTCTTGCTGCCCGGTCTCGGCCATCGGTCATTTCCTCACGTACGGATACGTACGGGACAGGGCCCTGCACGCTACCGGCGGCCGGGGGGGCTGACAGCGATGGTTCGCGCCGTTGTGCGCCATCTTGCGCGCGATGCGCACAATGGGGGTCCGTACGGCATGTGAGCCGGTCAGCCGGGCGGATGCGACGGCGGTGACCTCCCGTGGCCGCACCGCACGCGTCTCCGTTATCCAGCAACCACATCCGCCGCCCCCGCCGTGGCCGGGGAACGACTGCCGGTCGGTTGACGGCCCACGGGGGCGGTGGTGTGCTCACCTCCCGCACCATTCCGGGGGAGGTCACACATGCGGGACGAATACGTCAAAGGGCCCGCCTACAGCGCGCTGCGCCCATGCAAGACGGAGACCGATCCGAGCAGTTTCCCCGTCTACCCCGACCTGGTGGAACGGCTCGTCGAGGACAAGCACCAGCCCGATCCGGAGGGAGTCCTCCCGCACGTCCTGGCGACCTGCTCGGCCTACTCGTACGCCGGGTTCGAGCAGCACAGCGACCCGGGCACCATCGCCATGATCATGACGCGGCTCGGTCTGGAGGAGAACGAGGTCCGGGTCTTCGAGCAGCGCGTGGACGCCATGTACATCGCGTCCGCCGCCTCTCTGATCCTCGACCGGGACCGCCGGGTGGCGATCCTCTGCTACCGCGGCACCCAGCCCGAGGACATCATCAGCATCCTCACCGACGCCGACGTACGCCCGGAGATGCTCGCGGTCGAGCTGGAGGGCCGCCGCTACGAGGTGCACGCCGGCTTCTACCGCAACGTGCGCGCCACCCGGCATCTGGTCGTCGAGGCCCTGGAGCGGGCCGTGCGCGGCGAGTCCCTGAACCCGGAGGAGGAGGGCACCCGAGGGGACGGCCTGGAGGCGCTCTACATCACCGGGCACAGCCTCGGCGCGGCGATGGCCGCCATCATGGCGGTCACGCTCGTCCACGAGCCCCGCTACCGGCACATCGCCGAGAAGCTCAAGGGCGTCTACACCTTCGGCCAGCCCATGGTCGGCGGTCCCGACCTCGCCCGCGCCTGCGAGGAGACGCCCGGTCCGCGCGGCACCTATCTGCTGCGCGACCGGCTGCTGCGCTACATCTTCGACCGGGACGTCGTGCCCGCCCTGCCGCCCCGGCCGGTCGGCCCCTACGCCCCCTTCGGCCGCGAGTTCCACTACCGCAGGCGGCACGGTCCCGTCGACGCGACGCTCACCTTCGCGGCCGACTCGGCGATCGAGGCCCTGACCCTGCCGAGCGACCTGGTGCGCACGGCCGCCGACCGGGACTGGGGCGGGCTGCTGCTCCGGATCACGGAAGGGGCGCGCCGGTCGGCAAGGCCCCTGCTGCGCGGCGGCGGGAACGGCGGCTGGACCGAGATCGACCAACCGGGTCTGAACTACCCGCAGATGGACAGCCTCGCGGGTCTTGCCGTCGTGGCGCCGCTGGCGTTCTTCGCGACCCGCCTGGCGCTGACCCGCACGATCCCCTTCAAGTACTCCTTCGACGACCACGGCCCGGGCCACTACGTCAACGCGCTTGCTCCACCGGGGGTGTTGAGCGAGTTCGGTGACGTGCTGTAGCCCGGGCCGGTACCGCTAGGGCCGGGTGTTCCACTCGGCGATCACCGGGCGGTCGTGCTCGGTGGAGAGCCGGCTGACGGTGCCCGTCGCCAGCTGGAAGAGCCGTCCGTCCGCCGGCGCGAGCCCCAGCCGGCGGGCCGTCAGGACCCGGAGGAAATGGCCGTGGGCCACGAGGATCACATCGCCGTCCGGGAGGGCGGCGTCCACCCGGGACAGCACCCGGTCGGCGCGCTGCCCGATCTGCCCGGGCGACTCGCCGGGATGGCCGTCGGGACCGGGCGGTACGCCGTCGGTCCACAGGTCCCAGCCGGGGCGGGTGCGGTGGATCTCGACGGTGGTGACGCCCTCGTAGGCGCCGTAGTCCCACTCGTGCAGGTCGGGTTCGACCGACGTCCCGGTGATGCCCGCGAGATCCGCCGTGCGTATCGCGCGGCCGAGCGGGCTGGTCAGGGCGAGTGCGTAGGTCCGCTGCGAGAGGAGCGGAGCGAGGGACTTGGCCTGCCCCTCACCGTGCTCGGTGAGGGGCAGGTCGGTGAAGCTGGTGTGCTGTCCCGAGACGCTCCACTCCGTCTCGCCGTGGCGGACCAGGAGAAGGTCCCCCACGGCCGGCCTACTTCGACTCGACGGCGTGCCCGCCGAACTGGTTGCGCAGCGCCGCGACCATCTTCATCTGCGGCGAGTCGTCCTGGCGGGACGAGAACCGCGCGAAGAGCGAGGCGGTGATCGTGGGCAGCGGAACGCCGTTGTCGATGGCCGCCTCGACCGTCCAGCGGCCCTCGCCGGAGTCCTGCGCGAAGCCCTTCAGCTTGTCCAGGTGCTCGTCCTCGTCAAGGGCGTTGACCGCAAGGTCGAGCAGCCAGGAGCGGATGACGGTGCCCTGCTGCCAGGAGCGGAAGACATCGCGGACGCTGTCCACCGAGTCGATCTTCTCCAGCAGCTCCCAGCCCTCGGCGTAGGCCTGCATCATGGCGTACTCGATGCCGTTGTGGACCATCTTGGAGAAGTGCCCGGCGCCCACCTTGCCGGCGTGGACATAGCCGTACGGGCCCTCCGGCTTGAGCGCCTCGAAGATCGGCTGGAGCCGCTCGACGTGCTCCTTCTCGCCGCCGACCATGAGCGCGTAGCCGTTCTCCAGACCCCACACACCGCCGGAGACACCGGCGTCGACGAAGCCGATGCCCTTGGTGCCCAGCTCCTCGGCGTGCTTCTCGTCGTCCGTCCAGCGGGAGTTGCCGCCGTCGACGACGGTGTCGCCGGGGGACAGCAGCCCGCCCAGTTCGTCGACGACCGACTGGGTGGCGGCGCCGGCCGGGACCATCACCCAGACCACGCGCGGCGCTTCGAGCTTGCCGACCAGGTCGGCGAGGCTGTCCGCGTCGGAGAGGTCGGGGTTGCGGTCGTAGCCGACGACGGTGTGGCCCGCGCGGCGGATCCGCTCGCGCATGTTGCCGCCCATCTTGCCGAGACCGATGAGACCGAGCTGCATGTCACTTCACTTCCTTGAGCTCGCGGTACGCGGCCACGAGAGCGGTGGTGGAGGGGTCGAGACCGGGGACGTCGGTGCCCTCGGTCAGGGCGGGCTCGACGCGCTTGGCGAGGACCTTGCCGAGCTCGACGCCCCACTGGTCGAAGGAGTCGATGTTCCAGACGGCGCCCTGCACGAACACCTTGTGCTCGTAGAGGGCGATCAGCTGGCCGAGGACCGACGGGGTCAGCTCGCGGGCCAGGATCGTGGTGGTGGGGTGGTTGCCCAGGAAGGTGCGGTGCGGCACCTGCGCCTCGGGCACGCCCTCCGCGCGCACCTCCTCGGCTGTCCTGCCGAAGGCCAGCGCCTGGCCCTGCGCGAACAGGTTGGCCATCAACAGGTCGTGCTGCGCGCCCAGTTCGTCGCTCAGCTCGGCCGCCGGACGCGCGAAGCCGATCAGGTCGGCGGGGATCAGCCGGGTGCCCTGGTGGATCAACTGGTAGTAGGCGTGCTGGCCGTTGGTGCCGGGCGTGCCCCACACCACCGGACCGGTCGCCCAGCCGACCGTATGGCCGTCGCGGTCCACCGACTTGCCGTTGGACTCCATGTCCAGCTGCTGGAGATAGGCGGTGAACTTCGACAGGTAGTGGCTGTACGGCAGCACGGCGTGGGACTCGGCGCCGAAGAAGTTGCCGTACCAGATGCCCAGCAGGCCCATGATCAGCGGGGCGTTGGCCTCCGCGGGCGCGTTCTGGAAGTGCTCGTCGACGATGCGGAAGCCGTCGAGCATCTCGCGGAAGCGGTCCGGGCCGATGGCGATCATCAGCGACAGGCCGATCGCCGAGTCGTACGAGTACCGTCCGCCGACCCAGTCCCAGAACTCGAACATGTTGTCCGGGTCGATGCCGAACTCGGTGACCTTGCCGGCGTTGGTCGACAGCGCCACGAAGTGCCTGGCGACCGCCTTCTCCTCGCCGCCGAGCCCGGCGAGCAGCCAGGAGCGGGCGGAGGTGGCGTTGGTGATGGTCTCGATCGTGGTGAAGGTCTTGGAGGCGACGATGAAGAGCGTCTCCTCCGGGTCCAGGTCGCGGACCGCCTCGTGCAGGTCGGAGCCGTCGACGTTGGAGACGAAGCGGAACGTCAACTCCCGTGCCGTGAAGGTGCGCAGGGCCTCGTACGCCATCGCGGGACCGAGGTCGGAGCCGCCGATGCCGATGTTGACGACGTTCCTGATGCGCTTGCCGGTGTGGCCGGTCCAGGCGCCGGAGCGGACGCGGCCGGCGAAGTCGCTCATCTTGTCCAGCACGGCGTGCACCTGGGGCACGACGTTCTCGCCGTCGGCCTCGATCACCGCGCCCCGGGGCGCCCGCAGCGCGGTGTGCAGCACGGCGCGGTCCTCGGTGATGTTGATCCGCTCACCGCGGAACATGGCGTCACGCAGCCCGAACACGTCGGTGGCGGTGGCCAGTTCCCGGAGCAGGGCGAGGGTCTCGTCGTTGATCAGGTGCTTGGAGTAGTCGATGCGCAGGTCGCCGACGCGCACGACGTACCGCTCGGCGCGGGCGGGGTCCGCCGCGAACAGCTCACGCAGCCGCGGGCGTTGCAGCGCCTCCGCGCGGTGGTCCTCCAGAGCGGTCCACTCGGGGCGCCGGGTGAGCCTGGGGGAGTCGGCCGAAGAGTCGGGCATGTCAGACGGTCTCCTTGGTGGCTGCCTCGCCCCGCAGGGCGACGGCGTACATCTCGTCGGCGTCGAGGCGGCGCAGTTCCTCGGCGATGAGCTCGGACATGGTGCGGACCTTCAGCGCGAGGGTGCGCGGGGGCTGGTCCGGCAGGGTCAGCGTGGCCAGCGGGCCCTCGGGGCGGTCGATGACGATGTCGCCGCCGGCGGTGCCGAGGCGGACGGCGGTGACGACCGGGCCGTCGGTGACCACGCGGTCGATCTTCACGTTCAGCCGGGCCTCCAGCCAGCGCGCCAGCAGCTCGGCGGCCGGGTTCTCGGCCTCGGCCTCGACGGCGCCCGAGACGATCTTCGTGCGGGCCTGGTCCAGGGCCGCGGCCAGCATCGAGCGCCACGGCGTCAGCCGGGTCCAGGCGAGATCGGTGTCACCGGGCGCGTAGGAGCGGGCCCGCTGCTCCAGCGCCGCCAGCGGGTCCCCGACGGCGTACAGGTCGGTGATCCGGCGCTGGGCGAGGGCGCCGAGCGGGTCCTTGGCGGGCACCTCGGGCGCGTCCACCGGCCACCACACGACGACCGGCGCGTCGGGCAGCAGCAGGGGCAGGACGACCGAGTCGGCGTGGTCGGACACCTCGCCGTAGGTGCGCAGCACGACCGTCTCGCCGGTGCCGGCGTCGGAGCCCACCCGCACCTCGGCGTCCAGCTTGGAGGCGACGCGGTCGCGCGGGGTGCGGGCCTGCCGCCTGATGACGACCAGGGTGCGCGAGGGGTGCTCGTGCGAGGCCTCCTCGGCGGCCTTGATCGAGTCGTAGGCGTTCTCCTCGTCCGTGACGATCACCATCGTCAGGACCATGCCCACGGCGGGCGTGCCGATGGCGCGGCGGCCCTGCACCAGCGCCTTGTTGATCTTGCTTGCCGTGGTGTCGGTCAGGTCGATCTTCATGGCCTGCGCCAGCTCCGTCCGTCTCGTGCGAGCATCTCGTCGGCTTCCTCGGGTCCCCAGGAACCCGAGGCGTACTGCGCGGGCCTGCCGTGGTCCGCCCAGTACCCCTCGATCGGGTCGAGGATCTTCCAGGACTCTTCCACTTCCTGGTGACGGGGGAACAGGTTGGCGTCGCCGAGCAGTACGTCCAGGATGAGCCGCTCGTACGCCTCCGGGCTGGACTCGGTGAAGGACTCGCCGTAGGCGAAGTCCATCGTGACGTCCCGGATCTCCATCGAGGTGCCCGGCACCTTGGAGCCGAAGCGGACCGTCATGCCCTCGTCCGGCTGGACCCGGATGACGATCGCGTTCTCGCCGAGCTCCTCGGTGGCGGTGGAGTCGAAGGGGGAGTGCGGCGCCCGCTGGAAGACGACCGCGATCTCGGTGACCCGGCGGCCCAGCCGCTTGCCCGTGCGCAGGTAGAAGGGGATGCCGGCCCAGCGGCGGTTGTCGATCTCGATCTTGACGGCGGCGTAGGTGTCGGTCTTCGACTTGGGGTCGATGCCCTCCTCCTGGAGGTACCCGGCCACCTTCTCGCCGCCCTGCCAGCCCTCGGCGTACTGCGCGAGAACGCTGCTCCTGCCCGGATCGTCCGGCACCCGCGCCGACTTGAGCACCTTGAGCTTCTCGGTGAGCAGCGCATCGGCGTCGAAGGCGATGGGCTCCTCCATCGCGGTCAGCGCCATCAGCTGGAGCAGGTGGTTCTGGATGACGTCGCGGGCGGCGCCGATGCCGTCGTAGTAGCCGGCCCGGCCGCCGATGCCGATGTCCTCGGCCATGGTGATCTGCACGTGGTCCACGAAGGACCGGTTCCAGATGGGCTCGTACATCTGGTTGGCGAAGCGCAGCGCCAGGATGTTCTGGACGGTCTCCTTGCCCAGGTAGTGGTCGATACGGAAGACCTCTTCCGGCTCGAACACGTCGTGCAGGAGCGCGTTCAGCTTGCGGGCGCTCGCCAGGTCGTGCCCGAACGGCTTCTCGATGACCGCCCGCCGCCAGGCGTCCCCCGGGGCCTTCGCCAGACCGTGCTTCTTCAGCTGCCGGACGACCTTCGGGAAGAACTTCGGCGGTACGGAGAGGTAGAAGGCGTAGTTGCCGTTGGTCCCGCGCGCCTTGTCGAGCTCGTCGACGGTGCCGCGCAGCAGCTCGAACGCCGTGTCGTCGTCGAAGTCGCCCGGGATGAACCGCATGCCCTCGGCGAGCTGCTGCCAGACCTCCTCGCGGAACTCGGTCCGGGCGTGCTCGCGGACCGCGTCGTGCACGACCTGCGCGAAGTCCTGGTCCTCCCAGTCCCGGCGGGCGAAGCCGACGAGCGAGAAGCCCGGCGGCAGCAGCCCGCGGTTGGCGAGGTCGTAGACGGCCGGCATCAGCTTCTTGCGGGACAGGTCACCGGTGACGCCGAAGATGACGAGACCGGACGGGCCCGCGATACGGGGCAGCCGCCGGTCGCGCTCGTCGCGCAGCGGGTTGGTCCAGTCGAGATCCGCGTCCGTTGCAGCCTGCTCGGTCATTCTGCATCGACTCCCTTGCCGTCCAGGGACTTCGTCACGGTGTCCAGCAGGTCCTGCCAGGCCGTCTCGAACTTGGCGACGCCCTCGTCCTCGAGCTGCTGGACGACCTCGTCGTAGGAGATGCCGAGCGCCTCGACGGCGGCCAGGTCCGCGCGGGCCCGGTCGTAGCCGCCGGTCACCGTGTCGCCGGTGATGCCGCCGTGGTCGGCGGTGGCGTTCAGCGTGCCCTCCGGCATCGTGTTGACGGTGCCGGGCGCGACCAGCTCGTCGACGTACAGGGTGTCCTTGTACGCCGGGTCCTTCACCCCGGTCGAGGCCCACAGCGGGCGCTGCGCGTTGGCCCGCGCGCCGGCGAGGGCCGTCCAGCGCGCCGACGGCCGCGTCGGGCCGGCGACCGAGCCGAACACCTCTTCATAAGCCTCGTACGCGAGCCGTGCGTTCGCCAGCGCGGCCCTGCCCTTCAGGGCGAGCGCCTCGTCGGTGCCCAGCACGGTCAGGCGCTTGTCGATCTCGGCGTCGACGCGGGAGACGAAGAAGGAGGCGACGGAGTGGATCGTGGCCAGGTCCAGGCCCCTCGCCTGCGCCTTCTCCAGGCCGGCCAGGTAGGCGTCCATGACCTCGCGGTAGCGTTCCAGCGAGAAGATCAGCGTGACGTTGACGCTGATCCCGAGGCCGACGACCTCGGTGATCGCCGGGAGGCCCGCCTTGGTCGCCGGAATCTTGATCATGACGTTGGGGCGGTCGACCAGCCAGGCGAGCTGCTTTGCCTCGGCCACGGTGGCCCTGGTGCGGTGTGCGAGGCGCGGGTCGACCTCGATGGAGACCCGTCCGTCGCGGCCGTCCGTCGCGTCGTACACGGGCCGCAGGATGTCGGCGGCGGCGCGCACGTCGGCGGTGGTCATCATCCGTACGGCCTCGTCGACGGTGACGCCCCGCACCGCGAGGTCGGCGAGCTGCTCCTCGTAGCCCTCGCCGGAGCCGATGGCGGCCTGGAAGATGGACGGGTTGGTGGTCACGCCGACCACGTTGCTGTTCTGGACGAGTTCGGCCAGGTTGCCGGACTCGATGCGCCTGCGGGAGAGGTCGTCCAGCCAGATGGAGACGCCTTCGCCGCTGAGGCGTTCAAGGGCTCCCACGGTGGTCGCGGTTGCTTCGGTCACAGTGATCATCTTCTTTCTGGCGATCGGATCAACCGCGGGCGGCGGCCACGGATTCCCGGGCTGCGGCGGCGACGTTCTCGGGGGTGAAGCCGAACTCGGCGAACAGGGTCTTGGCGTCGGCGGAGGCGCCGAAGTGCTCGAGGGAGACGATGCGTCCTGCGTCACCCGTGAAGCGGTACCACGTCAGGCCGATGCCGGCCTCGACCGCAACGCGGGCCTTCACCGACGGCGGAAGGACGCTCTCGCGGTACTCGCGCGGCTGCTCCTCGAACCACTCCACGGACGGCATCGACACCACGCGCGTGCCGGTCCCCTCGGCCTCCAGCCGCTCGCGTGCGGCGACGGCGAGCTGGACCTCGGAGCCGGTGGCGATCAGGATCACGTCCGGCGTCGGGGTCGAGGACTCCTTCAGGACGTAACCGCCCTTCGCCGCATCGGGGTTGGGCGCATAGGTGGGCACGCCCTGACGGGTGAGCGCGAGGCCGTGCGGGGCCGGCTTGGTGGAGTGCCGCTGGAGGATCTCGGCCCAGGCGATCGCGGTCTCGTTGGCGTCGGCCGGGCGGACCACGTTCAGGCCCGGGATGGCGCGCAGGGAGGCCAGGTGCTCGACCGGCTGGTGGGTCGGGCCGTCCTCGCCGAGACCGACGGAGTCGTGCGTCCAGACGTACGTCACCGGCAGCTGCATCAGGGCCGACATACGGACGGCGTTGCGCATGTAGTCGGAGAAGACCAGGAAGGTGCCGCCGTAGATACGGGTGTTGCCGTGCAGGGCGATGCCGTTCATCTCCGCGGCCATCGAGAACTCTCGGATGCCGAAGTGGACGGTGCGGCCGTACGGGTCGGCCTCCGGCAGCGGGTTGCCCTTCGGCAGGAAGGACGAGGTCTTGTCGATGGTGGTGTTGTTGGAGCCGGCCAGGTCGGCGGAGCCGCCCCACAGCTCGGGCAGCACCCCGCCGAGGGCCTGCAGCACCTTGCCGGAGGCGGCACGCGTGGCGACGGCCTTGCCCTCCTCGAAGACCGGCAGAGCGTCCTGCCAGCCCTCCGGCAGCCGCCCGGCCACGACCCGGTCGAACAGCTCGGCCCGCTCGGGGTTGGCGCCCCGCCACTTGTCGATCTGCTTGTCCCAGGCGGCGTGCGCCTCGGCGCCGCGGTCCAGGGCCTCGCGGGCGTGGGCGAGCACGTCGGCGTCGACCTGGAAGGACTGCTCGGGGTCGAAGCCGAGGACGCGCTTGGTGGCGGCCACCTCGTCGGCGCCGAGCGCGGAGCCGTGGGAGGCCTCGGTGTTCTGCGCGTTCGGGGCGGGCCAGGCGATGATCGTGCGCATCGCGATGATCGAGGGGCGCCCGGTCTCTGCCTGCGCGGCCTTCAGCGCCGCGTGCAGCGCGGGCACGTCGACGTCGCCGCTCTCCGACGGCTCGACGCGCTGGGTGTGCCAGCCGTACGCCTCGTAGCGCCCGAGGACGTCCTCGGAGAACGCGGTCGCGGTGTCGCCCTCGATCGAGATGTGGTTGTCGTCGTAGAGGAAGACCAGGTTGCCGAGCTTCTGGTGACCGGCCATCGAGGATGCCTCGGCGGAGACGCCCTCCTCCAGGTCGCCGTCGGAGACGATCGCCCAGACGGTGTGGTCGAAGGGGGAGGTGCCCTCGGGGGCCTCGGGGTCGAACAGGCCGCGCTCGTAGCGCGCGGCCATCGCCATGCCGACGGCGTTGGCGGCGCCCTGGCCGAGCGGCCCGGTGGTGGTCTCCACGCCGGCGGTGTGGCCGTACTCGGGGTGACCGGGCGTCTTCGAACCGTGCGTCCGGAAGGCCTTCAGATCGTCCAGGCCCACCTCGTAGCCGGCCAGGTACAGCTGGGTGTAGAGGGTCAGCGAGGTGTGGCCGGGGGACAGAACGAAACGATCCCGGCCGGTCCACTCAGGGTCGGCGGGATCGTGACGCATCATCTTCTGAAAGATCGTGTACGCGGCCGGGGCCAGGCTCATCGCGGTGCCCGGATGGCCGTTGCCCACCTTCTGCACCGCGTCGGCCGCCAGCAGGCGGGCAGTGTCGACCGCACGCCGGTCGAGTTCGGTCCATTCGAAGCTGTCCGGTGTCTGCGTGCTCATCTTCAAAAAGTCCTCGATCGAAGCGGTTCTCGTGCTCGGATGCGTTCAAATCTAAAAGTCTGACTTTTGAGCCGGAAGGTCGCCGTGTGTCAGCCTGTGGTGAAAGTGGGACACCGACGGCACGACCGAGGCGGCACGAGACGGACATGGCGGGCAGAACCATCCAAGGCGGGGGCGATGACGGCGCGGTGGACGGCATCCGAACGTTCCCTTTCCCGGTCGAGCTGAGCGTGGGCGGAGTCGGCATGCAGGTCGGCCCGATGGAGGCGGGCCGCACCTGGCACGCCCAGGCACCGCTGGAACGGGTGCACCGCATCGACTTCCATGTCGTGATGCTCTTCGACGGCGGCCCGGTCCGCCACATGATCGACTTCGCCGAACACGAGGCGTCCGCCGGCGACCTGCTGTGGATCCGTCCGGGCCAGGTGCACCGTTTCTCGCGGACCAGCGAGTACCGCGGAACCGTGCTGACCATGCAGCCCGGATTCCTCCCGCGCGCCACGGTGGAGGCGACCGGCCTCTACCACTACGACCAGCCGCCGCTGCTCCACCCCGACGCGCCCCGGCTCGCCGCCCTGCGCGCCTGTCTGGCCCAGCTGCAACGCGAGTACGAGGACACCGAGACGCTGCCGCCGAGCCTGCACACGGCCGTGCTGCGGCACTCCCTGACCGCGTTCCTGCTGCGCCTGGCACATCTGGCTGCCAGCTCCGCGGAGGCGGAACGCGGCCAGGCCGACACCACCTTCACCCTCTTCCGGGACGCCGTGGAGCGGAACTTCGCCACCAACCACAGCGTCAGCGCCTACGCCGACTCCCTCGGCTACTCCCGCCGCACCCTCGTCCGCGCGGTCCGCGCCGCCACCGGCGAGACCCCCAAAGGCTTCATCGACAAGCGGGTCGTGCTGGAGGCGAAACGGCTGCTGGCCCACACGGACATGCCGATCGGCAGGATCGGCGCGGCGATCGGCTTCCCCGACGCCGCGAACTTCTCGAAGTTCTTCCAGCAGCACACGGAGCAGACGCCGGCGGCGTTCCGGGCGGAGCTGCGGTAGGTCCGCCCGGCCGGCACGCGTGATGCCCCGCGAGGAGGGAATCCTCGCGGGGCATCGTCAAGTGCCGTATCAGTGACCGAAGTCGAACCAGTTCACGTTCACGAAGTCGGCCGGCTGGCCGCTGGTGAAGGTGAGATAGACGTCGTGCGTGCCGGTCACCGAGCTGATGTTGGCGGGCACGGTTCTCCACGACTGCCAGCCGCCCGTGTTGGACAGTGCGAAGCTGCCGATCGGTGCGTTGCTGCGGCTGTCCAGGCGCACCTCGACCAGACCGCTGACACCGCTCGCCGCGCCGCTCGCCACCCGGGCGCTGAACTGGGTGGCCGCCGTGGAGCCGAAGTTGACGCCCTTGTACAGCGCCCAGTCGCCGTTGGTGAGGTAGCCCATGTCCTGTCCGCCGCCGCTGTCCGTGGTGCTCTCGGTGGTGACGCCGGACTGGCTGTCGTAGGACTCGGCCTGGATGGGGCTGTAGGCGTCGCGGTTGCCGGTGGGCGGCGGTGTGGTGCCACCGCCGCCGCCGGAGGAGAGCACCTGGACGTAGTCCACGACCATCGGATGGCCGGACTCGGTGGCGCTGGTCGGGCCGCCGCCGAAGGCGTCCGGGAAGCCTCCGCCCATCGCCACGTTCAGGATCACGAAGAAGCCGTGGTTGGTGGCGTTGGCCCAGGTCGTCGCGTCCATCTGACTGGCCGTCACGGTGTGGTAGTTGACGCCGTCGACGTAGAAGCGGATCGCCTCGGGGCTGACCGAGCGGTCCCACTCCATGCTGTAGGTGTGGAAGCCGGACTGGCAGGTGCTGTTCGGGCAGGCGATCGAGTTGCCGATGCCCGTCGTCTCGTTGCAGGGCCCGCCCGGGTTGGTGCCGCAGTGCATGGTCGCCCAGACCTTGTTCATGCCCTGGACGTTCTCCATGATGTCCAGCTCGCCGACGCTCGGCCAGTTCTGGTAGTTGCCGCGGTAGGGCGCGCCCAGCGCCCAGAACGCCGGCCAGTAGCCCGCGGCCGCGTTGCCCGTGACGTTGGGCATCTGGATCCGGGCCTCGACGCGCAGCTTGCCGCCCGCCGGGGGCTGGAAGTCGGTGCGGGCGGTCTCGATACGGCCGGAGGTCCAGTGGCCGGACGAGTCGCGCACCGGGGTGATGCGCAGGTTGCCGTTGCCGTCGAGCGCGACGTTGCTGGTGCTGCTGGTCATCGTCTCGACCTCGCCGGTACCCCAGTTGGCGGCGCCGCCGGGATACGAGGTCCCGGTGTCGTACTGCCAGTTGGAGGTGTTGACGCCGGTCCCGGCGGAGCCGTTGAAGTCGTCGAGGAAGACCTGGTTCCAGCCCGACGGGGGAGTCGGGGCGGAGGCGCTGGCGGACTGGGTGGTGATCGTGGCGGCGGCCGCCACCAGACCGAGGGTGCCGACAGCGGCGACGAGTGCCCGCCGTAGCGGGCGCCGTCTGTGATGCGTGCCGGAGGTGTCACTCATGCGGGGTGCCTCCCGGGGGCGGAGTGAGGTGCGCTGGGTGCCATGAGTCCCGAACGTTTCTGAGAGCGCTCTCAGAGTGGGCCCAATGTGCTCCCGGTCCTCCCGGTCGTCAAGAGTTGAAGCAGGCAAAGTCTTTCTGTGGCAGGTGAGTTCACCCCATGAACGGCATATGTGCTAAAGAGCGCTGCCCTTCTTCCACTCCGCCCACGACAGGTTCCAGCCGTTGAGCCCGTTGTCCGGGTCGACGATGCGCTCACCCGAGTTCCTGACGACGACGACGTCGCCGAGCATCGAGCTGTCGTAGAACTCGTAGCCCGCCACCGAGGCGTCGTCCGCGCCCTTGGCGTCGTGCAGGCCCACGCAGCCGTGGCTGGTGTTCTCGTGGCCGAACACCGCTGTGGACGCCCAGTAGTTGCCGTGCACGAAGGTGCCGGAGGTGGTCAGGCGCTGGGCGTGCGGGACGTCGGAGATGTCGTACTCGTCGCCGAGCCCGACCGTCGAGGACTCCATACGGGTCTGCTTGAACCGCTCGCTGATCACCATGATCCCGGACCAGGTGGTGTGGTCGGCGTCGCCGCCGGAGACCGGGTAGGTGGCGTACGTCGTCCCGTTGCGCCGTACCGTCATCTCCTTGGCGGCCAGGTCGACCGTGCTGATCTGCTCGCGGCCGATGTGGAAGGTGACGTCCTTGGACTGCGTGCCGTAGACGCCGTCCGCGCCCTCGACGTCCTTCAGCCGCAGGCTGAGGGTGATCTTCGTGCCGGCCGCCCAGTACGTCTCGGGGCGGAAGTCGAGCCGTGTGTCGCTGAACCAGTGGCCGACCATCTCGACGGCGGGCTCGGCGGTGACGGTGACGGCCTTCTGGACGGCGGCCCGGTCCGTGACGGCGTGCGTGAAATTGATCGACACGGGCATGCCGACGCCGGAGGTGGAGTCCGCCTCCGGCGTGAAGTAGCCGACGAACGTCTCACCGGGCGACTTCGTGGTGAAGCTCGCCGTCCGCGCCGATGCGCCCTCGGCCGTGGCCGAGACCGTGTACTTCGTCCCCGAGTAGGGATTTCCGGCCGAAGTCCACCTGGTCTTCGCCGCGTTGAAGGAACCGGCCAGCGTGGAACCGTCGTTTCCGGTGACCTTCACCGAGGCGAGCGTGCCGTCGGTCACGGTGACCTCGACGGGGCTCGAGAACCCGGCCTTCCTGGTGCCGTCAGCGGGTGTGACCGAGATCGTGGGCCTCTTCGCCGCTGCCTTCGTGGCCGTCCTCGCCGCCCCTTCCGAGGCGTCCGCCGAACCGCTGCACCCGGTCAGTGCGGCGGCGGCCGGCGCGATGCCGAGCACCGTCAGCAGCCCGCGCCGGGACCACTTCCGCGACGACGGCTCGGACCGGTTCGATATGTGCGCAACGCCCACGGCAGGCCCTCCTGGGATGTCCACCTTTTCCGGATGCATCCTGCGCCGCGTAACTTTGTTGATCCTTTGAATCCACGGGCCGATTCCTGAGATTCCTGTGAGGACGGTGACGAGAAGCCTGAAACCACGGTGAGCCGCGGACGTCGTCCGGAAACCTCACGCGTTCGTCGTCACCCGCTCCCGGGGTGCCGCCTCCTCGCTCAGCCCGAACCGTTCGTGCGCCCGGCGCAGCGGCTTCGGTGCCCACCAGGCGCGGCGGCCCAGGAGGGTCATCGTCGCCGGGACGAGCAGCATGCGGACGACGGTCGCGTCGATCAGTACCGCGAGGGTGAGGCCGAGGCCGATCTGGAGGATGGGGGAGAAGCCGCCCGTCATGAAGGCGCCGAAGACGACGGCGAGGAGCAGGGCGGCGCAGGTGACCACCCGGCCGGAGCGGCGCAGTCCGGTGACCACGGCCTCCTGGTGGCCGCCGGACGCGAGCCACGCCTCGCGCATCCGGGCCAGGATGAACAGCTCGTAGTCCATGGCCAGTCCGAAGGCGATCGCGACGATCAGCGGGGGTGCGGTGAGGCTGAGGGCGCCCAGTCCCTCGGCGCCCAGCACGCCGGCCAGATGGCCGTCCTGGAAGACCAGCACCACCACGCCGAGGGCCGCGCCCAGGCTGAGCAGCGTGGTCAGGATCGTGCGCAGCGGGATCAGCACCGACCCGGTGAAGGCGAAGAGCAGGACGAAGATGCCGGCCAGCACGGTCACCGCGGCCCAGGGCGCCCGCTCGGAGAGCATGGCGCGGAAGTCGACCAGGCGGGCGGCGGGTCCTGTCACCCGCACGGGCTGGTCGCCGCGCACGGCGCGGACCTGTTCGACCAGGTCGGTGGCCTGTGTGCCGTCGACCCGGCCGGACGGCCGAAGGTTCACGACCGTTGCGCCGCCCGGCAGTTCGCGGGAGCCGGCGGTCGGGGAGAGGGCGCGGATCCGGTCGGCGGTCGCGGTGTCGGTGCCGGGCCCGAGGACGACCGTGACCGGTGAGACGCCGGTGCCGGGCGGGAAGTGCGCGTCGACGGTGTCGTACAGCTGCCGTGCCTCGGTGCTCGCCGGGAGCTGGGTGGCGTCGCCGATCTCGATCCTCATCCCGGTGACGGGCAGGGCGAGCAGGAGCAGGGCCGGTACGACGGTGGCGAGCACGGCGATACGGCGGCGGGCCGCGAAGCGGGCGATGCGGGCGAAGAAGCGGCCTTCCTCGCCCGCCGGGCGTTCCTTCGCCGGGGCGATATTCGCGCCGAACCTCACCAGCAGCGCGGGGAGAAGCGTCACCGCGGCCAGCATGTCGACGACGACCACCGCCGCCACGGCCAGCCCCATGCTGCGCAGGAACACGCTGGGGAAGACCAGCAGTCCGGTCAGGCTGACGGCCACCGTGAGCCCTGAGAACATCACGGTCCGCCCGGCCGCGGCGACCGTCCGGTGCACCGCCTCCACGACGTCCGCCGTGTGCCGGCGCTCCTCGCGGAAGCGGACCAGCATCAACAGGGCGTAGTCCACGGCCAGTCCGAGGCCCAGCATGGTGGTCACCTGGATCGCGTAGACCGATATGTCGGTGAGGTGGCTGAAGCCGAACAGGGCGAGGAAGGCGCCCGCGATCCCGCTGACCGCGATCACCAGCGGCAGTGCGGCCGCACGCAGTCCGCCGAACACGACGAGCAGCAGGGCCAGTACGACGGGCAGCGAGATCAACTCGGCGTTCCTGACGTCCTGCTGAGCCCGTTCCCCGAGCTGCTTGCCCAGCAACGGGCCGCCACTGACGTCGACCTGGGGCGCGTCGATCTGCTTGATGAGGTCGGTGGCGGCGTCCACGGCCCGTTCCTCGGCGTCGTCGCCGAGGCCGCCCTTGAGCGTGACGGGGAGGATCAGCGCCTGCCCGTCCTCCGAGGTCAGGCCGCGCGTCGTGTACGGGTCCGGCACCGCGGCGACCCCGGCGATGCCGCGTACGTCCGCGACGGCTCGCTCGACCTGGCGGCGCAGCGCGGGACCGGAGACCGGGGCGCCCTCGACGACGCCGGTGATCGACTCACCCGTCGGGTCGGTCCGGTCCAGGTACCGGGCGGCGTGCTCCGACTCGGTGCCCGGCACCTCGGGCACGTTGTCGGAGAGCCGCGCGAAGACGCCCGTCCCCAGCCCGAAGCCGAGCAGCAGGAAGAGCACCCACAGAAGGATGACGGTCAGCGGGCGGCGGGTCGCGGCCCGGGCAAGGCTGGAGAGCACGGTGCCTCCCGGCAAGTGGTCGGTTCTCGACGACCCCAGGCTCGTCCCGGCGGGGGTGGTCCCGGATCGCCGGTGGGAGCGGTTTCGAGGCATGGGCCGTACGGGGGAGGCCGGGGCCCTTCTCCCTCCCGCGGGGGAGAAGCCCTCCCGCGAGGGGAAAGGAGGGAATCGTGCGGACCGGTGGCGTAGTTGACCGGGCAAGGTACCCGCGATTCCCGAGGAGCCCGTATGCCCGACGAACCGGCCGTCCGCGAACTCCGCCTGGTGGTCACAGCCGCCGACTACGACGAGGCGCTGCGCTTCTACCGCGATGTGCTGGGCCTGCCCGAGCGTGCCGCGTACTCCTCGCCCGACGGGCGGGTCACCATCCTCGAGGCGGGCCGCGCCACGCTGGAGCTGACCGACCCGAACCACGCCGCGTTCATCGACGACGTCGAGGTGGGGCACCGGGTGGCCGGGCACATCCGGGTGGCCTTCGAGGTCGGCGACTCGGCCGCCGCTACGTCGAGGCTGGCCGCCGCGGGCGCCGAGGTGCTCGCGGAGCCGAGGCGGACCCCGTGGAACTCGCTCAACTCGCGGCTGGAGGCGCCGGGTGCGCTGCAGCTCACCCTCTTCGAAGAGCTCGACGGCTAGGACTGGCCCGGCGCCACCAGCCCCGTCTCGTACGCGCAGATCACCGCCTGCACCCGGTCCCTGAGTCCGAGCTTGCCCAGGACGTTGCTGACATGGGTCTTGACGGTGTGCTCGCTGACGAACAGGGTCGTGGCGATCTCGGCGTTGGACAGGCCGCGGGCCAGCATGCGCAGGGTCTCCACCTCGCGGGCGGTCAGCGCGTCCAGCCGCTGCGGGGTCGCCTCGGCGGCGGCCTCCTCCCGGCGGCGCCGCACGATGTCCGCGACCAGCCGCCGGGTCACCGTCGGCGCGAGCAGGGAGTCGCCGGCCGCCACGACGCGCACGGCGTGCACGAGGTCGTCGCGGCGCACGTCCTTGAGCAGAAAGCCGCTGGCGCCCGCGTAGAGCGCCTCGTAGACGTACTCGTCCAGGTCGAACGTGGTCAGCATGACCACCTTGCAGGCGGACTGCGCGCACACCCGCCGGGCCGCCTCCAGCCCGTCCATCACGGGCATGCGGATGTCCAGGAGCAGCACGTCCGGCGCGTGCTCCCGCACCGCCGCGACGGCCTCGTTGCCGTCGCCGGCCTCGGCGACCACGGCGATGTCCTGCTGCGCCTCAAGGATCATGCTGAAGCCGCTGCGGACCAGTTCCTGGTCGTCGGCGACGACCACCCGGATGCTCACCCCAGGGCCGCCTGCCGGTCGGCGGTGGCGGGCAGGCGTACGACGACGCGGAAGCCGCCGTCCGGCCCGCGTCCGGTCTCGGCGCTGCCGCCGCAGGCGGTGGCCCGTTCCCGGATGCCGATCAGGCCGTGTCCGCCGCCCGGTGCCGTGGGCCCGCGCCCGTCGTCCGTCACGGTCAGCGTCAAGTGGTCCTCCGCCCAGTGGAGTTCGACGGTCGCGTGGGAAGCGTACGCGTGCTTGACCGTGTTGGTCAGGGCCTCCTGGGCCACGCGGTAGGCGGCGGCCTCGGCGTCCGGCGGCATGGCGTACGGCTCACCCTCGGTGCGCAACTCGACGTGCAGGCCGGTCGATTCGGCGACCTGCCGGACCAGGCCGGGCAAGGCCGCGACACAGGGCTGCGGCGAAGTGCCGCTTCTCTGCTCCTCCTTGAGGACTCCGAGGATGCGCCGCAGCTGTGCCATGGCGTCCCGCCCGGCCGCGGCGATCGCCTCGAAGGATGCCTCCGCGCGGTCCGGATCGCTGCGCACCACGACCGGCCCGGCCTCCGCCTGCACCACCATCAGGCTCACCGCGTGGGCGAGGACGTCGTGCATGTCCCGGGCGATACGGGCGCGTTCCTGCGCGAGGGCCCGCGCGGTGTCGGCGGCGCGCTCCCGTTCCAGGCGCCGGGCCCGGTCCTCCACTTCGGTGGTGTAGGCGCGCTGCACGCGGGCGAGCGTCCCGAGGCCGTACGCGCACAGGACGGTCAGCAGGTGGAATGCGTACTCGAAGGGACGGGCGTTCTCCTTGTGCTGCATGGTCAGGGTGGCGCCGACGAGCCAGCCCGCCAGCATCAGCCGCCGCTGCCAGACGGGGGAGCGGGCCGCCAGCGTGTAGAGGACGACCAGGCCGCCCCAGACCACGTCCGGCGGGGGCGCATGATAGACGGCCATCGCCGGTGTCGCGGCCGAGACGACCCACGCCGTCGCGAAGGGCCAGCGCCGCCGCCACACCAGCGGCACGGCGGTGGCGGCCCCCAGCAGCCAGCCCTGCCAGGACAGCGGGTCGTCGCCCTCGTCGGGGAACATCCACTGCAGGGAGACCGCGAACAGCACGAGTGCGGCGAGTGCGGTGTCGACGGCGTACGGATTGGCCGTGCGCAGACGTGCGGCGGCCTGCGTGAACCAGGACTGCGGGGACATGGGCGGCTCCTCGGGGCAAGGGCAGCTCCAGTATCACGACGGCCGCGCGGGCGGGCCTCGCCGGTGAGAGGGATATCCGGCACCCGCCGGGCGGGCCTCACGGCTCCTTCGCCGGCCGCCAGCCCATCGCCCGCGAGATGCCGAGTGCCGCGAGCCGCACCGCGGGCGCCAGCACCGGTACCTGCGCGTCGGTCTGCGGCACCACCACCGACACCGCGGCGACCACCGCCCCGCCCCGGCCGCGCACCGGGGCGGCCACCGACAGGGCGTCGTCGGTCACCTGGCGGCTGCTCACCGCGACCCCCGTGTGCCGCACCTCGGCCAGCACCCGGCGCAGCCGCGCCGGATCCGTGATGGTGTACGGCGTGAAGGACGCGAGCGTGCCCGCGCAGTACTGCTCCTGGAACTCCGGATCGCCGTGCGCCAGCAGCACGAGCCCGACCCCGGTGGCGTGCAGCGGCCAGCGGGCGCCGACGCGGATGTGCACCCCGACCGCGGAACGCCCCGAGATCCACTCGGTGTAGACGACCTCTCCGCCGTCCTGCACCGCCAGCTGCACGTTCTCGTGGGTCGCCTCGTACAGGTCCTCCAGGTACGGCAGGGCGAGCTGGCGCAGCGCGAGTCCGCGCGGGGCGAGCGTCGCGATCTCCCAGAGCCGGAGCCCGACGTGATAGACGCCGGAGTCGTCCCGCTCCAGGGCACCCCAGTCGGTGAGGGCGCCCACGAGCCGGTGCGCGGTGGTGAGGGTCAGCCCGGCCCGCCGGCTGATGTCCGTCAGGGACAGCGCCGGGTGCTCGTGGTCGAAGGCGGCGAGCACGGCCAGCAGCCGGTCGGGCGCGGTGGGGGTGCCCCCGCTCGGGCGAAGCCGAGAGTGGGGGAGGTCGTTCATGGGCGGGCGTCCTTCGGGTGGGCCGGGTCGTAGGGGCGGGCGCTTCACGGACTCACGCGCGACATCAGGCCAGTCCGTCCTCCGCGATCCGCAGCAGCAGCGCGTGCAGCGCCTCCCGTTCGGCCGGCTCCAGCGGGCCGAGCAGCTCGTTCGTCACGCGCAGGCCCGCCTCGTCGGTGTCGCGCAGGAAGGCGCGGCCCTCGCCGGTGAGGGCGACGATGCGGCTGCGGCGGTCGCCGGGGGAGGGGCGGCGCTCGGCGAAGCCCAGCTTCTCCAGGTCGTCGACCAGGCCGACGATCGCGCTCGGGTCGTAACCGAGCCGGGCACTCAACTCGCGCTGCGGCGCACCCTCCGAGGTGGCCAGGAAGCGCAGCACCGCGTAGTGGCGCAGGCGCAGTCCGGACTCCTGGAGGAACGTGTTGAACAGCTGACCGGAGCGCAGGCCGAGGCGGTACAGCAGATAGCCCGTGTCCGCGTGGAGCCCGCGCATCCACGGCTCGTCCGCGTCGATGGGCTGCGGGGTGGCGTGCTGGCGTGTGATGGCGGGCTCCCTGTGCTCGGTGCGTGGTGGAGATTCCAGCATGGCGCACCTCCCGGTCGCCAACAACTATTGACGTCAACAATCATTGCTCTTAGCTTCGATCTCGTAGCCGCACCCAGCAAGCCGAAGGGACCCACCCGTGCCCAGCATCGATCTCACCGGCAAGGCCGCCGTCGTCACCGGCAGCGGCCGGGGCCTCGGCCTCGCCTACGCGCACGCCCTGGCCGCCCACGGCGCGTCCGTGGTCGTCAACGACGTCGACGAGGCGGTGGCCGAGGCGGCCGTGAAGTCCATCCGCGAGGCCGGCGGCACCGCCGTCGCCGAAGTGGTCCCGGTCGGCACGACCGAGGCCGCCGACCGCCTGGTGGCCCGCGCGGTCGAGGAGTTCGGCCGGCTCGACATCCTGGTCACCAACGCCGGCATCCTGCGCGACAAGGTGCTGTGGAAGATGACCGACGAGGACTTCGACGCGGTCGTCACCACCCACCTCAAGGGCACCTTCACCTGCGCCCGCGCCGCCGCCGTCCGCATGCGCGAGCAGGGCGAGGGCGGCACGCTGATCCTGGTCGGCTCCCCGGCCGGCCAGCGCGGCAACTTCGGGCAGACCAACTACGCGGCCGCCAAGGCCGGCATCGCCGCGATGGCCCGCACCTGGTCGATGGAGCTGGGCCGCGCCAACATCACCGTCAACGCGATCGTGCCGGTCGCCGCGACCGCGATGACCGAGACCATCCCCGCCTTCGCCCCGTACGTCGAGGCCATGCGGAACGGCGAGCCGCTGCCGGACTTCCTGCGCAAGGGCGAGGGCTTCGGCACCCCCGAGGACTGCGCGGCCCTGGTGCCCTTCCTCGCCTCCGGGGCCGCCCGGGGCATCACCGGCCAGGCCATCGGCATCGGCGGCGACAAGGTGGCACTCTGGTCCCATCCGCAGGAGATCAAGGCGGCGTACGCCGACGGCGGCTGGACCCCCGACACCCTGGCCGACGCCTTTCCGACGTCCGTGGGCGCCGAACTCCAGTCGGTCGGCATTCCGGCACCCAAGCTCCCGGAGGCGTGATGACCCCCGCCACGAACCGCGGCACGAAACCCGCCATGAACCTCGACGAGCTCGTCGCGATCGACGTCCACACCCACGCGGAGGTCTCCTCCAAGGGCGGACAGTCCTCCCTCGACGACGACCTGCACGAGGCCTCCTCCGCCTACTTCAAGGTCGAGGGCAAGCGGAAGCCCACGCTGGAGGAGACGGCCGCCTACTACCGCGAGCGGAAGATGGCCGCCGTGATCTTCACGGTGGACGCCGAGTCGGCGACCGGCACCGCGCCCGTCCCGAACGAGGAGGTCGCCGAGGCCGCCGCCGCCAACGCCGACGTCCTCGTCCCCTTCGCCTCCATCGACCCCTTCCGCGGGAAGGCGGGCGTCAAGCAGGCCCGCCGCCTGGTCGAGGAGTACGGGGTGAAGGGCTTCAAGTTCCACCCCAGCATCCAGGGCTTCTTCCCCAACGACCGCTCGGTGGCGTACGAGCTCTACGAGGTGATCGAGGAGACGGGCACCATCGCCCTCTTCCACACCGGCCAGACCGGCATCGGCGCCGGCGTCCCCGGCGGGGGCGGCATCCGGCTCAAGTACTCCAACCCGCTCCACGTCGACGACGTCGCCGCCGACTTCCCGCACCTGAAGATCATCCTGGCGCATCCGTCCTTCCCCTGGCAGGACGAGGCGCTCGCCGTCGCCACCCACAAGCCGGGCGTGCACATCGACCTGTCCGGCTGGTCGCCGAAGTACTTCCCGCCGCAGCTCGTGCAGTACGCCAACACGCTGCTCAAGGACAAGGTCCTCTTCGGCTCCGACTTCCCCGTCCTCACCCCCGACCGCTGGCTCGCCGACTTCGGCAAGCTGTCGATCAAGGACGAGGTCAAGCCGAAGATCCTCAAGGAGAACGCCGCCCGGCTGCTCGGGCTGGCCAAGCCGTAAGGGGCCGTAGATGCGCAATGAGGGACTGGGGTCGTGGCCCGCACGCCGGGCCCGCAAGACCCCGCACCGCACCGCCCTGATCCACGGCGGCACCTCGCTCACGTACGCGCAGCTGTACGACCGCACCACCCGCCTCGCCCACGCGCTGCGCGCCCGCGGCGTCCGGCGCGGCGACCGCATCGCCTACCTCGGCCCCAACCACCCTTCCTATCTGGAGACTCTGTTCGCGGCGGGCACGCTCGGCGCGGTCTTCGTACCGCTCAACACTCGTCTCGCAGGCCCCGAGATCGCCTTCCAGCTCACCGACTCCGGTGCGAAGGCGCTCGTTTACGGTTCCGCGCACGCCGGCCTCGTCGCCGGACTGCCGGGCGGCACCGACGTACGGACGTATCTCCAAGTCGGCTCCGAATACGAGGAGTTGACGGCCGCTGCCGCGGACGAGCCGATCGACGAGCCGGTCACGCCCGACGACACCTGCGTCATCATGTACACCTCGGGGACCACCGGCCGCCCCAAGGGCGCGATGCTCACCCACGCCAACCTGACCTGGAACGCGCTCAACGTCCTCGTCGACACCGACCTGATCGCCGACGAACGCGCCCTGGTCTCCGCGCCGTTGTTCCACACGGCCGGCCTGAACATGCTGACGCTGCCGGTGCTGCTGAAGGGCGGCACCTGCGTCCTGGTGGAGAGCTTCGACCCGGAGGCGACCTTCGACCTGATCGAACGGCACCGGATCACCTTCATGTTCGGGGTGCCGACGATGTTCGAGCAGGTGGCCCGGCATCCGCGCTGGCCGGACGCGGACCTGTCGTCGCTGCGGATCCTCACCTGCGGCGGCTCACCGGTGTCGACGCCCCTGATCGCCGCGTACCAGGAGCGGGGCCTGACCTTCCTCCAGGGCTACGGCATGACCGAGGCGTCCCCCGGCACCCTGTTCCTGGACGCCGAGCACGCGGTCAGCAAGGCGGGCTCGGCAGGCGTCCCGCACTTCTTCAGCGATGTCCGCGTCGTACGGCCGGACTTCACGCCGGCCGACGTCGGCGAGACCGGCGAGGTCGTGGTCCGCGGGCCGCACGTCATGCCCGGCTACTGGGGGCTGCCCGAGGAGACGGCCCGCACCTTCACCGACGGCTGGTTCCGCAGCGGGGACGCGGCCCGGGTGGACGAGGACGGCTACGTCCACATCGTCGACCGCATCAAGGACATGATCATCTCCGGCGGCGAGAACATCTACCCCGCCGAGATCGAGGACCTGCTGCTCTCCCACCCGGACATCGTCGAGTGCGCGGTCATCGGCGTGCCGGACGACAGGTGGGGCGAGGTGCCGCGCGCGGTCGTCGTGCCGCGTGCGGGCGCCGCGCTCGACCCCGACGAGGTGCTGGCCTCGCTGTCCGGCCGCCTCGCCAAGTACAAGATCCCGAAGTCGGTGGCGCTCGCGGACGAACTCCCGCGCACCGCCTCCGGAAAGCTCCTCAAGTCCCGGGTGCGCAAGCACTACGGCACCCCCCGACTCCCGTAAGGAACAAGGCTGCTCATGAGCGTCACCGTCAACGGCATCGACGAGCTGAAGAAGCTCGCCGGCAGCGATCTCGGCACCAGCGAGTGGATCGAGGTCACCCAGCGGCGCATCGACACCTTCGCCGACGCCACCGGCGACCACCAGTGGATCCACGTGGATCCCGAGCGCGCGAAGGAGGGCCCCTTCGGCGCGCCCATCGCGCACGGTTATCTGACCCTCTCCCTCTTCATCCCCCTGTTCACCGAACTGCTCGACGTCCAGGGCGTCACGACGAAGGTCAACTACGGCCTGAACAAGGTCCGTTTCCCCTCGCCGGTGAAGGCCGGCTCCCGGATCCGTCTCGTCGGCAGGCTCGCCGGGGTCGAGGACGTGCCGGGCGGGGTGCAGATCACCGTCGACGGCACGATCGAGATCGAGGGCGGCACCAAGCCGGCCGCCGTGCTGCAGAGCCTGTCGCGCTTCTACGCCTGATCGGGGCGGACCGGCACCAGGTCGAGAAGGCGCCCCGAGGCCTCGCGCGCGAGCGGGGTGAGCCGGTCGTGCACCGTCCGGAACGTCTTCTCGGCCCGCTCCGCCGGCCAGTCGTCCGGCAGGTGCTTCACCGGCAGGCGCGGGTCGCCGCGGATGATCCGCAGCCACTCGGTGTGCAGCCGCAGCCGCAGCACGAGGGCGTCCTCGGGCTCCGGCAGCGGATCCTCCCGGCCTTGCCAGCGCTCTGTGAACTCCTCGTAGCGCGAGGCCAGTTCGGGCAGCTCCCAGGTCTCCTCGATCATCGCGCCGATGTCCATGCCGCTGTCGGCGTGCGCGCGGAAGACCTTCACGTGGGCGGACAGGCCCAGCTCGGCCACGAGCTCCGCCACGTCGATCTCGCCCGGCGCGATCCACAGGCCGCTGAACAGCGGGCCGAAGCCGCTCCAGGTGAGCTTGGAGCGCAGGTCGTGCCGCTGCCGCTGCCAGGACTCGGGGAGGGAGAAGCCGAGCAGGGTCCAGGTGCCGTCCCAGTCGCGGTTGACCGCGCCGGTGTGCCAGATGCGCCGCTCCCCGTCGTGCAGCACGGCCCGCGCGTGCTCGGTCAGGCCGAAGTACATCCTGCGGCCCTCGCGCTGGCGGCGCAGCAGCCCCCGGTTGACCATCCGGGTCAGGGTCGAGCGGGTCGCCTGCTCGCCGACGCCGGCGCGCTCGAACACGTCGATCACGCTGCCCGAGTACACGCAGACGTCCCGCCCGAGCACCTGGTCGCCCAGGAACGTCAGCAGGAGGGACTGGGGCCGCAACGACTCCTCACCTGTCATGCGGCCACCGTACGTCGTCCTCGATCAGCTCGTCGTCCACCGGTACGAGTACACCGTCGTCGCCAGCGCGCACACCCCCGGCGGGACGACCTCCGCCCGCAGCGTGCCGCTGTTCACGTCGTAGTCGACGCCCTCCGCCTCGAACGTGCCGTCCTTGCAGATGCTCTGCTGCGGGAGGCCGAACAGGGCCGTCACCGAGCCGGTGACCGGCTGCCCGTCGAGCTTGTGCGGCAGGTCGACCTGGAGGAGGGGGCGGCTTTCGGGGAAGAGCTGCCCCGACGCGTCGTCCGAGGCGCACACCAGGCGGGTGTCCGTCACGAAGTCGCAGCCCTGGATGTCGCGCACCGGCTTGTCCAGGGTGATCTGCCAGGCCTCGTCGAGCTCGCCGCCCTGTTGCGGGGTGGACGGGTTCAGCAGGGGGGCCGGGAAGACCTGGAGCCGGTTCTGGTCGCCCCACTCGCCCGACACCAGCCACTGCGCGTCGGGCGACACGGCCGCGAAGGAGTTGTTGATCTTCTCGCCGGGGTTGAGCCGGTGCACGTACTCGTAGCGCTTCCCGGCCGGCGTGGTGACCGCGAACATCTTCGACGTGCCCGTGTCGGCGCCCTGGTAGGCGTCGAAGGTGTAGCCGCGCGCGATGTCCGGGTCGCCGACGTGGTTCCAGCCCTTGACTCTCAGGCTCAGCGGGATGTCCGCGAGGCCGCGGTACAGCACCGAGCCGTCGGCGCGGCTCGCCGGGCCCTGCCCGCCGCCCAGCGTGTCGGTGTACGACGTACCGGACTGCGCCCAGTGCGGCTCACCGGAGGCGAAGGCGCTCGGGGCGCCGACGGCGAAAGCGGAGGTTAATGCGGCCAGAGCAATGAGCTGACGCTTCATCAGATACCTGCCACGTCGACGAAGATGGGGTTGGAATAGAACCACGTATCGGCCCACGGGTCACCGTTTCCGGGCTCGTGCGGAATCGGCCCGTTCGGGTCGACGGAGGCGCCCAGGTAGCCGGTGCCGTGGCGGTTGCCGTCACTGCCGCGCAGCCGGACGTAGAAGGACTCGTCGCCCGCCGTCAGCGGGATGCGCAGCGTGTAGGTCCCGTCGCGGCCGGACACCTCCTTGGTGTGCACGACCTTGGTGTCGGGTGCCTGCCAGGCGTCCCGGTCGCTCTCCGGGCCGCGCACCGCGCCGCGGATCACGTCCACGTGCGCCAACTGCGGCAGGATTCCGTGGGGGTTGGCCCGGGAGGCCGTCGTCACCGTCACGTACAGGGTGATCTTCTCGCCTTTGCGGACCCGCAGCCGTCCGCCCAGCGTGACGCCGCGTCCGTGGTCGCAGTCCCGCTTCAGGCGGACGTCGAGCCCGTCGAGCAGATGCCCGTGGTCGAGCCAGACGCGGCCCGCGCGCAGGCCCGCCATCACCGCGCGGTGGCCGTAGCGGGTGACCCCGACGTGGGTGCGGCTGAACTCGCCGGGCCAGAAGTCGCTGCCCGGCTGCGGGGAGTCGGTGTTCACCGGGTCGGGCAGCTTGCCGGTGTTGTCGAAGTTCTGCCCGGCCGGCCAGTCGCCGTTCCTCCAGGTGTCGAAGACCGTGCGGTGGTTGTCGGAGTTGGTGGTGATCGTGAAGAGACGGCCCTCCGACAGCATCGCGTCCCACAGGCCGCCGACGGTGGCGGTCGCCCAGTCGAAGCCGCCGTAGGTGAGGTACGCGTCCGCCGGGTAGCCCGGCCACGACTGCGCGGACGGCTTGTTCTCGTACTCGCCGCGGATGGACGTGCTGCCGCGCCAGCCCGGGATCGCCGCACCCTGGGCGCCGGGCGCGCCCTCCATGCCGATCACGATCTCCGGGGCCGCGTCCCGCCAGTTGCGCATCTCGTGCGGGGAGTCGATGCCCAGGCGCAGGGGATGGTTGGCGAGGACGAGGACATCGTCGACGTAGCCCGAACGGCGCTGCTCCGCCAGCCACTTGACCGCCTTGACGGCGTGCGCCTCGTTGCGGGCGGTGTCGGCGTCGGCGGCGCCGCCCTTGTCGTAGCCGAGCAGTTTGCCGTCGTAGGCGAGCTCGAACCGCGTGAGCAGGTCGGTCTCGTGCGGGCCGGGCGCGGCGAACACGGTGCAGTGCTCGGCGGCCGGGATGTACCACTCCAGGCCCTGGAAGATCAGCTGACGCGGGTTCTCCCGGCGGGCCTTGACGATCTCGGCGTGCTCCAGCTTCGCGCCGTAGCGGGCGTGCCCGAAGTTGGAGTGCTCGTTGAACACCATCCAGTCCAGGCCGTACGTGGCGGCGGCGCGCGCCTGCTGGGAGAACGTGTACTTCGCGTCGTGGCTGTAGACGGAGTGCACGTGGTGGTCGCCGACGAGGTAGGCCAGGCGCGGGTCGTCTCCGCCGAAGCCGCGGCCGGAGGCGGCCTCGGCGGCGGAGGCGGGTCCGGCGAGGGCCGGTGCAGCCGCCGCACCGAGCGCGAACGCGGCGCCGAACAGGCCCGCGCGGCGCAGTAGTTGGCGCCTCGACACGCCCTGGGCGTCGAGGTCGCCGGGGGAGACGGACGGGTCGGCCCAGACGGGCAGCTGCTGCTCGGTCATGGTCGGGTACGTGTCCATTTCGAGGGCGTCAGTGGGTCATGAAGGAGGTGACGGGCAGCGCCCGCGCGACGATCCGGACGTCGCCGAGGCGGCCGTGCAGGATCTGGTCGATCTTGTCGGCGTACGTGTAGCCGCCCAGCAGCCAGGGCAGGCCGGCGGAGGCGATGCCGGTCGCGGTGGCGCTCGGGTTGCGGACGACGGGGCAGCCCTCGACATAGAGGGTCGTGTGCCGTCCGTCGTTGACCACGGCGAGGTGCCACCAGGTCTCCAGCGGCGTCTCCTGGCCCCAGTTGGTGGCGATGCCCTCCTGGTTGAGCGGGCGCATCGCCCACTGCGGCTCGCGGTCGTCGGACAGCGAGAGCGTGGCCAGGGGCTCGTCGGGGTCGTCGGCGGTCTTGCCCGCATCGCGGCCCGTGCCGGTGCGGCCGACGATGCCGGACCAGGCGTGGTGAGCCGGATCCCAGTCGGCGGGCAGCCGGTAGAACGCCTCGATGGTGTAACCGCCGCCGAATGTGGCCGAGTTGAGCGGGGCGCCGTCGACCGTCTTCAGATACGCGCCCTTCAGCGGCGACTTGTAGCCCTGGAACTCCAGGCTGCCGTGGCCGGGCTGGTCGGGGTGGTGGTCCGCCGACCAGCCCAGTGTGCCGCCGCCGACGGAGACCACGGTGAGGTCGTTGCCGTGGCCGGACAGGTCGCGGACCGTGCCGGTGCCGGGGACGGCCGAGTCGAAGCGCCAGTAGGCGGCCGTGCCACGGACCAGCATCGCGGAGGCGGGACGCGCCGGGCGGGCCGGTTCGGGGTCGAAGCCGGAGAAGCGGTCGGCGAAGTCGATGTCGACGGAGAAGCGGTCCGCGTCGCCGCTGAGCTCGAGCTCCTGCCGCTCCAGCTCGTTGAGACCCTTCTTCGCCCGGCCGAGGATCCACGGCGAGACCGTCTCCACGTCGATGACGTTGCGGTCCAGGTCGAAGTGGTAGAGGCGGATCATCGCCGCACCGCCGAAGTAGCGGTTCTGGTAGTTCGTGAGATGGAGATGGACCGCGTTGCCGGCCGCGTTCTCGCGGGTCGCCCGGCCCGCGGGCCAGTAGTGGCCGTTGAGGGTGAGGAAGATCTGGTCGTGGCCGTCGACCAGCTGGTCCCAGAGCTGCTGCCCGTGGTCGGACAACTCCTCTTCCGCCACGACGAGTTCGTGCGTGGTGAGGATGACCGGCGTCTTCGGGTGCTGAGCCAGCACGTCCTTCGCCCAGGCGTACCCCTTCGCCGACAGCCGCCAGTCCAGCGCCAGCACCAGCCACTCGCGCCCGGCTGCCCGGAACCGGTGGTAGGTGTGGTAACCGTCCGAAGAGGCGCCCCCGAACGTCGGCTTGCCTTTGAAGCGCTGCGGTCCGAAGGCGTCCAGGTACGGCGTCGGACCGCGCTGGTCGTCCGTCGACGACTTGATGTCGTGGTTGCCGGCCAGGACGCTGTAGCCGACGCCCCGCCGGTCGAGCAGCCCGAACGCCTCGCTGATCGCGGCGAATTCCTCCTTGGCGCCGTTCTGGGTGAGGTCGCCGAGGTGGGACAGGAAGACGATGTTGTCGTCCCTGCCGTGCTCCAGCAGGTAGCGCAGGGACGCCTCGATGGGCGCCGGGTTGATGCTGGGCCCGTCGAAGAGGTACTGGGTGTCGGGCATCACCGCGAGGGTGAAGCGCCGACTCTCCGTGTCGGGTCGCCAACCGCTCGCCAAGGCCGCTTCGGCGACGGCCGGCAGCGCGACCGAGGCCGAGGCGGCGGCGCCCAGCAGCGCGGTGGCCCTGAGGAAACTGCGTCTTCCGGCGCTGGCCTGCGCGGGTTCGCTCTGGCTGTGGTCATGCGAAGTACACACGCGTGCTCCGTGGGATGTGACATGTCACATGTGACATGGGACAGGAAGGCGGGCGGGGGAGTTCAGTGAACGCGCAGCGTCCAGCTCCAACGGTGGACGCCGGGGGAGATGAGGTACGAGGCGGAGGTGTCGGGCCCGCAGGACGCCGTGCCCAGCCCCCGGTGCGCCGCGTCTACGTGCACGATGCACCCGGGCCGCGGCACCAGTCCGTCGTGGTGCGTGGCGGCGGTCAGGTCCTCGGCACGGAACCGGGTCACCGAGACCTGACGCGGCTCGTCCAGCTCGACCTCGAGACCGGTCGCGTCCGGCGCGGACAGCGTGAAGCGCCGTACGCCGTGCCGGCCGCCGCTCTCCTGCGGACGCAGGTAGGGGGTGAACAACTCGTCCACGGGAACGGCATGATGGCCGACGGGCGCGCCCGCGCTCCGGTCGGGATACGACTCCCACGGTCCCTGCCCGAACCACTCCAGCAGGTCCAGGCCCCCTACCGTCTCGAAGACCGAGCCGACCCGCGCCACGTCGTCGAACTCCTCCGGCAGTTCGGCCTCCTCGGCGATCAGGATGCCGCCCTCGACGGGAGTGAGCACCTGCCGGTGGCGTACGACGCCGGCCGTGCCGGCGTACTCGGCGTCCACGGTGACCCGGCCGTCGTCCCGTCGTACCGAGACCGCCTTGCGGACCAGGGCGTCGAGCCCCCACGTCCGCCGGCGCGGGGCCGTGCCGCCGAGCTCGTCGTTGTCGGTGGGCGCCCGCCACAGGGACAGCGTGGGGCCGGCGGTCAGCAGGGGATGGAGCAGGAGGCCCTCGTCGTCGACCCGCACGACACCTTCCACGGGGACGTCCCGGGACACGGAGGGCCCGCGCAGCCGCACCTGCGGCACGCACACCTCCGTGCCGCGCGGCGCCCACGGCAGGTCCTCGGCCGTCGTCACCCGCAGCGTCAGCCAGGTCTCGCCGCCGTCGCACGGCACGGCGAAGGGCAGCGGCACGGCGGCCGTCTCGCCCGGCCGCAGATGGGGCAGCTCGGCCGGTGCGGTCAGCGTGCGGCCGTCGGCCAGGGACAGCTCCCAGGTGCCGGACAGCCAGTCCAGGCCGCGGAAGTGCTGGTGGTTGCCGAGCACGATGCCCTCGTGCCGGTAGCACTCGATGCGTACGGGCGCCGCGATCTCCCGGTGCTCGTACAGCGCGGGCTTCGGGGTGCGGTCGGGGAAGACGACACCGTCGGCGACGAACGCGCCGTCGTGGATCGTCTCGCCGAAGTCGCCGCCGTAGGCCCAGCGGTGGCCGGGTGCGGTGACACCGTTGTCGTACAGCCCGGCGCCCGCGCGCCCGGCAGGTCTGCCGTCGCTCACGCGTTGCAGGATTCCGTGGTCCCAGAACTCCCAGATGAACCCGCCCTGAAGACCCGGCGTGGACTCGATGGCCGCCCAATGGTCCGCCAGCGTGCCGTTGCTGTTGCCCATGGCGTGGCTGTACTCGCACTGGATGAGGGGCCTGGTCTGCCGCCCCGAGAGGGCGTGGGCGACGCAGTCCTCGATCGGCGCGTACATGGGGCAGGCGATGTCGGAGGCGTCGTCGGTGGCCGCCCAGTCGAGCTTGGCGGCGCCCTCGTACTGGATCGGCCGGGTCGGGTCGTGCCGGCGCACCCATCCGGCCGCCGCGTCGTGGTTCGCGCCGTAGTCGGACTCGTTGCCCAGCGACCAGACGATGACCGAGGGGTGGTTCTTGTCCCGCAGCACCATCCGCGAGACGCGGTCCACGAAGGCGTTCAGGTAGCGCGGGTCGTCGGCGATCTCGTGGGCATGGTCGTGTGACTCGATGTCCGCCTCGTCGACGACGTAGAAGCCGAGTTCGTCGGCCAGGTCGTAGAGGGCGGGGTCGCACGGGTAGTGGGAGGTGCGGATCGCGTTGAAGCCGAACCGCTTCAGCAGGACGAGGTCCGCGCGCATGTCGTCGCGGGTGACCGTGCGGCCGGTCAGCGGGTGGAAGTCGTGCCGGTTGACGCCGCGGATGAACACGCGCTCGCCGTTGAGGAGGAGGTCGCGGCCGGCGATCTCGACGTCGCGGAACCCGATGCGGTGGCGGGAGGTGTCGGCGACGGTGCCGTCCGGGCGGTGCAGGCGGACGGTCAGGTCGTACAGCTCGGGCGTCTCGGCGTTCCAGGTGCGCACCTCGGGCACGGTGGTCTGGATGCGGGCCTCGCCGAGGAAGTCGGAGACCCTTTCGTCCTCGGTGTTGAGACGGTCGAACTCCGAGTCCTGCGACAGGAGTTGATCCGTCAGGTCGGCGCTGACGTACCACCCGGCCGGCAGCGCGCCCCGCGCGTCGCGTACGCGGCAGTCGACGCGCAGTCCGCCGTCGTACCCGGCGCGCACGGTCACGTCGGCCAGGTGCAGTGGGTCGGTCGCGTACAGCAGCACCGACCGTGTGATGCCCGCGTGCCACCAGTGGTCCTGGTCCTCGATGTGCGAGGCGTCCGACCACTTCACCACGGTCAGCCGCAGCACCGACCGCTCACCGGCGCGTACCACGCCGGTGAGGTCGAACTCGGCGGCCAGGTGGGAGTCCTTGGAGATGCCGACGGGCCGCCCGTCGACGTGCACGAGCAGCACGCTTTCGGCGGCGCCGACCTGGAGCACGATCCGGCGTCCGGACCAGTCGGCGGGAATGTCCAGCTCGCGTTCGTACACGCCCGTCGGGTTGTCGGCGGGGGAGCCGGGCGGGACGTCGGGGAACGGCATCCGGACGTTGGTGTACTGCGGCAGGTCGTCGGCACCGGCGGACTGCATGGTCCAGGCGCCGGGGACGCATGCCGAGGACCAGGCACCGCCGACCGGCGCGTCCGGAACGGGCAGCAGCTGGAAGCGCCAGTCGCCGTCCAGGGAGAGGGCTCCCGCGCGCCGGTCGACGGCGTGCGCCGCGAGCCGCCCCCAGGAGGTCACCTCGGGTGCCTCCCAGGGGCGGAGCGCGAGCAGGGGGTCGGTCAACGGATGGCTCCCTTGCCGAGGTCGCCGATGATCTGCTTGGCGCCGATCGCGAAGACGAGCAGCAGCGGGACCAGCGCGAGCAGGGCGCCGGTCATGACCATTCCGTAGTCCGTGGTGCCGTGGACGCCGTTGAGCTGGGACAGCGCGACCTGGAGGGTGACGTTGTCGGGGTTGGTGAGGGCGACCAGGGGCCAGGCGTAGTCGTTCCACTGGCCCATGAAGGTGAAGATGCCGAGAAAGGCCAGGCCAGGCCGGACCACCGGGAGGGCCACGTGCCAGTACTGACGCAGGAAGCCCGCTCCGTCGATGCGCGAGGCGTCTAGCAGCTCGTCGTGGATGGCGCTCTTCATGTACTGGCGCATCCAGAAGATGCCGAAGGCGTTGGCCGCCGCCGGCACGATCAGCGCCGTCATGGAGCCGATCCAGCCGATCTTCGCCATCATCACGAACTGCGGGATGATCGCCATCTGCGTCGGCACCATGAAGATCGCCATCAGCAGGACGAACAGCACTCTGCGGCCCGGGAATTGGAACTTGGCGAAGACGAACGCGGCCAGCGAGTCGAAGAACAGGACCAGGAAGGTCACCGCCGACGCCACCAGCAGCGAGTTGAGCATCGAGCCGAAGAAGTCGATGTTGTCGAAGAGGCTGCGGACGTTCTGCAGGAAGTGCGAGCCGGGCAGCAGCTTGGGCGGGTAGGAGAAGATCTCGCTGGAGGTGTGGGTCGACATGACGACGGCCCAGTAGAAGGGGAAGGCCGACAGCAGCAGTCCGGCGACGAGGACGGCGTGCAGTGCGATGCCGCGGCCGCGGGTTCCCTTGATGCCCCTGGGGCGCTTGGTGTGCTGGAGGGATGCCATGGCGCTCGGGCCTCCTAGTCTTCGCCCCGGCGCTGCACCAGCCGCCAGTTGATGATCGAGAAGATGACGACGACGAGGAAGATCCCCCATGCCACGGCGGCGCCGTAGCCGAAGTCGTTGTTGTCGAAGGTCTGCTGGAAGAAGTAGAGGACCATCGTGCGGCCCGCGTGGTCCGGGCCCCCGGAGAAGGTCGAGTCGTTGGAGGTGTTCTGCAGCAGCACCTGCGCCTCGGTGAAGCTCTGCAGACCCGTCACCGTCGAGACCACGAGCACGAACAGCAGCGTCGGGCGCAGCATCGGCAGCGTGATCCGGAAGAACGTCTGCACGGGGTTCGCGCCGTCCACCCGCGCCGCCTCGTACAGCTCGCCCGGGATGGTCTGCAGGCCGGCGAGGAAGATGATCGCGTTGTAGCCGGTCCACTGCCAGGTCATCAGCGTCGCGATGGCGACCTTGATGCCCCACGGCGTGTTCAGCCAGGCCACCTGGTCCAGGCCCACGGCCTGCAACAGGGCGTTGACGAGGCCGAAGTTGGTGGAGAAGACCGAGCCGAAGACGATGGCGATCGCGACGACCGAGGTGACGTTCGGCAGGAAGTAGGCGAAGCGGTAGGCGTTCTTGAAGCGGACCGCCGAGTTGAGCATCACGGCCGTGACCATCGCCAGGAAGATCATGGGGAAGGTGGCCAGCGCCCAGATGATGAGCGTGTTGCCGATCGAGCTCCAGAAGTCGCTGTCGGCCAGCAGGTACCGGTACTGCGACAGGCCGGCCCACTCCGTCGGGCCGAGGCCGTCCCAGCGGTGGAAGGACAGATAGAGCGAGAAGCCGACGGGGACCAGGCCGAAGGCGAGGAAGAGGAGATAGAAGGGGGAGATCGCGGCGTAGAGGTGCCAGTACTTGCGGAGTCCCGTGCGGGGCCGGGTAGTTGGGGCCGCTTCCGTGATGACGGGAGGCTTCTCCAGGGCGGTGGCCATCAGTAGCTCACCCCCAGATGCTTCGCGATGCGCCGGCACTTGCTCATGGCGTCACTCCAGGCCTTCTCCGGGTCCTTGCCGAGGACGCCGACGTTCTTGATCTCGTCCTTGATGGGCTGCCCGAGCGCCACGTCGTACGGGCTGTTGTAGGCGATGGCGATCTTCTGCGCGGCCGGGCCGAAGACGTCCGTGGTCACCTGGCCGCCGAAGAACGGGTCGGGCTCGCGCAGTTGCTTCAGGCCGTAGGAGGCGGGTGTGGAGGGGAACAGGCCCGCGTCGACGTAACCTGTGGCCTGGTTGGCCGCGTTGAGCATCCACGCGATGATCTCGAAGGCGTGCTCGGGCTCCCGGCACGCCTTGGTGATCGACAGGAACGAGCCGCCGTTGTTGGACGGCCGCACCGGCATGTCGGCGATCCGCCACCTGCCCTTGGTCTTCGGGTTGCCGTTCTTGATGTCGTACGTCGCCCAGGAGGCACCGAGCTGGCTGGGGAGCTTGCCGGTGTCCACCGCGGAGATCTGGTCCGGGGTGCCGGTGACGAGGTCGGAGACGATGCCGCGCCGCTTGGCCTCCACCGCGAGATCCCAGGCGTGGCGCACGTGGTGCTGGTCGCCGATGAAGCGGCGGTCCTTGTCGACGTAGCGCTTGGCGCCCTGCTGCACGATGTTCTCGAAGACGCTGTTGACGTCGGTGAGCAGCGAGGTTCCCGGGATCCGCTTCCTCAGCTGCTCGCCGGCCGTGAAGAACTTCTCCCAGGTGTTCAACTCCGCGGAGACGTCGGCGGGTTCGTAGGGCAGTCCCGCCTTCCGGAAGACCTGGTACTGGTAGAAGTGCGCGACCGGGCCGCAGTCGATGGGGAAGCCGACCATCGTGCCGTCGTCGGCGATGCCCTGCTGCCATTTCCACGGCAGGTACTGGGACCTGTACTTCTGCGCCCCGAGCGTGCGCAGGTCCACGAACTGCTCGGCGTCGGGCAGGTAGGACGCCATGTCCTCGCCCTTGAGGCCCGCGATGTCGGGGACGTGGGCGCGGCCCGTGAGCGTGGTGATCAGCTTGGACCGGTAGTAGCCGCCGATCTTGATGGCCTTGAGATCCACCGTGGAGTCGTAACGGGCCCTGGCCTTCTTCAGGACCGTGTCGCCGAGGCCGCCGTCCCAGTACCACAGGACCATGTTCCGGCCGGTCGAGCCGGTCGGTACGGCACAGCCGGACGTCAGGCCGCCGAGGGCCGTGGCGGCCGTGCCGGCCAGGCCCGCGCGCAGCAGGCCTCTTCGTGAGAGCCGCACAGCTCCCACCGCCTTTCGGATCTTTTCTGGACTTCGCATGAGAGGGGCGCCATGTGAGGGGCGTGAAGGGGGTCAGTGCGGCCGTGCGGGCGGGGTGACGGGGGCGTACCGGACCGGCGGGCCGACGTCCGCGGGGATCCGGTCCGCGAGGAAGCCGTACGCGCGCTTCAGCCCGGGGTCGGTCAGGGAGCGCCACCAGCGGTCGACGCCGTACCAGCCGGGGGCGGCGAGCGCGCCGCCGTGGTGGCGGACGGACAGTCCGGCGGCGAGGACGGCGAACCGCAGCCGCTCCTCGAGCGGCCAGCCGCCGAGCGAGGCCGCGACGAAGCTCGCGCCGAACACGTCGCCGGCGCCCGTGGCGTCCACGACGTCGACGTCCAGGGCCAGGACCTCCGCGTACTCGCCGGTGGTCTGGTCGACGGCGACCGCGCCGTGCCCGCCCCGGGTGACCACGGCCACCGGCACCAGCTCGGAGAGCGTGCCGAGGGCCGCGACCGCGCTGCCGGTGCGGGTGTAGGCCATCGCCTCGGTCTCGTTGGGGAGGAAGGCGTGGCACAGGGCGAGCTGGTCCAGCAGGTCCGAGGACCACTCCTGGGTGGGGTCCCAGCCGACGTCGGCATAGATCCGCGTGCCGTTCGCGGCGGCCTTGGCGAGCCAGGCGCGCGGCTCGGCCTCTAGGTGGACGAGGGCGGTGCGCGCCTCGGGCGGGTCGCCCACCAGCGCGTCCTGGGAGTACGGGGGCTCCTGGCCGTGTGTGACCAGGGCCCGGTCGTGCCCGGCGGCCAGCGAGACGGTGACGGGGGTGGGCCAGCCGTCCGCGGTGCGGGAGAGTGAGAGGTCGACGCCTTCCTGGTCGCCGAGGACGTCGCGGCAGTACGCGCCGTAGAAGTCGTCGCCGAAGACCGTGGCCAGCGAGGTGCGCAGGCCGAAGCGGGACGCGGCCACCGCGAGGTTCGCGATGCCGCCGGGGCCGCAGCCCATGCCGGCCGTCCAGATCTCCTCGCCCGGCGTCGGCGGCTTCCCGAGCCCCGTGAGGACGAGGTCGTAGAAGAGCAGCCCGGTCAGCAGCACCTCAGGCCTGTCGTCGTCCACGCGCAGCCTCTCGTCAAAACTCGTCAATTTCGATGACGGGAATCGTGCGCCGCTCCGCGAGATTGGTCAATACCTCAGCAGAAGTGAGCATGGAAATGATTGAAGATGACGAGTAGTGTTCACGGCGTGCTGGCTGAACGACGACATCAACTCATCCTGCGGGCCCTGCGCTCCGGCGGCCCCGCATCCGTGACCGACCTCTCCGAGAAGCTGGACGCGAGTCCCGCCACGATCAGGCGCGACCTGGTCAAGCTGGAGGAGGACGGGCTGCTCACCCGCGTGCACGGCGGCGCCGTCGTGGAGGAGGGCGACCAGCCCTTCGCCGAGGTCGCCGAGGTGCGCGTGGCCGAGAAGGACGCGATAGCCGCGCGCGCCGCGGCGATGGTCGCGGACGGCCAGTCGGTGCTGCTCGACATCGGCACCACCGCCTACCGGCTGGCCCGCCAGCTGCACGGCCGCCGCCTCACCGTGATCACCAGCAACCTGGTGGTCTACGAGGAGCTCGCCGACGACGAGGGCATCGAGCTGGTGCTGCTCGGCGGCATGGTGCGCCGCGAGTACCGCTCCCTGGTCGGCTTCCTCACCGAGGACAATCTGCGCCAGCTGCATGCCGACTGGCTCTTCCTGGGCACCAGTGGAGTGCGCCCGGGTGGGCAGGTGATGGACACGACGGTCGTCGAGGTGCCGGTCAAGCGCGCCATGATCAAGGCGAGCGAGAAGGTCGTGCTGCTCGCGGACACGGCGAAGTTCCCGGGTACGGGGATGGCGAAGGTCTGCGGTCCCGACGACCTGGACGTGGTGGTGACGAACGCGCCGGTCGACCCGGCGACCCGCTCCTCCCTGGAGGAGGCGGGCGTCGAGGTCGTGCTGGCAGGAAAGGTGCAGCCGTGAAGCTGACGATTCTTGGCGGCGGCGGGTTCAGGGTGCCGCTGGTGTACGGGGCTCTGCTGACCGACCACGCCGAGGGGCGGGTCACCGAGGTCGTGCTGCACGACCTGGACGCCGGCCGGCTGGGCGCGGTCGCCCGGGTCCTGGCCGAGCAGGCGGCGGGCAGTCCCGGCGCCCCCACGGTGACCGCCACGACCGACCTCGACGAGGCCCTGCGCGGCGCCGACTTCGTCTTCTCCGCGATCCGCGTCGGCGGCCTGGAGGGCAGGGCGGAGGACGAGCGGGTGGCCCTCGCGGAAGGCGTCCTCGGCCAGGAGACCGTCGGCGCGGGCGGCATCGCCTACGGCCTGCGCACCGTCCCGGTCGCCGTCGACATCGCACGCCGCGTGGCCCGCCTCGCGCCGGACGCCTGGGTCATCAACTTCACCAACCCGGCGGGCCTGGTCACCGAGGCCATGTCCCGCCACCTCGGCGACCGCGTCATCGGCATCTGCGACTCCCCGGTCGGCCTCGGCCGCCGTATCGCCCGCGTCCTCGGCGGCAACCCGCAGGAGGCGTGGATCGACTACGTCGGCCTCAACCACCTCGGCTGGGTGCGCGGCCTGCACATCGCGGGGCGCGACGAACTCCCGCGGCTGCTCGCCGATCCCGACCTGCTCGGCTCCTTCGAGGAGGGCAAGCTCTTCGGCGTGGACTGGCTCCAGTCGCTCGGCGCGATCCCCAACGAGTACCTGCACTACTACTACTTCAACCGCGAGGCCGTGCGCGCCTACCAGCAGGCCGAGAGGACCCGCGGCGCCTTCCTCCGCGACCAGCAGGCGCGTTTCTACGAGGAGATGCGCGACCCCGAGGCCCGGGCGCTCGCCACCTGGGACCGCACCCGTGCCGAGCGCGAGGCGACGTACATGGCCGAGAACCGGGAGAGCGCGGGCGCCGGCGAGCGCGACGCCGACGACCTCTCCGGCGGCTACGAGAAGGTCGCCCTCGCCCTGATGCGGGCCATCGCCCGCGACGAACGCACCACGCTGATCCTCAACGTCCGCAACCGCGGCACCCTCTCGGTGCTCGACACCGAGGCCGTCATCGAGGTCCCGTGCCTGGTCGACGCCAACGGCGCGCACCCGGTCACCGTCGCCCCGCTGCCCGGCCACGCCACCGGCCTGGTCTGCGCGGTCAAGGCGGTCGAGCGCGAGGTGCTGGCCGCCGCCGAGTCCGGCTCCCGTACGACGGCGGTGAAGGCGTTCGCGCTGCATCCGCTCGTCGACTCTGTGAATGTGGCCCGGCGGCTGGTCGAGGACTACGCGCACGTTCACCCGGGCCTTTCCTACCTGAAGTAAGCTCCGGGCAGAAAGCGCTTTCCCCTGTACGCTCGCCGCCCCGCCGCCCTCTCTGGAGACCTCTCATGCACGACGAACGCCGCCGGATCGAGGAGCGCGCCGAGCGCCTCCACAACCAGCGCATCAAGCCCGCGCTCTACGCGGCCACCGTCCCCCTGACGGTCGAGGCCTGGCAGGCGCCGGGCGAGCCGGTCCCGTTCGAGGCGGCGTCGGCCGCCTCCTACGAGCCCTTCGCCATGGACACCCCGTGGGGCCCGCCCTGGGGCACCACCTGGTTCCGTATGCGGGGGCAGGTGCCCGCCGAGTGGGCCGGGCGTCGCGTCGAGGCCGTCATCGACCTCGGCTTCGTCGGCGACTGGCCGGGCAACCAGGCCGAGGCGCTGGTCCACCTCACCGACGGGACGCCGCTGAAGGCGGTCAACCCGCTCAACCAGTACGTGCCGATCGCCAACCCGGCGGCGGGCGGCGAGGAGATCCACTACCTGGTCGAGGCCGCCTCCAACCCCGACATCCTGGCGAACGACTTCGCCGGGCCCACGCACCTGGGCGATGTGCTCACCGCCGGTGACAAGCCGCTCTACACCTTCCGGCGCGCCGACCTCGCCGTCCTCGACGAGGAGGTCTTCCACCTCGACCTGGACCTCCAGGTGCTGCGCGAGCTCATGGTCCACCTCGGCGAGCACGAGCCGCGCCGCCACGAGATCCTGCACGCCCTGGACCGCGCCATGGACGTCCTCGACCTGGACGACGTCCCCGGCAGCGCGGCCGCCGTCCGCGAGGTGCTCGCGCCGGTCCTGGCCAGGCCCGCCCACGCGAGCGCGCACACGATCTCCGGCGTCGGCCACGCGCACATCGACTCCGCGTGGCTGTGGCCCATCCGCGAGACCAAGCGCAAGACGTCCCGCACCTTCTCCAACGTCACCGCGCTCGCCGACGAGTACGAGGAGTTCATCTTCGCCTGCTCGCAGGCCCAGCAGTACGAGTGGGTGCGCGACAACTACCCGCAGGTGTGGGAACGGATCAAGAAGTCCGTCGCCAAGGGCCAGTGGGCGCCGGTCGGCGGCATGTGGGTGGAGTCAGACGGCAACCTGCCCGGTGGCGAGGCGATCGCCCGCCAGCTGATCCACGGCAAGCGGTTCTTCATCGAGCACTTCGGCATCGAGACCAAGGGCGTCTGGCTGCCGGACTCCTTCGGCTACAACGCCGCCTACCCGCAGCTCGCCAAGCTCGCCGGCAACGACTGGTTCCTCACCCAGAAGATCTCCTGGAACCAGACCAACAAGTTCCCCCACCACACCTTCTGGTGGGAGGGCATCGACGGCACCCGCATCTTCACCCACTTCCCGCCGGTCGACACCTACAACGCCCGCTTCAGCGGCGAGGAGATGGACCGCGCGGTCCGCAACTACGCGGAGAAGGGCGCCGGTACGCGCTCGCTCGCCCCGTTCGGCTGGGGCGACGGCGGTGGCGGTCCCACCCGCGAGATCATGGAGCGGGCCCGCCGGCTCGCCGACCTGGAGGGCTCGCCCAAGGTCGTCGTCGAGCACCCCGACACCTTCTTCGCCAAGGCCCGCGAGGAGTACCCGGACGCCCCCGTCTGGAACGGCGAGCTCTACCTGGAGCTGCACCGCGCCACCTACACCTCCCAGGCCCGCACCAAGCAGGGCAACCGCCGCAGCGAACACCTGCTGCGCGAGGCCGAGTTGTGGGCGACGACGGCCGCCCTGCACGCGAGCGGCTACTCCTACCCGTACGAGAAGCTGGACCGGCTGTGGAAGACGGTGCTGCTGCACCAGTTCCACGACATCCTGCCGGGGTCCTCGATCGCCTGGGTGCACCGCGAGGCGGAAGCCGAATACGCGCGTGTGGCGGGGGAGTTGGAGGCGCTGACGGCGGAGGCGATCGCCGCGCTCGGCGGCGGCGGCGCCCGGGTGTTCAACACCAGCCCGTACGCCCGCACCGAGGTGGTCCGCACGTCCGAGGGCGCGCCCGCCTACGTGCACGTGCCCGCGAGCGGCAGCGCGCCGCTCGCCGCCGCCGAGCCGCCACAGCCGGTGACGGTCGACGGCCGGGTGCTCGACAACGGCCTGGTCCGGGTCGAGGTCGCCGAGGACGGCACCCTGTCCTCCGTGTTCGACCTGCGGGCGAGGCGCGAAGTCCTCGCCGAGCGGGGCAACTTGCTGCGCCTGCACACCGACCTGCCCAACTACTGGGACGCCTGGGACATCGACAAGCACTACAAGAACCGCTACACGGACCTCCTCGAGGCCGAGGCGGTCACCGTGACCGAGGCGGACCCGCTGGTCGCCTCGATCCGCGTCGAGCGCTCCTTCGGCAAGGGCTCGAAGATCACCCAGACGATCACGCTGCGCGCGGGCAGCCCTCGTATCGACTTCGCGACCGACATCGACTGGCACGAGGCCGAGAAGATCCTCAAGGCGGGCTTCCCGGTCGACGTCCGGGCGCCGCACTCCTCCGCGGAGATCCAGTTCGGGCACATCCAGCGGCCCACGCACACCAACACCAGCTGGGAGGCGGCCCGTTTCGAGGTCTCCGGCCACCGCTGGGTGCACATCGCCGAGCCCGGCTACGGCGTCGCTGTCATCAACGACTCGACCTACGGCCACGACGTCTCCCGCACCGTCCGCGAGGACGGCGGCACCACGACCAGGGTCAGCCTCAGCCTGGTCCGCGCCCCGCGCGTCCCGGACCCGGAGGCCGACCAGGGACGCCACCACTTCGTCTACTCCCTGCTGCCCGGCGCGAGCATCGAGGACGCCGTCGCCGAGGGCTACGCCCTCAACCTGCCGCTGCGGGTGGCGGATGCGGCGGGCGCACCCGAGCCGGTGGTCTCGGTGGACGGCGAGGGCGTGACCGTCGAGGCCGTGAAGCTCGCCGACGACGCCTCCGGCGATGTCGTGGTGCGGCTCTACGAGTCCCGCGGCGGCCGCGGCCAGGGCGTCCTGCGCACCGGCTTCCCGCTGGCCGGCGCCCAGGTGACGGACCTGCTGGAGCGCCGCCTGGAGGACGCGGAGGTCGCCGACGGCGGCGTCCCGGTCACGCTGCGGCCCTTCCAGATCCTGACCCTCCGGCTGCGCAGGGGCTGACCGGGTGGCCGTACAACCCTGGTTCACCCACGCCAAGTCGGAGATCTTCGTGCACTGGGGCATCTAGGCCGTCGACGGCGTCCAGGAGTAATTTCCATCGAAAATTAAGAGAGCGGTAAGTCGCCTGGTCACGGGAGCTTCGACGGCGCCCGTGACCAGTGCCGTTCCCCTCCCCGACACCTGTGGTTCGCCTCCACCCCCTGGGATGCGGCCCAACGGGCAAGAGGAAGGTGTCAACGTGAGTGACCGGCGTATGTCGGCGATACGGAGGGGACTCAAGCGTCGTGGGAGGCTCATGGCCCAGGCGGTGAGTCCGCCGCGCCGGACCCTGGACGCCGTGCCGTCCCCGCGCGGCCCCGAGCCGTCCTACACCGCACCTCCCGCGCCGCGCATGGTGGAGTCGCCGGTCTTCGTCCTGTCCTCGGTGCGGTCCGGCTCCACCCTGCTGCGGGTCCTGCTGAACAGCCACAGCCGGATCCGCGCCCCGCACGAGATGCATCTGCGGACGGTGCACGTCCACCTCTCGCGCGATTTCACCGCCGACGCCATGCAGGAGCTACGGCTCGACAAGGACGAACTGGAGCATCTGCTGTGGGACCGGGTGCTGCACCTGGAGCTGACCCGCAGCGGCAAGGACGTCATCGTCGACAAGACGCCGCCCAACACCCTCATCTGGCCGCGGCTGCAGCGATGTTGGCCCAAGGCCCGCTACATCCTGCTGCTGCGCCACCCGGGAGCGGTCATCGCCTCCCTGACCGGCCGCCGCGCGGACCCGGACCACGAGGCCATCCGCGCCGAGGTCCTCGACTACAGCCAGAAGCTGGAGGCGGCGCGGCACGCCCTCGACGCCCACGTGGTGACGTACGAGGACCTCACCGCCGAACCGGAGCGGACCACGCGCGGACTGTGCGACTACCTCGGCGTCGAGTGGGAGAGCGGCATGCTCGAGTACGGCGCCAAGGACCACGGCACCTTCCGCCCGCAGCTCGGCGACTGGTCCAGCACCATCAGGTCGGGCCGCATCCAGCCCGCCCGCGCCGCCGGCGAAAGGGCCGAACTGCCGCCGCGGCTGGCGGAGATGGCCAAGGCGTGGGGGTACCCGGTCGGGGCACCCCCACGCCACTGAGCGGCGGGCTTCAGCCGGTGGGCCGGCCCGTCGGTCTCAGCCGGTGAACCCGGCCGTGATCGAGGTGAACTGCCAGTTGTTCTGGCTGATGCCGGAGCAGTTGCTCACCACGCCGCCGCCCGGGCACGGCCGGTCGCGGTTGACCGACCAGAAGGCGAGCCGCGCGATGTGGTGCGAGTTCGACCAGTCCTTGATATGGGTCCAGATCGCCGGAGTCGTGGTCTCCTGCTGGTCGGACAGGCCGTTCATGCCGGAGATGCCGATGTGGGAGTACGCGGTGGCGTCGTCCCAGCCGAAGGTCGACTTCAGCTTGGCCTTCAGGCCCTCCGCGGCGTTGACGGTGTTGCCGTACATGTCGGAGCCGCCGCCGAAGTCGAACGGCATGATGGTGAAGACGTCGATGCCGGCGTTCAGCGACTGGGCCTGCTCGATGAGCCGGTTGCCGTAGTACGTCGGGCCGGTGGTCGACGTGCCGAAGGTGACGATGGTCCTCAGGCCGGGGTTGTTGGCCTTGACCGTCTTCAGCGCGGTGAGGATCTTCGCCTGGACGGCCTCGTTCTCGAACTCGTCGGTGTTCTCGATGTCCATGTCGATCGCCTTGAGCGAGTAGGCGTCGATCACCTTCTGCAGGGCGCCCGCGAGCGCGCTCGCGGAGGAGCAGTTGGCGCCGAGCTTGCTGCCCTGCCAGCCGCCGAAGGACGGCACGATGTCACCGCCCGCGGAGCGGATGGCGTTGATCGCGCTCTGGTCGGCGCCGCCGGTCAGCGGCCGGCTGCCGTCCCAGGCCGGGTTGCAGCCACCGGAGTCGAGCACGAAGGCCATCGTGAACCACTTGACGCCGGTCGCGCTCATCACCGTCGACGGGCTCGGCGGGTCGCCCCAGCCCTCGTAGAGATAGGGCGCGGCCTGCTTGAAGCCGGTGCCGCCGCCACCGCCCGCGTCCGTCGTCACGCTCACGGAGTTGGAGGCGCCGGAGGTGTTCCCGGCCGCGTCGCGCGCCTTGACGGTGAAGGTGTACGCCGTGCTCGACGCGAGCCCGCCGACCGTGGCGCTCGTACCGGAGACGCTGAGGACCTGGTTGGAGCCGCTGTAGACGTCGTACGCGGTCACGCCCGTGTTGTCGGTGGAGGCGTTCCACTGCAGCGACACGCTGGAGGAGGTCTTGCCGGTCGAGGTCAGCCCGGTGGGCGCGGTCGGCGCCTGGGTGTCACCCCCGCCGCCCCCGCCGCCGGGGCCGTCCAGGCTGATGTCGTCGGCCCAGTACGTGCCCTGCGCGTACCAGCCGTGCACGTAGATCTTGGCGCTGGTCTGCGAGGCGCCCGTGGTGAAGGAGACGGTGAGCTGGCTGTACGCCGTCGGAGACGTGGTCCAGGTGGAGGCGCCGCCGTCGACGCCCAGGTACACGTAGGAGCCGCGCACCCAGCCGCTGAGCGAGTAGGTCGTGTTCGGCTGGACCGAGACGGTCTGGGAGCACTGCGCGTTGTCGCTGGAGGTCACCGCTCCCTGCAGGGCCTTGGAGCCGCCGTGCACGGGGGAGGAGACGACGGAGCCGAGGTTGCCGGAGCAGGTCCACGGGGAGAGGCTGCCCGACTCGAAGCCGGGGTTGGAGAGGATGTTCGCCGCCTGGGCGGTGCCGGGGAGGGCGATGGCTCCGGCGAGCGCGAGGGCGGCGGAGCCGAGAAGTGCGAAGAACCGGCGTCTGTGACGCCCGAAAGTGTTGCGCATGCGATCTCCCTGGAGAAATGGGGGTGTTCGGGAGTGCAGGAAGGTGCGCAACCAAGTTGGTATGGACCAATCATGGTGTCAAGATGCTGCGCCATGATTGGTCCAGACCGGTTGGCGGTGCGGGCGTCAGGCCGGTGTGATCGCCCGGGTGCCGGTGTCCGCCGCGGCGGCCTCCGCCGGTTCCGCCGCCGGCGAGGGCACGGCCGGCAGCAGCGGCTCCACCTCCTGGGTGCGCTGGTGCGGCAGCGTCACCGGGCGCAGCGGGCGCGGACCCGACACGACCGTGTAGTCCTGGCCGAGGAAGGGCGGCGTGATCTCGCCCGGGTCCTCGCCCAGCGCCAACTGCACCGCCGCCCAAGGGGCGTTGATGCCGCACTGGGAGAGCTGGTGCAGCCCGCCGGCCGGGCGTGTGTTGACGTCCATCAGGACCGGTCGGTCGCCGTACATGCGGAACTGGATGTTGGAGAGGTGGTGCAGCCCGAAGCCCTCGGCGATCCGGCGCGCCGGCTCCAGCCACTGCTCGTGGAGCGTGAAGCCGCGGCGGCGGCCGTTCTTGGTGCGGCCCACGGCCAGCCGGACCCTGTTGTCGGGGCCGGTGAGGCAGTCCACCGACACCTCGGGCTGCTCCAGGCGCGGCATCACCAGCCAGTCGACGGGCTCCTCGGCCTGCCGCAGCGCCTCGACGACCAGGTCGAGCGGCACGTACGGGCTGGGGAAGCCGCTCAGGTGCGTCATCGAGAAGGGGGAGCGGGTGATCATGCGGAAGCCGACCCCGCCCGCGCCGGACGCGGGCTTGAAGCACGCCGTGTGCCCGTCCGCCTCCAACTCCTCCACGGCGAAGACGAGTTCCTCCGCCGACCGGACCCGCCACCACGGCGGCACCGGAGCCCCGATCGCCTGCACGGCCTCGTAGGCGACGACCTTGTCCTCGAAGACGGCCACGGCCTGGGGCGTCGGCGCCAGCAGCGCCGTGCCCACGGCCTCGAACTCCGCGCGGTGCGCCACGACGGCCGACTGGTGCAGCCGGGGCACGAACACGTCGATGCCGCGCCGCTGGCACTGGTCCAGCGCGAACTCCACGTATGCGGCCGGAGACAGGCCCTCCGGCTCCAGCTCGGCGGTGTCGGCGGCGGCCAGCACGGGGGAGTCCGCGTCCCCGTGCGTCGCATGGATCTCCACCGCGCGATCACTGGGATTTCGGCGCAGCTGATCCATGAAGAACACGTTCTCCGCGTACGTGCGGTTGAGCCAGACGCGTACGCGAGAGACCATGCAGGCCGCCTTTCAGGGCGTGCGGGCAGGGCGGAGCGGCCCGTGCCCGGGCAGGGGTGGTTGGAGGGTCACCAAACCGCCCCTGTCTGAAGGGATTTCGAGGCGGTGGTGTCGGGGCGATCATACGGCCTTGCGAGGGGCGCGCGTGCAACGTCCGTGTTACGGATTCCGGAGCCCCCGCGCCCGACGGGGCGCCTTGTCGGCAGGCCGTGCCATGTGTTCTCGTGGTGCCGTCCGGGAGTGCGCTCGGTGTGCGGAGGGGGACGCGAGGTGACGTCGACGGCCGGGGGTGCCGGACAGCTGCTGGCCATCAGCGACCTGCACATCGGATATACCGAGAACCGTGCCCTGGTCGAGGAGATGCGCCCCGGGTCGGAAGGGGACTGGCTGCTCGTGGCCGGTGACGTCTCGGAGATCGCGTCCGACATCCGCTGGGCGCTGAAGACGCTGGCGAGCCGCTTCGCCAAGGTGATCTGGGTGCCGGGCAACCACGAGCTGTGGACCCACCCCAAGGACCCCGTCACCCTGCGCGGCGTCGCCCGCTACGAGCACCTCGTCGAGATGTGCCGCGAACTGGGCGTCCTCACGCCCGAGGACCCCTACCCCGTCTGGGAGGGCCCCGACGGCCCCGTCGCCGTCGCACCCCTCTTCCTCCTCTACGACTACTCGTTCCTGCCGGCCGGCTGCACCACCAAGGCGCAGGGCCTGGAGTACGCGCACGGGACCGGCATCGTGTGCACCGACGAGTACCTGCTGCACCCCGACCCCTACCCGAGCCGCGAGGACTGGTGCCGGGCCCGGGTCGCCGAGACCGAACGCCGGCTGGCCGAACTGCCCGCGGACCTGCCCACCGTGCTCGTCAACCACTACCCGCTGGACCGGCACCCCTGCGACGTCCTGTGGCACCCCGAGTTCGCCATGTGGTGCGGCACCGGGCTGACCGCCGACTGGCACCGGCGCTTCCGCGTGGAGACGATGGTCTACGGGCACCTGCACATCCCGCGGACCACCTTCCACGAGGGCGTCCGCTTCGAGGAGGTCTCGGTCGGCTACCCGCGCGAGTGGCGCAAGCGGCCCGAACCACCGGGACGACTGCGCCGCGTACTGCCGAAGGAGGTGGGCGTCGGGTGATCGAGGAGCTGCTGCCGCACGAGGTGGTGGCCGTGGAGGTGCACGGCGACGACGGCAGCGAGCACGCGCCCCTGTACCCCGAGGAGGCCGCGGTCGTGGCGCGGGCCGTCCCCAAGCGCCGTCGCGAGTTCGCCCTCGTCCGGGCCTGCGCACGCCGCGCCATGGACAAGCTCGGCGTGCCGCCGCAGCCGCTGCTGCCCGGCGAGCGCGGAGCGCCGGGCTGGCCGCCCGGGCTCGTCGGCAGCATGACCCACTGCGACGGCTACTGCGCGGCCGCCCTGGTGCGCGCCACCGACCTGGCCTCCCTCGGCATCGACGCCGAACCCCACCAGCCGCTCCCGGAGGGCGTCCTGGACGCCGTCTCCCTGCCCACCGAGGCGGCCCGGCTGAACCGCCTGGCCGGGCGGCATCCCGAGGTCCACTGGGACCGGCTGCTGTTCAGCGCCAAGGAGTCCGTCTACAAGGCGTGGTTCCCCCTCACCGGGCAGTGGCTGGACTTCTCGGAGGCCGACATCGAGGTGTCGGTCGATGCGGGCGGGCCGCTGCACGGCGGCCTCCGCGCCGAACTCCTCGTCCCCGGCCCGGTGGTCGGCGGCCGGCGCCTCGGCCACTTCGAGGGCCGGTGGACCGTCCAGCGGGGGCTGGCGGCGACCGCGATCACCGTCTCCCACACCTCCTGACGGCCCCACACCTCCTGAAGGCCCATTCCCTCCTGACGGCCCCACACCTCCCGAAGGCCCATTCCCTCCTGACGGCCCCTCCGAGCGGTCGTCACGGCTCCGGGCACCAGGTCTGCAGCAGGCGGAAGAACTCCTCCTCGTTCCCCGTCAGGCCCGCGGCCGACAGCGCCTGTTCGGCCTCCTCCAGCACAGCGGGCGGCACGACGGGTGGTCGAGGATCGCCAGGAGGACCGTCGAAGGCGGCTCGTACGGTGTGCAACAGGCGCAGATAGGCCTGCACGGCGGTCCGCTCGCGGTCGGTCAGTACGGCGGTGGGCATCGTCGGCTCTCCCCTGTCGGCGTCATCTCTCCACGCCCGCACGAAGGGGCGCGACTCCAGCTTGCCTGCCACCACTGACAATGGGGTTCCCGCCCTGCTCACGGCGTCGCCCGAGCGGCGGCACCCCCGCGCGCCGGCCGCTCACGTAGCGGAGGCGAAACGTCTGTGAAATCCCTTGTGGGTAAGCCGTTCTACGCTGGAGAACAAGGGAAGTGGCCGCTGCCCGCGCGGCCGGGGAACGGGGAGGCGAGCGCACATGGTCGACGTCCTGGGCCGGAGCCCGGTGCGCTCCGCACGGCTGCGCCCCGTGGGGGACGGGGAACTGGAGCTGAAGTACCGCGTGGTGCACGGCTACCGGCGTGCCTTCCGCATGGCCGGGGAGGGCCCGGCACTGGTGCTCATCCACGGCATCGGGGACTCCTCGGCCACCTGGGCGGAGCTGATCCCGGACCTCGCGCGCACGCACACCGTGATCGCCCCCGACCTGCTCGGTCACGGCGCCTCGGACAAGCCGCGCGCCGACTACTCGGTGGCCGCGTACGCCAACGGCGTACGGGACCTGCTCACCACGCTCGGCATCGAGTCGGCGACGCTGGTCGGGCACTCGCTGGGCGGGGGTGTGGCCATGCAGTTCGCCTACCAGTTCCCCGAACGCACCGAGCGGCTCGTCCTGGTCGGCGCGGGCGGTGTCGGCCGCGAGGTCATCCCCGTCCTGCGGCTGGTCTCCCTGCCCGGCGCCCATCTGCTGCTGTCCGCGCTGCGGCTGCCGGGCATGCGGCTCCAAGTGGGCCTCGCGGCCCGGCTGCTGCGGTTGCTGGACACCGACCTCGGCCTGGACGCCCCCGAACTGCTCACCCTCGTCGACGCCCTGCCGGACGAGACCTCGCGCAACGCCTTCATCCGCACCCTGCGCGCGGTCGTCGACTGGCGCGGCCAGGTCGTCACCATGCTCGACCGGTGCTATCTGACCGAGGGCATGCCGACCATGCTGCTGTGGGGCGATCGCGACAGCGTGGTGCCCGTGCGGCACGCGTACGGGGCGCACGAGGCGATGCCGGGCAGCCGGCTGGAGATCTTCGAGCAGGCGGGCCACTTCCCGTTCCACAGCGACCCCGCGCGGTTCGTCTCGCTCGTCGAGGACTTCACGGCGAGCACGGCCCCGGCCGACTGGAGCCGCGAGCACTGGTGCGAGCTGCTGAAGGAGGGGCGCGCCGGCACCGGTGCCGGCCGCCCGGACACGGCCCGCAACCGTCAGGTGGAGTGCGAGCTCAAGGAGGCGAGTGAGCGCAGCGCGACGTGAGGGGGACGAGGGACGGCAGCGGGGCCCGGGACGGAACCGCAGTCCGGCCGGCGGGAGTTGAGGCTGCTCAGCCCTGCGGCCCGAGATACCCCAGCGACGCCTCGATCCGGCCCGCCAGGTGATCGCGCTGCACCGGCGCGCGATGCCCCGAACCGGCCAGCCAGGTACGGCACTTGCTGCCCAGGAGCAGGCCGAAGCTCTCCGCCTCCTGCTCGTCGGCGAGGTCGAAGCGGCTGCGGGCGGCCACCGTGCGGACGGTGGCGCGCAGGTCGGCGCCGTCACTGAGCAGCCGGGCCGCGGCCCTGGCGCCCTCGACGTGGTGGCCGCTGTGCCCGGCCGTCATGTGCCACAGCTCGTGGCCGAGGATCACCAACTGGTGGTCCGGCGCGGTCCGTTCCTCGATCACCACGAGGTCCTGGTCGGTCATGTCGAGCCACAGGCCGCTCGCGGTGCCGGCCGGGAAGGCGGCCGTACGGAAGCGGACCGGCCGGCCGCGGCGCCTGCTCATGGCCGCGCACAGGGCGCCGTAGAGGTCGTCGGGCCGGGCGGGTGCGGTGAGCGTGAGTTCCCCGACCAGCTCCTGGCACAGGCGGCGCATGTCCCTTCCGATGCCCACAGCCCTCCCCCGGCTCACGACTCGGGCCGTTTGACGCTCTCCAGGAGCATGTCCAGCCACTCCGCGACCTTGTCGCGGTGCTGGTCGGTGGGCAGTTGCGCGGCCCGCCAGGCGATTCCGCGGACGCCGTGGTCCTGGAGCAGCCGCTCCAGCGGGTCGTCGACGGCGGCGGCCTCCTCCCGCTCGGCGAGCTTCTGCAGCAGCTCCTGCTCGGTGCTCTGCAGGGCGCCGGTGAGGGCCTCGGGGTCCTCGGCCGTGAGGAAACCGGCGTGCACCCGGAAGAAGCGCTGGATGGCGTCGCAGTGCTCCATGGTGGGACGCCGGTCGCCGTTGATGAGCGCGCCCGCCTGCTGGCGCGACATGCCCGCGCCGTCGGCGATCTCCTGCTGGGTGTACTTGCGCCCGTTGGGCTTGAGCCGGGTGCGGCGCAGCAGGTCCAGGCGCTGCAGGAACCGCTCCTGCACATCGGGCTCGCCCGCCGGACGGCCGCTCAGCAGGGCCCTGACCACGGGCTCGGGTACTCCCGAGGCGGCGGACAGGCGGGCCGTGTCGAAGACCTCCGCGTGGGCCACGCCGAGCCGGTCGGCGAGCGCGGTGACGCGGTCGACGACGGCCGGCAGCGCAGCGGTCGCCGCCGTGGTGCCCGGACCCTCGAAGCCTTCCGTCACCGACAGATCTCCTACGTATCTCACAGGCTTCTCACAAGCGGTTGCCGTGAACTCGACGGAGATTACCGGGTAGTTCGAACTCACATCCAGACGTCGCCACAACTGTGGCCAATTTCAGCCGTCAACGAGCACGAAATGCCACGATAGTTGACACGATCCGCGTCGGGACAGCAGGATCAAGGCGCCGCGTGAAGGCCGCAGAGGCAAGAGGGGTGACCTCCCGATGGCATATCAGGCAGGTGGGCAGCGGTCGGCACCGCGGCCCGTCCCCGACAGTCTCGACGCCCAGGCGTATCTGGAGGACTACGCCGTCCTCCTGGAGGCCGTGCCCTTTCCGTCCGTCGTCATCGACCACCGTTGGGACGTAGTCCTCTCCAACAACGCTTTCGCGTCACTTTTCCGCGAGGTGGGCCCGCACCCGACGGCCATGCCGGCCGACAACTTCCTCAGGTTCGTCCTCTTCCACCCCGACGCGGCCACGGTCCTCGGCGAGCACGAGTCGAGCTGGTGCCTGCCGATGCTGGCGCACTTCGCGGCCGCGGTGGAGCGCTACGGCCACGACCACGGGCTGCAGTCCATCCGCCGCGACATCGCCCTGGACCCGATCATGGAGGCCGCCTACCGGCAGGGCCTGCCGCACTGGATCCGCGCGGTCGGCGAACAGGCCGTGGCGCACGACGGTGCCGTACGCACCCTGAGGCATCCCGATCCGCGCTGGGGCGCCACCGACTGCCGTGTGGTGGACGAGACGCCGCGGACGCTGCAGGACATGGGGTACACCCGGATCACGCTGGTGCTGCGGGAGACCCGCCGAGAGCGGCCCCGGACCCGCAGGGCGCGGCACACGGCGGCGCATCTGACCGTGGTGCCGGCCCAGGGGACCTGAGCGCCGGCGCCGCGCTCAGCCCTGCGCGATCACGAGTACGAGCGGGATGTCCCGGCAGGGGACCAGCCGCAGGTCGCGGAACCGCTCCGGCCGCGCGTGCTCCAGCACGGCGGCGAAGTCCGGTCCCTTGGTGAGGGATCCGGCGAGATGGGCGGGGTCGGCGGAGGCGGTCACCCGGCCGCGCGCGTTCACCAGATGGGCCGGCGCCGGCAGCCCTCGCAGCATCGGCATCACGGCGGCCTCGAAGTGCCGCAGGTACACGTCCGCCGCGGCCACCCCGGCGAAGCGTCCCGCCATCCGCACCGGTGCGGACAGCGTGAGGCTGTACTCGTCGGAGCAGAGGTAGTCGACGTACGGCCCGGCCACCGCGCGCTCGCCGGTGTCGCGGGGGATGGTGAACCAGTCCCAGTGCGTGTAGTCCGCGTACGCCGACTGCTCGGGGTCGAGATCGAGCAGCAGCGGCCGTACACCGCCCTCGGAGTCGCTCTGCCACCACTCCAGCCAGGCCGGCACGTCGCCGAGCAGCCCCGGGGCGGCGACGAAGCCGACGCCGGAGACCAACTCGTGGCGGGCCAGGCGCAGATGGAGCCCCGGGCGGAGCGCCGCGAGGTCCACGGTCGCGGGGTGGCGGCCCTCGGCGGCCACCCGGTCCAGCAGCCGCGCGGTGTCGGTGCGGGTGGCGGCCACGGCGTCGAACACGCTCTCCAGGGCGGAGCGGACGCCCGCCGCGACCGCCTTCTCCGGCGCCGTGCCGGCTGCTGCCGTCGCGAGGCTCATGCGCACCCTCCAGCGGACCGGGCGCGGCGCGGCTACAGCAGCAGGCGCAGCGCGACGAGCCGCGCCGTGGACTCCTGGACGCACCGCTCGGCCAGTTCCCTGGCCGTTTCGTGGGCCCCATCCTGCACCGCCGAGATTACGGAGCGGTGACGGTCTGCCACCTCTTCACGATATTCGTCGTCCGCGAGCACAAGACAGAGCACGGCGCCGATCTCGGTCTGGAGCGCGACCTGCTCCCGGGTCAGCCGCGCCGACTGCGCGGCGGCGGCCAGCTCCACATGGAAGCGGCCGTAGACCCGGCTGCGCGCCGCGGTGTCCGCCGCCTGGGTCAACTCCTCGGCCGTACGCCGCAGTTGTACGAGGTCGTCGGGCTCGGTGCGCTCCGCGGCGAGCCGGGCCGCGGTGCCCGACAGGGCGGCCCAGTGGTCGCCGAGGTCGCGCAGCTCCTCGGTGCTCCAGCCGCGCAGCCGGACCTTGAGGCGCTCCTCGCCCGGGGCCTCGGGCAGCGAGACGAAGGAGCCGCCGCCGCGGCCCCTGCGGGTGGTGACCAGGCCCTGCTGGCGAAGGGCCATGAGCGCCTCCCGCAGGGTCACGGTGGACACTCCGAGCTGTCCGGCCAGCTCGCTCTCGCCGGGCAGTTGCTCCCCTTCGGCGAGCAGGCCGAGCTCGATGGCGTCGCCGATCCGGCGGACGACGGCGTCGACGCGCGCCCGGTTGTCCACCGGGGCGAAGACGGCCCTGCGGGCACCGCCGTTCATCTGCTGCTGCTTCACGGGCACCACCTTGTGCGTTGACTCAAGCTTTACCTTAAGGGGGACTTGAGCTTTGAACTATGACTTCATATCTTTCCGTGCAACGTAAGAGAACGCCAGAAAGGTTCCCGTGCATGGAGGGAATGGCGATCCGGCTGCACGATCTGCGGAAGTCGTTCGGGGAGACGACCGCCGTGGCCGGGATCGAACTGGAGATCAGGGACGGGGAGTTCTTCTCGATGCTCGGTCCCTCGGGCTCCGGCAAGACCACGGTCCTGCGCCTGATCGCCGGCTTCGAGACCCCGACCGCCGGCAGTATCGAGCTCGCCGGGCAGGAGGTGACGGGCCTCGCCCCGTTCGAGCGGGACGTGCACACGGTCTTCCAGGACTACGCCCTGTTCCCGCACATGACCGTCGAGCAGAACGTCGCCTACGCCCTGAAGATCCGCAAGGTGCCCAAGGCTGAACGCCTGGTCCGCGCCCGCAAGGCCCTCGCCGAGGTCCGCCTCGAAGGCTACGGCGCCCGCCGCCCGGCCCAGCTCTCCGGCGGCCAGCGCCAGCGCGTCGCCCTCGCCCGCGCCCTGGTCGGCCGCCCCCGCGTGCTGCTCCTGGACGAACCGCTCGGCGCCCTCGACCTCAAGCTGCGCGAGCAGATGCAGGTCGAACTCAAGGAGATCCAGCGCGAGGTGGGCATCACCTTCGTCTTCGTCACCCACGACCAGCAGGAAGCCCTGACGATGAGCGACCGTATCGCCGTCTTCGACCAGGGCCGCATCCAGCAGGTCGGCACCCCCGCCGAGATCTACGAACGCCCCGCCACGCCCTTCGTCGCCTCCTTCGTCGGCACCTCGAACCTGATCGACGGCGAGGCCGCCCAGCGTGTCGTCGGCGACGTGGGCATCTACAGCATCCGGCCCGAGAAGATCCGCGTCCTCAAGGAGTCCGCGGAGGCCGACCGGCCGGACCACGCCACCGCCACCGGCACCGTCGCCGAGGTCGTCTACCTCGGGGACAGCACCCGCTTCCTGGTCGACCTCGACGCCGGCGGCCGGCTCACCGCGCTCCAGCAGAACCTGGAGACCTCCGCCGAGGACGTCGCCGCCTACCGCGGCATGCGGGTGTGCCTGCAATGGCATCGCCGCCACACCGTCCCGGTCCCGGACACCCGCTGAAGCCCCGGTCCCGGCCGCCGAAGCCCCCACACCGCAGGGAGAACGACGTGCGTCTCACCCGAACCCTCAAGGTCGCGGCCTGCGCCGCCACCATGCTCCTCGCCGCCGGCGCGTGCGGCTCCTCCGACTCCGGCGGCGGCTCCTCCTCCACCGGGCTCAACCCCCCTGATCTCAAGGCGCCCACGAAACTCGGCAAGACCGAGGGCAAGGTCAACCTGATCGCCTGGGCCGGCTACGTCGAGGACGGCTCCAACGACCCCAAGGTCGACTGGGTCACCGACTTCGAGAAGCAGACCGGCTGCCAGGTCAACTCCAAGGTCGCGGCCAGCTCCGACGAGATGGTCAAGCTCATGAAGACCGGCGAGTACGACGCCGTCTCCGCCTCCGGCGACGCCTCCCTGCGCCTGATCGCCTCCGGCGACGCGGCACCCGTCAACACCAAGCTCGTACCCAACTACCGGGACATCTTCGCCGGGTTGAAGAACGGCGGCTGGAACTCCGTCAAGGGCCAGATGTACGGCATCCCGCACGGCCGCGGCGCCAACCTGCTGATGTACAACACCCAGAAGGTCTCTCCGGCCCCCACCTCCTGGGCCGCCGTCTTCGACGACGCCGCCAAGTACAAGGGCCACGTCACCGCGTACGACTCCCCGATCTACATCGCCGACGCCGCGCTGTATCTCAAGGCCACCAAGCCCGAGTTGAAGATCAAGGACCCGTACGCGCTCGACCAGAAGCAGTTCGACGCCGCCGTGGCCCTGCTGAAGAAGCAGAACGCGGACGTCGGCGAGTACTGGAGCGACTACCTCAAGGAGGTCTCCGCCTTCAAGAGCGGCGACTCCGTGGTCGGCACCACCTGGCAGGTCATCGCCAACCTCACCTCCGGCGAGGGTGCCAAGGTCAAGGCCTTCGTGCCCAAGGAGGGTTCGACCGGCTGGTCCGACACCTGGATGGTCTCGGCCAAGGCCAAGCACCCCAACTGCGCCTACAAATGGCTCGACTGGATCGTCTCGCCGAAGGTCAACGCCCAGGTCGCCGAGTACTTCGGCGAGGCGCCGGCCAACGCCAAGGCGTGTCAGCTCACAAGCGACAAGAACTTCTGCACCATCTACCACGCCGCCGACGAGAACTACTGGAAGAACATCGCCTTCTGGAACACCCCCATCGAGCAGTGCCTGGACGGCCGCACCGACGTGAAGTGCGTGCCGTACGCCAAGTGGGTCCAGGCGTGGACCGAGATCAAGGGCTGACCGCATGACCGCCATCGAGGCGAGCGCCGGGCGGAGCACCGTCCGGCGCCTCGCCGGGGCGCTGCACCGCCGCCCCCGGCTCCGGCTGACCCTGCTGCTGACCGCGCCGCTGCTGTGGCTGGCCGTGCTCTACCTCGGTTCGCTCGCCGTCCTGTTCGTCTCCGCCTTCTGGACGACCAACTCCTTCACCTCCCAGGTGGTCAAGGTCTGGTCGACCGACAACTTCCACGAGCTGCTGACCACTCCGGTCTACCGGCAGGTGATCCTCCGCAGCATCGGCGTGGCCCTCGCGGTCACCGTCGTGTGCGCGGTGATCGCCTTCCCGCTCGCCTTCTACACCGCCCGCGTGGCCCGGCCGAAGTGGCGGCCGCTGCTGGTGGTCGCCATCCTCACGCCGCTGTGGGCCAGTTATCTGGTCAAGGTGTACGCCTGGCGGCTCATCCTCTCCGAGGGCGGACTCGCCGACTGGATGCTGAAGCCGTTCGGGGCGGCCGGACCCGGGTACGGCCTGCCGGCCACGGTGCTGACCCTGACGTACCTCTGGCTGCCGTACATGATCCTGCCGATCCACACCGCGCTGGAGCAGCTGCCCGCCAACCTCCTGGACGCGTCGGCCGACTTGGGCGCGAAGAGCTGGCGCACCTTCCGCTCGGTGGTGCTGCCGATGGTGCTCCCGTCCGTCGCCGCCGGGTCGATCTTCACCTTCTCGCTCAGCCTCGGCGACTACATCACCGTGCAGATCGTCGGCGGCAAGACCCAGCTCATCGGCAACGTCGTCTACTCCAACATCGAACTCAACCTGCCCATGGCGGCCGCGCTCGGCACGGTGCCGGTGGTGGTCATCGTGGTGTATCTGCTGGCCATGCGCCGAACGGGTGCGTTGAGCAGTCTGTGAGGCGGGGCCATGTCGTCCGAAGCCAGGTGCTATGTCGTCCGACGCTAGGTGCTATGTCACATGACACTCTCCAGGTCCGCCCGCATCGCGATCCGCGTCGCCGCCGCGCTCGGCTTCGCCGTGATCTACGTCCCGCTGCTGCTCGTCCTCGTCAACTCCCTGAGCCCGGACCGCAGTGCGAGCTGGCCGCCGCCCGGGTTCACGCTGCACTGGTGGGAGGTCGCCTGGCGCAACGCCGGTGCCCGTGAGGCGCTGTGGGTCTCGGTCAAGGCAGGGCTCGGTGCCACCGCCATCGCCCTGGTCCTCGGCACGCTGATCGCCTTCGCCGTCGCCCGGCACCGGTTCTTCGGCCGCGGCACCATCTCCTTCGTGGTCGTCCTGCCGATCGCCCTGCCGGGAATCGTCACGGGCATCGCCCTCAACTCGGCCTTCGGCACCGTCCTCGAACCCCTCGGCGTCGGCCTCGGCCTGTTCACCGTGATCGTCGGCCACGCCACCTTCTGCATCGTCGTCGTCTTCAACAACGTGGTGGCCCGGCTGCGCCGCACCTCCGGCTCCTACGAGGAAGCGGCGATGGACCTCGGCGCCAACACCTTCCGCGCGTTCGCCGACGTCACCTTCCCCCTGGTGCGCTCCGCGCTGTTCGCGGGTGGACTCCTCGCCTTCGCGCTCTCCTTCGACGAGATCGTGGTGACGACGTTCACCGCGGGCCCCGGCATCGAGACGCTGCCCATCTGGATCTTCAACAACATGACCAGGCCGCAGCAGGCGCCGGTGGTGAACGTGGTGGCGGCCGTGCTGGTGCTGCTCTCCGTCGTTCCGATCTACGTGGCCCAGCGGCTGTCCTCGGACACGGCGACCACGAGCCGGGTGTAGCGGAGAGGTGGCGGGTGGGCGGGGCTGGGGGCGCGGTCGGGGGCGCGGCTGGGGGCGCGGCACTGTTCCCACCATCTGTGGTATGTGACATAGTACAAGCGTGAGCCACCCACTGACCTGCGACGTCGTGGTCGTCGGCGCCGGAATGGCAGGCGCCGCCTGCGCCCTGTACGCGGCTCGCTCGGGCCTGGACGTCGTCGTCGTGGACCGGGGCCCGGTGGCCGGCGGCACGACCGGTGCCGGGGAGGGCAACCTCCTGGTCTCCGACAAGGAGCCGGGCCCGGAGCTGGACCTCGCACTTCTGTCCAACCGCCTGTGGAGTGAACTGGCCGGGGAATTCGGGGAATTCGGGGAGTTCATCGAGTACGAGGCCAAGGGCGGCGTCGTGGTGGCCACGTCTCCGGGCGGCCTGACCGCACTGGAACGCCTCGCCGGCGAGCAGCGCGCCGCGGGAGTAGTCGCCGAACCGGTCGACGGCGACGCCCTGTACGGCCTCGAACCCCACCTGGCCCCGGGGCTGCCCGGAGCCGTGCACTATCCGCAGGACGCGCAGGTAATGCCCGCCCTGGCCGCCGCGCATCTGGTTCGGGCCTCCGGCGCGCGCCTGCTGACCGGCCGGACCGTCACCGGCGTACTGCGCACGCGCGACGGCGCGGTGCTCGGCGTCCGTACCGACCACGGTGACATCCACGCCCCGGCGCTCGTCAACGCGGCGGGAACCTGGGGCGGCGAGGTCGCCGCCCTCGCCGGGGTGATCCTTCCCGTCCTCCCGCGGCGCGGCTTCGTGCTCGTCACCGAGCCGCTCCCGCGCCTGGTCCACCACAAGGTGTACGCCGCCGACTACGTGGCCGACGTGGCCAGTGACTCAGCCGCGCTGCAGACCTCACCGGTCGTGGAGGGCACGGCCGCGGGTCCGATCCTGATCGGCGCGAGCCGCGAACGGGTCGGCTTCGACCGGTCGTTCTCGCTGCCCGCCCTGAGGGCCCTGGCGGCGGACGCGACGCGGCTGTTCCCCTTCCTGGCCGACGTCCACGCCATCCGTTCCTACCTCGGTTTCCGCCCCTACATGCCCGACCACCTCCCCGCCGTCGGTCCCGATCCCCGGGTCCCCGGCCTCTTCCACGCCTGCGGCCACGAGGGCGCCGGCATCGGCCTGTCCACCGGAACCGGGCACCTGATCGCGCAGGTGCTGACCGCGAGGACACCCGATCTGGACCTGACGCCGTTCCGCCCCGACCGCTTCGCCGAGGAGGCTGCGTGAGCTCCCCGCTCGACCTGGCCGGTGCCCGCCCGGGCCCCGCCTTCACGGTCACCCTGGACGGCCGTGAGATCGAGGCGCTGCCCGGCCAGACGGTCGCCGCGGCGCTCTGGACGGCCGGCATCACCTCATGGCGCACCACGCGCGGCGCGGGCCGCCCGCGCGGCGTCTTCTGCGGGATCGGCGTCTGCTTCGACTGCCTGGTGACCGTCAACGACCGCCCGGGCAGGCGGGCTTGCCTGGTCACGCTGCAGCCGGGCGACGCGATCCGTACGCAGGAGGGGACGGGCCACCATGGCTGATGGACTCCCCAAGGACCCTCATCTCCCCAAGGACTCTCATCTCCCCGAGTCCCCTCATCTCGCGAAGTCCCCTCATCTCGCGGTGATCGGCGCGGGCCCGGCCGGCCTCGCCGCGACCGTGGCCGCCGCCGCCCACGGTGTCCGCGTCACGCTGATCGACGCGGCCGAGCAGGCCGGCGGTCAGTTCTTCAGGCAGCCCGCCGCGGGGCTCCGCGCGGGCCGGCCGCAGGCGCTGCACCACGACTGGCGGACGTGGGAGCGGCTGCGCGAGTCGCTCGCGGCACACGTCGAGGCAGGCGCCGTAAGACACTTGACGGACCATCACGTCTGGTTCGTCGAGCGGCGGCCGGGTGAGCGGCAGTCCGGCCGGTTCACCGTGCACGCCCTCCTCGGCCCCGAAGAGGAGGACCCGGCGACCGTGGACGCCGACGCCGTTCTCCTGGCCACCGGCGGATACGAGAAGGTGCTGCCCTTCCCCGGCTGGACCCTCCCCGGAGTCGTCACCGCGGGCGGGGCGCAGGCCATGCTCAAGGGGGCGCTCGTGGTGCCCGGCCGTACCGCCGTCGTCGCCGGGACCGGGCCGCTGCTGCTGCCCGTGGCGGCCGGACTCGCCGCGGCCGGTGTGGAGGTCGCCGCCTTCGTCGAGTCCGCCGCTCCCCGGGTCTTCCTGCGGCGGACCCGGGCGCTGGCCGCCCAGCCGGGAAAGATCGCCGAAGGGGCCGGATACGCCGCCCGGTTGCTCCGCCATCGTGTGCGCACGCTCGCCCGGCACACCGTCGTCGAGGCGCACGGCGGCGACCGGCTGGAGGCCGTGACGGTCGCCGCGCTGGACGGCGACGGGCGGGTCAGGCCCGGCACCGGGCGCCGTATCCCCTGCGACACCCTCGCCGTCGGCCACGGCATGCTCCCGCACACCGACCTCGCCGGAACCCTCGGCTGCGGCCTCGACGGCCTGACCGTGCACGTCGACGACGAGCAGCGCACCGACGTGCCGGGCGTCTGGGCCGCGGGCGAGGCCACCGGCATCGGCGGCTCGGGCCTCGCGCTGGCCGAGGGGCACATCGCAGGCCGCTCGGCCGCCGCCCGTCTCGGCGGCGGCGCCCCCGACCCGAGTGAGTGGGCCGCGGCCGCCAAGTCCCGTGCGCGGCTACGGGAGTTCGCGGCCGCGCTCGACTCCGTGTACACCCCGGCCGTGCACTGGACGGAACAGGTCCTGGACGACACCATGGTGTGCCGCTGCGAGGAGGTCACCGCCGGCACGATCCGCGAGGCCGTCGCGGAGCTGGGCGCCGGTGACCTGCGCACGGTGAAGCTGCTGACCCGGGCCGGCATGGGCTGGTGCCAGGGCCGCGTCTGCGCACCCGGGGTGGCAGGACTCACCGGGTGCGAACTCACGCCGTCCACAAGGCCGTTCGCCCGCCCTGTCTCGCTGGGCGTCCTGGCCCGCGAGCACCCACAGCCGCTGGACCGCGTGCGCACCCACCCGGTGAAGCACGAGCACACCCAACCGGTGCAGCGCGAGCACACCCACCCGACCGATGGAGGGCTCTCATGACCGACCACCGTCCTTGGCGCGGCGTTCTCGTCGCCACCGCGCTGCCCCTGAACGACGACCTCTCCGTCAATTACGGCAAGTACGCCGAGCACTGTGCCTGGCTGGTCGAGAACGGCTGTGACGGCGTGGTGCCCAACGGCTCGCTGGGGGAGTACCAGGTGCTCACCCCCGAGGAGCGGGCCAAGGTCGTCGAGACGGCCGTCGGCGCGATCGGCGGGGAGCGCGTGATGCCAGGCGTCGCCGCGTACGGGTCCGCCGAGGCCCGCCGCTGGGCCGAGCAGGCGCGTGACGCGGGCTGCCGTGCGGTGATGCTGCTGCCGCCCAACGCCTACCGTGCCGACGAGTGTTCGGTGCTCGCCCACTACGCGGAGGTCGCGAAGGCGGGCGTGCCGGTGGTGGCGTACAACAACCCCATCGACACCAAGGTCGACCTCGTGCCGGAACTCCTCGCCAAGCTGCACGGCGAGGGGTACGTCCAGGGCGTGAAGGAGTTCTCCGGGGACGTCCGGCGTGCCTACCGCATCGCCGAACTCGTCCCGGAACTAGACCTGTTGATCGGTGCCGACGACGTGCTGCTGGAGCTGGCGATCGCGGGCGCGAAGGGCTGGGTGGCGGGCTACCCGAACGCGCTGCCGAGGTCGAGCGTCGAGCTGTACCGTGCGGCCGTGGCAGGAGACCTGGGCACGGCCAAGAAGCTGTACGAGCAGCTGCACCCGCTGCTGCGCTGGGACTCCAGGGTGGAGTTCGTGCAGGCCATCAAGTTGTCCATGGACATCGTCGGGCGGCACGGAGGCGCCTGCCGTCCGCCGCGCGTGCCGCTGCAGCCCGAGCAGGCGGCCGCGGTCCGGGCCGCCACCGAGCAGGCCGTCGCGGCCGGACTGGCGTAGCGGCATGCGCAGCAGACTCGTCCTGCACGCCGTCGACTCGCACACCGAGGGCATGCCCACCCGTGTGATCACCGGCGGGATCGGCACCATCCCCGGCGCGACGATGAACGAGCGGCGGCTGTACTTCCGCGAACACCGCGACGACATCAAGCAGTTGCTGATGAACGAGCCGCGCGGCCACTCCGCGATGAGCGGCGCGATCCTCCAGCCGCCCACCCGGGACGACTGCGACTGGGGCGTCGTCTACATCGAGGTCTCCGGCTATCTGCCCATGTGCGGGCACGGCACCATCGGCGTCGCGACGGTGCTGGTGGAGACCGGCATGGTCGAGGTCGTCGAACCGGTCACCACCATCCGCCTGGACACCCCGGCCGGGCTCGTCGTCGCCGAGGTGGCGGTGGAGGGCGGGGCGGCCAAGGCGGTGACGCTGCGCAACGTGCCGTCGTTCGCGGTCGCACTCGACCGCAAGGCGACGCTGGCCGACGGACGGTCGGTGACATATGACATGGCATACGGCGGCAACTTCTACGCCATCCTGCCGCTGGAGCAGTTCGGCCTCCCCTTCGACCGCGCGCGCAAGGACGACATCCTCGCGGCGGGCCTGGCCCTGATGGACGCCGTCAACGCCGAGGCGGAGCCGGTCCATCCGGAGGACCCGTCCATTCGCGGCTGTCACCACGTCCAACTGATCGCTCCGGGCGCGACCGCGCGCCTGTCGCGGCACGCGATGGCGATCCATCCAGGCTGGTTCGACCGCTCACCGTGCGGCACCGGGACGAGTGCGCGCATGGCCCAGTTGCATGCGCGCGGCGAACTCCCGCTGCACACCGAGTTCGTCAACGAGTCGTTCATCGGCACCCGGTTCACCGGCCGGCTCCTCGGCACGACCGAGGTCGCGGGCCGCCCCGCCGTGCTGCCCAGCTTCACCGGCCGCGCCTGGATCACCGGCACCGCCCAGTACCTGCTGGACCCCGAAGACCCGTTCCCCGCGGGCTTCGTGCTGTAGGCGGCTTCGATAATGTCGGGTGACCCTAGGAGGACGATCACCATGGCCCCGCAGAAACGCCCGGCCCTGCCGTCGCTCGGCGGCCGGAAGCCCAACTTCCGCGAGCGCACGGTGGACGTGCTGCGGGCCGCCCTGATCGCCGGTGAACTGCGCCCGGGCGAGGTGTACTCGGCCCCGGCGCTCGCCCCCCGTCTGGGCGTCTCCGCGACGCCGGTGCGCGAGGCGATGCTCGAGCTGGTGAAGGAGGGCATGGTCGACATCGTCCCGAACAAGGGTTTCCGGGTCACCGCCGTCTCCGACAGGCAGCTCGACGAGTACAAGCACGTCCGGTCCCTGATCGAGATCCCGACGGCTGTGGGCCTCGCGACCACCGCCGACGCCGGCGACCTGAAGGCGCTGCGCCCGCTCGCCATGGAGATCGTGAACTCGGCCGCGAAGGGCGACCTCATCGAGTACATCGAGGCCGACCTGAACTTCCATCTGGGCCTGCTGGCCCTGGCGGGCAACGACCACCTCGTGGAGGTCGTACGGGATCTGCGACGCCGGTCCCGGCTGTACGGGCTGACCGCCCTGGTGGAGGCGGGGCGGTTGCGGGCATCCGCGGAGGAGCATCTCGAGCTTCTCGACGCGTTGCTCGCGCGGGATCCGGAGGGCGTGCGCGAGGTCATGACCAGGCACCTCGGGCACATTCGCGGTTTGTGGGCAGCCCACTGACACCATTACGCAAGCTGTTTGCATTTCTTGCGCTATTCTTGCGTTCATGACGCGACGACTTGCTGAGGTGGCGAAGAAGGTCGGGGTCAGCGAGGCCACGGTCAGCCGGGTGCTCAACGGCAAACCGGGGGTCTCCGAGTCCACCCGGCAGGCGGTGCTCTCCGCCCTGGACGTCCTCGGCTACGAACGGCCCACGCAACTGCGCGGCGAACGCGCCCGGCTGGTGGGCCTCGTGCTGCCCGAGCTGCAGAACCCGATCTTCCCGGCGTTCGCCGAGGTGATCGGCGGGGCCCTGGCCCAGCTCGGCCTGACGCCGGTGCTGTGCACGCAGACCAAGGGCGGTGTCTCGGAGGCGGACTACGTGGAGCTGCTGCTGCAGCAGCAGGTCTCCGGCGTCGTCTTCGCCGGCGGGCTGTACGCCCAGGCCGACGCCCCGCACGACCACTACCGGCTGCTCGGCGAGCGCAACATCCCGGTGGTGCTGGTCAACGCCTCCATCGACGACCTCGGTTTCCCGGGCGTCTCCTGCGACGACGCGGTGGCGATGGAACAGGCCTGGCGGCACCTGGCCTCGCTCGGGCACGAGAGGATCGGGCTGGTGCTGGGACCGTCCGACCACATGCCGTCGGTGCGCAAGCTCGCCGCCGCCCGGGGAATGGGGAACCTCCCGGACGAGTTCGTCGCCCGGGCCATGTTCTCGATCGAGGGCGGGCACGCGGCGGCCTCCCGGCTCATCGACCGGGGCGTCACCGGTTTCATCTGCGCCAGCGACCCCCTCGCCCTCGGGGTGATCCGGGCCGCGCGCCGCAAGGGGCTCGGCGTTCCCGCTCAGGTGTCGGTCGTCGGCTACGACGACTCCGCGCTGATGAACTGCACCGAACCCGCGCTGACCACCGTCCGCCAGCCCATCGAGGCCATGGGCAGGGCGGCCGTGGAGCTGCTGAACGCGCAGATCAACGGCAGTTCCGTAGCCGCCGAGGAGCTGCTGTTCGAGCCCGAGCTGGTGGTCAGGGGGTCGACCGCCCAGGCACCCCGTTCCTGAGATCCACCTTGCTGTCGAATAATTTCAAATTGCGCGCGACATCTTGCGTCAGGATGTCGGCGGTGCTTGAGTGTGCGTCGCCCACCGCTCCTGCCCAGAGGGGTCCACCGATGACAAGCACCGGGTTCCGCCGTACCTTCGCCGCACTCGGCGTCTGTTCGCTCGCTCTGACCGCGTCCGCCTGCGGGTCGAGCGACGACGACTCCTCCAGTGGCAAGACACGCATCACGGTCAACTGCGAACCTCCCAAGAGCGCCAAGGTCGACCGCGGGTTCTTCGAGCAGGACGTCGCCGCCTTCGAGAAGCAGAATCCGGACATCGACGTCGTCGCGCACGACGCGTTCCCCTGCCAGGATCCGAAGACGTTCGACGCCAAGCTCGCCGGCGGTCAGATGGAGGACGTCTTCTACACGTACTTCACCGACGCCAGGCACGTGGTCGACATCAACCAGGCGGCCGATCTCACCCCGTACATCAAGGAGTTGAAGAGCTACGGCACGCTGCAGAAGCAGCTGCGCGACATCTACACCGTCGACGGGAAGATCTACGGCATCCCGCGCACCGGTTACTCGATGGGCCTGATCTACAACCGCAAGCTCTTCCAGAAGGCCGGCCTCGACCCCGACCAGCCTCCCACCACGTGGGACGAGGTCCGCGCGGACGCCAAGAAGATCGCCGGGCTCGGCGGCGGCACCGTCGGGTACGCCGACTACAGCGCCCAGAACCAGGGCGGTTGGCACTTCACCGCCGAGATGTACTCCCAGGGCGGCGACGTCGTGAGCGCCGACGGCAAGAAGGCCGCCATCGACACCCCCGAGGGCCACGCCGTCCTGCAGAACCTGCACGACATGCGCTGGGCCGACAACTCGATGGGCAGCAAGCAGCTCCTCGTCATCAACGACGTGCAGCAGATGATGGGTTCGGGCAAGCTCGGCATGTACCTCTCCGCCCCCGACAACATCCCGATCCTGGTCAAGGAGAAGGGCGGCGACTACAAGGACCTCGCGCTCGCCCCGATGCCCGGCGGCAAGGGCACGCTCATCGGCGGCGACGGCTACATGTTCAACAAGCACGACACCCCCGCCCAGATCCGTGCCGGGCTGAAGTGGCTCGACCACATGTTCCTCACTCCCGGATCGGGCTTCCTCGGCGACTACGCCCGCGCCAAGAAGGCGAACGCGCCCGTCGGCCTGCCCGAGCCGCGCCTGTTCACCGGCGCCGCCGACGTCAAGGACCAGCAGGTCAAGAAGGTCAACGCCAATGTGCCGGTGGAGAACTACCAGTCCTTCCTCGACGGCAACCACCAGCTCCAGATGAAGATCGAGCCGCCGAACGCGCAGCAGATCTACTCCGTCCTCGACGGTGCCGTCTCCGCCGTCCTCACCAAGAAGGACGCCGACATCGACCAGCTGCTCAAGGAAGCCTCAGGCAAGATCGACAGCATCCTGGCGCGGGGCTGAGCATGACGAAGACGGCCGAGCGGCGACCGGTCGGCAAGGTCGCCGTACGCCCGGTGCAGGCGCCGCCCCCGGCAGGGGACCGGAGGCGGCGCCGCCTCGCCGACCAGGCCCGCGCCTACGCCTTCCTCCTCGGTGGCCTGATCTGCTTCGCCCTGTTCTCGTGGTACCCGGCGATCCGCGCGGTCGTGATCGCCTTCCAGAAGTACACGCCGGGCTCCTCGCCCGAGTGGGTCGGCACCGCCAACTTCACCCGCGTCTGGCACGACCCGGAGTTCACCGCCGCCTGGCGCAACACCTTCACCTTCACGCTGCTGGCCCTGCTGATCGGCTTCGCGATCCCGTTCGTGATGGCGCTGGTCCTGAACGAACTCCGGCACGCCAAGGCCTTCTTCAGGGTCGTGGTCTACCTCCCGGTGATGATCCCGCCGGTGGTCAGCGCCCTGCTGTGGAAGTGGTTCTACGACCCCGGGGCCGGCCTCGCCAACGAGGCGCTGCGCTTCCTGCACCTGCCCACCTCGAACTGGTCCAACGGCGCCGACACCGCCCTCGTCTCCCTGGTGATCGTGGCCACTTGGGCCAACATGGGCGGCACCGTCCTGATCTACCTGGCCGCCCTGCAGTCCATCCCCGGCGAGCTGTACGAGGCCGCCGAACTGGACGGCGCGGGCCTGCTGCAGCGCATCAGGCACGTGACGGTCCCTCAGACTCGTTTCGTCATCCTGATGCTGATGCTGCTTCAGGTCATCGCGACGATGCAGGTCTTCACCGAACCGTTCGTGATCACGGGCGGCGGTCCGGAGAACGCCACGGTCACCGTCCTGTACCTGATCTACAAATACGCCTTCCTCTACAACGACTTCGGCGGCGCCTGCGCGCTCAGCGTGATGCTCCTGGTGCTGCTCGGTGCCTTCGCGACCGTCTACCTGTGGCTCACCCGCTCCGGAGGGGAGGACGCATGAGCGCCACCCGCACCCTCGTCTCGCCGGCGGCACTCGCCCGCCCGCGCGGCAAGGCCGTGTACTGGACCGTCTTCGCGGCCGTCGTCCTGCTCTTCGCCCTCGCCTTCCTCTTCCCCGTGTACTGGATGGTGACCGGCGCGCTGAAGTCGCCGGACGAGATCGCGCAGACCCCGCCCACCCTCGTCCCGAAGCAGTGGCACCTCGGCGGCTACACCGACGCCTGGGATCTGATGCAGCTCCCGGAGCACCTGTGGAACACGGTGGTCCAGGCGGCCGGCGCCTGGGCGTTCCAGATCGTCTTCTGCACGGCCGCCGCGTACGCCCTGTCCAAGCTCAGGCCCGCCTTCGGCAACGTGATCCTCGGCGGCATCCTCGCGACGCTGATGGTCCCGGCGCAGGCCCTCGTCGTACCGAAGTACCTGACCGTCGCCGACCTGCCCCTGATCCACACCAGCCTGCTCAACGACCCCCTGGCCATCTGGCTGCCGGCCGTCGCCAACGCCTTCAACCTCTACCTGCTCAAGCGGTTCTTCGACCAGCTTCCCCGCGACGTGCTGGAGGCCGCCGAGATGGACGGCGCCGGAAAGCTGCGCACCCTCTGGTCGATCGTGCTGCCCATGTCGCGGCCGGTCCTCGGCGTCGTGTCGATCTTCGCGCTGGTCGCCGTGTGGCAGGACTTCCTGTGGCCGCTGATGGTCTTCTCCGACACCGACAAGCAGCCGATCAGCGTGGCACTCGTCCAGCTGTCGCAGAACATCCAGCTCACCGTGCTCATCGCCGCCATGGTCATCGCCAGCATCCCGATGGTCGCGCTCTTCCTCGTCTTCCAGCGGCACATCATCGCCGGGATCAGCGCGGGCAGCACGAAGGGCTGACGCCCTCCCTTCGACAGAAAGGCATGCACAGTGGGACAGCCCACCCCTGCCCAGAAGGACCCGAAGGACCTGACGGACGAAAGGGACTGGTGGCGCTCCGCCGTCATCTACCAGGTGTACGTCCGCAGCTTCGCCGACGGCGACGGCGACGGTACCGGCGACCTCGCAGGCGTCCGCTCCAGACTGCCCTACCTCGCCGAACTCGGCGTGAACGCCCTGTGGTTCACCCCCTGGTACCTGTCGCCGATGAAGGACGGCGGCTACGACGTCGCCGACTACCGCGCGATCGACCCGTCCTTCGGCACCCTCGCCGAGGCGGAGAAGCTGATCGCCGAGGCCCGTGAACTGGGCATCCGCACCATCGTCGACATCGTGCCCAACCACGTCTCCGACCAGCACCCGTGGTTCCGGGCCGCGCTCGCCGCCGGCCCGGGTAGCCCGGAGCGCGAGCTGTTCCACTTCCGGCCCGGACGCGGCGCACACGGCCAACTCCCGCCCAACGACTGGCCGTCGCAGTTCGTCGGTTCCACCGAACCGGTGTGGACGCGGCTGCCCGACGGGCAGTGGTACCTGCACCTGTTCACCCCCGAGCAGCCCGACCTCAACTGGGCCCACCCGGCCGTCCGTCAGGAGCACGAGGACATCCTGCGGTTCTGGTTCGAGCGCGGAGTGGCGGGCGTCCGCATCGACTCTGCGGCGCTGCTCGCCAAGGACCCCGCGCTGCCCGACTTCGCCGAGGGCCACGACCCCAGCCCCTTCGTCGACCGCGACGAACTCCACGACATCTACCGCTCCTGGCGGGCCGTCGCCGACGAGTACGACGGGGTGTTCGTCGGCGAGGTGTGGTTGCCGGACGCCGAGCGCTTCGCCCGCTACCTGCGCCCCGACGAACTGCACACGGCCTTCAACTTCTCGTTCCTTTCATGCCCTTGGGACGCGCGGGGACTGCGCACGTCGATCGACACGACGCTCGCCGAGCACGCCCCGGTGGGCGCGCCGGCCACCTGGGTGCTGTGCAACCACGACGTCACGCGGACGGTGACCCGTTACGGCCGCGCCGACACCGGCTTCGACTTCGCGGCCAAGGCCTTCGGCACCCCGACCGACCTCGCCCTCGGCACCCGGCGCGCCCGCGCCGCCGCCCTGCTCTCCCTCGCCCTGCCCGGCGCCGTCTACGTCTACCAGGGCGAGGAACTCGGCCTGCCCGAGGCCGACATCCCGCGCGAGCGCATCGAGGACCCGATGTACTTCCGCTCCGGCGGCACCGACCCCGGCCGCGACGGCTGCCGGGTGCCGCTGCCGTGGAGCGCCGATGCACCGTACGCGGGCTTCGGCTCGCGGCAGGAGCCGTGGCTGCCGCAGCCCGCCGGCTGGTCCGCGTACGCCGCCGACCTCCAGGCCGCCGACCCCGCTTCGATGCTCGCCCTCTACCGCGCGGGCATCCGGCTGCGCCCGGTCTTCGGGACCGGCCCGCTCACCTGGCTGCCCGCGCCGGACGGCGCCCTGGCCTTCACCCGCGGCGGCGCCGTCTGCGTGGTGAACCTCGTCGGCACCCCCGCCGAACTGCCCGTCCACACTGAACTCCTGCTCGCCAGCGCCCCCTTGGACGCCGACGGACGGCTGCCGAAGGACACCGCGGTCTGGCTGCGCGGCTGAGCCCGCACCGCGTTCGTACCTCCGTCCCAACCCCGTACCGCTATCCCCGCACCCCCACACGAAGGGATCAGCACATGCACAGAACTGTCAGGGGCATGCCAGCAGCGATGGTGGTGGCCCTCTCCGCCGGACTGCTCACCGCCGCCGCACCCGCCGCCCACGCGGCGGCCGGCGCGAGCCTGCCCTTCACCTCCGTGGAGGCCGAGTCCGCCACCACCACCGGCACGAAGATCGGCCCCGACTACACCCAGGGCACGATCGCCTCCGAGGCATCCGGACGCCAGGCGGTGCGTCTCGACCCGGGCCGGCGCGTGGAGTTCACCGTGCCGCGCGCGAGCAACGCGGTGAACGTCTCCTACAACGTCCCGGACGGCCAGTCGGGTTCGCTGAACGTGTACGTCAACGGCACCAAGCTCGCCAGGTCGCTTCCGGTGACGTCGAAGTACTCGTACATCGACACCGGCTGGATCGCCGGCGCGAAGACGCACCACTTCTTCGACAACGCCCGCATGCTGCTCGGGCAGAGCGTCCAGCCGGGCGACAAGGTCGCCTTCGAGTCGACCGGTACCCAAGTCACCGTCGACGTCGCGGACTTCGAGCAGGTCGACGGGGCCGCCACGCAGCCCGCGGGCTCGGTCTCGGTCACCTCCAAGGGCGCCGCCCCGAGCGGCAACGGCGACTCCACGCAGGCCTTCCGGGACGCGATCGCCGCGGCCCAGGGGGGAGTGGTGTGGATCCCGCCGGGCGACTACAGGCTGACGTCCTCGCTCAGCGGTGTGCAGAACGTCACGCTCCAGGGCGCGGGCAGCTGGTACTCGATCGTGCACACCTCCCGCTTCATCGACCAGTCCAGCTCCTCCGGCAGCGTGCACATCAAGGACTTCGCGGTGCTCGGCGAGGTCACCGAGCGGGTCGACTCCAACCCGGACAACTTCGTCAACGGCGCGCTCGGACCGAACAGTTCGGTCTCCGGCATGTGGATCCAGCACATGAAGGTCGGCCTGTGGCTGATGGGCGACAACGACAACCTGGTCGTCGAGAACAACCGCATCCTCGACACCACCGCCGACGGCCTCAACCTGAACGGCAACGCCCACGGTGTCCGCGTGCGCAACAACTTCCTGCGCAACCAGGGCGACGACTCGCTCGCCATGTGGTCCCTGAACGGGGCGGACAGCAACAGCAGCTTCGAGAACAACACCATCTCCCAGCCGAACCTCGCCAACGGCATCGCGATCTACGGCGGCACCGACATCGCCGTCAGGAACAACCTGGTCTCCGACACCAACGCCCTCGGCAGCGGCATCGCGATCTCCAACCAGAAGTTCCTCGACCCCTTCTCCCCGCTGGCCGGCACGATCACGGTCGCCGGCAACACCCTCGTGCGCACCGGCGCGATCAACCCCAACTGGAACCACCCGATGGGTGCGCTGCGCGTCGACTCCTACGACAGCGCGATCAACGCGACGGTGGACATCACCGACACCACGATCACCGACAGCCCGTACAGCGCCTTCGAGTTCGTCTCCGGCGGCGGTCACGGCTACCCGGTCGCGGGCGTCAACGTCGCTGGCGCGACGGTGAGGAACACCGGCACGGTCGTCGTCCAGGCGGAGACGCAGGGCGCGGCGAAGTTCAGCAACGTCCAGGCCACCGGGGTCGGCGCGGCAGGCATCTACAACTGCCCCTACCCGTCCGGCTCCGGCTCGTTCACGGTCGGCGACGGCGGGGGCAACTCCGGCTGGAGCAGCACCTGGGGCGACTGCTCGACCTGGCCGCAGCGCGGCCAGGGCAACACCGACCCGGACCCGGGCCGCAATCTCGCCAAGGGCCGCCCGGCCACCGCGACCGGCTCACAGGACGTCTACACACCGGGCAAGGCGGTCGACGGCGACGCAGGCACCTACTGGGAGTCGGCCAACAACGCCTTCCCGCAGTCCCTCACGGTCGACCTCGGCTCCGCCCAAGCCGTACGCCGTCTGGTGCTGAAGCTGCCGCCCTCGTCCGCCTGGGGCGCACGCACCCAGACCGTCACCGTGCTGGGCAGCACCGACGGTTCCACCTACTCCACGGTCGTCGGCTCCACCGGCTACCGCTTCGACCCGGCCACCGGCAACACGGCCACGGTCCCGCTCCCCGCGAGCACCAGCCTGCGCTACCTGCGCCTGACGGTGAGCGCCAACACCGGCTGGCCCGCAGGGCAGTTCAGCGAGGTGGAGGCGTATGTGACTTCGTGACCGGCTGCGGCCCGGTCCCGCGCTTCGCCGACTGGATCTGCTCGTAGACATGGGTACGCAGTTCGGCGAAGCGCGGGGCTGCCCGGGTGTGCAACTGGTCGCGTTCGTCGGGCAGATCGACCTTCAGCTGTTCCTGCACGACGGTGGGGGAGGCGGACAGGACGATCACGCGCTCGCCGAGGTAGACGGCCTCGTCGATGTCGTGGGTGACGAAAAGGATCGTGATGCCGCGCTCGCGCCACAGGCCCCGTACGAGATCCTCCAGGTCCGCGCGGGTCTGCGCGTCGACCGCAGCGAACGGCTCGTCCATCAGCAGGACATCGGGTTCGTAGGCGAGGGCGCGGGCGATGGCGACGCGCTGCTGCATGCCGCCGGGCAGCTGCCAGGGATACGCTCCGGCGGCGTCCGCGAGGCCGACCGAGTGCAGGGCGTCCGCGACCAGCTCCCTACGCCACCAGGACGGCCGGCTCTTCCGCCTCACCCCGCGCGTGCTGGAGCTCGGCTACTCCTATCTCTCCAGCATCACGCTGCCGCAGATCGCCGAGCCGCACCTGGAGCAACTCGTCGAGCAGGTAAGGGAGTCGTCGTCGCTCTGCGTCCTCGACGGTGACGACGTCGTCTACGTGGCGCGGGTGCCCACCCGGCGCATCATGTCCGCGGTGATCACCGTGGGCACGAGGTTCCCGGCGCAGGTGACCTCGGTGGGCCGGGTGATCATCACCCATCTGCCGGAGGAGGAGATCGAAGCGCGGCTCGCCCGCATCGAGCTGCTTCCCCTGACGGAACACAGCGTGATGTCAACTGCCGCCCTGCGGGAGGAACTCGGCCGGGTACGCCGGCAGGGGTACGCCCTCGTCGACCAGGAGCTGGAGGAGGGGCTCCGGTCGGTGGCCGCCCCGGTGCGCGACCCGGGCGGCGAAGTGGTCGCGGCCGTCAACCTCGCCGTCCCGGCCGGCCGCAACTCCGTCGAGTCGATCCGCCGGGACCTGCTGCCGCACCTGCTCGCCACGGTCGCCCGGATCGACGCCGACCTGGAGATCACAGGTCCAGCACGAGCCTCTTCCCACGGCAGCGGGACACACAGATCATCATCGTCTCCCCGCTCTGCCGTTCCGCGTCGGTGAGCACCGAGTCGCGGTGGTCGGGGGTGCCTTCGAGCACGTCGGTCTCACAGGTGCCGCAGGTGCCCTCGGTGCAGGAGAACAGCACCTCGACACCGGCGGCACGCACGGCGTCCAGCACGGAGACGTCCGCGGCGACGGTGACGCTACGGCCGCTCTGCGCCAGCTCCACCTCGAACTCGGCGTTCTCGCCGCCCGGTTGCTCCTTCGGCGTGAACCGCTCCACCCGCAGCCGTTCCGCCGGGCAGCGCTCCTCGACCGCGTCCAGCAACGGGCCGGGACCGCAGCAGTACACGAGGGTGCCGTCGGGCAGGCCGTCCAGCACCGTATCCAGGTCCAGCAGCCCGGACTCGTCCTGCGGAGAGACGGTGACCCGGTCCCCGTAAGGCGCCAACTCCTCGGTGAAGGCGAGGGAGTTGCGGGTACGGCCGCCGTACAGCAGCGTCCACTCCGCACCCGCCGCCTCGGCCGCGGCCAGCATCGGCAGGATGGGGGTGATGCCGATGCCGCCGGCGACGAAGCGGTAGCGGGCGGCGGGCTCCAGCCGGAAGTGGTTGCGCGGTCCGCGCACCCGCACCTTGTCGCCCTCGCCCAACTGCTCGTGTACGTGGGCGGATCCGCCGCGCCCGGCCGGCTCCAGCAGCACGGCGATCCGCCACGCCGAACGGTCCGCGGGGTCCCCGCACAGCGAGTACTGCCGCTCCAGCTCCGGCCCGAGTACGACGTCGACATGGGCGCCCGGCTCCCAGGACGGCAGGTCCTCGCCGAGCGGATGGCGCAGGGTGAGGGCGAGCACGCCGTCGGCCGCGGACTCCGTTCGGTCGACGACGAGTTCGGCTTCGTACACGGTCATGGTTCCTGCCGCTCCTGTGCTCGGGGCGCGTGCCCTTCGGGATGGCCGAGCATCCACTCCCACATCTCGACCGGGTCCTGGGCGGTGTGCTCGGCGCCGCAGTGACAGGTGCCGTGCAGGACGTCGGTGCCCGGCAGCCAGTCGATGCGGTAGATCTCGCCGGTGGGGCTGCCGCTCACTGGACCTTCTCCACGGGCTTCTCGCCCTCCTCGACCAGCCGGGCGAGGATGCGGCGGGCGGCCAGGCCGCCGGTGTCGATGTTGATGCTCAGCTCCTGGTACCCCGTCCGCTCCGAACCGAGCGTCCGCTGCAGCAGGTTGAGGGCGTCGACGTCCTGCATGACCACGGTGTGGTTGTTGCCCCGCAGGAACTCGGTGACCTCGGCGTCCTCGACCGCCCAGTCGCGGGAGACCATCCAGAAGTCGTACACGTGGCCGTCGCCGGAGGGCGTGATGGCGTACGTGATCTCGGTGTGGAAGCCGTTCGGGTCGCTGCCGTCGGCCTCCGGCACCACGCCGGCCGGAGCGATCCGGCTGTGCAGCAGATACAGGCACGGGGCGTGGTACTCGATGTCCTGCCAGCGCGTGATCCGGCCCTCGATGCCGGTGGAACTGGCGTAGAACGGCGGGCACTCGGCGTCGTCCATGTGCCGGCTGACCCGCACGATGCCCGCACCCTCGTCGACCTCGGTCGTGATCGGCGTCTCGGCGACCTCGGGTGTGCCGATGTAACCGCCGTGCAGATACGTCTCGTGGGAGAGGTCGAGGAGGTTGTCGACCAGCAGCCCGTAGTCGGCGTCGATGGGTTCCATGCCGCGCACGGTGACCCAGCCCGGGGCGTCGAGGTGCCTGGCCCGCGGGATGGTCTGCGCGTCGGCGAGCGCCGGGTCACCGATCCACACCCACACCAGCGAGTCCTGCTCGACGACGGGGTAGGAGGCGACGCGGGCGGTGCGCGGTATGCGCTTCTGCCCCGGGACGTACACACATGTACCGCTCGTGTCGTACGTGAACCCGTGGTACCCGCACACGATCCTGTCGCCGTCGAGCCGGCTCGGCTTCTCGTGCAGCGGGAAGCGCCGGTGCACGCAGCGGTCGGCGAGCGCCACGGGGGTGCCGTCCTCCTCGGTCCGGTAGAGGACGAGCGGCTCACCGAGGATCGTCCGTCCGAGGAGTTCCTCGCGCCCGACCTCGTCGCTGTAGGCGGCGACGTACCACTGGTTCCTGGCGAAGGCGGTCATGTGAGGCATGGCGTTCCCGTCCCTGAGAGCGGGGCGTCCTCGCCCCGCGAGCCGTGGTTGAACTCAGGTTCGTGACGGGCGCCACACTCGGGCAAGGGGGCTTCCGTCTGACGGAAGCCTTCTCCGACCCGCCCGCAGCCGGCGCCCGCGGTGGGAAGCACGGCACCGAGAACGAAAGGAATGCGCCACCCCCAGCCGTCCACAGACCGGTCGTCCGAAGTGTCCACGAGCAGGGTTGCGATCCCCGGCGCGACCAGCTGTCCGGCGCAGCAGGCCGGCACGCTGCTGCCGCTCACCTCACTTCCCTCGGCGCACACCGCTCGTACCTGCGACTTTCACATTGGCGCCATCCGACCCTTCCCTGACGTTTGTTGCTCTTGGAACACTCGCTCCGCGCGCATTCCGTCATGTTCCGGCCGTCCGCACCAGGATGAGAGGCACCCACACCATGCCCGAAGTCAATCGGCGCCGATTCCTGCAACTCGCGGGCGCGACCACCGCGTTCACCGCGCTGTCGAGCAGCATCGAGCGTGCTGCCGCGCTGCCCGCGAACCGCCGCACGGGGTCCATCGAGGACGTCGAGCACATCGTCGTCCTGATGCAGGAGAACCGTTCCTTCGACCACTACTTCGGCTCGCTCAAGGGTGTCCGCGGCTTCGGCGACCCGCGCCCGGTGACCTGGCCCGACGGCACCTCGGTCTGGCACCAGAAGGACGCGGGCGGCAAGGAGATCCTGCCGTTCCACCCCGACGCCGACGACCTGGGCCTGGCGTTCATCCAGGACCTCCCGCACGGCTGGAACGACGGTCACGCCGCCTTCAACGGGGGCAAGTACGACAAGTGGGTGCCCTCCAAGGGCACCACGACGATGGCGTACCTGACCCGCGACGACATCCCGTTCCACTACGCGCTCGCCGACTCCTTCACCGTCTGCGACGCGTACCACTGCTCGTTCATCGGCTCGACCGACCCCAACCGCTACTACATGTGGACCGGTTACACGGGCAACGACGGCCAGGGCGGCGGCCCGGTCCTCGGCAACGACGAGGCGGGCTACGGCTGGACGACCTACCCCGAGCGCCTGGAGAAGGCGGGCGTCTCCTGGAAGATCTACCAGGACGTCGGCGACGGCCTGGACGCGGCCGGCGGCTGGGGCTGGATCCAGGACGCCTACCGCGGCAACTACGGTGACAACTCGCTGCTGTACTTCAACCAGTACCGGGGCGCGAAGCCCGGCGACCCGCTCTACGACAAGGCCCGCACCGGCACCGACGCGACCAAGGGCGAGGGCTTCTTCGACCAGCTCAAGGCCGACGTCAAGGGCGGCAAGCTGCCGAAGATTTCCTGGGTCGTCGCCCCCGAGGCCTTCACCGAGCACCCCAACTGGCCCGCGAACTACGGCGCCTGGTACGTCTCCCAGGTCCTCGACGCGCTCACCTCCGACCCCAAGGTCTGGGCGAAGACGGCGCTGTTCATCACCTACGACGAGAACGACGGCTTCTTCGACCACCAGATCCCGCCGTACCCGCCGCAGTCCGCCGCGCAGGGCAAGTCCACGGTCGACCCGGCCCTCGACCTGTTCAAGGGCAGCGGCAGCAACCCGGCCGGCCCCTACGGACTCGGCCAGCGCGTGCCGATGCTGGTCGTCTCGCCCTGGAGCAAGGGCGGTTACGTCTGCTCCGAGACGCTCGACCACACCTCGATCATCCGGTTCATGGAGACCCGCTTCGGCGTCAAGGAGCCGAACATCTCGCCCTGGCGGCGCGCCGTCTGCGGCGATCTGACCGCGGCGTTCGACTTCTCCCGCACGGACACCAAGCCGGTCGCCCTGCCGGACACCGACGGCTACCGGCCGCCGGACAAGAACCGCCACCCCGACTATGTGCCGACCCCGCCGGCGAAGGGCGTCCTGCCCAAGCAGGAGCGCGGCCTGCGCCCGACGCGACCCCTCAAGTACGCGCCGTACGTGGACGGTTCGGCGGACACCGCGAGCGGGAAGTTCACGCTCACGTTCGCCTCGGGGGCGCACGCGGGTGCCGCCTTCCTGGTCACCTCCGGCAACCGCACCGACGGCCCGTGGACCTACACCACCGAGGCCGGCAAGACGGTCTCGGACACCTGGAACTCGGCGTACTCGAACGGCTCGTACGACCTCGCCGTGCATGGTCCGAACGGCTTCCTGCGCGTCTTCAAGGGCCCGAACAGGACCGCCGGGCCCGAGGCCACCGCCCGCCACACCGGCGAGGACGTCGAGCTGACCCTCACCAACAAGGGCTCGGGCACGGTCCGTCTGAAGTTGGCCGGCGGCTACGGCGTCAGGCCGCAGACGTTCTCGGTGCGGCCCGGCGCGACCGTCAAGCACACCGTCGGCCTCGCGGCGAGCCGGCGCTGGTACGACCTCACCGTCACCTCCGAGGCCGACCAGAGCTTCCTGCGGCGATTCGCCGGACATGTCGAGAACGGGACTTCCGGCGTCAGCGATCCGGCGATCATCACGGTGTGACGGGCACGGTGAAGTGCCGGGTAAAACCTGATGAATACCGCAACGGAAGGGGTGGCGAGGTGCCGGTGGGGCCGGGGTAGTGTGCCCCGGTGACCACGCATTCGAACACACCTGCAGGCTGGTTCCCGGATCCGCACGGAGCGCCCCAGACTCTCCGTTACTGGGACGGCGCTCAGTGGACCCAGCACACGCACGCCGACCAGCAGCAGGTCGCGGTCGGGCAGCAGCCGTCGCACATGCCGCAGATGCAGGTGCCGCAGGCGCAGACGCAGATGCCGCAGGGGCACATGCCGCAGGCGCAGATGCCGCAGCAGGCCGCGGGTCCCGACCCGCGGGTGCAGCGTCAGGTGCAGCAGCAGGCCGGGGTCGCCGCGGGCGGCCCCGGTGGCGGCAGCCTGTTCTCCGAGCCGGTCCTGGTGGTGAACCAGAAGGCAAAACTGATCGAGCTGACCAACGAGTACACGGTCATGGATCAGAACGGCAACCAGATCGGCTCGGTCACCGAGATCGGGCAGAGCGCGCTGAAGAAGGTGGCGCGCTTCGTCTCCAGCCTCGACCAGTTCATGACCCACCGGCTGGAGATCCGGGACGCCTACGGCCAGCCGCAGTTGGTGCTGACCCGGCCCGCGAAGTTCTTCAAGTCGCGGGTGGAGGTGAGCCGTCCGGATGGTTCGCCGGTGGGCGAGATCGTCCAGCAGAACATGATCGGCAAGATCAACTTCGCGATGAACGCGAACGGCCATCAGGTCGGCGCGATCAGGGCGGAGAACTGGCGGGCCTGGAACTTCGCCATCGTGGACCACGCGGAGAACGAGGTCGCCCGGATCACCAAGACCTGGGAAGGGCTCGCCAAGACGATGTTCACGACCGCGGACAACTATGTCCTGCAGATCCACTACCAGTTGCCCGAGCCGCTGCTGAGCCTCGTCGTCGCGACGGCGCTGACCGTCGACACAGCGCTCAAGCAGGACTCACGCGGCCTGGGTTAGCAGAACTGCTGATGCCCCGGCCGAAGTTCACAACGGGGTGAGGTGGCCCGGGTCCGACGACTGCCGGGGCACCAGCACCGGTTCGAGCGTCGCCGTTTCCGGCTTGAGGGCCAGGACCGCGACCACGGGGTGTTCCTCGTCGGCGGGGGCGGCGGGGGCGGGGGCGGGGGCGGGGGCCAGGCGGGTCAGCAGGACGACGCCCCAGGAGGCGAAGGCCGCGCCCGCGAGGGCGAGGAGCACGCCCGCCGCGCCGCCGCGCAGCCCCTGGCCGAGCAGGGTGAGGCCGATCACCGAGGCCGCCATCGGATTGGACAGGGTCAGCACCGCCAGCGGAGCGCCGAGACCGCCCTTGTACGCCGTCTGCGACAGGAGCAGTCCGCCCGCGGCGAAGGCGGCGACCAGCACCGCCACCAGGACGACCTGCGGGCTGAGCGCAGGGCCGGAACGGTCGGTCGCGGCCACGGTCACCGTCTGCGTCAGCGCGGAGGCCACGCCCGAGGCGAAACCGGACGCCGTGGCGTGCCGCAGACCCGGCCGGGCTCCCGGCCGCGACAGCAGGCCGATCAGCGCGGCCGTGGTGCCCGCGACCGCCAGCGCCTGGGTCAGGCTCAGCACCTGCTCGGGGGCCGAACCCGACGCGGCGACCAGCAGCGCGGCCAGCCCGGCCAGCGTCAGCGCGGTGCCCCGCCACTCGGTCGTGCTGACCTTCCGGCCGGCCGCCCGCGCCCCCATCGGCACCGCGGCCACCAGGGTGAGCGCGCCGAGCGGCTGGACGACGGTCAGCGAGCCGTACTTGAGCGCGACTACGTGCAGCAGCGCCGCGGAGGCGTTGAGCCCGACCGACGCCCACCAGGCACCCGCGCCCAGCAGCCGCAGCACGCCGCTGTCGGAGTTGCGTGCGGCGAGGCGCTCCTGGGCCACGGCCGCGGCCGCGTAGGCGACGGCGGAGACCAGGGAGAGGGCGACGGCGAGGAGTATGGGGGTCATCGGCCCGCTCCGACCAGGACCTCGTCGTCGGTGTTCTTGGCGGCGGGGTTCCCGGCGGCCGGCGCGAGCCGCCCGCTGCCCCGCCCGGCCGTGCTGACGGTGAGGTGCGGCCGGTCGACCAGCGCGAGCGCGACACCGAGCATGGCGGTCGCGACGAGGGCGTCGACCCAGTAGTGGTTCGCCGTGCCCACGATCACCAGCAGCGTCACCAGCGGGTGCAGCAGCCAGAGCCAGCGCCAGCGCGAGCGCGTCGCCGCGATCAGGCCGACGGCGACCATCAGCGCCCAGCCGAAGTGCAGTGACGGCATCGCCGCGAACTGGTTGGAGAGGTGGTCCGAGGAGGGCGGGCCGTACACCGACGGGCCGTAGACGTGCGCCGTGTCGACCAGGCCCGTGCCGGCCAGCATCCGCGGCGGTGCCAGCGGATAGACGAAGGGCAGCACCAGGGCCGCCGAGGTGACGGTGGCGAGTATCCGGCGGGCCCAGACGTAGTGCGCCGGGCGCCGCAGGTAGAGCCAGATCAGGAAGGCCGCGGTGGCCGGGAAGTGGACGGTCGCGTAGTAGGTGTTCGCGATCTGCGCGAGGCCGTCGCCGTGCAGCAGCAGGGACTGCACCGAGCTCTCGCCGGGCAGGTGCAGCGCCCTTTCGAGGTCCCACACGCGGTTCCCGTTGTGGCGGGCCTCGCCGGTGTGGCCTGTGGCGAGCTGCCGGCCGAACTTGTAGACGAGGAAGAGTCCCGCGACGAGCAGAAGCTCGCGGACGAGCGGCGGCCGCGGTATGGCGGCCGCCTCCGCGTCTGGAGGCTCAGTGCGTCCGTTCATCCCCCGGCTCCCTTGCTCACTGTCTTGCTTGGTGCTTGGTGCTTGGTGCTTCGTGCCTGTGCATGCCGTACGTGCCTGCTGTACGGGGTGAGACCCCGACCGGGGCCGGAACTCATCGGTACGCGTGCGTCCCGAAACGAATGCGTTCCGATACGGGAGTGTACCGATACGTCAGCGTTCCGGTACAGTGGCGTATCGATAGGTACGACACACTGGAAGCCGGGAATAATCCCGGCCTGGAAGTGAGGGAGAAGAGCACATGACGTCGCAGGCCTGGGACGGACCGGAATCGGTCGCCTCCTCGCGCCGCTCCAAGATCACGCCTGAGCGTGAGAAGGAGTTCTTCGACGCGGTGCTCGAGCAGATCCGGGAGTGCGGCTACGACGCCGTGACCATGGAGGGCGTCGCCGCGAGCACGCGGTGCAGCAAGTCCACCCTCTACCGGCAGTGGAAGACGAAGCCCCAGTTCGTGGCGGCGGCGCTGCGGTCCGCCCGGGAGTTCCGCTTCGGCGGCATCGACACCGGGTCGCTGGCCGAGGACCTGCGCCAGGCCGCGCGGGTCGCCGCGCTGTGGGGGCGCAAGGACACCAGGCTCCACCAGGCGCTCGGCCATGCCGTCACCCAGGACCCGGACCTTCAGCAGGCGCTGCGTGAGGCGCTGGTCGAGCCGGAGGTCCGTGCGATGCAGCAGATTCTTCAGCGGGGCGTGGAGCGGGGCGAGATCGCCGCCGACCATCCGGCCCTGCCGTTCGTACCGGCGCAGATGTTCGGCGTGATGCGGGCCAGGCCCGTCCTGGAGGGGGAGTACGCCGACCCCGACTATCTGGTCCGCTTCGTGGAGGCCGCCGTGCTGCCGGCACTCGGCCTCACCTGAGACCCAGGTCGCCGTCCACGGGATGACTGGACGGGGACCTGATCGCGCCGCACCGTGGGGACGGGGGCGGCGCGCACCCCCCGGCCGGGCGGGGCTCCTCCTGAGCGGAGAGGAGTTCCGCCCGGCCGACCGTTTTCCGGGGCCGGGTCGGGGTCATCCGGGGCCGGGCGGGGTCAGACGTTCTGGCCGCTGCCGCCGCCGGTCGACACCTTGATCCCCTTGGTGATGGTGTCGATCACGGTCTGCTTCTCGGCGACGTCCACACCGAAGCGGACGACGACGATCTGCCGGGGCTCGGCGGGCGAGGGGAACGCGAGCGACTCGACGTAGCCGTCCGAGCCCTTGCTGGTGACCGCCTTCCAGCGGACCAGGTAGCCCTTCTGCCCGGCCACGGTGACCGCCTTGGACGCGAGTACGTCGTGGGAGGTGATCGAGCCGTAGGTCTTGCCGCCGTAGGAGTCCTTGGCGTTGGCGGCGATGTCGGCCTTCGCGACCGCCTCCGCCGTGCTGCCCTTGCTGCCCAGGACCAGCGCGGGCGCCGAGTACGCGCCGCCGTTCGTGCAGGTCTGGGACGTGTCGCCGGGGCACTTGTAAGACTTGTTGGACGAGATCTGCGCGCCCACGGACATCTGCTGGCCGTACCAGTCTTCAGGGATGGGCAGGCTGATGCCGCTGATCCCGTCGGTCACCGACCCGCTGCGGATCTTCGGCGCCTCGGACTGCCCGGGAGCGGGCGACTCGGTGCCGCCCCCACCGCCCCCACCGGACCCGCCGGACCCGCCGCCGAAGGGTCCGCCCTGACCGCCTGGACCGCCCTCCCCGCCGGGGCCGCCCTGCCCCTGACCCGGCTGTGCGGCGCTGCCGCCGCCCGAACTGCCGTTGCCGGCCAGCGCGTACACACCCACGCCGATGCACGCCAGGACGACCACGGCCGCCCCGACGGCGATGCTCGTACGCAGCCCACGTCGCGAAGCGGCCGGCGGCTGGGCCGGATACACCGGGTACGCCGGAAAGGCGGACGTATCGGCCGGATAGGCGGACGTGTCGACCGGATAGGGCGACGGCGTCGGCTCCGCCCCGGCCGCCGGCATCTGCGCCGGGGGACCCCATACGGCGGCCGAGCCCGCGGGGCGGGTCCGGTCCGTCCATGCCTTGCCGTCCCACCACCGCTCGGTGGCGGGACCCTCACTTGTCTGCCCGGGATCGGGATACCACCCGGGAGGAGTCACCTGCGTCATGCCCCCACCGTATGAGGCGTCGGTGAAAGGCGGATGAGAGGACCCCGGGCGCGGGGAGCCGACCGGGACCTCGGGCCGCCGCAGACCGGCCGATTTCGGGTCACCACCCAGGGTCCGGCCGTCACACCACCACCAACCGCTCCGGCACCCGAGCCCCCTGCGGTGGCAGCCGGAACCCCTCCCGGCCTGGTGTGATCGAGCCGAGCACGGTCGCGTGACGGGCGCCGGTGCTGGTGGGGGAGGTGCCTGGGAGGCCGTGTGCGGTGAGGAATCCGAGGACGGCGAAGGCGTATGCCTCCTTCGCGGGCGCGGGGAGGCCCAAGTCGGTGGAGGTGCGGAGCTCCACGCAGGGGAGCCGTTGCGCCAGCATGGCCATCAGCACCGGGTTCCTGGTTCCTCCGCCGGAGGCGATCAGTTCCGTGGCGTCCAGGGGCAGGACCGCGTCGGCGACCGTTCGGGCCGTGAGCATGGTCAGGGTGGCGACCACGTCCTCCGCCCTGAGAGTGCCGAAGCAGGCCAGCGCGTCCTGCAGGTACCCGAGGTGGAAGAGTTCCTTGCCCGTCGTCTTGGGCGCGGGCAGCGTGTAGTACGGCTCGTCGAGCAGGCGGTGCAGGAGCGGTTCGTGGACGGTGCCGCGCGCTGCCAGGGCGCCGTCGACGTCGCAGGTCGTGCTTCCGCCGCTGAAACCCCGTGCCGCGGCGTCGATCAGGGCGCAGCCGGGTCCCGTGTCGAACGCCGTGCCGTCGGGGGCGGTGAGGTTGGCGATGCCGCCGAGGTTGAGGGCGACGGGCGTACCGGGGCGACCGCGCAGCCACAGCAGGTCGACCAGGCTCACCAGGGGCGCGCCCTGTCCGCCCGCCGCGATGTCGCGCGGACGGAAGTCGGCGACCACCGGCAGCCCCGTCGCCTCGGCGATCCACGCCGGCTGGCCGAGTTGCAGCGTCCCGTGCACCTTGCCGCCGTCCGTCCAGTGGTAGACGGTCTGCCCGTGGGAGGCGATCAACACCGCCTCGCCGTAGCACAGTTCGGCATTCGCTCGCCCGGCTGCCGCCGCGAAGGCCCGCCCGATCTCCGTGTCCAGGCGGCACACCTCCGCCAGCGAGGTCACGCTCGGCGGCAGCGCGGCGGCGAGCGCGTCCCGCAGCGCCTCGCCGTACGCCTCGCTCACCATCCCCAGCGGTCTGAGTACGAGGCTGTCACCGCTGAGGCTCAGGTCGGCCGCCGCCGCGTCGATGGCGTCGTACGACGTGCCCGACATCAGTCCGATGACCCGCATCCGCTCAACCTGCCTTCCGTCCCGGTCCCTTGGCCAGCGCGAGCGCGCTCACCGCGCAGGTCGCCGCCGCGTAGTACCCGGGAATGCCGGCGTTTCCCGTCCGCTTCACCGTTTCCGTGATGATGAGTCCGGCGCAGCCCGAGAAGACCGCATTGGACAGGGCGTAGGCGAGTCCCAGGCCGGTGCAGCGGACGTTCGTGGGGAAGAGTTCCGAGAGCATCGCCGGTCCCGGGCCCGCCATCAGGCCCACCACCGCTCCCGCGGCGAACACCGCCGCCGCCTTCGTGACGTTCGAAGTCCCGGAATCCTGCAGCAGGTTGAGCAGCGGCAGCGACAGCAGAGCCACCAGCAGCGCTCCCGTCAGCATCACCGCCCGCCGCCCCACCCGGTCGCTCAGCAGGCCGGCCGGGACGATCGTGACCGCGAAGCCCAGATTGGCCAGGACGGTTGCGATCAGCGCCTGTTGGAAGGTCGCGTCGAGGGTGCTCTGGAGGTACGAGGGGAGGACGACCAGGAAGGTGTAGCCGGCCGCCGCCCAGCCCATGATCCGTGCGGCACCCAGCGCGACGGTCGACGCGACCTCGCGCGCGGACGGGCTCACGGGCGGGAGCATGGTCTCGGCCTCCCGCCGGAACGCCGGCGTCTCCTCCAGCCGCAGCCTCAGCCACAGCGCCGCAAGCCCCAGCGGCAACGTCAGCAGGAACGGCACCCGCCAGCCCCAGTCACCCAGTTGCCGCTCGGTGAGCACGGAGCCCAGCAGCGCCGCCACCCCCGCGCCGCCCAGCAGCCCCAGTGCGACCGTGAACGACTGCCACGACCCGTACAGCCCGCGCCGGCCCGGCGGCGCGAACTCCGTCATCACCGCCACCGCACCACCGAACTCCCCACCCGCGGACAGCCCTTGGAGCATCCGCAGCAACGTCAGCAGCCACGGAGCGAGGGCTCCGGCCGCCGCGTACGTCGGCAGCGCCCCGATCAGCGTCGTCGCCACCGTCATCAGCACGATCACCAGGATCAGCACCGGACGGCGCCCGATCCGGTCGCCCAGCCGCCCGAACAGCGCCGCTCCGACGGGCCGGAAGAAGAACGCGAGCGCGAAGGACGCGTACGTCTTCACCAGCGCCTCGGCCTCGCTGCCGCCCTCCGGCGTGAAGAAGCGCGCCGCGATGACGGTCGCGAAGCAGCCGTAGACCCCGAACTCGTACCACTCGACGAAGTTGCCGATCGACCCCGCCACCAGGGCCCGTACCGCAGACGGATTCCGCACGTCTCGGCGTTGTCCGGAAAACAGCGTCATCTCATTGCCTTTTGACTGTCGGTTACCTTTCGAAGGGCAGATCACAGGCATGGCGCGTCGCCTGCCCGCACCGGCTGTCACCCATCACGGCAAGAGGTACCCGGACCGGGCTCCACTTCCTCGATCAGACGGCTACGCTCGAGGTCTGTACGTCGTTCGGGCGACTTGGGGAGGTAGCGGGATGACGGAGGTCCGGCCTACGGAGGCCGCCTCGGCCTCCCTCTGGGAGCGCGACGAGGAAATCGCCGCCGTCGAGGAGGCGCTCAACACCCTGCGCGCCGACCGCTCGTCCTCGGGCAGCCTGCTGATGGTCAGGGGCGAGGCGGGCATCGGCAAGACGGCCCTGCTGGCCGAGGCCCGCCGTATCGCCGAACGGCGCGGCTGCACGGTCTGGTCGGCCCGCGGCGGCGAGACCCTGAAATCCGTCCCGTTCAACGTGGTACGGCAGTTGCTCCAGCCCGCGCTGGTGTCGCTGATGCCGGAGGAGGCACGCGAGTACCTCGGAGACTGGTACGACATCGCGGGCCCCGCCCTCGGCATAACGGAACCCGGCGAGCGCCAGGCGGACCCGCAGGGCGTGACCGACGGCCTGGTCGCCGGGGTCCGCCGGCTGGCCCGCCGGGACTGGCCGCTGGTCCTGCTGATCGACGACGCGCACTGGGCCGACCTGGAGACGCTGCGCTGGCTCGCCGCCTTCGCCGAGCGGCTGGACGACCTGTCCGTACTGGTCGTGGTGGCCCGCCGGCCCGGCGAGGTCGGCGGCGAGGGCGCCCGCTACCTGGAGGCGGTCGCCGCCGCCGCGGGCCAGCCCCAGGCCATGCTGAGCGCCCTCACCCCGGAGGCCACCGCGGGTCTCACCCGCGCCACCCTCGGCGCGCACGCCGACGCCCCGTTCTGCCGCGAGGTCTGGGCCGTCACCGGCGGCAACCCGTACGAGACCGTGGAACTCCTCGCCAAGGTCCAGGACAGCGAGCTGGAGCCGACCGAGCACGCAGCCGCCGAGCTGCGCGCCCTCAACCGCTCGGCCCGCGGCGGCGGCCTCGTCGCCCGCCTGGAGGAACTCGGCATCGACGCCACCCGGTTCGCCTGGGCGGCCGCGATCCTCGGCACCGGCATCTCCGTCGGCCTGGTGGCCAAGCTCGCCACCATGGGGCACGACGACGCCGCGCGCTGCGCCGAACTCCTCGAAGGCGCCCGCATCCTCACCGAACCCGATCCGGCGAACGCCCAGATCGGCGACGGCGACCTGGAGTTCGTGCACCCGCTGATCGCCTCCGCCGTCTACAACTCCATCCCGGACGCCCTGCGCACCGCGATGCACGGCATCGCCGCCCAGGTGGTCACGGACTCCGGACTCGGCGCCGCGATGGCCTCCCGGCACCTGCTCCAGGTGCATCCAGACGATGACGAGGAGCTGGTCGAGCAGTTGCGCGAGGCCGCCCGCGAGCACCTCGCCGTCGGCGCGCCCGACGCCGCCCGCCGCTGCCTCGAACGCGCCCTGCTGGAACCGCCGGTTCCGGAGGTCCACGCGCGCGTGCTGTTCGAACTCGGCTGCGCCACCCTGCTGACGGCGCCCGCCACCACGATCGACCATCTGCAGTCCGCGCTCGCCATGCCCGGCCTCGACGCCGACGAGCGCGTCGACGCCGTCGTCCGCCTCTCCCAGGCCCTTCTCCACAACGACCAGTTGGGGGAGGCCGTCCGCACCGTCGAGGCGGAGGCCGCCCGGCACGAGGAAGGGCCCGCCAAGCTGCGGCTCCAGGCCGTGCAGTACATGTGGGAGGGCATCTACGCCGGCGAGTCGAACACGCCGGGACGCTCCGAACGCCTCGCCGACCTCGCCCGCACCTGCACCGGCCGCAACAACTCCGAACGCGCCCTGCTCATGCTGCGCGGCTTCGACGCGCTGCTCCAGGGGGAGAGCGCGGAGGAGGTCGTCGAGGCGTGCGACCGGGCGCTGGTCAACGGGCGGTTGGCGCCGGGGCTGGGGTGGATCGATACCGAGTGGGGTATCGAGCTTCCGCTGATGCTCGCCAACTCCTACCTCTACACCGACCGGCTGGACCGCGCCGAGAGCCTCTACAACGAGGCTCTGCGCACCTACGAGTCGGCGGGCTGGAGTGGCGGCCATCTTTCTCTCGCGCATGCGCACGTCGGCCTCGGACACCGCAGGCGCGGACGGCTCAGGGAGGCGGAGGCGTCTCTGCGGGAGTCGCTGCGCATCGCCGAGCGCGTGGGCCGCGGTCTGCCTCTGTACTGGACCACGATCTGCAATCTCGTCGACGTCCTGCTCGCTCGTGGCCGCGTCGAGGAGGCGTGGACGACGGCCGAGCTGTACGGTTTCGCGCCGCCCTACCCCTCCATCGTCGTCATGCCCGACCCCCGGTCCGTGCGCGGGCGGCTGCTGCTTGCCGTGGGCCGGACGAAGGATGGCGTCAACGAGCTCGAGGCGGCGGAGAAGTCGGCGGCCACGCGGGGGCATCACAATCCGGTCGTGGTCCCCTGGACCCTTGACCTTGCCCGTGCTCTCGCCACCGATGACCCGGCACGCGCTGCCCAGTTGGCCGCGGATGCCCGCCGGCAGGCCGAGCGATTCGGTACGGACACGGCCATCGGCGAGGCCTTGCGGTGTGCTGCCGCGCTGGAGACGGGGCAGCGGGCGGTGCGTCTTGCCGCCCAGGCCGTGGCCTATCTGGAGGCTTCGCCCTGCCAGTACGAACATGCTGCCGCTCGCGTCGAGTACGGGATCGCCGCGCGGTCGGTGGCAGAGCTGAATCGAGGCCTGGCGCTTGCCCGTTCATGCGGTGCGGATGGCTTGGTGGCGAAGGCTCGGGGGGTGCTGGAGACCGGACGGGGGTTGCGCTGAGCGGAGTTGATCGCGCAGTTCCCCGCACCCCCGAAAAGCCCCTACAGCGCAAGCAGTTGACCCGTCACCGTCGACAGGCGTTTCTGCAAGTCGGGGTCGTAGGTTGACTCGTGTGCCCGGGCCGGGTTTGTGCCGTCGAAGTAGTTGCCCGTGCCGTGGTCCTCGGTTGCCAGGGCCAGGACGCCCGGGGCGCCGTCGGCGATCGTGTTCCAGGGGGTGACGCCGCCCTCGCGGACCATCGCCGTGTCCATGAAGGTGGCCGGATGCAGGACGTTCACGGCCACACCCGTATCCGCGAGCTCGTCCGCCAGGGCGAACGTATGGGCCGCCAGGGCGAACTTGGCGCGGCGGTAGGCCGTGAAGCCGTCGTAGGCGCGGCGGTATTCGACGTCGTCGAAGTCGAGGGGGTCCTGGCCGACCGAGCCGACGTTGACGATGCGGGAGGGGGCGTTCGAGCGCAGGACCGGCAGGAGGGCGCGGGTCAGCACCACCGGCGCCAAGTAGTTCACCGCCAGGCGTAGTTCGTGACCGTCGGCGCTCAACTCGCGTGACGCGCCCGGGGCCCCCGCCCCGACGCCCGCGTTGTTGATCAGCACGTCCAGGTCGGGGTGGGCGCCGGCGACGTGCGCGCCCAGGTCGCGTACCTGTGCGAGGGAGGCCAGGTCGGCGACGAATCCTTCCGCGTCCCCCTCCGCGCGCAGCTCCGCGACCAGCTGCTCCGTACGGCCCGGATCGCGGCCGTGCGCGAGGACGACGTGCCCGGCGCGGACCAGCTCGAAGGCGACGTAGCGGCCGAGACCCGAGGTGGCGCCGGTGATCAGAATGGTGGACATGCCTCCACCGTAGGCACGCGGTGAAGGCATGTGCGAGATGTTGCTGAGGCTACGACCACCAGGGTCACCCTCCCCGGCCGTCCTCCTCCGCCAGGACCCGCTGGGCCGTCGCGAACGCCGAGTTCGCCGCCGGAACCCCGCAGTACACGGCCGTCTGGAGCAGAACGGCGCCGATCTCCTCGGGCGTGAGCCCGTTGCGCCGGGCCGCCCGGACGTGCATGGCGAGTTCGTCGTAGTGACCGTGCGCGACCAGCGCCGTCAGTGTGATCATGCTGCGTTCGCGGCGCGAGAGCGTCGGGTCGGTCCAGATCTCGCCCCAGGCGTAGCGCGAGATGAAGTCCTGGAAGCGTGCGGTGAAGGGCGTCTGGCGGGCCTGCGTGCGGTCCACGTGCGGGTCGCCGAGCACTTGCCGCCGTACCTCCATGCCCCGCTCGGCACCGCCGCCGAGGTGGGCCCGCAGCGCGGTCAGGACGGCTACGGGGCACTGCGCCGGAGCCAGGTGCCCGGCGCCGGGGAGTTCGACGAGCGTGGAGCCGGCGACGGCGTCCGCGATCTCCCGCAGGTGCGGGGGCGGGGTCGCCTTGTCCTCCCGCCCGGCGATCAGCAGCGTGGGTACGGAGATCTCCGCAAGGCGGTCGCGCAGGTCGAAGGCGGCCAGCGCGTCGCAGCAGGCGGCGTAGGCCCCGGGGTCGGCCTCCGCCTGGTCGCGCACCAACTGCGGCATGGTGAAGCCGGGGGTGAACCAGCGCGCGTCGGCGCTCTCCACCAGGAAGTCCAGGCCCTCCCGCCGTACGCGCTCGGCCCGCTCCTCCCACGGCTTCGCCCCGTTGAAGTGCGCCGACGAGCAGATCGCGGCCAGCGACGTCACCCGGTCCGGGTGGTGCAGGGCGAGATGCAGCCCGACGGCGCCACCGAGTGACACGCCGGCGTAGGCGAACCGGTCGATGCCGAGCGAGTCGGCGAGGGCGAGCACCAGGCCGGCCAGGTCGCCGACGGTGGCGCCTGGCCCGATCAGCCCGGGGGCCGACCCGCCGTGCCCGGGCAGGTCCCAGCGCACCACACGATGGCTGATGGACAGCTCGGGCGCCACCGTGTCCCACAGGGCGTACGACGTGCCCAGCGAGGGTCCGAGCAGCAGTGGGGGAGCGGAAGTGGCCCCCTCGGCACGGTGGTTGAGGAGTTTCTCGGTCAACGTCGCTCCAGTGCACGGTCGGTGAGGACTCCGGCGGAGCCCGTGTAGCGGGCGGGGTCGGTCAGGTCGTCGAGGTCAATGTCCTTCAACTCGGCTTCCTCGGCGAGGAGTTCACGCAGGGAGCGACCCTCGGCGTAGGTGCGCCTGGCCAGGTCCGTGAGCAGTTCCCTGGCACGGGCGCGGCCCAGTACCGGGGTGAGTTCGGCGGACAGGCGTTCCGAGACGATCAATCCGTGCGTGAGAGCGAGGTGTTCGCGCATCGCGTCCGCGTTCACCCGCAGCCCCTCGGCCAGTTCGGCGGCGTCATGGGCCGCGCCGCCGGCCAGCCGCAGCAGGTCCCGCAGGGGCTCCCACTCGGCGTGCCAGGCCCCGGCCGGGCGCTCGTCCTCGGCGGCCTGCGCGCCGTACAGCGTGGCCGCGAGCTGCGGGGCCCGCCGGGCCGCCGCCGCGATCAGCGTGGACCGGACCGGGTTGGCCTTGTGCGGCATGGCCGACGAGCCGCCTCCGCTACCCTCCGCGACCTCGGCGATCTCGGTCCGGCCGAGCGCCAGCACGTCCGCGGCCATCTTGCCCAGCGCCCCGGCCGCGAATGCCAGGCAGCCGGCGAGATCGGCGATCGGCGTGCGCAGGGTGTGCCAGGGGAGAAGCGGTTCGCGCAGGCCGAGTTCGCGGGCGAAGGCCGCCGTCAGGGCCGGCGGGTCCGGAGCGCCGTACGCTGCGAAGGACGCCAATGTTCCCGCTGCGCCCCCGAGTTGAGCCGGAAGGCTGTCCCTTACGGACCTGATCCGATCCCGCGCGTCGAGGACGAGCGAGCGCCAGCCGGCCGCCTTCAGCCCGAACGTCGTCGGAACGGCGTGCTGGGTGAGCGTGCGGCCCGGCATCGCGGTGTCCCGGTGCTCGGCGGCCAGCCGGGCCAGTGCCCGCTCGGTGCGCCCGAGGTCGGCGAGCACCAGGTCCAGGGTGCGCACGGCGACCAGCATCGTCGCCGTGTCCATGATGTCCTGGCTGGTCGCCCCCCGGTGCACATAGGGCCCGTACTCCGCGCCGACCGCCTTCGTCAGATCGGCGACCAGTGGGATGACCGGGTTGCCGCCGCCCCGCGCCCGCTCCGCGAGGGACCGTGCGTCGAAACGGCCGGCGTGGGCCGCCTCGGTCACCGCGGCCGCGGCCTCGGCCGGGGCGAGATCCAGGGCCGCCTGGGCGCGGGTGAGCGCAGCCTCCGCGTCCAACAGGGCTTGCAGACAAGCCGCGTCGGCGGTGGCCGCCGCCGTGGGGGAGCCTGCCCACCCTGGGGCGAGCAGGCCGGTGTCGGCATCGACAGATGTCACTGGAACTCCAGGAAGACCGTCTCGCCTTCGCCCTGAAGGCGGATGTCGAAACGGTAGGTGCCCTTGCCGTCGTCCTTCGCGATCAGCGTGTCGCGGCGCGCCGCGTCCAGCTCGGTCAGCAGCGGGTCGGCGGCGAGCGCCGCCTCGTCGCCCGGCAGGTAGATCCGGGTGAACAGGTGCATCAGCAGCCCGCGCGCGAAGACGCACACGCTGATGTACGGCGCGCTCCGCCCGCGGGCGCCGGGCCGCAGCGTCCGCGCGTACCAGTGGCCGTTGGCGTCCGTCTGGATGCGTCCCCAGCCGGTGAACTCCACGCCGTTGCGGCCCAGATAGCCGCCGCTCGCCGGGTCGCGCCGGATCGAGCCGTCCGTGGCCGGCACATTGCCGTCGGGGTCGGCGCCCCACAGCTCCACGAAGGCGTCCGGCAGCGGCTTGCCCTCGCCGTCGTACACGTATCCCTGGAGTGTGATGGTGTCCGGGTGCCCGACCGGCGCGATGTCACCGCCGCCCGGGAACGGCAACGCGTACCCGTAGAAGGGGCCCACCGTGTGCGAAGGAGTGGGCAGGACGGTCTCGGGCCGACTCGTGTCGATCTTCGTCATGGCAGGTCAGCGCCCTTCTTCGAGCCAGGTGGCGTTCGGGCCGTCCAGCACGATGTCCCAGTGGTAGCCCATCGAGAACTCCGGCACGGACAAGCTGTGGTCGTACGTCGCCACCAGCCGCTGGCGCGCCGCGTCGTCGGTGACGGACTGGATGATCGGGTCGTACGGGAACAGCGGATCGGCGGGGAAGTACATCTGCGTCACCAGCCGCTGCGTGAACGCCGAGCCGAACATCGAGAAGTGGATGTGCGCCGGGCGCCAGGCGTTGAGGTGGTTGCGCCAGGGGTACGGGCCCGGCTGGACGGTGGTGAAGCGGTAGCCGCCGTCGGCGTCGGTGATCGTACGGCCGACGCCGGTGAAGTTCGGGTCCAGCGGGGCGTCGTGCTGCTCGCGCTGATGGGCGTACCGCCCGGCCGAGTTGGCCTGCCAGATCTCGACGAGCTGACCGCGGATCGGACGGCCGTCGCGGTCCAGGAGGCGGCCGGAGACCGTGATGCGCTCGCCGATCGGCTCGCCCCGGTGGTGCCGGGTGAGGTCGTTGTCGATCTCGGTTATGTCGCGCTCGCCGAAGGCGGGGGAGTGCAGCTCCACCAGCTCCGGGTCCCTGCTGACGTCGATGGCGACGGGCGGCTGCTTCGGGTGGCGCAGGATCGACGAGCGGTACGGCGCGTAGTCGCGGCGCGGGTGGTGCTCGACCGGGGCGCCGTCGGCCACCCGCTTCTCGTACGCGGCGTGTTCCGCCGCGATCTCCTGGTCGATGTCGTGCTGTGTGAGAGTCATGGGGCTTCCTCGGGCTTCCCGGGTGTTCTTAGCGTTCGAGGACGAGGGCGAGGCCCTGTCCGACGCCGATGCACAAGGTGGCGACGCCGGTGCCGGAGCCGCGGCGGGCGAGTTGGTGGGCGACGGTGCCGGCGAGCCGGGCGCCCGACGCGCCCAGCGGATGCCCCAGCGCGATCGCCCCGCCCTGCGGGTTCAGGATCGCCGGGTCGAACTCCGGCCACTGGGCGACACAGCCCAGCACCTGCGCGGCGAACGCCTCGTTGAGTTCGAGGACGTCCAGCTCGGCGAAGGACCGGCCGGCCTTGGCCAGCGCCCGGTTGACCGCCTCGACCGGCGCCAGACCGAAGTAGTCCGGATCCAGCGCGTGCACCCCGGTGGCGCTGACCCGGGCCAGCGGCTCACGCCCGGTGACCTTCAGCCCTTCGGCGTCGGTCAGCAGCAGCGCCGCCGCGCCGTCGTTGAGGGGGGAGGCATTCCCGGCCGTCACGGTGCCGTGCTCGGTGCGGAAGGACGGCTTGAGCCGGGCCATCGCCGACAGCGACGCGTCCGCGCGCACGCACTCGTCCGTCGCGAAGGGGATCGGGTCGCCCTTGCGCTGCGGGACCGGGACCGGGGCCAACTCCGGCTCGAACAGGCCCTGTTCCTGCGCGGCAGCCGCGTTGCGATGGCTGGCCAGGGCGTATTCGTCCTGCTGCTCACGTGTGATCTTGTGCTTGTCGGCGATGAGTTCCGCGGACTCGCCCAGCGGGATGGTCCACTGCGGATCCATCGCCGGGTTGACCATCCGCCAGCCCAGCGTGGTCGAGTACAGCTCGGTGTGCCCGGCCGGGAAGGGCCGCTCGTTCTTGGGCAGCACGTAGGGGGCGCGGGTCATCGACTCCACCCCGCCGGCCAGGGCGATGGAGGCATCCCCGGCGGCGATCGCCCGGGCGGCCTGGATCACCGCCTCCAGCCCCGACGCGCACAGCCGGTTGACGGTCACTCCGGGCACGCTGGTGGGCAGGCCGGCGAGCAGGCCGGCCATCCGGGCCACGTTGCGGTTCTCCTCACCCGCCCCGTTCGCGTTGCCGACGTACACGTCCTCGATTCGGGACGGATCCAACTCGGGTACGCGGGCGAGGAGTTCACGGATCGCGTGCGCGGCCAGATCATCCGGACGCACCGCGGCCAGGCCGCCGTTGTAGCGGCCGAACGGGGTACGCACCGCATCGACGATGAACACGTCTTTCATGACTGGATCTCCTCGGGGATACGCACCTTGGCGGCGGTCCTGGCGATGATTTCCTCGACGTCCACGCCAGGCGCGGTCTCCACCAGGACCAGTCCGTCGCCGGTGACGTCCAGGACGGCCAGGTCGGTGATGATGCGATCCACGCACCCCTTCCCGGTCAGCGGCAGCACGCACTCCTCCAGGATCTTCGCGCTGCCGTCCTTCGCGCAGTGCGTCATCACCACGATCACCGTGCGGGCGCCGTGCACCAGGTCCATCGCCCCACCGATGCCGGTGATCAGCTTGCCGGGGATGGCCCAGTTGGCGAGGTCACCGGACGCCGAGACCTGCATCGCGCCGAGCACGGCGACGTCGATGTGCCCGCCCCGGATCATCGAGAACGACAGCGCCGAGTCGAAGAACGAGGCCCCGGGCAGGACCGTCACCGTCTCCTTCCCGGCGTTGATCAGATCCGGGTCGACCTGGTCCTCGGCCGGATACGGGCCGGTGCCCAAGATCCCGTTCTCCGACTCCAGCACCACCTCCACCCCCGCCGGCAGATAGTTCGGGATCAGCGTGGGCAGGCCGATGCCCAGATTCACGTACTGCCCATCGCGCAGCTCACCGGCCGCGCGGGCCGCCATCTGCTGCCGTGTCCAGGCCATCAGCTGCTCACCGTCCGCTGCTCGATCTTCTTGTCCGCCGCCTGCGCCGCGCTCAGCGCCACCACCCGCTGCACGAAGATCCCCGGCAGGTGTACCGCGTCCGGATCGATCTCGCCCGGCTCGACCAGCTCCTCCACCTCGGCGATCGTCACCTTCCCGGCCATCGCCGCCAGCGGGTTGAAGTTCCGCGTCGACTTGCTGAAGACGAGGTTTCCGTGCCGGTCGCCCTTCGCGGCCCGCACCAGCGCGAAGTCCGTGCGGATGCCCCGCTCCAGCACGTACTCGCCGCCGTCGAACTCGCGGACCTCCTTCGGCGGCGAGGCGAGCGCGACCCCGCCCTCGCCGTCGTAGCGCCACGGCAGTCCGCCCTCGGCGACCTGGGTGCCCACGCCGGCCGGCGTGTAGAAGGCCGGGATCCCCGCCCCGCCCGCGCGCAGCCGCTCGGCCAGCGTGCCCTGCGGAATCAGCTCCACCTCCAGCTCCCCGGCCAGGTACTGGCGCGCGAACTCCTTGTTCGCCCCGATGTAGGAGCCCGTGACCCGCGCGATCCGCCTGGCGGCGAGCAGCACCGCCAGCCCCGTCTCCATCGCCCCGCAGTTGTTGGAGACCACCGACAGGCCCGCCACGCCCTGCTCGTACAGGGCCTGGATCAGCACATTGGGCACCCCGCTCAGCCCGAAGCCACCCACCGCCATCGACGCGCCCTCGGGCACATCCGCCACCGCCTCAACGGCCGTGGCGACCACCTTGTCCATCCGTGAAGCCCCATCCCGTCCGTGTACCCGGCCATCAAATACTCAGAGCACTGAGTATTTCGGTGAAGTTTCCTTCACGCTGCCACTGTCGCTGCGAGGCGTCAAGACCCAGACGAAATGCGAGGTCAATGGCAGGCGCCGCCGCGCAGACAGCTCCCGCCGTATCCAGGTATCGTCAGTGCACCAATGATTTCGACCTCGGGAGCGCACATGGCCGCGGTGGACCTCACCACCCACCCCGGGCACCTGGCCCGGCGGCTTCAGCAGGCCCACTACCTGCTGTGGAACACGATGGTCTCGGAGGAGATCACCTCGCCGCAGTTCGCGGTCCTCAACGCGCTCGTCGCCGAGCCGGGCCTGGACCAGCGCACAGTGGGGGAGCGGGTGGGGCTCGACCGGTCCACGATCGCCGAGGTGGTCAGCCGGCTCGGCAGGCGCGGGCTGGTGGACAAGGTGCGTGATCCGCAGGACGGCCGCCGTTTCCTGCTGCGCCTGACCGACGAGGGTCTGCGCACCCACCGCAAGCTGACCGTGCGCACGGCCCGGATGAACCAGGTCTTCCTGGCGCCGCTCTCCGCCGAGGAGCAGGCGGTGTTCTTCGACCTCATCCGGCGGGTCGCCGACGCCGCCGAGGGCCTCCGCAACCCGGCGGAACCCCTCGTGGCGCAGAGCTGAACCGGCCCGCGCTGAACCGGCCCGCGCTGAACCGGCCCGCGCTGAACCGGCCAGGGCCGACCCGGCGAGAGCCGACCCCGTCACGAGGTCTGGGCCAGCACCACCCACACCTGGCCCTTGGCGAAGTTGACCGGCTTGCCGTCCTTCGTCGTGAAGTCGGTGCCGTCCGTGGCCGTCTTGCGCTGCCAGTTGACGTCGTAGGCGCGCCCGTCGCGCAGGACGCTCGCCGTTCCTGAGCCCACCGTCTCGGTGTACGGGGTGTTGTTGCCGAGGAAGTCGTGGAAGGCGGACCTGTGCATCTTCACGTTCTGCACGACGACCGTCGCGGGTGCCACCCGCTTTCCGTCGGTGGTCACGGTGGGGGTGCCGTCCATCGCGACCAGGTAGCGGTGCAGGCCCGGGGACCACGTGAAGGTGAAGCCGGCGGCCGGGTAGTGGATCGTGCGCGTGGTCGCGGCCTTGCCGCCGGCCGGTGCGGCGCCGTAGTGGAAGCCGGTGGTGAGGGCGTCCGGGCCCGGTGCCGAGTGCATCAGGGATGCGGGGCGCAGGTAGAGGTTGTGGGGTGCGGGTTTGCCGGCGCCGCGGAAGTAGGCGCCGGTGGCCTTCGACGGCGGCTCCGGGTTCAGAGGGGCCTGGTCGATGAGCGGCAGCAGTTTGTGCTGGGCACCGGAGAAGGCGAGCGTCGGGTTGTCGAACTGGCGCAGCAGCTCCAGGTCGGACTCGCGGGCGCTGCGCACCGGCCCCACGGCCTGCGGCAGCGTGGTCGCGTACACCGCCATCAGGCGGCTGAGCCCGCCCTCGACCTGCTCGGCGTAGACGATGTCGGCGGCGTCGAGGCCGGTCTGGGGCCGGGCCGCGGGCGCGTTGTCGATCTTCACGGCGAGTACGGGCCCGACCGCGCTGTGCTGCGGGGTCGGCGTCTTCAGCTCTCCGCGTCCGTCGTCGGCCGGGCCGTGGTGCTGCGTGCAGCTCGCCGCCAGCGCGGCCGTCACCGAGGCGGCGAGCAGCGCCACCGCCGTGGAGGTGCGTCGCAGGCGTCTTTTCCGTCTCGTGTTCACCGTGGCCACCACATCCCGTGTAGATGATTGTGCGCTTATACGTTCATTGCTGGCCATACCCGGTTGGTTCTGATTGCGCGCGTCGAATAGGCCCATTGGCCCCTGAACCTGCTTCGGGAGGCGGACGCCCGGGTACTCGGGCCGGACCGCAGGACCGGACATACCGGAGCGACGGAGGGAGCACCACGCGATGAAGGCTGTGACCTGGCAGGGGAAGCGGGACGTACGGGTGGAGGACATGCCCGATCCGAGGATCCAGGAGCCCACGGACGCCGTCATCCGCATCACGTCGACAGGGCTGTGCGGTTCCGATCTGCACCTGTACGAGGTGCTCACGCCGTTCATGACTCCGGGCGACATCCTCGGACACGAGCCGATGGGCATCGTCGAGGAGGTCGGGCCGGGGGTGCCGGACCTCGCGGCGGGCGACCGGGTCGTGGTGCCGTTCCAGATCGCCTGCGGCAACTGCTGGATGTGCCTGACGGGGCTGCCGACGCAGTGCGAGACCACGCAGGTGTCCAGTGAGGGCATGGGCGCCGCGCTGTTCGGCTACACACGGCTGTACGGCGCGGTGCCGGGTGCCCAGGCCGAGTATCTGCGCGTCCCGCAGGCCCAGTTCGGCCCGATCAAGGTACCGGAGGGGCCGCCCGACGACCGCTTCGTCTATCTCTCCGACGTGCTGCCCACCGCCTGGCAGGCGGTCGAGTACGCGGGCATCCCCAAGGGTGGCAGCGTCGCCGTGCTCGGCCTCGGGCCGATCGGTGACATGGCCTGCCGGGTGGCCCAGGTGCGCGGCGCCGGGCAGGTCTTCGGCGTCGACCTGGTGAGCGAACGGCTGCGCCGGGCCCGCGCGCGAGGCGTGGAGACGTTCGACATCAGGAGCTTCGACGGCGAGAAGGAGCTCATCACCGCGATCCGCGACCAGACCGACGGCCGCGGCCCCGACGCGGTGATCGACGCGGTGGGCACCGAGGCCCACGGCAGCGCGGCGGCCCGGCTGGCCCAGGCGGCCTCGGCCATCCTGCCCCGCAAGATCAGCGGGCCGTTCGCCGAGCGCTTCAGCATCGACCGGCTGTCCGCGCTGTACACGGCGATCGACCTGGTCCGACGCGGCGGCACGATCTCGCTCAGCGGGGTCTACGGCGGCATGGCCGACCCCATCCCGCTGCTCACCCTCTTCGACAAGCAGATCCAGATGCGGATGGGACAGGCCAACGTCCGCCGCTGGAGCGACGACATCATTCCGTATCTGACGGACGAGGACCCGCTCGGCGTGGACGACTTCGCCACGCACCGGGTGCCGCTGTCGGAGGCGCCGCACGCGTACGAGATGTTCCAGAAGAAGCAGGACGGCGCGGTGAAGGTGCTCATGACGCCCTGAGTCAGCCCGGTGAGCGGAGGATCTCGTCCAGGTCGTAGCGGACCGGCTCCTCCAGTTGCGCGTACGTGCAGCTCTCCGGGGTGCGGTCCGGGCGCCAGCGCCGGAAGCGGGCCGTGTGCCGAAAGCGCGCACCGTTCTCCATGTGGTCGTAGGCCACCTCGGCCACGCGCTCGGGCCGGAGCGGCACCCAGGACAGGTCCTTCTTGCCCGACCAGCGGCTCGGTGCGCCGGGCAGCCGGGCGGTCTCGTGTGCCGCCTCGTCCGCCCAGGCCGCCCACGGATGGCCCGCCGGGTCCTCCATCCGCAGCGGCTCCAGCTCCTCGACGAGTTCCGCCCGCCGCTTCATGGCGAAGGCGGCCGACACGCCCACGTGCTGGAGGCGGCCCTGGTCGTCGTGGAGGCCGAGCAGCAGCGAGCCGACGACGGGGCCGCTCTTGTGGAAGCGGTAGCCCGCGACGACGACGTCCGCCGTCCGCTCGTGCTTGATCTTGAACATGGCGCGCTGGTCGGGGAGGTAGCGCAGGGTGAGCGGCTTGGCGATGACGCCGTCCAGGCCCGCCCCCTCGTACTGCTCGAACCAGTTCTGCGCGACGTCGATGTCGGTGGTCGCCGGCGCCAGGTGGACGGGGGCGGTGACGCCCTCGAGCGCCCGTTCCAGCAGCGTCCTCCGGTCGGTGAGTTGCACGTCCAGCAGGGACTCGTCGGCCAGGGCCAGCAGGTCGAAGGCGACGAAGGACGCCGGGGTCCGCTCGGCGAGCGTCCGCACCCGGGAGTCGGCGGGGTGGATGCGTTCCGTGAGCGCGTCGAAGTCGAGCCGTCCCTCCCGGGCGATCACGATCTCCCCGTCCAGCACGCACCGCTCGGGCACCCGCTCCTTCAGCGCCGCCACCAGCTCGGGAAAGTACCTGGTCAGGGGCTTTCCGGTACGGCTGCCGAGTTCGAGTTGGCCGCCGTCGCGGAACACGATCGCCCGGAAACCGTCCCACTTCGCCTCGTACTGCATGCCCGGAGGGATCTTCGCCACCGACTTGGCGAGCATCGGCTTCACGGGCGGCATCACCGGGAGATCCATGACTCCGATTCTGCTCGCATACGTCGCTTGCCGCCCGGTATGCGAGGTTTGCACGTGGCGCCTACCGTGGCGGCATGGGTGCAGCGGTGGAACTGGAGGCGGGCGGCCGCACGGTCCGGCTGTCCAGCCCGGACAAGATCTTCTTTCCCGAGCGCGGTTTCACCAAGCTGGACCTCGCCCGCTACTACATCGCGGTCGGCCCCGGCATCCTGCGCGCCCTGCGCGACCGGCCCACCACTCTCGAGCGCTACCCGGACGGGGTGACCGGCGAGTCCTTCTTCCAGAAGCGGGCGCCCAAGAACATGCCCGACTGGATCCCGACCGCCCACATCACCTTTCCCAGCGGTCGCAGCGCCGACGAGATGTGCCCCACGGAGGAGGCCGCCGTGCTGTGGGCCGCGCAGTACGGCACGCTCACGTTCCATCCCTGGCCGGTGCGCCGCGACGACGTCGACAGCCCCGACGAACTGCGCATCGACCTCGACCCGCAGCCCGGCACCGACTTCGACGACGCCGTCCGCGCCGCCCATGAACTGCGCGCCGTGCTCGACGAGTTCGGCGGCCTGCGCGGCTTTCCCAAGACCTCCGGCGGCCGTGGCCTGCACGTCTTCGTACCGATCGAGCCGCGATGGACCTTCACCCAGGTCCGGCGGGCAGCCATCGCGGTGGGCCGCGAGCTGGAGCGGCGGATGCCGGAGCAGGTGACCATCAAGTGGTGGAAGGAGGAGCGGGGCGAGCGCATCTTCGTCGACTACAACCAGACGGCGCGGGATCGCACCATCGCCTCCGCCTACTCCGTACGCCCCCGCCCGCACGCCCCCGTCTCCGCGCCCCTGACCTGGGACGAGGTCGGGGTCGCCCACCCCCAGGACTTCGACATCGCGACCATGCCCGCGCGCTTCGCCGAACTCGGCGACGTGCACGCGGACATGGACGACCACCGCTTCTCCCTGGAGCCCCTGCTCGAACTCGCCCGCCGGGACGAGCACGACCACGGGCTGGGGGATCTGCCGTACCCGCCCGAGTACCCCAAGATGCCGGGGGAGCCCAAGCGGGTGCAGCCGAGCCGGGCGAAGAAGACGGACCCTCCGCAGAGAGCGGCGACTCCTCCGCCCGCGGAACCTACAACTCCTTGATCCGGATGTCCCGGTAGGAGATCACGTCCGTCGTGCTGTGCACCTGGAGACCGACGTAGCCGGAGGCGAACCGCCGTCCGTCCGTGCCCGGGTCGGAGGGCGTCGGAGCGGGTGCGTGGATGTACCACTGCCACGTCCAGAGCCACTCCGACATGGGGATGGTGGGGCTGTTCCTGGTGAAGAAGACGGACGGCACGATTCCGGGGTACGAGCCGCATCACCACTGACGCGTACGCACCCCGCGGCGAGCCTGTGAGCGCTCTCACCTACCCGCCCGCCTGGGGTTATCCTGATCGGCACCCGCCGATGAGGAGTCCCGAAGTGACCGACACAGCGCCGCGACCCACACTGGAGGCCGTGGCCGCCCGGGCCGGCGTGTCCCGGGCGACCGTCTCCCGGGTGGTGAACGGCGGCGACGGGGTGCGCGAACCCCTCGTGGAGCGGGTGCGCCGGGCGGTGGATGAACTCGGGTACGTGCCGAACCAGGCGGCCCGCAGCCTGGTGACGCGGCGGCACGACGCCGTCGCGGTGGTCATCGCCGAACCGGAGACCCGCGTCTTCGCCGACCCCTTCTTCGCCCTCCAACTGCGCGGCATCAGCAAGGAGTTGACCGCTCACGACAATCAGCTCGTGCTGCTGCTCACCGAGGGCCGTGACGACCATGCCCGGGTCGGACGCTATCTGGCGGGTGGCCATGTCGACGGCGCGCTCGTCTTCTCGCTGCACCTCGCCGACCCGCTGCCCGGTCTGATCCAGCACGCCGGCGTGCCCACCGTGTTCGGCGGACGGCCGGGCTGGAGCGACGGCCGCAGCGACGCGGTGTACGTCGACTGCGACAACCGTGCCGGGGCGCGCGAGGCCGTGGAGCACCTGGTCGGCCTCGGCCGCACCCGGGTCGCGCACATCACCGGGCCGCTCGACCAGACATCGGCGGCGGACCGGCTCGAAGGCTTCCGGGACGCGCGGGTCGACGCCGATCCGCGGCTGATCGTGGAGAGCGACTTCACTCCGGCCGGCGGGGAGCGGGCGATGCGTGAACTGCTGGAGCGACGGCCCGACCTGGACGCCGTGTTCGCCGCCAACGACCTGACCGCCGCGGGTGCCCTGCGGGTGCTGCGCGAGCACGGGCGGCGGGTGCCGGAGGACGTGGCCGTGATCGGGTTCGACGACATGCTGCCGGTGGCCGAGCAGAGCGATCCGCCGCTGACGACGGTGCGTCAGGACATCGAGGAGATGGGGCGGTTGATGGCCCGGTTGCTGCTGCGCCGGCTCGGGCATCGGGCGTCGGCGGAGGGCGAGGCGGGCGCGCCGTCCAGCGTGGTGCTGCCCACCACGCTGGTACGGCGCGCCTCGGCCTGAGCGCTCCGCCGGTCGAGCCGTAACAGGTTGTTCGTCGGCTGCGGCTGCGGCGCCCGTCGTGGCTGGTCGCGCAGTTCCCCGCGCCCCCAGGGGCGGGCGCTCGCTGACGGAGCTCTACGTCTGCTGTGGGGCGCTCTTGATCACGGCGAATCGGGCGCCGTACGGGTCGGCCAGCTTGGCGATGCGGCCCACGCCCTCGATGTCGGTGGCCGGGGCGCGGACCGTGCCGCCCAGTTGCCTGGTCAGGGCTACCGCGGCGTCCGTGTCGGCGACCTCGAAGTACGGCAGCCAGTAGGCGCTCTCCTCCGTGGGGTCGTCGGCCAGGTCGACGATGCCGCCGAACATGGCGTCCTCGCCGGCGCCCGCGGGGTTGATGCAGGTGTATGTGCCGCCGGGGAAGGGCACCGCGGAGGTCTCCAGGCCCAGGGTCTCGTGGTAGAACCAGGCCGCCTGGGCCATGTCGAGGGTGTACAGCTCGACCCAGCACAGGGCGCCCGTCTCGTTGGCGATGTCGACGCCCTTGGTGCGGCCCGGCTGCCAGATGCCGAACGGCACGCCCGCCTTGTCGCCGAGGATCGCCATGTGGCCCTCGCCCATCACATCCATGGGCTGCATGAGCACCTTGCCGTGCGCCTGCTCCGCCGCCTTGGCGGTGGCGTCGGCGTCGGCACTCTGGAAGTACACGGTCCACGAGGGCGGGCCCTGCTCGGGGGTGGTCTGCATGCCGCCGGCCACGGTCCTGCCGTCCAGCTGGAAGAAGCCGTAACCGCCGGCGTCCGGTCCCGCCGACTGGAACTGCCAGCCGAAGAGACCGCCGTAGAAGGTGATGGCGCCGTCGATGTCGGAGGTGCCGACGTCGAGCCAGTTCGGAGCGCCGTTGACGAAACGGGTGGTGAGCATCATCGCCCTCCTCGGAAGGGTCCCGTTCTCTGCACTGCCGAGTCTTGCACCCCACACTGACAATCGCTGCCGGAGCGTCCGGGCGGGTCGGAGCGGAGGAAGCGGTTCACCGGAGCGGCGCCGCGGTGACCAGGAGTGACTGACAGGGCTCGGACGTGTTTGCGACACGTTCAGCGCGCCGCCGTGCGCCGCCGGGGGCGGGCGCGCCACCATCAAGGTGGCCGGAGGCCCCGGCGGCGGCGTTGATCGGGCGTTGATCGAACGTTTTTCGCCGCAGGGCACGCTCTGGCTCATGCACATCGACATGACCGCCCCGACGGACCTCGCCTGGCAGGCCGAGGCGCTGTGCGCGCAGACCGGGGCCGACTTCTTCTTTCCCGAGCCGGGCAGCTCGGTGCGTGAGGCCAAGCGGATCTGCGGCCTGTGCGAGATGCGGCCGATCTGCCTCGACTACGCCCTGCGGAACGACGAGCGCTTCGGTGTCTGGGGCGGGTTGTCGGAGAAGGAACGGCTGGAGCTCCGGCGGCGCGAAAACCGGTGAGCCCGGCGGGCCCCGCTGCGGTTAGGATCCGGGGGCGCACCCGGGCGTAGCGCAGAGGCAGGCGCACTCGCCTTGCCCAGGCGAACGACATCGGTTCGAATCCGATCCCCGGGCTGCGTACGGGGGCCCTGTGGAGCAGAGGCAGACTCGCCGCCTTCTCAGGGCGGATACGCCGGTTCGAATCCGGCCGGGGCCCACCGCGCAGGGGACGGTAGCGCAGAGGCAGGCGCACCTTCATGGCATGAAGGACACGTCGGTTCGAATCCGGCCCGGCCCACCGCACGGCACGGCAGGGCGGGAACGGGGCGGGGCACATGACTGACGCGATCGGCGACGAGGAGCTGGCCGCCTTCCACCGCACGGTGGGTCGGCTGCGCGAGCTGCCCGTCGACGACCCGGTGCGGCTGCGCGCCGAGCAGGTCGCCGCCTCCTTCGCCCGCGACGGCCGGCTGCGGCGGCGCAAGGCGCGCGGCGCGGAGTCGTCCGCGGCGGACGCCGACGCGATGGCCGCGACCGCGACCGGCGCCCGCAACCGGCGTGAGGACGCGCCGCTCGCGGTCCCCGGCAGTTCCGGTGTCTTCCGCAAGCCGCGCAGTTGCTACGTCTGCAAGTCGCCCTATCGACAGGTCGACGCCTTCTACCACCGGCTCTGCCCGGACTGCGCCGCCGACAACACGGCACGGCGCGCCCTGGGCACCGACCTGAGCGGGCGCCGCGCGCTGCTCACCGGCGGCCGCGTGAAGATCGGCTTCCAGCTCGCGCTGATGATGCTCCGCGACGGCGCGCGGCTCCTGGTCACCTCACGCTTCCCGCACGACACCGTGCGCCGCTTCCGCGCCGAGCCGGGCAGCGAGAAGTGGCTCGACCGGCTCACCGTGCTCGCTGTCGACCTGCGCGATCCACGCCAAGTGCTGGGTCTGTGCGAGGAGTTGCGGGCCGGGGGCGAGCCGCTCGACATCCTCGTCAACAACGCCGCCCAGACCGTGCGGCGGCCGCCCGAGTCGTACGCCCTGCTCGCCGGCGGCGAGTACGACGGGCTGCCCGAGGGCGCCCGGCAGGCACCCGGCTTCACCCCTATGCGGATGCTGGAGCGCGGCGCCGCGTCCTTGCCGGTCGCGCTGCGCGAGGCCGACGAGGCCGGGCTGCTGCCCGACCCGTCCCCGGAGAACTCCTGGTCGGCGCAGCTCGGGGCGCTCGACCCGGCCGAGGTCCTGGAGACCCAGCTCGTCAACGCCCTCGCCCCGGCGCTGCTGTGCGACCGGCTGCTTCCGTTGCTGCTCGCCTCTCCGCATCCGCGCCGCTACGTCGTCAACGTCACCGCGGTCGAAGGCCGGTTCGCCGTCCGGAACAAGACGGCCGGCCATCCGCACACCAACATGGCCAAGGCGGCCCTCAACATGCTCACCCGCACCAGCGCCGCCGAACTCGCCGCGCAGGGGGTCCACATGTGCGCCGTCGACACCGGCTGGATCACCGACGAGAACCCGGCGCCGAAGAAGGCACGCATGGCCGGAGCCGGTTTCCGTACCCCGCTGGACATCGTGGACGGAGCGGCCCGCGTGTACGACCCGATCGTGCGGGGCGAGGCCGGGGACCCGGTGTCCGGCGTGTTCCTCAAGGACTACCGCGAGGCTCCGTGGTGACCGGGGAGACGGGGCGGGCGGGGTCCGGCGGCGAAACCGGTGGCGAGATCGCCGGTGTGCCGCGCGTCGTGCCCGGCCGGCCGAACTCGGCCCCGCTGGTCAGCGCCGCAGCGTCATGAACACCTCCGTCCAGAAGCGCTGCTGCTGCGCCGACGCGCCCACCAGGTACGTCGCCCGCAGCTTGGCCGGCAGCAGGGCGACCAGGCGGCTCACGGCGGCGCGGTGCTTCTTCAGTTGGGACAGCTCGGCGTTGGCGAGGATCTGGTGGACCATGTCGCTGTCGTTGCCGCCCTCGGAGGAGTGCGCGGCGGCGCGACGCAGCCGGGCCTCCCAGGCGTCCACGTCGCGTGCGAGCTCGCGCAGGCCGGTGACCGGGCGGTCCTTGAAGCGGTCCATCAGCGCGGTGAGCGGCACGGGCGCGTACTCGCCGTCACCGAGGTAGACCGTGCCCATCTCCAGCGGCAGCCCGCGGCGGTGCAGCTTGATCAGCCGCTCCAGGGTGCGCTTGGTGATCCAGGCTCGGCCGTCGTCGTCGATGTCGTGCTTCCACCACTCCAGGACCGTCTCGGCGTCCGGGCCGTAGCGCGCGAGCAGCCACTCGTTGGCCGGTATGTCCTCCGGTTCCACCTGGAGCGAGGCCGTGAACCGGGTCGCCTGCGCGATGTTGTTCCGCGCGACCAGCACCTTGCGGCCCAGGTGGTACGGCGGATTCTGCACCGCGATCTGCGCCCGCAGATGCTCGATCCGCAGACCCGCCAGCGACCACTCCTGGGTGATCTCCATGAGCTTGGCGAACGCCGCCTTGTCCTTGGGCCGGTTGTACTCGTCCCACACGATGGCTTTCGGCTCCGGCCCCGTGAACTTCGCCGCCAGCAGGTTGTCCAGCGTGCCGTCGGCCGACGGGATCGGCGCGCACAGGTCCTCGACGTTGGTCACCGGCAGCGAGAAGTACAGCGGCTCCCGGCCCAGGACCTCGCGCAGCGTCTCCCGCACCAGCTCCGTCTTGCCGCAGCCGGGCGGCCCTTGCAGGAGCACCGTCCAGCGGTTGCGCAGGGCGGCGCGCACGACCTGCCGTACCGGATCGGGAATCCGCTGCGGATCGGGCACGCCGAGCGACCCGGCGATGCGGTCCAGTATCTCCGCCGTGCGGTTCATCCCCGGCCTGCCGTCCGGGCCCGGCTCCGCCAGCCGCAGCCGCTCGCCGTCGACCAGGGGAAGGCCCCAGCGCAGCGGGAAGCCCTCCTTGGCGTTGGCCAGGACGTGGTCGAGGGTGCGCGGTGACAGCAGCTCGCGCAGCGCCGGGGACAGCGAAGCCCACAGGGAGAAGACCGGACGCAGGTCCCACGGGCGGTACTTGGCCGCCAGGTGCCGGCGCCAGGCCGTGTCGTTCGCCGTGACCCGCAGCGTCACCATGCGGTCCAGCAGCGCGAGGTCGCTGCGCCGGGCCGACGTCTCGGCCAGTGACTCGTTGTCCGTGAGGAACACGCCGATGCAGCCGAGGGCGCGCAGATCGTGCTCCCCGAGCGTCCAGTTGCAGGCGATCTGCATCAGCTGCGACTGGATCGTCTCGCCCGCCTGGAGCGAGTCGTCGACGAGCAGCACGAAGGGGCGGCCGGGCTTGAGCTGGCTCATCACCAGCTGGCGCAGCACCAGTTCACCGGTGTGCGGGTCGCGCACCGGCGCGTTGACGAGGAGGTCGTCCGGCGTCAGGTTCGCCGCCGGGACGTACACCAGCGTCGCGTCCGGGCGCGCGCGGGCGATGTGCGAGAAGAACGTCGCCGTCTTGCCGATGCCGTGCTCGCCGAAGATCTGGCCCGTCTGCCCCATGTCGATCATCGCGTCGATGAAGGTCTCGAGGCGGGAGAGCCCGGCGGGTCCAGGCGAGCCGTCGGCGGGCCCGCGCGCACCTGCGGTACGGCTCAACTGCCCCTGCTCCTCGGCCATGTGCTGTGCGGTCATGGGTCCCTCACCTCGATCCTTTCGTGACGCGATGGCAGTCCATCGCCGGGGTGTGCGTCTCGGGCCACTCGCTGCCGCCCTCCGTGATCAGCCAGATCCATTTGTCCGGCTCGGCGGGCGTGACGGGCGGGGCGTAGCCGTCGGTGAGCATCACCACGGCGTCCGGGGTGACGTCGAAACGCCGGCCGTTCACCTCCGTGCGGCCCTCCACGTAGTCCGCGACGACCTGGAAGCTTGTGCCGCCACCGCCGTAGACGCGCTCGCCGGGCTTGAACGGCATCACATGGGCGTCGAAGGACACCCAGTGCGCCTCGACCCCGTCGATCCGGCCGACCAGTCGGGTCAGCCAGGTGATGACGTGGTCCGGCATGGAGCCCGAGGTGTCGTAGGCGACGACGAGGACCTTGTCGCGTACCGGGCCGCGCCGGGAGAGCATCGGGTCCTGGCCGAGGGCGGCGAGCAGCGCGCCGCGCTTCTTGGGGTACACCAGGCGCTCGCCCTCGCGCAGCTTCGAGCCGAGGACGTCCACCAGCCAGCGCTGCCACCAGTCGACGGTGCGCGTGCGGGTGGTCTCGCCGCGCAGCGCGCCCGCGCCGAGGCTGCCCCAGATCCTCGCGGCGCGCGCGTTTCCTTCCTCCGTGCGGCGCATCAGGTCCAGCAGCTCACCCTCGGCGCCCGTGTGCCCGCGGCGGGCCGCCAGCAGGGAGTTGAGCAGGGCGGAGGAGGCGACCGCGTCGACGGTCTCCTGGTCGGCGGGGACGGCGTCGTCCAGCAGATGCACGCACAAGTGCCGCTCCGGGACAGGCGGCCGGTGCATCCGCTTCAGCTCGCCGTACACCCGCATGTCCGTCTCGGTGAACGTCTCGTACGGCACCGGCTCCAGGCCGTGCGCCGTCAGATCCGCGACGTAGAGGTCGTACACCTGGCGCGGGTCGACGCCCGTGGGGCGGCCGTCCAGCAGCGGCAGGCCCTCGCGGGCGAGGCGGACGAGCGCCACATGGTTGATGGACACCTCGGCGGCCAGCTCGAAGACCGGGTCCTCACGCAGCCCGGCGTCGGCGAAGAGGTGTCGCTGCAGCAGGTGACGTGCCTCGTGGAACAGCACGAACTTGACGCCGGCCAGGCCGAGTCCGACGAAGAAGCCGGGGTTGTAGAGCAGCAGGCAGGTGCCGTCGCCGGAGGCCACCACGGCCGCCGTTTCCACCGCCGTCGTGGGGATCTGGTGATGGCACTTCGCGTACAGCCACGACGCCACCGCCGACTCGGTCAGGCCGAAGTCGAGCAGCGCGGCCTCCTTCAGCCGCCGCGCCTCCTCGACCACCGCCCCGTCCGCCGGACGGTACCGCTCCAGCGCCCTGCGGTCGGCCAGGTCGACCACAGGGAGTCGCCGCCCCCGCTCTCCGTACGCCATGCCAGGCCCCCCGTACCCGCTTTCCCCCGGTGGATCATTGGTACCAGCGCCCACTGACAACGGGCCAACGCATTACGCTCTGGCCACAAGGGCGGGGTCGTAGCGCAGAGGCAGGCGCGCCGGTCTCCAAAACCGGAACACGCTGGTTCGAATCCAGCCGCCCCGCCCCCCTTTTTTTCGCGGGCGCCCCTGTCAGGCGATGGCGCCCGCGGTCGCCACGAGTTCCGGCACGGTGCCGTGGAAGCCGCCGACCAGCTGGGCCAGCACCGCCCAGGACTCCTCGCGGTCGCCCAAGTGGTCGCGTACGAGCGGCCGTAGCGCGTCCTCGGCGTCGTGCACGCGCGCCGGGAACAGCAGGTGGCCCAGTGAGAGCACGTGGAGGGTGTCCGAGGCGGGGCCGTGTGTCGCCGCGTACTCGGCGGGGCCGTCCAGCACGCCGGCGCGGCGCACCCGGTTCGTGAACTTGCGGTGCGCCCCGAACTGGGTCCGCAGTTCCGGCGGGCAGTCCGGGCGCACCACGAGAGCCCAGCGTGCGTAACCGGGCAGCGGGCGCTCCCGGTCCGCCTCGGCGACCGTCCGCCAGTCGGCGCGCTCGAGCACCATCGAGGCCGCCTGCCGGGCGGGCGCCATGGCGGTGGCCTGCCGCAGCGCGCCGACGAGTCCCTCCCGGGCGTAGCCCTTGGGTACCGGAGGTTCCTCGCTGCCACGCAGGACGCGGTCCACCGGGACCCGTGCCGTACGCCCGGGACCGAACGGCACACCGCGCAGGATGGCGCGCCGCATCGAGTCGTCGGCGTGGGAGTGCCGCCACACCACGGCGTTGAGGTCCGGGTCGTCCTCCTCCAGCACCCACAGCAGCACGGAGGAGGGCACCGCCCGCCAGGTCCACGAGGAGATCAGCTGCGCCCGGTCGCCCGCGCTGTCCACGCGCGCGTGCACGGGCACGCCGATCCGGCGCCGTATCCGCTCCGCCTCCCCGGTGTCCATCAGGTCCAGCAGAAAGCCGACCGAACGGTGGGACGCGCTGTTGTCACCCATGGGCCGCATGATGGCGCGCACGGGCGGTGATCCGCACCGGAAATTCGGCGCACCGGAGATGCGGCGCACCCGAAATCAGGGCACCGGGGATTCGGCGCACCGGGATTTCGGTGAGCCGTCAGGCCTTCGCCCGGGCCGCCATCCGCGCCTTGCGCGCGGCGAGCTTCTCGTCGAACTTCAGGGCCTCCGAGTCCAGGCCGCCCATGAAGAGGCCGAGTTCCTCCTGGGCCTGGAGACCCTCGGGGCCGAGGCCGTCGATCTCCAGGACCTTCAGGAAGCGCAGGACGGGCTGGAGGACGTCGTCGTGGTGGATGCGGAGGTTGTAGACCTCGCCGATGGCCATCTGGGCCGCCGCGCGCTCGAAGCCGGGGATGCCGTGGCCGGGCATGCGGAAGTCGACGACGACGTCGCGCACGGCCTGCATGGTGAGGTCGGGGGCGAGCTCGAAGGCGGACTTCAGGAGGTTGCGGTAGAAGACCATGTGCAGGTTCTCGTCGGTCGCGATGCGCGCCAGCATGCGGTCGCAGACCGGGTCGCCCGACTGGTGGCCGGTGTTGCGGTGCGAGATGCGGGTCGCGAGCTCCTGGAAGGCGACGTAGGCGATCGAGTGCAGCATCGAGTGGCGGTTGTCCGACTCGAAGCCCTCGCTCATGTGGGCCATCCGGAACTGCTCCAGCTGGTCCGGGTCCACCGCGCGCGAGGCGAGCAGGTAGTCGCGCATCACGATGCCGTGCCGGCCCTCCTCGGCGGTCCAGCGGTGCACCCAGGTGCCCCAGGCGCCGTCGCGGCCGAAGAGCGAGGCGATCTCGTGGTGGTAGCTGGGGAGGTTGTCCTCCGTCAGGAGGTTCACGACGAGCGCGATGCGGCCGATCTCCGTGACCTTGGACTGCTCCTTGCCCCAGGCCTCGCCGTCCTCGAAGAGGCCGGGGAAGTTACGGGCGTCCGACCAGGGCACGTACTCGTGCGGCATCCAGTCCTTGGCGACACCCAGATGCCGGTTGAGCTCCTTCTCGACCACTTCCTCCAAGGCGTACAACAGCCGGGCGTCGGTCCAGACGGCGGGACTGCCGAGGTGCGGGGAAGTGATCGTCACGGGAACTCCAGGGGGACGCGACAACGGGGACGGACCGGCGAGCGGTGCCGGAACTTACGGGATCGTAGGCTACGAAACCGTAGGTTACGTTGCCGTAGGTTAAGGACGCTGTAAAGATCCCTGATCAGGTGGGCTGCCCAACGGTTTCGAGACCATGTCAAAACAGTCGGGGAGTCGCAGGTCCCAGCGCCGCAAGGGTGAGTGCGGCACCCGTCAGGCGTACAGATCCCGCAGTCGGACCGAGAGGCATGTCACACAGCCTTCGAGCTTCTCGAATTCGCTGATGTCCACCACGACCGGCTCGAAGCCGAGGTCGGCGAGCAGCTCCGCGGACTTCGGGGCGCTCGCCGCCATCAGCAGCTTCTGACCGCCGAGCAGCACCACGTGGGCGCCGCTCTCCTCGGGCACCGACAGGAAGCGCGGGAACAGCGCCGGCCGGTCCACCTTCGGGATGTGCCCGATGACCGTCCCGTCGGGCAGCGCGGTGACCGCCGACTTCAGATGCAGCACCTTGCTCACGGGGACGGCGACGACCCGCGCCCCCAGCGGCTCGAAGGCGGCCCGCAGCTGCTGGACGCCGGCCGCGTTGGTGCGCCCGCCCCGGCCGACGTAGATCGTGTCGTCGATCTTCAGCACGTCGCCGCCGTCCAGGGTGCCCGGGTCCCAGATCCAGTTCACCGAGCAGCCCAGGCGCGCCACGGCCTCCTCGACCCCGGCCGTCTCGTCCCGCCGGGAGTCGGCGCCTGGCCGGGTGATCAGCGCGACGTTCCTGTACATGACGACGGTGTCCTCGACGAACACCGAGTCGGGGCAGTCGTCCTCGGGGTCGACCTCGACGGTCTCCCAGCCGTGCGTGCCCAGGGCCTCGACGTAGGCCTCCCACTGCTCCACCGCGAGATCGGCGTCGACCTTCTCCCGCTCGATGTGCGTGACCAGGCCGTCGGCGAGACGCGGGCTCGGACGGCGGACGAGGGCCTTCTTGCTGGGCACGACGGGACTCCGTTACGGCGGGACGGTGGACCGGGCCCCTTGGAGAGGGACCCGGACCGCCATCATGCAGCGCGGATGTGCGCGGGCAAAACCCCCGTAGCCAGGATGTGCCCCTCCTGAGACGCGCTTCCGGGGCGCGTCATCCGACCTCCTCCGGTGCGGTCTCCCGCAGTTCGCCGTCCATCAGCAGCCATCGGGTGATCCCGATCGACTCCAGGAACGGCAGGTCGTGGCTGGCCACGATCAGCGCACCCTCGTACGACTCCAGGGCCGACGTCAGCTGCCGGACGCTGGCCATGTCGAGGTTGTTCGTCGGCTCGTCGAGCATCAGCAGCTGCGGGGCCGGCTCGGCGAGCATCAGCGCGGCCAGGGCCGCCCGGAAGCGTTCGCCGCCGGACAGCGTCGCCGCCTGCTGGTCGGCGCGGGCGCCGCGGAACAGGAAGCGGGCCAGCCGCGCCCGGATCCGGTTGTTGGTGGCGCCCGGCGCGAACCGGGCCACGTTCTCGGCGACGGACAGCCCGTCGTCGAGGACGTCCAGCCGCTGCGGCAGGAAACGCAGCGGCACGTGCGCGTGCACCTCGCCGGAGACCGGCGCCAGCTCACCGGCGATCGTCCGCAGCAGCGTGGTCTTGCCCGCGCCGTTGCGCCCGATCAGCGCGACCCGCTCCGGGCCGCGCAGGTCCAGCCCGCCGGCCACGCACGCGCCGTGGGCGAGCTCCAGCTGCCGCAGAGTGAGCACGTCACGGCCCGGCGGTACGGCCGTGAACGGCAGGTCGACGCGGATCTCGTCGTCGTCCCGTACGGCGTCCGCCGCCTCGTCGAGGCGCTCCTTCGCCTCGGTGAGCTTCTCCTCGTGCATGATGCGGTGCTTGCCCGCGGACTCCTGAGCCGCGCGCTTGCGCGCCCCCATGACGATCTTCGGTTCGCGCTTCTGGTCCCACATCTTCTGGCCGTAGCGTTTGCGGCGGGCCAGTTTGACCTGGGCGTCGGCCAGTTCCCGTTTCTGTTTGCGGTAGTCGGCCTCGGCGACGCGCACCATGCGCTCCGCGGCCTCCTGCTCGGTGGCGAGAGCCTCCTCGTAGGCGGAGAAGTTGCCGCCGTACCAGGCGACCTCACCGGAGCGCAGGTCGGCGACCTGGTCGACGAGTTCCAGCAGTTCGCGGTCGTGGCTGACCACGACCATGACGCCCGGCCAGGCGGACACGGCCGCGTACAGCCGTCTGCGTGCGTACAGGTCGAGGTTGTTGGTCGGCTCGTCCAGGAGCAGGACGTCCGGGCGGCCGAGCAGCAGGGCGGCCAGCCGCAGCAGCACCGACTCACCGCCCGACACCTCGCCGATGGTGCGGTCCAACTCGATGTGGCCGAGACCGAGTTCGCCGAGGGTGGCGAGGGCGCGCTCCTCCACGTCCCAAGCGTCGCCGACCGTCTCGAAGTGCTCCTCGGACACGTCGCCGGCCTCGATGGCGTGCAGCGCGGCCCGCCGGCCGGCGATGCCGAGCGCCTCGTCCACCCGCAGCCGGGTGTCGAGCGTGACGTTCTGCGGGAGATAGCCGACGTCGCCCGCGGTGCGCACGACGCCGTCGGACGGGGCGAGTTCGCCGGCGATCAGCTTCAACAGGGTCGATTTTCCTGATCCGTTGACACCGACGAGCCCGGTCCTGCCGGGGCCGAAGGAGACATCGAGGCCTTCGAAGACGGACGTGCCGTCGGGCCAGCCGAAGGAGAGGGACGTGCAGGTGATGGATGGAGACATGCGGGCCTCGCGGTTGCTTGATGCGGTCAGGGGCAAACGCGTATCGAGACACCGGGGACCTACGGCCGCAGAGAAGAGTTCCAGAAAGGAAGGAGGCCCCGGAAAAGGGAGGCCCGGGGCATGAGAAATGCCCTGTTCCGTCGGGACGGCTGCCGAGGTCGCACGCGGCGCACACCTGTGGTGTGTCACACGGTGTCTCAGGACCTCAGAGGAGCAACGTCCTTCTCCGATCGACGGCAACAGAAGCGCTTTACACCGTATGAGCGGCTCTGGCGGCTGTCAACGCATTAACGAACTACCGTGATCTTGACGACGCCGCACCAAGGAGACCTCGTGCCCCACGGTTCGCTCTCGCTCCCGGCCCGGCTGTGCCTCCTCACCTGGGACCCCACCGGCACCGAGGGCGCGGCCGCGCACCTGGTGCGGGCAGGCGCCCTCACCGAGCTGGTCCGGCGCGGCCTGCTCACCGACGAGGACGGCATCGCGACCCCGGCCGACCTGGACGCCCTCACCGCGGACCCCGTCCTCGACGGACTGCTGGAACTGGTCCACGAGTCCATGCCGCACCGGTGGCGGGCGTGGGTGGGCCTGCACGCGCGCGTGACGGCGGACGCCGTGCGGGAGCAACTGACCGCCGACGGGTGGCTGCGGGCGGAGAAGAAGCGGGTGCTCGGTGTCTTTCCGAGCGTGGAACACGTGCTGGAGCGCACGGACGCCGTGGAGGCGCTGCGGCAGGAGGCGCGGGACGTGTGGCAGGGGCGCGGGGAGGTCTCCGAGCAGGAGGCCGCCGCCGTGGCCCTGGCGGCCGCCGCGGGGGTGCGCGGCCTGGCCCCGGACGGGGACGGCCGTGACCAGCTCAAGGAGCGGGTCGAGGAGCTCGTCGAGCGCAGCGGGGTGGGCGGGGTCCTCGGCGAGCTGTGTTCGGCCCTGACGCCGGCGGTCTGAGCCTTCGACGTACGTGTCGGATTTCTGCCAGCCTCCGCCCCGCGGCCGCTGGTTGAGTGGGCGGCATGACGACGAACGAGATCCTTCGCGCGCGTGCCCTCGCCTTCCGCTCCCTGCACGTCCCCGGTGCTCCGCTCGTCCTGCCGAACGCCTGGGACATCACCAGTGCCCGCATCGTCGAGGACGCCGGTGCCGCCGCCGTCGCGACCACGAGCGCGGGTCTCGCGTGGGCGCTCGGCGCGGCGGACGGCGACCGGCTGGAGCGTGACGAGGCCCTCGGCGCCGTGGCCCGGATCGCCGCCGCCGTGGCGGTGCCCGTCAGCGCCGACATCGAGTCCGGCTACGCGCGGGACGCGGCGGGCGTCGCGGGCACGGTCCGTGCGGTGATCGAGGCGGGCGCGGTCGGCGTGAACATCGAGGACGCGCTCTACGAGGCCGGGACGGGGCCGTTGCGTCCCGTCGCGGAGCAGTCCGAGCGGATCTCCGCCGCCCGGCAGGCGGCCGACGCGGCCGGGGTGCCGCTGTTCGTCAACGTCCGCATCGACACGTTCCTCAGGGGCGCGGGGGGAGTGGACGAGACGCTGGAGCGGGCCGCCGCCTTCCTCGCGGCGGGCGCCGACGGGATCTTCGTCCCCGGGGCCGTCGACCCGGGGGCGGTCAAGCTCCTCGCCGACGGGATCGAGGGGCCGCTGAACGTGATGGCCGGCCCGGGCGCACCGCCGGTCGCCGAGCTGGCCGCGCTCGGTGTGGCCCGGGTGAGCGTCGGCTCGGGCATCGCGCAGGCCGCACACGCACTGGTCCGGCGCGCCGCGGGGGAGCTGTTGGGCGCGGGGACCTACGACTCGCTGGCGGGCGGGCTCGACTACGGCGAGCTCAACACGCTGATGGGTGGGGGCCGTTAGGCCGCGTCGCGCATCAGTTCCGCGAGGTCGTGGTCGAGGTCCAGCTGCAGGTGCTCCATGCCGACCGGCACCAGGGCGTTGGTGGCGGCGAGGAACCGGAATATCGCGTCCGAGTGGACGTGGATGACGGCGGTGCCCTCGGGGGCGTGGAACTCCATGACGGTGCGGTCGTAGCCGTAGGGGCGCACGCGGACGTCGCCGTCGCCCGCGGGCTCCTCCAGGCCGTCCGTGAGAAGTTCACGCGAGAAGGTCCAGCAGACGTCCACGCCCTCCAGGGTGGCCGGGGCGGGGAAGGTCATGCGGACCGCGAACGGATCGCGGCGGTCGTAGTGCAGCGTCGCCGGGATGCTGGGCATGCGGGGCGCGGCGGCCACGAGGCGGGCCTCCACGGGCTGCTCGATGACGGTGGACAACGCCTTGCTCCCTTGCTGACGGCTGGACGGATGGGCGGCTGGACGGACGGGCGGTGGGGCGGATCGGACCGGGCTACGGTGCCGATCGGGCCGGGCACTGCTAGAGACGCCGGAATCAGCCAATCCGTGCACCCGAATTCCGAGTGACCTCCGTCACCGAGTTCATTCACAGGAGTGACGGGGTCCACTTTCCGTGCACTGCTGTGCATTTGTGGTTCGGGTGGGCCCTCTGGACGGTGTCCGCATGGTGGACTAGCTTCGCCCGCCATGAGGCGCATGGGGAGCTCGCGACGCATGAGACGTACGTTCCACACGGTGGCCGCGGGGGTGGTGTGTTCGGCGGCACTGACCGCGCTGACCGCCGTACCCGCGCAGGCCCGGGCATCAGCACAGACACAAGCACCCGCACAGACACAGGGGCACAGAGCACCCCACTGGGAGCTCAAGGACACCGGCGCGAGCGGCGTGCGCTTCCGCGGGCTGTCGGCCGTGGGCCGGGACACCGCCTGGGTGGCCGGAACCAAGGGCACCGTGCTGCGCACCACGGACGGCGGGACGAACTGGCGCAACGTCTCGCCGCCGGGCGCCGGTGAGCTGGAGTTCCGGGACATCGAGGCGTTCGACGCGCGGCGGGCCGTGGTGCTGGCCATCGGCGAGGGCGAGGCGTCCCGCGTCTACCGCACCGACGACGGCGGCGCGACCTGGACCGAGTCGTTCCGCAACACCGACCCCAAGGCCTTCTACGACTGCCTGACCTTCTTCGACCACCGTCACGGCCTGGCCATGAGCGACCCGGTGGACGGCAGGTTCCGCATCCTGTCGACCGCCGACGGCGGCCGCTCCTGGAAGGTGCTGCCCAGCGACGGCATGCCGGCCGCCCTGGACGGCGAGGCGGGCTTCGCCGCGAGCGGCCAGTGCCTGGTCGCCTCCGGCCCGTCGGACGTCTGGCTGGCGACCGGAGGCGGTGCACGCGCGCGTGTGCTGCACTCCGGCGACCGCGGGCGCACCTGGACGGCAGCCGACACCCCGATCCCGGCGGGCGACCCGGCCAAGGGCGTCTTCGCACTCGCCTTCCGCGACCGCACCCACGGCCTCGCCGTCGGCGGCGACTACCGCCCCGGCCAGACCTCGCCGCGGGCCGCCGCACGCACCGCCGACGGCGGCCGCACCTGGCAGCCGGCCGCCGAGCCGCCGCCCGCCTACCGCTCCGGCGCCGCCTGGCTCCCGCACAGCCGCACCACCGCCCTCGCGGTCGGCCCCACGGGCACCGACGTGACCGCCGACGGAGGCCGCACCTGGCGCACGGTCGACACCGGCTCGTACGACACCGTCGACTGCGCATCCGGTCCCACCTGCTGGGCGGCCGGCGAACAGGGGCGGGTGGCCCGGCTGGAGCGATGACGTAGGACGCCGGAAGGCGGGTACTCGTTCCCTGCCGCAAAGACCTGTCAGAGGTCCGTCGCAGAGGAAGGGAGCGATCATGCCAGCCGGTTCCAGCCCCAAGCGTGAGCGTCAGTACGAGCACATCAAGCAGAGCGCACAGGACCGGGGCGAGAGCGCGGGGCGCGCCAAGGAGATCGCCTCGCGGACCGTCAACAAGGAGCGCGCCCGCTCCGGCGAGTCCAAGACCGCCAGCCGCACCTCCAAGCAGGACATGTCGTCCGGCGAGCGGGGCGGCCGGCGGTCGGGCGGCGGATCGCAGGGGCCGACCCGTGACCAGCTCTACAACGAGGCCAAGCAGCGTGGTATCGAAGGCCGTTCGAACATGAACAAGGACCAGCTGCAGCGCGCGCTGAACGCGAAGAAGAGCTGAGCCGCGCGGCTCAGCCGATCGTCTGCCGGTGGTGCGCCAGCTCCGGAGCCGTCTTCGTGGCGAGGAACTCCGTGACCCGGTACACGCACACACCGGCGACGGCGAACGGGTCGCCCGCGACGATCTCCTCGATGCGCGCCCGGTCCTCCGCGACGGCGAGGATCACCCCGCCGTCGCGGGGGTCCTTGCGGCCCGACGCCAGGAAGAAGCCCTTGCCGTACTGCTCCTCCAGCCACGCCACGTGGTCCGGCAGCAGGGCGTCCACGGCGTCGAGCGGGGCGGTGTAGGTCAGCTCCAGTACGAACATGATCGCGAGCCTACGCCGCCCGGTCAGGGCCCGTACGCTCGTCCCCATCATGACGACCGTAAGCATCCCCGCGGGCTGGCCCGCGACCGAGGAAGAGGCCCGCGCCGTCCAGGACGAGCTGCGCGAGCGCGTGCTGCTCGACGAGGCCGGACCGCCGCCCGGCACGGGGTACGTGACCGGTGTCGACGTGGCCTACGACGACGAGCGGGACGTCGTCGCGGCAGCGGCGGTGGTCCTCGACGCGGGGACCCTCGAGGTCGTCGAGGAGGCCACGGCCGTCGGTCGGATCTCCTTCCCGTACGTGCCGGGGCTGCTCGCCTTCCGCGAGATCCCCACGGTCCTCGCCGCCCTCGACGCGCTGGCGCGGCCGCCCGGCCTGGTGGTGTGCGACGGCTACGGCCTCGCCCACCCGCGCCGCTTCGGCCTCGCCAGCCACCTCGGCGTCCTGACGGGCCTGCCCACGATCGGCGTCGCCAAGAACCCGTTCACCTTCGCCCATGAGGAACCGGGTGCCGCGCGCGGCAGCGCCTCACCGCTGCTGGCGGGTGCCGAGGAGGTCGGCCGGGCCCTGCGCACCCGGGACGCCGTCAAACCGGTCTTCGTCTCCGTCGGCCACCGCGTCGGCCTCGACAACGCCTGCGCCCACACCCTGGCGCTGACCCCCGCCTACCGGCTCCCGGAGACGACGCGCAGGGCGGACGCGCTGTGCCGCCGGGCGCTTCAGGAGGCGACGATCCGCCACTGACCGACTTCGCGGTACGCGGAGTCGTGGATCGCCGCCTCGTCCCCGGACTTCAGTGGGTAGTGGCGGAGGTTGCCGCCCCAGTACCGCAGGATCCGGCCCAGTTCGCCGACCGGGTCCTCGGTCAACGCGGCGTCGTCCATGGTGACTTCGAGAAGGAATTTCATGCCTTCAAGTCTTTCATTGAACTGCTTGTTGGCACTTTTCCGCCAACTGCGCGGGGATGGCGGGCCGTGGCGTCGGAAAGTCTCAAATCGCGCTTGCGGGAGCAGGCAGGCCCGCGTCGCGATCTGAGTACGTGTACTGAGTAGCCGTACGGATGTGGGCCCGGTGCGTCGGCGGACAGGCTGTGCCGCATGACGACGCACCGGGCCCCGAAGCCCCTCGCCGATCCCAACCGTCCCGTCGAGCGTGCCGTGACGGCCGTGCTGATCCTCGCCGTGCTGGCCGGGATCGGCTGGATCGCCGGGATGATCTACACCGTGGCCGGCTGGTCGCTCTAGGGCGAACCCGGGCCCGGACGGGCCCCGTTCACCGGCTCAGCGGCCGGCGGCGACCCGGAAGGTGATGCCGGCCGCGCGCAGACGCTCGATCAGCGCATCGCCCATGGCCACCGCCGTGGTCACCTGGCCGGCCGTCGGCGGCAGGTCGTCGAAGGCCAGCGACAGCGCCGACTCGGCGAACATCTTGGCCGTCTCGCCGTAGCCGGGATCGCCGCCCGCGACCTCCGTGAACACCCGCCGGCCGCCGCCCTCGCCCACGAAGCGGACCTTGAACCAGCTCTTCGCGCGCTTCTCGGCGTCCGGCCCCTCGCCGGGCTTGAGGCGGTCCGACAGCCAGCGCCGCGCGGGCGGCAGCTGGGCCGCCGTGAACAGGCCGCCGACGGCCGCGATCCCGGCCAGCGCGACGGGCAGATGGCGCACCGCCGCGTAGTGCCGGTAGCGGAAGTCGGGGCCGTAGCGCTCCAGGGCCTTCGCGGAGCGGTGCACGATCTGCGGGTCGATGGTCGGCAGCGGCAGCGCCCACGCGCCGACCTCCTTGGCGAACTTCGGCGCCCCGGTGGGCACGGCGGCCCGCCGCCCCACCAGGCGCGGCTCGTGCCGCCTGCGGTCCCGCTCGGCCGCCAGCATCGGACGCACCCGCGCGAACTGGTTGAGCGCCGAGGCGAACGTACCGCCGGAGAAGGTGGCGTCCGCCGTGACGTATCCGTCCACGGTCAGCGGGACGCCCTCGGGCAGCTGCCGGACGGTGAAGTACGCGCCCAGGTCGTGCGGGATCGAGTCGTAGCCGCAGGCGTGCACCAGCCGTGCGCCGGTCTCACGCGCGCGTGCGTCGTGGCGTACGTACGTCAGGTCCACGAACTCGGGCTCGCCGCAGAGGTCGAGGTAGTCCGTGCCGCTGTCGGCGCAGGCGGCCACGAGGTCCTCGCCGTAGGTGATGTACGGGCCCACGGTCGTGGCCACCACGCGCGCCTGCTCGGCGAGTTCGCGCAGGCCGGCCGGGTCGGACACGTCCGCCCGCAGCACGCCGACCTTGTCGCCGCCGGGCAGCCGTTCGCGCAGCTGCTCCAGCTTGGCCTCGCTACGGCCCGCGATCGCCCAGTGCAGCCCGTCGGGGGCGTGCGCGGCGAGGTACTCCGCGGTGAGCTCCCCGACGAAGCCGGTGGCCCCGAAGAGCACGATGTCGTACGGGCGGTCCGCCCTGTTCAGCCTGCTCATGACACCTCTCGGTCCACTGCTCGCGCCGTTGTCGGTGGCCGAGGTTAGCGTGAGGAGGCGGCGGAGCTGCCGCGGACCCCGACAATTGGCTAAGCGCTTGCTCGCTCAGGTCTTGTGTTCGGTGGAACGTGTTCTTAGCATCACTGGTGTTACATCAGTAGTGTCACAGTGCTGGGGGCTGGATGACAACGGCAGAGACGCCGGCCGGGCAGGGCCCGCTCGCCGGCGTGCGCGTGGTCGAGCTGGCCGGGATCGGGCCCGGCCCGTTCGCCGCCATGCTCCTCGCCGACCTGGGCGCCGACGTGGTCCGCGTGGACCGCCCCGGCGGCGCCGGACTGGCGATCGACCCCGCGTACGACGTCACCAACCGCAACAAGCGCTCGGTGATCGTCGACCTGAAGTCCGCGGACGGTGCCGCGCGCGTCCTGGACCTCGCCGAACGCGCCGACATCCTCATCGAGGGCTACCGCCCCGGCGTCGCCGAACGCCTCGGCGTCGGCCCCGATGCCTGCCACGCCCGCAACCCGAGGCTCATCTACGGCCGCATGACCGGCTGGGGCCAGGACGGCCCCCTCGCGCAGCGCGCCGGACACGACGTCGCCTACATCGCGCTCACCGGCACCCTCGGCATGATCGGCGACCCGGACCGGCCGCCGGCCGTCCCCGCCAACCTCCTCGGCGACTACGCGGGCGGCTCCCTCTACCTGGTCGTCGGCGTCCTCGCCGCGCTGCACCACGCGCGCGCGGGCGGCACCGGCCAGGTCGTGGACGCCGCCATCGTCGACGGCACCGCCCACCTCTCCGCGATGATCCACGGCATGCTCGCCGCCGGCGGCTGGCAGGACCGGCGCGGCGCCAACCTCCTGGACGGCGGCTGCCCCTACTACGGCACGTACGAGACGGCCGACGGCCGGTACATGGCGGTCGGCTCCCTCGAGCCGCAGTTCTACGAGGAGTTCGTGTCCCTGCTCGGCGTCCCCGAGCACGCCGGGGCCCGCAAGGACTGGGCCCGCTGGGGCGAGCTGCGCACCGCGGTCGCCGCCCGCTTCAAGTCCCGCACCCAGCAGGAGTGGACGGCCGTCTTCGAGGGCTCCGACGCGTGCGTGGCGCCCGTGCTGTCGCTGCGCGAGGCCCCGCACCACCCCCATCTCGCCGCCCGCGGCACCTTCACCGACCACGGCGGCATCACCCAGCCCGCCCCGGCGCCGCGCTTCTCCGCGACCCCGACGGCCGTACGGACCGGCCCCGCGCAACCCGGCGCGGACACCGCCGGAGTGGCCCGCGACTGGGACGTACCCGACCTCATGAAGGACCAGGAACCCATGAAGGGCCCCGAATGAAGCGGCAGATCTTCGCCCCCGAGCACGACGCGTTCCGCGAGACGGTGCGCGCCTTCCTGGCGAGGGAGGTGCTGCCGTACTACGAGCAGTGGGAGAAGGACGGCATCGTCTCCCGGGGGGCCTGGCGGGCGGCCGGCAAGCAGGGCCTGCTCGGACTCGCCGTGCCCGAGGAGTACGGGGGCGGCGGTACGGCCGACTTCCGCTACAGCGCCGTACTGGCCGAGGAGTTCACGCGCGCGGGTGCGGCCGGCCTGGCCCTCGGCCTGCACAACGACATCATCGGCCCGTACCTGACGTCGCTCGCCACCGACGAGCAGCGGCGCCGCTGGCTGCCCGGCTTCTGCGACGGCTCGATCATCACCGCCATCGCCATGACCGAGCCCGGCGCCGGCTCCGACCTCCAGGGCATCCGCACCCACGCCGAGGACCGCGGCGACCACTGGCTGCTCAACGGCGCCAAGACGTTCATCTCCAACGGCATCCTCGCCGACCTGGTCGTCGTGGTCGCCAAGACGACCCCGGAAGGCGGCGCGCGCGGGCTGTCGCTGCTGGTCGTCGAGCGCGGCATGGACGGCTTCGAGCGCGGCCGCAACCTCGACAAGATCGGCCAGAAGGCCCAGGACACGGCCGAGTTGTTCTTCAACGACGTCCGGGTGCCGAAGGAGAACCTCCTCGGCACGCTCGACGGCGCGTTCGTGCACCTGATGACGAACCTCGCCCAGGAGCGCCTCAGCATCGCCGTCTCGGCGATCGCCGCCGCCGAGCACCTGCTGGAGATCACCACCGAGTACGTCAAGGAGCGCGAGGCCTTCGGCCGGCCGCTCGCCACCAAGCAGCACATCCGCTTCGAGATAGCCGAGATGGCCACCGAGTGCGCCGTCACCCGTACCTTCCTCGACCGCTGCATCGAGGAGCATTCGGCCGGCACGCTCGACGCCGTCCACGCCTCCATGGCCAAGTGGTGGGCGACCGAGCTGCAGAAGCGCGTCGCCGACCGCTGCCTCCAACTGCACGGCGGCTACGGCTACATGACCGAGTACCCGGTCGCGCGAGCCTTCACCGACGGCCGCATCCAGACCATCTACGGCGGCACGACCGAGATCATGAAGGAGATCATCGGCCGTTCGCTGCTCGGCTGAAGCCTCCCGTCCGGCCGGACCCTCATCCCTGCCGGCCGACCCTCACCCCCGAAAGGCTTGCTTGTGAGCACCGAAGCGTACGTGTACGACGCGATCCGCACCCCGCGCGGCCGCGGCAAGGCGAACGGCGCCCTGCACGGCACCAAGCCCATCGACCTGGTCGTCGGGCTCATCCACGAACTCCGGGTCCGCTTCCCGGGCCTGGACCCGGCCGCGATCGACGACATCGTGCTCGGCGTCGTGGGCCCGGTCGGCGACCAGGGCTCCGACATCGCGCGTATCGCCGCGATCGCCGCCGGACTGCCGGACACGGTCGCGGGGGTGCAGGAGAACCGCTTCTGTGCCTCGGGCCTGGAAGCCGTCAACATGGCGGCCGCCAAGGTCCGTTCGGGCTTCGAGGACCTCGTCCTCGCGGGCGGCGTCGAGTCCATGTCGCGGGTGCCGATGGCCTCCGACGGCGGCGCCTGGTTCAACGACCCGATGACCAACCTCGCCACCAACTTCGTGCCGCAGGGCATCGGCGCCGACCTCATCGCCACCATCGAGGGCTTCTCCCGCCGGGACGTCGACGAGTACGCCGCCCTCTCGCAGGAGCGCGCCGCCACGGCCGTCAAGGAGAACCGCTTCGAGCGCTCGCTCGTCCCCGTCAAGGACCGCAGCGGCCTGGTCGTCCTCGACCACGACGAGCACCTGCGCCCCGGCACCACCGCCGACTCCCTCGGCAGGCTGAAGCCGTCCTTCGCGGACATCGGCGACCTCGGCGGCTTCGACGCCGTGGCGCTGCAGAAGTACCACTGGGTCGAGAAGATCGACCACGTCCACCACGCGGGCAACTCCTCCGGCATCGTGGACGGCGCCTCGCTGGTCGCGATCGGCACCAAGGAGGTCGGCGAGCGGTACGGCCTCACCCCGCGCGCGCGGATCGTCTCCGCGGCGGTCTCCGGCTCGGAGCCCACGATCATGCTCACCGGCCCCGCGCCCGCCACCCGCAAGGCCCTCGCCAAGGCCGGGCTCACCATCGACGACATCGACCTCGTCGAGATCAACGAAGCCTTCGCGGCCGTCGTGCTCCGCTTCGTGAAGGACATGGGCCTGTCCCTGGACAAGGTCAACGTCAACGGCGGCGCGATCGCCCTCGGCCACCCGCTCGGCGCCACCGGCGCGATGATCCTCGGCACGCTCGTCGACGAACTGGAGCGCCAGGACAAGCGCTACGGCCTCGCGACGCTCTGCGTCGGCGGCGGCATGGGCATCGCCACGATCGTCGAGCGCGTCTGAAGACCCCAGCGGCCACACGAGACTTCAACGGAGAACCCCTCATGACCGAGAGCACCACCATCCGCTGGGAACAGGACGAGACCGGCGTCGTCACCCTCGTCCTCGACGACCCCAACCAGTCCGCGAACACCATGAACCAGGCGTTCCGCGACTCCCTCGCCGCCGTCACCGACCGCCTGGAGGCCGAGAAGGACTCCATCCGCGGCATCGTCCTCACCTCCGCCAAGAAGACCTTCTTCGCCGGAGGCGACCTGCGCGACCTCATCCGGGTCACCCCGGAGACCGCGCAGGACCTCTTCGACGGCGGCATGGCGATCAAGCGCAACCTGCGGCGCATCGAGACCCTCGGCAAGCCGGTGGTCGCCGCGATCAACGGCGCGGCCCTGGGCGGCGGTTACGAGCTCGCCCTCGCCTGCCACCACCGCGTCGCCCTCGACGCACCGGGTTCCAAGATCGGCTGCCCCGAGGTCACCCTCGGCCTGCTGCCCGGCGGCGGCGGAGTCGTCCGCACGGTCCGCCTGCTGGGCATCGCCGACGCCCTGCTGAAGGTGCTGCTCCAGGGCACCCAGTACAACCCGCGGCGCGCCCTCGACAACGGCCTGGTCCACGAGGTCGCCGCCACCCAGGACGAGATGCTCGCCAAGGCCCGCGCCTTCATCGACGCCAACCCCGAGTCGCAGCAGCCCTGGGACAAGCCCGGCTACCGCATCCCGGGCGGCACCCCCGCCAACCCCAGGTTCGCGGCCAACCTGCCCGCCTTCCCGGCCAACCTGCGCAAGCAGACCAACGGCGCGCCCTACCCGGCGCCACGCAACATCCTCGCCGCGGCCGTCGAGGGCTCCCAGGTCGACTTCGAGACCGCGCAGGTCATCGAGGCCCGCTACTTCGTCGAACTGGCCGCGGGCCAGACCTCGAAGAACATGATCCAGGCGTTCTTCTTCGACCTCCAGGCCGTCAACTCCGGCGCCAACCGCCCCAAGGGCATCGAGTCCCGCAAGGTCCGCAAGGTCGCCGTCCTCGGCGCCGGGATGATGGGCGCGGGCATCGCCTACTCCTGTGCCCGCGCGGGCATCGAGGTCGTCCTGAAGGACGTCTCCCTGGAGGCGGCCGTCAAGGGCAAGGGGTACTCCGAGAAGCTGTGCGCCAAGGCCGTCTCCCGCGGCCGTACGACACAGGAGAAGGCGGACGCCCTGCTCGCGCTCATCACGCCGGCGGCGGATCCGCAGGACGTGGCCGGCTGCGACGCCGTGATCGAGGCCGTCTTCGAGAACCCCGAGCTCAAGCACAAGGTCTTCCAGGAGATCCAGCACGTCGTCGAGCCGGACGCGCTGCTGTGCTCCAACACCTCCACCCTGCCGATCACCGTGCTGGCCGAAGGCGTCGAGCGCCAGGCCGACTTCATCGGCCTGCACTTCTTCTCCCCGGTCGACAAGATGCCGCTCGTCGAGATCATCAAGGGTGAGCGCACGGGCGACGAGGCCCTGGCGCGCGCCTTCGACCTGGTCCGCCAGATCAGCAAGACGCCGATCGTCGTCAACGACTCCCGCGGCTTCTTCACCTCCCGCGTCATCGGCCACTTCATCAACGAGGGCGTCGCCATGGTCGGCGAGGGCATCGAGCCCGCGTCGGTCGAGCAGGCGGCGGCGCAGGCCGGCTACCCGGCCAAGGTCCTGTCCCTGATGGACGAGTTGACCCTCACCCTCCCGCGCAAGATCCGCAACGAGTCCAAGCGGGCCGTCGAGGAGGCCGGCGGCACCTGGCCGGCCCACCCCGCCGAGGCCGTCATCGACCGCATGGTCGACGAGTTCGAGCGCCCCGGCCGCAGCGGGGGAGCGGGCTTCTACGACTACGACGAGGGCGGCAGGCGGGCGGGCCTGTGGCCGGGCCTGCGCGAGCACTTCACCAAGCCGGGCCACGAGATCCCCTTCGAGGACATGCAGGAACGCATGCTCTTCGCCGAGGCCCTCGACACGGTCAAGCTCGTCGAAGAGGGCGTCCTCACATCGGTCGCCGACGCCAACATCGGCTCCATCTTCGGCATCGGCTTCCCCGGCTGGACCGGCGGCATCCTCCAGTACATCAACGGCTACGAGGGGGGCCTGCCCGGGTTCGTGGCCCGCGCGCGCGAGCTGGCCGAGCGGTACGGGGAGCGTTTCGACCCGCCCGCACTGCTGGTGGAGAAGGCCGAGAAGGGGGAGCGCTTCACGGACGCGTGACGCGACCGGGCGGGGCGGCGGAGGCAGGACGTATCGCTGAGCGGTACGCGGGTCTTGCACCCCGCCCCCCGGGCCCTCGACGCTGACCCGCGAACGCTCCGCACGGCCACCGTCCCCCGGAGGAGCCCCCCATGGGTCAGCGTCCCGCCCGCGCCGTCCTGGACATCCTGCGCGGCGAGGGCGTGGACCGCGTCTTCGGCAACCCCGGCACCACCGAACTCCCGTTCCTGGCCGCCCTCGCGGACGCCCACGGCGAACCCGAGTACGTGCTCGGCGTCCACGAGGGCTCCGTCGTCGCCATGGCCGACGGCTACGCCCGCGGCACCGGCCGCCCGGCCTTCGTCAGCCTGCACATCGCCGCCGGCCTCGCCAACGGCCTGATCGGCCTGCTCAACGCCCGCCGCTCCCGCACCCCCTCGTCGTGACGGCCGGCCAGCAGGACCGCCGCCACCTCCAGCAGGACCCCATGCTCTCCGGCGACCTGATCGGCCTGGCCACCCCGGCGGTGAAGGCGGCGTACGACATCCAGCACGCCCGCGACCTCCCGCTGGCCCTGCGCCGCGCCTTCGCCCTCGCCGTACGGCCGCCCGCGGGACCGGTGTTCCTGTCCCTCCCCATGGACGTGCTCGGCGAGGGCACCGAGGTCGAGGTCCCGGCCCGCACCCCCACGCCCCCGCTCGGCCCGGCCGCCGGCCTGGAGCGCGCCGCGCTGCTGCTCGGCGCCGCGGCCCGCCCCGCCGTCGTCGCCGGGGACGGCGTGGGCCGCGAGGACGCCGTCGCCGCCCTCGTCCGTACCGCGGAGGCGTGTGGCGCCGTCGTCCACCACCAGCCGATGGCCGACTGCCTCAACTTCCCCACGACGCACCCCCTTCACGCCGGGATGCTGCCGCCCCGGCACGACGCGGTCCGCCAGGCCCTCGCCCCCTACGACACCGTGCTGATCGCCGGGGCGCACGCCTTCACGCCCCATCACTACAGCCCCGGGCCCGCGCTGCCGCCCGGCCTCACCGTCATCCAGCTCGACTCCGACCCGCACGAGATCGGCCGCAACTTCGCCGCCGCGGCAGGGCTGGTGGGCGCCCTCGCCCCCTCTCTGCACCGCCTGGCCGAGCTTCTGCACGACCGCGTACCGGCCCATACGGCCAAGGCCCGCATCCTGCGCGCCGGCGAGCGGCACACCGCCGACCGCGACCGCGCCGAGTCCGCCGCCCGCGCCGCCTACTCGCCGGCACCGCTCGCGCCCTGGGCCGCCGCCCACGCCGTGGCCCGCGGTCTGCCACCGGACGCGATCGTGGTCGAAGAGGCCATCACGGTCGGCCTGTTGGTGCGCCGCCTCGTCCGCCTCGAACGCCCCGGCAGCTACACGCACACCGTCGGCGGCGGCCTGGGCTGGGGCATCGGCGCCGCCGTCGGCCGCGCCCTCGCCGAACCCGGCCGCCCGGTGGTGGCCGTCCTCGGTGACGGCTGCACCCTCTTCGGCCTCCAGGGACTGTGGAGCGCCGCCCGCCAGAACGCCCCCGTCCTGTTCGTCGTGATGAACAACGGCGTCTACCAGACCCTCCAGGACACCTACACGGCCATGGGCAACCCGGGCCCCTGCCCCGGCACCGACCTGGGCCGGCTGGACTTCACCCAGGCGGCCCGTTTCTTCGGCGTCGACGCCGTCCGCGCGGCGAGTGCGGACCATCTGCGTGAACTGGTCGCGGGCGCGGGGGAGCTGACGCGGCCGTTGCTGATCGACGTGCCCCTGCGGTCCTGAAGCAGGTCCGGCAGGCCCACCGCAGGGCCGTCCGGCCCATGGCAGCGGCCCAGGTCCCGCGCCCACGCTGACGGCACCTCAACCGCTCACCGCCCGGGGGCTGTCATGCCGCATCCGCACTCCGTCCTGCGAAGACTCCTCGCCGTCTGGTCCGCCGGCGTCCTGGGCGCGGCGACCGCCCTGGTTCTCGCCCCGGCTGCGGCGGCCGAACCGGCCACCTCCGTCGGCTACCCCTCCGGCGCGAGCGCGACCCGCTACTCGGGCCTCGCCTTCGACGCCTGTACGGCCCCTCCGCTCGCGTCCGTGCAGGCATGGAGCGCCTCGCCGTACCGTGCGCTCGGCGTCTACGTCTCGGGCGTCAACCGCACCTGCGCCCAATCGCAGCTGACCGCCTCGTGGGTGGCCTCCGTGTCGCAGCTGAAGTGGCGTCTGCTGCCCATCCACAAGGGCCTGCAGCCACCCTGCGGGGCCCGCCCCACCGACGCCAAGATCAGTACGGCACCGGCCACCGCGCGCTCACAGGGCACCGCGGCCGCCACGCAGGCGATCACGGCGGCCAAGGCGCTCGGCATGCAGCCCGGCAGCGCTCTCTACAACGACATCGAGAACTACAGCCAGACGGACACCACGTGCCGCATGGCCGTCCTGACCTACCTCTCGGCGTGGACCAAGGAACTGCACCGACTCGGCTGGGTCTCCGGCGTCTACATGAACCTCAACCTGGGCGCCAAACAACTCGCCGACGTCTACACATCGACGGCATACGCCCGTCCGGACGCCCTGTGGATCGCCCGCTACGACGGGGTCGACTCCCTCAAGGGCTGGACCAGCATCGCCGACTCCAAGTGGGCCGTCCACCAGCGGGCCAAGCAGTTCCGCGGCGGCCACGACGAGACGTACGGCGGGGTCACGATCAACATCGACACCGACCGCGTCGACGCTCCCGTGGCGACGGTGGCCCACCCGTACAAGGTGACCAGCTCGACCGCGCTCAACGCGCGCAGCGGACCCGCGACGTCGTACCCGGTCGTCACCTCGTACGCGCCCGGCGCGACCGTGAACGTCGTCTGCCAGGCCCCCGGCACCAAGGTCGGCACGACGACCGTCTGGGACAAGCTGACCAACGGCGCCTACGTCTCGGACTACTACGTCAGCACCGCCTCCAACACCGGTTACACCGCGCCCCTGCCGCGCTGCACCTACCCGTACCAGGTGACGGCCGCCGCCGGCCTGACCGAACGCAGCGGACCGGGCTCCGGGTACACCGCCGTCGGCACCTCGCCGAACGGCGCGCTCGCCTGGGTCACCTGCCAGCGCTCCGGTACGACGACCGGCACCACCAAGATCTGGGACCGGCTGGAGAACGGCCACTACGTGTCGGACTACTACGTGGCGACGCCGAGCAACACCACCTACAGCAAGCCCGCGCCACGCTGCTGAGCCACTCACGGCGACCCGCACCTTGTCACCCGCCCGGCCAGCCACCACCATCGGTCCATGACGGACGGTCAGCTGCCGAAGTCGGTGCTCGCCCGCGGGGTCATGCTGCTGCGCGCCTGCGGCGACTCCGGGACCGCCCTCACGCTCGCCGAACTGGCCCTGCGCACGGGGCTGCCGAAGCCGACCGCGCACCGGCTGGTCGGCGAGCTGGTCCGGCTCGGCCTGGTCGAGCGCACCGAGGAGGGCAGTTACCGCATCGGGCTCGGGCTGTTCGTACTGGGCCAGTCGGCACCGACCGTGCGCGAACTGCGGGACGCCGCGCTGCCCTATCTCGGCGATCTGCACGAGGTGACGCTGGAGAACGTGCATCTGGCCGTCCCCGACGGCACCGACACACTCTTCCTGGAGAAGGTCACCGGCCGTCGCGCGACGCCGATCGTCTCCCGCACCGGGGGCCGGCTGCCCGCGCACTGCACGGCCACCGGCAAGGTGTTCCTCGCCCAGGACCCGCGCCCGCCGCACCGCATCCTGCTCCGTCTCACCCCGCGCACCATGGTCCTGCCCGGCCAGCTCGCCCGCGACCTGGCGCTGACCCGGGCCCGCGGCTACGGCGTCAACCTGGAGGAGGCCGAGGTCGGCATCTCCGCCGTCGCCGCCCCGGTCTACGTCCGCGACCACGGCCCCCGCCCGATCGCCGCGATCTCCGTCACCGGGGGTACCCGCCGCCTGGACGTCGACCGCATGGGCGCCCGGGTGTGCGCGGCGGCGAGAGCCCTGACGCGCACGCTGTCGGCCTGACTGCCGTCCCTCCGCAGCCGGTTGGGGCCCGGCCTCTGTCAGCCCGCCCCGGACTCGGGCACCGCCTGCTGCATCGCCACCGCCAGCGCATGCTCCGTCAGCCGCTCCCCGTGCACCTCACCCGTCACCCGCCCCCTCACGAACACCAGCACCCGGTCGCACACCTCCGTCAGTTCGGCCAGGTCGGTCGAGGCGAGCACCGCCGCGCCGACCGCCGCCAACTCGCCGACGATGCGGTGCATTTCGGTCCGTACGCCGACGTCGACACCCCGCGTCGGGTCGTCGAGGACGACGATCTTCGGGTCGGTCGCCAGCCACTTGGCGAAGACGACCTTCTGCTGGTTGCCGCCGGAGAGGCGGGCCACGACGTCATAGGGGCCGCCGCGCAGCCGCAGCCGCTGCGTCAAGTCGGTGGTGCGGCGCACCAGTTCGGAGCGGGAGGGCATGACGCCGCCGCGGCCGAGCGCCATCCAGCTCACCGTCGTGGTGTTCTCCCACACCGTCCGGTCCGTCATCAGGCCGTGGCGTTTGCGGTCGCTCGGTACGAAGGCGACGCCCGAGCGGACCGCGTCCCGCAGCGAGCGCGGCGTCCCGCGGCCCGCGACGTCGACCCGGCCCGCGGAGATAGGAAGTCCGGGTAGGCGATGCCGATCCCGGTGATCAGCAGCGCGAGCACGAGCAGGACGCCCAGCTCGTCCCGTACCAGACGGCCGGGCAGCGGGACGAGCCGGCGCAGCCCGCCGCCCTGATCGCGGGCGCGCTCGGCGTCGTCCACGGCACGCTCGGCCTCGGTCATCGGGCACGGCTCCCGTACGGCTGGTGCTGGCGGGCGGGGCCTGATCCACCGGCCAGGCCCCGACATGGTCCCCTACGTCGCCTCGAAGATGGGCCTGATCGGGTTCACGCGCGCGCTGGCCTCGGCGCTCGGCCTGTACGGCATCACCGTCAACGCGATCGCGCCGACCATGGTGCGCACCGCCACCGCCGAGCGGACGGTCGGCGCGGGCGGCGGCTTCGAGGCCGTCCGCGCCGGGCAGGTCGTGCGGCGCACCCAGGAGCCGTCCGACCTGGTGTCGAGCCTGCTGTACGTGGTGGACGAGGGCAGCGGCTTCCTGACCGGGCAGACGCTCAACGTGTCAGGCGGATCGGCCTTCCTGTGACCCCGGTGACTCCGGCTGCGGTTCCGCGAGCCACTGGTGCACCTCTTCCTTGAGTGAGCGCTGGAAGGTCGTCAGCAGCGCCTGCACCACGAGGGGCTGCATGTGCGCCGACAGCAGCTTCACGTCCTGCTCGTCGCGCTCGGCCACCTCGCCGCGGAACAGCTGCGACAGCTCGTGCGCCGCCGCGCGCGAGTGCTCGATCAGGACCTTGCGCGAGGCGAGGATGGCCGCCTCGGACAGCGGTACGTCGAGGAGCTGCACCCCGAGCCGCAGCAGCCCCGCGTCGACGCGGAAGGCGTCCCCGTCGGCCCGGACGACCCCCATGGCGGCGAGCCGCTCGACGTCGTCCTCGCTCAGCGGGCGCCCGGCCCGGCGGTGCAGCTCCTCCGCCGTGAGCCTCTCCACGGTGTCGGGGGCCCACGACGCGACGACGGCCCGGTGGATCGCCAGGTCGTGGTGGCTGAGGCCGGGCGGCAGCTGCTCCATGTAGCGCTCGATCGCCGCCAGGGTCATGCCCTGGTGCTGGAGCTCCTCGATCAGCGCAAGCCGGGCCAGGTGCTGCTGCCCGTAGTGCCCGACCCGGCGCGGTCCGATCACCGGCGGGGGGAGCAGCCCCTTGGTGCTGTAGAAGCGGACCGTGCGGACGGTGATGCCGGCCCGCGCGGCCAGTTCGTCGACCGTGAGCTTCGGCTCCCCGGTGTCGCTGTCGGTGTCGGTCGTCATGTGCAGCAGTATCGCTGTCTCACCAGAACTGTGAAACCCGTACGACGTGGTCGCCCTGGGCATGTGAGGTGCTGGTGAGGCGTGTGAGAAGCACCGCTGTGTGATCTATGCCATCGCATGCGCCCGGGGGACCGGGGGAAGGTGCCGCGTTGGTCCGCGTTCCCCCACCGAGTGCGCGGCCCTTGTACGTCCGGAGAACCCGAGCGCGATCCGCTCGGGCGCACCAGAGAGTGGTACCCCCGTGAGCAAGGACGCCGTCACCACGGCACAGGTCGCACCCCACAGCGACGCCGCCCCGACGCCCGCGGACGCGGGCGACGCGGGCTACAGCAAGGGCCTCAAGCACCGCCACGTCAACATGATCGCCATCGGCGGCGCGATCGGCACCGGACTCTTCCTGGGCGCCGGAGGGCGCCTGCACACCGCGGGCCCCGCGCTCGCGGCCGCCTACCTCGTCTGCGGCGTCTTCGCCTTCTTCGTGGTCCGGGCGCTCGGCGAACTGGTCCTCTACCGCCCCTCCTCCGGGTCCTTCGTGTCCTACGCCCGTGAGTTCCTGGGCGAGAAGGGCGCCTACGTCGCCGGCTGGATGTACTTCCTGAACTGGTCGACGACCGGCATCGCAGACATCACCGCCATCGCGCTCTACACGCACTACTGGAGCATGTTCACGAGCATCCCGCAGTGGGTGCTGGCCCTGATCGCGCTCGCCGTGGTCCTGGCCGTGAACCTGATCTCGGTGAAGATCTTCGGCGAGATGGAGTTCTGGTTCGCGATCGTCAAGGTCGCCACCCTCGTCGGCTTCATGCTGATCGGCATCTGGCTGCTGGCCACCCGGCACGAGGTGGGCGGCCGGACCCCGGGCATGAGCGTGATCTCCGACCACGGCGGCGTCCTGCCGCACGGCATGATGCCGGTCGTCCTGGTCATGCAGGGCGTGATCTTCGCGTACGCCGCCCTCGAGCTCGTCGGCGTCGCGGCGGGCGAGACCGCCGAGCCGGAGAAGGTCGTCCCGCGCGCGGTGAACTCGATCATGTGGCGCGTGGGCCTGTTCTACGTCGGCTCGGTCGTCCTCCTCGCCCTTCTCCTGCCCGGCTCGGTCTACTCGGCGGACGAGAGCCCCTTCGTCACGGTGCTGTCGAAGATCGGTGTCTCCGGAGCCGGTGACGTGATGAACCTGGTGGTCCTCACGGCGGCGATGTCGTCCCTCAACTCGGGCCTGTACTCCACGGGCCGCATCCTGCGCTCGATGGCGATGGCGGGTTCGGCGCCCAGGTTCACGGCGCGCATGAACCGCAGCCAGGTCCCCTACGGCGGCATCCTGCTCACCTGCGCGGTGTGCGTGCTCGGCGTCGGCCTCAACTACCTCATGCCGAGCCAGGCCTTCGAGATCGTGCTGAACGTGGCCTCGCTCGGCATCGTGTCGACCTGGGTGATCATCATGATCTGCCACCTGGTCTTCGTCCGCCGCGCGAAGGCGGGCCTGCTGTCCCGCCCGTCCTTCCGCCTCCCCGGCAGCCCGGTCACCGAGATCACCACGATCGTCTTCCTCCTCGCCGTCCTCGGCCTGATGTGGAACGACCCCGAGGTCGGCCGCAAGACCCTCCTGCTCATCCCGCTCATCGCCGCGATGCTGGTGGCGGGCTGGTTCGGCGTACGACGCCGGGTCGCCCGCGCGGAGAACGAGGAACTGACGGAACTCACGAGGTAGCCCGCGCGAAAACCCGGGGGCGGTTGTCAGTGGCGGGCCGTACGGTGGCGTCATGTCGGAGATCGTCTGCATCCGGGGTGACGCCACCACGCCGTCGGTGAAGGGCGTCAAGGTGATCGCGCATGTCTGCAACGACCTCGGGGGCTGGGGGAAGGGCTTCGTCCTCGCGCTGTCGCGCCGCTGGCCGGAGCCGGAGGCGGCGTACCGCGCCTGGCACCGTGGCCGCGCGGCGAACGACTTCGGGCTGGGCGCCGCCCAGTTCATCCAGGTCGAGCCCTATGTGTGGGTGGCCAACATGATCGGCCAGCGCGGCACCAGGACCGGCAGCAAGGGCGTCCCGGTGCGCTACGAGGCGATCGACGCGGCCCTCGCGAAGCTGGCCGACAAGGCCCTGGAACTGGGCGCCTCCGTCCACATGCCCCGGATAGGGTGCGGTCTGGCCGGCGGCAGATGGTCGCGGGTGGAGCCGCTGATCACGGAGCGGCTGGTGAGGCGCGGTGTCAAGGTCACCGTGTACGACCACGGGGAGGGCGGGACATGAGCCGCGACATCGACGTTCTCGTACTGGGCGGTGCGGGTGTGGACACGATCGTGTACGTGCCGCAGCTGCCGCTCCCGTACGCCGACAGCTACATGATCGAGCAGGGCATCCGCACGCGGGCCGGGCAGACCGGCGACTTCGTCGCCCTGGGGATCGGCGCGCTCGGTCTGCGCGTGCACCACCTCGACATGCTCGGCGACGACCCCGAGGGCGAGCTGGTACGCGCCCTGCACCGGGACAAGGGCATCGCCCTCACGGCGGTCCCACAGCCCGCCGGGACCAAGCGCGCGGTCAACCTCGTCAGTCCCGACGGCAGGCGCCTGTCGCTGTACGACGCGAGCCGCACGCTGGTCGAGGACCGCTTCCCGGAGGACACGCTGCGCGCCCTGGCCGCGGCGAGCCGCCACGTCCACGTGACCATCACCCAGCCCTGCGCCGACACCCTGCCCCTCCTGCGCGAGACGGGCGCGACGGTCTCCACCGACCTGCACGACTGGGACGGCGAGAACCCGTACCACGAGCCCTTCGCCTACAGCGCCGACGTCGTCTTCCTCTCCACCACCGCCCTCTCCGACCCGGAACGCACCATGCGCCGCATCGCCGACCGCGGCCGCGCCGAGGTGGTCATCGCCACCGCGGGCGCGAAGGGCGCCTACCTCCTCGCCGACGACGAACTCACCCACATAGCCCCCGCCACCCCACCCGCCCCGGTCCTCGACTCCAACGGCGCGGGCGACGCCTTCGCAGCGGCCTTCCTCTACGGCTGGCTCAATCGCGAGACACCTCGCCGCAGTGCGGTGTACGGCACGGTGGCGGGTGCCCACGCGTGCACGGTGCCGTCGACGGAGACGGAGTCGATAGGCCGCGACGACCTGCTGGCAGGCGTGGCGGGCCTTTAGGGGCGCGGGGAACTGCGCGACCAGCCACATCCGGCCTGCAGCCCCCACGCCACCGAACCCACCAACCCCTCAGTGCACGTCGTTCGTGGCCGCGATCTTCTTCCACGACTTCGGCTGCACAGCAGCGGACTTGGCGACCGCCGCCCCCGTCACCGCGGCAGCGCCCGGCTTCGTCGGCTGGAACAGCCACGTGTCGAACAGCGAACTCAGCGACTTGCCCGACACCTTCTCCGCATACGCCTCGAAGTCGGCGACCGACGCGTTCCCGTACGCATGCTCCTGGGGCCAGCCCTTGAGGATGGCGAAGAACGAGTCGTCGCCGACAGCGTTCCGCAGGGCCTGGATCGCCAGGGCACCGCGGTCGTAGACAGCGATGTCGAACTGGTTGTCCGGACCGGGATCACCTGGCTCGACCTTCCAGAACGCGTCGTCGGCCGGATGCGAGGCGTACACGTAGTCGGCGAGTTCCTGCGTCGTGCCCTCGCCCTCGTGCTCGGACCACAGCCACTGGGCGTACCGCGCGAAGCCCTCGTTGATCCAGATGTCCTTCCAGCCCTTCAGCGACACGCTGTCGCCGTACCACTGGTGCGCCAACTCGTGTACGACGACAGAGGCGTTGGAGCCGTTCGCGAACTGCTTCGGGCTGTAGTAGACCCTGGTCTGCGTCTCCAGCGCGTACCCGGTGGTCGTGTTGGGGACGTAGCCGCCGGCCGAGCTGAACGGATACGGCCCGAAGTAGCCGCTGAGCCAGTCGACGAGCTCCCCGGTCCGCTCCACGCTCGCCCGAGCCGCCCCGTCGTTGTCGCCGAGGTCCTTGCTGTAGGCGTTGACGACCGGCACCCCGCCCTCGGAGGTGCTGGTCGTGATGTCGAACTTCCCGACCGCCAGCGTGGTCAGGTACGTGGCCTGCGGCTTGTTCTGGCGCCAGTTGTAGCGCGTCCAGCCCAGCTGCGAACTCGTCGACTGCAGCGTGCCGTTGGACAGGGCCTGCGTGCCGTTCGGCACGGCGACCGACACGTCGTAGGTGGCCTTGTCGAGCGGGTGGTCGTTGCTCGGGTACCACCACCAGGCCGCTTCGGGCTCGTCCGCCGCGACGGCCCCGTCCGGCGTCCGGTGCCAGGTGTTGAAGCCGTAGGCGCTCTTCGTCGACGGCACCCCGCTGTAGCGCACGACGACGGTGATCGGCGTGCCCTTGGGCAGCGGCGTCTTCGGCGTGATGACCAGTTCGTGCTGGCCGGAGGTGGTGAAGGACGCCTTGGCGCCGTTGACCCGCACCTCGCTGACGTCCAGCAGGAAGTCGAGGTCGAAGCTGGACAGGTCCTGCGTGGTCCTCGCCAGGATCGTCGCCGTACCGGACAACTCGTCCGTCGTCGGCTGGTACTTCAGGCGCAGGTCGTAGTGGGAGACGTCGTATCCGCCGTTGCCGTAGGCCGGGTAGTAGGGGTCGCCGATGCCCGGAGCGCCAGGGGCGTAGCTTGCGGCGGACGCCGGGATCGCCAGCATCAGGGAGGCCGCAGCGAGTGCGCCCGGCGCGATGATTCTGCGGTGCACGAAAGCTCCAAGTCGTAGGGGCACGAGGTCTGTCCGGAGCCTATGGAGTCCCTGTGCCACTGGGCACGTCCATGGCCCCGCCTGTCACACGATCGCCATTCGGCCGTCATCAACCCCCTTGTGACAAGGCCCGATCCGGCCACGCCCGCCCCGCACGGCGACTCACGGCCCTCTTCTGCACGGCAGTTGACCGATGTACCGTCCCGCGCATGCCGATACGCATGCGCTTCACGACCTGGAGATCGCTCGCGACGGCGGCCATCGCCGTCCTCATGGCAGCCTTCCTCACCCCGGCGGCAGCCCACGCGGCCCACGCGGCCACCGCGTCACCGCGGGAGAGCCGGCCCGTCTACTCGTACGCGAACGCCATCCGCGAGGCCGTATGGGTGGACACCGGGCTCGACGGCGACCGCGACGGAAAGCACGACCGCGTCGCCGTCGACATCGTGCGCCCCCGCGAACCCGCCCGGCAGGGCCGCAAGATACCCGTCATCATGGACGCCAGCCCGTACTACTCCTGCTGCGGCCGCGGCAACGAGAGCCAGCTGAAGACGTACGACGCGCAGGGCCACGTCGTCCAGATGCCGCTCTTCTACGACAACTACTTCGTGCCCCGCGGCTACGCCTTCGTCGGCGTCGACCTCGCCGGCACCAACCGCTCCGACGGCTGCGTGGACGTCGGCGGCCGCTCCGACGTCCAGTCCGCGAAGGCCGTCGTCGACTGGCTCAACGGCCGGGCGAAGGCGTACACGACGCGCACGGGCGGCACGACGGCCAAGGCGACCTGGACCAATGGCAGAACCGGCATGATCGGCAAGAGCTGGGACGGCACGATCGCCAACGGCGTCGCCGCGACCGGCGTCAAGGGCCTGAAGACCGTCGTCCCGATCAGCGCCATCTCCTCCTGGTACGACTACTACTTCGCCAAGGGCGCCCCGCTGTACGACTCGGGCCCCGACGGGCTGTCGAACTACGTGGACAGCCCCGACGCCCAGGCCAAGTGCGCCGTGGTGCAGAACAAGCTCGTCGACGGCGCCCCGCGCACCGGCGACTGGACACCGTTCTGGACCGAGCGCGACTACGTCAAGGACGCGGGCAAGGTGCGGGCGAGCGTCTTCCTCACCCACGGCATGCAGGACCTCAACGTCCGCACCAAGCACTTCGGCCAGTGGTGGAACGCCCTCGCCAAGAACGGCGTCGAGCGCAAGATCTGGCTCTCCCAGACCGGCCACGTCGATCCCTTCGACTTCCGCCGCGGCGCCTGGGTCGACACCCTGCACCGCTGGTTCGACCACGAACTCCTCGGCTACGACAACGGAATCGACCGCGAGCCGATGGCCGACATCGAACGCCACCCCGACCAGTGGGTCACCTCGAAGGTCTGGCCGCCGAGCGGCGGGGGCGCCACGACCCTGCGCCCCGGCCGGGGCACCCAGGCGGGCGTCGGCACCCTCGGCCTCGGCAAGGGCCACGGCAGCGAGACCTTCACCGACGACCCGCAGCTGAGCGAGACCGACTGGGCCGCCAAGATCGCCACGCCGACCCCGGAGAAGGCCGGCTTCCTCACCGGGCCCCTCACCCACGACCTGCGTCTGTCCGGCTCCTCCAAGGTGACGGTCACCGCGACTCCGACCACCAGGACGGCCCACCTCTCCGCCGTCCTGGTCGACCTCGGCCCGGACACCATCCGGGACTACGCGGACGCCGCCGAGGGCATCACGACCGGCACCGACCGCAGCTGCTGGGGCGCGAGCACCGCGGGCGACAGCGCCTGCTTCAAGAACACCGCGGCGAAGAGGACGAACGTCGACTACACGGTGTTCAGCCGCGGTTGGGCCGACCTAGGCAACTACGCCTCCGACCGCAAGGGCGTCCCGCTCACCCCGGGCAAGGCGTACACCATCACCCTGGACCTCGCGGCCACCGACCACGTCGTCCCGGCCGGCCACCGGCTCGCGCTGATCGTCGCGGGCACCGACAAGGACCTCATCGACCCCCCGGCCGACAGGCCGACCCTCACCCTGGACCTGTCCCGCACCTCGGCGAGCGTCCCATTGGTCGGCGGCGCGCCGGCCTTCGACCACGCCACACCCACCAAGCCCTCGTCCGCACCCACGGCGACACCCCTGACGGGCGTACGCAACCCGAGCACCGCCCACCGCATCCCGATCGGCTGAGCAGCACCCGTAAGGGGCGCGGGGAACTGCGCGACCAGCCACGACGGCGCCGCAGACGAATTCGCCGCACCCCGCGGAGCGCTAGGCGGCCGGGCAAGCCAGTCCGGCCGCCTCCTCCGCACACCCCCAAGCCACGGTCACACCCGCCCCGCCATGCCCGTAGTTATGCACCAACACCCGCCCGTCCGGCAGGACTTCACGCTCCAGCCGCACCGCGTCCCGCACCGGCCGCAGCCCCACGCAGTGCCCCAGCACCCGCGCCCCCGCGATCTCGGGCCGCAGCGCCGCACAGCGCCGTACGATCGCCTCGGCCACCGCCGGGTCCGGCTCCGGCGACCAGGCGTCCTCGTCGGCCGTGCCGCCCAGCAGCAGCCGGCCGGGCTGCGGGAAGAAGTACGCCATCTCCCCGTCCGGGCCGGTGGAGGTGAGCCAGGTGCGGATGCCGGGGTTCTCCACCACGACCAGCTGCCCGCGCACGGGCCGTACGGACGCGTCCGGGACGAGCTCACGCGCCCCCAGCCCGGTGCAGTTGACGACGACGGGGGCGTCCGCCTCCGCGAAGCCGGCGACCGTACGCTCCTCGACCACTCCGCCCGCCTTCACCAGCCGCTCCCGCAGCCACGGCAGATGCGCGAGCATGTCGACGAGTGGCAGCCGTGCCCACAGCCCGCTCCCGGCGTACTCCTCGGGCGTCGACACGCGCAGCCCCGGCACCCGGGCGGCCGCCCAGGCCTCGGCCCGGTCGAGGTCCGCCTCGCCCAGTACCCCTTCGACCATCCGTACGCCGGTCGCCTCGGGGTCGCCCGCCAGCTCCTCGTACACGTCCAGGGACCGCAGTGCCCACTCCCGTGCCCGGGCGATTGGCTCGATCCGGTACGGCCACCACAGCGCCCCGGCGACCGCCGAGGTGGTCCGCTCGGCGGGATCCCGTGTCCACACCCGCACCCGTACGCCGCGCTCGGCGAGAACGACGGCGGTGGTCAGCCCGACGACCCCGCCTCCCACCACGATGACATCGTTGTTCAATGTGCCCTCCCGCCAGGGACGGTAGCGGAATGTGGCATGCCGTGCTCGGAGAGCTTCGACTGCGGGAATACTCACAGCATGTCTGCCGGATACGCGACCTTCGGCCTGGCACCGGCGATGCGCGCCGGTGGAGTCCTCACCAACGGTGACTACCAGATCCACCGGGACTTCGTGGACTTCATCGTCGACGGACGGCCGCTGCTGTTCCAGCTCTCCGACCTCGACGCCGTCTCCCCGCTCGCCTCCGACGTCCCGCCCGCGATCTTCACCGAGCAGGTCCGCAGCCTCCTGCTGGAGGCGGAGGCACCGCTTCCGGACGGCCGTTACATGATCTACGGCTGCCCCGAGTGCGCGGACCTGGCCTGCGGCGCGGTCACCGCGGTCATCCAGCGCGACGGCGAGGACTTCATCTGGCGGGACTTCGCCTGGCAGACCGGCGAACACGCCGATCTGGAGCGCGACGGGTACCACGGGATAGGACCCTTCCGCTTCCAGGGCGACCGCTACCGCGAGGCGCTGGCCGCGCTTCTCGACGGCCAGGTCCCGGGCACGCGGCGCCGGGTCCTGCTCATCGGCGCGCGGGTCGCCCTGCTCGCCAAGCTGGCCGCCGCCCTGCGCGCCATCGGCATCGGCGCCGACATCGCCCACGACGCGCACGGCGTCCCCGCGGACGAACTGCGCGGCTACGGCGCGGTCGCCTTCGGCCGCGCGGTCGGCCAGGACCAGCGGGCCCAGGTGCGCCGCTCCTTCCAGCAGGCCGGCGTCGAGGTGGCGTACGTCGAGGGACTCGCCCCGATCGTCCCGCTGCTCGTCGCCCAGATCGAACACGCCCTGGACCGCAGCCCGGTGGAGCGGCGCCGGCTGACCCGGCTGGTGGCGGCCGACGGCGAGGCGGGCATCGAGGTCACCTCGCCCTGCCGGGTCCGGCTGACCGCGTACCGGGTGGACCGGCTCTACCGCACCCACGCCCACGATGTCTTCGACGGGGTCCTGGAAGCGGGCCGGCACCGCATCGCGCTGGACGCCAGGGCGGTCAGGGGCGAGTCGTTCGTGGTGGCGCGGACGGCGGGGAGCGTGCTGGTGGAGGCGATGGCCCGGTGAACACGGCGAGGCGGGGCGGGCCCGGCGGCGGTTAGGATCGGCGGCCTGATGACTGCCACACTCGTCGCCAAGAACCTCGCCGCCGGGCACGGCGACCGCTCCCTGTTCGCCGGGCTCGACCTCGTCGTCGCGCCCGGTGACGTGATCGGGCTGGTCGGTGCCAACGGCGCGGGCAAGTCCACGCTGCTCAGGATGCTCGCGGGGCTCCTCGCCCCGGAGCAGGGGGAACTGCGGCTCTCCCCGCCGACGGCGACCGTCGGCCACCTCCCGCAGGAACCGGAGCGCCGCCCCGGCGAGACGATCCGGGAGTTCCTGGCCCGCCGCACCGGCGTCGCCGAGGCCCAGCGCGTCATGGACGAGGCCACCCAGGCGCTGGTCGACGGAGCACCCGGCGCCGACGACGCCTACGCGACGAGCCTGGAGCGCTGGCTCGACCTCGGCGGCGCGGACCTGGAGGAACGGGCGGAGGAGGTCGCCGACTCCCTCGGCCTCGCGGTGGACCTGGACCAGCCGATGACGTCCCTGTCCGGCGGCCAGGCGGCCCGCGCCGGGCTCGCCTCCCTCCTTCTGTCCCGCTACGACGTCTTCCTGCTCGACGAGCCGACCAACGACCTCGACCTGGACGGCCTGGAACGCCTCGAACGGTTCGTCTCCGGCCTGCGCGCCGGCACCGTCGTCGTCAGCCACGACCGCGAGTTCCTCACCCGCACGGTCACCAAGGTCCTCGAACTCGACCTCGCCCAGGGGCAGATCAACCTCTACGGCGGCGGCTACGCGGCCTACCTGGAGGAGCGCGACGTCGCCCGACGGCATGCCCGGGACGACTACGAGGAGTACGCGGACAAGAAGGCCGCCCTCCAGGACCGGGCGCAGACGCAGCGCTCCTGGATGGACAAGGGCGTGAAGAACGCCCGGCGCAAGGCGGGCAACGACAACGACAAGATCGGCCGCAAGTTCCGCAGCGAGGCCAGCGAGAAGCAGGCGGCGAAGGCCCGGCAGACCCAGCGCATGATCGAACGGCTCGAGGTCGTCGACGAACCCCGCAAGGAGTGGGAACTGCGCATGGAGATCGCGTCGGCCCCGCGGTCGGGCGCCGTCGTGGCCACCCTGCGCGACGCGGAGGTCCGGCGCGGCGACTTCACCTTCGGCCCGGTCTCCCTGCAGATCGACTGGGCGGACCGGGTGGCGGTGACCGGGGCGAACGGCGCCGGCAAGTCGACCCTGCTGGGCGCCCTGCTGGGCCGCCTCCCGCTCGACTCCGGCGCCGCCGCCCTCGGCTCCGGCGTCCTGGTCGGCGAGGTCGACCAGGCGCGCAAGCTCTTCCTCGGCACGGAGTCCCTGCTGGACGCGTTCAGCGCCGCCGTACCCGACACCGAGCCGGTCGAAGTCCGCACCCTGCTGGCCAAGTTCGGTCTCAAGCGCGACCACGTCCTGCGCCCGGCGGCGACTCTCTCCCCGGGCGAACGCACCCGTGCGGCCCTGGCGTTGCTGCAGGGCCGGGGCGTCAACCTCCTGGTCCTGGACGAGCCCACCAACCACCTGGACCTGCCCGCCATCGAGCAGCTGGAGTCCGCCCTCGACGCCTACCAGGGCACCCTCCTCCTGGTCACCCACGACCGCCGCATGCTGGACGCGATCCACGTCACCCGCCGCCTGGAGGTGGCGGACGGAAAGGTGACGGAACGCTAGCGGCCGGCGGCGTCAACTTTGCCTCCCCGCAAGGCACTTGCGGGTCGCCGAACGATCCGTTCGCGCCCATGTTCGGTCGTCGGAGGTCAGTCCCAGACAGTTGCACCTGACGTGACGGCGGCGTGCGTACGGTCCGGAGACCGAGGCGGGCCGCGCACCGGTCCGCGCTGTCAACTGCACGCAATGGGAGGCGCTGTGGCGAGTGTGGAAGTGTCGCTGAAGGAGATGATGGCCGGGATCGAGGGATCCCTGGGGGCCGCCGTCGTCGACTACACCAGTGGAATGGCGCTGGGCACGCTCGGCGGGAGCAAGGAGCTGGACCTGACCGTCGCCGCGGCCGGCAACACGGATGTCATCCGGGCCAAGGTCCGCACCATGGAGCAGTTGGGCCTCAAGGGCCTGATCGAGGACATCCTGATCACGCTGGACCGCCAGTACCACGTGATCCGCCTGGTGAAGGGCCGTTCGGGCAACGGGCTGTTCCTGTACCTCGTCCTCGACAAGGCCAACTCGAACCTGGCGATGGCGCGCCACCAACTCAAGCGCGTGGAGGAGGCGATCGAGATCTAGCGCGCCCGGGGACACCGGCGGCCACGTCTGCCCATGATGTGAAGACTTCTTCAAGTCACCACATCAGCATGGTGCCAATGTGCGTTCCCGCCGGGTCCGAGGCGTGAAGGATCGGCTTCGAAGACGGTCCGTGGTGCGGCGGTGTCCCGCGACGCCGCCGCACCACGTCGGCCGCAGTCCCACCCACCCGACCAGGAGCGAGCCCATGCAGGCCCCCCTCTACCAGGTCAAGGCAGAGTTCTTCCGCATGCTCGGCCACCCCGTGCGCATCCGGGTGCTGGAACTCCTCCAGCACGGGCCGGTGTCCGTACGGGATCTGCTCGCCGACATCGACATCGAGCCGTCCAGCCTGTCGCAGCAGCTGGCCGTTCTGCGGCGTTCCGGCATCGTCGTCTCCATGCGGGAGGGCTCCACCGTCCGCTACGCGCTCGCCGGCGGAGACGTCGCCGAGCTCCTGCGTGCCGCCCGCCGGATCCTCACCGAACTCCTCGCCGGCCAGAACCAGCTCCTCACCGAACTCCAGCAGGCCGACGCCCCGGCAGCCCTGCACCACCACGAGGTGAGGCCGCCGGATGCGCACGCTGCCACGGCATCGCTGAATTCACCGTCCTGAACCGGCCCGTCCGGGGTACCCGCGCGCTCACGGACGGCGTCCCATGGCGCCGTCCGGACGAGAGAAGCGAGAGACGGGAGGTGATCGCCATGTCGTCGGACACACAGCCCCACCACGGGCCGGGCCGGTCAGGGGCGGGGTCGGAACCGGTGGGCGAGCTCGTGCAGCGGGCCTCGCAGCAGCTGACCGAACTGGTCCGTGGCGAGCTGCGCCTGGCCCAGGCGGAGATGAAGGAAAAGGGCAAGCGGTACGGGAAGGGCGGCGGGTTGTTCGGCGGTGCCGGCCTCGTCGGATTCCTGATGCTCGAGGCCCTGGTGGCCACCGCGATCGCCGCGATCGCGGTGGCCCTGCCCGTGTGGACCGCGGCCCTCATCGTGACCGCGGCCCTCGGTGTCGTAGCCGCCGTCATGACGCTGACGGGGAAGAAGGAGGTCTCCCAGGCCGCCCCGCCCGCGCCGCAGCAGACCATCGAGAACGTGAAGGCCGACGTGGCCGAGATCAAGGAGAGTGCGCACCGATGACCCAGCCGCCGCACGACGAGCCCACCGCCCAGAGCCCGGAGGAACTGCGCGAGCAGGTCGAGCAGACCCGTCACGAGCTGGGCGACACCGTGGAGGCACTGGCGGCCCAGGCCGACGTCCCGGCCCGCGCCCGGGAGAAGGCCGCCGAGCTGAAGGAGCAGGCCGCCGTCAAGGCCGGGGAGGTCAAGGCCAAGGCCGCGGAGGCCGCGTCCCTGGTGCAGGAGAAGCTGCCCGAACCGGTCAAGGACAAGGCCGCCCGGACCGCCTCGCAGGCCCGGGCCAAGGCGGCCCAGGCAGCCCAGGTGTGGCAGGACAAGGCCCCCGAGCCGGTGCGGGCCAGGACGGCCCAGGGCGCGCGCGTCGCCCAGGACAACCGCGGGCTGCTGCTGGCGGCCGGCGCGGCGCTGGCCGTCGCCTGGCTGGTGTGCCGCAGGAAGGACTGAGCGGGGTGCTCCCCGCGTCCCCGCGAGGGGCGCGGGGGGCCGCGCGACCGGTCACGACCCGTCCGCGGTCACCCACGCCCCCGTGGGGCCGAGCTCTCAGCGCTTGCCGTTCTTCGGATCCAGCAACCCGGCCCGCCGCAGCGCATCGGCCATGGCGCTGTTGGCCGGCGGCGCCGCCTGCCGTGAGCCCCCGCCCTGGCGTGCACCCCCGCCCTGCCGCGAGGCGCCGCCCTGCCGCGTGCCGCCGCCCTGCTGCTGCCGCTGCTGAGGCGGACGCCCACCGCGCTGGCGGCGCTCACCGCCGCCACCCTGCTGACCCTGCGGAGCAGCCTCGTCGTCGAGCCGCAGCGTGAGCGAGATCCGCTTGCGGGGGATGTCGATGTCGAGGACCTTCACCTTGACGATGTCGCCGGGCTTGACGACGTCCCGCGGGTCCTTGACGAAGGTCTTGGACATGGCGGAGACGTGCACCAGGCCGTCCTGGTGCACGCCGACGTCGACGAAGGCGCCGAAGGCCGCGACGTTCGTGACGACGCCCTCCAGGACCATCCCGGAGGACAGGTCGGAGATCTTCTCGACGCCCTCCTTGAAGGTGGCGGTCTTGAAGGCCGGACGGGGGTCGCGGCCCGGCTTCTCCAGCTCCCTGAGGATGTCGGAGACGGTCGGCAGACCGAACGTCTCGTCCACGAAGTCGTCCGGCTTGAGCGAGCGCAGCACCGACGTGTTGCCGATGAGGGCCGCGACCTCCTGGCCCGAGGTCTTCACCATGCGGCGCACGACCGGGTACGACTCGGGGTGCACGCTGGAGGAGTCCAGCGGGTCGTCGCCGCCGCGGATGCGCAGGAAGCCCGCGCACTGCTCGTACGCCTTCGGGCCGAGCCGCGCCACGCCCTTCAGTTCCGTACGGGACGTGAAGGGGCCGTTGGCGTCGCGGTGCGCCACGATGTTCTCCGCGAGGCCGGAGGTGATGCCGGAGACGCGGGCCAGCAGCGGTGCGGACGCCGTGTTGACGTCCACGCCCACGCCGTTGACGCAGTCCTCGACCACCGCGTCCAGCGAACGCGACAGCTTCACCTCGGACAGGTCGTGCTGGTACTGGCCGACGCCGATCGACTTGGGGTCGATCTTCACCAGCTCGGCCAGCGGGTCCTGCAGCCGGCGCGCGATGGAGACGGCGCCGCGCAGCGACACGTCCATGTCGGGCAGTTCCTGGGAGGCGAAGGCGGACGCCGAGTACACCGAGGCGCCGGCCTCGGACACCGTCACCTTGGTGAGCTTCAACTCCGGGTGCTTGGTGATGAGTTCACCGGCGAGTTTGTCGGTCTCGCGGGACGCCGTGCCGTTGCCGATCGCGATCAGCTCGACCGCGTGCTCCTTGGCCAGACGGGCCAGCTTGGCGATCGCCTCGTCCCACCTGTTGGCCGGGACGTGCGGGTGGATGACGTCGGTGGCCACCACCTTGCCGGTCGCGTCGATGACGGCGACCTTCACGCCCGTACGGAAGCCGGGGTCCAGGCCCAGCGTCGCGCGCGTGCCGGCCGGGGCGGCGAGCAGCAGGTCGCGCAGGTTCGCGGCGAAGACCTGCACCGCCTCGTCCTCCGCGGCCGTGCGCAGGCGCAGCCGCAGGTCGATGCCGAGGTGCACCAGGATGCGGGTGCGCCAGGCCCAGCGGACCGTGTCCACAAGCCACTTGTCGGCGGCGCGCCCGCGCTCGGCGATCTCGAACCTGTGGGCGACGATGCCCTCGTACGAGGACGGGCCGTCGGTCGCCTCCTCGGGCTCCAGGACGATGTCGAGGACGCCCTCCTTCTCGCCGCGCAGCATCGCGAGGATGCGGTGCGAGGGGAGCTCGGTGAACGGCTCGGCGAAGTCGAAGTAGTCGGCGAACTTGGCGCCCGCCTCCTCCTTGCCGTCCTTGACCTTGGCGGCCAGGCGCCCGCGCACCCACATGCGCTCGCGCAGCTCGCCGATGAGGTCGGCGTCCTCCGAGAAGCGCTCGGTGAGGATCGCGCGGGCGCCGTCGAGCGCGGCCTGCGCGTCGGCGACGCCCTTGTCGGCGTCGACGAACGCGGCCGCGGCCGCGAGAGGTTCGACGCTCGGATCACTGAGCAGCCCCTCGGCCAGCGGCTCCAGACCGGCCTCGCGGGCGATCTGCGCCTTGGTGCGCCGCTTGGGCTTGTAGGGCAGGTAGATGTCCTCGAGCCGGGCCTTGGTCTCGGCGGCGCGGATCTGCGCCTCCAGCTCCTCGGTGAGCTTGCCCTGCTCACGCACCGAGTCGAGGATCGCGGCCCGTCGCTCCTCCAGCTCCCGCAGATAGCGCAGCCGTTCCTCGAGCGTGCGCAACTGCGCGTCGTCGAGCATCTCGGTGGCTTCCTTGCGGTAACGGGCGATGAAGGGCACCGTCGAACCGCCGTCGAGCAGTTCCACGGCAGCCCGCACCTGCCGCTCCCGTACGCCGAGCTCCTCGGCGATCCTGCCTTCGATGGTTCCGACTGTGCCGGACCCGGGTGTCGTCACGATCCCGTACCGCCTTCTCACTGAGGTTGCGCGGCAATTGTGGCAGGTGGCGGTGACAGTCGGGGATCAGGGCGGCACCCGGGCGGGCCGTGACGGCGGAATCAGGCTCCTCGGCCGCGCGCGGTGGACGAGGCTCCACCGAAGAGGCGGGCCAGGGCCCGGAAGGGCAGCGTCACGACGGTGGCGATGGCGCCACCGATCTGCCGCAGCACGTCAGCTATCGCTCGGAACACGGATATCCCCTTTCCTCTCCCGGCCACGGCGACCGGGAGAGGACCGGGTACCCCGTTTCGATCAGTCCTTGCCGATCAGTCCTTGCCGATCAGATCCGCCGGGAAGGCCCCGGCGCCGACGGCGGCCCCCGCGAAGGCCTTGCCCAGCTCCGTCAGCCGCTCGACGCCCTCCGCGCCCAGGTGCTCGTAGGGGGCCCGGTCCAGCCGGTCCGTCTCCGCCTCGATCTCGGCGCGCAGCATGACGCCCTGCTCGGTCAACTCGCCCGCCGCGTCGATCAGTCCGCGCTCGCGCAGCCTGCCGCGGGCCGCGTCCCACTCCTCCTGGCTCCACCCGCGCGTGCCGAACACCCACTTGGGCGTCATGCCCTTGCCGGTCGCGGTGTGGGTGACCACGGCCTCCAGACCGTCGAGTTCGGCGGACATCAGGACCGCGACATGGCCGTCGCCCCGGTGCTCGCGCAGCAGCGTGGCGGCGTGGAAGAGCGCCATGTGCGGCTGGTCGGGGACGGGCAGGTCCGCGTGGGCGGAGTACAGCGGCCGAGCCGGGCGCGTACAGGCCTCGGTGGCGCGCAGCGCCAGCCGCGCGGCCTCGGCCATCTCCGCGGACGCCAGGACGTCCTCGCCCAGCAGGCGGCGCAGGGTGGAGTCGGCGGCACGCGCGCGTGCGGCGAGGGTCTGCGCGGGCGTGGCGGTCTCCCACACGGTGGGCACGTGCCTGGCCACGAGTTCGTACTTGTAGTTGTAGAAGGTCGCCGCCACCGTGCCCGGGCCGACCGGTCCCAGGGCGGCCGCGCGGACGGCGAAGTTGCGGGCCTTGGGGTGGGTGATGCCGAGCGCGCTCAGTTCCTCGCCCAGGTCGGGCGAGAAGTAGTGCGTCGCGTGCAGGGAGTTGAGCATGTTGTGGCAGCGGCGGCCGGCGCGGGCGTCGAGGGCGGCAGTAGTCATGACCGGCAGGTTACCGACTGGTTGGTACGTGACTCCAGGGGCGGTCACGCGATGGCAGGAAAGGTGGGGTACTCGTCATTGCGGCCTCCGGCATCGACATGGGGCTCGCGCTCCTCGGCCGGATGTCGGGCGACGCCGTCGCCCAGGCCGTACAGCTGGGCATCGAGTGCGACCCGCAGCCGCCCCACGACGCCGGGTCGCCGGACAGGGCGGCCGCGGACGTCGTCGAGCTGGTCCGGTCGATGAGCCGGTTCATCCTGGGAAAGGAACCGACCATGTGAAGCGCGGCGGACGGCGCTCCAGGAAGGCGGCGACCCCCTCGGCGGCGTCGCCGCTGCCGCGCGCCTGCTCGCTCCAGTGGGCGTCCCGGTCGGCGCGGCCGCCCGCGAACTCCTTCGCCGCGGCCTGGGTCAGCTGCGAGCGGGAGGCCAGGATGCGGGTGAACTCCGTTACTCGCTTGACGAGTTCACCTTCGGGCAGCACCTCGTCGACCAGGCCGGTGCGCAGCGCCCGCGCCGTGTCGATCAGCTCGCCCGAGAACAGCAGGTACTTCGCGGCCGCCGGGCCCACCAGCGACACCAGCCGCCGGGTGGACGACGCCGGATAGACGATGCCGAGCTTCGCGGGCGTCACCCCGAACAGGGAGCCTTCCTCGGCGAAGCGCAGATCGCAGGCCGCAGCGAGCTGCGAGCCGCCGCCGACGCAGTGCCCGCGCACGGCGGCCAGGGTCGGTTTGGGAAAGGCGGCCAGGGCCTCCTCGGCGCGCACCGCGAGCGCCTGCGCCTCCTCCGGCGAGCCCCGCAGCGTGGAGATGTCGGCGCCCGCGCAGAATGTGCCGCCCTCCCCGGTCAGCACCAGCGTCCGCACGCCCGGATCGGCGGCGAGGGTGTCGAGCAGCGGCGGCAGCGCGGCCCACATCGCGGCCGTCATGGCGTTGCGCTTGGCCGGGTGGTGGATGACGACGGTGGCGACCGAGTCGGCGACGTCGTGCAGCAGCTGGGGCTCCATGGGCCGGATGCTAGCCGCCCCGCCGGACGCGTGATCACGAAGGGCGGGACGAATGGGACGAGCATGCTGGCAAACCCGTACAACCCGAAAAGTTCGCGAAGTCGGCTACGGGGTGACAGGAGTAGTCCCACAACTGACCGTGTCATACGCCAACGGTCAGAAACGCTCGATTGTCGCTGACTTCTGTTCAGTCATACGGAAGGGAGTGGGTCGTTACCAACACTCGACGTGTGGTGACAATCGAGCGCAAGGGTGGCGACCTGACGATGGACAACCACGGGCGCGGGACCGGCCCACGCCCAGAAGGCGGGGCCGAGGGGCCCGGTGATACGGAGCCGACGGGCCCGTTGCCCTACGAAGGCGTCTGGCGGTTCACCGCACCCGCCGTCGACGCCTCGGTCCCGCAGGCACGACACGCCGTACGTGACCTGCTGTACCGCCAAGGAGTGCCCATCTCCGACGACCTCGTCCACGGCCTGCTGCTGATCGTCTCCGAGCTTGCCACGAACGCCGTCAAGCACGCGGCGCTGCTGTCGCCGATGCTCGCCGTGGAGGTCGCCGTCGGCGCCGAGTGGGTGCGGGTGTCCGTGGAGGACAACCACCCCTACCGCCCGACCGCCCTGGAGGCCGACCACGCCCGCACCGGCGGCCGCGGGCTGCTGCTGGTGAGCGAGGTCGCGCGGGAGGCGGGCGGCGTCTGCGACGTCGAGCACACCGCGAGCGGCGGCAAGGTGATCTGGGCCGCCCTGCCGCTCAAACCCGTCCGCGTGCTCTGAGCGTCACCAGCCGGCCGACGGGCCGGTCAGCTCCCTGACCGCCGGACGCGCAGCGTCCAGCACCGTCATGAACCAGGCCGAGAAGGTGTCCTTGGCGTGCCGCTCCGCCAGCTCCGCGGGACTCACGAACGCGGTCTCGCCGACCTCCTCCGGGTCCGGCCGCAGCGCGGCCTGCACCATCCCGACGAACAGGTGGTTGTACTCCTGCTCGACCAGGCCCGAGGCCGGGTCCGGATGGTTGTAGCGCACCGTGCCCGCCTCGGCGAGCAGTGAGGGGGAGACGCCCAGCTCCTCGTACGTGCGCCGGGCCGCGGCCGCGAAGGGTGCCTCACCGGGGTAGGGGTGGCCGCAGCAGGTGTTGGACCACACACCGGGGGAGTGGTACTTGCCCAGCGCCCGCTGCTGCAGCAGCAGCCGGCCGTGCTCGTCGAAGAGGAAGACGGAGAAGGCGCGGTGCAGCCGGCCCGGTGGCTGGTGGGCGGCGAGCTTCTCCGCGGTGCCGATCGTCACGCCGTTCTCGTCGACCAGTTCCAGCAGAATCGCGTCAGCGGTGCCGTTCGACGGACTGTGCGTCGCGGTGGCAGGTGTGATCGGCATACCCATCCTTCACATCGGTCTTCGCGCCCCAAGTGTGCCGCACGAATCCGGCACTCCCGGCACTTCACGGTGCGCCCGCATGTCCCGCGCACGGCGCGGGCGACGGCCGTCACCGGTAGGAGACCGGAAGAGGGGCCCGGTAGTTGATCGTGCCCGGCGCGATCGGCGGGGAACCGTCCGGGCGGGGCTGTGAGGCTCAGGACGCGCCCCCGCGCCGGACGGCTGCATTCCGCTCCGAGGGCGCACCACCCGGCTCACCGGCGGGCTCTCGCCCCGTGCGCCGCGCCTCCGTCCGGCTCCCGCAGGCGGGATGCCTCACATGCCGTGGTGCAGCCGCCAGCCCTGCCACGCCGACTCGATCATCTCGCGCACCCCGCGCCGGGCACTCCAGCCGAGCTCCTCGGCGGCCCGGGCGGCCGAGGCGACCGCGCGGGGCGCGTCCCCGGGGCGGCGGGCCTCGACGAGGGGGGCGCGGCGATCGCCGGTGACCTCGCCGATGACGGTGACCATCTCGCGGACGGAGACGCCCTCGCCGCGGCCGATGTTGACCGTCAGATCGCCGCTCGCGCCGCCGTCCAGCCTGCGCGCCGCAGCCAGATGGGCCTCGGCCAGGTCGGCGACGTGGATGTAGTCGCGGATGCAGGTGCCGTCCGGCGTCGGGTAGTCGTCACCGAAGATCCGCGGGGCCTCGTCGCGGGTGAGCCGGTCGAAGACCATCGGCACGATGTTGAAGACGCCGGTGTCCGCCAGCCCGGGTGCGGCCGCGCCCGCCACGTTGAAGTAGCGCAGGCACACCGTCGCGATGCCGTGCGCCTGTCCCGCCGCCCGGACCAGCCACTCGCCGGTGAGCTTGGTCTCGCCGTACGGGTTCACCGGCGCGCACGGGGTGTCCTCGGTGATCAGGTCCACGTCCGGGTTGCCGTAGACGGCCGCCGAGGAGGAGAACACGAACCGCTCGACGCCCGCCTCGGCGACCGCCTCCAGCAGCGTCGCGAGACCGCCGACGTTCTCCCGGTAGTAGCGCGTGGGCTGCGCCACGGACTCGGCGACCTGCTTGCGCGCCGCGAGGTGGACGACGCCGGTCACCTCGTGCCGGGCGAGGACCTGCTTCAGCAGGGCGCCGTCGAGCGAGGAGCCCTCGACGAGCGGCACGTCGGCAGGCAGCCGCGCGGGGTGTCCGGCCGAGAGGTCGTCGAGCGCGACGACGCGCTCCCCGGCGCCGCTCATGGCCCGCGCCACATGGGCCCCTATGTATCCCGCTCCGCCTGTGATCAGCCATGTCATGGTCGTCCACCCTATGCCGACGCCCCACGGCGATCCCCAATGTCCCGGATGCCCCTGTTCCGGCCGGCACGGTTTGTCGGCGGGACCCCGAATCCCCGATGATGATCGCGGCAAAGGCCAGTGGAGACGGCGTTGATCGGCCCGTTAACGGGCGGTGAACGGTGTTCTTCGAGCATCCGATAGCCTCTGCCGACATGCCGCCCGCCTGGTGCAGCCAAGGGGCGTCCCCACCGCGCACATGACCGGCGCCCACGCGTCGGCACAGGGAGTGAGTTCGGTTGTCGACCGCCATCCTCACCGGTCAGCCGGTCCCCGGATCGTCGATCGAGGACGACCTGCGGTCCCTCGGCTTCGACGTCCGGGTCGCCGGCGACGTCGCCGACGCCGAGACGCTCCTGGCGCGGGTTCCCGGTGACGAGCGGGTCGCCGTGGTGGACGCCCGCTTCGTGGGCCACCTGCACGCCCTGCGCCTCGGCCTGACCGACCCCCGCTTCCCGCTCGCCGCGATCTCGGGCGCCGTCACCGCGCAGGCGGCCGGCCGCCAGGCGCTGACCCGGGCCATGGCCCGTGAGAACTCCGCGGGGGGCGGCGCGGCCGTCGCGGTGGACAACCTCGCCGACCGCATAGTCACCGCCCTCGACGCCGACGGCGCCGACGTCCACCGCCCCGAGCTGGGCAGCCTGGTCGCCGAGGTACCGGCCGACCCGCAGGCCCGCAACGAGGCGCGGCAGGCCGTCACCGCCGTCGACGACGAGGCCGTACGCCTGAAGTCGGCCGTGAAGTCCCGCGACGGCTTCTTCACCACGTTCTTCATCAGCCCGTACTCGCGCTACATCGCCCGCTGGTGCGCCCGCCGCGGACTGACCCCGAACCAGGTCACCACCGCCTCGCTGCTCACCGCGCTGATCGCGGCGGGCTGCGCGGCCACCGGCACCCGTGCCGGCTACGTCGCCGCGGGCATCCTGCTGATCTGCTCCTTCGTGCTGGACTGCACCGACGGCCAGCTCGCCCGCTACTCCCTGCAGTACTCCACGCTCGGCGCCTGGCTGGACGCCACCTTCGACCGCGCCAAGGAGTACGCCTACTACGCCGGCCTCGCCCTGGGCGCGGCCCGCGGCGGCGACGACGTATGGGCCCTGGCACTGGGCGCGATGGTCCTGCAGACCTGCCGGCACGTCGTCGACTTCTCCTTCAACGAGGCCAACCACGACGCCACCGCCAACACCAGCCCCACGGCGGCCCTTTCGGGCCGGCTGGACAGCGTCGGCTGGACGGTGTGGCTGCGGCGCATGATCGTGCTGCCGATCGGCGAGCGCTGGGCGATGATCGCCGTCCTCACCGCGGTCACCACCCCGCGCATCACCTTCTACGTCCTGCTGATCGGCTGCGCCTTCGCGGCGACGTACACCACGGCGGGCCGGGTGCTGCGTTCGCTGACCCGCAGGGCGCAGCGCACGGACCGGGCGGCGCAGGCGCTGGCGCACCTCGCGGACAACGGACCGCTCGCGGAGGCGGTGGCGCGTGTCGCCCCACGTATCCCGGCGCCGGTGAGCGCCGCGGCCGGCGGGCTCCTCGTGGTGATCTCTGCCGCAGTCTGGGGCGCAGGATGGCCGACCGTGCTGGGTGCCGTGGCCTACGTCCTGCTCTCCGGCGTCGCCGTCTCCCGGCCCCTCAAGGGCGCCCTGGACTGGCTCGTTCCGCCCTTCTTCCGGGCGGCCGAGTACGGCACCGTCCTGGTGCTCGCGGCCAAATCCGGGGTGAACGGAGTGCTGCCCGCGGCTTTCGGCCTGGTGGCGGCCGTCGCCTACCATCACTACGACACGGTCTACCGCATCCGCGGCAACGCCGGAGCGCCGCCGGCCTGGCTGGTGCGCGCCATCGGGGGGCAAGAGGGCCGGACGCTGCTCGTCACCGTCCTCGCCGCGCTGGTCACCGCATCGCAGTTCAAGGTCGCGCTCACGGTCCTCGCCGTGGCCGTTGCCCTGGTGGTGCTCGTCGAGAGCATCCGCTTCTGGGTGTCCGCTGGGGCGCCCGCAGTACACGACGAAGGAGAACCCGCATGATCGGCCTCGTGCTGGCGGCCGGCGCCGGACGGCGTCTGCGCCCCTACACCGACAGCCTTCCCAAGGCTCTGGTGCCGGTGGGGCCCGCGGGCATAGAGGGCGAACCGACGGTCCTGGACCTGACGCTCGGCAACTTCGCCGAGATCGGCCTGACCGAGGTGGCGATCATCGTCGGCTACCGCAAGGAAGCCGTGTACGAGCGCAAGGCCGCCCTGGAGCAGAAGTACGGCCTCAAGCTCACCCTCATCGACAACGACAAGGCCGAGGAGTGGAACAACGCCTACTCCCTGTGGTGCGGCCGTGACGCCCTCAAGGACGGTGTGATCCTCGCCAACGGCGACACCGTCCACCCGGTCTCCGTCGAGAAGACGCTGCTCGCCGCACGCGGCGAGGGCAAGAAGATCATCCTCGCGCTGGACACGGTGAAGAACCTCGCGGACGAGGAGATGAAGGTCGTCGTCGACCCCGGCAAGGGCATGACGAAGATCACCAAGCTGATGGACCCCGCCGAGGCCACCGGTGAGTACATCGGCGTCACCCTCATCGAGGGCGACGCCGCCCCGGAGCTGGCCGACGCCCTGAAGGCGGTCTGGGAGACCGACCCGCAGCAGTTCTACGAGCACGGGTACCAGGAGCTGGTGAACCGCGGCTTCCGCATCGACGTGGCGCCGATCGGCGACGTCAAGTGGGTCGAGATCGACAACCACGACGATCTCGCCCGGGGACGGGAGATCGCATGCCAGTACTGACCCGGCTCATTCCCTCGCCGCTCGTCGTGGACATCCGCCCGGGTGCCCTCGACGACCTGGCCTGTGTGCTCGCCGACGAACGCATCTCCACCTCGGGCAGGCTCGCCGTCGCCGTCAGCGGCGGCTCCGGTGCCCGGCTGCGGCAGCGGCTCGAGCCCACCCTGCCCGGCGCCACCTGGTACGAGGTCGACGGCGGCACCCTCGACGACGCGGTCCGGCTGGCCGGCGACATAAAGGCCGGCCACTACGACGCGGTCGTGGGCCTCGGCGGCGGCAAGATCATCGACTGCGCCAAATTCGCCGCGGCACGCGTCGGCCTACCCCTGGTCGCCGTACCGACCAACCTCGCGCACGACGGCCTGTGTTCGCCGGTCGCGACGCTCGACAACGACGCCGGCCGCGGCTCGTACGGCGTGCCCAACCCGATAGCGGCCGTCATCGACCTCGACGTCATCCGCGAGGCCCCGGTGCGCTTCGTGCGCGCGGGCATCGGCGACGCGATCTCCAACATCAACGCGATCGCCGACTGGGAGCTGTCCAACCGCGTCAACGGCGAGAAGATCGACGGTCTCGCCGCCGCCATGGCCCGCCAGGCGGGCGAGGCGGTCCTGCGTCACCCCGGCGGCATCGGGGACAACAACTTCCTCCAGGTCCTCGCCGAGGCGCTGGTCCTCACCGGAATCGCCATGTCGATCTCCGGCGACTCGCGGCCGGCCTCGGGCTCCTGCCACGAGATCAACCACGCCTTCGACCTGCTCTACCCCAAGCGTGCCGCCAGCCACGGCGAGCAGTGCGGCCTCGGTGCCGCCTTCGCCATGCACCTGCGCGGTGCGCACGAGGAGTCGGCGTACATGGCCGAGGTGCTGCGCCGGCACGGGCTTCCGGTGCTGCCGGAGGAGATCGGCTTCACGGTGGACGAGTTCGTCCGCGCGGTGGAGTTCGCCCCGGAGACCAGGCCCGGCCGCTACACCATCCTCGAACATCTCGACCTGACAACCGACCAGATCAAGGACGCATACGCCGACTATGTCAAGGCCATCGGTAGCTGAACTCCGTCCGGTCGTCCACCCCGCAGGGGTCAAGGACCGGCGCAGCGGTGAGCACTGGATGGGGCGCCTCTACATGCGAGAGGTGTCCCTGCGGGTCGACCGCTACCTGGTGAACACCAGGGTCACGCCCAACCAGCTCACGTACCTGATGACCGTCTTCGGCGTGCTCGCCGCCCCGGCACTGCTGGTGCCGGGGATCTGGGGCGCGGTGCTCGGCGTGGTGTGCGTCCAGATGTATCTGCTGCTGGACTGCGTCGACGGCGAGATCGCGCGCTGGAAGAAGCAGTACTCCATGAACGGCGTCTACCTGGACCGGGTCGGCGCCTACCTCACCGACGCCGCCGTGCTGGTCGGCTTCGGGCTGCGCGCCGCCGACCTGTTCGGCAGCGGCCGTATCGACTGGCTGTGGGCGTTCCTCGGCACGCTGGCCGCGCTCGGCGCGATCCTGATCAAGGCCGAGACCGACCTGGTCGGCGTCGCCCGCCACCAGGCCGGGATGCCCCCGGTCAAGGAGGCGGCCGCCGAGATGCGCTCCTCCGGCATGGCGCTGGCCCGCCGGGCCGCCGCCGCGTTCAAGTTCCACCGGCTGATCCTCGGCATAGAGGCGTCCCTGGTGATCCTGGTCCTGGCGTTCGCCGACCAGGCGCGCGGGGACCTGTTCTTCTCCCGGCTCGGTGTCGCGGTGATGGCCGGCATCGCACTGCTGCAGACCCTGCTGCACCTCGTGTCCATCCTGGCCTCCAGCAGGCTGAAGTGAGCGCCATGAAGGTCGGCGCGGTCATCATCACGATGGGCAACCGGCCCGAGGAGCTGCGCGCCCTGCTGGAGTCGGTCGCCAAGCAGGACGGCGAGGCCGTCGAGGTCGTCGTGGTCGGCAACGGCTCGCCCGTGCCGGACGTCCCCGGCGGTGTGCGCACCATCGAACTGCCCGAGAACCTCGGCATCCCCGGCGGCCGCAACGTCGGCATCGAGGCCTTCGGGCCCAGCGGCCGCGACGTCGACATCCTGCTGTTCCTCGACGACGACGGCCTGCTCGCCGGCCACGACACCGCCGAGCTGTGCCGGCAGGCCTTCACCACGGACCCGAAGCTCGGCATCGTCAGCTTCCGCATCGCCGACCCCGACACCGGCGTCACCCAGCGCCGGCACGTGCCGCGGCTGCGCGCCGCCGACCCGATGCGCTCCTCCCGGGTCACCACCTTCCTCGGCGGCGCCAACGCCGTCCGCACCCAGGTCTTCGCCGAAGTCGGCGGCCTGCCGGACGAATTCTTCTACGCGCACGAGGAAACCGACCTGGCATGGCGGGCCCTCGACGCGGGCTGGATGATCGACTACCGGTCCGACATGGTGCTGTACCACCCCACGACCGCGCCCTCGCGGCACGCGGTCTACCACCGCATGGTCGCCCGCAACCGGGTCTGGCTGGCCCGCCGCAACCTCCCGGCGCCCCTGGTCCCGGTCTACCTCGGCGTGTGGCTGCTGCTCACCCTCGTCCGCCGCCCCTCACGGTCCGCCCTGAGGGCCTGGTTCGGCGGGTTCCGGGAAGGCTGGACCACCCCGTGCGGGCCGCGCAGGCCCATGAAATGGCGTACGGTGTGGCGGCTGACCCGACTGGGCCGGCCTCCTGTGATCTGACAAGCTCTTTCCTGAGAGCGACGCGGGCCCGGCCCGGGTCCCGAGCTCTGCCCGTGCCCGCACCGGCGCATCCCGAAGACGAAAGTTTCCACCAGTGAGTGAGTCAACGCACGAAGGCACGGTCGCCCTGAGCGCGGCCGTACCGACCGACGAGGGCCTCGTGGCGGGGCAGCTCGCCGCCAAGTACGGCCTGACCGTGAGCGGCGCCCGGCCCTCCCTCGTCGAGTACGTACGCCAGCTCTGGGACCGGCGTCACTTCATCCTCGCCTTCTCGCGGGCGAAGCTGACCGCCCAGTACAGCCAGGCGAAGCTCGGCCAGGTCTGGCAGGTGGCGACACCGCTGCTGAACGCGGCCGTGTACTTCTTCATCTTCGGCGTCATCCTGAACGCCAGCCGGGGCATGTCGAAGGACGTGTACATCCCGTTCCTGGTCACGGGCGTCTTCGTGTTCACCTTCACGCAGAGCTCGGTGATGGCGGGCGTGCGCGCGATCTCCGGCAACCTCGGCCTGGTCCGCGCGCTGCACTTCCCGCGCGCCTCCCTGCCGATCTCCTTCGCGCTCCAGCAGCTCCAGCAGCTGCTGTTCTCGATGGTCGTGCTGTTCGCGGTGGCGGTCGGCTTCGGCAGCATGCCGGACCTGTCCTGGCTGCTGATCGTCCCGGTGCTCGCGCTGCAGTTCCTCTTCAACGGCGGCCTGGCGCTGATCATGGCCCGGGCGGGCGCCAAGACCCCGGACCTGGCGCAGCTGATGCCGTTCGTCATGCGTACGTGGATGTACGCGTCGGGCGTGATGTTCTCCATCCCGGTCATGCTGGCCGACAAGCCGCAGTGGGCGGCGACCGTCCTGCAGTGGAACCCGGCCTCCATCTACATGGACCTGATGCGCTTCTCGCTCATCGACGGCTACGGCGCCGAGAACCTCCCCGACCACGTCTGGGCGGCCGCGGTCGGCTGGGCCGTCCTGGCGGCCCTGGGCGGGTTCCTGTACTTCTGGAAGGCGGAGGAGAGGTACGGCCGTGGCTGACGAGCGAGACCACCAGACCGGCGAGCGGATCCCCACCGTCATCGCCGACGAACTGCACATCGTCTACCGCGTGCACGGGGCGAAGAGCGGCAAGGGCAGCGCCACCGCCGCCCTCAGCCGCATCCTCAAGCGCGGCGAGGAGCGCGGGGTGCGCAAGGTGCACGCCGTCAAGGGCGTCTCCTTCGTCTCCTACCGCGGCGAGGCCATCGGCCTCATCGGCTCCAACGGCTCCGGCAAGTCGACGCTGCTGCGCGCCATCGCCGGCCTGCTCCCGGCGGAGAAGGGCCGCGTCTACACCAACGGCCAGCCGTCGCTGCTGGGCGTGAACGCGGCGCTGATGAACGACCTGACCGGCGAGCGCAACGTCATATTGGGCGGGCTCGCCATGGGTATGACCCGCGAGCAGATCAGGGAGCGCTACCAGGGGATCGTCGACTTCTCGGGCATCAACGAGAAGGGCGACTTCATCACCCTGCCGATGCGCACCTACTCCTCCGGCATGGCGGCCCGTCTGCGTTTCTCCATCGCCGCGGCCAAGGACCACGACGTCCTGATGATCGACGAGGCGCTGGCCACCGGCGACCGCAAGTTCCAGAAGCGCTCCGAGGAGCGCATCCGTGAGCTGCGCAAGGAGGCCGGCACGGTGTTCCTGGTCAGCCACAACAACAAGTCGATCCGCGACACCTGCGACCGCGTCCTGTGGCTGGAACGCGGCGAGCTCCGCATGGACGGGCCTACCGACGAGGTCCTCAAGGAGTACGAGAAGTTCACGGGCAAGTAGTCCACCCACCCATGGGCCGACCGGCCCAGCACGCTTCGCGGGGCCCCGCCGGAACTGTTCCGGCGGGGCCCCGCGTCTGCAAAGGAAACGTCAACTCGGTCTCGCCCAAGGAATCTTGACGCCAATCGGTGTGTTGTTGTGATGTGCAGGACACCCCAGGGAAGCGCGCTGCGTTGTACAACGTAAGCTGTAGCGGTCCCGAAAGGCGGCAAGTGGGGCGATAATGCACGACACCCTCAAGGGGGACCGCCGCGCGGACGGCCGGTTGGCGTGTCCGAAATAGTATGCATTGGGTCGGCAGTGTAGAACGGGAGATGTGACGGCAATGGCTACGGAAACTCCCCAGCTCAGCCCAGCATGTGCCGTCCCCGCCACGGGCAGTCCCCGGTGACGGGAACCGGCGCCTCGCACACCGCTGATCCGGAGCGCGGCACCCTCGACAAGGCCGCGGGCGAGAACTTCCCCGTGGCGCCTTTCTTCCTGCCCAGGGCCTGGCGCGCCGACCTCATGGCGGTGTACGGATTCGCCCGCCTCGTCGACGACATCGGCGACGGCGACCTGGCGCCCGGCGGCGCCGACGCAGCTCTGCTCGGCGTGTCGCCCTCGCAGGCCGAGGATCGGCTGCTGCTTCTGGACGCCTTCGAGGAGGACCTGAACCGGGTCTTCGACTCCACCCCGCGCCACCCCCTGCTGCGCCGCCTGCAGCCGACCGTCCGGCGCCACGCGCTGACCCCGGAGCCCTTCCTCGGCCTGATCGCCGCCAACCGCCAGGACCAGCTCGTCAGCCGCTACGAGACCTACGACGACCTGCTCGCCTACTGCGAACTGTCGGCCAACCCCGTCGGACGTCTGGTGCTGTCGGTCACGGGCACCTCGAGCCCCGAGCGCATCCGTCTCTCGGACGCGATCTGCACGGCTCTGCAGATCGTCGAGCACCTTCAGGACGTCGCCGAGGATTTCGGCCGGGACCGCATCTATCTGCCCGCCGCGGACATGAAACACTTTCATGTGCAAGAGGCGGATCTCGCCACACCCACCGCGGGCGCATCGGTGCGCGCACTGGTCGCATTCGAAGCACAACGCGCCCGGGATCTCCTGAATGAAGGAGCCCCTCTCGTGGGTAGCGTCCACGGCAGGTTGAAGTTGCTGCTCGCGGGGTTCGTGGCGGGGGGAAGGGCGGCGATCCACGCGATCGCGGCCGCCGAATACGACGTACTTCCCGGCCCGCCGAGGCCCGGCAAGGGCCGGCTGCTGCGTGAAGTGGGCGTGACCCTGCGAGGAGAGGGGTGATCCGGACCGTGGAGTCGGAACAACACGTGTCCGCGCCGGTACTCGCCGCCTACAGCTACTGCGAGGCCGTCACCGGGCAGCAGGCCCGCAACTTCGCCTACGGCATCCGGCTGCTGCCGACGCCCAAGCGGCGCGCGATGTCGGCGCTGTACGCGTTCTCCCGGCGCGTCGACGACATCGGCGACGGCGTGCTGGCGGACGACGTCAAGGCGGCCAGGCTCGAGGACACCCGCGAGGTGCTGGTGCGGGTGCGCGAGGGCGCGGTCGCCGAGGACGACACCGACCCCGTCGCGGTCGCCCTCGCCCATGCCGCCGACGTCTTCCCGATCCCGCTCGGCGGCCTGGACGAGCTGATCGACGGCGTGCTGATGGACGTCCGCGGCGAGACCTACGAGACCTGGGACGACCTGAAGGTCTACTGCCGCTGCGTGGCCGGCGCCATCGGCCGGCTCTCGCTCGGCGTGTTCGGCACCGAACCGGGGGCGCGCGGCGCCGACCGGGCCCCGGAGTACGCCGACACCCTGGGCCTCGCGCTGCAGCTGACCAACATCCTCAGAGACGTCCGGGAGGACGCCGAGGGCGGCCGCACCTATCTGCCCTCCGACGACCTCGCGAAGTTCGGCTGCTCGGCCGGCTTCAGCGGCCCGACCCCGCCGGAAGGCTCCGACTTCACGGGCCTGGTGCACTTCGAGGTGCGGCGGGCCCGTGCCCTTTTCGCCGAGGGCTACCGGCTGCTCCCCATGCTCGACCGGCGCAGCGGGGCCTGCGTCGCCGCCATGGCCGGCATCTACCGCCGCCTGCTGGACCGTATCGAGCGCGATCCGGAGGCCGTGCTGCGCGGCCGGGTCTCGCTGCCCGGCCGGGAGAAGGCCTACGTCGCCGTGCGCGGCCTGTCCGGCCTGGACGCCCGCCATGTGACCCGGAGGACCGTCAGGAGGCGCGCCTGATGGACAAAAGGGGCCAAGGTGATTCCATCGGTGAAATGCGGCACGCAACCCTCCGGGCGGGGACGGCGTCCCTGACTGCGACGGCCTGCCGTGCACCGTTCAATCATCTCGGCGGCCGCGCAGGGGAGGGTGCACGATGACCGACGACACGCGCTCCGACGAGCCGCTCTCGGCTGTGCCGGGGCGTCCCGGACGGGACGCCGTCGTGATCGGCGGCGGCCTCGCCGGCATCACCGCCGCGCTCGCGCTCGCCGACGCGGGTGTCCGCGTCACCCTGATCGAGGGCAGGCCACGCCTGGGCGGCCTGGCCTTCTCCTTCCAGCGCGGCGACCTGACCGTCGACAACGGTCAGCACGTCTATCTGCGCTGCTGCACCGCCTATCGCTGGTTCCTCGACCGCATCGAGGGCGCGGCGCTGGCGCCACTGCAGGATCGTCTCGACGTGCCCGTTCTCGACGTCGACAAGCCCGCGGGCCGGCGCCTGGGCAGACTGCGGCGCGACGCGCTGCCGGTGCCCCTGCATCTGGGGCGCAGCCTCGCGACGTATCCGCATCTCTCCCTCGCCGAGCGGGCCAGGGTGGGGCGTGCCGCACTGGCGCTGAAGGGGCTCGACCTCGCCGATCCGAGCCTGGACACCCAGGACTTCGGCAGCTGGCTGACCGCGCACGGTCAGTCGGCGCGTGCCGTCGAGGCCCTGTGGGACCTGGTCGGGGTCGCCACCCTCAACGCGGTCGCGGGCGACGCCTCACTGTCGCTCGCCGCGATGGTGTTCAAGACCGGTCTGCTGTCCGAACCGGGCGCGGCCGACATCGGCTGGGCGCGCGTCCCGCTGGGTGAACTGCATGACCGGCTGGCCCGCAAGGCGCTCGACTCCGCGGGCGTGCGTACCGAGGTCCGTACACGCGTCACCTCCATCTCTACTGACGAAAACGGGCGTTGGAGCGTTCAGGTTCCCGGCGAGACGCTGCAGGCGGACGCCGTCGTGCTCGCCGTACCCCAGCGCGAGGCCCATGACCTGCTGCCCGCCGGTGCGCTCGACGCCCCGGAAAGGCTGCTGGACATCGCCACCGCGCCGATCCTGAACATCCACGTCGTCTACGACCGCAAGGTGCTCGGCCGGCCGTTCTTCGCGGCCCTCGGCACCCCGATCCAGTGGGTCTTCGACCGCACCGAGGCGTCCGGACTGCGCGAGGGCCAGTACCTCGCGCTGTCGCAGTCGGCCGCGCAGGACGAGATCGACGCTCCCGTCGCCGTGCTGCGCGAGCGCTACGTTCCCGAGCTGGAACGCCTGCTTCCGGGTACCCGCGGTGCCGAAGTGAAGGACTTCTTCGTGACCAGGGAGCGCACGGCCACGTTCGCCCCCACCCCTGGCGTCGGGCGGCTGCGGCCCGGCGCCCGCACCAAGGCCCCCGGCCTCAGTCTGGCCGGAGCGTGGACCGCCACAGGGTGGCCCGCGACCATGGAGAGTGCGGTCCGCAGTGGCGTCAGTGCGGCCGACGCCGCCCTCGGCGCCCTGGGCCGGCCACGCCCGAGCGACCTCTTCGACATCGAGGAGGCGGCCTGATGCTCGAGCAGCAGGCGGCAGGCCCCCGCACCCCCGGTACCGCACAAGAAGGAGAAACTGTGCCCACTGTGCCCCCGGCCGAGACGGCTGCCGACGCGGTGGACGTGACCGCGCTCCTTGAGCGCGGCCGGACCCTTGCCACACCGGTACTGCGGGCGGCCGTGGACCGCCTGGCCCCTCCCATGGACACCGTTTCCGCCTATCACTTCGGCTGGATCGACGCCGAGGGCAACCCCGCCGACGGCGACGGCGGCAAGGCCGTGCGCCCCGCCCTTGCGGTGCTGTCCGCCGAGGTCACGGGGGCCGCGCCCGAGGCCGGCATCCCCGGTGCCGTCGCCGTCGAACTCGTCCACAACTTCTCGCTGCTGCACGACGACCTGATGGACGGCGACGAGCAGCGCCGCCACCGCGACACCGTGTGGAAGGTGCACGGCCCCGCGCAGGCGATCCTCGTCGGCGACGCCCTGTTCGCCCTGGCCAACGAGGTGCTGCTGGAGCTCGGCACGGTCGAGGCCGGCCGCGCCACCCGCCGTCTGACCACCGCCACCCGCGCCCTGATCGACGGCCAGGCCCAGGACATCTCCTACGAGCACCGCGACCGCGTCAGCGTCGAGGAGTGCCTGGAGATGGAGGGCAACAAGACCGGCGCGCTGCTGGCCTGCGCCTCCTCCATCGGTGCGGTCCTCGGCGGCGCGGACGACCGCACCGCGGACACGCTGGAGAAGTACGGCTACCACCTGGGCCTCGCCTTCCAGGCCGTCGACGACCTCCTCGGCATCTGGGGCGACCCGGTCTCCACCGGCAAGCAGACCTGGAGCGACCTGCGCCAGCGCAAGAAGTCCCTGCCGGTGGTGGCCGCGCTCGCCGCGGGCGGTCCCGCCTCCGAGCGGCTCGGCGAGATCCTCGCCGCCGATGCCAAGAGCAGCGACTTCGAGAACTTCTCGGAGGAGGAGTTCGCGGCCCGCGCCGCCCTGATCGAGGAGGCGGGCGGCCGCCGGTGGACGGCCGAGGAAGCACGCCGCCAGCACACCATCGCCATCGAAGCCCTCGACGCCATCGACATGCCCGACCGGGTGCGGGCCCAGTTCGCGGCGCTCGCCGACTTCGTCGTCGTACGAAAGAGATGATCACTATCGGTCGAACAGTCCTCGCGTAGTCGCCGGCCGGTGCCTGCGAAAAGGTTTCAGTCACCGGCCGACGGCGGACCCACAGCAGCACGACTTGCACGACTGCACGAAGGGGAAGCCATGACAGCGACGACCGACGGAAGCGCCGGGGCCCTCCCGCCCCGGCCTGCCTCGGCCAGCGACACCGACAGCACGAGCCCCGTCGCGGCCGGGGTACACGACATCGCCGTACACGCCACACAGCGCGCCACCGACTTCCTGCTCTCCCTGCAGGACGCGGAGGGCTGGTGGAAGGGCGACCTCGAGACCAACGTGACCATGGACGCCGAGGACCTGCTCCTGCGCCAGTTCCTGGGCATCCTGGACGAGGCCACCGCGCATGCCGCCGCCCTCTTCGTCCGCGGCGAGCAGCGCGAGGACGGCACCTGGGCCAGCTTCTACGGCGGGCCGGGCGAACTCTCCACCACCATCGAGGCCTACGTCGCCCTGCGCCTGGCCGGCGACACACCGGACGCCCCGCACATGGCCAGGGCCTCGGCGTGGATCCGCGAGCAGGGCGGCATCGCACGCTCCCGCGTCTTCACCCGCATCTGGCTCGCCCTGTTCGGCTGGTGGAAGTGGGACGACCTGCCCGAACTCCCGCCGGAACTCATCTACTTCCCCACGTGGATGCCGCTGAACATCTACGACTTCGGCTGCTGGGCCCGGCAGACAATCGTGCCGCTCACGATCGTCTCCGCCAAGCGGCCGGTGCGGCCCGCGCCCTTCCCGCTGGACGAGCTGCACACCGACGCGAGCGACCCCAACCCCGCCAAACCCCTTGCCCCGGTCGCGAGTTGGGACGGCGCCTTCCAGCGCCTGGACAAGATGCTGCACCAGGCGCGCAAGGTCGTGCCGCGCCGGCTGCGCAAGGCCGCCATGAACTCCGCCGCCCGCTGGATCATCGAGCGGCAGGAGAACGACGGCTGCTGGGGCGGCATCCAGCCGCCGGCCGTGTACTCCGTCATCGCCCTGTACCTGCTGGGCTACGACCTCGAACACCCCGTGATGCGCGAGGGGTTGGCCTCCCTGGACCGGTTCGCCGTATGGCGCGAGGACGGGGCCCGGATGATCGAGGCCTGCCAGTCGCCGGTGTGGGACACCTGCCTCGCCACCATCGCGCTCGCCGACGCCGGCGTGCCCGCCGAGCATCCGCAGCTCGTCAGGGCGGCGGACTGGATGCTCGGCGAGGAGATCGTGCGGCCCGGTGACTGGGCCGTCAAGCGGCCCCAACTGCCGCCCGGCGGCTGGGCGTTCGAGTTCCACAACGACAACTACCCCGACATCGACGACACCGCGGAAGTGGCCCTCGCGCTGCGCCGGGTCAGGCACCACGACCCGGAGCGGGTGGACAAGGCGATCGGGCGCGCGGTGCGCTGGAACCTCGGCATGCAGTCGAAGAACGGCGCCTGGGGCGCCTTCGACGTCGACAACACCAGCCCCTTCCCCAACCGGCTGCCGTTCTGCGACTTCGGCGAGGTCATCGACCCGCCGTCGGCGGACGTCACTGCGCACGTGGTGGAGATGCTGGCCGTCGAGGGCCTCTCGCACGACCCGCGCACCCGGCGCGGCATCGAGTGGCTGCTGGCCGAACAGGAGCCGGACGGCTCGTGGTTCGGGCGCTGGGGCGTCAACTACGTCTACGGCACCGGCTCCGTCGTACCCGCGCTGACCGCGGCCGGACTGCCCGGCTCGCACCCGGCGATCCGGCGGGCCGTGGCCTGGCTGGAGAAGGTGCAGAACGACGACGGCGGCTGGGGCGAGGACCTGCGCTCCTACAAGTACGTCAAGGAGTGGAGCGGCAGGGGGGCCTCGACCGCCTCGCAGACCGCGTGGGCGCTGATGGCGCTGCTGGCGGCCGGCGAGAAGGACTCCAAGGCCGTCGAGCGGGGCGTCGAATGGCTGGCGGCCACCCAGCGAGAGGACGGCTCCTGGGACGAGCCGTACTTCACCGGGACCGGCTTCCCCTGGGACTTCTCGATCAACTACCACCTGTACCGGCAGGTCTTCCCGCTGACCGCGCTCGGCCGGTACGTGCACGGCGAGCCGCGCGTCGTGGCCAACGCCGGCAAGGGGGGTCGATGAGCACACAGCCCGCCCCGGCCCCGCTGCTGATCGCCTGCGCGCTCGGCATCGAGCACCTCGCCCTGCGCACGAGCGACCGCAGCGGGTCCGGCGGGCCGGTCACGGTTCTGAGGACCGGCATGGGCCCCAGGGCGGCCGAGCAGGCGGTCACCCGGCGGCTGGCCGACCCGGCCCTGCGCGAGGCGGCCGTGCTGGCCACGGGCTTCTGCGCCGGGCTCGCACCCGGGATGCACCCGGGTGATCTGGTGGTCGCCGAGGAGACCCGCGATCCGGACGGAACCGTTCGGTGTGTGGGGACCGACCTACTCGTCAAGGAGCTCGCGCGGGCGGTGCCCGGACGGACCGTCCACACCGGCCCCCTCGCCGGCTCCGACCACGTCGTTCGCGGTCACGAACGATCCGATCTGCTCACGACCGGTGCAATCGCGGTCGACATGGAATCCGCGGCGACGCTTCTGAGCGCCGTCCGCACCGGTGAGCGCCCGGTTGCGGCCGTACGGGTGGTCGTGGACGCTCCAGAACATGAACTCGTCCGGATCGGCACGGTGCGCGGTGGAATATCGGCTTTCCGCGTCCTTCGTGCCGTTCTTCCGGCTTTTTTCGAATGGCACCGTTCTTTGCTGCTCCCCAGGAGGTGAGCCAGATGGCCATGCCGCTGCGCCAGTCCATCAAGGTCGCTACGTATTTGGCTGAACAGAAGCTTCGCAAGCGGGACAAGTTCCCCCTGATCGTGGAGCTGGAACCTCTCTTCGCGTGCAACCTGAAGTGCGAGGGCTGCGGCAAGATCCAGCACCCGGCGGGCGTCCTCAAGCAGCGCATGCCGGTCGCCCAGGCGGTCGGAGCGGTGCTGGAGTCCGGTGCGCCGATGGTGTCCATCGCGGGCGGCGAGCCCCTGATGCACCCTCAGATCGACGAGATCGTGCGGCAGTTGGTGGCGAAGAAGAAGTACGTCTTCCTGTGCACCAACGCCATGCTGCTGCGCAAGAAGATGGACAAGTTCAAGCCCTCCCCCTACTTCGCCTTCGCCGTGCACATCGACGGACTGCGCGAGCGGCACGACGAGTCCGTGGCCAAGGAGGGCGTGTTCGACGAGGCCGTGGAGGCGATCAAGGAGGCCAAGCGGCGCGGCTTCCGAGTCACCACCAACTCGACCTTCTTCAACACCGACACCCCGCAGACCATCATCGAGGTGCTCAACTTCCTCAACGACGACCTCAAGGTCGACGAGATGATGATCTCGCCCGCCTACGCCTACGAGAAGGCGCCCGACCAGGAGCACTTCCTGGGCGTGGAGCAGACCCGCGAGCTGTTCAAGAAGGCCTTCGCGGGCGGCAACCGCAAGAAGTGGCGCCTCAACCACTCGCCGCTGTTCCTGGACTTCCTCGAGGGCAAGGTCGACTTCCCCTGCACCGCGTGGGCGATCCCGAACTACTCCCTCTTCGGCTGGCAGCGCCCCTGCTACCTGATGAGCGACGGGTACGTGCCCACCTACCGCGAGCTGATCGAGGACACCGACTGGGACAAGTACGGCCGCGGCAAGGACCCGCGCTGCGCCAACTGCATGGCGCACTGCGGCTACGAGCCCACCGCCGTCCTGGCCACCATGGGCTCGCTGAAGGAGTCCCTGCGCGCCATGCGCGAGACCGTCTCCGGGAACCGGGAGTGACGCCGTGACCGCCATCGCCCTGGGTGTCCCCGACATGCCGGCCCGGCCGATCGCCGAGCGGCGCGCGTCGCGGCAGATCCACGTCGGACCGGTCCCGGTCGGGGGCGGTGCCCCGGTCTCGGTGCAGTCGATGACGACGACCCGCACCTCCGACATCGGCGCCACCCTGCAGCAGATCGCGGAACTCACCGCCTCCGGCTGCCAGATCGTCCGCGTCGCCTGCCCCACGCAGGACGACGCGGACGCGTTGGCCACCATCGCCAGGAAGTCGCAGATCCCGGTCATCGCCGACATCCACTTCCAGCCGAAGTACGTGTTCGCGGCCATCGAGGCCGGGTGCGCGGCGGTGCGGGTGAACCCCGGCAACATCAAGAAGTTCGACGACCAGATCAAGGAGATCGCGCGGGCGGCCAAGGACCACGGCACCCCGATCCGCATCGGCGTCAACGCGGGCTCCCTCGACAAGCGGCTGCTGGAGAAGTACGGCCGCGCGACCCCGGAGGCACTCGTCGAATCGGCGCTGTGGGAGGCGTCGTTGTTCGAGGAGCACGACTTCCGCGACATCAAGATCTCGGTCAAGCACAACGACCCGGTCGTCATGATCGAGGCGTACCGGCAGCTCGCCGCCCAGTGCGACTACCCGCTGCACCTCGGCGTGACGGAGGCCGGGCCCGCCTTCCAGGGCACGATCAAGTCGGCCGTCGCCTTCGGGGCGCTGCTCTCCCAGGGCATCGGCGACACCATCCGCGTCTCCCTGTCGGCCCCGCCGGTCGAGGAGGTCAAGGTCGGCATCCAGATCCTGGAGTCGCTGGGCCTCAGGCAGCGCCGCCTGGAGATCGTCTCCTGCCCGTCCTGCGGACGCGCACAGGTGGACGTCTACAAGCTCGCCGACGAGGTCACGGCGGGACTGGACGGCATGGAGGTGCCGTTGCGGGTGGCCGTCATGGGCTGTGTGGTCAACGGCCCGGGCGAGGCACGGGAGGCGGATCTGGGGGTCGCCTCCGGCAACGGCAAGGGTCAGATCTTCGTGAAGGGCGAGGTCATCAAGACCGTACCCGAGTCGAAGATCGTGGAGACCCTGATCGAGGAGGCGATGAAGATCGCCGAGCAGATGGAGCACGACGGGGCCGCATCGGGCGCCCCCACCGTCACGGGGAAACCGGCAGTGACTGTGAGTTGAAGCAAGGCACGGACCGAGAGGGGGCCCGAGCGTGACGATTCTGGAGAACATCCGGGGACCACGTGACCTGAAGGCGCTGTCCGAGGCGGAACTCGGCCAACTGTCCGAGGAGATCAGGGAGTTCCTGGTGCACGCGGTCGCCAGGACCGGCGGACACCTCGGGCCCAATCTGGGGGTGGTGGAACTCTCCATCGCACTCCACCGGGTCTTCGAGTCGCCCGTCGACCGCATCGTCTGGGACACCGGCCACCAGAGCTACGTACACAAGATCCTGACGGGTCGTCAGGACTTCTCCAAGCTGCGCGGCAAGGGGGGCCTGTCCGGCTACCCCTCGCGTGAGGAGTCCGAGCACGACATCGTCGAGAACAGCCACGCCTCCACGGCGCTCGGCTGGGCCGACGGCCTGGCCAAGGCCCGCCAGGTGCAGGGGGAGAAGGGGCACGTGGTCGCCGTCATCGGCGACGGCGCCCTGACCGGCGGCATGGCCTGGGAGGCACTGAACAACATCGCGGCCGCCAAGGACCGGCCACTGATCATCGTCGTCAACGACAACGAGCGCTCCTACTCGCCCACCATCGGCGGCCTCGCCAACCACCTGGCCACCCTGCGCACCACCGACGGCTACGAGAAGGTTCTCGCCTGGGGCAAGGAGGTCCTGCTGCACACACCGGTCGTCGGCGGCACCATCTACGAATCCCTGCACGGCGCGAAGAAGGGCTTCAAGGACGCCTTCGCCCCGCAGGGCATGTTCGAGGACCTGGGCCTGAAGTACGTCGGCCCGATCGACGGCCACGACATAGGGGCCGTCGAATCCGCGCTGCGGCGCGCGAAACGCTTCCACGGGCCGGTCCTCGTCCACTGCCTCACCGAGAAGGGCCGCGGCTACGAACCCGCCCTCGCCCACGAGGAGGACCACTTCCACACCGTCGGCGTCATGGACCCGCTCACCTGCGAGCCGCTCGCCCCGGCCGGCCCGTCCTGGACCTCGGTGTTCCGCGACGAGATCGCCGCGATCGGAGCGGAGCGCGAGGACGTCGTCGCCATCACGGCGGCCATGCTGCACCCGGTCGGACTCGGCAAGTTCGCCGAACGCTTCCCCGACCGTGTCTGGGACGTCGGCATCGCCGAACAGCACGCCGCCGTCTCCGCGGCCGGCCTCGCCACCGGCGGCCTGCACCCCGTCGTCGCCGTCTACGCCACCTTCCTCAACCGCGCCTTCGACCAGCTTCTGATGGACGTCGCCCTGCACCGCTGCGGCGTCACCTTCGTCCTGGACCGGGCCGGCGTCACCGGCGCCGACGGACCCTCCCACAACGGCATGTGGGACATGTCCATCCTCCAGGTCGTCCCCGGCCTGAGAATCGCCGCCCCGCGCGACGCCGACCAACTGCGCGCCCAGCTCCGCGAAGCCGTCGCCGTCGACGACGCACCCACCCTGGTCCGCTTCCCGAAGGAGAACGTCGGCCCGCAGATCCCGGCGATCGACCGGGTGAGCGGTCTGGACGTCCTGCACCGCGGCGCGGGCACACCCGACGTGCTGCTCGTCGCCGTCGGCGTGATGGCGCCGGTCTGCCTGCAGGCCGCCGACCTGCTCGAGGCCCGCGGTATCTCCTGCACCGTCGTCGACCCCCGCTGGGTCAAACCCGTCGACCCCGCGCTGCCCGGCCTCGCCGCCGAACACCGCCTGGTCGCCGTCGTCGAGGACAACAGCCGCGCCTCCGGAGTCGGCGCCGCGGTCGCCCTCGCGCTCGGCGACGCCGAGGTCGACGTCCCCGTACGCCGCTTCGGCATCCCCGAGCAGTTCCTCGCCCACGCCAAACGCGGCGAGCTCCTCGCCGACATCGGCCTCACCCCCGTCGAGGTGGCAGGCCGGATCAGCGCGAGCCTCGCCGTCAAGGAGGCGGAGAACACCCTGGCCGCCGGGCAGCGGCCGGACGGAACCCTCAAGGAGAAGGCTGAATGAGCAAGGAGTTCGACCTCGGCGCTCTCCTGGCCGAGCGCGGAGCCGAGCGCTACGAGCTGCACGGCAGGTACCTCAACCCGCAGCTCCCGCGCATGCTGCACACCATCGGCTTCGACAAGGTCTACGAGCGCGCCGAGGGGGCCCACTTCTGGGACGCGGACGGCAACGACTACCTGGACATGCTCGCCGGGTTCGGGGTGATGGGCCTGGGCCGCCACCACCCCGTCGTCCGCAAGGCGCTGCACGACGTCCTCGACGCCCAGCTCGCCGACCTGACCCGCTTCGACTGCCAGCCGCTGCCCGGGCTGCTGGCCGAGAAGCTGCTCACCCACAGCCCGCACCTGGACCGCGTGTTCTTCGGCAACAGCGGCACCGAGGCGGTGGAGACGGCGCTGAAGTTCGCCCGCTACGCCACCGGCAGGCCCCGGATCCTGTACTGCGACCACGCCTTCCACGGCCTGACCACCGGCTCCCTGTCGGTCAACGGCGAGGACGGCTTCCGAGACGGCTTCGCCCCGCTGCTGCCCGACACCGCCGTACCCCTCGGTGATCTCGACGTTCTGGCGCGGGAGTTGAAGCGGGGCGACGTCGCGGCACTGATCGTCGAGCCCATCCAGGGCAAGGGCGTGCATGCGGCCCCGCCCGGCTATCTGCGCGCCGCGCAGGAACTCCTGCACAAGCACAAGGCGCTGCTCATCGCCGACGAGGTGCAGACGGGCCTCGGCCGTACCGGCGACTTCTACGCCTACCAGCACGAGGAGGGTGTCGAGCCGGACCTGGTGTGCGTCGCCAAGGCGCTGTCCGGCGGCTACATCCCGGTCTCGGCCACGCTCGGCAAGGACTGGATCTTCAAGAAGGTCTACTCGTCGATGGACCGGGTCCTCGTCCACTCGGCGAGCTTCGGGGCCAATGCCCAGGCCATGGCGGCCGGGCTCGCCGTGCTGTCGGTGATGGAGGACGAGCAGATCGTCGCCAACGCGCGGGCGAGGGGCGAGCAGCTGAAGTCCCGTCTGTCGGCGCTGATCGACAAGTACGAGCTGCTGGCCGACGTCCGCGGCCGGGGCCTGATGATCGGCATCGAGTTCGGCCGGCCCAGGTCGCTGGCACTGCGCAGCCGCTGGACCATGCTGCAGGCCGCGCGCAAGGGCCTGTTCGCGCAGATGGTCGTGGTGCCGCTGCTCCAGCGCCACCGCATCCTCACCCAGGTCTCCGGCGACCACCTGGAGGTGATCAAGCTGATCCCGCCGCTGGTCGTCGGAGAGGCCGAGGTGGACCGCTTCGTCGACGCCTTCACGGCGGTCATGGACGACGCCCACAGCGGCGGCACCCTGATGTGGGACTTCGGCAAGACGCTGATGAAGCAGGCGGTGGCCAACCGGTAGCGCTTCATCTGCCGACGCTCCGGGCTTTTGCCTCTGAGGCAAGAAATTTGCCGCAGAGGCAAAGCTGCGGCTGAATGGAGAGCATGAGTTCTCCCGAGACCGAGCCCGAGCCGCCGGGCGATGACCCGGCCGGGCCGGAGGAAGTCCTGCCCGCCGTCGCACCCCAGCTCCGCGCCCTGCGCCGCCGTGCCTCCCTCACCCTGGAGGCCGCGGCCCGCACGGCCGGGCTGTCGCCGGCCCATCTCTCCCGGCTGGAGACCGGGCAGCGCCAGCCTTCGCTGCCGGTGCTGCTCGCTCTTGCCCGTATCTACGGTACGACCGTCTCGGAGTTGCTGGGCGAGTCGGTCGCGGACCGGGACGCCGTCGTGCGCGCCGGGGACATGGAGCCGACCGCCGCGGGCGGCTGGACCTACTGGCAGGCCGGCGCCCCCGGCCGCGGGATGCAGGCCCTGCGCGTACATGTGCCGCACGGCTCGCAGGGCGACATCGTGCGCGTGCACCCCGGTGAGGAGTGGCTGTACGTCCTCAAGGGCCGGCTGCGGCTGCGCCTGGGGGACACCGCCCATGTGCTCGGCCCCGGTGACAGCGCGCACTTCGACTCGCTGACCCCGCACCGGATCGCCTCCCAGGATCCCGACGGGGTCGAGCTCCTGTTCGTCCACACCTTGCTGCAGAGTCCCACGGCCACGCTGTGCCTGGGCCCGATCACCGGAGACATGACATGAGCAACAACGACATGGAGGAGAAGTTCCCCCGCGGCCTGTGGGTGCGCCTGATCATCTACATCGCGGTGGGGCACCTCTTCGCGGCCTTCGTCTACCTGCTGTTCGAGCTCGGCGCGAAGTAGGGCACCGCGGGGGACGGGGTGGCCCGGCTCAGTCCAGCAGCCGCTCGCGCAGGCCCGCGCGCAGCTCCGGGGTGAGGTCGAGTCCCCGCTCCAGGTAGGTGTCGACGTCGCCCCAGGTCAGCTCGATCGTCTCGAAGGCCGCCGCCAGATACTCGGCGCGGGCCTCGAACAGGGGGCTGAGCAGCTCCATGACCTCGGGGGAGTAGCCCGCGCTGGAGGAGCTGCTGCGGTGCACCTTGTAGCGGCGGTGCCTGGCGTTGGACTCCAGGTAGTCCGTGACGATCGCCTCGCGCTCGACGCCCAGGGCGAGCAGCGTCACGGCGATGGACAGACCCGCACGGTCCTTGCCCGCCGCGCAGTGCATCAGTGCGGGCACGCTGTCCTCGGCGAGTGAGCGCAGCACGCGCGCGTGCTCGGCGGTGCGGTCCCTGATGATCGTGCGGTAGGAGGAGACCATCCGGCCTGCGGCCTGGCCGTCGCCCAGGATGCCGCGCAGCTGCTCGATCTCGCCGTCGCGGACCATCTGCCAGAACTCGGCGCCGTCGGCCGGGTCGGTCAGCGGCAGGTTCACATTGCGCACGCCCGGCAGCTCGACGTCCGGGCCCTCCAGCTTCTGGTCCGCGGCGTTGCGGAAGTCGAAGATCGTGTGCAGGCCCAGCGAGGACAGGAAGGTGGCGTCCTCGTCGGTCGCGTGCGCGAGGTGGCCGCTGCGGAACAGCACTCCGTGCCGCACCCGCCGTCCGTCCGCGGTCGGGAGGCCACCGACGTCACGGAAATTGCGGACACCGGCGAGTTCGGGTTCGGTCGACGGCATCTGCTGCGTCACGGGTGCTCCTCCCACTCCACCCGAACGGCGCGACTCGTCGACGGGCGCTCAGTCGACCATACGACATGGATTCCTGAGGCAATGAGTTGTCCACAGGCGTTGCGACCAGGCCTCACCACCCCTAATGATGTTGGCAATTGAGCGCACCTGTTCGGATGTGTGGGGGCTGGAATGCTGGAAATCGCCGACAACGGCCGTACGTGGCTCCTCAGTGGGCCGGCGAGCAGTTATGCCGTGCACCTCACCGAGGACGACGAACTGCTGCACCTGCACTGGGGCCCGAAGATCACGCTCGCCGACGCCGAGGCCCTCGCCGTGCGTCCGCTGCCCGACTACTGGCCCTTCGAGTCGCCGCTCGACGGACGCGAGGAGTACCCGGTCGAGGGCGGCCCCCGCTTCGTGCGCCCCGCCCTGTCGGTCCGCACCGACGAGCGGCGCGGCACCGAGTGGCACTTCGAGGCCCACGAGAGCGAGCACGGCGGCGACGGCGGGCTGCGGCTGCGCTTCCGCGACGGTGGCCTGACGATCACGCTGCACTACCGGATGCGGCACGACGTCGTAGAACGCTGGGTGAGCCTCGGCAACGAGGGACCCGCCCTGGAGCTGCTGCGCGCCGATGCGGCGACGTGGACGCTGCCCGAGCGTGAGGGCTGGCGGCTGTCCCAGCTGCACGGGCGCTGGGCCGCCGAGTCCCGGTTGGCCGCCTCGCCCCTCACCTACGGCGAGAAGGTCATCGGCAGCCGCCGCGGCCACACCGGGCACCAGCACCTGCCCTGGGTCGCCCTCGACACCGACGCTACCGAGGACCGCGGCGAGGTCTACGGCTGCGCGCTGGGCTGGTCGGGCTCCTGGCGGATCGCCGTGGCGCAGCTGCCGGACGCGCGCGTGCAGATCACCGGCGGCGCCGGATACGACGACTCCGGGCTGCTGCGCCTGGAGGCGGGGGAGTCCTACGAGACACCCGTCTTCGCGGGCCTGTGGAGCGACGGCGGCTTCGGCGGCGCGAGCCGCGCCTGGCACGCCTACCAGCGCGCGTACGTGATCCCGGACGCGGACCAGGACCGGCCGGTCCTGTTCAACTCCTGGGAGGCCACGGAGTTCGACATCTCCGAGGAGCAGCAGTCGGCGCTCGCCCGGCGGGCCGCCGCGATCGGCGTCGAGCTGTTCGTCGTCGACGACGGCTGGTTCGGCAGGCGCACCAGCGACCGGGCCGGACTCGGCGACTGGACCCCCAACCCGGACCGCTTCCCGAAGGGGCTGACGCCCCTCGCGGAGTATGTGCACGCCCTCGGCATGCAGTTCGGCATCTGGGTCGAGCCCGAGATGGTCAACCCGGACAGCGACCTGTACCGCGAGCACCCCGACTGGGTCCAGTTCCAACCGGGACGAAAGCGGACGGAACTCCGTAACCAGCTCGTGCTGAACCTGGCGCGTGAGGACGTCCAGGAGTACCTGTGGCAGCAGCTCGACGCGCTGCTGTCCAGCGCCCCGATCGACTACGTGAAGTGGGACTTCAATCGCTGCTTCACCGACGCGGGCTGGCCCGGCGAGCCCTATCCGCAGCGACTGTGGACCGACCATGTGCACGCCCTGTACGCGCTGTTGGACCGGTTGCGTGCGGCCCACCCCGGTGTCGCCTTCGAGTCGTGCTCGGGCGGCGGCGGCCGCATCGACCTCGGGATCATGAGCCGTACGGACCAGGTGTGGACCTCCGACAACACCGACCCGCTCGACCGGCTCGCCGTCCAGCACGGCTTCAGCCAGCTCCACCCCGCGCGCGTGATGGCCGCCTGGGTCACCGACAGCCCCAACACCCAGCTCAACGGCCGCGTCAGCTCGCTGCGCTTCCGGTTCGTCAGCTCCATGGCCGGCGTGCTCGGGGTCGGCGGCGACCTCACCCGCTGGAGCGAGGAGGAGCTGGCCGAGGCGGGGGAGTGGGTGGCCCTCTACAAGGAGATCCGGCCTCTGGTGCAGCACGGCGACCTCTACCGGCTGCGTCCGCCGGCGGGCGGCCTGAGCGCCGTGCAGTACGTGCACGGGGGTGACGCGGTCGTCCTCGCCTGGCTCCAGGCGCAGAGCTACGGCGAACCCGTGCCCGCGCTGCGCCTGAAGGGCCTCGACCCGGCAGCCTCGTACGAATGCCTCGAAACGGGCGAAATCCACGGAGGCGCCGTACTCCTGCACCACGGACTGCGCACCGGACTGCGGGGCGATCTCGACGCGGCGGTCTTCCGTCTGCGCCGCATGTGAGCGAGTTGTCCGTATTGGGGTATTGGTGTAACTCGCTCCGGAATAAGGGCTCCTGGCGGGAAGGTGCGTGAGGAGCGTCATATCCGTGACCGAACGTGGTCCGTCATGTTCACGTAATTCGCATGCTTCACAAGGGAATTCGACCGGGAAGACGCACCCTTAATCCACGCAGGGTCACCACTGTTTCCCATTAAGGATCAACAGAAACGCTTTCACGGGGAACCGTCACTTGTCCCTTTGCGTCCTCGTCGCTTACGTTCGCCACCGATCCGGACGGACGCCCAATCCTGCCGCCGCCCGGTGCCCGCACAACTCACCCGTGAACGGCAGGAGCGGGGGACCCACAGGTATGACCGCCTGTTCCGGTTCCCGGAACGGCTTGGGGTAAAGCCGCGTCAAACGCGCGGCCGGGCATCTCCAGCCCGCACCCGACAGCTCACCTCGTAGGCGCCGGAGAGGAATTCGTCATGCCCGCGAAGGGTAAGCACCGCCGTCCGAAGTCCCTGCGCTTCACCCGCACCATCGCCGTCGCCGGTACCGGTGGCGCCGCACTCGCGCTCCCGCTGATGGGTGCCACCGGCGCCCACGCCGCCACCGCGGACTCCGTTTCCCAGTCGGTTTCGCAAAAGGCCGTCCAGTCCCTTCCGGGTGCCGAGAAGAAGGCCACCGAGAAGAAGAGTGCCGGGAATCACAACGGCGTTCGGACCTATGCGGTACGAGCCGGCGACTATCTCTCGAAGATCGCCAATGAGCAGCACGTGGCCGGTGGCTGGAAGAAGGTCTACTCGGACAACCGCCAGGCCGTCGGCGACGACCCGTCGCTGATCCACCCGGGCCTGAAGCTCACGCTCGGCAAGAAGGCCGCGCCGGACGCCACCAAGTCCTCGGCCGCCCCGAAGGCCTCGGCCAAGAAGTCGGCCGTCAAGAAGTCGACGGTGAAGAAGTCGACGGTGAAGAAGACCACCGCTACGCAGGCTTCCGAGACCACCGGCAGCGGCTTCACCCTCCCGGTGAACAGCTCCTCCATCGGCACCGGCTACAAGGTGGCCGGCAGCATGTGGTCCAGCGGCTACCACACCGGCGTCGACTTCGTCGTCCCGACCGGCACCACCGTCAAGGCGGTCGGCACGGGCACGGTCGTCTCCGCCGGCTGGGGCGGCGCGTACGGCAACCAGGTCGTCGTCAGGCTCGCCGACGGCTACTACGCCCAGTACGGCCACCTGTCGCAGATATCCGTCTCGGCCGGCCAGGCCGTCACGGCGGGCCAGCAGCTCGGCCTCTCCGGCGCCACCGGCAACGTGACCGGCCCGCACCTGCACTTCGAGATCCGCACCACGCCGAACTACGGCTCCGACGTGGACCCGGTCTCCTACCTCCGCTCGAAGGGCGTCACCGTCGGCTGAACCCCCTCGCGCCAACCTGCCTGACACGCCACCGAAGGCCGGACCCTCGATCCCCGGGTCCGGCCTTCGGTATGTCCACGCACAAGTACGGCAGTTGAGACGGCAACAGCGCCGGACAGGTGGTTATTCCGAGCTTGGCGAACACTTTAGAAGTGTCTTATCTCACCGCCCGTCAACCCCTTCTGACGCTTTCTTACGGTCGCGTAGGTCACATTCCAAGGTGGATCATCGGTCGATGTGGCAGACGATTCGAAGAGTGACAGCAGAGCAGTGATCGGGTCGTACGTTGCGGTGGGGGACAGCTTCACCGAGGGCGTCGGCGACCCCGGCCCCGACGGGGCGTTCGTCGGCTGGGCCGACCGTTTCGCGGTGCTCCTTGCGGACCGCCGACCCGAGGGCGACTTCGGCTACACGAACCTGGCGGTGCGCGGGAAGCTGCTCGACCAGATCGTGGCGGACCAGGTGCCCCAGGCGATCGCCCTGAAGCCGGACCTGGTCTCCTTCTGCGCGGGCGGCAACGACATCATCCGGCCAGGCACCGACCCCGACGAGGTCGCCGAGCGCTTCGAGCGGGCCGTCGTCCGGCTCACCGAGGTCGCAGGAACCGTCATGGTGACGACCGGGTTCGACACCCGGGGCGTCCCCGTGCTCAAGCACCTGCGCGGCAAGATCGCCACCTACAACGGCCATGTCCGGGCCATCGCGGACCGCTACGGCTGTCCGGTGCTCGACCTGTGGTCCCTGAAGACCGTGCAGGACCGCCGGGCCTGGGACGGCGACCGGCTCCACCTCTCGGCCGAGGGGCACACGCGCGTGGCGCTGCGCGCCGGGCAGGTCCTCGGTCTTCCGGTCCCGGCCGACCCGGACCAGCCCTGGCCGCCGCTCCCGCACCGCGGCACCCTCGAGATCCGGCGGGACGACGTGCACTGGGCGCGCGAGTACCTGGTGCCCTGGATCGGCCGCCGGCTGCGCGGCGAGTCCTCCGGGGACCACGTCACCGCCAAGGGCACGCTGTCGCCGGACGACATCAAGATGCGGATCTCCAAGGTGGCTTGAGACCGCCCGGGTCCCGCACGAAGCACGGTGTGAGCCCCCGCCCCGAGCGGGGGCTCAGCGCTCGGACGCGGTCAACGCCTTGCGCTCCAGGCCCAGTTCGCGCGCCAGGGCATCGTCCACCCACTCCTGCGCCCGCGTGCGGGAGACCGCACCGGCGTACGACGTCATCTGCACGGCCAGCCCGTCGAGCAGGGCCGTCAGGCGCAGAGCCGCGCCGTGCGGGTCCGGGCAGCGGAACTCGCCCGCGGCGACGCCCTCGGCGATCACCTCGGCAAGCGCGGCCTTCCACTGCTTGTCGAGATCGCGCGTGACGTCCTGCAGTGCGGTCTCGCGCAGCGCCGCCGCCCAGCCCTCGATCCACAGCCGCCAGCCCTTGGCCTGGCCCGTCGGCGCGTACCAGCGCACCGCCGAGCGCAGCCGCCGCAGCGCCGTGGTCCGGCGGCCGAGCAGTTTGCGCAGCTGGGCGAGGTCGTCCTCGGCCGCGAACGTGAACGCGGCGGCGACCAGCTTCTCCTTCGTCGAGAAGTGGTACAGCACCAGCGCGTTGCTGACGCCGAGTGCGGAGGCCACGTCGGCGATCCTGACCGCCGCCACGCCCCGCGCCTCGATCTGCTCGATGGCTGCCCGCAGCAGCTCCTCACGCCGCTCGGCCACGCTCAACCGCACTCTCGCCACGCGGTCACCCTATTCCGTTACCGCGTGCGGCGCCGGGCCTGACCGTCACTTGGCGAGTTCGACCGGGTACAGATCGGTCCGTGCGACCGCCGCGTCGCGCTCGGCGGCCAGTGCGGTGCGCCGCGCGTCGGCCATGTAGCCGTCGTAGCCGGCCTGCGAGGCGAACTCGATGAGCTGGATCTCGTCCGGCCGGCCGTCGGCCCCGTCGGCCCGGGCGCGCCGCACCAGCCGGCCGTCGTGGTCGCCCAGCAGGGCCAGCACCTTGTCCTCGTAGGCGGCCAGCGCCTCGGCGGCACCCGGCCGCGCCCACAGTAGAACGCACAGTTGAACGGTCATGACCCCCGACCCTAGCGACGCCGGACGCCATCGCCCCCGACAACCTCGTGGAGGCCGGTGCGGTCAGTCCGGGAACTGGTAGTCGAGACGGATGCGGCCGGTCTCGTCCAGGACGAGGAAGTCCCGGCCGCCTCCGGTCACTTGGCCCTCCTCACGGTGAAAGGCCTCCCAGCGGAACGTGATCACGTCCCGCAGCTGACGGGCCTCCTCCTGGACGCGGAAGACATAGGTGCCGGGTGCCACGAACTCCTCGTACGCACGCGTCACGCGCGCGTGCAGCTCGTCGTGGCCCCTGGCCTCCAGGGCGGCGCTGGTGAAGCCGAGACCCACCGCCTGCTCGTGCATCTGCTGCGGCGGCAGGAGGATGTGCTGTCCGTCCTCCGCCCACAGGCCGTGCACGGTCTTGCGGCGGGTCTCCGGGTCGGGTTCGTTCCACAGGGCGATGTAGCGGTGGGCGAGGTCGTGTGCGTCGATGGCGGGCATGCCTGCTCCTCATGCGGGGTGAGCTGCGTATGCCTTCGACTCTGCGGTGGCCGGCCTGTCGTCTCAATTCCCGGCAGGGTATGGCGCTAGTGCACGCGCGCGTGCGTGCGTCAGCGGGGCGAGGGCTACGGCGGTGGCGGACAACTCGTCCGCGAGCGGTGGCGGGACCGCCGTCACCGGTACCACCCGAAGCGTTCGGCGATCACCGGCAGGCGGTCGGCGACGATGGCGTGCGCGGCCGCGCGCGGGGTGGTGCCGTCGGTCTCCGCGCGGGCCAGCATCTGATCCACCAGGGTGCGCATCGAGCGGCGGGTGTGCGCGAACGCCTCGTCCGCGTGGGGACCGATGTCACCGAACAGGGTCCACCACCACCACGCGTTGGTACCGGAGTTGACGACCACGTCGGGCAGCACGGTCACGCCGCGCGCGGCCAGCAGCTCCTCCGCCTCGGGCAGGACGGGCATGTTGGCGGCCTCGACGATCCAGCGGGCGGTGACGTGTTCCTGGCTGGCGGTGTCGATCGCGTACGAGACCGCCGCCGGCACCAGCACCTCCGCGTCGGCCGACAGCCAGGCGTCGCCGGGCAGTTCACGGTCGCCGGGGCGCAGCGCCGCGCGGTCCACGGTGCCGTAGGCGTCCCGTGCGGCCAGCAGCGCCTCGACGTCGAGGCCCGCCGGATTGGCGATGGTGCCCTTGATGTCGGCGACGGCCACCACGGTGAGGCCCGCGCGCGTGAGGAAGCGGGCCGTTGCCCCGCCCATGGTGCCAAGTCCCTGCACGGCGAACCGCGTTCCCGCGTGCGGCACGCCCGCCCGGTCCAGGGCCGCCAGCGCCGCTTCGGCGACCCCGCAGCCGCCGACCAGCTCGTCCAGCCCGATGCCGTCCACCTCGACCGCGAACGCGTCCGTGAGCCGCCGTCTCGCGGTCGGCTCGTCGTCGAGCAGCGGATAGACGGCCTGGACGGACGACACGAGCCCGGCTTCGGCGGCGGCCCGGTCCACCAGGTCCTGGCTGAGGCCGAGGTCCTCGCCGGTGGTCCAGAAACGCTCGATGTACGGCTTCATGGCGCGCAGGTAGCGCACCAGGAGGGGGTACGCCCGCGGGTCCTGGGGGTCGCAGTCGATGCCGCCCTTGGCGCCGCCGAGGGGGATGTAGCGGCCCTCGGGGTTGTAGTGCAGCGCCTCCTTCATGGTCATCCCGCGGGCCAGCCCGGTGACCTCGTCGAGGGTGCAGCCCTCGCGCATGCGCAGACCGCCGCTGGAGACGCCGCGCACCAGCCGGTCGACGACCAGGAAGCCCTGGCGCCCGGTGAGGTGATCGGTCCAGGTGAGCGACATCAGGGGGGTGGTCATGAGGTCTCCTCGGGAACGGTGATCAGGGTGGGGCCGGGCGTGTCCAGGGCCTCGGCGACGGCACGGCTCAGCTCATCGGCGGTGCACGCGCGCGTGCCGTGCCCGCCGTAGGCGCGGGCCAGGGCCGGCAGGTCGACCGGCGGGAAGTCCACCGCGGTGGGTGTGTCGCCGCGCGCCGCCATCTCGGCGCGGATCTCGCCGTACCCGCCGTTGTCGAACACCACTATGGGCAACGGGAGTTGCAGCTGTACCGCGGTCGCCAGTTCCTGCACCGTGAACTGCAGCCCGCCATCCCCGCTGAGCGCCAGGACCTGCCGGTCGGGTGCGGCGGTCCTGGCGCCGATCGCGGCGGGCAGCGCGTAGCCGAGGGTGCCGAAGCCGGTGGGGTGGAGGAAGCGGCCGTGCGGGCTCAGCGGGAGGTGGGGGAGTGCGCCGTAGTAGCAGCACTGTGCGCTGTCGGAGGTGATGATCGCGTCGTCGGCGAGGACGGAGCGGATCGCCTTCAGATACGGGATCCAGCGGGCGTCGCGGGCGGCGGTCCCGGCGTCGCGGGCGCCGCGGAGGGCGGCGACTTCGGCGGGCACGCGCGCGTGGTGGCCGTCTTGCCGAGCCGCCGGGATCTCGGCGAGCAGCGCCTTCACGGTCGTACGCGCGTCTCCTACGAGGGCGAGGTCCGCCGGTGTCTCGCCGTACATCTGGGCCGCGTCGATGTCGATCCGCACCAGGGTGCCGTCGAGCGCGGGCGGCGGTGACCAGAAGTCGGACTCGGCCAGTTCCGTGCCCACGGCGATCACGACGTCCCGCGCGGTGAGCCATTTCTGCACGCCGGGGCTGTGCAGTGCGACCCCGAGCGAGAGCGGGTGCGTCTCCGGGACGATGCCCTTGCCGTTGGCGGTGGTGACGACCGGCGCGGCCAGCCGTTCGGCGAGGGAGAGGCAGGCGCTGCCGGCGTCGCGTGCGCCGCCGCCGAGCAGCAGCGCCGGACGCCGTGCCGCGGTGAGGGTCCGGGCGGCACGCCGTACGGCATGCGGGTCGGGTGTCGCGCGGGGGAGCGGCGGGGCGAGCCGGACGGGGCCGAGCGCCTCGGTCGCATCCAGGAGGTCCAGCGGGATCTCGATGTGCGCGGGCCGCGGCCGGCCGGCGCGGAACAGGGTGAAGGCGCGCGCCAAGGCCGTCTCGATCTCGGCGACCGAGGAGACGCGATGGCTGAAGGCGGCCACGCCGCGCAGCGCCTCGGTCTGGCTGCGCATCTCGTGCAGCAGGCCCGTGGACAGGCGCGGATGGCGCAGCGGCATCCCCGGCGAGACGACGAGCAGCGGCACGCTGTCGGAGTACGCCTGCCCGACGGCCGCGGCGGCGTTCAGCAGGGCAGGCCCCGTCGTCGTCAGAACGACGCCGGGCCGTCCCGTCACGCGCGCGTACCCGTCGGCGGCGTATCCGGCGCCCTGTTCATGACGGGGCGTCACATGCCGTATGCCGTAGGCCGTCAGGTGCCGGTAGATCTCCAGGTTGTGGGTGCCGGGGATGCCGAAGACCTGTGTGACGCCGTGGCCGGCGAGGGCGCGTACGAGGGTCCGGCCGCCGCTGAGGATCCCGTCCGCCGCGGGAGCCGCCTCCGGGCGCCGGACATCGTGTGCCATCACAGGCTCCGGGCGATGACGAGCCGCACGACGTCCGAGGTGCCTTCCTCGATCTCCTCCAGCTCCGCGTCGCGCGTCCACTGCCCGATCCGGGACTGCCGTGAGTGGAAGACGTCGGTGGAGCCGCCCCCGCCGTGCTCCTCGGGCAGCGTGAAGCCGGTCGCACGCGCCAGTTCCACGATGTCGCGCTGCTCGTCGCTCGGCGGGACCAGCTCGGTGGGGAGGTCGGACATGGTGCCTCCATCAGGCCTCGGGGGATGCTCACCGGCAGACGTTACTGAACCGTGAGTCAGTATTGGAGCGGGAGCAGGCTCTGTCAACGTGCTGAACCGATCGTCAGTAGGGGGCGGCTGCGCGGGGCGGTCCCGTTCCCACGCTTTTTGCGAGCATGCACATGGCGGCAGGGCAACGGGAGCAGATGACGGACGGCAACAGGAGGCGACAGGAATGGGCGCCGACGCTCCGGGGTTGACCTGAGACCTGGTTCTTTGGGCTTTCCTTGGAAAGTGCCCGCGGCGCCCGCATGACACGGGTGTTGTCGGAGGCGCCGACCATAATGGAATGCCTCACCCACTCCACCTGGAGGTACCGTGTCCGGTTTCCGTTCCCTGAGCTCCGGGCTCCGTGCGCTGCGGCCCGAGGCCTTCGGCGCGGATCCGAGCGGTGAGCGCCTCGCGCGTATCCGCAGATCGCCGCACTTCAAGGACGGTGTCTTCCAGAATCCCGGCGGTACCGCCCGGACCCGGCCCTCCGGCTCGACGGTGGACTTCGCGAAGGTCTTCTTCGACAAGGACGAGCGCCCCCGGCGCTCCCCCGAAGGCACCATCCCCGTGCACCCGACCACGCTCGCCGACATCGCCCGGCCGCCCGCCACCGGGCTGCGGCTGACCTGGATGGGCCATTCCAGCGTGCTCGCCGAGATCGACGGACAGCGGGTGCTCTTCGACCCCGTGTGGGGCGAGCGCTGCTCCCCCTTCAACTTCGTCGGGCCCAAGCGGCTGCACCCGGCGCCGCTGCCGCTCGCCGCACTCGGCCCCGTCGACGTCGTCGTCATCTCGCACGACCACTACGACCACCTCGACCTGCCCACCATCAAGGCGCTGGCCGGCACGGACACGCTGTTCGCGGTGCCCCTGGGCGTCGGGGCCCACCTCGAGCGCTGGGGCATCTCCGCCGACCGGCTGCGCGAGCTGGACTGGCACGAGGCGACCAAGGTCGGCGGCCTCACCCTGACCGCCACCCCGGCCCGCCACTTCTGCGGCCGCGGCCTGCGCAACACGCAGCACACCCTGTGGGCCTCCTGGTCCGTCGCCGGCCCCGAGCACCGGATCTTCCACAGCGGCGACACCGGGTACTTCGACGGCTTCAAGGCCATCGGCGCCGAGCACGGCCCCTTCGACGCCACGATGATCCAGATCGGCGCGTACTCCGACTTCTGGCCCGACATCCACATGACGCCGGAGGAGGGCATGCGCGCCCACCTCGACCTGCAGGGCGGCGAGCCGCACGGCGTGATGATGCCGATCCACTGGGCCACCTTCAACCTGGCCACGCACGCGTGGGCGGAGCCCGGCGAGGGCACCGTCGCGGCCGCCCGTGCGACCGGCTCCCGCATCGCCGTGCCCCGGCCCGGCGAGCCCTTCGAGCCCACCGCCGAGACCGTGCCGACCGAGCCCTGGTGGCGCGCCGTGGCCCTGGCTCCGGCGAACGGCTGGCCCGAGGCCCTGACCGAGGTGGCGATCAAGACGGCCGCCGGCTCCGGCGCCAAGGCCCAGGCCGCGGCGGACGGCGTCGAGGGCACGGGGGAGCCCGAGACGGTTCCGGCGAGCTGACTTCGCCGGCGGAGGGGGAGGCCGTGAGCCGGGCCGGCGGGCCGGGGGAGGACCCGGGCGCGGGGCATCGGCGCCGGCCGGCGGTGACGGTCGGGATCGATCTGGCCGCGAGCGCACGGCGGACCGCCGTGTGCCGGATGGAGTGGCCGGACGAGGGCGCCGTGACGGCGGAGTTCGTCGTGCCGCCGACCGACGAGGACCTGTCGGTGCTGATCCGGGCCGCCGACAAGACCGGCCTGGACTGCCCGCTCGGCTGGCCCTCCAGCTTCGTGGCCACGGTCGTCGCCCACCACCAGGGCGTACGGCTGCCGCCGCCGGCCCGGTTCGAGGCGCGCGCGGACGGACGAGCGGGCCTGGACCCGCTGCGGTTCCGGATGACCGACGACCTCACCTGGAAGGCCACCGCGATGCGTCCTCCGCTGTCGGTGTCCACCGATCTGCTGGGGGTCGTGGCCCTGCGCGCGGCCCGTCTCCTCGACGCCCTCGCGGCAGCGGACGTCCCGGTGCCACGGGACGGTTCGGGCCTCATCGCCGAGGTGTACCCGGCCGCCGCGCTGAGGCTGTGGGGGATCCGCCCGGGGCGCAGCTACAAGAACGCCGGGCCCGAATCGCGCGAGGTGCGCGAGTACGTGGTCAGCTCGGTGGAGGAGGGCCTTGGGCTGCCCCTGCCCGAGCAGGTGCGCGCGACCTGTCTCGACAGCCACGACCACCTCGACGCCCTGGTCTGCGCGCTGGTCGCCCGCGCGGCACAGCTCGGCGGCACCCGCCGGCCGGACACGGCGGACGAGCGCGCGGCAGCGCGGCAGGAGGGCTGGATCCATCTGCCGGGCGGTGACCTGGCCGGCCTGCGCTGACGGCGGTTCCGTCGCGGCCGAACTGCAGCGCCGGCGGCCCCCGCCGTCTCGCCAAAGCCCTTTCGGGAAGATCGGTGCGGGCAAAGACGCCACTAGGGTGGCGGTTGTGGACACGGGGGCAGGAAACGAGTTGGTCGCCATTCCGCCGGGACGGGTGACGCTGTCGGACCGGCGGACGCGGAGCAGTTGGCATGTCGAGGTCGCACCGTTCCAGATCTCGGCGTTCCCCCTCACGCAGCGGGTGTACGCACAGGTCACCGGTCGGCAGCCGAGCAGCGCCCGAGGCGACCGGCTGCCCGTCGAGGGCGTCTCGTGGTGGGACGCGGTCCGGTTCTGCAACGCGCTGTCCCGGCAGGACGGGCTGACGCCCGCCTATCACCTTCACGACGGTGCTGGTCACCCTGATGACGGCGCTGAGACGGCCGACTGGGACACCTCCGCGGACGGGTACCGGCTGCCGACCGAGGCCGAGTGGGAACACGCCTGTCGTGCGGACACCACCGGCCCGCGCTACGGCCCGCTGGACGAAGTCGCCTGGTACCAGGGCAACTCGGGCGGGCGGAGCCACCCTGTCGGAGGCAGGCAGCCCAACGCCTGGGGCCTGTACGACATGCTCGGCAACGTGTGGGACTGGTGCTGGGACGTCTACGACGCCGAGGTGTACGGCACCTATCGGGTGCTCCGTGGCGGCGGATGGGCCGACGAGCACTGGAGCTGCCGGGCCTCGGTGCGGCGGCGCAGCCACCCCACCTTCCGGATCGACGACGTGGGCTTCCGTATCGCGCGCACCCACACCGCTGCATCGGCCGGATCTCTGCCGTGGATCCAGGACGCCGACGAATGATCCGGCGCAGAGGAAGCACGTCTCCGACGCGCCCACGTCGGCGAAGACCTACGACGCGGCGGACACCAGCCGCGCCTCGGCGATCTGCCGGGCCGCCCGCTGCGGGGTCACCCCGTTCGAACGGGCCAGGTCCAGGATGTGGCTGACGGTGGCGCCGATCCCCTCCACCCGCTTCTGGGCGGCCTCGTGGCCGTAGTGCTCCGATTCGCGGCTGAGGGCGTAGACGATGCCGCCGGCACTGGCCACGTAGTCCGGGATCCAGACGACGCCGTGCTCGGCGAGGGCGTCGGCGACGGACTCCTCGGTGAGCTGGTTGTTGGCCGGTCCGACGACCAGCGGTGCGGCGAGCCGGGGCACGGTCGCCTTGCTGAGGACGCCGCCGACGGCCGCCGGGACGAAGATGTCGGCCGGTGCGGACAGTGCGTGGCCGGGCTCGACCCATCGGTACCCGCTCGCCGACGCGGCCTTCTTGCGGAGGGGGTCCACGTCCGACACCACGACGTGCGCGCCGTCGGCGGCCAGGCCGGCCGCGACGCCGCTGCCGACCGAGCCGAAGCCGCTGACGACCACCGTGCGACCGGTGCAGGAGGCGTCGCCGAACACGTGGCGGGCGCCTGCGTGCAGGGCGGCCAGGACACCGGTGGCGGTGGGGCCGCCGGAGTCGCCGGTCCCGCCGTGCTCCACGGGGGCGCAGTGCGCGTAGGGCGAGAACCGCCGGAGGACCACCATGTCGTCCGGGCCGGTGCCGATGTCGGGGCCGGTCCGGTACGAGCCCTGCAGGGAGGCGATGAGCTCGCCCAGGTCTTCGAGCGCGGCCCGGCGCAGGTCCGCCGTGAGTTCGGTGTCCTTGCCGAGGGCGATCACCGTCTTGCCGCCGCCGAAGTCGAGACCGGCCACCGCGGCCTTGTAGGTCATGGCCTCCGACAGGCGCAGCGCGTCCGCCAGCCCGTCCTGCCAGGTGTCGTAGCGGCGCAACCGGCACCCGCCGACCGCCGGCCCCAGCGTCCGGGAGTGGATCGCGACGATCAGCGGCAGCCCTGAGCGGCTGCCGCGGCGGACGACGACCTCTTCGTGCGCAAATGCTTGGCTCATGTCGGCGAAGCTAGATTGATGCACGGCCTGAACGGCTCTGCACCGAATTCAATTCGGCACACGCGGCGTGGAGGTAGTCATGGACGAAGTTGATTCGGCGATCGTGCGTCATCTGCAGGTGGACGGTCGGCTCTCCAACCGTGCCCTTGCCGAGAGGCTCGGCATCGCGCCCTCCACCTGCCTCGAACGCACACGGCTTCTGCACCGGCGCGGCATCATCCAGGGCTACAAGGCCCAGGTCTCCCTGCGCGCGCTCAACCGCTCGGTCCAGGCGATGGTGGCCACCCAGATCCGGCCCTTGCGCCGGGATGTCGTCGCCGCCTTCGAGAAGTCGGTGACCGAGCTGCCGGAAGTCGTCTCCGTCTACACGATGGCCGGCAACGACGACTTCCTCGTCCACGTCACGGCCCAGGACATCGACCACCTCCACGCCTTCCTCCTGGACCAGTTCACCAACCGGCGCGAGATCGTCGGCTTCCGCACCTCGATCATCTACCAGCACCTGACCAACCCGGTGCTCGATCCACTGCCGCCGACGCCGGAGCAGCCCAAGTGAGGGACCGGTGCCGCGCGGCAGGCCGCGGCAGGCTGCGGTAATTCGATGGCGCGCTCGCATCACTGAGCCCACCCTGGTCCCGTGGCAGAACCGAAGTACCAGATCCGAGCCCGGCACACGGACTCCACCGTCACCGTCTACCAGGCGTACGCACCGGAGATCGGCCTGCCTGCCGCCCGCGAGGGCCGTTTCCCCGAAGCGTGGAGGCGGGATCGGATGACATGGGTCATCAAGGCGCGTTCACAGACCTCAAACACGCTGCTGGTGCGGTCTGGTGGACACGGCTGACCAGATGGGAACGGGCAGGTCCATGAGAAGGTGCGGCATGATCCACCATCTGCGGTTCTTCTTCGAGGCCGGCGTGGACACCCCGCTGTGGCCGGAAGACATGGACAGCCCGTACGGCTACCCCTGTGATCTGGCGCGCCTGCCGATCAGTCCGGAGACACGGGCCGAGCTGGCCAGGTTGAGCGAGTGGTACCAGTCGTCGATCGACTGGGACTATCCGCCGGATCCGTCACCGTGGTCCGACCAGGAGCTCCAACGGTTCAAGCAGCAGGCGCTCAGCAGATTGGATGTGCTGCGTCGCGAGTTGGGTGCGGGGTGGATCGTTCGGGACGAAAGCCTCCTGTGAGGAGCGGTACGGTCCGCGGAGAGCAGGCCTTGAGCCCTTGTGAGCGCACTTCCCAAGGCCGGATGGAGCTGGAAGCAGCGCGCGCTCAGAGACGTGAGGAGCGCGAGCACGCCGAGGAGCGTCGGCAGGCAGAGCGCGCAGAGCAGAAGGCCGAGGCGCTCGTCGTGCTGCTCCGGTGCTGTTACACAGCGCTGAACACGGCCTCACGGCAGTACATGACCGCCCAGGTCAACCTCCTGCACGCGCTGCGGAGGGACACGGGTGTCGACCTGTGCCTGGAGCAGCTCGAAGCCAGTCCCATTGCTCAACGGGACAGCTGTGCAGAGGCCGAGATGGTGGTACCTGACATGCTGGCGGCAGCCACAACTGCTGGTCACCGGCTGAACACGGGCTACGGACTGCTCAAGCGCACAGCTGCGACCACGCCGTACGACCAGGACGAACTGAGCGCCTTCGCGGCAGGAGTCGACCAGTCGTGGAGCCAACTGGCTGTCATGCAGCAGCAGATGCGCCAGGCCCTCGGTATCGAGAGCGGCGTGAGGGCCGACGGCGCCGACTGAGTCGTCCACTCGGCGAACAGAAACGAACAGAAACCTGGATCGAGTCCAAGCGGTGAAGCGCGAGGCCAAACAGTTGGCTTCGAGCCGGTTCGCGCACAGCCGAACATGGGTCAAATGGTCTGTGAGCATGAGCCACCACGCCTTGGTCGCTCTGCGCCCTTCCCGGTGTCGAGCCGGTTCCAAAACGGTTGACCCGGTTCCCAAAAGGGACATGAGCGCGGCTTGACATGGATCTCCCAGCCGTGCCCTGTCGATGACGAGCAAGGATGCCGTTGCCAGGCTCGTTTGGCTGGTGGCAATGACGCCCCTGGCCGCTGTTCTTTCCGGGGCAAGCGCACCCGCCCGAGTCGCGGCCTTCCACCTCGCGTGTCAGCCTGAATTCATGATCAGGCGACCGCCTTGCCGCCTGCCCGTTCGGGTGCGTGCACGGTCGGATGGCGGCCGGGCGGGGACGCTCGAAAGGAGTTGGTCCACATGATTCCTGTTACCGCGTCCACTGTACGTATCGAGGCGTCTGTCGATCCCGGGCTGTCCAGATGGCTGTGGCTGGTGAAGTGGCTCCTCGCCGTCCCGCACTACATCGTGCTCTTCTTCCTGTGGATTGCGTTCGTGTTCGTGACCGTCGTCGCGTTCTTCGCCATCCTGTTCACCGGCCGCTTCCCCCGGTCCCTCTTCGACTTCAATGTCGGCGTACTACGCTGGAACTGGCGTGTCAGCTATTACGCCCACACCGTGCTCGGCACCGACCGGTACCCGCCGTTCACCCTCGCGGATGTGCCCGACTATCCAGCGCACTTCGACGTCGCCTATCCCGAGCGCCTCTCCCGCGGCCTGGTCCTGGTGAAGTGGTGGCTGCTGGCGATCCCGCAGTACATCGTCGTCGGGATGTTCGTCGGTGGCTGGGCGGAAGGGAGTGGGGACAGTTGGCGTTACGGCGGTCTGATCCCCTTCCTCTCCCTGGTCGCCGTGATCATCCTGGCGTTCACCGCCCGTTACCCGGTTCACCTTTTCGACTTCCTGCTAGGCCTGGCCCGCTGGGTCGCACGGGTGGCTGCCTATGCCGCGCTGATGACCGATGAGTACCCGCCATTCCGCATCGACCTGGGCGGGCAGGACTCCCCGCTGACAAGGACTCCGGCGAGCGGTTCCGGTCGGTAGTGCAACCAAGCATGGGGCTGTGGACGCGGCTTGACATGGATCAAACCGTCGTTCCTGTGGATGATGTACCGGTGCGGGTGGGGCACCGAGGAGGGGCAGGCGACCGTTCTCGCCGTCGAGATCTCCCGTGCCGGATTCGAGTGGGCGCTGCGGCACGCCTTTCTGTCCCACTACGAGCGCGGGCTGCACGCCGACCAGGCCACCTGGAAGCGCCAGTTGAAGCGGGCTCCGGCCCGGGTGCAATGGGACCCCGAACGCGACCTGCACCGCCGGCCGCTGCCCCATCGGTCGCTGCAGCTCGGGCTCGCCGGAGAGGCGGCGCGGCTCTACGCCGACGAGTGGGCCGTCTCCATCACCGACGTCACCTCGCTCGCCCGCACCGTCCACGCGCACGTACAGGACGGAGATCTGGACGTGGCACGGCGGCTCCTGTCCGATGAACGCCCCTACCCGGTGGACGAAGGGTGCCTGGCTCACCTCCACCGCTGAGGTCCCACGACGGCTCTCCCGGCCCGGCCATGGTGTGATGGCCCGGTGAGCCGCGCCTCCGAAGAGACCAATCGCCGCATGCTCCGGGCCCGGGACGCGATGGACCGCGCCTACGCGCAGCCGCTGGACGTGCCGGCCCTGGCCCGGATCGCGCACGTCTCCCCGGCCCACTTCGCGCGCACCTTCCGGGCCACGTTCGGGGAGACGCCGCACCGCTATCTGCAGCGACGGCGCGTGGAGCGGGCGATGTTCCTGCTGCGGGAGAGCGACCGCAGCGTCACGGACATCTGCTTCGAGGTCGGCTTCGGCAGCCCGGGCACCTTCAGCCGCACGTTCCGGGACATCGTGGGCCGCTCGCCGCGGGAGTACCGCAGGACGGCCGTCGCCCTGGACGTGCCCACCTGCTTCACGATGGCGTGGATGCGGCCCGGCGCATGAGGTTCCGCCAGGACGGCGGCCTTCGGCCGACAGAGCAGTTTTGGATAAGTTTTCGTGCGGCCGGGCTCGTAGCGTGAGGTGCATGTTCACAGGAATCACGCACTCGCAGATCTACGTCCTCGACCAGGACGAGGCCCTCGACTTCTACGTCGGCAAGCTCGGCCTTGAGGTCAACACCGACGCCGACCTCGGCTTCATGCGCTGGCTGACCGTCAACGTCCCCGGACAGCCGGACCGCGAGGTCCTGCTGGAGAAGCCCGGCCCGCCGCGGCTCTCCGACGAGATCGCGGAGCAGGTCCGCGACCTGCTGACCAAGGGGGCGACGGGCGGCTTCCTCATCTTCGGCACGGACGACTGCCGCAAGACCTACGACGAACTGCTGGCCAAGGGAGTCGAGTTCACCGAGGAGCCCACCGAGCGCGAGTACGGCATCGACTGCGGGCTGCGCGACCCCTTCGGCAACAGCATCCGTTTCACCCAGTCGAAGGCGTAGGCCGAAACCCATCATCGATACTCTGAGTGACGTTCGGGGGAGGGGTTCCGTGGGTCTGGGGACGCCATGAGGCGGTCCCGGCGGAGCGGGCGGCGGGCGGTGGAGGCCGGTCGGTGAAGGCCGGGGAGCAGATGCTCCCCGGCCTTCAGTGTTTCGTCGTGACCGCTTCTGGCCAGCTCTGATCGTTCCCTTACCTGGCAGGTTCATGACCCCGCCCGGTTTATCGGTCTGTCGTACGAGGCCTCATACCAGAGCGGGACGCTGTGCGTGGGACTTTGTCAACTGCCCACCGCACATGATGCGTTGACGACTACTGTGAGTGTCCATCGGGCGTCCGCCTGCCCGAAAAGCGCAGCCCGCGCTTCCGCACCGACGGACCAGTACGACGAGGACACCGATGTCTCACCTCCGCGCCCCGGCCGCACGCGCAGACCGCCGCGAGGGCGGGCGGCACGGACGGCCGGTCACCCGTCCCGTGCCCCCGATGCCCGAGGCCCACATACGGCCTCAGCTGATGCGGCTCGCGGTGCTGCCGCCGATCGCGGTGGCCCTGAGCGCCGCCGCGGCCGTGCTGTTCACCGTCCGCTCCACCGGAGCGCGGCCGGGCCTGACCCTGTGGGGGGTGATGGCCGGTGCCGCCGCGGTCACGCTCGCGGGCATCCTCATCGCCGTCGTGGCCGCCGACCGCGCCGCCCGTGCGGTCAGCGACCGCGTCGGGGCCCTGCGCCGCAACAGCGCCCGCGGGGAGGCCGACCTGCGCGCCCTCGTCGAGACGCTGCGCCGCGGTGAGGCCCCGCCCCGGCGCAAGCCGCGCAGTGGTCCGCCCGAGGGCGCCGACGACTTCGAGCTGCTGGCCGCCGACCTGAGCCGTGCGCACGACGGCGCCGTCACCGCCGTCGTGCAGGCCGCGCAGCTTTCCAGCCAGGCGGGAAGCGAGCAGAAGCTCGAGGTCTTCGTCAATCTCGCCCGGCGGCTCCAGTCCCTGGTGCACCGGGAGATCTCGATCCTCGACGAGCTGGAGAGCGAGATCGAGGACCCCGATCTGCTCAAGGGCCTCTTCCACGTCGACCACCTCGCCACCCGCATCCGCCGGCACGCCGAGAACCTCGCCGTCCTCGGGGGTGCCGTCTCGCGCCGGCAGTGGAGCCACCCCGTCTCCATGACCGAGGTGCTGCGCTCGGCCATCGCCGAGGTCGAGCAGTACTCCCGGGTCAAGCTGGTGCCCCCGATCGACGGCACCCTGCGCGGCCACGCCGTCGCCGACGTCATCCACCTGCTGGCCGAACTCGTCGAGAACGCCTCGGTGTTCTCCGCCCCGCACACCCAGGTCCTGCTGCGCGCCAACCTCGTCACCTCCGGCCTCGCCGTCGAGGTCGAGGACCGGGGCCTGGGCATGCCGGTCGGCGAGCAGAAGAAGATGAACGCCCTGCTCGCCGACCCCGACCAGGTCAATGTCGCGAGCCTGCTCGCGGACGGCCGAATCGGACTGTTCGTCGTCTCGCAGCTCGCCCGACGGCACGGCATCAACGTCCGTCTGCAGACCAACATCTACGGCGGGGTGCAGGCCGTCCTCGTCGTGCCGCAGGCGCTGCTGGGCTCGGGGCCGGGTGCGCCCGGAGACGCGGCGTCGCAGGCGCAGGGTGGCACGGGGGCGATGGGCGCGGTGGGGGCAATGGGCGCGATGGGGCCGTCCGCGCCCACGTCCCCGGCGCAGGCGCCGACGCCCTCCCCGCAACCACGTACACAGCCGCAGTCACATACGCAGCCGCAGCCGTCGGCCCCGTCGGCGTCCGTGTCCGAGACGGCCGGGCTGCGTGTCGTGCCCGAGCCGCGGTCCTCGCGGCGTGCGCAGCAGCCTGAGAGCCCACGGCCCCCGGCATCCGCGCCCAACGGGAGCCCCCTCAACGGCAGTTCACCGGGTGCGGGCGGACCGCTGCCCGTGCGCGGCACCCGCGAGGAACGGGCCAACCCGGCCGAGGCCCTGCCCGGCATCCGCCCCGACGAGCGGCGGCGCGTGGCGGAGAACACGGCCGAGGCGCCCGCGCCCCGCACCGGAACCGTGCGCGGCACCATGGGCAAGCCCCAACTGCCGCGCCGCCGCGCCCAGGAGCACATCGTGCCCCAGCTGCGGGAGGGCCCGGCGCCCCGGCAGGACACCGACTACGTCGCCGGCCACGACCCGGGTCTGATGGCCGCCTTCCAGCGCGGCATCGGCCTGGCGGAGGCCCAGCAGAGTCTGGAGTCCGAGCACACAGGGGCCACCTACATCGTGCCGGAGCACTCGGCGCCGGCGGCGCACCGGGAGCCGGAGCCCGGGGAGCGGACGGCACACGCCGGACTGCACCCCCTCATGGACCCGGCCCACACGGAGTCTCCCTCCACGCTTCCGCACTCGGCCCTCGATGCGCACCACACGGGCGCCACCACTATTCACACGCCGCACCCCATGGACGTAAGCCCCATGGATCCGTCCCACATAGCCGAGGCGCGCCCCGCATCCGCGCGCGGCATCGACCACCCCACCCGGCACGACGGGAGCGCGCCGGCCGGATGACCACCTCAGCCTTCACCCCCACCGCTCCCGCAGACCTTCGTACCTCAAGGAGTCGATCCATCATGGCGAGCGATGTGCCGACCGGCCATGTATCCGATCTCGACTGGCTGATGAGCGGCCTCGTGCAGCGCGTACCCCACACCACCAGTGCGGTGCTCCTGTCCTGCGACGGGCTCGTGAAGTCGGTCCACGGCCTCGACCCGGACAGTGCCGACCACATGGCCGCGCTGGCCTCCGGCCTGTACTCCCTGGGCCGCAGCGCCGGAGTCCGCTTCGGCGACGGCGGCGACGTCCGCCAGGTCGTCGTCGAACTCGACTCGACCCTGCTGTTCGTGACCACCGCCGGCTCCGGGACGTGTCTGGCGGTGCTGGCGGGCCGCGAGGCCGACGCGGCGGTGCTCGGCTACGAGATGGCGATGCTGGTCAAGAGCGTCCGCCCCTACCTGGTCACCGCGCCCCGGCAGCACGCCGTCGAACCGTCGGCGATGAGGCCTTGAGCGTGGCGGCGGTCGGCGACGGGCCCTGGCTCGACGACGCGGCCGGCCGGCTCGTGCGCCCGTTCACGGTCAGCAACGGCCGCACCCGGCCCACCATCGCGTTCGACCTCCTGTCGCACGTGATGGCGACCGGTGCCACCCCGCTGGGCTATCTGGGCCCCGAGCACGCGCTGGCGCTCGACCTGTGCCGCGCGCCCGTCTCGGTCGCCGAGCTGGCCGGCCAACTGAAGCTGCCGGCGGTGGTCACCAAGGTGCTGCTGTCGGACCTCGTCGACTGCGGGGCGCTCACCACCAAGCCCCCCGAGTTCCACCACAACCCGACTGACCGGGCCCTTCTGGAGGCAGTGCTCGATGGACTACGACGACAGCTCTGACCCCTTCCCGACCGCACTGAAGATCCTGGTGGCGGGAGGGTTCGGAGTCGGCAAGACGACCTTAGTGGGAGCGGTCAGCGAGATCGCGCCCCTCAGCACGGAGGAGCTGCTCACCACGGTCAGCGCCGCAACCGACAGTCTCGAAGGGATCGAGAACAAGGTCGAGACGACGGTGGCCATGGACTTCGGCCGCATCACCCTCGATCCGGAGCATGTGCTGTATCTGTTCGGCACACCGGGCCAGGAGCGGTTCTGGTTCATGTGGGACGAACTCTCCGAGGGCGCGCTGGGCGCGGTCATCCTCGCCGACACCCGCCGCCTGGAGGAGTGCTTCGCGGCCGTCGACTTCTTCGAGCAGCGCGGCCTCGGCTTCATCGTCGCGATCAACGAGTTCGACGGCTCCTACCGCTACGACCCCGAGGAGGTCCGCGCCGCCATCGACCTGCCCCCCGAGATCCCGATCGTGCGCTGCGACGCCCGGATCTCCAGTTCCGGGGTGCAGACCCTGCTGACTCTCGTACGGCACCTCATCGCCTACGCCCCGGCGCACGCGCCGAGCCACGGCGCCCACATGTGATCCCCGCACACCGCCACGGAGCCCGTATATGACCCACGTCCACAGTGACGGAGCCCGCCCATGAGGTACGACCCGTCGCGCCCGGCCGGTCGTCTGCTGCTCACCCCGGAGGACAAGGAGGCCCCCGCGCGCGCCCTGCGCCTGGGCAGACTGGGTCTGGGGGAGCGTGCCGACCCGGCCCTCGACGTCTACGCGGACCGCCTCGCCGAGCTGACCGGGACGCCGTACGCCATGGTCAACTTCATCGACGAGCACCGGCAGTTCTTCGCGGGCCTGCATCTGTCGGACGTGCCGTTCCCGGTGGTGAGGCCGGACGGGACCACGCCCGTGCTGGGCCGGGAGCTGGCCCGGGACCACGGCTTCTGCCCGCATGTGGTGGTGCGGCGCAAGGCGCTGGTTCTGGAGGACGTCTGCGACTATCCGCGGTTCGCGGGCAATCCGGTCGTCGACGAGTTCGGCATCCGCTCGTATCTGGGCGCGCCGCTCATCGACAGCACCGGGATGGTGCTGGGCACCGTATGCGTGGTCGACGTGGAGCCCCGGCCGTGGGGGAGGCCCGGTCTGGAGACGATCAAGGCGTCGGCGGCGGAGCTGGTGGCCCGGCTGGAGCGGCGGGAAGCCGACGGGCTGCCGGTGCTGTGACGCGGTCCGCCCGGTGCTGTGACGCGCCCGGTGCTGTGACACCGGCCTCGGCCACTAGCCGACCGGTCTAATAATTGCGTACTCTGGAGCTGTGGGACGCACCAGTGATGCCAGGCAGAAGATCCTCGCCGCCGCCCGTTCGCTGATCGAGGCGCGTGGCTACTCCGCGCTGGGCGTGGCCGAGATCTGTACGGCGGCCGGCGTGCCCAAGGGCAGCTTCTACCACTTCTTCGAGTCCAAGGAGTCCCTCGCGCTCGCCGTCGTGGACGAGCACTGGGCGGCCCAGCAGCGCGACTGGACCCGCGCGCTGAGCGGCGACGCCGAACCCCTGGAGCGGCTGCGGCGGCTGTTCGAGGAGACCGAGGCCGCGCAGCGCGCCGCGCAGCAGGGCTGCGGCACCGTCGCGGGCTGTCTTTTCGGCAATCTCACCCTGGAGTTGAGCAACCGGACCGAGTCCGTGCGCGAGCGGCTTCAGGAAATCTTCGAGGCGCAGGTCGACATGGTCGAGTCGGTCGTCGCCGAGGCACGCGAGCGCGGTGACATCACCGTGACGGACACGGGAGAGGCGGCGCGTGCGGTGGTGGCCCAACTGGAGGGCCAGGTCCTGTTCGCCAAGCTCTACAACAACACCGGCCGGCTGAGTCCGCTGTGGCCCAACTGCCGGGCGCTGCTTGGGGCTACGGCTGCTTGAGAGTGGGGAGGCGGAGGAGGAAACGCGCGGGCCCACGGCCCTCCTCCTCTGCCTACCCCCGGCTCATGCGAGATGGGTCTCACGCACAGATGTTGCCGGTGCCGTTGCAGTCGCCGTCGTCGTCGTCCCAGCCGCCCCAGCCGTCGTGGTCGGCGGCGGTGCTGGACTGGACCGTCGCGTGGCTGTGCAGGGTTGAGGGCGCGGCCACCGCGTATCCGGCCGTGGCCAATCCGGTTGCGAGAGCGAGGCCGAGGGCGGCGCTGATCGCGAATGCACGAGGCATGGATATCTCCCGTCGGGTTTTGTGTGAGTGCTTCATGTGGACCAATCTGCCTGTTCACACGGGAGGTTTCATTTCAGGAGGGGCCATTCGTGTGACGCCTCCGGAACTCCCGCTTCAGCGACCGGAGTTCACCAAACCGTTGGACCATGTTTGTGTTTTTTGATCTACCGACTGCTTAGCGTGCGGTGGCCGTTCACCCCGTGGAAGGACACCGCACATGAGACGCGCCACCAAGATCACCTCCGCAGCCGTCGGGCTGGCCGTCCTCGCGGTCGCCGGAACCGCCGTCGCCGCCGCGAAGCAGGGCGACGGCGACTGGCCCTACGCCCACCACAGCGCGGCGTCCTACACCCTGGCGGCCGTCGGCGACGTCGCCTGCGAGCCGGACGACGACGAGAACGCCGGCACCCCGGCGTCGCTCAAGTGCGGCAGCCCCACGCTGGGTGGCATGAGCGCCGAGTTCGCCACCGCGAAGCAGGCCACGGAGATGCACCCCGACGCGGTGGCGCTGCTGGGTGACGAGCAGTACCAGGTCGGCAAGTTGACCGATTTCGAGAAGTCCTTCGAGCAGGCGTGGGGCGGCCTGAAGATGCTCGAGCGTCCCGCGCCGGGCAACCACGAGTACTACCCGTACACCAAGAAGGGCGACAACGAGGCCGGGCAGAACGGTGCCGGCTACTTCGGCTACTTCAACGGCCACGACCAGTCCGGCACGCCGAACACCGAGGGCCAGGCCGGCGACGACACCGCCGCCACCCAGGGCTGGTACTCCTACGACCTCGGCAACTGGCACATCATCTCGCTCAACGCCGAGTGCGACTCCGACACGTTCGGCCACGACTGCTCCACCACGGACGACGGCCTCCTCGGCCGGGAGACCAAGTGGCTCGCGCAGGACCTGGCCGCCAACAGGCGTCAGTGCACCATCGCTTACTGGCACCAGCCGACCTTCAGCGCCACCACGGCCTCGACCGCCACGGTTCCCGCGTCCGCGCCGGGCGCCGACGGCATCGAGGGCGCGGCGGCCGACACGTGGTGGAAGCTCCTGTACCGGCACCACGCCACGCTCGTCCTCAACGGCCACCAGCACGCGTACGCCCGGCTGCGCGCGATGAACCCGGCCGGCCAGTACGACCCGGCCCACGGCATCCCGGAGTTCATCGTCGGCTCCGGCGGCGAGGCACTCGACACCCTCGCCGGCACACCGGGCGACTACGCCAACCCGAACGTCGTCACCGCCCAGGCCGGCGCCTTCGGCGTCATGAGGCTCACCCTCAAGTCCCACGGCTACGACTGGAGTTACCAGCCCACCCTGCCGGGCCCCGGCTTCGACTCCACGGCGCTGAAGTACCGCGACACGGGCAGCGGCACCTGCAAGTGAGGCCCCTGAGCCGGACGTCTCTCAGGCGTCCAGCGAAGCGTGGACGAGATCGCTCAACTCCACGTCGGAGACGTCCGCCGCCTCCCGGGAGCGCAGCCGGATCGTCCCCTTCCCGCTGAGGAGGTCCGGGTGGCGGGAGACGAAGCCCGCCGCCCGCTCCTTGTCCCATCCGTAGAACGAGACTCCGTGCGCCCACACCCCGACATGCAGCTTCCGGTCTCCGACCCGGTAGGTCGGCATCCCGTAGGAAAGCACGAGGCCCGCTTCGGGGTACGCCCGCAGAATCAGCCCGTGCACGCGGTCGAACAAGGGACGGTGCTCCGCCGCGATCCCGTCGACGTAGGTCTGCACGTCAGCGTCCATACGGCTCCTCGCGATCGAGCGGTCTCCTGGTAGCGGCTGGCAGCCGCGCCACACGTTCTTCTAGTAGCCGCGCCACACGTTGTCGAACGCCGCGTCCTCGATCTGCCGGCGCTGCCGCACCGCCTCCAGTTCCATCACCGAGTCGCCGACGGCGGCGAGCACGATCGTGACGTGGTCGTCGTCGACGCCCGGCTCGGCGGGTTCGTCGCAGAGGCCGGCGGCGGACGCCAGGGCTGTGAGGACGGGTTCGCCCTCCGCCAGGCGTCGGGCGGCCTGCTGGCGCGCCGCCGAGTCGACCAGCTCCGTGCGCCAGGACTTCACCGGCAGCCGGCCGCTGCGCGTGCGGGTCGTCAGGCCCACCCGCTCCAGGTCGTCGACGTAGGCCGAGGCCAGTCCGCGGCCCCGGCGCCACAGCCAGTCCTCGACCGACTCGTACGGCTCCTGTCGTACGAGGGCGCCGGTCGCCTCGTCCAGCAGGCGGTCGCCGGTGGGCGCCTGGGCGTTGGGGCGGATGCGGTCGCCCTCCAGGACGAGGGCCTTGGCCTCGAGGAGGTCGAAGATCTCGGCTCCCGCGAGCGCGAGGGAGAGGTCGCCCTGTTCCGCCGGGCGGTCGGGTGCCGCGTCCAGGGCGACGATCGCAAGGTCCCGTGCGGTGTTCATGAGCGGCTCCACGTCAGTCGGCCGGGTGCGGGGCGGGCGTCGGGGCCGCGGCCCTATGCGGGCCGGGCGTCCTGGGTCGATTCTCGCTGCCGTCGCGGGTCTGTGCGTCGTACTACGACCATGTGGTGCGGGAAGCCGATCCGCAGCACGGCGGCGGCCGCGGCCGCGGCGAGGACCACGAGGGCGGCCAGGAGCAGTGCCTGGTGGTAGCCGTGGTGCAGCAGCGGGGCGACGGCCAGCGGGCCGAGGATCTGGCCGACGGAGTAGCCGGCGGTCAGCAGGGCGACCGAGCGCGGAAAGCGCAGGTGGGCGCCGGTGGCCAGGGCGAGCGTGCTGACGCCGAGGAAGGTGGCGCCGAACAGGAACGCCGAGACGAGTGCGGCGGCCGTCGTCCCGGCCAGGGCGGGCAGGGCGATACCGGCCGCCTGGATCACCAGCGCGGCGAGCAGCAGGCCGGGCCGCGAGAAGCGGTGCCCGAGCCGGGCCCACAGCGCCGAGGACGGTACGGCGGCCAGGCCCACCAGCACCCAGGCGCCGCTGCCGACCCAGCCGGGGGAGCCCTGCCCGATGGCCGCGACCAGGAAGGTGCCGGCGACGATGTAGCCGACGCCCTCCAGGGTGTAGCTGACGAACAGCGCGCCGAACCAGCGGTGGGTGCGGGGCCCGGTGTCGCGCCGGGACGGCTGGACGGCGGGTGCGTCCTCCGGTCGTAGACGCCACGAACCGCAGGCCAGTACCGCCGTGAGCGCGGCCGCCGACCACCAGGCGGCCCGCCAGTCGGCGACGGACCGCAGTGCCAGGACCAGCAGCCCGGACAGGGCGATCCCGGCGCCCACCCCGCCGAACGCCCAGCCGGGCAGGTGCGGCGGGTGCTCGCGCAGGTGGTGCAGGAGGGAGCCGACCGCGACCACGAAGACCAGCGCGCTCGCCACCCCGGCCAGCAGCCGCAGCGCGCCCCACAACACCGCGCTGTGGGTGAGCGGCATCGCGGCGAGCGTGGCGGTCAGTACCAGCAGGGAGCCGCGCAGGACGGTGCGGGAGCGGATCAGCGCGGGGGAGAGGATGCCCGCCAGGGCGCCGACGAGGTAGCCGGCGTAATTGGCGGTGGCCAGGTTCGCGCCGGCGCCTGCGGACAGGCCCGCCTGGGCGTGCATGAGGGGCAGGATCGGGGTGTAGACGAAGCGGCCGACGCCCATGCCCGCCGCGAGCGCGGCCGCCGCCTGGGCGACATGGCGCCAGGGGGAGGGGGTGCTCATCGGGTGCCGTCGACCCGGCCCGGGTCGTTCGGGTGGGACTCGAGCGGGGTGACGGTGAGGGTCATCCACGGGCGCAGCGGCAGCGTGCCGAGCACCTTCTCGTGGAGCTCCTCCTCGTCGTCGGCCCGCCAGACGCCGATGCTGCGCAGCTCGCCCACGGGGCGCCACAGCCGGGCCAGGTGGCCCGTGGCGGCCAGCTCCTTGGCGCGGACGGCCTCGGCGGCGCGCCGCCGGTCGACCTCGTCCTGGCTGGTGCCCTCGGGGACGGTGGTGGTGATCTCGACCAGGAACTCTCGCATGGTCCTTCTCCGATCTTCGCTGTCGTGCCCTCATCGTGCGCCTGTCACCAGCACCGATGCCACGACCGGCTTTCTCGTTGCTGAGAGGCGCAGCCTCTCAGCGCGCGTAGCATGGCGCGCGTGGAACTGCGCCAGCTGCGGTATTTCGTCGCGGTCGCCGAGGAGCTGAACTTCGGCCGGGCCGCGGATCGGCTTCTCATCGCGGGCCCCTCGCTCTCCCAGCAGATCAAGGCCCTCGAACGCGACCTGGGGGTGCGGCTGTTCGACCGGGACCGCCGCTCGGTCTCCCTCACCCCGGCCGGCGCGGCCCTGCTGCCGCACACCCGCGCCCTGCTGGAGGGCGCCGACGACCTGAAGCGGCGGGCCGGCCGGCTGTCAGGCTCCCAGGCGGTACGCCTCGGGTACGTCAACTGGCTTCCGCCGGACCTGAGTTCGCGTACGGCCGCGGTGGCCCGGGTGCACCTCGACGCCTGGGTCGCCCCCTCGCACACGCAGGCCGCCCGGGTCGCCGACGGCAGCCTGGACCTGGCGGTGTGCTGGGTGCGCGGCGACGACCTCGACCGCCTCAAGCTGCGCGCCCACCTGATCGGCGCGGACCGGCTGTACGCCGTCGCCAAGGGCGGCGACAGCGGTGACGTACCGGATGTGGCGGCCCACGACACCGACGTCCTCATCGACGACGACGTCACCTCCTGGGCGTCGTGGAACGTCTACGGCGAGGAGCTGGCGCAGACCACCGGGGCCCGTACGGTCCGCATCTCCGACGGCGCGATCACCGGCCCCGCCTTCTTCGACCACGTCCGCCGCTGCACCCGCCCGGTCGTCAACTGCCCCAAGGGACAGACGAGTCTGCTGCCGTCGGACCTGGTCCGCCGCGAGATCGTCGCGCCGAAGGTCTACTGGACCTGGTCCCTGGTGTGGCGCGAGGGCGAGCAGCGCGACGCGGTCCTCGGCGTCGTCGACGCCCTCTGCGACGGCGTCGGCGATCTCGGCATCCACGCCGCGGACGCCTGGCTCCCGGCGGACGACCCGCACGCCCCTTCAGCTCCCTGACGAGGCGGGCAGTTCCACGGTGATGCGGAGCCCGCCCGTGGAGCGCGGGGTGACGGTGAGGGTTCCGTCGTGTGCCTGGGTGATGGTGTCGACGATCGCCAGGCCGAGGCCGACGCCCACGTGGTCGGTGTGGACGCGCTCGGTCCCGCGCTGAAAGGGCTCGGTGAGTGTCGCGGCCACCTGGGGGGTGACCAGCTCACCGGTGTTCTCGACGGTGAGCACCGCCGTCCTGGCACGGACGCCGGTGGTGACCCACACGGTGCCCTGCTCGGGCAGGTTGTGGACGATCGCGTTGTGCACGAGGTTCATGGTCAGCTGCAGCAGGAGCGCCTGTGATCCGGTGGTGGGGGTGATGTCGCCGGACGTCTCGATCTTGACGCCGCGCTTCTCCGCGAGCGGGAGAAGCGTCTCGGTGGCCTCTTCCGCCATGAGGGACAGGTCTGCGGGCTCCCGGATGAAGGACCGCTGGTTGGCGCGGCTGAGCAGGAGCAGCGCCTCGGTGAGGTCGATCGCGCGGGTGTTGACCGAGCGGAGGCGGTCGATGATCTCGCCGGTGTCGTGGTGCGGATCGGTGCGGGCCACGTCGAGCAGGGTCTTCGAGATCGCGAGCGGGGTGCGCAGTTCGTGAGAGGCGTTGGCCGCGAACCGCTGCTGCTCGGCGACGTGCGCTTCGAGCCGCGCGAGCATCGTGTCGAAGGCGTCGGCGAGCTCACGGAACTCGTCCTCACGGCCGGGCAGCCGGATCCGGTGGGAGAGCGATCCGTTCGTGGCCATGCGGGTGGCGTCCGTGATGCGGGTCAGCGGGGCGAGCATGCGGCCGGCGAGGAGCCAGCCTCCGACGAGGCCGAACACCAGCAGGAACGCCAGCGCGGCGGCCGCGAACGGAGCGAATTCGCGCACGACGGCGAGGCGGTAGTTGGGCACCATGATGAGCCCGACGTGGGGCACGTGATTCAGGAACACCCACCCGGCCGCGAGCAGCAGGACGCCCGCCAGCACGAGGAATCCGGCGTAGCTGAGGGTGAGTTTGAGGCGGACGCTCAACCCGGGCCGCCTATGCACGGTCCCGTCCCTCACACCCGGCCTGTGGTGCCGTGTCGATGCGGTATCCGACTCCGGGCACGGTGGCGATGATCCAGGGTTCGCCGAGGCGCTTGCGCAGTGCCGAGACGGTGATGCGTACGGCGTTGGTGAACGGGTCGGCGTTCGCGTCCCACGCGCGTTCCAGGAGTTCCTCGGCGCTGACGACACCGCCTTCGGCGGCGACGAGGACCTCGAGCACCGCGAACTGCTTCCTGGTCAGTGCGACATAGCGGCCGTCGCGGTGGACCTCGCGGCGGAACGGGTCCAGCCGCAGACCCGCGATCTCCCGTACGGGAGGCCGGTTGTGGGCGCGCCTGCGGTCGAGTGCCCTGAGCCTGAGCACGAGCTCCTGGAGTTCGAAGGGCTTCGTGAGGTAGTCGTCGGCGCCGAGTTCGAACCCGGAGGCCTTGTCGTCGAGGCGGTCGGCCGCGGTGAGCATGAGGATCGGCATGCCGCTGCCGGAGGCCACGATGCGTTTGGCGATCTCGTCGCCGGAGGGTCCGGGGACGTCGCGGTCGAGGACGGCGATGTCGTAGGCGTTGACGCTCAGCAGCCCCAGAGCGGTGTCGCCGTCGCCCGCGATGTCGGCGGCGATCGCTTCCAGGCGCAGGCCGTCACGGATCGCCTCCGCCAGATAGGGCTCGTCCTCGACAATCAGCACACGCATGGTCTCCACGCTACGAGGCGGCGCATATCGCGGGCATATCGAAATCCGCATACGTGCCGGCAACACCGCGCCGCCTTGACTGGCGGCATGACGCGAACCCCGTCCTCAGCCCGAACCGCGCCCTCCCGTACCCCGCGCTCAGCCCGTCCCCCGACCCGCCGCTTCCGGTCGCTCCTCGTCGTCGGCCTGCTGCTCGTCGTCCTGGCGGCGATCACCGCGGCCCTCGGCCACGAGTTACCGAAGGCCCCGTCCATCGGGGCCGCATCACCTTCGAACCTTCATCGCGGTGAGCGCCATGGTGCGCTCGGCGAGGCGGACGGTGCCGTCCCCGACGGCGTGACGGTCTTCGACGGGACGCTCCCGGCCGTGGCCCGCCTCGATCCAGGTCTGCTCAAGGCCCTCCGCCGGGCCGCGACGGACGCCGCCGACGACGGAGTGCGGTTCTACGTCAACAGCGGCTGGCGTTCCCCGGCGTACCAGGACCAGCTTCTTCGCGAGGCGGTCGCCAAGTACGGCTCCGAGGACGAGGCCGCCCGATGGGTGACCACCGCGGCGACGTCTCCGCACGTGTCGGGGGACGCGGTCGACATCGGGCACTCCGACGCGACGGCGTGGCTGTCCGCACACGGTGCCGCCTACGGGCTGTGCCGGATCTACAGGAACGAACCCTGGCACTACGAACTGCGCGCCCACGCCATCGACCGTGGCTGCCCGCCTCCGTATGCCGATCCCACCCAGGACCCGAGGATGCAGCAGTGACCAGCACTTTTGATACGGACACCAGCACCGGCGAGCGTGAGCGCGGGCGGGGAGCCGGCACCTGGCGCGCCGGCATCCGCCGGGCGATCCGCGCCGGCTCCGGCCCGGGGCCCTGGAGGCGCGGCCCGGTGCTCGCGGCGCTCGCGCTGCTGCTCGGCATGCTCATGCTGCTGCACGCGAGCATCCCGAACCGGATCGGGAACCTCGGCAGCCTGGTGGAGACCTTCCTGCCGTGGTTCGGCCTGTTCGTCCCGGTGCTGCTGGCCGGGGCGCTGTGGCGCCGCTCCGCCTCCGCGGTCGTCGCGCTGCTGCTGCCGGTCGTGGTCTGGCTGAACCTCTTCGGCGGGCTGCTCGGCGACAAGTCCCGACCGGGCGGCGACCTCACCGTGGCCGGTCAGAACGTCGACGCCGGCAACCCCGACCCGGCCGCCACCGCCCGCGACCTGGCCGCCTCCGGAGCGGACGTGCTGGCTCTGGTGGAGCTGAGCGAGCGGGCGAAGCCGGTGTACGAGAAGGTGCTGGCGACGGCGTACCCGTATCACGCGGTGCTGGGCACGGTCGGGCTCTGGAGCAAGCTGCCGCTGTCGGACACCCGGCCGGTCGACGACGGCATGGACTACGGGCCGCTGGCGGCCACCAAACCGGCCGACGTCAGGCTGGCCTCGACCCGGGCACTGCGCACCACGGTGGCCACGCGGCAGGGTCCGCTGGCGGTGTACGTGGCCCACCTGGGCTCCGTACGCGTGAATCCCCGGGCGGGCTTCTCGGCGGACCAGCGGGACCGGGGCGCGCAGGCGCTCGGCAAGGCCGTCGCCGCCGAGAAGAACGGGCGGGTGGTGCTGCTCGGCGACCTCAACGGCACCCTGGACGACCGCGCGTTCGGCGTCCTCACCTCGCAGCTGCGCTCGGCTCAGGACGTGGCCGGCGACGGCTTCGGCTTCAGCTGGCCGGCGACGTTCCCGGTGGCGCGGATCGACCAGATCCTCGTCCGCGGCGTCAAGCCGGTCAGGTCGTGGGTGCTGCCGGCCACCGGCAGCGACCACCTGCCGGTGGCCGCCGCGGTCAGCTGGTGAACACCGTCGCCCGGCCCTCCTGATCTGCACTGCGAGCCTGAGCCTCGCAGGCAGGAGGAAACCGGTCCCGCGCAAACCCCTTCCGGCCTTTGACGCTGCGGGTCCGGCGACCTACCTTCCAAATAGTCGACCGGTCGTCTAGTAGATCGGTCCCTCATACGGAGAAGGTCACCATGAGCACGCAGAACCAGAAGGTCGCGATCGTCACCGGCGCCTCGCAGGGCATCGGCGCCGCCATCGTCGAGGGCTACCGCAAGCTCGGCTACGCGGTCGTCGCGACCTCGCGGACCATCGCTCCCGTCGATGACGCGGACGTCCTGACCGTCCAGGGCGACATCGCCGACCCGGCCACCGCCGAGCGCGTGATCGCGGCCGCCGTCGAGCGGTTCGGCCGCATCGACGCCCTGGTCAACAACGCGGGCGTCTTCGTCGCCAAGCCGTTCACGGACTACACGGCCGAGGACTACGCCGCCGTGACCGGCATCAACACCGCCGGTTTCTTCCACATCACCCAGCAGGCCGTGCCGCACCTGCTCGCCCAGGGCGGCGGCCACATCGTCAGCATCACGACCAGCCTGGTCGACAACGCGGACGCCAACGTCCCGTCCGTACTGGCCTCGTTGACCAAGGGCGGTCTGCAGTCCGCGACCAAGTCCCTCGCCATCGAGTACGCCACCCGCGGCCTGCGCGTCAACGCCGTCTCGCCCGGCACCATCAAGACGCCCATGCACCCGGAGGAGACCCACGAGGTCCTCGCCGGCCTGCACCCGGTGGGCCGGATGGGCGAAGTCGGCGACATCGTGGACGCGGTGCTCTTCCTGGAGACCGCGCCGTTCGTCACCGGCGAGATCCTGCATGTCGACGGCGGTATGAGCGCCGGACACTGACAACCCACCAGGCCAGCGAGCAAGGAGCGGACATGACCACCACGACAGGCGACGAGACGATCCTGCACGGAGTCCTCGACCGGTGGAAGGCCGGGGTGGACGCGCATGAACCCGAGCGCGTGGCAGCCACGTTCACCGAGGACGCCATCTTCCAGGGCCTGCACCCCTACAGCGTCGGACGGCCGGGCGTCGCCGCCTACTACGACTCCCAGCCCCTGGGGATGAAGGCGGCGTACCGCGTTCTGGAGACCAGGCGGCCCGCCGACGGCCTCGTGCTCGGCTACCTGGACGTCGAGTTCTCCTTCACGGACCGGCCCGCCCTGTCCGTGAAGCTCTCGGTGCTGGTCACCCGGGTGGGAGACGATTGGCTCATCAGCCACTACCAGGTCTCCCGCCCCGACTAGGGACTCGCGACAGGCCCCAGCCCGGTCCACGCGAGCAGTCCGGGGCGCACGGCCAAGGAAGGGTCCGCCATGACCGACCTGCGCCTCGGAGTCCTCGGCCACGGACTGCGCGGTTCCCTCGCCCGGGTCGCCCACCGGCCCGGCGAGGGCGCCCGCGTCACCGTCGTCGCCGACCACGACCCGGCGTGCCGGAGACAGGCCGCCGAGCGGATCGACGGGGTGCGGACGGTCGTCGACCACCGCGAGGTGATCGAGGACCCGGACGTCGACGCCGTGCTGATCCTCACCCCGGACCACACCCACGCCGACCTCGCCTGCGCGGCCCTGCGCGCAGGCAGGCCCGTCTTCGTGGAGAAGCCCCTCGACATCACCGTGGAGCGTTGCGACCGGATCCTGCGCACCGCCCACGAGACGGGCACGCGCCTCTACGTCGGCCACAACATGCGGCACATGCCGGTGATCCGCCAGATGCGGGAGATCGTCGCGCGCGGCGACATCGGCACCGTCAAGACCGTCTGGGTGCGCCACTTCGTCGGCCACGGCGGCGACTTCTACTTCAAGGACTGGCACGCCGAACGCCGTTACACCACAAGCCTGTTGCTGCAGAAGGGCGCCCACGACCTCGACGTGCTGCACTGGCTGGCCGGCGGCTGGACCCGCCGGGTGCAGGCCTTCGGCGACCTCATGGTCTACGGCGACAACCCGCACCGCCGTGCCCCCGGCGAGCCGAAGAGCGCCGACTGGTACACGGAGGACGGCCACTGGCCGCCGCACACCCAGCGCGCCCTCAACCCGGTGATCGACGTCGAGGATGTGTCGATGGTCAACATGCGCCTGGACAACGGGGTGCTGGCCGCCTACCAGCAGTGCCACTTCACCCCCGACTACTGGCGCAACTACACCGTCATCGGCGACGCGGGCCGTCTGGAGAACTTCGGCGACATACCCGGGGGAGCGGTGCGGGTGTGGAACTCCCGCCGCTCCGGCTACCGCGCCGAGCCCGACGCGGAGTACCGGGTGTCCGAGCCGGTGGACGACGCCGAGCACGGCGGCGCGGACCCGCTGGTCATCGACGAGTTCCTGCGCTTCGTACGGGAGGGCGGGCGCACCGACACCTCACCGGTCGCCGCACGGATGGCGGTCGCGGCGGGATACGGGGCGACCCGTTCGCTGCGCGCGGGAGGCGCCGTGCAGGAGGTACCGCCCCTGGACGACGACCTGGTCGCCTACTTCGAGCGGGGGCAGGTGTGAAGCGGATCTGGGGCGCGGCTTAAGAAATCCTCGATGGACCCGGGGTGGTCCGGTGCGGCAGATTGCTGGGTGATTCCACCCCCCACCCCCGGATGCGGGCCGCTTCGGCATGCCCGCATCCGGACCCTCGAGCACAGGAGCCGTACGTGAAGGCGCTGGTCAAGGAGAAGGCGGAGCCGGGGCTGTGGCTTGCGGACGTTCCGGAGCCCGCGGTCGGACACGGCGACGTACTGATCAAGGTGCTGCGTACCGGTATCTGCGGCACCGACCTGCACATCCGGGCCTGGGACGGCTGGGCGCAGCAGGCGATCAGCACGCCGCTGGTGATCGGGCACGAGTTCGTCGGCGAGGTCGTGGAGACCGGCCGGGACGTCACGGACATCGCCGCCGGCGACCGGGTGAGCGGTGAGGGTCATCTGGTGTGCGGCAAGTGCCGCAACTGCCTGGCCGGGCGGCGCCATCTGTGCCGGTCCACGATCGGGCTCGGCGTCGGCCGGGACGGCGCCTTCGCGGAGTACGTCGTCCTGCCCGCGTCGAACGTGTGGGTGCATCGCGTGCCCGTCGACCTCGACGTGGCGGCGATCTTCGACCCGTTCGGCAACGCCGTGCACACCGCGCTGTCCTTCCCGCTGGTCGGCGAGGACGTGCTGATCACCGGTGCCGGGCCGATCGGCCTGATGGCCGCCGCGGTGGCCCGCCACGCGGGTGCCCGCAACGTCGTCGTCACCGACGTCAGCGAGGAGCGCCTGGAGCTGGCCCGCAAGATCGGCGTGAGCCTCGCCCTGAACGTGTCGCAGGCCGAAATCGCCGACGGGCAGAAGGAGTTGGGGCTGCGCGAGGGCTTCGACATCGGCCTGGAGATGTCCGGACGGGCCGAGGCCATGCGCGACATGATCGCCAACATGACGCACGGCGGCCGGATCGCCATGCTCGGCCTGCCCGCCGCGGAGTTCCCGGTCGACTGGGCCCGGATCGTCACCTCGATGATCACGATCAAGGGCATCTACGGCCGTGAGATGTTCGAGACCTGGTACGCGATGTCGGTGCTGCTGGAAGGCGGCCTCGACCTGTCGCCCGTGATCACCGGGCGGTACGGCCACCGCGACTTCGAGGCGGCGTTCGCCGACGCGGCGAGCGGCCGCGGCGGCAAGGTCATCCTCGACTGGACCGCGTAACTCCCCTTCGGCGACGGCTTTTTAGGAGCTTCCCCCATGTTCGACTCCGTGCGCGACGACCTGCGCGCCACCCTCGACGAGATCCGCGCCGCCGGTCTGCACAAGCCCGAGCGCGTGATCGGCACCCCGCAGTCCGCGACCGTGAACGTCACCGCGGGCGGCCGCCCAGGCGAGGTCCTCAACTTCTGCGCCAACAACTACCTCGGCCTGGCCGACCACCCCGAGGTCGTCGCCGCCGCGCACGAGGCGCTGGACCGCTGGGGCTACGGCATGGCCTCGGTCCGCTTCATCTGCGGCACCCAGGAGGTGCACAAGGAGCTGGAGGCGCGGCTGTCCGCGTTCCTCGGCCAGGAGGACACGATCCTGTACTCCTCCTGCTTCGACGCCAACGGCGGCGTCTTCGAGACGCTGCTCGGCCCCGAGGACGCCGTCATCTCCGACGCCCTCAACCACGCGTCGATCATCGACGGCATCCGCCTGTCCAAGGCCCGCCGCTTCCGCTACGCGAACCGTGATCTGGCGGACCTGGAGAAGCAGTTGAAGGACGCGGCCGACGCCAGGCGCCGGCTGATCGTCACCGACGGCGTCTTCTCCATGGACGGCTACGTGGCCCCGCTCGCGGAGATCTGCGACCTCGCCGACCGCTACGACGCCATGGTCATGGTCGACGACTCGCACGCCGTCGGCTTCGTCGGCCCCGGCGGCCGCGGCACTCCCGAGCTGCACGGTGTCATGGACCGCGTCGACATCATCACCGGCACCCTCGGCAAGGCGCTCGGCGGCGCCTCCGGCGGCTACGTCGCCGCCCGCGCCGAGATCGTCGCCCTGCTGCGCCAGCGCTCGCGGCCGTACCTCTTCTCCAACACGCTGGCCCCGGTGATCGCCGCGGCGTCCCTGAAGGTCCTCGACCTGCTGGAGTCGGCGGACGACCTGCGGGTCCGGCTGGCCGAGAACACGGCGCTCTTCCGCCGCCGGATGGTGGAGGAGGGTTTCGAGATCCTCCCCGGTGACCACGCCATCGCCCCCGTGATGATCGGCGACGCGTCGGTGGCCGGGCGCATGGCCGAGCTGCTGCTGGAGCGCGGCGTGTACGTGATCGGCTTCTCCTACCCGGTGGTCCCGCAGGGACAGGCCCGCATCCGCGTGCAGCTGTCGGCGGCGCACTCGACGGACGACGTGAACCGCGCGGTGGACGCGTTCGTCGCGGCGCGGGCGGAGCTGGAGGGCTGAGCGCCGGCTGAGGTCCGTGCCACGGGAGGGCCGAGTTCCTCGCGCGGCTTGCGATAATCGGTCCCATGATCGAAGCGCGGCGGCTGCACATCCTCCGTGCGGTGGCCGACCACCGCACGGTGACGGCGGCTGCCGCCGCGCTGTACCTCACGCCCTCCGCCGTCTCCCAGCAGCTGACCGCGCTGGAGCAGGAGACCGGCCACCGCCTGGTCGAGCGCGGCGCCAAGGGCGTACGGCTGACCCCGGCCGGCGAGATCCTGCTCAGCCACACCAACGCGGTCCTCGCCCAGCTGGAACGGGCCGAGGCGGAGCTCGCCGCGTACGGCTCGGGCGCGGCCGGCACGGTCACCGTCGCCTCCTTCGCGACCGGCATCGCACAGGTCGTCGCCCCCGCGGTGGCCCGCCTTGCCCAGTCGGCGCCCGGCATCCACATCCGCGTCCAGGACGCCGAGGGCGACGCCAGCCTGCCCATGGTCCTGGACCGGCAGGTCGACGTCGCGGTCGCCGTCGAGTACCGGGGCGCGCCGCCGGCCGACGACCCGCGCCTGACCCACGTCCCGCTGTACGCCGAACCCTTCGACGCCGTCGTCCCGCTCGCCCACCGCCTGGCCGACGCCGCCGAGGTGCCGCTCGCCGAGCTGGCCAAGGACCCGTGGATCGGCCCCTACCCCGGCAACCCCTGCCACGAGGTGGTGGTGCTGGCCTGCGAGGCGGCCGGTTTCCAGCCCCGTCTGGAGCACTCCTCGGACGACTTCCGCGCGGTGGTGGCGCTGGCCTCGGCGGATGCGGGCGTGGCGCTGGTCCCGCGCTCGGCGCTGCGGGGAATGGACCTGTCGGCAGTGGTCGTACGGCCCGTCGACGGGGTCGCGCCGACGCGCCGGGTCTTCGCGGCCGTACGGCGGGGAGCGGAGGAGCACCCGCTGATCCGGCCGGTGCTGGAGGCGCTGGGGGCGGCGGCGCGGGGGTAGGGGCCCGTGACTGAAGCCGTACGGAAGCCTCAGACGCCCGTCTCTGATGTGGGATAGCATCCCGAATATGAAACAGGACGTTGCCGAGGCCGGGCCGGATCCCGTCGACGCCCGGCTCGGCGCCCGCCTGGCCGAGCTGCGGGCCGAACGGGGCTGGTCCCTGGGCGAGTTGGCGGAGCGCAGCGGCGTCAGCCGCTCGACCCTCTCCCGCGCCGAGCGCGCCGAGATCAGCCCGACCGCGTCCCTCCTGAACCGCCTGTGCGGCGTCTACGGACGCACCATGTCCCAGCTGCTCAGCGAGGTCGAGGCGGAGCCCGCCCAGCTCGTGCGGTCCGCGGAACAGCAGGTCTGGCAGGACAGGTCCTCCGGTTTCGTACGACGGTCCGTTTCGCCGCCGCACGCCGGACTGCGCGGTGAACTCGTGGAGGGACGGCTGTCCGTGGGGGCGGACATCGCCTACGACCGGCCGCCCGTACCCGGCCTGGAACAACACGTCTGGGTCCTGGAAGGAGCACTTGAGGTGACCGCACAGGACGTGGAACACCACCTCGACGCCGGGGACTGCCTGCGGCTGCGGGTGTGGGGGCCGACGCGGTTCCGGTGCGCGGGAGCCGAGGGCGTGCGGTACGTGCTGGCGGTGGTGCTGCCGTGACCACGGACGTCATCGTGACCCACGTGGACGCCGACGAACTCCACGCGCGCGTGGAGCAGTTGGCGGACCTCCTCGTCGACACCGTGGACGGCGGCGCCTCGATCGGCTTCCTCGCCCCTCTCGACCGGGCCGAGGCCCGCGCCTGGTGGAAGGAGCGCGCGACGGGCGTCGCCGCCGGGCAGCTCGCCGTGTGGGCGGCACACGCCGGGGGCCGGGTGCTGGGCACCGTCACCCTGGCCTTCCCGGACAAGCCCAACAGCCGCCACCGCGCCGAACTGGTCAAGCTGATGGTGCACCGGGACGCCCGGGGCCGAGGTCTCGGCCGCCGGCTCCTGACCACCGCCGAGGAGGCGGCGGCCACGGCCGGCATCACGCTCCTGCACCTGGACACGGAGACCGACAGCCCCGCCGAGCGCCTCTACGACGCGGCGGGCTGGACCCGGATCGGCGCGATACCGGACTACGCGGCCGCCCCGGACGGCGTTCTGCGCCCGACGTCGATCTACTTCAAGAAACTGATCCCCGCCGCTCCCACCAGGTGATTGTCAGTGGCTGCCGCTACGGTGCTGGGCATGCCGGACGCCGAAGACGTACGCCGTATCTGCCTCTCCCTGCCGGACACGACGGAGAAGATCGCCTGGAGCATGCCCACGTTCCGGGTCGCGGGCAAGATGTTCGCCACGCTGCCCGAGGACGAGACCTCCATCGCCGTGCGCTGCCCCAAGGAGGAGCGCGACGAACTGGTGCTGGCCGAGCCGGGCAAGTTCTGGATCGCCGACCATGAGGCGATGTTCGCCTGGGTGCGAGCCCGCCTCTCCGCGATCGAGGACGAGCCCGAACTGCGCGACATCCTCGCCGACTCCTGGCGCCAGGCGGCACCGTCCCGACTGCTCGACGCCTACCCGGAGTTGGGGCTTCCGCGGGAATGAAATCGCGTCGAGCGTTGTCGGTGCAGCGTGGCATGCTGCGGGACAGAAGCGTGAGCCGGGGCGGAGGGGTCCCTCGGGCATCCGGCAGGGAGCGGGGAGGGGACGTACGGGGTGGGCGCAGGTCAGGACAGCCGTGACATCGTTGCCGAACTGAAGGCGGGGCAGCTGACGAGGGAACGACCGGTGTGGTCCCGCGACTTCGGCCTGTTCTTCGCCGCCCGCGCCGTCGCCCGGCTCGGCGACACGATGCTCCCCGTCGCCCTCGCCGCGGGCCTGCTCCAGCACGGATACGGGGCGGGCGCGGTCGGCCTCGCGATGGCCGCCACGGCTGCCGCCTTCGCCGGACTGGTCGTCTTCGGCGGCGTCATCGCCGACCGCTTCAGCACCCGCAAACTGATGATCGGCGCCGACCTGGTGCGCCTCGTCACCCAGTCCCTCGCCGCGGCGCTGTTCTACTCCGGCCACGTCGTGCTCTGGCAGATCTGCGCGATCGGCTTCGCCAACGGCGTCGCGGGCGCCGTCTTCCAGCCCGGCGTCGCCAGCACGGTGCCCCGGCTCGCCTCCGACGTCCAGGGCGCGAACGGCGCCATACGCATCGCCGAATCCGCCGCCCAGCTCGCCGGCCCCGCCGCCGCGGGCCTCCTGGTCGGCTTCGCCTCACCGGGCGGCGTCTTCGCAGCCCACGCCGCCACCTACGCGATGAGCGCGCTGTGCCTCCTGCTGCTCCGGCTGCCCCCGCCGGCCCCGGGCACCGGCCCGGCGTCCCACGGCGGCTCCGGTGCCTTCCGTGCCGACCTGATCGAAGGCTGGCGCGAATTCCGCTCCCGCACCTGGCTCTGGGGCGTCATAGCCGTCTGGTGCGTGTACATGATCGCCGTATGGGGGCCCACCGTCCCGCTCGTGGCCACCGAGGTGGTCCAGCAGCACGGACCCCGCGCCTACGGCCTGGTCAACTCGGCCCTCGGCGCCGGCACGGTGGTCGGTGGCCTCCTCGCCCTGCGCCTGCGCCCCCGCCGTATGCTCCGCGCCGGCGCGATGTCCCTCTTCGCCTTCGCGGGCTTCCCTGCGACGGTCGGAGCCGGCCTGGGCGTCCCGCTCATGGCGGCCGGAGCTGCCGCCGCCGGAGCGGGCATGTCCTTCTGGGGCGTCATGTGGGCCACCAGCGTCCAGACCCAGGTCCAGCCCGACGTCCTCAACCGCATCCACGCCTACGACGTCGCCGGCTCCCTGGCGATGATGCCGGTCGGCCAGGCTCTGGCGGGCCCCGCCGCCACCGCCCTGGGTGCCGGCCACGTCCTGCTCGTCTCCGGAGCGATGAGCCTCGCGATCCCCGTCGCCCTGCTCGCGGTCCCGGCGATCCGCAACCTGATCCGCGTCGACACCCCGAAGGCGATCTCGGCACCGGGCCCGCTGCGCGAGCGGCCCTGCGCGGAGCCGACGGCCTGACCGGCCGGCGACCGCCTCGCCGCCCAAAAGCCATTCACGACCACCGACCCGAGTGCGGTATGGTTTCTGTGCACGTCCGGCCCGGGGAAACCCCAGGTCAGACAGGCACCGGGACGTGGCGCAGCTTGGTAGCGCACTTGACTGGGGGTCAAGGGGTCGCAGGTTCAAATCCTGTCGTCCCGACGGTGCGAAGGGTCTTCGCAGGCGAAAGCCTGGGAGGACCCTTTTCTCATCCCCGGCCGACCCGCAGCTCTGCCCATCGGTTGGTCTCGCCGGCCTGCACGTCCACGCCGCAGCGGGCCGCCAGCGCGGTCACGATGTCGAGCCCTCGGCCGTGCTCGTCCGGATCGAGGGCGCAAGGTGACAGGCCGGCCGGGGTCACGGGTCCCCTGTCGGTCACTTCGACGCGGATGGCTCCGCACCCGTCCAGTTCGGTGCGCGACAGTCTGAGCGTCGCCGGGGGCAGGGCGTGGACGATCGCGTTGGTGAGCAGCTCCGAGACCACGAGCAGTACGTCTTCCGTACCGTCCGCGTCCAGGTGCCAGTCGGTGAGGACCATACGTATGCGACGGCGCACGGCCGAGACGGCCCCCGGGTCGTGCGGAAGTCCGAAAACGTGTTCGGCTTCCCCGCGAGGCGCGGCGGTGAGCTGCGCTGTCGTCATGTGTCCTCCTCGGGGAAGCGCTACGGGCCGTAGGCGGGGCGTGATGGCACGCTAGGGAGGAAATGCCCGACCGGTCAACGAACCTCGGTCGGCATTACCGAACGGCAGTCCCTCATCGGGAAAACCCGGACTACCATCGCGTCATGGCCGGACCGGTCCAGTCCATCGAACGAGCCGCGGCGATCCTGCGCCTGCTCGCGGGCGGATCCCGTCGGATGGGGCTGGGCGAGGTGGCCTCGTCGCTCGGCCTGGCCAAGGGCACCGCGCACGGAATTCTGCGCACCCTGCAGCACGTGGACTTCGTGGAGCAGGACCCGGAGACCGGGAAGTACCAGCTCGGGGCGGCTCTGCTGCACCTCGGCACCAGCTATCTCGACGTGAACGAACTGCGTTCGCGCTCCATCAACTGGGCCGACGCACTGGCCGCCCGCAGCGGGGAGGCCGTGCGCCTGGGCACCCCTCTGGAGGGCAAGGTGCTCGTCATCCACCACGTCTTCCGGCCGGACGACACCCTGCAGACCCTCGACGTGGGCGCGCTGCTGCCGTTGCACGCCTCCTCGCTCGGCAAGGTGCTTCTGGCCTACGGGGTCACGCCCGTGGACGCCGTGCTGGAGGCCGAACCGGAGTCGTACACCCGGCACACCCTGGTCCACCCGGGGGCGCTCAACCGGGCGCTGGCCGAGATACGGGATCTCGGCTGGGGCGCCGAGGTGCAGGAGATGAGCATGGGCGAGGCCGGCATCGCGGCGCCGATCCGAGGGCAGGGCGGTCTGGTGGTGGGCGCGCTCGGAGTGTCCGGCGCCGTGGAGCGGATCTGCGACACCAAAGGCCGGCCGGTGCCGGCCCTGATCACCGTGCTCCGGGAGGCGGCACGCGCGATCTCCAGAGACCTGGGTGCGGCCCGCTGGTAGGCCCCCAGCCCCCAGCACCTCCGCGACCCATCGGAAGGCAGGGCCGATCATGGTTGAGCGGTATGTGATGTCCATCGATCAGGGCACCACCTCCACGCGATGCATCCTGTTCGACCACGGCGGGCGGATGGTGTCGGTCGCCCAGCGGGAGCACCAGCAGTACTTCCCCCGGCCGGGCTGGGTCGAGCACGACGCCGTCGAGATCTGGCGCAACCTCCAGCGCGTCGTGCCCGAGGCACTGTCGAACGCCCAGATCGACGCGTCACAGATCTCGGCCATCGGGATCGCCAACCAGCGCGAGACGACCGTGCTCTGGGACCGGCGCACAGGAGTCCCGCTGGTCAAGGCGATCGTCTGGCAGGACACCCGCACCGCCCCCCTCGTCGACGAACTACTCGAACACCCCGGAGACGAGTACTTCCTCGAACGGTGCTGCCTGCCCCCTTCGACCTACTTCTCAGCGCCCCGTATCCGCTGGCTGTTCGACCATGTCGACGGGCTGGAGCAGCGTGCCCGGGACGGCGAGGTGCTGTTCGGCACCATCGAGAGCTGGCTGATCTGGAACCTCACCGGGGGCCCGGACGGCGGCGTGCACATCACCGACGCCACCAACGCCAGCCGCACCATGCTCATGGACATCCGCACGCTGACCTGGGACGAAGAGCTGCTGGACTTCTTCGGCGTACCGCGCTCGATGCTCCCGGAGATCCGCTCCTCGGCGGAGCGGTACGGCGAGGCCAGTGCGCTTCTCCCGGGCGTGCCCATCACGGCCGCCCTCGGTGACCAGCAGGCGGCCCTGTTCGGGCAGACCTGCTTCTCGCCGGGCGAGGCGAAGTGCACGTACGGGACCGGCAGTTTCCTGATGATGAACACCGGCACCGACCTCGTGCGCTCCCAGCACGGGCTCCTCACCACGGTCGCCTACAAGATCGCGGACCAGCCCACGGTCTACGCGCTGGAAGGCCCGATGGCCGTCACCGGTTCGCTGGTCCAGTGGTTCCGCGACCGGCTCGGCCTGATCCACAGCGCACCCGAGATCGAGACGCTCGCGCGCACGGTCGAGGACAACGGCGGCTGCTACATCGTCCCCGCCTTCTCCGGACTGTTCGCACCCCACTGGCGCAGCGACGCCCGCGGCGTCATCGTCGGCCTGACGTCGTACATCACCAAGGGGCACTTGGCCCGAGCCGTGCTGGAGGCCACCGGCTGGCAGACCCGGGAGGTCGTCGACGCCATGAACGCCGACGCCGGACTCGCCCTGAAGCAGCTCAAGGTCGACGGCGGCATGACCTCCGACCACCTGCTCATGCAGATCCTCGCCGACGTGCTCGACGTTCCCGTCGTACGGCCCCTGGTCGCCGAGACGGTGTCCCTGGGCGCCGCGTACGCGGCCGGACTGGCGGCCGGCTACTGGCCCGACCTGGAGGTCCTGCGCCGCAACTGGCACCGCGCCGCCCAGTGGCTGCCGGACATGGAACCCGAACGACGGGAGTGGGAGTACGAGAGCTGGAAGCTCGCCGTCGAGCGGTCGCTGGGGTGGGTGCGGCAGCCCAAGCACTCATGACGTGCCGGCCATGACGTGCCGGCCCCACCCCGGCGGCGGTCATCGCTGGCCGGACGGCCCGTTCCGGTGGCGTACGAAGAGGGCCGTGGGAACCGCCGTGGCGAGCAACGCGATGCCGCCGATCAGCAGCCCGAGGTGGACGGCGTCGGTGAAGGCGCGGGCCGCGGAGTCCGCGACGGTGTGCGCGAGGGGCGAGTGGGTCGGCCCGCCGCCGTGGGTCGCGGCTTCCGTGATGTGCGCGGCCGTCGGGGCGGGGACGCCCGCGGAGGTCAGGCGGTCCTCCAGATGGCGGGGGAAGCGGGTGGTGACGATGGTGCCGAGCACGCTGGGGCCGAGGACCGCGCCGAGTTGGCGGAACATGTTGACCGAGGAACTGGCCATGCCCGCCTGCTGCCGGGGGACGCTGTTGACGGCGGCGGCCGTGGACGGAGCCGTCAGCAGCGCCGATCCGACTCCCGCGACGAACAGGCCGGGCCACACCGCGCCGTAGCCGGTGAAGGGGCCGGTGGCCAGCAGCGCGAGCGCTCCGGCGCCCATGACGACGAGGCCCGCCGTCAGGGTGAGCGTGAAGCCGACCTTCTTGACGAGCGGCCCGGCGAACGCGCTGACCACGATGTAGGTCGCGAACATCGCGAGCAGCCGCAGGCCGGTGGCCAGCGCGGACAGGTGCTGCACGCGCTGCATGTACAGCACGGTGATCAGGGCCGTGCCGACGAAGCCGAACATGGTCGCCGTCGCGACGCCCATCACCGTGGAGTACGACCGGTTGCGGAAGAGCCGCAGGTCGAGCATGGGGTCGTGATGGCGCGCCTCTGCCACCAGGAACAGCACAAGGGTCACGGCGAAGACGACGTAGGCCGCGATGATCCGGCCGGAGGTGTAACCGGAGGAGCCTCCCTCGATGATCGCGTAGGTCGCCGATGCGATCGCCACGGTGCACAACGGGACGCCGAGCAGGTCGAGTTGACGGGTCGTATGCCTGGACTCGGTCACCAGCAGGGGTGTCAGGAGTACGGCTGTGCCGCCGATGACGACGTTGAGCAGATAGACCGTGTGCCAGGAGAAGCTTCCCAGGAGCAGGCCGGCGCCGATCGGTCCGACGGCCAGGCCGAGCCCGGAACAGCTGGCCCATACGCTGATCGCCCGGGTGCGTTCGTGCGGATCGGTGAACGAGTGGCTGACGATCGACAGGCTGGACGGGAGCACCGCGGCGCCGCCGATGCCCATCACCGCCTGCGCCGTGATCAGCAGGCCCGCGCTGTCGGAGGTGAAGGCCAGCACGCTGCCGGCCGTGAACACCAGGGCTCCGCCGAGAAAGACGGCGCGACGGCCGACCAGGTCGGCGAGCGTTCCGGCGGACATCACCAGGCTGACGACGACCAGGGAGTACGCGCTCGTCACCCAGACCAGGGTGCTTGTCGTCGGGCGTAGATCCTGCTGGATGGCGGCGAGTGCGGAGATCGTGGAAGAGACGTTGACGAACGCCATCATCACGCCGAGACAGACGGTGAGGACGCCGGGCCAGGGGCGGGAGGGAGTGTCCGGGGGTGCGGGTGAGCGTTGCGTGGTGACGGTGGGGTGCGGAGCGCCGGGGCGGCCTGTCATGACGCCTGCGCTGAGGGGCTGACTGTTTTCGGGCATGGCTGGGCTACCAACTGATCTCGGTCGTCAGGAAAGGCTCGTTCTCCGGAGCCTCTTTACGGGCCTGCAGGGCCCGTTCGGCGGGTGCGCCGACCGGTACCCGCAGTGCGGGCTCGGGCTGCTCGACCGCGTCGTCGGCGCCTTTGACGGGCTGGTCGACGGTTTCCTGATCGGTGACGTCGAGGCGCAGGCCTTGGTCGACGGGGAGGTCGGCGAGGGTTTCGGGGCGGCGGGCGGTGGCGATGACCCGGTGGCCCCGGTTCGACAGTTCGAGGGCCATGGCTCGGCCGATGCCTTTGGATGCTCCGGTGATGAGTACTGACGACATGGTGGACCTCGTCGCTCGTGGGTGGGTGTGTACGCGTCGGCCCTGCTCCGGCCGGGAGGTCGACGGTCAGTTCAGTGACTGAACTGCCACTGGTGAGGACCGTAGCACAGTCAGTTCAATGACTGAACTGGAGTGGGTAGAATTGAGCGCATGACACTCCCCAGCACCTACGCGGACCGCAACTGCTCGCTGGCGCGCACGCTGGAAGTGGTGGGGGAGCGATGGACGCTCCTGATCGTCCGCGACGCGTTCTTCGGGGTACGCCGGTTCGGGGACTTCGCCACTCGGCTCAAGATCCCGCGCGCCGTCCTGACCAGCCGGCTCAAGACCCTCGTACAGGAAGGCGTGTTCAGCCGTGACGGCGAGGCGAGCGGCGGGGTCGAGTACCGGCTGACCGCCAAGGGGATCGAGCTGTGGCCCGTCGTGCGTGCCCTGATGAACTGGGGAGACGCGCACTACTCCCCGACCGGTGCGAAGCGTGCCTTCCGTCACGAGCGGGACGGAGGTCCTCTCGATCACGAGGGGCGCTGCGAGGACTGCGGCCTGGTGGTTCCGGTCCCGGAGATCCTGCACGAACCCGGACCCGGGTTCGAACCGGCGCCGGGCTCCGGGCGTCATCCTGTGGTGGAGGCGATCAGTGCACCGCGACGGCTCCTCGAGCCGATCGTGACGTCGCCTGCGCGCAGTCGATGAAGTCCGTAGATCGGGCAGGTCAATGGGAGTGATGCCGGCGTGATCCCCGAGGTGCCAGAGGTCCCCGATCGGTCAGTGGTCCATCCCATGCCGGACCAGCCGCGTGTGGTGCTGCTCAAGCCGCTGGTGACGTCCCCGCTGATCGAGGTGGGGGAGTACTCCTACTACGACGACCCGGATGACCCGACAGCCTTCCAGGAACGCAACGTGCTGTACCACTACGGCCCCGAGAAGCTGATCATCGGGAAGTTCTGCGCCCTGGCCACCGGCGTGCGGTTCATCATGAACGGGGCGAACCACCGCATGGACGGCCCCTCGACCTTTCCGTTCCCCATCATGGGTGGCGCCTGGGCCGAGCACTTCGACCTGATCACCGGTCTCCCGGGCCGCGGGGACACCGTCGTCGGCCACGACGTGTGGTTCGGCCACGGGGTCATGGTCATGCCCGGCGTCCGCATCGGGCACGGCGCGATCATCGCCTCGGGCGCCGTCGTCACCGACGATGTCCCCGACTACGGCATCGTCGGCGGCAATCCGGCACGGCTGATCCGCACCCGCCACCCGGAGGCCGACATCGCCCGCCTGCTCGCGCTCGCCTGGTGGGACTGGCCCCTCGAACACCTCACCCGCCACGTGCGCACCATCATGTCCGGCAGCGTGGACGAGCTCGAGGCGGTCCGGCCGACGGACACCTGACGGCGCCGTGGAGCGTGGTAAGTCAGGGCCGGTCCCGCAGGATGGGTGTCAGGGCGTCGAGTACCGAGGCGTCCTCGATCGTCGGCGGTACGGCTTCGGTTCGGCCGTTGGCGATTCCCCTCATCGTCCTGCGCAGGATCTTGCCCGAGCGGGTCTTCGGCAGGGCCGGCACGATCGCGACGTCGCGGAAGGCCGCCACCGGGCCGACGTCGCGCCGTACGGCCGCGACGAGTTCGGCGCGCAGTTCGTCCTGGTCCGGTGCGGCACCGGCCTTGAGGACGACCAGGCCGAAGGGGACATGGCCCTTCAAGGGGTCGGGGATGCCGATCACCGCGCACTCCGCGACCGCGGGATGGGTGGCGAGGGCCGCCTCGATCGCGCCGGTGGACAGGCGGTGTCCGGCCACGTTGATCACGTCGTCGGTGCGCCCCATGACGAACAGGTAGCCGTCGTCGTCGATGTATCCGGAGTCGCCGGTGTGGTAGTAGCCGGGATAACGGCTGAGGTAGGACTCCACGAACCGGTCGTCGTCGCCCCACAGCGTCGTCAACGCGCCTGGAGGAAGGGGCAGTTTGATGACGATCTCACCCTCGCGCCCGGTCTCCCGCTCCCGGCCTTCGCCGTCGACCACGCGTACGTCCCATCCCGGGACGGGCACCGTGGCCGAGCCCGGCTTGACCGGCATCGGCTCCAGTCCGCGCGGGTTCGCCGCGATCGGCCAGCCCGTCTCGGTCTGCCACCAGTGGTCGGTGACCGGCACGCCCAGCGCGTCCGAGGCCCACTGGAGGGTCTCCGGGTCCAGCCGCTCGCCCGCGAGGAACAGCGCGGCCAGTGACGTGATGTCGTACGCGGCGACCTCGGCGGCCTTCGGGTCGACCTTCTTGATCGCCCGGATCGCGGTCGGCGCCGTGAAGATCGTCCTGACCCCGTACTCCTGGACGATCCGCCAGAACGCGCCCGCGTCCGGGGTGCCGACGGGTTTGCCCTCGTAGACGACCGTGGTGGCGCCGACCAGCAGCGGGGCGTACACGATGTAGCTGTGGCCGACGACCCAGCCGACATCGGAGATCGTCCAGAAGACGTCACCGGCGTGCACGTCGTAGATCGCACCCATCGACCAGGCCAGCGCGACGGCGTGGCCGCCGGTGTCCCGCAGGACCCCCTTGGGCTTTCCGGTCGTACCGGAGGTGTAGAGGATGTAGAGCGGGTCGGTGGCCGCGACCGATACCGGCTCCGCCGGGGCGGCGGTCGGAACCACGTCGTCCCAGTCGAGGTATCCGGGTCCCAACTCCGCCCGCTGCGCGTCGCGTTGCAGCATCAGTGTGTGGTCCGGGCGGTGGTCGCTCATCGCCAGCGCCTCGTCGAGGATCGGCTGGTACGCCACGACGCGCGTGGGCTCGATCCCGCACGACGCCGCTACGACGACCTTGGGGCGGGCGTCCTGGATGCGTGCCGCCAGCTCCTTCGGCGCGAACCCGCCGAACACCACCGAGTGCACGGCGCCGATGCGGGCACAGGCGAGCATCGTCATCACGGCCTCGGGAACCATCGGCATGTAGACGATGACTCGATCGCCCTTGTCCACCCCCAGCGCCCGCAACGCGCCCGCCACGCGGGCCACTTCGTCGCGCAGCTCGCGGTAGGTGAACGACCTCTTCGCGGGCACCATCGCCGAGTCCCAGATCAGTGCCGTGCGTTCGCCGAATCCGCGGTCGACGTGCCGGTCGAGCGCGTTGGCGCAGGTGTTCAGCCGCCCGTCGGGGAACCACTTGTAGAAGGGGGCCTTTGTCTCGTCGAGCGCGCGGGACGGCTTGACGTCCCAGTCGATCAGCTCGGCGGTCCGGAGCCAGTAGCCGTCCGGATCCACCAGGCTGCGCTCGTGGTTCCTCGCATGTTCTCCCACGGTGAGATCCTTTCCACGACTCCGGACGCCCGCCGCCACGAACCGCCCACTGCAACAGTGTCGGACGTCGACGCGATCACGAACAGTGTGCCGCGGCCGGCCGGGACGACGCTGGTGCGGGAGCGTGTTGGCCGGAGTGTGCTCCGGGCCGGTCAGCCGTACATCGCCACCCGATACAGCGTCGCGAGCGCGTCGTCGATGGGATGGGGCTGCGGCCTGCCCGAGGCGTCCAGACTGTTCCATCGCTGCAGGTTCACCGCGACGGCCAGCTGCCGCTTGCCGTCGGCGCGGATCATGGCCAGGGCTCCACCGCCCCAGACCGTGCCGCCGTGGCCCCAGAAGGTGTCCTGGCCGGGAGCCTGCGTCGGGTGCAGGCCGAGGCCGTAGTCGATCACCTGTCCTTCCTGGGAGACGACCGGGACGGTGCGCCGCATCTGCGCCAGCGACGACGGGCCGACGATCTCGCCGCCCAGGAGCTTGCCGTAGAAGCGGTTGAGGTCCGTGACGGTCGAGATCAGGGAGGCCGAGGGACCCACCCATGACATGTCGTAGACGCTGTAGTCGCGCGGCGGGTCGATCATGCCGAACCATGCCTCGTAGAGCCGCGAGTGCGGTCCGTCGACGTGCGGGGTGGTGGGGAATCCGGTGTGCCGGAGGCCTGCGCGTTCGATGACGTTGCGGGTGATGTACCGCTCGGCCGTGGTGCCGGTGACCTGTTCCAGGAGCGCGCCCAGAAGCAGGTAGTTGGTGTTGGAGTACAGCCCCGGAGTGCCGCCCGGGGCGCCGGCGGCCGGTGCGGTGACCCCCAGCTCGATCAGTTTCGTGGGGTCGAACCGGGTCAGCCGCTGGTCGTCCAGGCTCTCCGGTCCGGTCTTCGCGAGGGCGGGGAACGCCTTGAGGGACGGGTAGGCGTGGGGGAGGTACTCGGCGAGGCCGCTGGTGTGGTTGAGCAGCATGCGGACCGTGATGGTGTCACCGCGTCCGCCGGGGACCAGCTGCGGGAGATACCGGCCGATCGGTGCGTCGATGCCGATCTCACCGCTTTCGACCTGCTGCAGGACGGCGGCGGCGGTGAAGGTCTTGGTGATGCTGCCGACGCGGTGCCGCATGTCGGCGGTGACGGGGCGACCGGTGGTGACGTCGGCGGCCCCGGCGGCCCCGCGCCACACCTCGTCGCCGTCACGCACCTCGGCGAACAGACCCGGCATCCCGGCGCGGTGGACGTTTTCGATGGCGGCGTCCAGCTCCGCGGTATCCAGTGAGTTCTTCACGACGCGCATCCCTTCGTATCTCCGGAGGTGCTCTTGTCCTCATTATGCACGCGGTGCGTGCAACACCAAGTGCATAAGCTAGGCTGAGAACCGGTGGAAGGAGAGAGATGGCAGGTCGCAGGCGCTGGACGACCGAGGAGATCCTGGATGCGGCGGCCGAGTTGCTGCGTACGAGCGACGCCGAGTCGTTCAGCGTGCGCAAGCTCGCCGCGGTCCTCGGGACCGACTCCTCCAGCCTCTACCGGCATTTCCGCAGCAAGACGGAGCTGATGCGTGCCGTCGCCGACCGGATCCTCGCCGCCGCCATGGACGGCTACCGCCCCGAGGGTGACTGGAAGCAGCGGCTCATCGCCCTCGCCCTGCGCGTGCGGGAGGCATTCGGCCGGCAACCCCAACTCGCCGCCGTCTGGGGGCGTTACGCGTCAGGCGGTGCCGGTTCCCGGCTGGTCATGGAAGAGGTGCTGCAGGCCCTGCGCGCGTCGGGACTGCCCGATGAGGAGATCCCGGTGCGCTACCACCGGCTCGCCGTCCTCATCGCCGCACTGATCGCCTCCGAGGCCGGGGTCAGCACGATCACGCCGCAGGAGTACGAGCAGGGCATGGAGCACTTCCGCGTCGCGGTACTCGGCGCCGACCCGGAACGCTTCCCCGCCCTGGCCCACTTCGCCCGCGAGGTGCGACCCCTCGGGGCGGACCGCCGCGCCGCGTTCGAGGAGATCCTCGCCGCCCAACTCGCCCAGATCGAGGCGGAGATCGGCACGAGCCGGCCGACCGGCCCCTGACCTGCTCCGGCCGGCTCGGCGAGCGGACGGCTCGGCAATCGGACGGCTCGGCAATCGGACGGCTCGGCAATCGGACGGCTCGGCGATCGGCTGAATGGTCAACGTGCTCCGGTCGCTCCCGTCGCTCCCGTCGCTCCCGTCGCTCCGGTCGATCCCGTCGCCCGGCCGGCCCGCAGTGCCACCGCTTCGCCCGCGCTCTGCCCGGCGACCAGCGTGCGCAGGAAGCCGAGCACGGCGTCGAGGTCCTGGCCGGTGGCCGCCGCGGCGATCCGGCTGTGGAGTTCCGCCTCGACCGCGGCCACCGAACGTGCCGTCTCGTGCCCCGCGGGGGTGAGGGACAGCTCCACGTGGCGTCGGTCCCGGCTGCTCTCCTCGCGGCGTACGAGTCCCGCTGTGACCAGGCGGTCCACCAGCCGGCTGGGGTTGGCGCCGCTCTCGCAGACGAGCAGGGTGCCGAGCCCGGACATGCTCAGCGGCTGACGTTCGGCGAGCAGCCGCAGCACCTCGCCCTGGGCGGGGGTGACGCCCAACGGGCGTAGTTCCTGGGCGAGTTGGCGGTTTCCTTCGCGCTGGGCGGCCAGGATGAGGAAGCGGACTTCTTCGGCCGGATCCATCGCGTTGCGCTCCCTGGTGTCGGCGGACGAGAGAACTACGTTACACGACACCTATTGCCTCCGTCCCTGCTCCCCGGGCTGGCCGGATCAATGAGTGTCGTATAACTTAATGACACGACACACAAAATGCAGGGTGCAGAACGAGGTGAAGGTCATGAGCGAGATCACGTACCGGAAGATCGTCGTGGAGCGGTTCGGCGGCGCCGAGGCCATGCGGCCCGTCGAGGCCACCCTGGGGGAGCCCCCGCCAGGCCATGCCCGCATCAGGGTGCTGGCCGCGGGAGTGGGCTTCACCGATCTGATGGCACGGTCGGGCGACTACCTGCTGCAACGCAAGGTGCCCTTCACGCCCGGCTACGAACTCGTGGGCGAGATCGTCGACTTCGACTCCGGCACGCCTCGGCCGCCGGCCTGGCTCGCGCCGGGTGCGCGGGTCGCGGTCGCCCTGACGCACATGGCCGCGTACGCCGAGTACATCTGCCTGCCCCTGTGGCAGCTCGTCCCGCTGCCCGACGGTCTCGACCCGCGTCTCGCCGCCACCGTCCCGCTCGACTACCTGACCGCACTGAGCGTCCTGGAGACCCACGGCCGGGTCGAGGCCGGGAACACGGTGCTCATCCAGGGTGCGAGCGGTGGCGTCGGCCAGGCGCTCAGCCGACTCGGTGCCCTGCGCGGACTGCGCATGTACGGCACGGCCTCGGCGCCGGGCGGCGAGGAACTGCTCGCCCGGCATGGCGTGACCTTCATCGACTACCGCAGGCAGGACTTCGAGACCGTCCTGCGCGAGCGCGAACCCGGCGGCGTGCACGCGGTGTTCGACCACATCGGCGGCGCCGGACTGCGCAAGGCGTACCGGGTCCTGGCGCCCGGGGGAGTCCTGGTCAGCTACGCCTTCGCGGGCCGCCCCGGACGCATGGTCGCCGACACCGTACGGGGTGCCGCGCGCGTCAAGCTGATGAATCTACGGCCCGGCCGGCGCACCGCGCTGAGCATGGTGCCGTCCGAGATCAAAAAGGATCGGGGCTGGTATCGAGCGGGACTGGAGCGGCTGCTCGACATGACCGCGCGCGGGGAGATCACCCCGCGGATCGGCTCCGTCCATCCGCTGATGCGGGCCACGGAGGTCCACGCCGCCCTCGAACGCCGGGAGATCACCGGGAAGGCCGTTCTCGTCACGGACATGTGATGCCCAATGGCCCAGTGCGTACGGCGAGTTGAGCCCGCCCCCGGCCCGCAGAACAGCAGGACGCGGGGGCAGGCTCCGCGGTGGCGGCACCGTGCGGGGCGGGCAGGATGGTGCCGCCACCGGGTCCGGTCAGGCGCCGGGCAGGACGCCGGTGCGGGCGACCTCGGAGTACCAGCGGGCGCTGGCCTTCGGGATGCGGGTGCCCGTCGGGTAGTCGACGTAGACGGCGCCGAAGCGCTTGCTGTAGCCGTAGCCCCACTCGAAGTTGTCCAGCAGCGACCACAGGAAGTAGCCGCGTACGTCCGCGCCGTCGGTGATGGCCTGGTGCACGGCGGCGAGGTGACCGCGTACGTAGGCGATCCGGTCGGGGTCCTTGACCTGGCCGGAGGGGTCGGCGTAGTCGTCGAAGGCCGCTCCGTTCTCCGTGATGACCAGCGGCAGGGCCGGGAAGTCCGAGGCCAGACGGCGCAGGAGGTCGTACAGGCCGGTGGGGTCGACGGCCCAGCCCATGGCCGTGGTGTCACCGGGGGGCTGGTGGAAGGCGACCAGGTCCGCGCCGGGCCAGGGGCTGTGGGTGCTCCTGCCGTGTCCGTCCGAGTTGTGGGTGCCGCTGCCGTCGGCCTCGGAAACCAGCGTCGGCGTGTAGTAGTTGATGCCGAGGAAGTCCAGCGGCTGGTGGATCTGCTCCAGGTCGCCGTCGCGTACGAAGGACCAGTCGGTCAGTGCCGCCGTGTCCTTGAGCAGGTCCTCCGGGTATGCGCCCTGCAGCATCGGGCCGGTGAAGACCCGGTTGGCGAGGGCGTCGATCCGGCGGGCGGCGTCGGTGTCGGCGTCGCTGCCGGTGAGCGGGCGGACCTCGTGGAAGTTGAGCGTGACCGAGCACTGGGCGTCCGCGGGCAGCGCGTCGCGCAGTGCCTGGACGGCCAGCCCGTGCCCCAGGTTGAGGTGGTGGGCGGCGCGCAGGGCGGCGACCGGGTCGGTGCGGCCGGGGGCGTGGACACCGGAGCCGTAGCCGAGGAAGGCGCTGCACCAGGGCTCGTTGAGCGTGGTCCAGGTCTTCACGCGGTCGCCGAGCGCGTCCGCGGCGATGGCCGCGTACTCGGCGAACCGCTCGGCCGTGACGCGCTCGGGCCAGCCTCCCGCGTCCTCCAACTCCTGCGGCAGGTCCCAGTGGTAGAGCGTGGCGACGGGAGTGATGCCCTTGGCCAGCAGGTCGTCGACGAGACGCCGGTAGAAGTCCAGGCCCTTCTGGACGGCCGGGCCGCGGCCGGTGGGCTGGATGCGGGGCCAGGCGAGCGAGAACCGGTAGGCGCCGAGGCCGAGTTCGGCCAGGAGCGCGACGTCCTCACGCCAGCGGTGGTAGTGATCGGTGGCGATGTCTCCGGTGTCGCCGTTGCGGACGCGGCCGGGGGTGCGGGCGTAGGTGTCCCAGATGGAGGGGGTGCGGCCGTCTTCGGCGGTGGCGCCCTCGATCTGGTACGAGGCGGTCGCAGAGCCCCAAAGAAAGCCGTCGGGGAAGGTGCGTGCCGCGTCCGGGGCAGGTCCGCCTTGTCGTGCTGCGGTGACCACGTAGATCCTCTCAAGGGGTGTGTCGCGCGGGTGTGTCGCGGTGGTGCGTTGGAAAACGGACAGAGGGAGGCCGGTGGCTGGGCGGCCTGGGCGCCTGGGCGGCGCGGAAGGTCAGCCCTTGACCGCGCCGGCCATGATCCCGCTGACGATCTGGCGGCCGAAGACGATGAACATCGCCAGCAGCGGCAGGGTTCCGAGCAGTGCGCCCGCCATGATCAGTGACTGGTCGCGGACGTAGCCGGCGCTGAGCTGGGTGAGGGCGACGGGGACAGTCGGGTTCGTCATGTCGAGCACCACGAAGGGCCAGAAGAAGTCGTTCCACGCGTGCACGAACGTGATCATGAACAGGACGGCCATCGGGGGCCGCGCGACCGGGAGCACGATGCTCCAGAAGATCCGCAGCGAGTGCGCTCCGTCCACGCGGGCGGCCTCGACGAGCTCGTCCGGCAGGGCCTCGGCGAGGTACTGCCGCATGAAGAACACCCCGACCGCACTCACCAGCGTGGGGAAGATGACGGCGGGCAGCTGCTGTGCCCAGCCGAGCTCGGACATCATCATGAACAGCGGTACGACGCCGAGTTGGGGCGGCACCATCATCGTGCCGATCACCAGCGTGAGCAGGATGTTGCGTCCTCTGAACCGCAGTTTGGCGAAGGCGAAGCCCGCCAGCGTCGCGAACAGCACCGTGGACAGGGCGATGACCCCGGCCACGATCAGGCTGTTGACCATGGCCTTGCCCATGGCCGCCTCGCTCCACGCGCGGGAGAGGTTGTGGAGCAGGTTGGGGCCGGGCAGGAACGGCGGCGGCGTCTGGCTGACACGGGTGTTGTCCGTGGAGGCCGCCACCATCGTCCAGTACAGCGGGAAGATCGACACGATCGCCATGACGGCGAGCAGGACGTAGGCGAGCGGGCCGGCGTGGTGCTGGCGGCCGGCGCGCACGCGCAGCAGCCGGCGGCCGCCGCGGGAGGCTTTCGGGGCGGGGGTCCGGACCGGGGTGTCCGTGCGGACCGGAAGGGAGTTGACGGTCATGACGGCTCCTGGTCAGGGCGTGCGGGAGCGCAGCCGGCTGATCAGGCGCTGCGCCACGAAGACGAGGATGAGCAGCAGGAACATCGCCCAGGCGACGGTCGCCGCGCGGCCCATCTGGTAGTTCTTCCAGCCCTCCTCGTACAGCAGCAGACCCAGCGTCTGGTACTGGTTGTCCGCGCCGCCGGTGACCCCGTTGGGCCCCTGGCCGAAGATCAGCGGCTCACCGAAGAGCTGGGTGGCGCCGATGGTGGAGAGCACGATGGTGAAGACGATCGTGGAGCGGATGCCGGGCACGGTGACATGGGTGAACTGCTTCCACCGCGAGGCACCGTCGATGGACGCCGCCTCGTACCGCTCGGCCGGGATGGCCTGCATGGCCGCCAGGTACAGCAGCGCGTTGTAGCCGGTCCAGCGCCAGATCACCATGGTCGAAATGGCCACCTGGGCGGGCCACTTGTCGGCCTCCCAGTCCAGCGGGTGCACACCGAACCAGCTGAGCACCCAGTTGATCATGCCGAAGTCGCGTTCGAAGAGCATGGTGAACACGAGAGCCGCCGCACCGACCGAGGTGGCGTACGGCACCAGCGACGCGACGCGGAAGAACAGCGAGGCGCGCATGCGGTAGTTGAGCAGGTGCGCCATGCCGAGCGCCATCAGCAGCTGCGGCACCGTGGAGATGACGCCGATGGTGATGGTGTTCTGCAGCGCGTTCCAGAACCGCGAGTCCTTGAACAGGTTGACGTAGTTGTCGAACCCCACCCACTGCATGGAGTTGAGGGTGGCCAGCTCCACGTGGTGCAGGGAGATCCAGGCCGTGTAGATCAGGGGGTAGAAGCTGAACGCGGCGAAGACCACGAAGAACGGGGCGACGAACGCGTACGGTGCGCCCTTGAGGTCCAGCCGGTGCAGCAGCGCACTGCGCCGCCCGCCGGTGCCCCCGCCGGAGGACTTGGCGGGCGGACCCGAACGCTCCTCGCCGGCCAGGGCGTTGGTGGTGGAGGTGGCCACCGGAATTCCTTCCTGAGAGCGGATGTCTGAGCCGGGCCCCGGGCGCGCCGGCAGGGAGCGGCGCGCCCGGGGATGCCGAAAGGCCCGAGGGGTCAGTCGACCGCCTTCTGGATGCGCTCCGTGGTGGTGTTCCACGCCTTGTCCCGCGACTGGCCCTGCTCGACCAGGGCCAGGCCCTGGGAGAAGGTGTCCTTGATCGTGCCGTCCTTACGGCCGAGGACCTGCTTGTCGGGGATGTCCTGCGCGGCGGCACCGAAGATCTGACCGATCGGCGCGTCGCTGAAGTACGGGGAGGTGACGTTCTTGACGTCGGCCCGCTCCAGCGCCTGGCGGGAGGAGGGGAAGTTGCCGAGCTTCTTGAAGATGTACGCCTGCTGCTCCGGCGCGGTCAGCCAGGCGACGAGCTTCTGCGCCTCGGCCTTCACCGGGCTCTTCTCCGTCACGCCGAGGAAGGAGCCGCCCCAGTTGGCGCCCTTGGGGGCCTTGGCGACGTCCCACTTGCCCTTGTTCCGCTCACCGGCCTTCTCGCTGATGTGGCTCAGCATCCAGGCCGGGCAGACCGCGGTGGCGAAGGTGCCGTTGGCCAGGCCCGGGTCCCAACCGGGCTGGAACTGGCGCAGCTTCGCGCTCAGCCCGTCGTCGGCGGCGTCCGCGGCAAGGTTCCAGGCCTGCTTGACGACCGGGTTCTTGTCGTAGATCAGGTCGCCGTTGGCGTTGTAGTACTGCTGGGGGTAGCCGTAGACCATGGCGTTGAACAGGCCGCTGGAGGAGTCCATGTACGACACGTGGCCGCCCTTGAAGCCCTTCTTGAAGGTACGGCCGACCTCGACGTACTTCTTCCAGTCGCCCGCCCACAGCTTGCTGACCTGCTCGCGGTCGGTGGGCAGGCCGGCCTTCGCGAAGTAGTCCTTGCGGTAGCACACGGCCATCGGGCCGGCGTCGGTCCCGAGGCCCAGCACCTTGCCGTCCTTGGTGGTGATCTGGGACTGCTTCCAGGGCAGGAAGTGGTCGGTGCCCGGCGTCTTGGAGAAGTCGGCGAAGTTGGCGGCCTGCGTCTCGGTGATCTCCTTGGCGCGGCCGATCTCAATGCCCTGGATGTCCTTCAGGCCGTTGCCAGCGGCGAGATGGGTCTGCAGCGCGGTGTAGTAGGTCTGCTCGTCGCCGGCTATCTCGGCCTTGATCTGGACGTCGGGGTGCTCCTGCTCGTACTTCTCGAGCAGGCCCGACTCCTTGAAGCCCATCACCCCGAACATGCCCATGGTGATGACGGTCTTGCCGTCCTTCTTGCCGCCGCCCGTGGCCGAGCCGTCGTTGCTGCCGCAGCCGGCGACGAGTGCCAGCGCGCCTACGGCTGCGAGCGCTGACACCAGCCTCTTTCTGCCGAACGAAACGGGACTGCTCATGGGACTCCTCCTAGGCGGCGACGCAGACATGCCGTAATGACATGTTTTGCGACGACTAGTGCGGCTCTGGTGAGTAGTGGGAACGTGCCCATTGGTGCCCAAAAGAAAGGTGGGCACGTTCCCACCGATGCATGGCAGACTCACGGCATCGAGCCGATCTGTCAATGACTTGAAAGCAACGAAGGAGGATTGGCCCGCCCTCGCGTTCATTTTTCTTGGACGGTGCGGGGCCCGGCCGACAGCGGCGTCTGCAAGAATCGGTGCTGGTCACCCGTGCGGCGGACACCGCCGCGGCTGCCGGGAGGGGAGTGCATGGCTGGGAATCGCCGTCCGACGATCAAGACGGTCGCCGCCCGCGCGGGAGTGGGCAGGACGACGGTGTCCCGGGTCGTCAACGGATCGGATCTGGTCAGCGCCGACGCGCGGGCCAGGGTCCTGGCGGCGATCAAGGAGCTCAACTACGTACCCAACACCGTCGCCCGCGGTCTCGTCACCAGCCGCACCAACGCGGTGGCCCTGGTCATCCCGGAATCCGCGAGCCGGCTCGGCTCGGAACCGTTCTTCGCCGCACTGATCCGAGGCGTCAGCGAGGCCCTCGCCGACAACCGGACGCAGCTCCAGCTGATGCTCGTCCGCGACCAGGCCGAGCGCGAGCAGCTCACCGAGTCGGTGGCGGCCCGCCGGGTGGACGGCGTCCTGCTGGTCTCCGTCCACGCCGACGACCCGCTGCCCGCGATGCTGGAGGACATGGGCCTGCCCACCGTGCTGGCCGGCCGCCGCGACGTCGGCGAACGGCTGAGCTACGTGCATGCCGACAACACCGGCGGCGCGACGGAGGCCGTCCGGCACCTGCTCGGCAGCGGACGCACCAAGATCGCCACGATCGCCGGCCCCCTGGACATGGACGTCGGTCGCAGCCGCCTCGAAGGCTGGCGCACCGCCCACCACGAAGCGGGCATCCCCGCAAGCCAACTGCTGGTCGAGACAGGCGACTTCAGCTGGGAAAGCGGCCGTCAGGCGATGCATTCGCTTCTTGAACGCGTCCCCGACCTGGACGCCGTCTTCGCCGCCTCCGACCTCATGGCACTCGGCGCCCTGGAGGAACTCCGCCGCCGGCAACGGCAGGTGCCCGACGACGTGGCCGTCATCGGCTTCGAGGACTCGCTCGCCCGCTACGCCCACCCGCCCCTGACGACGGTGCGCCAGCCGGTGGAGGAGCTGGGGCGGGCGATGGTCCGGATCCTCAGCGAGATCACGGAACAGGGGGCGGGACGACAGCAGTTGATGCTGGCCACGGAGCTGGTGGTGCGGGAGTCGGCCTAGGGGTGCCGGTCAGGACCGGTCCCGCTCCTCATTCTCGCCGCACCCGCAGCTGCCCCGGCGCGCCACGGTCACGGGAAGCATCAGTGAGACGGGCTCGGCGTCGCGTGCCCCGCTCAGGCGCTTGACCAGGAGTTCGACCGCTTCCTCTCCCATGCGCAGCATCGGCTGGCGCACGGTGGTCAGGGCCGGGCGCACCAGCCGGCTGAGCGGGATGCCGTCGAAGCCCGTCACCACCATGTCCTCCGGCACGCGGAGACCTCGCTGCTGCAGGGCGTGCAGGGCGCCGACGGCCATCTGGTCGTTGGCGAACACGAGGGCCTCGGGGGGCTCGCCCGCGCCGGCCAGCAGGGCGGCCACGGCGCGTTCTCCCTCGGCCTGTGTCATCAGCGCCGCCCGCAGATCGGGTTCGTCGCCCGCGTCCACTCCGCGGGCGCGGCACGCGGCGAGGTGCCCGCGGAAGCGGGCCTCCACGTCCGGCGACTCCTCCACGGAGCCGATGTAGGCGAGGCGGCGCAGGCCGTGGTCCTCGATGAGGTGGCGGGTCAGCTCGTGCTGGCCGTCGAAGTTGGCGACCTCGATGTGGTCCAGATGGTCCAGCTGGTCGTTCTCGCGAGGTCCGGCCAGCATCACCACCGGCTGACGGCGGGAGATGACCTCCAGCTCCTGCGTGGGCACGGTCCGGGCGAGCACGGCGAAGCCGTCGACCCGCCCGGCGACCTTGGCCACCAGGCTCTCCGGCCCGCCCTCCAGCGAGGCGGCGATCAGCAGTGCGTAGCCGTGGCGGCGCGCAGCCCGTTCCATACCGCGGATGATCTGGTCGGAGTAGAGCGTCGCCGCGTCCTCGTCCTCCGCCTCGGTCGCTTCCGCGTCCGGGTCGGCGTAGTCGGGGAAGCAGAGACCGAGGACGCCGGTGGAGCGGCTGGCGAGCCCGCGGGCGTTGCCGCTGGGCACGTAGCCGAGTTCGCGGGCGGCCGCCAGGACGCGTTCACGCGTCTCGGCGCGGACGGAGTCGGGGTTGCGGTACACCCGGGACACGGTGGCGATGGAGACCCCGGACCGTTCGGCGACGTCGTACACCGTGGGGGCAGTGCTCACGTGAAGGGACTCCGGAAGGGACGGGTATGCGCGGGCATACGACTGTAAGCGCATTCATTTTAGGTCCCGCCCGTCGGCCGGGCAAGGGACGCGGGGCGTGGGCGGCGCCGAGTCGCGCACCGACGGGACGAGTTGGCCAGGCCGGGCCCGGCCCGGGAACGCGTCGGTCGATCCGCGCCCGGGCCGGGCCGTTCGTGGGGTGCGCAGGCGGCGGGGTGCTCAGATGCTGAAGCACTCCCTGCCCAGCACCGGCCGCACCCGGGAGCGGAAGCCGCCGGTGCGGAAGGGGCGTTGGAGCAGGCCGGGGCGCAGGTGCTGGGCCAGGGCCGCGGTGATCATTCCCTGGTCCAGGGCCAGGACGACGTCGCTGACGCGGCCCGTCGTGACGTCGACGGAGTCGCGGAAGCCGTAATGCTCGTCGTAGGCACCGAAGTCGCGGGCGAGCGCCTGGAGGTTGGCGACGGCCTCGTCGGCCGCCTGGGGCAGGGCCAGGAAGGAGGCGTGGGGAGTGACCACGCCCAGGCTGTTGTAACCGTCCTCCTGCATGCCGATGGCGTCGACGCCGTATTCGCGATATCCGCCCTGGGGAATGCTGGCGGGCGAGAAGCCCCAGTATCCGTAGCCCTCCTCGATCAGGCCGTGCTCGATCTGGCTGCGCACGTAGCGCCGGTGCGTGGTGCCCCACGAGTGCGGTGACCACTCCGTCTCGGGCACGAACAGGGGCACCATCAGCGCCTCGAACATCGAACCGCCCCAGGTGGGTACGAGCTTGCGGCTGCGGTAGGTGTAGTGCCCCTGCCAGACGCGCACGCCGTCCACGGTGACGTAACCGCCCTCGGGCTCCTGCTCCTGCCCCATGCCGGGCAGCAGGGTGCGGAAGAGGTGCCAGTAGTGCTCGGTCGGCAGGGAGCCGTCGGCCATGCCGTGGTAACTCGCCATGCGCGGTTCGGTGTTCAGTGCGCCGTAGTGGAAGCCGGTGGGTTCGCCCATGCCGGGCTTGTCGGGCCAGTAGCCGCCGAGCAGTTGGCCGGGGCCGGCGACCGGGTCGGCGGCGTCGTAGGGCGTGTAGAAGTACGACCAGTCCGCGTCGGCGAGGAGCCGGGCGATGCGTGGGCGCAGCGCGGGGTCGGCTTCGGCCGCGATCTTCAGGCCGGTGATCAGCCAGGAGTTGTCGACCGTGGACAGGAACGGCCGGACCGGATCTCCGCTCTCCGGCCACGTCGTCAGGACCGAGCCGTCGTGCGCGTCGTACCAGTTGAACCAGAAGCCGTGCGCGCGCTCCAGCCGCTCGACGGCCGTCACCGTGCGGGCGAGGCGGTCGTGCATGAGGGAGGGGGAGATGACGCCGAGGCCGGCCGCGGCGACGGTGGACCACATGCCGCAGCCGATGTTGGTCGGCGAGGTCTGCGGCGAGGGGACGGGCGTGCCGGTGCCGCTGACGTCGATCTTGTCGGCGGTCAGGCCGAAATCGGTGGTCATGGCCGTGATCGAGCGGTACGTCGCCTCGAACCAGGTGTGCAGCGGCGCGGTGCCGGTCGCGGTGCGGGCGCGGGAGGCGGAGTCGGCGAAGGCGGAGGGTCCGGTGGCGCAGACGGCCGCTGCCGATGCGGTGGCGGTCGTGAGGAACCGGCGACGGTTCATGCGGGATCAACTCCTCGAAGGGGCGGTGGGGCGGGAGCCGGTGGGTGTCAGGGGCCCACCGGCTCCCGGGTACAGGGCGGGTGATCGTCGGCCGGGCCGGCGATCGTCGGGCCCGGCGATCGTGGGGGGAAGCGGTCCGGTCCGCCTGGGTGTGCCGCCGGCGCGGCGGCCCAATCAGGCGGCGGTGCGCGGCAGTTCGCGGGTGCGGCCGAGACCGCCGAGCCATGCGGCGGACGGCCTGGGGGTGCGCTCGAAGGTGACCGGGTCGACGGCGATGAGGCCGAACGTGGGCGCGTAGGAGCCCCACTCGTAGTTGTCCAGAGCGCTCCAGGCCAGGTAGCCCTGGACGTCGAGGCCGTCCTCGAGGGCGGCGGCGACCGCGGCGAGCGCGCCGGTGTAGTAGTCGATACGGCGGGAGTCGTCGCCGGTGGCGATGCCGTTCTCGGTGACGATCAGCGGCATGCCGGGGCCGGCGACGTCGGCGGTGTGGCGCAGGGCGTGGCCCACGGCGGCCGGGTAGTACTCCCACTGCGTCAGGGTGCGTTCGGCGTCCTCCGGCGCGGGGACGGGGCCGTCGGGGCCGATCCTGGTGCGGGTGTAGGACTGGACGCCGATGAAGTCGTCGCCACGTGCCGCCTCGATGAAGACGTCCTCGCGGGGGTGCCGGTAGGCGGCGGTGACCTCCTCGGCGCCGGGCAGCGCCTGGTAGACCTGGTTGGCGACGGTCCAGCCGACCTGGATGCCGGCGCCGACGGCCCGGACCGCCTTCACCGCGGCATGGTGCGCGGCGATCACCGCGTGGGTCGTCTCCTCGTCAGGGAAGGGCAGTCCGGCGGGCGGGAAGCCCTGCTCGCCCCGCTTGGCCAGGCCCGCCATCACGGCGATCATGTTGGGTTCGTTGATGGTGCACACATGGCGCACCCCGTCGGCGATGATCGGCGCGCAGTGCTCGACGTACCGGGCGAACAGCTCCACGGCGCCGTCGGCGGTCCAGCCTCCGAGGTCCTCGAACCACTGCGGCACGGTGAAGTGATGCAAGGTCACCATCGGGCGCAGCCCCCGGGCCAGGGCGCCTTCGACCATACGGCGGTAGTGCGCGATCTCGGCCCGGGAGAAGGCGCCGGGGGCCGGCTCGATGCGGGCCCACTCGACGCTGAAGCGATAGTCGGTGAAGCCGAGTTGAGCGAGCAGGTCCATGTCCTGCTCCCAGCGGTGGTAGCTGTCGCAGGCGTCCAGACTCGGTTCGCCGATGCCCGCCGCCGGGTCGTGCTCCTTGCGCCACCAGTCGCTGTTGACGTTGTTGCCCTCGATCTGGTGGGCGGCGGTGGAGGCGCCCCAGAGGAAGCCGTCGGGGAAGCGGAGGGAGGTGTGCGTCATCGTCCGTTTCTGTCTGTGTGATCGGGATCGGGCGGTCGTACGGGTGCGCGGGCGGGGCACGGCCGGCCGGAGTGCGTGCGGGGGCCGCGGCGGCTATTTCAGGCCGGCGGTCGCGATGCCCTGGGTGAAGTGGCGCTGCAGGACGGCGAAGACGGCAAGGACGGGCAGCACCACCAGCAGCGAGCCGGCCATGAGCATGCCGTTGCCGCCGGCGACGGTGCGGTTGGGGTCGTTGGCGAAGGTCGCGAGCGCCACCGGCAGGGTGTACTTGCCGGGGTCGTTGGTGGCGACCAGCGGCCAGACGAAGTTGTTCCACGAGCCGAGGAACGTGAAGATCGCCAGTGTGGCCAGGGCGGGCTTGACCAGCGGCAGCACGATGCGCCAGAAGATGTACCACTCTCCGGCGCCGTCGATCCTGGCCGCCTCCAGCAGCTCGTCCGGCACCGACTGCATGAACTGCCGCATCAGGAACACCCCGAAGGCGCTCGCGGCGAAGGGCAGGACGAGCCCGGCGTAGGTGTCGATGAGGTTCAGCCCGCTCATCAGCACGTACAGCGGCAGGATCAGCAGGTTGCCCGGCACCATCAGCGCGGCGAGCACCACGGCGAAGACCTTGGTGCGGCCCGTGAAGTCGAGTTTCGCCAGCGCGTAGCCGAGCATCGAGCAGAACAGCAGATTGCAGACCGTCACCAGGACGGCCACGACCAGCGAGTTCACGAAGTAGCGCGGCATGTCCAACTGGGCAAGCAGCGCATGGAAGTTGCCCAGCGTCCACCGCGTCGGAATCCACACCGGGGGACTGGCCGTCAGGTCCTGCCTGGTCTTGAAGGAGGACACCGCCATCCACAGGAACGGCGCCGCCATCACCAGCAGGCCCAGCGAGGCGAGCAGGTACAGCACGGGCCGGCGGACGCGGCCCTCGCGGCGCCGGGCGCGCGGAGCGGAGGCGGTCGGGGCGCTCATCGGGTGTTGTCCTTCAGCAGTCGGAGCTGGAGCACCGTGATGCCCATGATCACCACGAACAGGACGTACGCCATGGCGCTCGCATAGCCCATGTGGAAGAAGTTGAAGCCCTCCCGGTACATGTCCAGCGACACGGTCAGGGTGGCGTTGTCGGGCCCGCCCTGGGTCATCACGAAGGGCTCCTCGAAGACGTTCAGGTAGCCGATCGTGGTGATGACGGTGGCGTAGAGCAGGGTCGGCCGCAGCAACGGCACCGTGATGCGCCGCAGTTCGTGCCAGGCGCCCGCGCCGTCCAGCCGCGCGGCCTCCCGCACCTCGGTGGGGATCGCCTGCAGTCCGGCGATGAACAGCACCATGACGGTGCCCAGGTTCCGCCAGACGGCCAGCAGGATCAGCGACGGCATCGCCCAGGTCTGCGAACCGAGGAAGTCCGGTGTACTCGTGCCCAGTTCGGCGGCGAGACCGGCGACCAGGCCGTCGGAGGGATCGAGTACGAAGCGCCAGACGACGGCGACCGCGACGATGGAGGTGACGACCGGAGCGTAGAAGCCCACCCGGAAGAACGTACGGGCCCGGTCGATGCCGTTGTTCAGCAGCAGGGCGACCAGCAGGCCGAGCACGATGGTCAGGGGTACGCCGACGACGACGAAGTAGGCGGTGTTGAACAGGGCCGTACGGAACGTGTCGTCGCCGAACAGCTTCGTGTAGTTGTCCAGGCCGACGAAGCGCGCCTCCAGCGGTTGCCTGACGTCGCGTACGCCGAAGTCGGTGAAGCTCATCCAGAGCGTCGCCACGATCGGGAACAGCATGAAGACGCCGAACAGCGTCAGGAACGGCGTGGAGAACAGCCAGCCGTGCAGACTACGACGGGCCAGCGAGCGACTCCGCTCGCGCCGTGACCCCGCGGGCGGCGGTTGCGCGCCGCCGGCCCGGCGGGTCTTCGTCACGGCGGCGTCGTCCGCGGCCGATCCGGTCACAACAGACATCCCGGCTAACCCACCAGGCTCTTGATGGCGGACTGCGCCTTGTCCAGGGCCGCCTTCGCGGAGGACCTGCCCTGGGTGACCGCCCCGATCGCGTCGTCGACCTTGGAGGTGATCTCCGTCAGCTTGGGCTGGGCGGGCAGCGCCTTGGCGGTCTCCATCTGCTGCCGGAACACCTTCATGTCCGCGTCGCCGGCGAGCTCACCCGTCTGCCACGCCCGGGTGTTGGCCGGCAGGTCCTTGGTGCGCTCGTACCAGTCGGCCTGTCCCTTGGCTCCGGTGAGGTAGGTGATGAAGTCCTTGGCCGCGGCCTTGTGCGAACTGTCGGCGGAGATCGCGAGGCTGGATCCGCCGGCCATCGACGACGACGTCTTGTCCGCCGGTACGGGGGCCACGGCCCACTTGCCCTTGAGGCCGGGGTAGTTGTCGTTGAGCAGGCCCACCACCCACGGCCCGCTGAAGAACATGGGAACGGCTCCGGTGTTGAAGTCCTTCGTGACGTCGTAACCCGGCCGGAAGGTCTTGTCGCTCAGGCCCTTGCTGTAGTAACTGCCGTAGTTCTCGAGGGCCTTGACGGCGGCGGCGCTGTTGACGACCGGTTTGCCCCGGTCGTTGAGGATCGCGCCGCCGGCCGAGTAGAGGAAGGGGTAGAAGCTCTGCACGGCGTCCAGTCCGCTCGGCTGGATGGAAAGGGCCCACTTGGTGCCGGCCTTGTCGCGGTACGCCGTGGCCGCCTTCTGCAGGTCCGCCATGGTGGCCGGGGCATCCTTGAGACCGGCCTTCTTCGCCAGGTCGGTGCGGTAGTACAGGACGCGGGTGTCGATGTACCAGGGAACGCCGTAGGACTTGCCGTCGTAGACGCCCTGGTCCCAGGCGGAGGAGAAGAAGCCGCCCTGCTGGAAGGTCTTGGTGTCGACCGGCTCCAGAGCGCCCATGTCGGCGAACTCGCCCAGGTAGCTCGAGCCCATCTGCATCACGTCGGGGAGCTTGCCCGCCGCGGCCGCGGCGACCAGCTTCTGGTGCGCCACGTCCCAGCCGACCGGGGTCACCTTGACGGTGATGTTGGGGTGCGCCTTCTCGTACGTCTTGGCGACGTCGCCGAGCTTCTCCCCCTCCGTTCCCATGGCCCACACGGTCAGGGTCTGTTTCGCGTCGGCGCCCACGTCTGCGCCCGATCCGCCACATGCGGTCAGGGTGAGCGCGGACGCCGCCACGAGGGCGAGCGAGGCGGTTCTGGCGGCGCGGTGCATGGGGTGCTCCTCCTTGAGCCTGGCTGATGTATGCGCTGCCTGTAAGCGCATACATCACTGTGTGGGAAGCCTTGGAAGGCTGGCAAGTGGGTCGTCGGTCACGCTCTGGTAACGCCTGTGGCGGGTGATGAGGCCGCGCCGAACTCCGCTGTACGCGCCGTCACGGAGGCGGGGCGGCGGCCCGGTCTGCGTGGCCGCCGGCGCCCAGCAGGCCCGTGGGGTGCAACGACTCCGCCGCTTCCAGGCCGGGCAGTACGTGGCGAGTGCGCCGGAGTACGACGGGAGGGATCGCGGCTCGGCCCACCTGGGCCAGGCGCAGCCATGCGGGGGTGTGGACAGCGGTGCGCCGCCGCTCCACTGCGTGCACCAGGCGGGCGGCGACGGCATCTGCCGGGTGGACGCGCCGGGCGGGAGGCGGCATGTGGGCGCGTAGCTCTCGCAGGGCCGTGTTGCGGTCGGCATCGCGGATCATGTCGGTGTCGGTCCAGCTGAGGTAGGCGATGCCGACGGCCACACCGTGGTGTGCCAACTCGGCCCGCAGAGTGTGCGTGAAGGCTTCGACACCGGATTTGGAGGCGCAGTAGGCGCTCATCATGGGGGCGGCACCGATCGATGCCAGGGAAGCGATCTGCAGGTGGTAGCCGGCGGTCCGGATCAGGTCCGGCAGGAACGTCCGGGCCGTGTGGGCGCTGCCGATCAGGTTCACCTCGATCACGCGGCGCCATGTCGCGGGGTCCGACAGGGCGAAGGGGCCGACCTCGGCGACTGCGGCGTCGGCCACGACGACCGACGGCGGGCCCAGGCGCCGGCGGATCTCCTCACCGGCCTCGTCAAGAGCCGTAGCGTCGGTGATGTCCACCTGGAGGGCCAGCGCCGCGCCCGGCATGGTGGCGGCCACCGCCCGAAGTGCCGGTTCGTCGTGGTCGAGCAGGGCCGGTCGCGCGCCTCGATCGGCCAGCGCCTTCGCGAGGGCCGCTCCTGTGCCGCGTGCTGCTCCTGTCACCACGACGGTGCGGCCCTTGAGGGGGCTGTCGCTCACCGCTCGTCCCTTCTGCTCTTCCCGTCCTCCCGGCGAATCTGCTCTTCACGGCTTCCCGGCGACGGTCCGCCAGGGTGGGGTGCTGTCGTCGTCCGGTGGTGTCGTCGTCCGGGGTGCGGGACGGCGGCCTCAGCGGGGGAGTGATCGCTTGCGCCCCAGGCGGTCCCGGTGGGTCAGGACGCGTTGAGCGCGGCTGAGGCCGGTGAGCCGGTGCGAGCGCAGGGCCGCGCGGGCGGCATTGGCCCCCGGGGCCCCGTGCACCCCTCCGCCCGGGTGGGCGGAGGCGGAGGCGAGATACAGACCGCGTACGGGTGTCTCGGGACGCCCGGTGCCGGGCACGGGGCGGAAGACGAGCTGCTGGTGGAGCGCCGAGGTGCCGCCGTTGATGGCGCCGTCGTGCAGGTTGCCGTCGAGCGACTGGAGCGTGGGCGGGGCCAGGATGCGACGGGCCCGGACGAGGGAGCGGAAGCCGGGCGCGAACCGTTCGACATGGCGCTCGATCCGGTCCGCCATGATCTCCTGTTCCTTCGCGCTCCAGGTGCCCGTCAGACCCTCGTCGCCCGCGTCGGACCTGACGACGTGCGGCACGTGGGTGTACGCCCAGGCGGCCTCGGTGCCCTTGGGAGAGCGCGAGGGGTCGGCGGTCGTCATCTGTCCGAACAGGACGAAGGGGCGGTCGGGCACCTGGCCCATGGCGATCTGGGCCGCGAACCGGGTGAGTTCGTCCATGCCGTCGGCCAGATGAACGGTTCCGGCTTGCGCCGCCGCCTCGGCCTGCCAGGGCACGGGACCGTCGCACGCCCAGTCGACCTTGAACGTGGCGAAGTCCCACTCGAAGCGCTTCAGGTCGGTCATCACCTGGACCGGGAGATGTTCCTCCCCGACGAGTTCGCCGTACAGGGACGGTGCGGAGACGTCGGCCAGGACGGCGCGCCGTGCGGGCACCTTCTCGCCGTCGGCGGTGAGCACGCCGACGGCCCGTCCGCCGTGCACGAGGACGCGGCGCACCCGCCGCCCGCAGCGGAGCACGCCGCCCCGCGTCCGCAGCCGGCGGACGAGAGCCTCCGTGAGGGCGCCGGAGCCGCCGACCGGCACGGGGAAGCCGTAGGTCTGCCCGAGCATGGACATCAGCCAGCCGAAGCCGCCACTGCCCGCGGCTTCCGGCGCGAGATCGGCATGCAGCGCGTTCCCGGCGAGCAGCAGTTTGCCGCCCTCCTCCCGGAACTCCTCGTCCCCCAGCCGGCGCACCGGCGTGATCAGGGTGCGGGCCATCCGCAGGCCGCCGGCCGCCCTCAGCCGTACGGCGAGACGGGCCGTGGCGCTCAGCGGGGGGAAGGGGGTGAACAGGGCGCGCAGGATGTCGGGGCCAAGACGTGTCCACATGCCGTGCAGGCGCCGCCAGGCTTCCCCGTCGCCCGGGTGGAAGGCGTCGAGGGAGTCGGCGGTGACGTCGATGCTGCGGGCGAGGACCGCACACCTGCCGTCGGTGAGCGGATGGGCCAGCACCCGGGGCGCGTGGCTCCACCGCAGACCGTGGTTCTCGAGGCCGAGGCGCGAGATGACCGGTGACGCGGCGGCAAGGGGATAGAAGGAGCTGAAGAGGTCGCTGATGAAGTCGGGGTCGACATCCCTGTTGTGGCGCACCGCCCCACCGGGCTCCGGCTGTTCCTCCAGTACCTCTACGCTCCATCCCTCGTCGGCCAGCAGGTTGGCCGCCACGAGCCCGTTGGGGCCGGCTCCGATCACCACGGCGTCAGGCACGACCGCTGCCCATGTCGTGAGCCGCCCGGCGCCGTACCTGCCCGCTCTCCGGCCGCTCGGCCCGGGCCTCCTCCTCGCAGACGCGGGCGAGACGGGCCAGCATCGCGCGATGCCGTATCTGGATCAGCGCCTCCATGCCCACGTTGTGCAGCAGCCCTCCCGCCCCCTGCAGCGGGTGCTCGTCCACGACGACCAGGCAGTGCTCTCCCCAGGGGCGGAGCTCGATCGCGATCCGGGCCGTTCCCAGCGCACCTGCCTGCGCCTCCAGTCCCAGCTCGGAGCCCTCTTCGCAGTACCGGACGACCGTCTCGTTGGTCAGCCGCAGCGGGCCGAGAGGAACGCTGAACCCGATCGCCGAGCCCACCTGCGGCCACTGGCCGCGCACCGGCTCTGAGCCCGACGTTCCCACCACCCACTCCGCATACCGGCTGCCGTCCGCGAGTACGGACCACACGGTCTGCGGACTCACCTTGATCAAGCGATGCCGTACGGCCACACCACACCTCCAGGCAGTCCTGTGTCGGTTCATGGCCAAGTGCCCAGTACTCCGCGGCCGAACCGGGGCGAAACGGGAGCCCGGCGGAGAAACCGGCACCCGCCTTGTGTGCCGCCCTCCCGGGCGGCCATCACGTCGGCGCCCGTAGTGGTGCGCACCGGGCTGCGGGAGCGCGGCCGGCGTGGCCGGGGGGCCTCAGGCCCCCGGCTGCGGCCGGACCGTCAGGATCTGCTCGGCCGTGCCGACCGGGCCGTGGACGTCGTGCAGGATCGTGCTGGTCAGGCCCTGGCCGGTGGGGCCGAAGCTGACGGTGGTGTCCAGACCCGTCCAGGGGCCGCGGGGCTGGCGGTGGAGGTGGACGGTGAGGTCGACGTTGGGGAACATCCACGCGGTGGGCGACTGGCGCACGGCGATGCCGTTGGCGGTGTCGACCAGCGCGAGGTAGGACGCGAGCGGGCTGACCTCGGCGCCCGCGACCAGGTCCAGGGGCGTGGAGACCCAGGCGGTCGTGCGGCCCGGCTGGGGCCGGCCGACCGGGCGGACGTCCACGGAGGCGATGTAGCCGCCGGGCCAGGCGTCGGACATGCGCCAGCGGGTGAGCGATTCCGGCGGGGCGAGACGGTCGTCGGGGCCACCCGCGACCGCGGCCGTGTCCAGGGCGGCGAGGTACCAGGCGCGGGCCCGGACGACCGGACGTCCGGCGATCCGTACGACCGCTTCGAGGAGCTCGATGGTGCGGCCGGGGCGGACGGTCTCCACCTCGATCTCGCACTCGTCGAGGGCGAGGCGGCCGAGGATGTCGTAGCTGATGCGGGAGAGCAGCAGCCCGTTGTCCGGGCCCGCGGCCCGATCGCGGTCCAGGGCGTGGACGATCAGTCCGCCCAGCGGGCTGAAGTGCTGCTCGTCCGGGTCCCAGGCACCGCTCGCGTGGGCCGTCGGCTTGTAGCGGTGATCGTCTATGGCCTCGAAGTAGCTGCCCTCGGGTGAGGGCGAGGTCGAGAGGGACACGGGCCGTTTCTCCTTGCGGGCACCGGCTTGCGCGGGGCAGCCGGAGCCGTCGTCATGTCAGCTGGTCGGCACGTTACCGGCTCCGGGACGGCCCGTGCCCGTGAGAAAGTGCACAGTGCACGCACATTGTCGGCCCGTCGCCGGACAGGCGCGTCTGCCGGGCCCCGCAGCCCCGATGGCCGCTCCCCGGCGGACGATCTAGCGTCGAAGCATGTACTCGTCCCGCGCCGAGCCGGTCGTCGACACGGTGCCCGGCCTGTCCGCAGGACCGATCGCGCTGGCCTGGCTGACGCAGTTCATGGTGGGGACCGACCTCTTCGTGGTGGCGCCGCTGCTGCCGCACATCGCCGCGTCCTTCGACGTGTCCGCGACCAGCACCGGCCTGCTGATCACGGCCTTCTCCATCGCGTACGTGGTGGCCTCGCCCTTCGCCGGGTGGATCTCCGACCGGTGGGACAGGGCCACGGTTCTGGTGGTGGCCCTGGTGCTGTTCTCCGCGGCCAATGTGGGGACGGCTCTCGCGCCGGGGTTCGGTGTGCTGCTGGTGGCGCGTGTGGTCGCCGGTATCGCTGCCGCCGCGACCGGGCCGACCGTGTATGCCCTGGTCAGTACCCGTGCGCGGCCTCAGGCTCGGGCACAGGTGCTGGCCGTGGTGGGGTCGGGCCTGCTGACCGCGCTGTGGGTGGGGGCGCCCGCCGGCTCCCTGCTGGGGCGGTACGTGGGGTGGCAGGCCGCCTTCGTCATCCTGGCCGGGGGCACGCTGCTGCTGGCGTTCCCGCACGCGTTCGTCTGGCGCGCGCGACCGGTGCCGGCGGCCGTCTCTCCGGCGCGGGCGCCGCACCACGTCGGACGGCCCGGCGCCGCGGTGGCCGCCGTCGCGGTGACGACACTGTGGGCCTTCTCCGTCTACAGCCTCTACACGTTCCTGGCCGTCGCACTCCACGCCGACGGCAGATCCGCCACCGTGACGTGGCTGCTCGTCGTCTACGGCATCGGTGCCGTCGTCGGCGGGCAGGTGGGCGGCCGGTTCGCGGACCGGATCGAGGCCACGCGGGTCACCGGAGCGGCACTGGCGCTGACGGCGGTACTGGAAGCCGCCGTGGCCCTGGTCTTCTCCGTGACCTGGGCACTGGCCTGCGCGCTGGGGCTGTTCGCCTTCGCCGCCTACGCCTTCTTCCCCGCCCAGCAGCGCCATCTGGTCGATCTCTTTCCCGAGCGGGCGACCGCCGTGCTGTCGTGGAACAACAGCGCGCTCTTCGTGGGGCTGTCCCTGGCCGGTGCCGTCGGTGGGCAGGTCGTGCGTGCGCTGGACTACCCGGCGCTGCTGTACGTCGGCGCGGCCGTGGTGGTACCGGCGTGCTTTGTCGCCGCCGGTGGCCGGCCGGGGCGGACTCGCGCGGGGGTGGAACGGCCGTGACGGACACGCCGGCGCTCGCATCGCAGGTGCCGGCCGCGGCCGTCGCCGGCACGATCCAGGGGGCTCCGGGATGTCGTACGACTACTCCTTCGTCGACTGGCTCTACGAACATGGCGACTGTCCGGGGTCAGCGCGGTCGGGCCTCGTACCTCGAGCTGTTCAGGACGAAGGGGTACGCCGCCACCAAGGTCGACGACATCGCGACCGCGGCGGGCGCCACCCGCGTGACCTTCTACGCCTCCTTCCACTTCCCCTCTCGCGCCGACTTGATGAAAGCGCTGATCGACGAACTCGGGGCCAGCTGGGCGCAGTTGCTGACCTGAGTCCCCGGGCCCCGGCCTGACGGCCCCCGACGCTTCAGAATCCGATCGCTTCGCGCAGCAGCAGGACCGTGCCGCGTCCAGGCCGGTGTTCCGCGTTGAGGACGAGCAGACGGTTGACGGCGCTGGGCCACCCGTGGGCCTCCTGGGTGCGGGCGCTTTCCAGCGGGAGGCAATGCTCCTCGACGCGCCGCAGAGCCGTGGCCAGATCGGGTACGACCTTCTGCGCCCCGACGATCCAGATCGCCCGGCCGGCACCTCCGGCGTAGCCGGGCAGTTGGCTTCCACTGCCGGACGCTATGACGAGGGAGCCGGTCTCCGTGAGTGCGGCGACGCTGCCCACGATGACGTCGGGACTGGCGAGCAGCCGCCGCATGTCGTCGGCGCAGGCGACGCGGTCCATGGCCAGGACGCGTGGCCTGATGGCCCGGTACCGTCCGCCGGTGTTGATGTCCTCCTCGATGCCGGACAGGCGGAGGGTCTCGCTGGCCCCGGTGAAGACGCCGGCGCCCTCCGGTATCAGATCCCTGATGCGCGCACGCGCGGCGGCCGCGTCGGCGAGGATCTCCACGGTGAAACCGTGTGCGGTCAGCGCGGCGGCCGCCCGCTCCAGGCGCTGCGGGGGCGCCGGTTCGACGAACGGCGTTTCCGGTATTTGAGTAGTCATGACGTGTCTGAGCTTCCTGTTCGCTGGACGGCGTGTTCGCCTCAGAAGTCCGACAGCACAGGCACCCGGAATGTGAGGCGACGCACCGGCCTCACATTCGGGTGCCCTGTCCTGTCGAAACTGGCGAGGGCACACGCGACCGAAGGAGCCATCGGTGCCATGACCACCCGATCCGGACCGGAGCCAGGACGCGGGCGCGCACACGACGGGCCCGATCCGGGCCTGGACGCGATCATGAGCGAGCGCCGTCACCTGATCAACATCGCCTACCGGCTCCTGGGCTCACTGGCCGAGGCCGAGGACGCCGTCCAGGAGGCGTACGCCCGCTGGTATGCCATGTCTTCGGAGCGACGGGACGCCGTCGATTCGCCTGGCGCCTGGCTGACCACGGTCACCAGTCGCGTCTGCCTCAACCTGCTCGGCTCCGCCCGGGTCCGACGCGAGACCTACGTGGGCGAATGGATTCCCGAGCCGTTGCCCGAACGTACGGAGTGGAGCACCGCGCGGCCGGACGGGGGCGCCGTCGACCCGGCCGACCGGGTCACCCTCGACGAGTCGGTCAACCTGGCCTTCCTGGTCGTCCTCGAATCGATGACCCCGGCCGAACGCGTCGCGTTCATCCTCCACGACGTCTTCTGCCACTCCTTCGCCGAAGTGGGCGAGATCGTCGGCCGCACCCCGGCGGCCTGCCGCCAGCTGGCCTCCTCGGCCCGCCGCCGCATCCGGGCCGCGCGGCCTTCCCCGGCCCCGGCAGCCCAACACGCCGACATCGTCAGGGACTTCAAGCAGGCGTGGGAGGCCAAGGACATCGACGCCCTCATCGGACTGCTCGACCCCGATGCCACGGCGGTCGCCGACGGCGGCGGCCTCGCCACGACCTTCCTGCACCCCATCGAAGGCGGCGAGCAGATCGCGCACGCCTGGGTCGAGCTCGCCCGCAGAAAGCCCGGCGACATGACGTTCCTCGAACGCAAGGTCAACGGTCAGCCCGGTCTGGTGGCCCAGCAGGACGGCGCGACCGTGACGGTTTTCGCGTTCGACGTCGCGGGCGACCGGATCAGGCACATCTGGGTCGTACGGAACCCGGAGAAGCTCCATCGCTGGACGACGAAGACGTGCGCTGGATATTGCTGACGCACGGTCATATTGACCACGTGGGCGGGGCGTTCGCGCTGTGGCAGCTCACCGTCTCGGCGCACTCCGTCCCCGGCCAGACGCCCGGATCTGTGGGCCTACGTCCTCGTTGCTGGAGTCCGACTCGCCGTACTCCCCGTTCGCCGGCGCTGCCGAACAACTCGGCTGCACCGGCGACGGAGCGCACCACCGAGGGCGACCCCTCCACCCGCACACCCGCGCGCACAACTCTCTGCTGCCGCCGGACGCGTTCCACCTGCGGGTGGGCCGCCCGGTCACCCACAAGATCTACCGGGACGCCGCACCCCCGTCCCGGCTTGTCCTGCCGTTCACGACGAACCGGTCGGTGTGACCGGGGACCACACGCCGAACCACTGCTCGGCGCCGTACTCCTCGAACCGCTCCACCTCGGTGAACCCCAGCTTCGCCGCGAGGCGCATCGAGGCGGCGTTGGCGGTCTGGGTGGTGAGCACCACCGGCTCGCCGGGGAGTGCGGCGGCGAACCAGTCGAGTACCGCCGCGCACGCCTCGGCGGCGTACCCGCATCCCCACGCGTGGGGCAGGAACATGTAGCCGAGTTCGGCCTCACCCCCGCCCGGACGGACGTGAGCCGGACGGCCTGCGTCACGCCGGTCGAGCGTGATCATGCCGATCAGCGCTCCGTCGAGTTCGGCGACGAAGAAGCCGGGGCGCCGGCCGGGCACCTCGGGCACCGTGCGTTCGAGATCCTCGCGCGGACGCGGTCCACCGACGTAGGTGCCCACCTCCGGCGAGGCGAACAAGTCGATGAGCGCCGAACGGTCCCGGGCTTCGGACTCCCGCAGCACGAGCCGTTCGGTCTTCATCGGGGCAGGTGGCCAGGCGACGGGTCCGAGTCCATGCATGCCGGGCAACGTATCGCACGCCCGTGCCGGTGATCCGAAACTCCTCAGTACCATGCGCCCATGAGACGTCGCGCCCTTGGCCGTGTCCCCCTCTGGAGGGTGATGCTGTGCCTCGCTGCCGCCGTCCTCGCGACGTCGTGGTGGTACGCGAGCCGCACCGTGCGCCCGCACTGCGCGATCTCCATCAGTGCCCCGCCGGCCGACCTCAACGGACGCCCGTTCCCCATAACGGACTGGAAGCGGTGGACCCCTGAGCGGCGCACCGACCTGGTCTACTGGTTCGCGGTCGGTGCGGGCCGCTGCAAGCCTCCGGAACCCCGCTGGCGCCAATGGCTCGACTGAGCCCGGGCCGGGTGTCAGTGCCGTCACATACGTTCTGTGCGTGCGGCCCGGCCGGCGGGCCGCCGTAGTGGGGGACTTGTCGCGGTGAGCATCCATCTGCACCTTCGCGCCGTCGCGGAATCCGAGATCCGGAACGACCACACATGGCTCGCGGCGTTCATGTTCGAGGCTTGGCGCAACCACCCCGACGAGTACGCGGCAGGCATCGCGGACTCGATCGACAAGGTCTTCAACTCCGTCAATGATCTCTACGCCGCGGCCGACGTCCCCGGCGCAGACGTCGACGAGCCCTGGGATCTGCCGATCTACGGCGGCCGCCCCGTGGCACACGGTGCCGAAGACGACCCGTCCGACCCGCCCTTGATGATTCTGGAACCGCCTGCGGTGTCACAGGCGGCCGCCTTCCTGGCGACCGTCTCCTTCGACGAGTTGTGGAGGGTCGTCGGCCCCGGACTCGGCACCTGGGAAGAGGCCCGGCAGGAGTTCCTCGACCATCACGAAGACCTCCGCGATTTCTACGGGCGGGCGGCTTCGGCAGGCCACGCCGTGGTCAAGGCGGTGTGGGCGTAGGACGGGGGCACGTGTCGGCTGTGCGCGCACGTCGCGACGCGCTCGGCCGATGAACGGCCCCGCCCCCGACGCTGGATAGGGTCGGGGGCGTGGAGCGCAGCAGCAGGCAGCCGGACGACACGTTCGCCGGGGAAGCGCGGGGTGAGCTGTCGCCCCGGGCGGCGCGGGCGTTGTGGTGGGGGTCGGCCGGTCTGGTGCTCGGGGTCCTCGGCACCGCGGTGCTCGTCGCCGGTGCCGAGCACGGGTGGCGACTGCCCGTGGCCCTGGTCCTGGTCCTCGCGCAGGTCGGCGCCCTGCGGTGGCAGGCGCGCAACCCCGTCGCCGTGCTGGCCCTCAACGCCCTGACAGGACTCGCGGTATGGGCGCTCCTGCCCGCCGTGTCCCTGACGGGAGCGCTGCTCGCCGCGCAGGTCACGCTGTGCGTGCTGTCGGCCACCAGGCCGCGCCGGGTGTCGCTGTGGGCGCTGGCGGCGATGTGCCTGCCGGCGCCGCTGGCGTTCGGTGCGGGCGGCGCCGCCGGGCTGGCGGTCTATCTGCTGACGGTGGTCCTGGCGTGGACCGCGGGACAGTGGCGCAGGGCGCAGCGGGAACGGATGCGGGCGGAGGCGCGCCGGGCCGTCGTGGAGGAACGGGCGCGGATCGCGCGCGAGGTGCACGATGTCGTGGCGCACACCCTGTCGGTGATGGTCATTCAGGCGGGCGCCGCCGACGACGTGTTCACCGAACGCCCCGAACAGGCGCGTGAGGCACTGCGGGCCATCGAGACGGGCGCCCGCTCGGCGCTCGGTGAACTGCGGCTGCTGCTACGGGCGTTCAGGCCCGACGCGGAGGCAGGCGAACCCGGCGAACAGCCGCGGCCCTCGCTCGCGCGCCTGGACGAGCTGGCCGACACCGTGCGCGCCACCGGGATCACCGTGCACATGCACCACGAGGGTGCCGTCGACGCCCTGCCGGCCGCGGTGGACCTGGCGGCGTACCGGATCGTCCAGGAGGCCTTCACCAACACCCTGCGCCATGCGGCCGGTGCCGACGAAGTGAGCGTACGGGTGACGGCCGAAGGGGAGTGCGTGAAGGTCACGGTGGTAGACAACGGCCGTACCCGGCAGGGGAGTTCGACCATGGTGGGAGCGGGGCGCGGGCTGGTGGGGATGAAGGAGCGCGCGCGGCTCGTGGGCGGCAGCCTGCACGCCGGGCCGCTGCCCGGAGGCGGGTTCGAGGTGGCGGCACGACTGCCCGTGGAGGACGCGTCATGACGCTGCGCGTGGTGGTGGCCGACGACCAGGCCCTCGTCCGTACCGGATTCCGCATGATCATCGATGCACGGGACGACCTCGAGGTGGTCGGCGAGGCATCCGACGGCCGGACGGCGGTACGGCTGACCCGGGACCTGGCGCCGGACGTGGTGCTGATGGACGTACGCATGCCCGTCGTGGACGGCATCGAGGCGACCCGGCAGATCGTGGCGGACGGCAGCCCGGCCCGGGTGCTCGTGCTGACCACCTGGGACGTGGACGCGCACGTCGTCGACGCCCTGCGGGCCGGAGCGAGCGGCTTCCTGCTCAAGGACATCCGCCCGACCGAACTCGTCGACGCGATCCGCCTCACCGCGCGCGGCGACGCGCTCCTGGCGCCCACCGTGCTCAGTCGCGTCCTCGACCGGTTCCTGCGCACCACGCCCGACCCGGCGCCGCCGCCCTCGCTCCAGGACCTCTCCGGACGCGAGCGGGAGGTGCTCACCCTGATCGGCCAGGCCCTGTCGAACGCGGAGATCGCCGAACGGCTGGGCCTGTCGGAAGCCACCGTCAAGAACCACGTCACCGCGGTCCTGCGCAAACTGGGCCTGCGCGACCGCGTCCAGGCCGTCGTCGCCGCCTACGACCACGGACTCGTCGAGCCGCGCCGCCCCTGACGGCCCCGGGCGCCTCCTCCTCAAGGAGGAGACCGGGACGCGATCCTCCTGCGTTCCCAGTGCCGGACCGCTCCCATGGCCGATCCGCGGGCGGGGCGGCCGCCCGTAGCGTCGAAGTGTGATCGACGACCTGCCTTGCCTCATGTATCTGCTCGCCCACGACGACGCGGCCGACGGCCCCTACGACCGTCCCCGGACCCAGCTCCTGCTCCGGGCCGCCGCCCTGATCGACCTCGCGCTGCGCGGCCGGCTCAGGGAGAACGACGGCACGGCCACCGTCTCCGGCACCCGGCCGACCGGCAACCCCGTCCTGGACGGCATGCTGCACGACGCCGCCGGCGGCCACGGCTGGAAGCACCTCGTCCGCACCCACCGCAAGCGGACCCTGACGGAGGTGGAGGACCGGCTCGCCGCGGCGGGAGTCCTCACCGTGAAGGAACCCCGCACCCCCTTCGGCACCCGGCGCCTGACCGTCACGGACCAGACCGTGCCCGCCGCCCTGCACGCGCGCGTGTCCGCGGCGCTGCGCGGGGACGACGCCGTCCGGGACCTGCCCGCCGCGGACACCGCGCTGCTGGCGCTGGCCGCGGCGGGCGGCGTCCGCTCGGTCGTCTCCCGGCAGGACCAGAAGACGTACCGGGCCCGTATCGACGCCTGCACGGGAACTCTCGCCGTCCTCGCGCCCGGCCTGGAGAAAGCGGTACGCCACCTGCCGACGACCATGATCGCCGCACAGGGCGGCATGGGCGGCAGCTGACCGAACGACACGGGGAGATGATGACCATGCACCGCGTCCTGACCACACTGGGCTGCGCCCTGACCGCCGCCCTGGCGACGGCCGGATTCGCGGCACCACCGACGCAGCCCGCCCGGCCCGCCGAGGCCGCGACGGTCCGTACTCACGACGGCCTCGTGCGGGGGACCACCCACGACGGCTACCGCACCTTCGAGGGCATCCCCTACGCGGCGCCCCCGGTCGGCAGGCTCCGCTGGGCGCTGCCGCACCGCGCGGCCGCCTGGTCCGGGGTACGGGACGCGACCCGCCCGGCGAGCGCCTGCCCGCAGCCGGCCGGCGAGGTGCCCGGCGGCAGCACCGACGAGGACTGCCTCCACCTGAACGTCACGACACCCGACGGCTCACGACCGGCACACCCGCGGCCGGTGATCGTGTGGCTGCACGGCGGCGGCTTCACCACCGGAGCGGGCAGCTCCTACGACGCCCACCGCATGGCCACCCGCGGCGACGTCGTGGTCGTCACCGTCAACTACCGCCTCGGAGCACTGGGTTTCCTCGCCCACAGCGGGCTGCCCGGCTCCGGCACCTTCGGCCTGGCCGACCAGCAGGCGGCGCTGCGCTGGGTCCGCGCCGAGGTCGGCGCCTTCGGCGGCGACGCGCACAACGTGACCCTGGCCGGTGAATCAGCGGGCGGCTACAGCGTCTGCGCCCAACTCGCCTCACCTGCCGCCGCGGGCCTCTTCGACCGGGCGATCATCGAGAGCGGCCCGTGCACCGGCCGCGCCGACCGGCCCTTCGCCCCGTCCTCCGTGCCGCTGGCCACGGCGCGCGCCACGGGTGCGGACCTCACGGCCAAGGCCGGCTGCGGCTCGGCCCACGACGTGATGTCGTGCCTACGGCGCACGCCCGTCTCCTCTCTGCTGAAGGCCCAGGAAACCGACCAGCAACCCGCCTACGAAACCCCGTTGCTGCCCAGCGACCCGGCGGCGGCGATCACCTCCGGCCGCTTCCGCCACGTCCCCGTCCTCCTCGGCAACAACCACGACGAGGGCAACGGCTGGGCCGCCGGCATCATCCGGGCCGGCAACCCCGTCACCCCCGCCACCTGGCCCGACGTCGCAGCCACGTTCTTCTCCTCCCCGGGGCAGGCGAAGGCGATCGTCCGCGAATACCCGGTGCACGGCACCGACGGCGGCCCGGTCTTCGGCGCGGTCATCGGCGACGCCGACTTCGCGTGCCCGACCGCACGCACGGACAGCCTGCTCGCCACTCAAGTGCCCGTATGGCGCTACGAGTTCGCCGACGAGCACGCCCCGCCACTCACGCCCGGCACACCGCCGTTCCCGCTCGGCGCCCCGCACGCGAGCGAACTGCCCTACCTCTTCGACCTCGGCGGCCGCGCCCGCGACATGACCGCGGCGCAGCACCGCCTGGCCGACACGATGATCGACTACTGGACCGGCTTCGCCCGCACCGCCGACCCGAACGGCCCGTCGTCCCCGCCCTGGTCCCAGCGGACGGTGCAGTCCCTGGCACCGGACCACATCGTCCCGACCGGCACGGCGCAGGCCCGCCACCACTGCGCGTTCTGGGACGACCTCACGGCGCGGGGCAGCGCTTCCGGGTGAGGAAGAGTCCGGCTGCCGCCGCTCCGCCCAGTGCCCAGCAGAGCATGCCCGCCGCCACGTAGCCGAAGACGGTCAAGACGACGAACGACAGGGCGGCGAGGGTCCCCAGGACGGCGCAGGCGCGCGGCAGTCCGCCCGCCGTCCAGGCAGCCAGGAGGAATGGGTTGGTGCGCCAGGCATGGATCCCGGCGAGGACCATGACCACGATCACGATGGTGGCGACGACCGGGGAGGGGCCGTACGTCTGCCGGAACATCGATGAACGCCCGGACTGTTCGGACGTCAGCAGATGAACGACCCCCCTGATCAGCATCACCGGGCCCACCACGGCGAACACCCCGCCGGCCAGGCGACTTCGCCACACCTTGCCGCCCCTGCCCCGCCGCAGCTCGATCCATTCGAGGACGCCGCGGGGATTGATCAGCGCCACCCATCCCAGCGCGGTGGCGCCGAGCCCCCACACCAGATCGAACAGAGCTGAGTCCGGCGCCGGCATCTGCTGCGACGCGAATGTGTACATCCCTTGCCCCTCCCCGAAGCACCGACAGCGCAGTCTGACGCCGCGAGGGGGCCGTGCACCACGGCTGACGTGGGGATTTGATGCGATCTTGACGCCGCTACGGTTCCGGGAGGCGCCCGGCACTCAGCCACGCCAGCAACCGCCCCCGCGACCAGCAGCGGCCGACGGCCTCGGCATGGAGAACCGAGTGCCGGAACACCGCCACGCCGACGATGCTGTGGCCGGAGGCGCGTCGATCGCCCATCGTCGGCACCGCGGGCGCGACTCCGACCCCCTCCACCGACACCCACGCCACGGCCCGGTCGGTCGCCGCGTCGTCGAGGCGGTGCAGGAAGCGCAGGCGGTCTTCGAGGGGGAGTCGCGACAGGGCCCACGTCGTGGTGACGACCGGCAGCGCGCCCTCGGGCACCCGGGCCAGGGCTTCGGGCAGCATCTCGACCGCGTCACCCGCCAGCAGCGTCGGAGGATTTGTCGCCGCCAACGCCAGCTCCGCCGCCAACTGCGCGGCCCGCTCCGGCTGATCCGGGGGCAGACAGGCGCGCAGCCAGCGGGCGTCGTCCGCGTCGGTCACGTCGGCCGGATCGACATCGACGCCCACGCGGGTGACGACTTCGGGCATCGCCCGCGCCGGGAGAGCCCGGTCTCCCACGACCGAGGCCGAGAACCGCACGGGCGACGACGTGTCGCCCAGCACCTGCCCGTTGCTGTAAGTGACGCCCACGCGACCGACGTTGAGATTGAGCCCGGCCGAACAACCCACGTCGATCAGCCCGATCGCATCCGCGCCCACCCGGTGCGCCGCCTCGGCAACAGCCGGATGCAGTACGGCGCAACGTCCGGTCTCCCCGGCCCGCGGTGTGCGTCGTACGGCGACGGCCAGGACCTCGTCCGTCCTGCGCACCAGCGTGCCGATCGCCGCGCCGACGGCCGCGTCGCCGTCCCCGGCGGCATAGGCCGCGGCAAGCTCGGGTGCGCGTCCCGCGAGAGCCAGGTCGTGCAGCGCGGCGAGGATCACGGTGGGGTGCCGCTTACGCGCCGGCGCCGACTCGATGGCACGCAGGGCCACTTCGGACTCACTCAGGGCGACGGCGACGCGCTCGTACAGTGGCGACGTCCCGGCGACATCGACCTCACCGAAGTGCCGGTACACCTGCGCGAGCGTGCGGCCTTTCCCCACGGGTACGGCGCCTCCTGCGATCGGTCCTTGCACCTGGCGAGCCTAGCCAACCCGCGGCCGGGCAGGCGCCGGCCGCTAGTCGGCCATCAGGTCGTTCTCGACGGCGGGTGCAAGCCGGGCGATCCGGCGCTCCGTCTCGGCCGGTTCCAGAATCCGGTCGAGGCGGAGGTTCGGCATCATGTCCTCGAACACCCGGCCCACTTGCAGGGCGTAGTGGCCGTTCGGCGGGTGCAGCACGAGGACGCGGGTGCCGTCGAGGAGACCGATGTCGGCGGGCACACCTTCCGGGCTGACGTAGGCCCCCTGGCCGTCGAAGAGGCGGAAGCAGCGGATCGCCGGGTCGGCGGGGCCGAGGCGAGGATTGCCGCCGGTCGCCGCCTCCACCCAGGACCGCGCGGGACGGTCCCCGGCGACCAGACCCTGTCCGGGGTCCCCGACGAGGCGATCCGCCAGGAGGATGTGCAACTGGCCGTTGTCCCCGACACCGCTCATCGTCAGGGCGTATCCCCGCTGCGTGCGAGGGTCGATGACCTCCAGCGGCTCGTCGTCGAGGACGGCGGCCAGCGCGCCGACCCAAGCAGCCGGCTGGGACCGGTGGGCGACCGCGGCAGCGTGTTCACGCAACTCGGCCTTGACGTCGCCGGGGACGGCCGCGCGGAAACCTGCGTCCCCCATGACGGTGATCAGGGCCTTGAGCCAGTGCTCCATGTCGAACCAGGACAAGGCGATCCGGGTCATGGTGTTCTTGTCGACTCCCCGGCGCCACCGGGTCGCTCCGGTCAGCGTCCCCACCAGGCGGCCGGTGCTGGCGCTCACCGGCTCGGGCAGCGGACGACCGGGGGCCGCTTTGCCCCAGAACTCCGGCACAGACTCGTTCAGCATCATGGCTTCCGAGGCGCGCCGCGGCAGTACGTCGGCGAGGGCCATGGGGGACGCGCCCCACTCGACGCAGGCGCCCGCCAGAACCGCCGTCATGGCGAAGTCCCCACCCAGGCCCGGCAGCAAGGGCGCGAGGGCGTCCACGGCGGCCGTCAGGCTCTCGGGGCCTCCCGCCCGAGCCGTGTCCGCGAGCCGCTTCATCGCGGCCCGGTACGCGGGAGCGGAGCCGGACTTCATCTCTGTGACGAGTTCATCGACCAGGCGCTGTATCTCCGAGGGCACGACGGGACGTTAGCAGCGTTGATCGTCCGGCCGGAGCCCGCATCATCGCCTCGGCGTGAGGCCGGCGCCGCGTATCCGCCGCAGGTGCCCCTTGCGGTCGGCCTTTCCCTCGTAGCCGTCCGGCATCCTCCTGCCGCCGAACCAGAGCTCCGGCGCCCAGGTCCGACAGGCTTCGGCCACCGCGTGCCGGGACGGGCCGGGCCACACGGCCATGCGATAGCGCACGCGGGGCAGGCCGGGCCGCAGGGGTTCGTCGTCGCGCACGTACGGCCACAGCAACGGATCATCGCGGTCGATCTCGCCCTTGGGGCAGAGTTCCAGCGTGTGCAGCCCGGGCGACGCATAGATGCCGGCGCCGGCGAGCGAGTCCCACGGTACGGTCGCGGCCTGTCCGCGCCGGGTGACATGGACGCCCGCGGAGTCCATGACGATGCGCCGGTCCCAGTCCCCCCATGCGCTGCGGGCCAGCAGTGCGAGCGCCCAGGCCGTGAGCAGCGTGACAGCGACGGCGAGCCCCTGACGTACGAAGGCGCCCGTGTCGTTCCCCTGCCATGGCCGGAGCGCCCGGACGGCCCACGTGCACAGCAGGGCCATCACCAGGGCGACGCCCAGACGGCGACGTTGCAGCACGATGCTGCGGGAGACGACCACCTTCTCGTCGATCACGACGGCGTCGAACACGAGCGCGGCGCGCGTCTCGCGCGTCACCGCGTGGGTCCCTTCGGCCGCTCGCGTGTCGGTTCCTTCAGCCGTCCGCTCTCGGTGGCCCGTGTGGTCCGGGCTGCCCGCGTACGACAGGGGCTGCTCCTTTCGCCCGAACCACAGGCCGGGTGGTGCCCACTGCCGGAGAGCCTTCTCGTACGCCGCGTGGGAGTCCCCCACGTCGATGCGGTAGCGAAGCCGTGGCAGACCGGGCCGAAGAGGGTCCGTGTCACGGACGAACTGCCTCAGCAGCGGATCGTCACCGTCGATCTCGTGGCTGGGGCACAGCTCCACGCTGTGGATCCGGGTGTTCCTGCCGCGTGCCCAGTAGATGCCCACCCCTGCCAGTGAGTCCCAGCGGATCACCGCGGCTTCCTTGCCGCGCATCCACCAGAAACCGGTCGCGTCGAAGGCCGTGACCCAGCGGCGGGCCCGCCAGCGGAAGGCGATCTGGACCACGCCGACGACGCCGACTCCGAGCAACAGGGCCACTGTCATCCAGCCGATGACGGGGAGACCGCCGTTCGTCATCGCCAGCCAGATCCCGGCGCAACCGAAGCTGGTCGCCACCAGGTCGAACGGCAGCCTGTACAGAAGGCGCCGCAGTCCGTACCGAACGAAGGTCGCGTCCTGCGCCGGCCAGCCATCAAGGATCATGGCCGGGGACTGTAATCGCCCGGGGGCTCAGCCGAACAGGTCCCGTACCACCACCCCTGCCATGCCAAGGCTGTCGCCCGCGGCAGGTCAGCCGGTCGTCTCCGGACCCCACCGCTCAGGCCCCACCCCGCGCCAGTCGATCCACGGCACCCCCGCCACGTCCGACGGGTCGATCTCCAGTCCGGCCCGGCGGAGGAACTCCGCGACGTCGGCCACGTTGTGCGCGAGTCCGAGGATCTCGCCGTCCACGCGTACGCGCCGGCCGCCGGTGGGCGACGGCGGGTGCACGATCACGCGAATCGGCCCGGACATGTCTTCAGGATCATCCGCGGCCTGCGGCTCCGCATTCCAGCGCGTCATCGATGAAGCCGCTCGCGCACGGGCCCGCCCGTCCTTCCCAGGTCACGGAGCTCCCACCACGCCGCGGGACTCGGTCGCCGATGCTGCCAGTAGGGGTGGAAGAACGTCTGGTTCGACAGCTGGTACAGACGCCGTCGCAGCTCGGTACAGCCAGGTCGCTGGGCTAGCCGGCGGTACGTGGCGCTCCACTCCTGCTGAGCCCGCGCGAGGTCGTCGGGGAACATTCGCATGACCGAATTCAATCATGTGTTCGATTTTTTAGGCCAGCGAGGAGATCGGGACGGACAGCGAACGGCCCCCTCGGAGTGATTCCGAGGGGGCCGTCCTGTGCCGTCAGGCACCGATGAGAGCCGACTTGTCAGGCGGCACTCAGTACTGCTCGGTCTCCATGAAGCCCGTGCTCGAGTTGTCGTCCGCGTCGAAGGCGTCCACGGCGGCGGTCGGGTCGAATCCGGGCGGGCTGTCCTTCAGGGCCAGGCCCAGGCCGGCCAGCTTCGCCTTGACCTCGTCGATCGACTTCGCACCGAAGTTGCGGATGTCGAGCAGGTCGGCCTCGGAGCGCGCCAGGAGCTCGCCCACGGAGTGGACGCCCTCACGCTTGAGGCAGTTGTAGGAACGGACCGTGAGCTCGAGCTCCTCGATCGGCAGGGCCATGTCGGCGGCCAGGGCGGCGTCCGTGGGGGACGGGCCCATGTCGATGCCCTCGGCGTCGATGTTCAGCTCGCGGGCGAGACCGAACAGCTCGACCAGGGTCTTGCCGGCCGACGCCATCGAGTCGCGCGGGCGCATGGCCTGCTTGGTCTCGACGTCGACGATCAGCTTGTCGAAGTCGGTGCGCTGCTCGACACGGGTCGCCTCGACCTTGTACGTGACCTTCAGCACCGG